>CAVYTF010000030.1:0-100283 GCA_963771435.1 uncultured Bacteroidota bacterium | reverse complement strand
TACCAGGACAGTACAAGGATAAGGCAAGGTACCCTGACCATCAATTATGGTTCTAATTTAGGCACAGGGCCGCTTGTGATGTATGAACTTGCAGCTTCCCCTACTATTTTGAATTTAAATAATACAAGCCAAACCATTGCATCCTTAAGTTCTTACTGGACAAACACAACCGGGGATTATAGCCAGATACAGTGAATATTAACGGTTGCACATTAACTGATAACCAATCTACAAATACTACTTTTGGAAATGGAACGGGCGTCAATTTAACAGGGCTTATTGCGGGGACTGGCACCTTTATAAAATCGGGAACGGGAACATTGACACTAACGGGGCAAAATACTTATACCGGTTAACTGAGGTTGCAGGTGGAACATTGACTTTAAGCCATACCGGTGGTACAACCTTACCTACTACAAATACAGTAGATATAATCGGGGGCACATTATCGGTAACTACAACACAGACACTGAAGAACGGGTTACTCTTTCAACAGGTACTCTAAATGTTGCATCAGGTGTTACCCTTACCATTACGGGAACCTTTACACTAGTGAACGGCACAATCACAGGCGGAGGTACTATTGCTTACACAAATGGTACACTTATTTATGCAGGCAGCATTGCGCAAACTGTCAACAGCGGAAACAATCCTGTTGAATGGCCTGCTGCAAGTGGCCCTAACAATGTTAAATTTGATAACTATACTTATACCGGTTACACTACCGGCGGTGTAAAGCTTATAGCAGGCAAGACCTTTACTACCGGAGATACCGCAACTGTAAACGGCTGGCTTGATTTTGCGGGGAATACTATTACAGGAACAGGTGGTGTTTTCACCTTGAATGGCCTTACCTCCTATTCATATACAGGGAATGTTACAAACGGATCATCGTATCTTACAAACGTATCTACTATAAACGGCATATATCCTGGTATGCTGGTTACAGGAACCGGTATCCCTTCCAACACTTATATTATTTATATAGATACTGTTTTAAAAACAAACACTCTTTTCCTGAATAACAATGCCACTGCTACAAATAGCACAGTGACATTAACTTTCAATACAAGAGGTGGGGTAAAGGTATCCCTGCCAACGGGGCTGGATAATTCAGGTACAGGACACGTACAGGTAACCGGTACTAAAACATATAAGTCAGGAGCCAATTATGTATTCAATACACCCACAACAGGAACACAGATATATCCCTGGCTTCCCGACCACCCCTGCTACCTTAACTTACAGCCCGGCATGGGATGTGAAGATAAACGTGGGCTCAGGTAATAATATGTCAATGATGGCCACAGGCATTGGGTCTACCATTGAAGTAGCGGATAGCCTTGTACTTGGCACAGGTGTTTGGGCTACCAACACAGGGCTGATCACCTGGGATAACCCCGGAACCAGTTACCTTGTTGAACCACAGCCGACATGGGCTCCTAATAATACAGCTTATATAAACAGCTTTATCGCAACCTGCGACAACTCAGGAAACCCTATAAGTGTGTCAGGGCCTACCTCGCCTTTTACAGGCAATCAAGGATTTAAGATAAAGAGTGTGACCAATGTGAATACTTATTTCCCGGTAGGGGCAAGCTTTATATCTGCTTATCCTACCTACAGCGCGCTTCCTTCCCCCAACAGGATGATGATCAATAATGCCTTTGGAATACCGGAAGACTTCAGTGTAATTGTTAATTACGGTGATGTGGGTTATACAAATGGTGGCGGCGGGGCTTACAGGGTGAACAGGGTATGGTATATCAAGACGAGTGCATCCCGAGACACAGGCCAGGCCACTGTTCAGTTGTTCTTTACTAAACGTGATAACTCTGTTGGCAACTGGCTCTGGCCGGCAGCCGGAGGAGAGAATGAAGTGGAAGCCGGGTTCCTTTATAGCCAGCCTGCGCTGGTGGAAAAGGATTACTCTAATCCTAATGGCGCTACCAATTTTATTTACCTGTCTACTAACCCATCTGCTGATGTGAAGGACTTCTCCAGTGTGATAACGTATCCTAACAATACAGAGATATATGGGCTGTACACAATTGGCGTAAGCAGCCGTGCCCCTGTAGATCCTACTAAAGATGGTGTTGGGGAGTTCAACCGGTTCTCCGTAGTGAACCCGGGCGATATTGTGCTTCCTGTGAAAGTGATCAACTTCAGGGCTTACCAGCAGGGCAGCGGAGTGCAGACAAGCTGGACCTGCCTTAATGAAATGGATATGGGTTATTATGAAGTGCAGCGCTCAGCCAATGCAACAGACTTTACCGCTCTTGGCAGCGTAAATGCACTGAACAACGGGCAACCATCTGTTGACTATGGTTTCTATGACAAGCAGCCGCTACAGGGAGATAATTATTACCGTATCAGGATAGTAGGCAAAGACGGCAGCGTTAGCTATACCAATGTTGAGCTGGTGGTTATAGGCAGCACAGCGCCAGCGGATATCAGTATTTATCCAAATCCTGTGACCCAGTATACATTTACCCTGGAGATGACAAATATCCCTGCAGGCAGCTATTCACTGTTGGTATATAATACATTGGGGCAAAAGATCGTGAACCAGCCGATCGAACATCCGGGCGGTTCTGCTTCTCAAACTATTTATCTTCCTGCCGGAACGGCAAGGGGTGAGTATCATGTGAGGCTGATCGGTGCGGCCATGCAGGTGGAAAAGACAATTACGGTGGGAAATTAAAAAGTAAAAAATCAAAAAGTAAAAACCTGCGGGATGATCCTGCAGGTTTTTTTGTGTTTGAGAAGAATTAAAGCCCGATTCTATATATTATACTTTTTTTGGCTCAAAAATTGCGCGTGGCGAAAATAGTATTTGAAAATATTTGTTTTGTTTAACAATTATTATTTTTAATACCTTTAGGTTTTTTAAATTAGTGGCCATTCAGGAGAAGAGTTATGTACTTTATCTTTTATAACCATTAAAGTAAGGAGGGCTTTTCAACTAAGCTAACGGACATATGCCTGATCTACAGACTATCTGAGGATAATAAGACATAAGCAGTGCAGTAAGATACTTAACACCACTGGGGCTGCAAAAAGGGAATTATAGTGATGACCGGGCAGTGTGACTTTGATAAAGATATTAGTTTAATTTAATGTAATTTTTGATCCTGCATGTATGAAACAAAATTTTACCCGGAGCTTATTTAATGCAGTGAGGGGATCACTTTCAATTTGGTTTGCAGTTATTGCTTTCAGCCTGGCAAGTATTTCTTCTCATGCACAAGGAACCACTTTTACAAATCCTTCCAGCCCTTTTGTTATCCCGGCCAATGTTACTTCTATTGTTGTGCAATGCTGGGGCGGCGGTGGTGGTGGCGCGGGTAATAATAATGTAACACGTTCAGGAAGCGGAGGGGGCGGTGGCGCTTATGCAACAAAAACTATAGCGGTAACCCCATTGACAGCTTATTATTTGAACGTTGGAACAGTCGGCGCTGCAGGAACTTCAGCTGCTACACCTGGAGGCACTGGAGGTACCAGTTGGTTTAATTCTTCTAATACCCAGGTTGGGGCTTTGGTGTTAGCAGTTGGCGGCGGTGGTGGTATTTGTACTGCAAACACACCTGGGGCAGGAGGAGCGTCAGGTGCATGTACGGGGACAACTGTATTTAGCGGGGGGAATGGTGGTGGAAATAAAAATCCTGGAGGCAATATAGGGGGAGGAAGCGGAGGATCCTCTGCCGGCACTGGGGCTAATGGAGTTGCTGGAACTCAAAGTAATACTGCTTCAAGCCCTGGAGCAACAGCGCCTTCAGGCGGAGGCAATGGCGGTGCATCTGGATATACAGCCACTGCACCTATTGCGGGGAATGCACCGGGTGGCGGGGGCGGGGGCGCAGCGGACTTATTGAATGAAAGTGGCGGCACAGGAGGTTTAGGGCAGGTGAGCATCACTTATTATTTACCGACCATTTCAACTTTCTTACCAAACCCTGCCTGCGCAGGTGTTTCTACTTTAACCATAACCGGAACAAATTTTACACCTTCAGGTACTATCACTTTTACGGGGGCATCGCCTGTTGCCTATACTTACATCAGTGCATCATCTATCAGTGTTTTAGTGCCTGCCCTAGCAACAACAGGAACTTTCACCATCACTACTACAGAAGGTATCGTGACGAGTGGAAGTGTGCTTACGATCAATACTGTTCCTGCTATGCCTACCTTCTCCAATTCAGGAACCCCTAATGTTTGCCCGGGCGCTGCGGAAACATACGGCGTTAATGATCTTGGGTTTACTTATAACTGGACGGTAGTTGGTGGGGGGTGGTCTCCAACATCGGGCACAGGCATAACATTCAACACTACTGCCGGAACAGTCAATGGCGCTATTTCTGTGACAGCAAAAAGTGGCGCCTGCACGAGCCCGGCAGCCAATGTAACCACTACGGTCATACAAACTCCTACCCAGCCATCAGCCATATTGCCTACTGCAGCGGTTTGCCCGGGGAGTACACAAACCTATTCGGTTACCGGCATTGCAGGCTTAACTTATACGTGGACCGTGCCGGGGGGATGGGGCATCAACAGCGGGCAAAACTCCAGTAGCATCAATGTAACGGTTGGCACAGCCACAGGAACTATAACGGCGACGCCTTATAATTCATGCGGCGTAAGCGGCACTCCTCAAACCCAATCTATTACGGTTAATCCAGCCACTGTGACTCCCTCCGCACCAATACCAGCTACAGGATATATATCGGCAGGAGCTACTGCTGTTACTGTGTATGGCTTTACCCTGACACCAACAGCTTGTGCATCGGGCTATAGTTTTTTATCGGTACAGATCACAACGGCAGGAACTGCTACCAGTGCAGAACTGAGCAACTTTGATCTTTATTATGATGTGAATGCAAATGGAGTTTATGATGCAGGCGATGTTCCAGTAAGCGGCCCGCTTAGTTTGGCTGGCGTAATGACATTCGCCATATCCGCCCAAACAAATATAACTGCCGCCCGTAATTATATACTTGTTGCCGACGTTGCCAACGGATCAGTACCCGGGCATACTTTTACAGCCGGTATCAGCAACGGCAGCGGGATAAGCTTTACAGGAGCAACGCAATCCGGCACTTTAGGGGGCTACACGCAAACCATTGAGGGTTCAGTGGCAATAGCCGCTATCCAGCCTGCAGCTGCATTTGTGTTCCAAAGCAGCACTAATAACCCGGTAGCGGCTTATTCAGTTACTGTGAACAGCGGCAGTTCTTATACCCCCGGCAGCTTTACTTTTAACACTGCAGGAGCCTATGCAGCCGGTACGGCTGATTTTGCTAATTATAAATTGTGGCAAAGCAACAGCAGCCCTTTTAACGCAGGGTCATCTACCATGCTTGAACAAATAACTGCGAGCGGCAGCGCCCCTCAAACACTTATATTTAATACATTTTCTACTGCTCCAACGGCAATAGCTTTATCAGGCACCAGTTATTTTTATATCACTACCGATGTTTCTGCAACAGGCACCAATGGAGATTTTGTGAAAATAGCAACGGATGCACTGAGCAATTTTGGGTTTACCGCTGCGGCGGTAGCGAGCGGCACAAACCCTGCGACCGTTGGCAATGCGCAGACCATTAAGGTAGAAGTGGTTACTATTACCCAGGCACACCCTGCGATAGGAAATATTAACCAAAACAGTGTGTCTGCGATTGCTTCCTACATGGTTTCCGTTGCAAACTTTCCTGTTACGCCAACGAGCTTTGTGTTTACAACGGCAGGCACATACAGCAACACTACAGATGTAACCAATTTAACGTTATATGAAAACACTACAAACTCTCTTTCAGGCGCCTCTTTGATCCAATCTGCAGGTGCACCAGCCACAGGTGGCACTGTTACTTTTACGGGAATCAGTTCTTTACCTGTGGGTACTTACTATTTTATTGTTGCTGCCACAGTAGCCACTTGCGCTGCAAATGGAAATACCATTTTCCTCAATGCAGGAACGGCCAATTTTGCCAACTTCAGCTTTAGCACGATCGGTGTGCAGGTAACAGGGCCTACCAACCCTGTGCCGGCAAGCAATACCCAAACGATCATTTCGCCTGTTGTCACCCTTACTACATCGCATCCTGTAGCGGGGAATTTGACCCAAGGCACTACTAATAATATTATTGCTTCCTACTACCTATCTGCAACCAATTTTAATATTACACCAACAAGCTTCACGTTTACCACTGGCGGCGTGTATGCACCTGGGGCTGACTTTACTAATTTTCAATTGTGGGTAAACAGTACGAAAGACAGCATAAACGGGGCAACACTTATTGGGAGTTTCGGCACAGACCCAGCGACAGGCGCGTCTATTAATTTTGCCAGTTTCCCGGCAGCAGCGACTATTGCCGCAGGCACCGGCAGTTATTTTTTTATAACCGTGGATGTGCCCCTAACAGCCTTATCGGGTGATTATGTTTATATCGCGAAAGATAATGTTACCAATTTTTCTTTTAGCAGTACTACCGGTGGTTGTGTTACCAGATCACCATCAAGCGGCAACTTAGCAGTATCAAACAACCAGTCAATTTTTGGCCCATCTGTAGTAATTGCCACCTCTCATCCCGCAGCAGGAAATATTGCAGATGGAAGCACTAATAATATTCTTGCAGTGTATTCTTTAACTGTATCTAATGCTGTGAGCGTAACTCCCACTAATCTTACACTAACCACGGGAGGGAATTATGTGCCCGGGGACCTGGTTAACTTTAAAGTGTATGAAAACACGAATGCCACCTTACTGGGTACGCCTACACTTGCCCAAACTGTCACTATTATTCCATCTTCGGGAGGTACCATTACTTTCAATTCCGGCTTTACAGCTATCGGGAGCGCGGTGACTACCTACCTTATTGTTACAGCTGATGTAGCTCCAACAGCTACGGTGGGGGACTCTATAAGATTCACCGCTACACCTTTTACAAATTTCAGTTTTCTAAGTTCAACTGGAAGTGGTGTTGTGAAGAACGGTTCTAACCCTGCTAATACAAGCAAATATCAAAAAATTGTTGGCCCGCAAGTGGCGATCGGTACAAATCATAACCCTGCAGGGAACATGGTTCGGGGAAGCCAGAATAATTTGTTGGCCATTTATAGTGTTACAGTATCTAATGCGCCTGTTACACCAACGAGCGCTACGTTTGTTACAGCCGGTACTTATGCTGGTCTAAATGATATCCAGGATTTCAATCTATACCAAAACGGTTCCCCGAGTTTAACAGGTGCAACCTTGGTAGGAACGGTGACAGCAACCGGCATTACCTCAGGGCAAACCCTGGTTTATAATTCCGGCTTTTCTAGTATTACCAACGTGTCGCCCAACAATGTTAGTTATCTTATACTTGTTGCCGATGTTGCAGGTTCTGCAACAGCTGGTGATTATATTTCCATTGCCGGCATCACAACCCCTTCAGCTAATTTCTCTTTTACAAGCATTTCTCCGGTTACCATCACTACTATTACCTCCCTTGCAGCATCTAATAACCAAACAATATTAAATGCATTAAGCGTTTACTGGAGCAATTCAACTAACCCTCAAAGCTGGGATAATGTGACCAATAATTGGTCGTACATTTCAGGCGGGCCATATACTACCAGTGTATGGCTGGAAAATGGCTATGGAGTTTTTGAAGGGACGGCAGGGAGGATAAATGTTGTATCCCCTGCGGCAAATATTGTTGCAGACAGCCTTACTTCCAATGTTAATAATTACCAGATCGATGCTACTGCTTCAACTAATGGCATTACCATGGTTTCACCGGCCAGTTTTACTGTAAATACAGGCACCACTTATATTGGCCTTAATTATACCACTAACCCGGTTATTGGCGGCAATAACGGCCTTGTAAAACGAGGCACTGGCGAACTTCAAATAGCTTCTCCTTTCAGGGCAGGTTTTGCAGGAAACATTTATATTGATCAGGGTGAATTTACCCTTGGCGCAAAAAACGGCAACAGTGACCCGAACTTATTTTTACAAGGCAACGGGATCACCATTAACAACGCCAGGCTAACACTGGCAGGCCACAATAGCATTCAACCGGGTGGCCTTGGAAGGTATTCTTATGCGTCGCCACGCAATCTTATTCAATTCCAGGCCTTTGGAAATGATACACTGAATTTTTACCAGACAACCTATGATACTACACACTGGATGCGTATATGGCCTACAAGTGACGGAAATATACCCGCTGATTCAACTTCCACTACAACACCTTTTCAAATAAGTGGCACCCTTACTTTAACGCCAGCAGGCGTTGTAACAGGCATAGCAGGGATCAATTTTAACCAGCAGAATACCATCGTAACAGGCAGCACTACATTTACAGGAAACACTACCTTAGTGGCTTATGCATCAAGCGGAGCTTCTGTTTCTGCGCGAACGGGAACACATCTGAATTTTAATATTGGCGGCTCCGGCCATTATCTTTATGGGGTTAAGTCAAATTATGCTAATGGAACAGTAGCAGACAATGGCAATTCGCTTACTTTTCTGGGAGGAGGGAACAGTACTACAGATGGGGCTGAATTATGCCTGAATTCAACTGCTTCCACATTAACAGGCAACTGGACAATTGGGGATGCTGCAGGAACCAATGCCGGGTGGATGGCAACCAACACAACCACCTGTCTTACTATAGGAACTGCTACCGTAAACAATTACAGCAAACTAGCCTTGCAGGTAACAGCCAGCCATACCAAAAATATAACTTATTCGCCGTCTACTATTTATTTGTATGGCCTTGGGCCCGCCAACCAGGCTTATTATCCTTCGGCGCTGGATCTTAACAACCAGACGAATGATACTGTGTCTCTTGTTCTTTTGCCAAGCAATATTGTTTTAAATCCAATAGGCGCCACTACACTTGCTTCTATTGGTGTGGAAGTGGGAGGGACTGTTAACAACTTGGTGACCTATCAGTTAAACGGAATTGTCAGTGGTACAGCAGGGCTGGAAAAAACAGGCCCGGGCAATCTCGCACTGAATGCACAAAACAGCTCAGGGTATTTTAATACTTATTCAGGAAATACACAGGTAAACGAAGGTGTTTTGACAGTAAACTATGGTTCAAACCTTGGAACAGGTACAGGCGGTATTTTACTTTCACAGGTTAGTGATCCTTTTGGTGGAACCGACAGTAACCATTATGCCGGTTTCAATACGCAACTTATCTTAAACAATACTACGCAAACTGCTTCCTCCATAGCTACCAGTTGGGTGAATACTGACGGCGAAACACAAATTCTTACTTTGAATGGCTGCACATTCATTGATAATCAAAGCATTGGTACTACTTTCGGAAACAGTGCAACCGGCACTTCTCTTGGGTATATCTCCGGCACGGGCACATTCATTAAATCAGGCGCAGGGACGCTTACACTTACAGGGCCAAACACCTATACAGGGCTCACGCAGGTGAAAGCCGGGACTTTAGCATTAAGCCATACAGGAGGGGCCACTTTGCCAACAACAAACAGTGTTGACATACTTGGAGGTACCTTATCTGTAACCACTGCACAAACACTAAAAAATGTTACACTATCCACTGGAATTTTAAATATTGCTTCTGGTGTTACGCTGACTATTACGGGGAACTTTACATTGGTAAACGGCACTTTCAGCGGTACAGGCACTATTGCTTACTCTAACGGTACGTTGATCTATGCAGGCAGCAGCGCACAAACAGTGAATAATGGCACTATTTCAGAATGGCCCGCAGCAAATGTACCCACCAACGTTAGTTTTGATAACAATACTTATACAGGCTATACTACCGGCGGTGTAAAGCTTGTTGCAGGCAGAACCATTCCTTCAGGCGGCACTGCTATTGTCAACGGCTGGCTTGACTTTGCAGGCAACAGTATTACAGGCGCAGGGGCATTTACACTAAATGGCCTGGCTACCAGATCTTACACAGGTAATACAGCAATTGGCTTTCCTTATATTACCAATATGTCTTCTTACATTGGCATTTATCCAGGTATGCTGGTTACAGGACCAGGCGTACCTGCAAATACTTATATCATTTACATAGATACGGTGCTTCAGTCAAGTTCAGGAACTTCCACGCTTTACCTGAACAACAACGCTACTGTAACAGGAGCCACAGTTGCATTGAGCTTTACTATACGCGGCGGGGTCAAGATATCCTTACCTACAGGGCTGGATAATTCAGGAACAGGACATGTGCAGGTAACAGGTACTAAAACGTACAACTCGGGAGCAAGCTATGTTTTCAATACCCCAACATCTGGTACACAGATATATCCGGGTTTCCCCACTACGCCTGCCACAGCGACTTACACCCCTGCATGGGATGTGAAGATTAATGTAGGCTCAGGCAATAACATTACAATGGCTGCAAGTGGTACAGGATCAACCATTGAAGTAGCAGACAGCCTGGTGCTGAGTACGGGTGTTTGGGCTACCAACACAGGGCTGATCACTTGGGATAACCCGGGAACATCCTATCTCAATGTGCCACAGCCAACATGGGCTGCTAATTCTACAACTTACATCAACAGTTTCATAGCTACCTGCGACAATTCAGGAACGCCGGTAAATGTGGCAGGGGCAAGCTCTGCTTTTGCAGGTACTGCTGGCTTCAAGATCAAAAGCGTCACCAATGTAGATACTTATTTCCCTGTTGGGGCAAGTTTTATAGCTGCTTATCCATCATATAGTTCGCTTCCTTCCCCCAACAGGATGATGATCAATAATAATTTTGGCACACCGGAAGACTTTACCGTGGTAGTCAATTATGGGGATGTAGGCTTTACCTATGGCTCAAGTGGGGGGGCTTACCGGGTAAACAGGATATGGTATATAAAGACCAGCGCTTCACAGGATGTAGGAAAAGCAACTATGAAGCTCTTTTATACCAAAAGAGATAATTCTGTTGGCAACTGGCTCTGGCCGGCAGCCGGAGGGGAAAATGAAGTAGAGGCAGGCTTTATGTACACACAGAATTCCCTTGTGGAAAAAGACTACTCAGGCATCGGCACCAATTTTATACGCTTATCAGATAATGGTGACGTCATGGACTTTTCAAATGCTGCAACTTATCCCCTCAACACAGAGGTGTATGGTGTGTATACTATCGGCGTTAGCAAGGCCATTGACAGCAGTACAAACGGCATACAGTTATTCAACCGTTTCTCTGTTGTTAACCCCACCGGCATTGTACTGCCAGTAAAAGTGATCGATTTCCGTGCTTACCAGCAGGGAAGCGGTGTGCAGATAGGGTGGACATGCCTCAACGAAATGAATATGGACTATTATGAAGTGGAACGTTCTGCAAACGCTACAGACTTTGTTACATTGGGAAGCGTAGCAGCATTGAACAGCGGGCAGCCATCAGTCAATTATAGCTTCTATGATAGGCAACCTTTGCAGGGTGATAATTATTATCGTATCAAAGTGTTAGGCAAAGACGGCAGCATCAGCTATACCAATACAGAAGTAGTAGTTATAGGGGGTGGCTTATCAGGTATTAATATTTTCCCCAACCCAGTAACTCAACATACTTTCACCCTCCAACTGGCTAATATACCCGCAGGGCGGTACACGCTGATCATATTCAACACGCTAGGGCAAAAATTACTCAATCAGGAGATAAACCATGCTGGCGGTTCTGCTTCTCAAACTATTTACCTTCCTGCAGGCACTGCAAGGGGTGAATACCATGTAAAGCTGTTTGGGACAGGATTGGAAGTGAATAAGATGATGACAGTAGAGTGAAGATAAATAACACCAGCAATTAAAAAACCTGCGGTTTAGCCGCAGGTTTTTTGCTATAAGAAGTAAAAAAACAATTAGTACGAATTCCTTAGATCTCTAGATTCAACACATACTTTGCATCTGCTTGTGCAGCTAGCAAAGGTGTTGTACCGTCAAAACGTTCCTGTTCAACTGTAAAATATTTCACACCGGTGCTTTTTGCCACATGCAGGATTTTCTTAAAGTCAATGCTGCCTTCTCCCACATTACAGGAAGCACTCTCTTCAGTGGCGCCTTTTATGCGGTCTTTTATATGGCAAAGCCTGAAACGGGAAGTATATTTTTCAAGCAGCGGAATAGGGTCTGCACCTGCAGTAACCACCCAGTAAATATCCATTTCATAATCCACCGTATCTGGGTTAGTATTCGCCATCAGGTATTCTATAGGCATCTTCCCGTCCAGTTTTAAATAAGGATAACCGTGTGTATGGTAGGCGAATCGTAGCCCATGTTTTTTACAAATATCTCCGCACTTGTTGAATTGGTCAGCAACCACTTTGAATTCGTCCATAGATTTTTGAGAGATCACCAGCATTTTAGAATTCACAGCGGGGCATATCAAATATTTCATGCCGGCCTCTGCTGCATCGGCAACATCTTTTTCAAATTCGGGTTTATTCCAATCACCGCAATGGCTGCCAAAAGATTTTAGGCCCACACTATCAAGATAATCTTTAAACTCCTTCGGTTTCATTCCCCAAAACATGCCATCCTTCCCTTGAAAACTTTCGACCTGCTTATAACCAAACGATGCAAGTTGTTTCAGCACCCCTTTTGGGTCTTTTGCCATATCCTCTTTCACTGTCCATAGTTCAATGCCAAGCTGCTTTATTTTTTCCCCATTGGGTTCTGCAAACAAACTGTTTTTAGCAAGCAATGTTCCCATGCTCAATATCCCTATTTTCTGAAAAAAATCCCTTCTGGTTTGTGACATAACTGATTGTTTTTTATATGTAGTAATAATTATTTATATACCTTTTTAAGAAGTAGCCCATGCTTTGTCTCCTTTTTTATAAGGATAATTTCCGTCATATTTCCCCGGCACCGCTTCATAACGCAAGGCAGTATTTGATGCCAGCTTTGAAGTAAAATACCCAAGCAGCGTCAACTGCTTCATCAGCATAAAATAGTAGGTAGGATTGCTTCTTAGCTTCAACGCACGTTGGTTTTTCCCTGCATAATTTTGCTCCATCACCTGTGCCTGGTTTTGCACTTCGGTCATGGCATCAAAATAAGCATCCGATTGCTTCAGTTCTGCCTTTGAGGTAGTATCTATTGCATCCAGCAAGTCATGTTTTTGCTGCGCAGTAAGGTTCATAAAGTCTTTTCCAAACTTCTTATTGCTTTCATCATTTATTTTCCCAATGCCATCAATAAACAATTTCTGGTCTTCAGGCTCATAACAATCCATTACGAAAGTCTTCATGAACTGCCCTGTCTGCGCGGCTTTTGCTCCCGGCGATGCAGCCGTAGTTGGCAATATAGTTTCACTCACTTCATCCAAAAATGCAACATCATCCGGTGCAAATACCCCCTCTTTTCTACCAGGTGTTTTGCAACCAGTCAAAAACGCCTCACCACCAATAATTGTCCCGCCAAACAGCAACGCCACTGTTGACAAAGCTTTTCTTCTATCCATAAAACTGTTTTTTATTATTATTTTTTACAATCAAACAACACACCTTATCCATCAACAAATTAACCATCGACCATCTTCAAATCAGACATCCCAAAATCATACATCAGACATCTCCAAATCAGCCATCCTATATATTCCCCTTCTTACTTTCACTCACCGCATGGTCCACAGCTCTCGCCGTAAAAGCCATATAGCTAAGCGATGGGTTCTGGCACGCGCTCGACACCATAAACGAACCATCCGTTACAAACACGTTCGTCGCATCCCATATCTGGTTCCATTTATTTAGTACAGAAGTTTTCGGGTCTGCTCCCATTCTTGCCGAGCCCATTTCATGAATACCCCTTCCAAGCGTACCGTCCCCGTCATGCGCTCTCACATTTTTCACGCCACCAGCTTCCAGCATTTCTTTAGCATCGTTTATAATATCCACCCGCATCTTCCTTTCATTGTCTTTATATTCCACATCAACTGCCAGTATATTCAATCCCCATTTATCAGTCTTCGTTTTATCAAGCGTCACCTTATTTTCATGATATGGCAGCGTTTCCCCAAAGCCTCCCATACCCATTGTCCATTTACCCGGCTCGCTCAGTGCCTCTTTTAGGTCCACGCCAATATTGAGTTCAGCAATATTGCGGCTCCACCCCTCTCTGCTCGCACCTCCTTGGTAGCCAAAGCCGCGCAGGTAATCCCTCTTATCCCCAAACAAATTCCTGTACCGCGGTATATAAACACCATTTGCCCTGCGCCCGAAATAATATTTATCTTCATAACCATCAACGTCCCCTGATGCCCCCGCTCCCAAATGATGGTCCATGATATTATGCCCAAGCTCGCCGCTGCTGCTTCCCAAACCATCCGGCCATACATCCGTTGCAGAGTTCATCAGTATCCACGCACTGTTTAAGGTGGATGCATTCAGGAAAATTATCTTGGCAAAATATTGATACGTCTTGTTGTCCTCTGCATCCAGTATTTCAACACCGGTTGCCTTCTTTTTATCTTTATCGTACAATATTTTAGTAACAATACTCCACGGCCTCAAGGTCAAATTCCCGGTCTTCACAGCCGCCGGCAACGTAGATGACTGTGTACTGAAATAAGCCCCGAATGGGCATCCCAGCCAGCATTTATTGCGGTATTGGCATTGTGTTCTCGCCTGCAAAGGTTCAGTAATGTTCGCACTCCTCCCCATTATCATACGCCTGTAGCTTGCCGCAGGATAATGTGCATTCATCCTCGCCGACACATCTTTTTCCACGCAATTCATATCCATCGCAGGCATATATTGCCCGTCAGGCAATTGCGGCATACCGTCGCGGTTACCGTTGATACCGGCAAACTTTTCCGCATAGTCATACCACGGCGCTATCTCATTATACCTCACCGGCCAGTCGATTGCCCAGCCATCTTTTTTATTCGCTTCAAAATCAAAGTCGCTCATGCGGTAGCTCTGTCTTCCCCACATCAGGCTGCGGCCGCCAACATGATAGCCCCTGAACCAGTCAAACCTTTTCACTTCTGTGTACGGCGACTCTTTTTCATTCACCCAATAGTCAAGGTTCGATTCATTCAGCGGGTAGTCCCTGCGCAGCACCGGGTAATCCTCCTTCATCTGCTCAGTAGGCTTCATTCTGTGCGGGTAATCCCACGCCTCTTTGTTAGCATTCACATAATCTTTCACATGCTTTATATCCCTGCCGCGCTCCAGCATAATGGTCTTCAAACCCTTCTCACAAAGCTCTTTCGCTGCCCATCCCCCACTGATCCCCGAGCCGATTACGATTGCATCAAAAACATTGTCCGCCATGATTATATTTATTTTTAGTTTTTGTTATTATAGACTTTCCAATCCAAATCCTGCTCTCTCAGTTCTTCACACTCCATTCTCAATTCTCCATTTTCCATTCTCAATTATCCATTATTCTCACACATCACAAATCTCCACGCATTTCTTCAACGCCGCAATTTTATCCGGCCATGTAGGCACAAATTCCTGTGAAACATAATCCTTAAATCCAGTCTTCACAATCGCACGCATAATAGCCGGGTAATACAATTCCTGTGTTTCATCAATCTCGTGCCTTCCCGGAACGCCGCCAGTATGGTAATGCCCGAAATACACATGGTTATCTTCGATAGTCCTGATAATATCGCCCTCATCTATCTGCATGTGGTAAATATCAAACAGCAATTTAAAGTTTTCTGAGCTCAATTGTTTGCACAACGCCACACCCCATGCGCTTTTATCACACATATAATCCTTATGGTCTATCTTGCTGTTCAGCAACTCCATCTGCAACACCACACCGTTCTTTTCCGCAAGGCCTAATATGTTTTTCAATCCATCCGCACAATTTTTCATCCCCGTTTCATCATCCATCCCCTTTCTCGCACCGCTAAAGCAAATGAGGTTCTTATACCCCGCTTTCGCCACAAGCGGTATCATGTCTGAATAGTTTTTTATTAGGGTAGAATGATATTCGGGGTGGCACCAGCCTTCATACAAACTTATTTCCGCCCCATTGCACATGGAAGAATAAACGCCATGCTTTTGGATTGTGGGCCAATCTTTTGGGCCTAACAGGTCAATAGCGGCAAAGCCGATACCCTTTATTGCCTCGCAAAGTTCATCCAGCGTCAAATTATTATACGGCCACGGGCAAACAGCATGATTAATATTACCTTTCAGTTTCACTGCCTCCTCCCTTTCTTTTGGCGCAAACGAAGACAGCATAGCGCCCCCCGCAACCAACGCCGCAGAACCCGCCGCAAGGTTTTTTATCATATTTCGTCTGTTCGTGGAAGTGGCAGTAGCAGGCATTATCGTTACTATTTATTGGAAACAGGCAATAAAAGTAAAAAGATATTTTCTATTATCCCAATAAATTTGCCTCCTTATTGAATTTTATTTTTCTTTTCACCATTCAACCTTTCTTATTCCCTATTAATCCACCTGCCAATAATTCCGAAAACTTTTGCTTAATACTATTCAATTCTCTTAAAAAGCTTGCTTTTTTACCAATTCTCACTCCTTCCTCCTCTATGCGTCCTTCCTGCCACATTCACGCCACCTTCACTGGAAGCCGTCACCACCACCAGGCTCTTTTCCCCTCTATAGCTTTCTGCCAATAATGCAGCCCCTTCCCACTAAATCAGCTTCCCGCCTTCACCTAAATTATTTCTCCCCGTGAAAATTATCTTTTTCTACCTTCATGCTCTATAAACATAAACTTTAACTATGAACAGGAAGTTACGCATGGGTATGATCGGCGGGGGCAAAGGCGCATTTATCGGCGCAGTACACCGCATTGCCCTAAACATGGATGGCCTTATAGAACTCTGCTGCGGCGCATTAAGTATTGAGCCCGATGTTGCAATAGAATCAGGCAAACTCCTTTTTCTACCAGAAGACAGGGTTTACACATCTTACCAGGAAATGATAGAAAAAGAAAGCAAGATGCCCGCAGACAAGCGCATTGATTTCATCACTATTGTCACACCCAACTTTGCACACTTTGCCCCGGCAATGCTGGCATTGGAGCATGGCTTCAACGTGGTGCTTGAAAAGCCAATGACCTTTACTTTAGACGAGGCAAAACAGTTGCAGCAAAAGGTAAAAGAAACCGGGCTGCTGCTCTGTCTTACCCATACTTATTCCGGCTACCCCATGGTCAAACAGGCTAAGTATATGGTGCAAAATAATGAGTTGGGAAAGGTGAGGAAGATTATGGTAGAATACCCGCAAGGCTGGCTCAGCAAGCTATCTGAGCGCGAAGGTAATGCGCAGGCGGCTTGGCGTACCGACCCAACCAAGAGCGGCAAGAGCGGTTGCATGGGCGATATTGGCACGCACGCAGCGCACCTTGCAGAATATATTTCCGGCTTGAAAATAACAAAGCTTTGCGCAGACCTCAACACTGTTGTGGAAGGCAGAAGGCTGGATGATGATGGCAATGTGCTGCTGAAGTTCGACAATGGCGCAAACGGTGTGCTGGTTGCTTCGCAAATTGCCGCCGGCGAAGAGAACGCTTTGCGAATAAGGGTTTACGGCGAAAAGGGCGGCCTGGACTGGCGGCAGGAAGAGCCCAATACTTTACTCGTAAAATGGCTGGACAAACCTGCTGAAATCCTGCGTGCAGGCTCTAATTACAGCAATACTTTATCCTCTTTTGCCACACATAATTGCCGCACACCCGGCGGCCATCCCGAGGGCTACCTGGAGGCTTTTGGAAACATCTACCGCAACTTTGCCTTGACCCTTTCCGCAAAAATAGATGGCACGGAACCCACCAAAGAAATGCTTGATTTCCCCTCTGTTGATGAGGGTGTGCGCGGCATGGCTTTTATTGATAATGTGGTTGCTTCTTCCCAGGGACTGGAGAAATGGAGGGAGTTTGTGGTTTAATATCCTATTTAAAAGAGTTATTAAACATGCATGCGCCTCCTGCACAATGCATTGCCCTACTGTAAAAACTTACAATACCATCCTGCACACTGCATTGCCCTACTGTAAAAACTTACAATACCATCATGCACACTGCATTGCCCTATTGTAAAAACTTACAATACTACCCTGCATACTGCATTGCCCTACTGTAAAAACTTACAGTACCATCCTGCAGACTGCATTGACCTATTGTAAATACTTACAATACCATCCTGCATACTGCAATGCCCTACTGTAAAAACTTACAATACCATCCTGCATACTGCAATGCCCTATTGTAAAAACTTACAGTACATGTTCCTTTACTTTTTTACCGGTGGTTCCATTACAGTTCCGCATTTTTTGCAGGTTCGCAGGTCTTCGGAAGAATAAAAATGCTCCATAATGGGCGGCAATTGCTTCACAATATCTTTTACAAAAGCAAATTCTTCATACAATTTGTTGCCGCAATTCTCACAAAACCACATAAAGGCGTCTTTTTCATTTTCCTCATCTTCACGCACTTTCTCAATCACCAAACCCACCGTGCTGGCAGGCCTTTGCGGCGAATGCGGCGTCATCGGCGGCAGCAAAAACATATCGCCTTCATTCAGCAAAATATCGCGCGGCTTTCCATCGTCAATAATTTTCAATACAATATTTCCTTCCAGTTGGTAATACAATTCTTCGCTTTCATTGTAATGATAATCCTTGCGGGCATTGGGGCCACCGACAACCATTACAATAAAATTTTCTGCTTCTTTATATATGCACTGGTTGCCCACGGGAGGCTTTAGCAAATCGCGGTGTTCATCCACCCATTTTTTTAAATTAAAAGGAGCTGTTATCATGGCCTATAATTTATTTTATTAAAACAAATCTAAATCACCAGCCAACAAACAGCAAACATTTTCTTTCAAAGCTTTGCAGGCTCAAATATCTTTGCTTTATGGATGTATCATTGAATAATAAAAATGCCGTTATCTGCGGAAGCTCGCAGGGTATTGGTTTGGCTATAGCAGTTGAACTCGCCGCGCTTGGTGCCAACTGTACTTTGTTCGCAAGAAACGAAACGCTGTTGCAGCAAGCAATTCAGCAATTAGATACCTCAAAAAAGCAGCAGCATCATTATCTTATTGCAGATTTTTCAAAGCCTGAAACTGTGAAAGAAGCAATTGCAGCGTACGTGCAAAAAACGGATGTGCATATTCTTATCAACAACAGTGGTGGCCCTGCTTCCGGAGCAATTATTGAAGCTGCGGAAGATGATTTTATTAATGCATTTAACCAGCATCTTATCTGTAATCATATTCTTGCTAAAGCCGTCATCCCTTCTATGAAAAAAGAAAAATATGGAAGGATAATAAATATCATTTCAACGTCTGTAAAAATACCGTTGAAGAATCTTGGCGTATCAAATACCATTCGCGGCGCAGTGGCATCATGGGCAAAAACAATGGCGAATGAATTGGGGCAATATAATATCACTGTAAACAATGTGCTGCCAGGAGCCACACTAACGCAACGTTTAGAGAATATTTTGCAAAATATGATGGCGAAAAAAGCCATTACAAAAGAAGAAGCAGAACAGGAAATGGTAACTGAAATTCCTATGAAGCGTTTTGGAAAAGCTGCTGAAATAGCTGCTGTTGCTGCATTCCTGGCGTCGCCTGCGGCTTCTTATGTTAATGGGGTAAGCATCCCGGTTGATGGTGGCAGAACAGGAAGTATATAATCATTCAAAAAAAACACGCACGGTCTGATAGAACCATGCATTATGCAACGCAGCATTCTGCTGTGTAGATTCTGAAAACCTCTGCAAACCAAATAATCCCGCCATATTACCACGGTTGATCGCGATTTCCAAATAGCCTGAAGAGTTGAACCACGCAAGCTTTTCACCGGGGGTTACCGATGCATAATTATTGCTTAATACGCTGATGGTTTCATTGCGCGTGAACATGATCTTAAAGTTTCGCCCGTTGCGCTGCTGCTCAAATTCTTGCTTCATAATATTCACTACCACATTTTCAAAATTATCAATAAAGATAATGTGCCCTTCCATCCAGTCAGGGCCGATAGTGGGGCGCAGGGGATATTTTTCATCGATATCTATTGCAGAACCTATCATGTCCAAGGTGGCGCCGCGGTTTATTTTAAGCAAAGCCTTTGCCCAAACTTTAGTGCAATGAAATGTGGCCATTGCCCGATCTTCTTCAAGCGGTATGGCAACCACTTCTTCTGGTTTTTTGCCTGCGATCATAGTGAGGATACCATTATCAGGGCAAGCGATGTACTGATCATTATGCCTGGCGATCAATATATGATCAGGTGATCTTTCAAACAAATTAATGATGATGATATGAAAAGTATTTGCAGGAAAATGCCTGAACGCATTGCTGCATATATATGCCGCCTGCTGGTAATTAAAGGGCGAAAGATTATGTGTAATATCAACAATATTTAATAATGGCTCTGCTGTAAGCAATTGCCCTTTTACAGCGCCGGCAATATAATCATTGTAGCCAATATCGGTAGTTAGGGTAATAATGGGCATGTATCGCTTTCCGCTGATTTATTTTATTAATTCGCCATTTTTAAAATAAAAATTATACACAAGCTTGTCCATCAGTTTTGGAAAGAACTTATTCAGCAAAATATTACGTTTATCAACGAGCGTGTATATCACGGTGCGTTCTCTTTTTGCGATCGCCTCAAGCGTAATTGCAGCGCATTCTTCAGCGCTCATTAAATGAGATTCATCCATTGTGCTGAAGCCTTGCGGTGTGCCATCTTTTGTAAGAGCGGCATTGCGAATATTTGAGGCAGTAAATCCCGGGCAAACCCACATTACATTTACATCTGTATGCAGTAATTCCGTTCGCAAAGATTCCATGCCAACCCCTGCATTGCAAACTTTGAAGCATTATATGCCGTGCGCCCCGGCAAACCCCTGTAACCTGCCACTGAAGACACCCCCACAACGGTGCCTTTGTTTTTTGTGATATAGGGCAAAGCATATTTGGTGCAATAAACCGCGCCCCAGAAATTTACATCCATCACTTTGCGGAGCGTCTCCATACTCAGTTTCAGCAAACAGCGCACGCATAGATATGCCGGCATTATTTATAAGGATATCGATCGTGCCAAAAGCCTTGACGGTTTCATCAATAAATTTTTTGCAATCATCTTCATTGCTCACATCTGCAGTGACGCCATCAAAGGCTTTTTAGGATAATGAAGTCTGCAAGTTGTATAGCTTATCATAATTTCTGCCGCAGGTGGCCACTTTGGCTCCATTTGCCAGAAGCAGGTGCACCAAAGCTTTGCCTATGCCTTCCGAACCGCCTGTGACCGCAACAACTTTGTTCTCAAAATAAGCCATACATGATTTTTATTTATCTTACAAAAATAACAACTTGCTTCTTGCAAACCGTTTTGAAAGATCATTGATCATGATAAAATAGAGCAACTAATTTTTTAAATTTGGAGCAACCGCATTCTTCGCCTATTTTTGCACTCCCAAAAAATGGTGGAAGATCTCGTAGCTCAGCTGGTAGAGCACAACACTTTTAATGTTGGGGCCCTGGGTTCGAGTCCCAGCGGGATCACCAAAAGCCGTCTTTTCAGATGGCTTTTTTATTTCCTGAACGAATAACCCTAATAATAATATAATTCAGTTTTTTTTATTTTACTTCGTTTCAAAATGCGTATCCTAACGGGCATGGCATTTGCAAATCTTAATCTCTAAAAAATTCATTATGAAAAGAAATCTCTTATTTTTTGTTTTAACTGCGTTGGTGTTTGCTTCGTGCAGGCCATCGTACCATACCACGGTTGTGCAAGCCCCCCCTCCCCCACCTCCACCCGCTCAACAACCGTATGTTACGCCTGCAACAGCGCAGCAACCGTATGTTCAACCAACTGCGCCGCCACCCACACAACAACCTTATGTTGAGGTAACGCCTGATCAGCAAGCACCTGCGCCAATTGATCAGCCGGTCGCCCAGCCAATTGTTCAGCAGGATGGCTCTTACCAGGTGTTTTATGATCAGTTGCACCCCTTACGGAAGATGGATCGATTATCCCGGTGAAGGATATGTTTGGTCTCCGAGCGTAGACCAGGATTTTCAGCCTTACTCCACTAATGGCCACTGGGTTTATACTGACCAGGGCTGGACATGGGTATCTGATTATTCATGGGGATGGGCTGCTTTCCACTACGGCCGCTGGTTTTACGAAGACGGATATGGATGGTTATGGTTGCCCGGCCACGAATGGGCACCGGCCTGGGTTAAATGGGGCCAGTCGGCTGGCTATTACGGATGGGCGCCGCTTGCGCCGCATATCACTGCACAGCAGCAATGGACACCCCCGCAAAGGGCATGGACTTTTGTGCCTGCGCAGCACATTACCCAACCACACGTGCAGCAATATGTTGTAAATAATGTTCAAAAAACGACCATTATTCAAAACGTTACCATCATCAACAATACTACCACGGTGGTGAACAAGAATGTTGTGAATAATAACATAACCAATAACAATACAACAAACAATATCAACAACACTCACATCAATAACACAACGAACAATACCACTAATAACACCACCAACAACATAAACAACTCGCGCACAAACAATACGAACAACACGACAAATAATATAAACAACACTACGGTCATTAATAAAGGCCCGCAGGTGGAGCAGGTGGAAAAAGTGGCCAATATTCATGTGCAAAAAGTGAATATTGTTGAAAACGCCAAACCGGGGCAAACACAGCAAACGAGTAATAGCGTGGTAATGTACAGGCCGGCGATAAAGCCGGCAGCAGAGCAGCAGCAGGCAGCAGTGAAGCCTGCGCCTAAAAAGGTAGAGGTTTATAATAAACCGGCCAATACGCCTGCGCCTAAACCTGTGTACAAACCAGTGCAAGCGCCGCCACAACCGGTAAACAAGGTTGTACCGCCTAAGCCGGTAACAAGGCCGATAGCCACACAGCCAAATGGCATGAGGCCCGCTGCTCCAACGAACACAACGCCTAAACCTGCAAACACAACAGTGAACAAACCGGTGACCAGGCCAGTACAAACACAGCAGCCTACAACCAGGCCTGTTCAAACGCAACAGCCTACAACCAGGCCAGTGCAGACACAACAGGCAAATAACAATCCTAACAAGCCTGTAACAAAACCCGTTACTCCGCCGAAAACAACCGTGAAACCTGCCCCTAAAAAGGTGGACTCTACGCACAGGCCGCTTAATGGGAGGCCGAATTAAAGATGAATGATGAATGATGAATAAAAAAAAGCCCGGATACTTGTAATATCCGGGCTTTTTGTTTTTTTGGGGGTTATTATCCCTTATAATTCTTCTCAATTCCCTGCCACCGTTATGCTCACTACATCGCCCCATTGGCCAACCGGCGCATCATGCAGCATGTAAAGGCCTTTGTATTTCCAAACCGCGCTTGTTCCTGCGGCGGGCAGTGGCGAGTTATCCATTGTGGGCGGGTGCACGGTATAAGCCAATAGCGAAAATACGCCCGTGCCGCTGTCCTTATAAATTTGCATCCCGTCCAGCCGGTGCTTCAGCCAATGAATTTCTGGGTGGCCGCCATTCACCAGCTCAATGGATAATTGCCCCTTTAAATTACTATAATCAGTGTTTATCTCAGGGCCAATTAAACCCATGGCATTACCATCTGCCACAGTATAGCCTGTTTGTGTTTTCGCTCCTTTGCCAACGGCCACCGCACGGCTGATGATACCGGGGGTAAGCGGAGCTAAAGCAGGTATAACCGGCTGAACAGGCACCACGCTACCCGTTTTACCTGCAGGAACGCCAAAAGCCAGCTCCTGGTAATAGGACGTTACGTCCTTTGTGTGCTGAATAAGGCCAATTTTGTAAGCATGCCAGGCCTGGAGCAACAACAGGCCATTGGCCATGTCGTCCAGTTCATCTTTGGTGAAGCCATATTTGTCAGCCAAAGCAGGAGCATTTTGTGAAATGATTGATAACCAATCGAGTTGAGGGTTCTCCCCGCTGGGGAGGAAGGTTTGTGCAGCCATCGTTTTTTGTTTTTATTGTATTAAAAAATGAAGAAAACCAGTTTGAAAAGGCCGTTTTTGGTGGGTAGCCGAGCTTTCGCTGTGGGTAGCGAAGCCTCGGCTACCCACAGCCAACCGTTTGCTACCCTCAGCGAACTGTCCGCTACCCACAGCCAGGTGTCCGCTACCCTCAGCCGAAAGCCGGCCACTCACAGGCAAGCGTCCGCTACCCCCAGCCAAACATTCGCTACCCACAGCCAAGTGTTCCTTGTGGGTAGCGGAGCCACGGCTACCCACAGCGAAGCGTCCGCTACCCACAGGTTTTGACATGCCAAGGCTAAAAAAGAGAGAATTATTACTAAATATTTCGCTTTGCATGGGATGAAAAGCTTTTAAGTGGTGCCTGTGTTTATTTTCAAATTCAAATTTCTGCAACCTGAATTAAATAAACAAATTTTTTGGGAGGTTTTTTTTCAACTGTAGATAAATATTTGGTGGGGAGGGGAATAAGATAAATATTTGTGGGGTGCTATTAATGAAAGCTTCAAAATTCTTCTATTCATTAAAAATAAAAAAACTAAAAATGACCAGAACATTAAGTTTTATTACACTTGTAACGTTGCTTATTATTAGTTGCACTACTACAACAACTACAACAAAAAATCCAGTATTTAGTACGCCCATGGATAGTTTACAAGCAGGCTTAAATAAACTTGTTTCGAGCGAAGGCATTAACCTTGACGGAAAAGAAATTAATACTAATGGAAAAGTAAGTTCAGAATTGGAAATTGACATTACTAATGGGAAAAATATACCTGCTGACGAAAATCAAATGAATGCGTTAGGAAAACAAATTGCAATAGAAATTAAGGGAGCGTTGCAAGACAAAACAGAATATGAAACTTATAAAGTTTTATTTATTACAAAAACTGAAAATGCAGCTGTGACAAGTAGAAGCTGGAAAGGAAAAGTTTTTAAATCTGAAGAGTTATAAAAACGGCAGCCAATATAAATATTTGTGTTGATGGCTATACTATCGCCTGTATGCAAAAGCTTATCTTTTTTGGACTCCTCTTAATTATTGTAGTTTCTTGCGGACACAATTCACAACACAAAGCGATTGATTCAAATTTAAAATTGAAGATAAATGATTCAATAATTTTTACTACGGCATTTCAACCTTCATTCGCAGAATACTCTCTGATAAAATTAATTAAAGTTGACACCATTCAGAAACTTGAAATTTTAATTAAAGATGACTACAGATTTGACAAGGCAGCAAAGGACACATTTTACTACAAGACGGTTCCAATTTCTAAAGAACAGTTTCGTAAAATTGACACGGGTGTAATAGAAAAGACAAAAATTAAATATAAAGAAAAGCATTTTCTTGGAACGGAGGGAATGGGTGTTTCTTTTCAGTTAATTAAAAAAGAAGATACCACCAGAATGGGTTTTTGGAGCCCTTATAAGAAGTATGACGTATTTGGATATGATTTAACTAAAGCCGCAATTGACGATTATAAGATTGCTTTTAATGACCAAATTATATCCGATTATTTTGACGATGTAGAAACATATATTGATGATTCAAAAACTCAAGTTCTTTTTAAAAAAAATCGGGCAATTAATAAACTAAGAATTGTAAAGTACAAACTGCATCGAATTGCTGAATAAATGAGGGCATTTTACCCACTCTATTCATCATTTATAATTCATCCACCTCAAGGCACTTTCACTTTTGTCGAATCCTGCGCAACAGTAGGTGCGGGCTTTGGTTTATTGCCAAATAATTTTTCAAAATCTTTGGTGTAAGTGAGGCTTACGCCCTGGCGGGTGGTGCGGCCGAGGGCGGCGCTGGCTACGTTTACATCGAGGCTGCTTTTGTTGAACACTATCGCGCGCAGCTTGCGGTCTTTGGTTAAAATTACCTGTACAGAAATGTCGGGCAGCCACTGGAAGTTACTGTTTTGCACGGCGGCGCTGGTGAGCCCAAAATCGAGGTCGCCGCCAAAAGTGAAGATGACCTTGCCGTTGAGGATGCTTTGATTGAGTTTCAGGTTTACTGCGGTGCGGTCGAGTTTATTTGCGCTGTTGTTGGTGATGTTGGTGCTGATGCCGCCATAATCGAGCAGGGAGCTGCTGCTGTAAGTGGAAGACCCGACGTCGAAACGGAGGCTTTTGTCGCCGGTGAGTTTGAAGAGCACGTTGGAGAAGAGTTTGTTGAGCTCGCCGGTTATTTTTTCGCTGATGGTGTTGACGGTGAGCGATGTGGCGGAGGCGCTGCCGGTGCTGTAATCGCCATAGGGCGCGAAGGAACCGAGGACGATGAGGTAGGTGACCTGCTTGAGCATTTCGTTGTTTTCGCCGTTGTTGTCTTCGAGTTTGGCGAGGATGCTGGTGAAATAATAGTCGTTGTAAACAGGGCTGCCGACGGGGAATTTGAGGCTGAAGCCGATGTCCGGCTTTTGCAGGTTGCCTGTAAGTTTTGCGATGACGTACACATCGCCGCGGTAGCCCTTGGTTTCGCCACTGAAATCGGCGCTTTGGTTGCTGATGAGGTCGTTGAGGCTTACGCGCTGGGCAGTGTATTGGGCATCAATGTGAATGTTTGCTTTGTAAGGGTCGCCGTTCCATTCGATGAAGTTTCCGGCGTCGGGCAGCAGGTCAAATGGTTTTTTGATGAAGGATTGAAAATTGAAATCGTAACTGCCGCGCTCAATATCATAACGGCCGGTCATGGTCATATCGCCTGCGGGGGACACTTTTATTTTGAGGTCGCCGCTGCCGGTGGCTTTTATCACATCGCCGGTCAGTTCATCAAGTATCACGTCAATTTGGGTTTTGTTGGTGGCGGTGAGGTCGAGGTTGATGCTGAGGTTGGTGTTATCATCATCGGTAGTTTTTTCAACTTTTGTTTCTGTGCCGTATTGTTTATAAACGATGAAATCGGCATCGGCGCTTTCGCGGCTGGTGCTGGTGGGGATGAAAATGTGAGAAGTGTCGTTGCTTTCGCCGGTTATATTGAGTTGCATATTTTCCTGCGGCCCATTAAGGGTGAGCGTGGCTTTGCCGATGGCCCTGCCATAAAATTGCTGGTTGTCTTTTGCTGTGGTATTGAGGAGCAAAAGTTTGTTGGTGTTCATTTCAAAATCATAAAACAGGCTTTTAAATTGTTTTTCATACAATTTGCCGCGAACGGTTGCGGTGTTTTTGAGATCATCCCGAATTTGAAATTCGCCAAAATCAAGCACGCCATCCTGGAAATTGAACAGGGCAGAATCGATGGTGTAATGAACTTTTGTGTATTTGACCACAAGGCTTCCATTGCGCAGCATGATATTCCCAAGCAGGTCAGGCGCGGAAAGGTCACCTTTGATGGTAAGGTCGCCATAGGCCTCGCCTTTGACATCGGAAAAAACAGCTCCCAGAAATTCATTTACTATGCCGATTTTTGCTCCGTTCAAGTGAAAAGTAGTGTTGAGCGCTTGGCTTGAAGGGGCTTTTGTATCATAAGTGCCCTTTGCGGCGAAATTGAATTTGGGGTTGTCTGCTGCAAATGCATAACCTATCATGCCTGTTTTGCTGTCGTAATTTCCGTTCACAGTAACAAAGCCAACGGAATCGTCATCAAGACGAAATTTATCAACTTTGAGATCTGCATCAACCGTGAACGGGCCATAAAAATTGCGCATATAGACTGAGCCGGTCGCAAGCCCCTGCATGCGTGGAGTGGTTGTAACAAGCGGAAGAAAATCACCGAGGTTGATGTCTTTTAATTTTAAAACAAGGTTGTTCACACTGTCAGATGTTTGTTGTGTTTCCACAGTAAGTTCCTGTGAGCCTTGCGAAAATTTTACATTCTTGGCTGATGTGAGAGATTTACGTATCACTAATTCGCCTTCTTTCTGCAGATCCCATTTCTTTTTGTTGATGACGAAGGAAGATGGGTCAAAATCTATGCGCACGCCATCCGGCACAGTATAAACCTCGGCGTTTAGTCGGGCATCATTGAGTGTATTGTTGGCACTGGTAGAAATGCTTACTGACGAGTGGTCATTTTCAGAGCTGATACCAATTTTTGAATTGGGAAAGTATGTGCTGTCGCTGATATAAATTTTTTCGATGCTTCCATCGAGCGTCAAGTTAGTAAAATTACCCTTGCCTTGAACAATTCCATTGATAAGCCTGTATTGCTGATATTTTAAAGCCGGGATATTTGCTTTAAACGAAAAGCTTCCAGAATCGCGGGTATCGACGCTGCCGGTAATTGAAGCGTTATCCAAACCTGATAACTGCTCGTTAATAACTTGCGCATATTTTGAAAAATCTTCAGTGTTGAATGTTACGGTAAAATTCTGGTTGAGTGGCGTTGTTTGTGGAGGATGAATGTAAGAAGGATAATAATGGCTGAGAAAGGCCTGAAAACTATTTGGCAGGTCGAGGATGCTATATTGCCCGCTAACCGTGGCGTTAAACTCGTTGCTTTGAAGAGTTAATATTTTTTTATTGGCAGCATCAAAATATGAATGCAGGGTGAGCGAATCAAAACTTAAACGAGTGGTATCGTGCACAAGAGTGGCATTTAATATTTTGGCATTACCAGTAAATGCATCAATATTTTTTCCCTGGAAATCAAGGTCAAATAAGCCTGTTAACTGCATAGAGTCATTGGTAAAATGCAATTGTTTGAAATTGGCTGTTTCCAAGTCACCAAGCAGGTTAAACTTAGGTTGGTCTTCTGTCAAGTCTATGATGATATTACTGGTGAAATCAAAATTCAGATCGCTCGCTTTAAATGCTCCGGTGAAATATTTATTAGAAAAGGTGCCTGAGAAAGTTAGATTGGAATATGCATAATTATTGAATTCGAAACTGCTGAAGCTACCGTCAAGCGTGGTTTTTATTTTGTCCAGATTGAAACTGCTGCCATCAATTTTCCCACTAAAACTTACAGCCCCTACAATATCTGCATTGATAAATTTCCCTAAATTAAATTGATTGGTCGTAATAGTGCCGGTATAAGCAGGCTCGGCATTATTTGGAAATCTCATGTGCATATTTGCATACGCGCCACCGATGGCGGTGCTTAAACTTCCATTTACAATAAAGTCGCTGATCGACCCATTAAATATCCCAGCAAAACGAACATTACCCAGCGCGGGCAAGTTATGGCTTGTTGTATTTTTTAGAGATGGTATGATCGAAACTATGTCTGCATAAGAAGCCTGCAGTACACCATTAGTAAAATGGATAGTGGTACTATCAATATCCGGCAAGCCCTTCATAGCAAGAGTTCCGCTGGCGTACATATTACTGCCCGAACGCAGGAAGAGGTCATTAACTTTAAAGTCTTCCACCGTACCCAAAAACTTTCCGGTTAACTCAACTTCCTTTTTCCATGTTTTTAGATCAGGAGCGAAAAAAGCAATATCATCGCTGCTCACAACAGATCTTTTAAAGCGGGCATCCATTAGAATTTTTGCAACATAATCGTTTAAATCGTGGTTAAAGTCTTTAAATTTCATGGCATAATAATCCTCCACCCTGCTTTTCTCGGTGCGCAGATCAAGCTTTGCGAACTCCATGATTTGTGGGGTAAGTTTAAAATTAGCTGTAAGTTTTTTTAATTCAAAGCCACTTTTTTCAATAGCAGCAATTTCAATTTTCGCTTTAATGGTATCTTTTATAAAGCTGACATTATTAAAGGTTGCGTTTATCTTATAAAACTTTATATGGCTGCCGTCAAAATAAGCATTGGGGTGCTTATCGCTGTCGTCTTCATTAATAAAAGTACCGTTGGTTATTTTTATCAGAGAAGCTTTTGCAAGTAAATTACCAGCATTGAAATACATGCCTGTATCTTTTATTACAGCCTTCTTTGCATGAATGTTTTTATCCAGCTCATCGAAATTATGAATTGAGAAATAGGGTTTATCAATATCCACTTCGTTCAAATCGATAATGCCTTTATTAAAATCAATACTATTTGCATCAAGCAATAAGCTGGTAAATTTCATTGTAAGCCGCTGCCCATGCCATTTGTCATTTTGAATAATAGAAACATTTTTCAAGTCAACCTGTTTTAGGTTAAACTGCAAACCGAGAGAAGTATCTTTTGTTTTGGGTGATGAAAAATAATCAGCTATAAACTGATAGTTCCAAACGGAATCGTTACGCTGCAGTTTAATCGTTGCATTCTCGAGGCCGATATAGGAAAGCACAGCAGTATCCTTTAGAAAGAACCAATCAGTAATACGGACTTTTAAGGCACCAGCATAAAGTAGTGTGTCTTTTTGCTTATCACGAACGAGCATTTCCTTCAGGTTCATCTTATCAAAAAAAGAAAAACTAACATGGCCAATGCTTACCTGTGTATGAAGCTTTTCTGACAAATAAGCCGTTGCTTTTTTAACAAGATAATTCTGCATCATTTCTGTCTGCAGGAATAACCATAAGAGCAAAATCAGTGAAAATAAGAAGATAAAAAAACGTCTTGTAATCTTTAGGATCGACTTTCTAACGGGCGGTTTCTGAAGAATCAGCAAGCCGATATAAACAAGCACTGCGCCGACAGCAATGCGTATTATTTCATTTGAAACGAATTTCCCTGCAAACAACAAGGCGGCTGCCGAAATCAGCAAAACACTCCATGCGATCTTTATTATCTTCTTCCTCAAAACGGGATTTCAGTGAAATAAAAATAAAGGTAAGCGCTAATGGGTAATGATGAATTATAAATGGTGAATTTTGAGTTATAAATGAAGAAGCGTGAAGCGTAAATGATAAATTAAACTCTTTGTATGGAACAGGATACATTTTGTATGGAAAAGGATGGACTTTGAATGGAACAGGACGCACTTTGCATGGAACAGGACGGACTTTGCATGGAAAAGGACACACTTTGCATGGAAAAGGATTCACTTTGCATGAAAAAAGCTTACTTTGTATGAAAAAAGGTCACACTGCATGAAAAAAGCTCACACTGCATGAAAAAAGCGTCTTGTAAAACTACTTCACTTCGCCATATTGCTGACATATCCACAGGTCGGGAATTATAATATTATGATTTACCGCAAGCCAGTTTCCAATGTTCCATACAAATGAGGAAGCCACAATGCCATCCCGCTTTTGCAGCAAATAATTAAGGTTATTTTCTTTGGCATCCTTTATCAAGATGCAGTATTTATACTGTGGATGCTGACGCAAAACCGCGAGAAATGAATCTCTATTATTTATTACGTCTATATTTCTATCGAATTTATCCTGCGAAAGAAACCTGTATCGTAGACCGCTTTCTGTTTCGTAAGGATTTTGTTTAAACGCAATTATATGGTCGGTAGCTTTAATATCTTCATTAAATCTTTTAATAAACAAAACAGGTTGTTTATATGTTTCGAAACTTAGCAGCAATACTAATAACAGGTTCATTCCAATTGAAAAATAAATGCCGCCCCTAACTAACCATCCTATGTATTCATTTCGCCAAAGCCTTTTTGCCCATGCTACCATTTTTGGAAAATTGCTGTATGCTTCTGCAGCCAAATAGACCATCAATACTACTACAGGGAAAATGAATCTTTCTTCTTTATGCCCAACCATACTATGACCTATCACAAAAAACAAAGTGCTTAAAACGAAGGGGTTTTTATATAAAGTCATCGCTTTTGCAAAAAAGCTAAAGAGAGCAAACCCTGCCAGCGGTATACCGATAGCCAGTAGAATCACTAAATAATACCACCATGGTGAAGTACCAAAGGAGGCTGCTTTCCCCTCAATAAGATTTGCGTAAAAATAACGATAAGGTGTGCAGACCCAATCACCATAAAACAACTTATCAAGCCAGGTATTGAAACCGACACCAATAATAAAACCGGTTAATACCACCAACCCCTTTTTCCATTGTTGCCAATGCACCAAGGCAAACCAAATCAAAAGGCCCGCAAAGGCAAACAACATTTGAAACCTGCAATAAAAAGATATGGAAAAGATAAGTCCTGTGATTAAAAGAGACAAAGCATTAAGCGGTGAGGATTTCTTCTCAATCAGTTTATAAAGCAGTATAATCCCTGTAATACAAATCAAAGCGCCCATCATTTCCGCGGAATATTTGCAGCGCAGGTAAGGCATTACCCAAAAGAAGTTATTTAGCCAAAGTAATTTTGGTAGATAGGTCTTGTCTTTAAACCTATCTATTATCAAATAATTGCTGATCGCAAAAAAAACAATGCCGATAAGTACATAAAGCAGATTAAGGACAAGAAAAGGGTCATTAATGCCGATAACGCTTAGGACATTATGCCACCAATTAAAAAAATGTATTTGAATACTGGGGCGAATTTGCTCAGTAAACTCCCATGTCAGCTTGCCCGTTACTCCAAAATGATACTTATGCGCAGCAAACTCTATTATCTGAAAATATTCGTCGGAGTGGAAAAAGAAACCGTCCCAGGCAGTGGCTATTTGCACAATAAGTCCGGCAAGCAATGGAATTGCTACAGCTTTGGATAATCGCATAATATCAAACAATTGATCAGCCGGTACCTCCGACAAATCATCGATCAGGAAATTATCAGTTAATTATCCGCCTCTTCTCGACCCCGTGGTGATCTTCTTTTTTACAAAGGAAGAGGCCGTTCCGCCGGGCTTGGCTATGAACTTAGAATTCTGCGCATTGGCAGGCGCTGGTTTGCCTCCCTTTTTAGCGCCTTTGTTATTCTGCGGTGATGTGATACTCATACAATAAAAGTTTTATTATGTTCAAATGTAACCCATTATTACATTTGTATCAAAATCCTCTTTAATTTACCTTTTTAAAATTAATTTCTTATGAGTGATAAAAAAGACATGACCATTAGCACCTTTCTTAAATTGCTGGGTATATTGTTTGCTGTAATGGCGCTTACTGTAATTATAGTGGTGGCACTTACAAAATAAACTCTCCTACTTTATTCTTTCTTCTTTACCGCACAAAAAAAGTGGCACGTTTAACTGTGCCACTTTATGCAATTGCCGTTCGCCGTTTATTAGCTTACAGGTATTTGCTGTGTTGCGGGCTGTTTGCCGGGGATAAGCGGAAGGCTGACCTGCAATACACCATCGGTGTATTTTGCAGATATAGCAGCCGTGTCCACAGCTCCGTCAAGGTTGAATTTCCTTTCAAACCCGCCCCTGCTGTATTCCCTTAACACCCATTCAGGCCTTGCGAACCCTTCCGGCGGTGTGTAGGAAACTGTGAGCTCATTGCCTTTCACATCCAGGTGGAAATGTTCCTTTATGCGTCCCGGCGCAAATACCAGCATTTCGTAGCTGTTGTCTGTTTTAAAAACATTAACTGCAGCTCTTTGCATTGAATGGATCAACCGGTGCTGTCCCCGGTTTCCGTGTTCGCCTCTTGCGGCGCGTGTTTCGTTGTTGTACATCTTTATTGATCTTTATGCCGTAACAATAGCGTTACTATACATGCAGACGTATGACGAAGGAAAATATTTTAAACTTTCAAAAAAGTAGCTGAATTATGCCCCAGTACTTGCCCTTCTCCCTTAGAAGAAGGGTCAAGATGAGGTTATTTATGAGGAGGTAGTGTATCCCTGTTTATTGGAGGAGCGGTTTTAGAATTCATCGGCACAGGCAGCGGTTTTTTCTTTGGCCGTATATGAGTTGTATCCATGCGTGTATTAGAACTGCCCGAATTCATTTTACTATTTCCTGAAGTATCCCTTTGAGTATTGGGCATTTTATAATTACCCTTTGTAGGCGCTTGCCCGTTATGAATTGTTTGTTCAGTTCCTGTTTGCATTTGTGATGAAGGCGGTAATGAATTACCAGGAGCAGCATGTGTAGAGTCATGAGTTTGGGCTGAAACGCTTATACTAAATAAGCTTATACCAACGCCCAATATCAATGCTGGAAAGAAAGATCTGTTTTTCATAATTATATTATTTCTTCTACAATAATATCAAAATATCATGCCATCTTTTCTAATTCAGCGGTCATATAATATCAGGGCTTTTGAGGCGGCAGGCTATCCCTTATGTTCGCTTCTCTTTGAACATTATCCTTTTTACTTTCTTTCTTTTTGACCTTTGTTTTTTTATTGACATTGACAGGGATCCCCTGGATGGCCGCCTGCCCGTTATTGACAGATTCCTGGCCATTGTTCAGCACCTGCGTTCCGTTTACCTGCGGGTTAGCGCCGGGCGGCCGAACGGGTTCCGGAGGAGCAACAGGAGCCGAAGGAACCGTTTGAACTGTCTTGGAACTATCCTGTGCAGCCGCTTTATTTACATTAATAAAACTGATAATTACCCCAAAAACAAAAGCAGTAAGTAAGAATTGTATAGTTTTCATATTGTTTGTATTAAAAATTTCATGCCAGCCTTTCCGTTTGGCGCAATAAAGATACTGGCATTGCTCTCATTTTGCGTAATAATCTTTAATGCCGCTCATTCCCAAAAGCATTGATAATAAATCCTGCTCATTTCCGCCCGGTTGCAAAGGTTTTTATTAACTTGCCTTGTATTGTTTCGCTATTTTTTTAAACCTAAACCTTCAACATTCATGAAAACTTATTTCAAACTCATCGCTTTTGCGCTGCTGCTCATTATGGCCGGCAGCTCAGCCAAAGCAGCATCAGTAACCCCTGCAATACCTGCCGATGCGCAAACCGAACAACGCATACAGGACATACAAGCCCGCGCCGAAGCCATAAAAGCAATGGACAAGTCGCAGCTTTCCAAAGCAGACCGCACCGAGCTGAAACAGGAACTCAAAAACATGAAACACGAGATCGGTGCCGTGCGCCGCACTTACATTCTTGTGAAACTAATTGTGCTGGTTGTGCTCATCGTTCTGCTCATTGTTCTTTTGTAGGTCAGCGAAGTAAAAAGGAAAAAGGAAAAAATAAAAAGTGCGAGCCTCAATGACCCGCACTTTTTTTTACTTTTTACTTTTTAATTTTTAATTTATTTCTTGCTGCCCGGCGTTTTGCGCACAGGGCTTTTTGCCTGGCCAATAACAATATCATACCCATAATTCCCCAGCGCCTCTTCGTTGCCTTTGTAGGTTTTCAACAATGATTGTTTAATAAGATCTTCAGTAAAATACAGCGTGCCCACTGTGTTAACAGATTGCCCCGTAGCCATTCCATACATTGTTTGCGCCTGCTCCATAAGGTCTATACTAAGTTTGCGCGCTGCCTCGCTTTGTGCGCGCAGTCCGTCTGCCGTGGCCAGGTTTGTTGCAAAAGTCTTCATATCAATGCTCGGGTCTGTCTGCAGCACACTGGCAGAGCCAAGGCTTTTGTCATAAGTTACAATAGCATTCAGCAGCACGCTAAAATCTGCCGGGCTATTGATCGGAATGTTGATCCTGATCGTTTTTCTTGCCATAGTTTTTGTTTTAATTTAATAATTGAGTTTGAAAAAATAGGCTGTTTGTTTAGAATAATGCCTTATTTCACCATTAAACCTCCGTACTTTAATATTAAACCTCCGTACTTTAATATTAAACCTTCGTACTTTAATATTAAACTTCCGTACTTTAATATTAAACCTTCGTACTTTAATATTAAACCTTCGTACTTTAATATTAAACCTTCGTACTTTAATGTTAATCCTTCGTACTTTAATATTAAACCTTCATACTTTAATATTAAACCTTCGTACTTTAATATTAAACCTTCGTACTTTCTCCTTAATCCTTCATACTTTCGCGTGCAAGTTTACGGCTTATTTTTGATAACCAAAAAAATTTATTTACTTATTTTGAACATTAAAAATAGAATTACTTATGATAACTCTCATAAATTCCATGTTTTCCTAAAGCCTTGAAAAAAAATACCAATTCATTATTTGTCAACGTATCTATTTCGGCGCAATGTCTTATATCATTAATTGCTGAAGAATATTGTATAAAATAATTACCGGTTTTTGTTTGAGGTGAAATATCTTCTTTGTTGTAAGTAAATACTTGGGATATATAAAATCTTTCGCGAGCATAAATACCAGTGTCATCACTATAGTATATTGAATCTCTTTTTATAATCATTTCCATCTTTTCCAATGAATCTCCATTATCAGGTATCCATACACCTTGAAGACTATCAAAAGTTGTTTTAGGTAGTGCAGGATCAGGGGCAGGTGCCGGTGCAATTTGAGTGTTTACCTTAACTGATGATGAATCTTTGTCACTTTCTGCTCTTTTCCCATTGGTTGAACATGAGTAATTGAGTATTATAAGAAATAGAGCAATACTTCTTAGTTTCATTTTTAGTTATTGAGGATCATTCTCTTCATCTTCAACTGCGCGTAATTGGGATGTTCGGGGTTTACGATGAGTTCCTGCCGCTGGGGGTGTATCAGCACGTCCATTTCTTCCATGGGTATGGCGCCGAGGAGGGGTTCGCTGTCGCCGGGCAGCACAAAGGCGTTGCAGGTGGCGGTGCGGTTGGCAAACTTTATCATCACGGGGCCAACCACTTTATACTCCACCACTTCGCCGCTTGCCATTTGGGCTTTGCGCTTTTCAACAAAGGGCAGGTCGAGTTGTTGTTGAATGGTTTCGTTTATGGCCAACATGTATGCGCCACTATCGGCCATAATGTTGAGGCGTATCCGCTTCACTTCTTCTTCGCCAATGATATAGCGCTTAGCATTAACAAGGTCTGTAGCATTTATCAGCTCAATATCTGCATAAACTAATCCCATGTTTGTTGTTTTTACAAATATAAACATTGCCGCAAACAAAAACGGCAGGATATTACTCCTGCCGTTTGCTATTAGAAAGAAAGTTATCAGTTGATAGATGACCGTTGACGGTAGCGCCGCGTTTCTGTCAACTGTCAACACCCATCTGTCAACCTATTTTGTAAGCTTCACCGTTTGCCTGTTGTTAGCATCATCTGTGAAGGTGATGAAATAACTGCCTTGGGCGTAGCTGCTAAGGTCAATGCTCAAAGTGTTTGTCCCCGCGATGGATGCGCCTTTCTGGTTGCTGATCACGCGGCCGTTCATGTCTGTAATTTTCAGGGTATAATTGCCCGCAACAGCGGCATTGAAGGAAACCGTTGCCGTGTTCACAACGGGGTTAGGATAAACAGAAAGCGCCGTGGCAACAGTGCCGGATACTTTTACGGCTACTGCGTTGGTGTAGGTGTAGTTGCCGTTCTTATCCACCATTTTCAGGCGGTAGTAATCTATGCCGGCCACTGGTTTTGTGTCAACATCGGTGTAAGTGTTCACTCCTTGCGCGTCGGTTGCGGAAACAGTGCCAATGTTGGTGAAAGTTGCGGCGTCTGTGCTGCGCTGAACGATAAAGTCAAGCGTGTTCACCTCGCTTGTGGTTATCCATTTCAGATCCACATCACCTTTTGTATAGTTGCCGGTAAAATTCAGCAAAGTGAGCGGAACGGTTATAACATCGAGGCTGTCGCTGTACAGCGTGAGCTCGTTGGCTATGGAGTTGTTCACGACCACTTCATATTCGCCGGGAGAAGGTATAGTAAGTGTTGAATCGCCTTTTTTGTTTATTAACAGCTCGTCATCCTGGTACCAGGAATAGGTGTTGTTGCTCAACGTTCCCCCCGCAGAAACAGAAAGAACATTGCCTTTTTGATGGATGGTGATGTTTGACTGCGGTGCATAATCGGCAAAAGGGTATGCGTTCACAAGGCCTTCCATACCTGCGAAGGTGAAGCCGTTGCCATCCACCTGGCAAACGGTCAGATCTGCAAAATTGTCTAAAGTGGAAGGGATGCTGTCGTTTAAAAGATTGGAGCTTAGCACAAGATAATTGAGGTTGGTAAGTGCGCTGAGCGAAGCGGGAATGCTTCCGGTAAAGCTGTTATAGCCAAGGTCAATTAAGTTTAATCCTTTCATCTGGCTAAGAAAAGAAGGAATAGGGCCGCTAAACAGGTTAAAACCCAATTCAAGGGTTTCTAAACCGGTGAGCTTGGTAAATGTAGAAGGGATATTGCCGCTGATCTCGTTATCATAAAGATCAAGATCATATAAGCTGGAAAGATTGCCAAAGGTGGAAGGAATGGTATCGGTAAGACCATTTGTATCCACATCAAGAACACCTAAGAACTGAAGGCTGCCAAGCGCAGGCGGAAGGCCACCGGTTATAAGGTTATCATCGAGATAAAGCTGTTCCAGGATGGGCAGTTTGCCAAGGCTTGCAGGTATGGTATCTGTAAGCTGGTTATCATTTAAGGCGATATAGGTTAAATTGGTAAGGTTGCCTAAGGTAGCAGGGATACCTCCAGCTATATAATCGCCCTGCAGGCTGATATTTTGTAAAGCGGCCATGCTTCCAAATGAAGAAGGGATGCTGTCAAATACATTAGGGTTGCCCGCTTCTCCAAAACCATCTAATGTAAGTTCTTTCAAGGCAGTAAGATTGCCGAGGGTTACGGGAAGTTCCCCATTCATGTTGTTTCCATAATCACTGCCGTTATCCAGGTTAAGATGTGTTACCCTTCCTGATGCAACCGTAACGCCATACCAGGTGGATACGGGGCTTTTTGTAAGCCAGTTGGTGTTTGTGGTCCAATCTGCGCCATCTGTACTGTCGTACAGGTTAACAAGCGCCATAGAGTCCTTCACATTAGTAGCTTGTGCGGAAGTTTTATATTGAAATAGCAGAGCAGCAGGGAGAAGAAGAAGTAAAAATTTTGTTTTCATTGAGATTTTATTTTTGTTTTATGCAAATTAATATCTTTTATAACGAATTATAATTATTTGATAGTATTTTTCGGGGATAATATTAACCTGCGTTAGTTTATGGCGGCTTCTGGTGTTGCTTTGTAGCAAAAAGCCGTGTAAACTTTTCAAACATTGTTCTTTATAAAAGTTCCATTCCCTTACCTTTGCCGCAAATTTTTAAACCCTTCTTAAGTATGGCTAATAAAGGTAAAGTAAAACAAATAATAGGCGCTGTGGTTGACGTGCATTTCGGTGAAGGCCAATTACCGGAAATATACAATGCTCTCGAACTGAAAAGAGCAAACGGCGATAAATTAGTATTGGAAGTGCAGCAGCATTTGGGCGAAGACAGTGTGAGGACCATTGCGATGGACGGCACAGAAGGGCTCGTTCGGGGCATGGAAGTGGTCGATACAGGAATAGCCATTGCGATGCCTGTGGGGGATGGGATCAACGGGCGACTCTTTAATGTAACCGGTGACGCTATCGATGGTTTGCCGCAGGTGAGTAAAGAGGGCGGTCGGCCTATTCATGCCATGCCACCATTGTTTGAAAACCTTAGTACTGCTACTGAGATATTATATACAGGTATCAAGGTGATCGATCTGATCGAGCCTTATGCAAAAGGAGGAAAAATCGGGTTGTTTGGCGGCGCAGGTGTTGGCAAAACAGTGTTGATACAGGAGCTGATCAATAATATTGCGAAAGGATATGGGGGTATGTCTGTGTTTGCAGGTGTAGGAGAAAGAACCCGTGAAGGAAATGACCTGCTGCGCGAAATGATCGAGGCGGGCATTATGAAATATGGTGACGGGTTTAAACACAGTATGGAGGAAGGTGGATGGGATCTAAGTAAAGTGGATATGGAAGGCCTGAAAGACAGTAAAGCCACGTTTGTTTTTGGGCAAATGAATGAGCCGCCGGGTGCCCGTGCCCGTGTTGCTTTAAGTGGGTTGACAGTAGCAGAATATTTCCGCGATGGAGATGGTACAGGCAAAGGAAAAGACATTTTATTCTTCGTTGATAATATCTTCCGTTTCACGCAGGCAGGCTCTGAAGTATCAGCATTATTGGGGCGTATGCCTTCAGCGGTTGGTTATCAGCCAACACTTGCAACGGAAATGGGATTGATGCAGGAACGTATCACATCTACCAAAAATGGTTCCATCACTTCTGTTCAGGCAGTATATGTGCCTGCGGATGACCTTACTGACCCTGCTCCTGCTACTACTTTCGCGCACCTGGATGCGACAACAGTATTAAGCAGAAAGATCGCTGACTTAGGTATCTATCCAGCAGTAGATCCTTTGGATTCTACTTCACGAATTTTAACGCCTTTGATAGTGGGTGATGTACATTATAATTGTGCAAATAGGGTGAAATTGATCTTACAACGATATAAAGAACTGCAGGATATTATCGCCATCCTAGGAATGGATGAATTAAGCGATGAAGATAAAATGACCGTACAGCGTGCCCGTAAAGTGCAGCGCTTTTTATCCCAACCCTTCTTTGTAGCAGAACAATTTACCGGATTAAAGGGAGTGTTTGTAGATATTAATGATACTATTCGCGCATTTAACTCTATCATGGATGGAGAAGTGGATCAATATCCTGAAGCGGCTTTTAACCTTGTAGGCTCTTTGGAAGAAGCAATTGAAAAAGGTAAAAAGATGATAGAACAGGCGCAGGCATAAAATCAAATCCTTATATTATTTTATGACACTTGAAATATTGACCCCAGAGAAAAAGATGTACGGTGGCGAAGTGTACGGTGTTCAGTTGCCGGGTATTGATGGTTTGTTTGAAGTACTGGATAGACACGCGCCCCTTGTAAGCGCATTAAAGAATGGAAAACTAAAAGTACTAAAAAGCAAAAACAGTTTTGAGCACTACTCTATTAAAAGCGGCTTTGTAGAAGTGCTGAACAATAAAGCAACAGTATTGGTAGAAGGTGCTACTGTTCAGGACCAATAATTATAACTCATCTGTTTGTTAAACCCGAAGTTGCTTCGGGTTTTTTTATTGCAAGTAAAATCCATCTCCTGCTATAAGGTGGAAAAATAAAAACTGCCTGTTTAATTATTCTGTTTTATTTTAGTCAATAAATCATTGGATTATAATTCTTAGAATTAATTAATCGAACTAAATAAAATTCTCATGAGATCATTATCTGAAACGTGGTTTGCAGATGGCTACATCGATTTTGAGTTAAAAAAGTACATTATCCTGGCTTACCTAAAGGAGATAACTAAATATTTCGATGAAAACAAACTGTACCCGCAATTGGCGGATGTCATTTTTCATTACAACAATTTGCTTGCGTTTAAGAAAAATAAACAATATCTACAGGAGCAGTTCCCAAAGAAGTTTACAGGTGTGCAATTACAACAACTGCAACTACTTTATGAACAGATGGTGGAAGATGATGAACTGATGAAAGAGCTGGAGGATATTATCCAGTATGCTCAAGCAAAAATGCAGCAAACTATTTCTAATGGCACAGAGATCTATGAGTTTGTGGAAGAGAAAATAACTATTACACCCATTGGCATTATTCCGCTGGACCTAACAGAGGGATATTTTTTCCTGAGTGAGGACACCACCAAGAACACCAGGGTGTATCAATACCGCCTGAGTTTCTTTGAGAAGCACGATGAGAAATACCGCTCTATTAAAACAGAATTTATTGATAACTGGCGCCGCAGTTTCGTGAATACTTATGAAAATATCAAAGCCGCACTGATCCGTAACAGGAGCTTTTTGCCCAACCCTGCAGTGTATTCGATAGAAACGGGACTTCATTACCCTTTGGAAGAAACTTTATTGCCTATTGCAAAGCGGCGGCTTGTGCGGTATATCACCACGCAGACTTCTTAAGCGTATTACTCATTTTAGTTAGTGAGGTAAAGAATAATACTTATGTTTTTGCTATGTCCTTAAAGGCTGTACAGAATTAAGCTGCAACTATGTCAGGTATGGTTATGCTGAATACGTAGTTCAAAGAGCAACAAGATAGCTACATGGATATGAACAAAAGCTTATTAAAATTTTAGGACAAAAGGGCAGGTTTTGACGTTTAATTAAATAAATTTGTTTATTCGCCTTTGTCTTTTAGCAAGGATAAATACTCCACAAGAATAATAAAAATGATTGACAATAGAATGCTCAAACAAAGATTTAGAAGTTCCATAAGAAGAGGAACAGGTGAAGTTTGTTTAATTATGCAAAATAATCCAACTATTGACTTTTCAGCCGACATCATCAAAGCATCATTAACCAATTATGCTTATGACGGACAATCAGAAGGCAGTAGGGCATTCTATGTTTCAGAATTAATTGCCCGTTCAAAGCAACAGAGCAAGATCCGGGATGCCATTCTTAAAGGACTCGAAACCGAAAATAAAGATACAGGGGCGTTAGTTCAACTCTTTGACCTTGCTACAATCTACGCGAAGCAAGGGAATAATGAAGCAAAAAAAGCAATCTATAACCGCTTTTTTAAAAAGATATTTGGAGGCTGTGACTGGTGTGGTTATACTTCAATAATTGAACTTGATGGTTTGGAAGGATTAAAATATATCGCAAGGACGATAGGAAAATCATTAGAGAAGAATCCGGAAGACTGGCAAGATAGCTCAATTATCCATCATTTTCAGCAAATCAATCCTGAAATAAAAGCCTTGCAAGAACTTGAGAATGCAGGCAAAACAGATAGATACATAAAGATCTATTTGGATAATATTAAGCAAACAGAGAATGGCAGGGAAGAATATAAGCGGCCTGTTGTAAATTATAAAACCGTTTCAGAAAGAATAAATAAGAAGATATTACGTCCTTTAAGCCCGGTCATGGCTAAACAATTATCAAAAACTGACATAAAAAAACTTGCTGACGATTTCTTAAAAGAGACAGACAGGCTAAAGCAACAAATATATATGAGTGTTTTTAACAGGGTTAAATACCCTTACGATCATCAACCAATTTTAGAAATTGTAAAAGGCAGGAACAAAAAAAGCGACCGCCTTGTGGCATTTGCTTCAGGCGCTTTAAGATATTTTTCAGGTGATGATATCCGGGAGTTTGCGACAGATCGTTTAAGCACAACAAAAAAACCTTTTGACTATTTAGACCTATTGATCTCAAACTATCAAAAGGGAGATTCTAAATTATTGACAACAATAGTAAAAAATTGCAAAAGCGAAGACTCTCTTCATTCAATTATTATCAGTCTTATTCACATTTATAACGCCAACAAAACAAAAGAATGCAAAGAGCCTTTAGAGGCAGTTTATGATAGATTAACTTGCGGGTTATGCCGTACAGACATTGTGAAAATTCTAATTAAAAACAAAGTATTGTCAAAAAAAATTAAAGAAGAAATTGAATACGATTGTGAAGAAGATACAAGAAAACTTAGCATTGCGGAATAATACTTTCAGAATGCGAATAGTCTCCCTCTCCTTTTTATCCCCCATCGTCCAAAATTGTTGAAAACCTCGCAAAGCGTTAATTTAGGAATCCTTAATTTTGTTAACTAATTTTTTGCTGTTTATGGTTATAAATATTGCAATTCTTGATTTGAACGATGGCCATGCGAACCAGGGGATGAGGTGTATCAGGGAGATAGTGAATACATGGGCGGAGCGCAATGAATACGAGCTGACGGTGGTGGAGTTTGATGTGAGGCAGCGGCTGGAAGTGCCCGACACTTCGTTTGATATTTATATTTCCAGCGGCGGGCCCGGTTCACCACTTGAAAGCGAGGGCAGCGAATGGGAGAACAGGTATTTTAAATGGATACACAGCATTGAGAAATGGAACAGCGACGTGGCCGGTTACCCCAAAAAGAATATCTTTTTTATTTGCCATAGTTTCCAGTTGGCGTGCAGGTATTTCAAGGCCGGAAAGGTTTGTGAAAGGGCGTCACAGGCGTTTGGGGTGTTCCCGATGCATATGCTGAACGTGGCTAAAGATGAAGTGGTTTTTGATGGTTTACGCGACCCTTTTTATGGCGTTGACAGCCGCGATTTCCAGGTGATAGAGCCGAACCACAACCATCTTGAGGAAATGGGCGCCAGGATATTAGCCATTGAAAAAGAGCGGCCTCATGTGCATTATGAAAGGGCTGTTATGGCGATACGTTTTAACGAATACTTTATCGGCACGCAATTCCACCCCGAAGCAGACGCAACGGGTATGAGCATGCACCTGCAAACCGAGGAAAAGAAGCAGACGGTGATAAAAAACCATGGCGAAAAAAAATGGAAAAGCATGATCAACCAACTGAACGACCCTGAAAAAATAATGTGGACATACAGCCATATACTGCCCAACTTTTTGAACAGCGCGGTTGGTGAACTGGTTAGTTGACGCTTTTGAATGAATAAAAAAGTTGCTGCATACCGGCAGGGATCTTTATTTTAGGCATTGAAATTAGGTGGCACATGACCAACAATTTTATAATCATTTCAAATTATTACTATGGTTCCTTCCATGCGCAAATGGTTCAACGAAAGTTTCACTGCGAAAAAATATGAAGATTATTTGGCTGACCTCCACTCCCATCACACGGGCGATCTTGAATTTCGCGTTGCAGAAACACCCGTTTTTGTAGGCAAAGAATTTACGAAAAAAATGATAAATGCCTGTGAAAGCATCGTTGATGTTATTGCCCAGCCGGACTTTAAAACCCTTACTGCGCAGGCGATACCGGCGGATATACAGGTGCCGAATGAAAATGAACATACCCATTTTATAGCTTTTGACTTTGGTATTTGTGAGAATGAGAACGGCGAACTTGAGCCACAGTTGATAGAAATGCAGGGCTTCCCTTCGTTGTTTGCATACCAGATCTATCACGATGATATTACCAGGAAACATTTTGATATTCCTGCTAATTATTCGGCTTATTTAAATGGGTTTGACAAGGCTTCTTATACTGCCCTGCTGAAAGATATTATCGTTCACGGCCATGAGCCGGAGAATGTTATCCTGCTTGAGATCTTCCCCGAAAAACAAAAGACGCGTATTGACTTTGCCTGCACGCAGGACTATCTGCACATACCTATCGTTTGTCTCACAAAGCTGGTGAAGGAGGGGAAAAAATTGTTTTATGAGCAGGAAGGAAAAAAGGTGGAAGTGAAGCGCATTTATAACCGCATTATTTTCGATGACCTGCAACAACAGGATGCGCCAGTGCAGGAAAAGGGAAAGATACTTTTTGAAGACCTGGATGTTGAATGGGTTCCTCACCCTAACTGGTTTTACAGGATAAGCAAGTACACCTTGCCTTTTATCAAACACTCGTATGTTCCTGAAACGAAGTTCCTTTGCGATGTGAACCCGATTCCCGCTGACTTAGAAAATTATGTATTGAAACCCTTGTTCTCGTTTGCAGGACAGGGTGTGGTGATAGATATAAAACTCGGGGACATTGAGAAAGTAACTGACCAACATAACTGGATATTGCAGAAAAAAGTGAAGTACGCGGAAATTATAGAAACTCCCGAAACGCCCGCCAAGGCTGAGATACGCGTCTTTTATTTCTGGAAAGACGGCGCGGCGCGGCCTGTAGCCACCAATAACCTGGCGCGACTGAGCAAGGGAAAAATGATAGGCGTACGCTATAACAAGGATAAGGAATGGGTGGGCGGAAGCCTTGTTTATTTTGAACAATAACTCTTTAGTTTCCCGAAAGTTGAGGGCGCAATTGCAGATAAATTTCTCCTGCTAATGGAAGGTTGCCATATAGGTTTTGTAAAGAAGGCGGCGGTAAATAAGCCGCAATCTGTAAGCCGGCAAGCAGCACAATAGAATGGGCTTTTAAAAGCTGGCGGTTTGTTCCCACAGTGAGTGTGTTGATATTGTAAATGGTCTTTTCGGGCTTATCTGTAAAATCAAGTTCCTGCGCATTTTTCTGTACAAACTCGTAGCGGCTGTAGACAGACTGCTTTTTAAGCTGCTTTTTTATCTCCAGCAAAATTGAATTTGTTTTATTGTCATTTCCTTCATCGTTCATTCCCCACACAAGAGAAGCGGCAATATATTTTTCATTTTTCACAGGTGTGGAGTAAATAGCCGAAGCAGTATATCGCCACACATTTTCATCAGGATATAAAGCCTCGGGGCTTTTTATATATGCCTGCGAAAACTGCAATGCAAAGGCATCAGAAGGGTTGTAAGAAACGCGGTAAGAGTAGCTGTCAAACCGCATGGGGTCAAAGTTGTAGCGGTTCTCATCAGGCTCGCGGCCGGTGAAATCAGATATTTCCAATTTTAGTTTATCGTACCTGAACCCGATAGTTGCCACACCAAAAGTAATATGCGTGGCATCCTGCCAGTGATGGCTTATGGGCGCGTCAGGGTCGTCCATAGCGGAAAGGCGGTGCATAAAAGCCACTGGCCCAATGGCAGGTTCGCCGGGATAACCGAAATAAGCAAATACATCCATCTTTTTGTTGATACGTTGGGTATAGGCTACACTCAAGTTAGAGAACAAATCGTGCGGATGTTGCCTGTCCACAAGCGGTTTCCCATTATAAGATTCTCCTGTTTGAAACAATAGCGGGTAGCCGTTGCCGCCAACTGTAAGAGGGTCAAGGCTTATCATGGAAGTGAAGTTGAAAAGACCGCTGCTGCCCACCTGCCGGTTATACATAGCCATGAACCAATTGGGCGCGTCTATTTTAGCGCCGCTGCGCGAGGTTTTATCAGTTAGTTGCTGGTCATTATATCGTAGAAAAATACTGCCATGAAACATCCACATGCCTTTAGGGTTCATCTTCATCAGCATATACATGGCGTTATTGTCCGGGTTCCAGGAAGTACCAGAACCATCGCGGTTCATGGGCAAAGAGAGCGAATAAGTGTTGGTCATTCCCCCCATGTTCATGGCGCTGTCTTTCATATCCCCCATGTCCATTCCGCTCATGTCCATGGCGCTATCCATTTTCACAGGATCAACCTGCGCCTGCGTTTGCAGGGAGAGTAACAGGAAGACATACCGAAAGAATTTCATTGCTTTTGTTTGTTACAACATTTTTTGCAGCAGCTTATCCAGCTTTTTTTCATCCGGATTTATGGCGATCATGCGCCCATCTTTATCAAGCAGATAAGATTGCGGAATATATTGTATAGCCCATTGCGTCGATACTCTGCCGTAAGCATCATTCACCTGTAGCCAGTTTATGGCATCCTGTTGCACAGCATTCCGCCAATTGCTCGCTTCATAGTCCACCGATACACCGTAAATCTCAAACCCTTTTAATTTGTACTTATCATATACACTGTGGAGCGCTTCGTTTTTCATCCTGCAAGGCGCACACCAACTCGCCCAAAAATCTATCAATACTACTTTCCCTTTTAAGGAAGAAAGAGCTATTGATTTTCCTGAAGCATCCGGCAACAATATTTCAGGCGCAATTTTTCCTTTTGCGTATTGGGGAAATATTGATGAGAAAAACAATAGAAAGGTTATTGTACAAATCGTTCGTTTCATGTTGAATTTTTACTGTTTCTCAATTTACAAAGCTCCACCAGAAACCAAAACGCAGCCAAAAAGCATGTACAGGATAATTCGGCGCGGAGTAATTATAACTGGTAAAGCCGAATGAACCTCCATTATAATTAAACGAGTTTAGATTTTCTGCCCGCACGAAGGCCTTAAAGCTTTTAATACGAAAATCAACAAAATAATTAACGGTCGGGCGATTGCTGATAGTGGTAGTATTCTGATAAAAGAACTGACCAGTTAGCGGAGAATAACCGTCCGCATGATAAGGAGAATAATAAGTGACCTCAAAGCCTGTTGATAAAAAAAGATTGTGGTAAAAATTGCCTTCAAAAGCTATACGGTTGCGGATAAAAAAGAACGGCAGGTTTATGGGTGCATTAGGCGTTGTTTGCTGAAGATGCGCCTCAGCATAATAATTAAAATACTTGCTTACTTTAATTTTCTTATCCGCTTCCAGGTGCAAAACATTGAAAAGATTACCATCCTGCTGAGAGGTGTAGAAGCTGTCAAAATAAACATAGTTGGTGACAACATAATAACTGCCTGAAAGCGTCAGGTTCTGCTGTGGGATATTTATTACGGCAAAAAGTTTTGCAATATTCTCCTTATTATAATTCCCGCCAGGGATGATGGGGAAAGATGTAGGCGCCTCAAAAATATAAGACGGCGTTCGGTTTACGTCCTGGAAGCCTATTTGCAGTGAGCCAAGCTTTTTGCTCAATAATCTTTTCAGGCTTATATATGCCGAATAATCCCCCAAATAAGTACCCGTAAGATATAGCTGCCCATTCGCCTCCACATCCCACTTCTGGTTGCGCGTACGGTTTCTATATTCCGCGGAAGTGTAAATATTCTTTTCGTTTATGATAGGATAATTGGTATAATCAAAAGCGCCGCTCAGTGATTGAATGGCCGCACTTAATTTTAAATACTGGTTCTGGTTATTTTTTTCAGGATAAGAAATAATGCTGAACTCGTTATTAAATACATGCCACCTGTCCTGCAGGCGAATGGTATCATAAAAGCTGTAGTTGGCATCCCTATAGTCATAAAATTTCAGATAATCTGTATCGTTTGCCTGGTCATCCTCATAGCTGTATGTGTAAGCGCTATAAGTAAAAGTATATTGCAGGCGCAGCCTTGGATAAAACAGTTTGTAGGTAACAGAATCTGTAACGATGGAATCTTTTTGCCCAAAATCATAGTACTGCCTTAACAAAAAAGTATTTTCCTTATAGAAAGTGCCGGTTGGGATATAGGTATCAAAGAAGTTGCGGCTTGGAGAAGAGTTCACCCCTAAATGCGTCGGCACCTGGAAAGGGCTGCTCAAAGCGCCCGTGCCAAGGTTGGTTAACTGCGAAACAGAATCTATACCTCCATTTTCCCCGGATTGTATTTTATTGGAAATAAAAATTAAATAAAAACCATAACGTTTATTAGTGCTTTGATAGGAGGCGTTAAAGCGTATGTTGTTGGTATTGGTGTACTGGCTTTTAAAAACGCCCGGGGAATTAATAAAACGGTACTGAAAAGTGAAATCAAAATTCTTTTTGCGCTTTTGGGTGTGGATGATATCGATCATTTGTTCACCGCTGCTGCCGAGTAAATAGCCAAGTTCGGTATAAGGCCGGGTGCTTTGAAAAAATTTAGAATCCTCAACTTTATAATCATATATATCATAAGAATGAAAACCGGCATCCCAGCCGGGCTTCAGGATGGGGTCAAAGAAAAGCGAATGAGCCGCAGTGCCAAAATTGCCAAGATCTGCATAGTTATAAGGCACAGGAAAACGCGTATAAAAATCGTTGATGCTTGAATCCAGCTTCCTGTTTCGGGTAGAATCGAAATAGCGGTAGGAAATAGTGATAGAATCAGCCAACGGGTCGCGGTGCTGCAGTTTATTGTTGGCGCTGTCTTTTTTAATAATATTCCCCTGGCTGTCAAAAGTCATCTTATTGGTTATGTCAGGAGACACCTGCGCATTAACCGCAAAAGCTATAAGAAACAGAGCTATGAAAAAGGAAATAAAATGCTTTAGTATGACCATGGAAATGTGCGGCACCAGCCTGCCTGCAAAGTAAAGCGAAAGCTGTGAATGAAAAGATAAACCTACTACGAAGGAAAAAGTAAAAAGTAAAAATTATAAACCCGCGATCATCTCAATAAACAATCCCGCCAGCTTTGGTTCTGCTTCTTTTGCGGCGGCGAGCACCTCTTCATGGGTGATGGGTGTTTCGTCTTCGCGGATGCCAAGGTCGGTGATGACGCTTACGGCAAAAACCTCCATGCCGCCATGCACAGCCACAATGTTTTCCTGAACGGTGCTCATGCCGACAGCGTCGCCGCCAACTGCTTTTATCAGCCTATATTCTGCGCGGGTTTCAAAAGTGGGGCCGGTAACAGCGGTGTAAACGCCTTCTTTTAAATCATAACCCAAATTCTTTCCAATGGCCTTCGCTTTTGCAACTAGTCGTTTGCTGTAAGGTTCGCTCATGTCGGGGAAACGTGTGCCGAGGGAATCTTCATTCTCCCCGATTAATGGGTTGATTGTAAAAAAACTAATGTGGTCTGTAATAACCATCAGGTCGCCAACCTTGAAACCGGGGTTCACACTTCCGGCGGCGTTGGAGAGAAAAAGCGTGTTTATGCCCAGCATTTTCATCACGCGGATGGGATAAGAAACCTGCTGCGGCGTGTAGCCCTCATAAAAATGGAAACGGCCTGCCATTGCCATTATCTTTTTGCCGCCCACTTCGCCAAAAAGCAGCTTGCCGCTATGACCCTTCACGGTGCTGACAGGAAAATGAGGAATTTCCCCATAACTAATTTCCTTTTCAATATTTATATGCGAAGCAAAATTGCCAAGCCCACTGCCCAGCACAATGGCTGCGGTGATATTTTCGGGATAAATTTCCTTAATATAAGCTGCGGTTTCCTGTAAATTTTGCAAAAGTTGGGATGCCATATTTTATTTTTCTAAAGGGTGACAAAGTAAGAAGTAAAAATTAAAAAGGAAAAAGGAAAACGTGAGCATCTTTCATTTTATAAATACATTTATGCCATGAAATTATTTTTTATCATAATTTTCTATCCTTTTCGGCAATTGTTTTTGGGCAAACAGGCGATAGATCTGTTTATAAAAATATTGCTGGCTTAACTGTTATTGATCCCATATCATTTCAGGATGTTGTCGGTGGGTTTTTTAGAATGGAGATAGGCGTTGGTGATTATTATAGACTTGATCCAAACATGACATTTAAGAAAAGAACTCTGGGGCAGGAGGATTTTAGTTATATGGATTCTGGCTCATGGGCAATTAAAGATCAAAACACATTAGTTCTCAAATCAGCTAAAACCATGCTTTACTTTGATGTTCTTAAAACGGATAGTTTTTATTTTTTCATTCCACCTTTTCAAAGACAAGAATTCGTCAATGACTTGAAAATTACAACCAATAAACTAAAAAATGCTAAACCATTTATGATGAATGATAAAATAATTACAGCAGCTTATATGGTTGGGTTCAGCTTATCACAAGAATATTTAGCAAAAGAAATTTCGAGTTATAGCGGTTATTAAAAATTGCTGATCTATCCTTATTATCTTGCCTTTCCCCTTATTTATTTCTGAACTTATATACCTAAACAGCTTCAGGTTATCATTATTATTGGAGATAATATTGTTATTATTGTTGATAATATCAATATTACTGTTAATAATACAATTATTTTTTAAAATAATACTGTTATTAATAATAATAATATCATTATTTTAAATGGTAATATTGATATTATTTTAAATAATATCAATATTACTAACAATAATAACATTATTTTGCACAATAATAATTGAAACGAAAGCGCTGGAAGCCCTTATTTTGGCAATAAAAATCATCCTTTTTAAATGAAAACTTACATTGAAGTTTCGGACATTGCCTTTAATAAACAGCTAGACTTTTTTTGTGGCAAAGTGGGCAGTTTTGCCGTTCAGTTTGGCCTTGACCCCGACAAAATAACTAAGCTGCAGGCAACAAATGAACTTGTAAAGTTTGTTGCTGATGCACACAAAACAGCCCGCAATTATGCGCGCAACTACGTTCAGTATAAAAAAATGCTGCGGCGTGGCGACGGCAAAAAAATATTGGGCGCTGTGCCTTTGCCGCCGGTTTTCGCAACCGCGCCGCCGCCTGTGACAAGCGCCAACGCGCAGGCGCAGTTTGCAAGTTTGATACAGGACTGCGTGCGCAGCGGCAATTTTACGGAGAACATCGGTAAGGGGCTTGGCATTATTAAATCCGAAACAAATTTTGATCCGCAGGCAGGCAATCCCGTGCTTAAAGTGAAGCTTGCGCAAGGCGGCCACCCACTGCTGCGCTGCAAAAAAGGCAAATATGAGGGTTTTGAAATATGGAAAGATAGAAATGACGGCAACGGCTATCAATTTGCCGGCGTGAGCCTACACCCCGCGTGGTTGGATCAGGCTGCGCTGCCCGCCGGCGGCGTGGTTGTTTCATGGAAATACCGGGTTATTTATATATATGAGAACCAGCAGGCCGGCAGTTGGAGCAATGTGGTGATGGTTTCGGTGTATGGGAATGTGTGAGAGGATTTTTATAGTTACTTTTGAAATTAAAATGTAACGATGATGAAACTCATGATCGTGTTAGCATTGTTTCCTATTATTTCCTTTGGGCAAAATCCAAGCATTCCTTTGCCGTATGGGTATAAGGATCAAGTTAAAGACACGACACCATCTTTTGTTATTCTAAAAGAATTAAAATCAAAAGTCTTTGATAGTACTTATCAAGCCAGTTCATTAACACATGAAGAAATAGATACTATTTTGAAAATGTTAAGGAAAAAGTTGAAAGAAGAGACAACAAGGGTGGCATTTGAGAAATATAAAATGCAACTTATTCCAGCTATTAATAAAAGCGGAGAAAAGGTTATATTTATAAATGGATTTTGCAGACAGTTTGATAATTGGCAAAAAAAATTTATAATGGTTTCTGACGGAGGAGAATGTTTTTTTCAGGCTGAAATAAATTTAAAGCAATTGAAATTTATACTTTTTGGGTTTAATGGCGTGGCGTAATGATCTTTCACAAATACTTTCTTAGACAATATTCACTTCTCTTTCCAGATCGATCCCGAATTTGATATTTACACTGCCAATTATTTTTTGGCTTAATGAAAGAATTTCTGCGCCGGTGGCATTACCGTAATTTACTAAGACCAATGCCTGTTTTGCATGGCATCCCGCATCGCCTTCACGGAAACCTTTCCAACCGCATTGTTCGATAAGCCAGCCCGCAGCAATTTTTCTGTTTTGAGCATTATTATCTGCGGGATAATTTGGAATGGCGGGATAAGTTTGTTGGAGTTCCTGCAATTGTTCAGTGGAGATAGTTGGATTTTTAAAAAAGCTTCCGGCATTGCCGATGAGTTTTGGGTCGGGTAGTTTGCTGCTACGGATATTGATAACCGCCTGCGAAATTGCGCGGATGGATAATTCCGAAACATTCGTTTTTGCCAATTCTTCTTCAATAGCGCCGTAAGAAGTATTGAACATGGGTTTCTTTCTAAGACGGAAAGTTACATTCAGGATAACAAACTCCCCTTTATATTTTCTTTTAAAAACGCTTTCGCGGTAGCCAAATGCGCAGTCGCTGAGGTTAAATTTTACTATTGTTTTATCGCGTATACGAAAGGCTTCCAGTTCTTCAAACACATCTTTTATTTCCACACCATAAGCGCCGATATTCTGCATAGGAGCCGCACCAACACAGCCGGGAATAAGGCTCAGGTTTTCTATTCCCGCATAATTATTTTCGATGCAGTGCATCACAAAGCTGTACCATTGCTCACCGGCCGCGGCTTTTACATAGAAGAAGTCAGTATCCTCCCTTACAAGCCCAATTCCCCTGATCTCATTTTTTAAAACAAGCCCGTTGAAGTTTTGGGTGAATAAAATATTGCTACCGCCACCCAGAAGAAAAGTTGACAGATGTTGGTTGACAGATGACAGGGAAGAAACCTGATGCAGCAGATTTTCTAATTCATCGCAAGAAGAAAAAGCTGCGAAATATTTTGCATTGGCATCAATGCCGAAAGTATTGAAGGATCTTAATGAAATATTTTGCTGAATAAGCATCCTGCAAAATACTATGAGAATACTTCTTTCACCTTTTCAAAAAAGTTTTTTTCGCTTTTTAACTGCTGCGGTTTGAAGTTGGGGCTATTGCCAAGCTTTTCAAGCATAGTTTTCTCTTCCGAAGTTAAGTTTTGAGGAGTCCAAATGCTCACATATATTAACTGATCACCGCGCTGGTAGCCATTTACTTCAGGAAAGCCTTTGCCTTTCAGGCGAAACACCTTGCCACTTTGCGTTCCCGGCGGCACTTTTATTTTTGCTTTGCCGTCAATGGTGGGCACTTCCACCTGTGTTCCAAAAGCTGCGTCGCTAAAGGAAAGATGCAATTCATAAGCAACATTCAGCCCATCCCGATGTAGGTCTTTATGTGCTTCTTCCTCAATTAAAATAAGCAAGTCTCCGGGAGCACCGCCTCGTTCTCCTGCATTGCCTTTGCCACTTAAACTCAACTGCATCCCTTCCTGAACACCTGCAGGAATATCTACATTCACAGTTTCTTCGCCATACATTCTTCCTTCGCCCTTGCAATTGCCGCATTTGGCCGTAACAGTTGAACCTTCGCCATTGCAGGCTGGGCAGGTGGTCACTGTTTGCATTTGCCCAAGAAAGGTATTCGTCACTTTTCTAACCTGGCCACTGCCGCCGCAGGTTTTGCATGTTTGAATACTGCTTCTATCTTTTGCGCCTGTTCCGTTACAAACATTGCAGGGAACATATTTTTTTACTTTGATGTTTTTGGTAACGCCTTTTGACATTTCCTCAAAGTTCAATTTCAGTTTTATCCGCAGGTTGCTTCCACGCGTACCACCCCCACGCGAAGTTCCTCCTCCTCTGCTGCCGCCAAAAAAGTTTCCAAAAACACTATCGTCTCCAAAAATGTCTCCAAAATGGCTAAATATATCCTGCGCATTTGTATTGTGAAATCCTGAACTGCCCGACGCAAAAGCTTGGTGGCCATAACGGTCATATTTAGCCTTTTTATCGTCATCACTCAACACTTCATAGGCCTCAGCGGCTTCTTTAAATTTTTCTTCTGAAGCTTTGTCGCCCGGGTTGCGATCGGGATGGAACTGCATGGCAGTTTTGCGGTATGCTTTTTTTATCTCGTCGGCAGATGAGGATTTGCTTACACCCAATATCTCGTAATAATCTCTTTTAGCCATAATTAAATTTAAGCCCTGTATTAATTATTTTCCCACCACCACTTTTGCGAAGCGTATTAATTTATCATTGAGATAATACCCTTTCTGCACTTCGTCCAACACTTTTCCTTTCAGTTTGTCTTTGGGTGCATCAATTTCAGTAATGGCTTCGTGTTTTTCTACATCAAAATCATTGTGCAAGCTTTCCATCGCTTTTAGGCCCTTTTGCTGCAAAGTATTTCGTAATTTATTAAATACAAGCAGCACTCCTTCCTTTTGTTTTTTAATATCGCCCGTCTCCTGTAATTGTTTTTCAGCACGTTCGCTATCGTCCAAAACATCAAGCAAAGAAATGATGACATCTTTAGCCGCTGTTTGGCGCAGTTCAAAATTTTCCTTTGCCGTGCGACGGCGATAGTTATCAAACTCCGCCATCAAACGCAGGTATTTGTCTTTTTGTTCCTGCAGGTCTTCTTTGAGTTTTTCAATTTCGTTTTCATTTTCCAGAGGATCATTCAGATAACTGGTTCCTGCTGCATTTTCGTCAGCATTTATTGAACCATCCGCCGTTTCAGCAGTTCCTGCATTGTTATTTTGCTCAAAATCTTTTTCTTCCATAGATATTTTTATTGAGTATTATAATAGGCAAATTTATTGCCGTAACAGATAAAAGGAAATATTGTCATAGAAATACTTTATTAAAGAATATTCTTAGGTTTTAAATATCGGTCACATTGCTCCAAATATGAATCACATTGCAAAAACTATTGTTCACATTGCTCTAAATGTCCGTCACATTGCTCTAACTATCCGTCACATTGCTCTAAATGTCCGTCACATTTCAATAATTATCGGTCACATTGCTCTAAACGTCCGTCACATTGCTGTAATTATCGGTCACATTGCTCCAAATATGAATCACATTGCAAAAACTATTGGTCACATTGCTCCAAATGTCCGTCACATTGCAATAATTATCGGTCACATTGCTCTAAATGTCCGTCACATTGCAATAACTATCGGTCACATTGCTCTAAATGTCCGTCACATTGCTCTAACTATCGGTCACATTGCAATAAATGTCCGTCACATTGCTCTAACTATCGGTCACATTGCTCTAAATGTCCGTCACATTGGTCTAACTATCGGTCACACTGGTCTAAATGTCCGTCACATTGCTCTAACTATCGGTCACATTGCTCCAAACATGAATGACATTGCAAAAACTATGGGTGACATTGCTCCAAACATGGATGACATTGCAAAAACTATCGGCTACAGCTTTGCTGCTTAGAAAAATGGGCGGTAGGGAGGCATAAATACCCCCAAAATAAAAAGAAACCCCTCGCGGAGTTTCTTTTTTATTAAAACTTTTAGTGAAAGCTTATTGCAGTTTTGCGAGCCAGAGGACGGCATTCATGAATAACTGGGTGTGGCTGTCTTTAGACCAGCCGACGTATAATGAGTTTCCGGAGGCGCCGGTGCCGTCGTCTAATGGCGAGCTATCGGTTACTACATACACGCGGCCTGTGCCGTAGGTGGAGGAGGCCGTCATGACGTTTGTATTTACCTGGGCATCGCCGGTTTCCCAAATGAGGCCCTGAACTGTGTTGTTGGCGGTGGGTTGAAGGGTGAGCGTGGCGCCGTTATCAAATTCTAATTCTGAAACGGAACCCTGTGAGCCGCTTAGGATGGGATTGCCGGTTTTATTGGTGAGCACGTTTGTGGTGGTTTGTGAAATATTGGTGGAATCAATGCTGAAACCAAAGGGGTTTGCCTGAATGGAGTTGTTCTGCATTAAATCGTTCCAGACAGTTACGGCTTCCCATCCATTATTGAGGCGGGAAGCGCCATCATGGTCGGAAACCATGAACAGGCCGCCGCCATTTTTCACAAAATTGAGGATGGCAGTTTTTTCTGTGGCGGTGAAAGGGGTGTTGGGTTCATCCACTACAAAGACACTATAATTTGAAAGGTCTTGTGCATTGGAGGAATTACCATAAGTGATAGCCCCTGTTGAGGGCAATGTTTCTACATAGTTTCCTTCTTTAACCAAGGCTATCCCAAAACTGGAAAGAGCGCCTGTCCAATAGGTTTCAGGAGTGGATGATGTAATGCCTGATTGGGCAGGAGTGGGAATTCTTTGTGGGGTGCCGTTGTCTTCGTCAATTACCCAGTCTGCATTGCCGGCAGTTTCTGCATGAAGGGCATCAAACAAAAACTTCTTTTGGCCTGTGATCGCGCCTTTTATGATGAACGAAACGGCTGAAGATGTGTTGCCGCTTGCTGTTACTGTTACGCTTGCTGTGCCTGCTGTTGCGATGTCAGTGGCAGGAACGCTGGCTGTTAAGGAAGTTGCGCTTACGAAAGTGGTTGTTAATGGGGTTGCGTTCCAATTGATGGTTGCGCCGCTGACAAAGTTTGTTCCTGTGGCTGTGATGGTAAATGCTGCGCCGCCTGCTGTGGCACTATCGGGGGAAAGAGAAGTGAGAGTTGGTGTGGCGGTTGTTCCTCCATAACTTGTTACTGCAAAGTCATCAAAGTTGATGCGGTTGCTGCCGCCATCGGTTTTGCGAATTTCGAAACGGATATTGCCTGAAATATTTAACGTGAAGGTGGCTGTGGCGAGTGTTTTTGAGCTTGTTGTAACTGTAGAGCCGGTTTCAGTATATGTGCTGCCGCCATTTGTGCTGTACCATAATTGCCAGGTACCTTTTGCATCAGAGCCATATAATGCATGTTTTAAAGTTACTGTAGAGGCGCCACCTGAGTAATCGAATTTGGTGGTAAGGATGCCGCTGTTGCGAACACGGGCGGACTGGCTGCCGTCTTTGGCATCAGAAGAAGAATTGCCGAGCAGGGCATCATTAAAATCCCAAACGCCGGTGCTGAGGGTGACAGTTGCATCGGCATAGGCCGTTTTTGTGCCTGTTTCAAAAGTTTCTGTGATGACGGTTTGTGTTGTTTGTTTTTTAGAGAGAAGTTGTTTTGATTCAACAACCGACCCAACATTTTCTTTCTGGCAAGAAGTAAAAGCCGCAAAAACGATAAGTACTGCGCAGCTTAGTTTCATTAGTTTCATGAGTGTTTAATTTTTCGCCAAATATAGAAACTTACAATTGATAGTTAATTAAATTTCAATAAAGGAACTCTAATAAACTAAAAGAGCTGCAAAACGCAGCTCTTTAAATTATATCTAAAAAAATTTCTTATTGTTTGTACTTATCGTGCTCTGCGTCAAACTTGTTGAAGAGTGCATCGTATTTATCATAGTTCGCAGGATTCACGCCACGGTTTTTGTCGCGCTCCCATCCATAAATTGTTGCAAGAAAATCTACTGCCCGGTTTAAAGAATTGCTTTCATTTTTAGTGCGGTCTGTTTTTTCTTTTAGAATATTATATGCTTTTGTTAGCCAGTTGATGGAAGAATCTGCAAGGATAAATTCCTGTTTTTCAACCACATTACGCTGCGCTTTTAAACCAGCTGCCTCGCCCCTTAAATTATAAAACCTGTCATCTAAAACAGTATAAATATTATAGTACATAAGGCCTGCGTTGAAGGCAAAAAGACCGTTATTGGATAGGTTAAAAGCTTTTGAGTAAGCATCTGCTGCCAAATATTTATAATCAACCTGTTTAGCACTGTCCATTTTACTGAGAGCGTCCTTGGGAATAATGGCAAAAGTTTCTCCGTAACCCGTGTACTGATCTGCAGTCATTATTTTTCCTGCAGCATCGTCTTGTTTATATTTTGCAGCCATATCATCCAAACTCATAGTGGTGGTCATGTTTTCAGTAGCGAAATCATCCCAGGTCGTTGCTTCTTGTGGGTACAATTGCCTAACCTCAGCAAGAATGGATTGAAAATCAGCATTGTCTTTATTTTTGGAATAATAGTTAAGCATAAAACGGTACATGTTTTCTAAATCAGCCCCTCCCGCCTTGTTCGCAGCCATTATTTTGTAATACTTCATGGCCATATCCGGTTGATTATTATTTTGATAAGCAAAACCTGCATACTGCGTTATAGCTGTATCGAAAGCTGATGGAGAGATTATCCATTTTCTTTTGAAAAGATATTCGCTGTAAAATTGCGCAAGGCCAAAATAAATGCTGGCGGAGTCCCACTTTTTTGCATTAAATGTTCTTACCCCTTCATCTCTTGAAGTAGAATAAATATCATAAAAAGGCTGTGCACTGTATTGCTTAACCATGCTAAAAGATGTGTCCATCTGTGCATATTTGAGCAGGGCGGTATCGGCAACAAACCCAGCATTAGTATATTTTGCACGCAAACTTGCATCGGCGTAAATTGCTGCATATACTGCGCCTTTATAAAACCATGTTTCTGGTTTTTTTGATGCTTTTGCGTCGGCGGTTAATTTATTTATTTCGGGGATAGCCTGCTCAGGATGTTTAAGTACTAAATATTTAGTTACATCATCATAATTCTGTGCTTTTGCAAAACCAAATGAGGAGCAAAGCACTGCGATCAGAAGCATTTTTTTCATAATGGCAATTTTTGTTTTATGAAACCTATTGTTTGTTGATTAATTTTTCAAAATTAGAGCAATCAATTTATTTATCAGGGCTCATCAGTTTCATTTGTTGAAACATCTGAACTATCATCTTCAATTTTTTCTGTGTTATTATTTTCCGGATCTCAGTTCTGCAGGATTGATGTCAATCAGGGCAGCACCTTCTTCGGTAACAATTTCTGCAATAACCACTTCGTCTTCTTTTATCTTTGAAATAGCTGCTATTTCATCCCCTTCATCCAACCTGATCAGTATAACGCCTTGTGTTGCTCTTCCAGCCTGTTTGATGCTCTTTACAGAAGTACGTAGTGCAATACCGGATTTGCAGGTGATGATAAGGTCATCGGTTTCGCTTACTGCTAAAATGCCCACAAGCCTGCCTGTCTTTTCTGTTACATTTATTGTTTTTACGCCCTTACCTCCCCTGTTGGTGATTCGGTAAACATCTTCCCCGTCTTCATCCACTATTGCAGTGCGCTTTCCATATCCTTTTTCACTGATCACTAAAACCGTTTTTGATCTGTCGGTTTTATCGACACAAATCATACCGATCACTTCGTCGGTTTGATTGTCCACTTCAATACCAGTAACGCCAATAGCGCCTCTGCCCGTAGGACGAACCTTTGCTTCAGGGAAGCGAATGGCGCGGCCGCTTTTTACTGCAAGCATTATTTCATTTTTGCCGTTGGTCATGATGGCTTCCAGCAATTCATCGCCTTCGGTGATATTGATGGCATTTATACCGTTTGCACGAGGCCTGCTGAAATCTTCCAGCAAAGTTTTTTTAATAATGCCCTTTTTTGTGCAGAGCACGATGAAATGATTGGTGACATATTCTTTATCCTCGAGGTCTTTGACTTCAATAACTGCCCGGACCTTATCGTCCGTAGGCATTTGAATAAGATTTTGAACCGCTCTGCCTTTGCTTTGTTTTTCCCCTTCAGGTATTTCGTATACTTTCAGCCAGTAACACCTTCCTTTTTCTGTAAAGAACATCATGGTGTCGTGCGTGGAGGCAACAAAGAGATGTTCTACAAAATCTTCTTCGCGGGTTTTGCTGCCAACTGCCCCTCTCCCGCCGCGCCGTTGCTGGCGATATTCTGTGGCAGTGGTCCGTTTGATATAACCCAATTTAGAAATCGTAATAACCACATCTTCTTCCTTAATGAAATCCAGCATGTTTATTTCATCCGCAAGAAATTGAATTTCACTTTTGCGGGGGTTGCTGAACTTTTCTTTTATTTCAAACAATTCAGTTTTTATCAAATCGTACCGCAATATTTCGCTGCCGAGCAGTTCCTGGAGATGAGCGATTATTTTCATTAAACCATCATATTCTTCCTTTATCTTTTCGCGCTCCATTCCGGTGAGGCGCTGTAAACGAAGTTCAAGTATCGCTTTTGCCTGGATGTCATCGAGCCCCCAACCTGCTGATATTAAATTTTCTTTGGCGATGTCAGGCGTTGATGATTCGCGAATGAGCTTTATCACTTCATCCAAATGGTCTAATGCAATAAGATAGCCCTGCAAAATATGCGCTCGTTCCTGCGCTTTGCGGAGTTCAAATTTGGCGCGGCGGATGACCACTTCCATTCTGAATTCTACAAACTCGCTGATGAGGTCCCTGATGTTAAATATCCTTGGCCTGCCTTTGCTGAGAGCAACATTGTTGATTCCATAACTGGTTTGCAGCTCGGTGAATTTGTACAATTGGTTGATGACGATATTGGCAACAGCATCGCGTTTTAAATCAACCACAATACGTACTCCTTCACGCTCATTGCTTTCGTTGTTCACATGAGCAATGCCTTCTACCACTTTTTCATTCACCAATTGGCCAATACGATCAGTCAATCCATCGAGGCTTACCTGGTAAGGCACTTCATTGATAACAATTTGTTCCCTGCCGCTTTGTTTCGTATCAACCAAACATTTGCCGCGCACTACTACCCTACCCCTTCCGGTGAGCAATGCCTGCTTCACGCCTTCCATGCCATAGATCACACCTCCTGTGGGAAAATCAGGCGCTTTTACATACACGATCAATTCTTCAGCAGTGATTTCCCTGTTTTCGATATAAGCGATGCATCCATCTATCACTTCGCCGAGATTGTGGGGCATCATGTTGGTTGCCATGCCTACAGCTATTCCGCTGGATCCGTTTATCAATAACTGAGGCACGCGTGTAGGCAATACAACGGGTTCATTTAATGAGTCATCAAAATTCAACTGAAAGTCGACGGTGTCTTTTTCAATATCTTCCAGCATTGCTTCGCCGAGTTTTTCGAGCCTTATTTCGGTGTACCGCATGGCCGCAGGCGGGTCGCCATCCTGTGTGCCAAAGTTTCCCTGGCCGTCCACCAACGTATGACGCATGGTGAAAGGCTGTGCCATACGCACAATCGTATCATATATAGAGGCATCGCCGTGGGGATGGTATTTACCCATCACTTCGCCGACGATACGGGCCGCTTTTTTATAAGGCCTGTTGCTGTTGTTGCCGAGTTCGTGCATGGCAAAGAGCACACGGCGGTGAACTGGTTTGAAACCATCGCGCACATCGGGCAGGGCGCGCCCAACTATTACGCTCATTGAGTAATCAATGTAGGAGGTTTTCATCTGCTCCTCAATATTCACCTCTATTATTCGGTCGTTGTCTGCTGTTTGCTCCGGTATGTTATTTTCTTCCATTTATAAGTTTCCTGTGTGGATTTTTTTAGGTTGCCAAAGGTAATGGAATCAGTGGAAAGAAGGATGGTTTTAATGGTTTATTATACACAAAATAGCCTTTGGTGACATGAACAGTAGAAGTGCGTTGTTGCATTTCAGAAATGGGTTGTGACCTTTCAGAAATGAATTGTGACCTTTCAGAAATGCGTTGTGAGTCGTCAGAAATGACATATTGTCTTTTAGAAATGCGTTGTGAGTTGGCAGAAATGGGTTGTGGGTTGTCAGAAATGACTTGTTGACAGGCAGAAGGGAAATATTGAAGGATGTTAGTTTGATATGAGTGGTGAATGATGGATTGTGTAGAGTGGTGCATTGTTCATTTTAAATTGAGGGAGATTGCGTTTAATTGCTGAATAGAGTTACTGCGGTTGAAGAGCTGCGGGATGGTAGTGGAAAGCCCGGTGAAGGGTTTGGGGAGAGCCTTGTGCCGGACTTGGAACGGACAGCCCGAACAGAAGTTGAGAGAAAGACGAAGATGAGAGCCCCCTTGAATTGTTGATTAGTTGATTGCCTCACTGATTTTATGATTTGAGATGCGATGAACATTTTTAATCTTATTTTGAAATAGCTTTGAAAGAAAATTAATTATGCTTCACCGCCGCCGCTTTTTGCAGCTTTCGTCTTTTGGATTGTCTGCGATGCCGTTTATGTCTTTTACCTCATCAAAAAATATTGGCCAAAAACCAATTGTGATCTCTACCTGGGATGCCGGTATTAATGCGAATAAAGCTGCATGGCAGGTGCTGCGCAATGGCGGCCGGGCGCTGGACGCGGTGGAAAAAGGCGTGATGGTGACGGAGGGCGAAATGAGCTGCTGCGTGGGCCTGAACGCGAACCCGGACAGGGATGGGTTTGTAACTCTGGACGCGAGCATTATGGACGAAAACGGCAACTGCGGCAGCGTGGGGTGTATAGAAAGGATAAAACACCCCATCTCGGTGGCGAGGCTGGTGATGGAGAAAACGCCGCACGTGATGCTGGTGGGCGCGGGCGCGCAGGAGTTTGCGGTGAGCGAAGGGTTTGCGCTGGAGCCGGAGGTTTTGTCGGACGACGCAAAAAAAAATTACGAGGAATGGCTGAAAAAATCGCAGTACAAACCGCAGATAAATGTGGAAAACGGGAAGGGGCAAAGCGCTTTTGCGCCTAACAAACTGGCTGATGGAAGCTGGAACCATGACACGATCGGGATGCTGGCGCTGGACGCGAACGGCAACCTGAGCGGTAGCTGTACGACGAGCGGGATGGGTTTTAAAATGCACGGAAGAGTTGGAGATTCGCCGATAATCGGGGCGGGGTTGTTTGTGGATAATGAGGTGGGTGCGGCTGTGTCAACCGGGTTGGGCGAAGAGGTGATAAAAGTGGCGGGAACGCATTTGGTGGTGGAAAATATGCGCAACGGCATGAATCCCGAAAACGCTTGTAAGGCTGCGGTTGAAAGAATAATAAAGAGAAATGGGACAAAGGTGAAGGATTTCCAAGTGGCGTTTATTGCGATGAACAGGCAGGGGGAATATGGGGCATATTGTATTCAGCAGGGGTTCAATTTTGCGGTTTGTACTGCGGATGACAAGAATGTTTTGGTGAATGGAAAGTTTGTTTTTGGAAAATGAACATGAAAAGGATTTTAGAAATAGCCGTGTTTGATGTGCAATCTGCGTTGCTTGCTGCGGAGGCAGGATGTGATAGAATTGAATTATGTAGTGGTTATATGGAAGGTGGCGTAACAATTTCTTATGGGGCGTTGAAACTGGTTAGAGAAAGAATTAGTATTCCTGTTTTTCCCATTATAAGGCCAAGGGGTGGAAATTTTTTTTATAGTAATGAAGAGTTTGAAGTGATGAAGAAGGATGCGCTTCTCTGCAAAGAACTGGGGTTTGATGGAGTGGTGATAGGATCATTAAATGAAGACAAAACCGTTGATGTGAAAAGGACAGCGAGGCTGGTAGAATTGGTTTATCCGCTGGAAGTAACGTTTCATAGGGCTTTTGACAGAACTAAGGATGCCGGGAAGGCTTTGGAAGATATAATATCCTGCGGCTGCCAGCGAATACTCACAAGCGGGCAAAAAGAAAATGCGCTTGAAGGTGTAGGGTTGATAAAACAACTTGTGGAACAAGCAGAGGAAAAAATCATTATTATGGCAGGCGGAGGTGTCAGAAGCAGTAATGTTGCTGAAATTGCAGTTGAAACTGGTACTGCTGAATTTCATTCCTCAGCTAAAAAAGAAAGTTTGCAGGTAAACAACCTGCAAACTTTCAAAGAAGAGATAAACGAAATGAGAAGTATTCTTTCTGCCTATTGAGTATTGCTGTTCTGCTCAAGAAGATTGTACAATTCATTCAATTTAGGGGATAAAATAATATCAGTGCGGCGGTTTTGCGCCCTGCCTTCAGGGGTGCTGTTTTCTGCTACAGGATCATATTGGCTATGGCCGGAAGCCTCAACACTTTCAGGGCTCACATGATAATCGTTGACCAAAATGCGAACAATGGAAGTGGCTCTGGCAACGCTTAAAGCCCAATTATCTTCATATTTCCCGCGGATAGGAACCGAATCTGTATGGCCTTCAATATCCACACTTATGTCTGGATTAGTGATCAATACTGCGGCTAATTTGCTAAGGGCATCTTTTCCTTTAGGATTCACAACCGCGCTACCGGAAGGGAATAATAAATTTTCGCTGAGGCTTACATAAACCTTACCGTTTTTCTGCGTTACGCTCAAATCATTTGAACTAAAACCAACCAAGGCATCTGTCATTTTCTTTTTTAAATTTTGAACAGCTTCTCTCTGCTGTTGCAATAAACTTTGCAGCTCCTGAAGCCTTTGTTGCTGGCTTGCAAGCTGCTCCTTGCTCATGTTTAATTGATTTTGTTTATTGTTGGATTCGCCAGTGAGCTGGGCATTTTGTGTATTAAGGTCATTGATCTGTTTTTTGAGATCGTTTATTTGCTGTTGCTGTTGTGAAACATTTGCCTGTAAATTGCTGACCTGAGCTGCAAGTGATGCGCTGTCGTTTCGTGCATTTTGTAATGCAGCTTGAGAATCACGGTATTTGTGCGTAGCGACACAACCGTTTAACAAAATAGCTGCGCTGAATAAAAGAATTGCACTAAAAAGTTTTTTTTTCATAAAAAATATTTTTCTTATTATGAATAAAATAACGTGCCGAGATATTTGAATGCAGTGTATGCGATGTAACTCTTTAACTTTAGTTTAGCTTTCGTCAAATAATTCAGGTGCTTTTGATCCATTACCTGTATCCCATTCCATTTCGACGCTTTTGCTATAATCCATCAATTTTGCGCCAACAGTTTTCCATCCGGAAACTTCGACCATTTTAGCGATTTTAATTTTTCCATTGCGCACCTGTGATCCGCGGCCTGTGTGTACTGCCAGTATTGGTTCTTCAGCAGTTGTTGCTTTTACTAACAAATTCCCTTCTCCTTCCTTAATAAACAGGAATTTGTTATTTAATGTTGATGTTTCAATTTTAAAACGCTTCACCATAAACTGCGATTTTTCTTTGTCAAGATATACGGCAGTAATTATTTTTTCAGCGCTAAATTTTTCTATGAGCATTATTTTTTCTGCCTCAAGGCGCTGTGTTAATTCGGTATCGATGACCTCATAAGTGCCATTATTATAAATTACCAATATTTTTTCGTCCTCAAAAATGCCTAGGTATTTACCCCTTTCTTCTGAATTTAATCGTCCAAATTTATCATCAAACCAAAGTTTTCTTCCCTCCAGCGTTGACTTTCCTTTTTCTTTCAGTTTTACAGAGCGAACCGGATATTTTGTTACCTGGTTGCCGATGCTGCTCCGGCCTTTAATGTCAAGCGTTTCAAAGGCAAAATCAAATTCTTTAATACGCGCGCTAGAGGCAGGGCTGAGCATTATTTTAACAATCTCGGCTTCGCCATTTGGATTTACAGAAAAATAATGCACTTTATTTTTGTCATTCCCTCTTGTTAGGTCATAATCTTTATCGCGCGTGATACCAGTAACGTTGAAACGCTTTGCATAACTTATTCCACTGACGCCATCAAGATAAATCATGTTGTAGGTGATGCGTTCATCAGCTTTATTAAAAATGGCAGCATGTATGATGTCTTTGCCTATAAATGTTTTATCTGCCACGCGCACTACTTTCATGATGCCCCGTTTTGTGAAAACAATTATGTCGTCAAGGCTTGAGCAGTCACAAATAAATTCATCTTTCTTTAATCCAGTGCCTATAAAACCGTCCTCACGGTTCATGTATAATTTTGTATTTGCAATGGCAACCTGTTTAGCCTGTATGGTATCAAACTGTTTTATCTCTGTCCTTCTTTCCCTGCCTTTGCCATATTTTTTTAAAAGGTTTTCGAAATAATGGATGGTAAAATCTGTGAGATGCTCCAGGTCATAATTAACCTGCACGATATCGGCCTCAATGTTTTTTATTTGTTCATTCAATTCATCAATATCAAGCTTGTAAATCCTGCGAACAGGCTTTTCGGTCAGCTTTAAAATATCTTCCCTGGTTATTTCCCGATTCAGTTTTTTCTTGAAAGGGTCAAAAGCTGTGTCAATTGCTTCAATTACTTTATCCCATGTTTCATGTTTAAGTTCGAGCTGTTTGTAAATTTTTTCTTCGAAAAAGATTTTTTCAAGTGAAGTATAATGCCATTTGTCTTCAAGCTCTTTTAATTTTATTTCAAGTTCCCTTTTTAAGAGTTCTTTTGTGTTATCAGCAGAAAGTTTAAGCAGTTCCTGCACATTCATAAAGCGTGGTTTTTGCTCGACAATCACGCAGGCGTTTGGTGAAATGCTTACTTCACAGTCGGTAAAAGCGTACAATGCATCAATAGTAATGTCCAGTGAGATACCAGGGGCAAGGTCAATTTGAATCTCAACTTCTTTGGCAGTAACATCAATAACTTTTTTTATTTTGATCTTTCCAGTATCATTTGCTTTGGTAATACTTTCGCAAAGCTGCGAAACCGTTGTGCCATAGGGTACATCTCGGATGACCAGTGTTTTTTTATCCATCTCTTCCACGCGACAACGAACACGCACTTTACCACTCCGTTTACCTTCATTATAAGCGGCAACATCAATCATACCACCCGTTAAAAAATCAGGATATAAATCGAACTTCCTGCCTTTTAAATATTTAATTGAGGCTTCGCATAGCTCACAAAAATTATGTGGTAAAATTTTAGTAGCTAAGCCAACGGCAATGCCCTCTGCACCCTGTGCCAACAACAAAGGAAATTTCACTGGAAGGGTGACTGGCTCATTTTTCCTGCCATCATAACTTAATTGCCATTCAGTGGTTTTAGCATTAAAGGCAACTTCCAGCGCAAACTTTGAAGGGCGCGCTTCAATATACCTTGGCGCAGCGGCAGCGTCGCCAGTGCGTACGTCTCCCCAGTTTCCCTGCGTTTCAATCAACAGGTTTTTTTGACCCATGTTCACCAATGCATCCCCAATACTTGCGTCACCATGCGGATGGTACTGCATACTCTGCCCAATGATATTCGCCACCTTGTTAAAACGGCCGTCATCCATTTCTTTCATCGCGTGAAGGATACGGCGCTGTACAGGTTTTAGTCCATCCTCAATTGCAGGAACAGCACGTTCCAGAATAACATAAGAAGCATAATCGAGAAACCATGTTTTGTATTGGCCCTGTACGCCGCTATCGCTTGTTGGAGTATTTTTTTCGTCAGCCATTTTATTTCAAGACATTATTATTACAGCAGTTAGTTACTTACTATTGGTTCATCTACTTCAACCCTTAAATTTTGAATGATAAATTCCTGCCTTTCCATTGAGTTCTTACCCATAAAATATTCAAGTAAATTTTGAATATGATCTCCCTGTTCTAAAATAACAGGTTGCAATTTTATCCCATCATCGCTGATAAAGTTTTCAAATTCTTCAGGTGATATTTCTCCTAACCCTTTGAACCTGGTAATTTCCGCCTTGCTTCCTATTTTTTTTATTGCTTCCAGTCTTGTTTTTTCATCATAACAATAAATAGTTTCTTTTTTATCCCTAACACGAAAGAGAGGTGTCTCTAAAATATACAGATGGTTCTGCTTTACAAGGTCAGGGAAGAATTGAAGAAAGAAAGTCATCAGCAATAGACGAATATGCATGCCATCCACATCTGCATCTGTTGCAATCACAATTTTGTTGTAGCGTAAACTTTCTAAACCATCTTCAATATTCAACGCATGTTGCAATAAATTAAACTCCTCGTTTTCATAGACTATTTTTTTTGTAAGTGAAAAGCAGTTCAGTGGTTTGCCGCGCAGGCTGAAAACTGCTTGCGTTTCCACATTTCTTGCTTTAGTAATGGAACCACTTGCACTGTCTCCTTCTGTAATAAAAATGGTTGTTTCTTTTTGCTTTTCTATTGTTGCATTTTTGTCTTTTCCTGTCACTTCATCATTGTAATGAACCCTGCAATCACGTAATTTTTTATTATGCAGGTTAGCTTTCTTCGCTCTTTCATTTGCAAGTTTTCGAATACCACTTAGCTCTTTTCTTTCCTTTTCGCTTTGTTCAATCCTTTTTCGTAGAGCTTCTGCAACAGGTGTGTTTCTATGCAGAAAATTATCCAGTTCCTTTGCTAAAAAGTCACCGATAAAATTCTTAATACTTGGACCATTTTCGTAGGCTACTTGGCTGCCAAGTTTTGTCTTAGTTTGGCTTTCAAAAACAGGCTCCTGCACCCGAACGGAAATTGCCGCAACAATGCTTTGGCGAATGTCCGCCGCATCATAATCTTTTCTATAAAACTCACGGATGATCTTCACATACATTTCCCTGAAAGCACTTTGGTGTGTGCCTCCCTGCGTGGTGAACTGCCCGTTCACAAAAGAAAAAATATCTTCGCCATAATCATTATTATGCGTAAAGGCGATCTCTATATCGTCTCCCTTTAAATGAATAATGGGGTAACGCAATTCATCCTCATTTGTCTTGCGTTGCAATAAATCAAGCAGGCCGTTTTTGCTCACATACCGCTTGCTGTTAAGGTTTATTACAAGCCCGGCGTTCAGATAGCAATAATTCCACAACTGGTTGTCCAGATATTCATGAATGAAATGAAAGTTCTTGAAAATAGTTTCATCGGCGATAAAAGTTATCTGAGTTCCGTTTGCTTCTTCGTTTTTGGTTTCTTTGTGGTCTTTCAATAAAATGCCCTTCTCAAATTCTACAACCTTTACTTTGCCTTCACGAAAGCTTTCAACCTTAAAATAGCTGCTGAGGGCATTTACTGCTTTTGTGCCAACTCCATTTAAACCTACGCTTTTCTGAAACGCTTTGCTGTCATATTTAGCGCCGGTGTTCATCTTGCTTACCACATCAACAACCTTCCCCAGTGGAATGCCCCGCCCGTAATCCCGAACAATCACCTTTTTTTGTTCAATGGTTATATCAATATGTTTCCCATGACCCATTGTATGCTCATCAATACAGTTGTCAATCACTTCTTTTAACAGTACATAAATCCCGTCGTCTGGCGCAGCCCCATCACCAAGTTTGCCAATGTACATGCCCGGGCGAAGGCGAATATGTTCCCGCCAATCCAAGCTCCGTATGCTTTCTTCTGTATAATCAAATAAATTTTTCTCTTTTATTTCAATCATTCTTTAGTATCATTTAATCGAACCATACTTAATTTTTAAAGTAGAAGGCTACTGACAAATTTAATTGCAAAACTTTTTCTTCCTGATTGTTTTAATGCACAAGATTGATTTGTTGTGGAAAACAGCTGGGATAAAATCACTTATCCAGTAAAGCAGCAAGCCGCATTAATTCATTCTCTTTATACTGGAGGTATGGGGAACTGAAACATTTGGCAAGTTCTTCAATAAGCATTTGAATGATCTTTTTGTTGCTAACAGGCCTGAAGTAAGATGGAATGGACGGCACAGCAATACGCTTGAAATAATTTTCAACATCCTTATGGGTGAACGGCCTGCCTGTAGCAGCATCAACATAAAACTGGATCTTTTCCTGTGGGTTAGAGAAATCAGCTGCATCAAAACTGCTGTGGAAAAATGCAAGCACAAATTGCTTCGGAATATTTATAGCACGCACCGGAATTTCAAGCCGCGCAGCAAGCAGGAGGTATAAGATGCCATTACTTAATGAATTGCCTTTTTTTGTTTGCAGTACTTTATGCAGAAAAAAGTCATCCGGATTGGTGTACCCGACCTCAATACCTTTTAGGTTATAATAATTATAAAGAATGCTGTTGAGCACATTTGCTTGTTCCATCGGTGTTAGAAAGCTATTTAGCTCAAGCCATACATTACGGCGGATCTTTTCTATCTCCTGCAACACAGGCGTGGTTTGCAACTCAGGATATTGAAACTTTGCTACGAGCAGAGCGCCAAATAACAGATCGTGATAAGCACTGTCTTTCCATTCTGTCAGGTCATTGGTCAAATCATTGAAATGGAGCCGGTGAATAAGCAACTCAATACGCTCCTGTATGTCTTCAACAGGAGTGTTTTCCCAGAGATCTTCAAGGTTTGGTATAATGCTTTTGCCATAATGCTCAATTCTGTTCGAAACTGTTGAAAACACTTCTTCGTCGGGGTCGTCAATTAAATGTAAAAGCGCTGATATTTCTTTGTTTTCCTGCATACTTTCAAAAATAAAACTAACAAAAACCTTAATAAAAGCAAGCAGATCTTATACAGAAATGTGGATAGAAAGATGGGGAAAAATTTAGAAGAGTGCTACCTATTTTTTTATATACAACCCAATTATCATTAGAGCAAGCCCAAAGAATAATCCAATGAACCACTTTAGTAGTTCTGACTTGACCTGTTCGATTTTCAATTCGAGTTCTTTTATTTCTTTTTTTACAAAATCTTGTGTTGCAGTCTCTTTATTGCTGCTACCAAGTTCTTCCAATACCGTTTCTTCTATTGCTTGCGTAATGGCTCGGCTTTTTTCTTCACTTAAATTCAGTTCCCTTCGCAATGTATCATATAACTTTATATTCAGAGTATTCATTTCTTTTCGATTTAATCAAAGATAATAATTATACCTTCTTCTTCGCAGGCGCCTTTTTAGCCGCTGCCTTTAGCTTTTTTGTAAAAGCATCCGGTTCCTGTGCTATGATCATTTTCTTCACTTCATCTATAGATATTGCCGCAAGTTCTTCATCACTATATTTTCCATTATCCCCCTTTCTGCCAAGCTTGAGCATCTTTTTATTAAAGCGAATAAATGGCCCCCACCTGCCATTCTCAATAGAGATCTTTTCAGCAGGCCATTGTTTAACAAAACGGTTGGCCTCTTTATCTATTTTCTTTTCTATCAGATCCTCAACATCCTTTTGTGAAAGGTTATCAAAATTATAAGCGCGGGGAACATTTATATACAGGTCATTCCATTTGATAAACGGCCCAAACCTACCCTTTCCTTTTGTTACAGGTTTATCTTGATAAAACGCAACAGGTGCATCTGCCTTTTGTTTATCATTTATCAATGCCAGCGCTCTTTCCATATCGATCTCAGCAAGGTCTTCTCCGCGAGGAATAGAAATAAATTGTTCTCCAAGCTTTATATAAGGCCCAAACTTCCCCAGGTTCACTGCTACTTCCTGCCCTTCATGTTCGCCAATTACCCGCGGGAGCTTAAACAGATCCATTGCCTCGTCCATAGTAATGGTCTCTATGCTTTGGTTAGGTTTTAGTTTCGCAAAGCGTGGCTTCTCTTCCTCGGTTGTTTCGCCTATCTGCACCATTGGGCCATAACGCCCCATACGTGCAGTTACACGTTTGCCGCTTGCTTCGTCTGTACCCAGTTCTCTTTCTCCTTTGGCGCGCTCTGCCGTTTCCAGCGTGTGCTCAATGTTCTCATGAAATGGTTTATAAAATCCGCCTATCATATTACTCCATTTCAGTTTGCCTTCTGCTATTTCATCAAACTCCTCTTCGATCTTTGCTGTGAAATTATAATCCATCACTTTCTCAAAATGCTGTTTCAAAAAGTCCGTAACAACCATTCCAAGATCCGTTGGGAACAGCTTACTCTTCTCAGCCCCCGTTATTTCATGCACCGTACTTTTCTTAATAGCATTGTTAACCATTGAAACTATCCTTAAAGCCCGTTTCACGCCTTCTTTATCCCGCTTCTCGACATAATTCCTTTTAATAATGGTAGAGATAGTAGGCGCATAAGTAGAAGGCCGGCCAATGCTCAGCTCTTCCAGCTTCTTTACGAGCGAGGCTTCCGTATATCTGGGTGCAGGCCGCGTAAAGCCTTCCAGGGCGCGCATTTCTTTTAAAGAAACCTGCTGGTTCAGGGCAAGTTCAGGCAACATGCCTTCGGTATTTTCATCGTCTTCGTCATCATCTTTGCCTTCGAGATAGACTTTGAGGAAACCATCGAACTTCATCACTTCTCCTGTTGCCGTCAGTTCTTCTTTATTGGTGGAGATCTTTGATCTTCGCAATAGTTTTCTCAAACTCCGCATCGCTCATTTGCGAAGCGATGGTTCTTTTCCAAATTAATTCATACAATCTTTTACATTCATCATCCTCCACCGTTGTGTTGCTCATGTAAGTGGGGCGAATGGCTTCATGCGCTTCCTGCGCGCTTTCGTTTTTATTTTTATAATGCCTGAACTGATGGTATTTATCGCCAAAAGATTTTTTTATAGTTGCGCTAATATCGCCGAGCGCCGTGTCGCTTAGGTTCACGCTGTCGGTACGCATATAAGTGATCTTACCGCTTTCGTATAATTTCTGCGCGAGAAGCATGGTGCGGCTCACACCATAACCTAATTTGCGCGAAGCTTCCTGTTGCAACGTCGAAGTTGTGAACGGTGCCGACGGGCCGCGTTTCAGAGGCTTCACTTGAATGTCCGCCACCGTATAAGCCGCATTAAAACAACTCTGCAAAAACGCCTCTGCGCCCGCATCATCCTTAAACCTGCGGCCTTCTGCCTTAAACGAAATGGGTTTTCCATTAATATCATCCCCAGTAAACATCGCCTCGATCCTGAAGCTGCTTTGCGGCACAAAATGATTGATCTCGCGCTCCCTTTCCACGATCAGCCTCACCGAAACGCTCTGTACGCGCCCTGCACTCAGGCTGCGCTGCATCCCTATTTTGCGCCAAAGCACGGGGCTCAGCTCAAAACCCACGAGCCTGTCCAATACGCGGCGCGCCTGCTGGCTGTTCACGAGGTTCATGTCTATTATGCGCGGCGTTTCCACTGCACGCTTGATGGCCGGCGCCGTTATTTCATGGAAAACGATGCGTTTGGTAGTGAGCGGGTCGAGGCCAAGCACTTCGGCAAGGTGCCAACTGATGCTTTCTCCTTCCCGGTCCTCATCCGAAGCGAGCCAAACCTCCTTTTGTTTGCTTGCTTTTTTCAGGTCTTCCACCACGCGGCGCTTTTCTTCGGGCACCATGTAGCGCGGCGCAAAATCGTGCTTCACATCAATGCCCATATCGTCTTTTTCCAGGTCGCGGATGTGGCCATAGCAGCTCCTCACCTCAAAATCCTTCCCCAGTATCTTCTCAATTGTTTTCGCCTTTGCCGGTGATTCTACTATCAATAGGTTTTTTGCCATGCTTGCTCTTTTTATTGATCGTTTGAATGGTTGACTTTGCGATCAGCCGTGCCGTTCCGATCCGTGCAATATTAAAACAATCAATCAAAAAAGAAAAAAGGGATAGTTAATGATGAATTATGAATGATGAATGATGAATAAAGGGGGCATGGCGATCATTCACCAGCGGCCGAGGCTAAACTCAAAGACCCTTATACCGAAATTGAAGCCGACATAAAGAATAAGACGTTCTACATTATTCTAAAAGACAGATCATCCTCTCATAATTTCTATATTGGTTAAAATAGCCTTTTATAGCGGGGGTAAATTATTATCCCAACTATCTTTAAAAGCTCATCTCACGATGACAGAATGCGTTCGCAGGATGACAGAAGGCGTTCGCACGATGACAGAATGCTTTCGCATGATGACAGAAGGCGTTCGCATGATGACAGAATGCGTTCGCATGATGACAAAAGTCGTTCGCACGATGACAGAAGGCGTTCGCACGATGACAGAAGGCGTTCGCAGTATGACAGAAGGCGTTCGCACGATGACAGAAGGCGTTCTCACGATGACAGAAGGCGTTCGCAGGATGACTGAAGGCGCTCGCAGGATGACAGAAAGAATATTTTGAATGTTTCTTTGTTATAATGAAACAAGTAAATAGATTTGTCTGCGTAAAAAAATTATGCTTATGCCTGTTGTTAAATTAAAAATGCGTTGCCGTATTGAAGAACTGACCACACTCGGCGGTCTCCTCATCATCCCAGGAATTAAAACTGTAACAATGGCGCAAAAAGGATAATAGCTGCCAACTCATTAATATTTTTATTTTAAACCCCCAATGAATATCACAATAATCGGATCAGGAAACGCAGCTTACGTTCTTGGAAGAATGATGGTGAAGGCAGGCCACAGCATTGCGCAGGTTTATGGCAGAAATGAAGGCGATGTTATAGCATTAGCAGATGAGTTAGGAACAAAAGTGGCAATAGCTATGAAACATATTGCCGGAGATGCAGATCTATACCTCATTGCTGTTAGTGATGGTTCTATAGCAAAAATAGCAGCCGAGCTTCGGCTGAAAGATAAATTGGTTGTGCATACGGCAGGTAGTGTTTCAAAAGATGTGCTGGCAGATGTATCGGCAAATTTTGGGGTTTTATATCCTTTGCAAAGCCTTAGAAAAGAACTGGGCTATTTGCCTGAAATACCTTTCCTGGTGGACGGCAGCTCTGAAAATGTAAAAGAGAAATTGATCGCCTTCGCTAAAACGCTTTCTGATAATATATCAGAAGCGGATGATCAGCAGCGTTTAAACCTTCATGTGGCGGCTGTTATTGTTTCAAATTTTACGAATCATTTATTTACGTTAACCAAAGACTTTTGTGATAAAGAAAAGGTGGACTTTAAGTTTTTATTGCCCCTGATACAGGAAACGGTGAACAGGGTGCATAAATATGAACCTGCTGCAATGCAGACGGGGCCTGCCATCAGAAGGGACCGGGTAACGGTCAAGAAACATTTGCTGTTGCTTAAAAGTTATGTTTCATTGAAAAAGATCTATAAAAGAATGAGCGAAAGCATTGTGAGAACTAAGCGATAACCATTAAGGTGCCGGATATTGAAAAAAAAGTCCCCGAAGTGAAAACTTCGGGGATCGTTATGAGCAAGCAACCGTTGAAAAAAAGTGACCAAAAGTAACAGTTTTTATAAAACTAACAAATGTTTTTTAAAATAATTTCCGGGCAGAAATAAATCATTGCTGAATTGGTAATCAAAGTGCTCACCGATCCTATACTTTTGCCGCGAAACGCAAGAGCATGTATACGGTAAAAATAAAGTTTGAACAGAAAGGGGTATCGCCCATAACCATTGAAAACGTTGAGCCCGATCAGTCGCTGCTTGAAGTATGCCTTGATAATGACATTGAACTGCATCATAACTGCGGTGCGGTTTGTGCCTGCAGCACCTGTCATATATATGTTGACAAGGGGATGGATCTTGTGGAAGAACTGAGCGATAAAGAAGAGGATTTTATAGACCGTGCCGTAAGCCCGCGCATTAATTCCAGGCTGGGGTGCCAATGTGTGTTGCAGGACGGCGATGGAGAAATTGAAATTACTTTGCCCGACCAAACGCAGTTTTTGGGAGAATAATATTTACAGATCTTACATTAACCAAATATCAATAACTAATGACTTTTGAACCGCCTATTAACTGGAACGACCATGAGGATATTGCCATGAAACTGTATGAGCGTTTTGGCGATGATTTTAATGAAGGAAAGATCTACCGCATCCGTTTTACGGAATTATTAGAATGGATATTGCAGATCGAGAACTTTGCAGGCACCCGCGAACAAAGCACCGAAGGGCATTTAGAAATGATACAAAGCGCGTGGGTGTATGAATGGCGCGACAACCAGAAATAATATGAACGTTCTTGAACTCTTTAAGCCGATCACTACTTTTGTTTTTGATGTGGATGGCGTTTTAACGGATGGCTCTGTGCTGGTGATGCCCGATGGCCTGCTTGCAAGAAGCATGAATATAAAAGACGGATATGCCATGCAACTTGCCGTGAAAAAAGGATACAGGGTGATCATCATTTCAGGCGGCGATTCCCAGGAAGTAAAAGAAAGATTGAATAAACTTGGAGTGAGCGAAGTTTGGATGAGTGTAGGGAATAAAATGCAATGCCTTCAAGAATTAATAAATAAAGATGGCATTGGAAAAGAAGAAGTGCTTTTCATGGGTGATGATATACCTGATCTGGAGGCGATACAATTTGTCGGCCTACCCTGTTGCCCTGCTGATGCGGTAATAGAAATTAAAGAGGCATCGAAATATATTTCCTCTTTTAATGGTGGCAAAGGTTGCGTGAGGGATGTGATGGAAAAAGTATTGAAACTACGCGGCGACTGGAGCAACGATACAGGTATCAGATCAAAATGATTTATTTGAAGTGGTTTTGTTTTTCCTTCTTTATTTTGTAGCATAAATTTTAGTGTGAGATCAATTGGTGCATTTTTCAGGCTGGTGCGTTGGCCAAACCTTGTATTTATAGCTGTTGCACAATTCCTTTTTGTGTATTGCATCATCATGCCTGTATTTGCAAAAGCCAATAAAGTGCCCAACCTGCATGGCTGGAATTTTATATTGTTGTGTTTATCATCAATATTAGTTGCCGCTGCCGGGTACATTATCAATGATTATTTTGATCTAAATATTGACAGGATAAATAAACCCGAAAAACTAATTGTAGAAAAGATCATTCAACGGCGCTGGGCTATCCGCTGGCATTGGGTGCTGAGTTCTATTGGTATTGGCATTGGGTTCTACCTTGACTTTACTACGGGCATTGCATTTCTGGGAGTTACAAATGCTGCGTGTGTGCTTCTTCTTTTTTTATATTCCATTTCGTTGAAAAGAAAATTGCTTATAGGTAATGTGCTTATAGCATTATTAACTGCCTGGGTAATATTAGTAGTTGGCTGGTGTGAAGGAAGCCATTTACTGCATGAAAAAAATGTATTGAATACGAGTAAAATTTACCGTTTTACTTTTCTATACGCGGGCTTTGCGTTTATTATTTCCCTTATCCGCGAAGTGATAAAAGATATGGAAGATGTAGAAGGCGACCGCTCTTATGGCTGTAAAACGATGCCCATTGTGTGGGGACTGACCGCTTCTAAAATATTTGTGGCTGTGTGGCTGATCGTACTCATTGCAACACTTGCCATTGTGCAGTTTTATATATTGCAATTTGGATGGTGGCCACCGGTTCTTTATTTTGTGGTTATGGTTATTTTTCCATTGCTGTGGATATTCCAAAAATTATTTGAAGCACAGTCGCCGAGATCATTTCACCAATTAAGCTCACTGGTAAAAGTGGTGATGTTTACAGGAATTTTGTCTATGCTCTTTTTTAAACTATACAAATAAAAGTGTTTCCCAAGATCATCCTTGCCTCCCAATCACCACGCAGAAAGCAATTGCTTGAATTGGCTGAGGTTCCTTTTGAAATAGTAGTAAAAGAAACAGATGAAAGCTTTCCTGCAGGATTGAACGGCAAAGAAACTGTTGTTTTTATTGCTGGAAATAAGGCTGCTGCTGTAAAAGAGTTTTTGTTGACTGAAAGGAATTGGGATGTTTCAATCCCTCTTTTAGCTGCCGATACAATCGTAATGCTGGATGAAAAAGTAATTGGCAAACCTAAAAACAGGAAAGACGCCATTAATATTTTACAATCTTTGTCTGGCAAAAAGCATGAAGTGATAACAGGCGTTGTGATCTTGCATAAAGAGAAAAGAATTGTTTTTGCAGATGTTACTGAAGTTGTTTTCCATCCGCTGACCCGAACCCAAATAGAATTTTATATTGATAAATATAAACCTTACGATAAGGCAGGGGCTTATGCCATACAGGAATGGATCGGCGTTGTTGGTATAAAATCTATTAACGGGGATTTTTATAATGTAATGGGATTGCCTGTAAGTAAAGTGATACAGGCATTGGAACAATTAAGTATTGAACAATGATAAACGAAAAGCTGTTTCAATTTATCTGGCAATTTCAATATTTTAATAAAAAGGAGTTGCAAACGGTTGACGGGGAAACATTGCAAATAATCCATCCAGGGATATTTAATAGAGACCAGGGGCCCGATTTTTCTGAAGCAAGAATTAAAATTGGTGAAACTATTTTAGCAGGTAACATAGAGCTGCACATTAATTCTTCCGACTGGAATAAGCATAATCATACAACAGATAAAAACTATTCTACTATTATTCTTCATGTGTTGTGGCGGCACGATGAAATAATTGCTCACAACAATGGCAGTCCTTTCCCCACTTTGGAATTGCAAAGCCGTGTTTCAAAATTGTTATTGGAAAGATATGAGCAATTGATGCACTCACAGCAGTTCGTGCCCTGCGAGAATAGCTTGCCTGTACTATCAGAGATAGGGTGGATGAGCTGGAAAGAAAGATTGACCGCAGAACGTTTGCAGCGAAAATCTATGCTTGTTTTAGAAATGCTGGAAAAAAGCAACCAGCATTGGGAAGAAATTTTCTGGTGGCAGCTTGCACGCAATTTTGGAATGAAAATAAATGCAGCCATTTTTGAGCAGATAGCCAAAAGTGTCTCGGTAAATATTCTTTCAAAACATAAAAATCAAATTCACCAGTTAGAGGCATTGTTAATGGGGCAAGCAGGATTACTGCAAAATAATTTTGAAGAAGATTATCCAAAATTATTGCAGCGGGAATACCAGTTCCTGTCAAAAAAGTATAAGCTTCAGCCTTTGCAGAAGGCGCCTGCGTTTCTTCGGATGAGGCCTGCAAACTTTCCCACCATCCGGCTGGCGCAGCTTGCTATGCTTATTAATAACTCTTCGCATTTATTTTCAAAGATCAAAGAGGCGAAGGATGCTGAAGAAATAAAAGTATTGCTTGATGTTACGGCAAATGATCACTGGCATTATCATTACATCTTTGATGAAACAACGCCTTATAAACCCAAAAAGCTTGGCGCCCAAATGGTGGATAACATTATTATAAATACCATTGTTCCGGTATTATTTGCTTATGGTTTATATACACGTGAGCAACAATGGAAAGAAAAAGCCATTTCTTTTTTAAATGAAATATCACCCGAGCAAAACAATATTACTAAAACATGGCAGCACTTAAATGTAAAGAACACAAATGCCCTGGATTCGCAGGCATTGCTTGAATTAAAGAAATTCTATTGCGATGAAAGGCGCTGCCTTGAATGTGCTGTGGGAAATAAATTGCTGAAAGGTATAGAGAAGTAATTTCCATTAAGAATGGATGATCATACCGGCAATAATGGTTGATTGCTGCCTCTGCTGCAGGTATAAAACAACACTGCAATCTTTAGTAGATAGGCCAGCTGGTATCTGCAACTCTATCTTGCCTTTTGAAGCAGGCGCAGCAACTGTTTGAAAATTGCGCACCACGTTATATTCAGTTAAAGAAGCGCCGCCATTTTCCCCGGCATTTATTTTTGTTTCAGTTTTGCTTTGAACAAGCGCTGCCACGAGTGTAGCTCCTTGATAATTTCCGGAAAGGGTATAATCAACTGAAAGAATATTATTTGCGAGACTCTGCTGTGCCTGGATCTCGGCGGCAGGTGTTTGCGCTAATGCTTTACTAATGGCCGGAGCAATGCTGCTTTCGTCGCTGCCTATAAATTGGGAACTGCCGTTCACAACAAGTTGAGGGGTGTAAATGTCTGAATGCAATATGCTTGCATAGGTTTGCTGCCGCTGGGTATACTTATGATCGCTGAAAATATCTTTCCAGCCGAGGCGGTTCCAATAGTCAACATTAAAAGATAGACAAATGACGCGTGGGTTATTTTGGCGAACATATTTGCCGAGCAATGCATCGGCAGAAGGGCAACTGGAACAACCCTGCGAAGTAAAAAGCTCCATTATGGCGATGCCGTTATTTGCTATAGCAGTTTTTGCAGATGCTTTAGGCAAAGGAATAAAAACAAGAACAGAAGCAGTGATCAATAAGAAACCTAGAATGTATCTCATATAAATATTTTCGGTTTCGACGAAACGTGTTATAAAAACTTACATTGAGTATTGTAATATCTTCTTTATTGTGTTCTTTTTAATACCAGATTGAGCTAGAAAAAGAAGTGAATATCATTTAAAAAAAAGAGCAATGTGCGATCAAGCACATCACTCTTTTGACATTTATACACCAGGGAACGTTATTCTCCTTTTTCTGCTCCTTCCATTATTTGCCTTGCCATTCCTTCTGCGCTCAGCATTATCTGCTTAGCGGCAATTTCGGCAACCATTGGCCTTAATTCCTTACTGAAAGAGTTCAGGTTCGTTGCAAAAGCAAGTGCAGCAATAAAGCCACCCAGTTCCGGCCCCATTGGATAATGCGGGTTGCCATCAACCATGGTTGCGTAAGAAACCCATTGCCATAATTCTGCATTATTTTTTGGAACGGTGTACCTCACGGGGGCTGGCGTTGTATACAAAGCAAGATAATAAGCCGTTTCGCCCTGCGTAACAGTTATATCAAGCATGCTTACAGGCTCCGTGCCGTCAATTGACTGCCATTTATTAAATTGTTCCTGTACGCCTGCGGGGGCATAAACCGTAACAAAATTGTTGTAAGCCCGCACATCAAATCCGGCTTCAGATGAGTCAACCACTCCATCATAATTAACAGAAGCCGAAAGCGAAAGATCCACCACGCCGTTGTGCAAAACGTTTACAAAATCATCATCAATAAAAACACCTGTAGTTATATTAAATGCGTCAATACACAATGCAGGGCCGCCGCCGGTGCCGGGGCCGCCGGGTTCTAAATAAATGCTCACAACGCTTATATCCGCCGAGCCAACCATAACATCAGGAACCGGCGTTTGGTTAGCCAGGTCATCAGCAGTGTAAAACTTGGGGCCGTTGCTTCCGCCGCTGAGGATCATTAATGAAAAAACTTTTGTACCGATCGTTGCCGCCGGAGGCGCGGCAATGTAATTGTCCCCCGTACTCAAATGGCTTACCTGAGGAGGATACAGATCGGTGAGGCCGCCACTGCTGTGGCGCCTTCTCCCGGATGCCCATGACAGGCATACTTCGCGAACCGTTAAATTTTGCATGGTTAATTTGTTTTTTTGCCTACTTTTTTAATAAAGGATCTTCGGCGGTTTTCCTTAAAAAGAGTGAAAATATAATATATGGATCAACTTCCAACAGGCTGGTTGAACATATTCAGGTCTCCTGCTTCCAGCAATTTCTTTCTGCGTTCTATTTCCAGGTGCATCAATTCGGTTTCCAGCAAAAGTTTTCGTGTTTCCGCCTGTGTTCTTTCAAGCGCCAGTTCCAGTTCCTTCATTCTTTCGGCATCGGCAGAAGAACAATGTGCCAGCTCTGCTTCAATAAAAGTTCCGTCGGTGGGCAATGTGAAGCAGGTTTCGCTTTGCAGTTGTGAATTCAGCTTTGGCAGTTGTTCCAATTGAGTTTCTATAAATTTTTTCAATGCAGGAATTGTTATGGTGTTGATAGCAGCCACACTCTGCCAGCCTGTAGGATAGCCGCCCTGCACCCGTATTTCAGTTATCCGCCACCTTATGCTGCTTATCTTTACAGACAGATCATACACTTCGGTTACCTGCCTTATATAATAAGTAACAGCACGTGTGTTATTAAAATTTTTCAGTACCCTGCTCGTTACATTCAATTTATCAGTGTCTTCGTAATTGCTTATCACCAAAGAGCGCTGCGACTCTACTGAGGAAGACGCTGCAACTATTGTTTGCTGAAAAGAACTTAAAGCAACATCAATGCTCTGCGCGTTCTGGCTTGACGAGCTGCTGCTATTGCTGTCGCCTGTAGAAACTATTCCCAGGAAGTCAAAAGAATCGCCGCCGCTGGCGTTAGAGTTTTTAATATTATTTGTGTAAGAAGACAGGTCAGCAGACGCCTGGCTTTGCTGCAGCGCATAAACACTTTGTTTGAAAGAAGACTGGGACGATACCATCGCCGTGATATCCGTCACCTGGCGAAACCGGTCTGAAACATAAATTCTCATTTCTTCCTGCGGGATGAGCGTGGTGGTGTAAACCAGTTTGCCCGGCTGCCTGCCACGAAGGCAAAGCGAGAATTCGTAGGTGATCTCAAACTCAACCGTAACAGGCGTTTGAAAATCGTTGGTGGACGGGCCATCGTTCAGCGAAATGGTGCCCTGTTTATAAATATCAGTAACCACATAAAACTTCATGCAGTTATTACATTCCACCCAGGGCATGGGCGTTGGAGCTTCGCACAATTTGTTTATTTCAGGCAGGTGCAGTTCGCCTGAGCAGCCACAGGGTTTTTTTTCTGGGGCAGCGTTTTCGTTTTCGTTAGACATACAGCGGGGTATTTTTTTGCCTACTCTTTTAATAAAGGATTTTCGGCGGTTTTCCTTAAAATATTAATGTGAAGAAGAAGAAAAGAGATACAGCGAGATCGTTTTTTTTTTCAAATATTAGCAAATTCTATACCTGATAGCTAAAAAGAATAAACCAAATTTTAAATTGATAATTATATTATAATCCATGCAGGTTTGAAAAAAGTCAATACAGAACCATCTATAAAAGTTTTCAAATCTGTTTTATCTGTTGCATGCTTATTTGTTAGTTCAATTAAGAAAACCTGGGGATTTAACTGATGCTTTTCATTTAACCAAAATCTAAATTTTTTTTGTTTGCATGAGGAGTCTAAAAATTTAAACTCTTCGAAATTTGAAATTATTAAAGGATTATTTTCAAACCATTTATACATTTCTTTTAGCGTTTTTGCAAACAATGTATCTGATACTGCTATTTTGTTCAGAAGTTTCATTGCTTTATTTCTTTTAAAAGGAGGTTGACTGCTGTCCATCATGGCTGGATATAAAATTCCTTCGGAAAATATGGGTTTAAAACTTGAATCCAGATCATATATTTCAAAAACTTTTCCATCATAAGAATAGCTGTCTTTATTCACTATCACATTTCCCTTGAATCTTTTAAAATGCTCTTTATTATGATGTTTTTCAAATAGCTGTTTTGCCTCATGATCTTCCTGCTCGCCCTGATTTTTAAAATCAACTACTGTATCTTTTGCATTATTATTTGCAGGCTTTATCTCAGTAATTTGCGCTTGTATAGAAAAAGAAATAAGTATTAATGTAATTGTAACGAGTATTCTCATAAAATTTCATCTTTCCCCCACAATCTACAAAAAATCTTGCGCAAACCCCTCTCTCCGATCGCGTTTGCGCAAGCAAACAATAATTAAAAATCACACATTCCCATATACAGAGATAACTACTTCATTGCTCCACGCCCCGGCCTGCTGGTTTTTGTACACATAGATCAATTTGTATTTCCATGCAGTTGCTACGCCACCTAATGGCAGCGCCGAAAGGTCAAGATAATCCGGGTGCAGGCTCGTGCCCACCTGTAGATAGCCTTTGCCATCGTTGCTGTCTCTCCAAATTTGAAAAGCTTCGTAGCCGCTCATATTAGCATGTAGTAATGGATGGCCTCCCTGCGCAAGGGTCACCTTAAGCACGGGTGTGCCGGCTTGCGGGTCAAACACAGTTGCGGGTTTAATAATGCCAAGCGCCTGCCCAATGTTAGTAGTTAAATTTCCGCTGTTCACACAATCCTGTATCAGGTCTGCAAACTGCCCGCGGGCGTTCGCGCTGGTTACGGGCGGTGGCAAAACCGAGTAAACCGGCGGCACAGGCACATCGCCCAGCACTTCTTTGCCTATGCCAAACCGAAGCAGGCTTTTATATGCCACCATATCGTGTGCATATTTTTGTGCATTTTCAGTTGCCCTGTACACAAACTGCACAAGGTCGTTTGTGCCTTGCAGGTTTTTAATTTTACCAGTATCTAAATTGAGCGGAGTAGCATAATCGTCAATTTCATCGCAAAAACCGTCTAACTGGTCATTAAAAGCGAGTTCTTGTTTTTCAATAAAAGTTTCCATTGTACTTGTTTTTTGTTTAATGATTAAATGAAAAAATGTAACTAATTGATTTTTATAATATTAAAAAATGTTTATACGCCATTAAGCTAATATTTTCAGCCATTTTAAAGAGTTTCTAAGCTCTTTAGAAAGGTTTCTAAACGCTTTAGAAAGGTTTCTAAGACTCTTAGAAAGGTTTCTAAGCCCTTTAGAAAGGTTTCTAAGCTCTTTAGAAAGGTTTCTAAGCCTTTTAGAAAGGTTTCTAAGCTCTTTAGAAAGGTTTCTAAGGCCTTTAGAAACTCCACAAAATTTTTAAGATCTTCTTCTTACTCTTTCAAAACCTCTTTTTGTTCCTGATAACATTTTGCAAAGTTAGAAGGGGCTTATTTCTTAAACTACCGTATTTATACGGTATTTTTTACCGTATTTATACGGTGAGGGTTACCGTATTTATACGGAGAGGGTACCGTATTTATACGGTGCGGGTTACCGTATTTATACGGTATTTTATATTTGAAGCGCTATAAAAAAACCCGGCGAAGGGTATTTTGGCATAAAAAATGATCTTTCCATTTTCCTAACTGCTCAATACCCTATTAGCTTAATTTTGCCCCCAAATTATTCACCATGAACTTTGATTTTACAGAAGAACAATTGATGATCCAGCAGTCGGCGCGGGATTTTGCTGTAGCAGAATGCCTTCCCGGGGTGATCGAACGGGATGAAAAACAGAAATTTCCAAAAGAACAGGTGATGAAGCTGGGCGAACTTGGCTTTATGGGCATGATGATCCCCGAAGAATATGGCGGCAGCGGGCTGGATACGGTGAGCTACGTTTTGGCGATGGAGGAAATTAGTAAAATTGACGCCAGCGTGAGCGTTTGCATGAGCGTGAACAACAGTTTGGTAAGCTGGGGGCTGGGCAAATTTGGCACGGAGGAGCAAAAACAAAAGTACCTCGTGCCCGTGGCGCAGGGCAGAAAGGATGGCGAACTGTACATCGGCGCTTTTTTGCTGAGCGAACCTGAAGCGGGCAGCGACGCCACCAGCCAGCGCACAACGGCAGAAGACAAAGGCGACCATTACCTTCTGAACGGAACAAAAAACTGGATAACGAACGGCTCCACGGCCAGCGTTTACCTCGTGATGGCACAAACGGACGTGAGCAAAGGAAGCCGTGGCATCAACGCATTTATTGTGGAACGGAACTGGCCGGGAGTGACGGTTGGCGCAAAGGAAAATAAGCTGGGCATCCGCGGCAGCGATACTACGGCCGTGATGTTCAGCGATGTGATGAGTGCCGAAGGAAAACCGCATTGGCGAGGATGGCTTCGGTTTCAGTTTCGCGATGAAGACTTTGGCAGGCGGGCGTATCGGCATTGCCTCGCAGGCGCTGGGCATCGCAAGCGGTGCTTATGAACTTTCGCTGAAATATTCAAAAGAACGCAGGGCTTTTGGCAAGGAGATGATGCACCACCAGGCGATACAATTCAAACTGGCAGATATGGCCACGCGCATTGATGCCTCCCGCCTGCTTTGTTTAAGAGCAGCTTGGGAAAAGGACAATGATATTGATTTTACGCTCAGCTCTTCCATGGCGAAAGTTTACGCCAGCGAAACCGCCATGTGGACAGCCACCGAAGCGGTGCAGATACATGGCGGCTATGGTTTTGTAAAAGAATATCATGTAGAACGCATGATGCGCGATGCAAAAATTACGCAGATATATGAAGGCACGAGCGAAGTGCAGCGCATTGTAATAGGGCGAAGTATTTTGAAGTGAGAAATAAAAACTGATATGTAAAAAGTGAAAAATATGGCCAATTCACGTTTTTTGCTTTTTACTTTTTGTTTTTTACTTTTTGCGCTCCCATCCTTCTCTCAAGACAGCCTGACGAATTTTTTGGTTAAAAGAATTGCTGCGCAACAAATGACAACCGATGCTTTTTTTATAAAAGGCATTTTCCCTTCTTATATTTCTAATGACGAGCATTTCAGCAACCATCAAAAAGACAATAATATATTTTATAACGGGCTTATTGGTTATACGCTGAAGAATATAAAACCTAGTCTTTCGGAAAATAATCAGCGGCTGGTGGATGAAATGCTTGACGCTTCCCGCGAAACGTTCTCCCATTTTAAAAATCAGAAAGGCCGCGACACTTATAACTTTTGGCGAACAGATTCCACGTTTGTTTTTCCTTATACCAAATGGATACATTTTGTAAAAAAGACCCCCAACCTGCCGGATGATATGGATGATACGGTTTTATCGCTTTTTGCGTTGGGCGCTGATGATTCTGACGCTGAGGCGGTACATCAACTGATGCAGCATTATATAAACTGCGACAGCAATAAGGTAAAGATTGATGAGGCGGCTTATCAAAATATCCCCGCTTATTCTGTTTGGTTTGGAAAAAAGTTTCCTGTGGTGTTTGATGTTTGTGTGATGAGCAACGTGTTGAGTTTTGTGCAAACCCATAACATCAAATGGACAGCAGCAGACAGCGCCAGCCTGAATGTTATTATTACTGCAATAAAGAATGAGGATTTTATCAATCATTCTTTGGAAGTTTCACCTTATTACGGAAGAACTTCCATCATTTTATACCACCTCGCAAGGCTGATGAGCATCAAACCAATACCTGAACTGGAAGCGATGAAGCCGAATCTTATTGCAGATGCTGTAAATGAATTTGCTGCGACGGATAATGTGCTGGAGAAAATAATCTTATGTTCCGCTATCATGAAATGGGGTTATAACGCTCCGGCCATTACGCTTCCTGAAGAGAATAAAATTGAAAGGGTCATTGAAAAAAATGATATGCCTTTTTTTATCGGCAATATCCCTTCCTATTTGCAAAGCGGCGAAAAGAAGTTTTTGTTGATGAATGATATGGGATTGTTTTACCATTATTGCCCCGCTTACAACGACGCTTTGTTATTGGAATATTTAGCTTTGAAGAATAATTAAACTATGCCGGTTAAGCCTGACGCTTATAAAAATATTTCAAAGGAATTGCAGCAACAGCATGTCACGCTTGTGGCAGTGAGCAAAACAAAACCTCTTGAAGATATTCTTGTTTTATATGAACTTGGCCAGCGCGATTTTGGCGAGAACTATGTACAGGAATTGGTTGATAAACAGACTGCATTGCCAAAAGATATACGATGGCATTTTATCGGCCACCTGCAAAGCAATAAAGTGAAAATAATTGCTCCTTTTGTGCATTTGATTCACAGTGTTGACAGCCTGAAACTGTTACAGGAAATAAACAAACAGGCCGTGAAACAGCAAAGGATAATTGATTGTTTATTACAAATCTATATCGCCCAGGAAGAAACAAAGTTTGGATTGAATGAAGAAGAACTCAATGAGATAATTAGTCAATTTGACAATTCGGCAATGAAACATGTTTCAATAAAAGGTTTTATGGGAATGGCATCTTTCACTGATGACCAAAACAAAGTGCGCAATGAATTCAATAATCTAAAAACCATTTTTGATAAATACGCCCAACCACAAACTACAAACTACAAACTACAAACCCTCTCCATGGGCATGAGCAGCGATTACAAAATGGCTATTGAAGAAGGCAGCAACATGGTACGTATTGGTAGCCTCCTTTTTGGAGAAAGACAATAAACGGGATTACTGGCGGTCTTCGGGTGAAAGGCTGCAAGGAGGTGAACCTTTTTTCTGGCCGCCACCGTCCAGTTTTCTTTTGCAGATGGCAGGCAAAGTTTTATAAGCATCCGCATCAGCCAGCACAGTATCTGCATCAAAGCCATCATTAGCAATTTCTGTTTTTATGTAAGCAAGCGTTATCCTGTCAGGATAGTATTGAATCTTTAGTGTTGCAGTGTTCATGTTAGGGGTCCATTTAATAATGCCGCCGTCGCTGTTTGGCCCGGTTACACCCTGGAGAAATATATCAAGCCGGTCTTTACATTCCCAACATTTCAGTTGCGGAATACTTATGGTTGACCATACAGGCGCGGCCTGCATCACTTGCGCGTTGGCTGTATAAAAAACCATCATCGCGGCTAAAAGAGAAACAATTTTTTTCATGAAGCGAAAATAAATTATTTCTTCATCCTGACAAGATGGGTTTGATTCTTACATGCATATTTCGATTGGTGAGACACCAATCGATAGGATTTCTTCATCCTGACAATTGAACCGAATTTATAATTGGTATAAAAAATGATGAATCAAATAGTCTTTCCATTTACCAATATTTAAATAATCTAAATCAAAGAATCAATGAGTAACAAAGTATGGTTTATTACCGGGGCCTCACGTGGCTTCGGGCGGGTTTGGGCTGAAGCGGCTTTGAAACGCGGCGATAAAGTGGCAGCAACGGCGCGCGACACCGGCACTCTGAAAGAATTAGTTGACACTTATGGCGACAACGTTTTGCCGCTGCGGCTGGACGTAACCAATCATGACGCCTGTTTTGAAGCAGTGAAAAAAGCGCATGAACATTTTGGCAGCCTTGATGTGGTGGTCAACAATGCGGGCTATGGTTTGTTTGGCGCCATTGAAGAAGTGACCGAGCAGGAAGCGCGCGCGCAGATTGAAACAAATGTGTTTGGCGCGCTATGGGTAACGCAGGCGGCTTTGCCCATTATGCGCGACCAAAAAAGCGGGCATATCCTGCAGGTGTCGAGCATTGGCGGCATTATTGCTTTTGCAAACCTGGGCATGTACCACGCATCCAAATGGGCGCTGGAAGGTTTTTCGCAGGCGCTTTCCAAGGAGGTGGAAGAGTTTGGCATTCATGTTACCATTATTGAACCGGCGGGTTACACTACTGATTGGGCGGGCAGCTCCGCTGTTCACAGCAAGCAGAACCCGGCTTATCATGCCGTAAAGGAAAAAATAGCTTCCTTTCGTGGGCGGATGAAGCGCGGTACACCTGAAGCTACTGCCGAAGCCATACTGAAAGTTGTAGATTCAGATAAGCCGCCGTTGAGGTTATTTCTTGGTGAAATGCCTTTGCATTTGGCTAAAGAAGAATACAAAAGCCGCATTGCCACCTGGGATGAATGGCAACATGTGTCTGAAGCGGCACAGGGAAATTGATGATTTTTATTATAAAAAAGAAAGGGCAGTTCGGGCAAGGACTGCCCTTTTTTGTGCTCCCTATAGTTTGTGTTCTTGAATAAAGGGATTAGGTTTTGGTGGGTCGGTGTTGAGGGAGTTATTAAATGGAGATAATACTTGACTAATTAGGTTTGTATCATTATTTAATTTTTTAATCGTCCAGTCTTGATAAATTAGATTTATTTTAAAAATTTCAGATTCAACCATCACTTCTTGCATTTCTTTTCCTAATTTATCTGTCCACTTTTTTGCTTTTATAGAGTTAGGAATACTTGAAAAACCAGGATAGGCAATTGCCCAATTTGTCCCCCAAACATAACCTTCGGGTTCACCTACATCTTCCCAGTCTTTGTAATTGATAAAACAATCATCCCAAGATTTGAGTAAGGTTTCTCTGCTGCCTGTTGACTCATACGTCAAATCGTAGCAGTGTTTAAAATAAACAATGTATTGACCAGCGTAGTTTTCTTTTTGCCACAATGTTTCAATATGAAAATAATAGTCCCGCTTATATTGTGTAAAACCATGAGTCAATATAGCCGCGTCTATAAAGCTTTCTAACTTTATGCTTGATAAATCAGGTTCTGTTTGCATTGATTATGAAAATTTATTTAATCCTGCAAATATAATTCTACGACTTTTTTATTATTACAAATTTCGCCGCTCTTTCCCTTCCTCCCCAACACCATTCTTATTTATTCATTGGTGAAAAAGAGCAATAAAGGCACAATTATACCCGCCGAAGACGTGATTCTAACTGCCGCGTACACCGCAGTAACTGCCGCGTTCGCTTTTGTTACTGCCGCGTTGCCCGCCGTTACAGCCGCGTTCGCTTTTGTTATTGCCGTGTTACCTACAGTTACTGCCGCGCTCACTTTTGTTACAGCCACGTTCGCTTTTATAACAGCCGCGTTAACCCTGGCAAGAGCCGCGTTGTCTTTTGTTACTGCCGCGTTCGCTTTTGTTATAGCCACGTTCGCGGCAGTTACAATCGGGTTATAAACTGATTATTTCACCAAAATTTGGATTATTTAGCTGACACCTTCTCTGCCATCTTTTACCTCACTCCCTCCCCCACTCCGCCGGATTGTTCTTCCATTGCAGCAAAATGGCTTCGGTTTGCTCCTGAACGATGTTTTTTTCGATGGCTAGCTGGATAAAAGTGTTTAATTATAATCTCAAATACGGGAACTTGTTTTTGTCAATTCTTGGGTATTCAAATAATTTATCTTCCAAAGCAGTATAGTTGACCAAAAGGTTTGGGATTTTTAGTACTGTTCCATTTTTAAATTCTATTTCTATAATGGCAAATCCTGCAAATTGATCAGGCATACCATGTGTTTTAATTGTAGTGTATTGCAATATGTCCTTCTTGTCATATTTTAAAGGATCATTAATATTGCCAAAATAAAAGGTGTCGTTGCCTTTTGACATTATCAATATTTCATCCTTCACATAATTATAATAATTAAAGAAAAGAATTAAGTGTAATCCTCCACCCACAAGAAACATTATAGATAAAAGTGCAATTACTCCAATAGGATTAATTGAGTTTAGCCCTTCTATAATAAGAATAAGAAACAAAATTCCTATAGCAAAGTTCATCCCGCTTGTTGATAGCAAGTAATTTCTAATTGATTTTTTTGTCAGGACATAATTAAAGTCCTGCGTTACGAAATGTTTTAAATTATACTGCAGCCATGTGGTTTCTTTCTTAAAATCAGTCGTATCAAAGATTGGTTGGTCAAAAAAATTTTTTACATATTCATATCCATCTTTTAAATCAACAAAGCTTTTGGTAAAAAGAACCTGGGCTTCATTAAAATAATGAATCACATATTTCTGATTAAAAAATAAAGCATACTTCAGGAAGTCATTATTTTGCCCTTCAATAGTTATGGAAGGGTTGGTCAGGTCAATTACTATCTTATCTCTTTGCTGATTCCAGGGAAAATCCTCGATTAATAGAATTGTATCGTCGTAGTTACGTTCCTGAACTTCAACAAACTCCCCAGCTTCAAAATTTTTATATTGAATTTTAGAAATTAGTTTTGTCATGCTTCATCACTTATATGCCTCATTCCCTCCCCCACTCCGCCGGGTTATTCTTCCATTGCAGCAAAATGGCTTCGGTTTGCTGTTGAACGATGTTTTTTTCGATGGCGAGCTGGATGAGCGTTTCGTAATTGGTTAAGGAAAAGAAAGGGACGCCGGCTTTGGCGAAATTTTCTTCGGCAAGGGGGAAGCCGTAATTAAAAATGGACACCATGCCGGCCACTTGCACCCCGGCGGCGCGCAGCACATCCACCACCTGCAGGCTGCTTTTGCCGGTGGAAATGAGGTCTTCGATGACCACCACTTTTTCGCCGCCCGCATAAAAACCTTCAATCTGGTTGCCGAGGCCATGCTCTTTTGGTTTCGGGCGCACATATATATAAGGTAACTGCAACTGGTCGGCGGCCATGGCGCCCCAGGCAATTCCTGCGGTGGCTACGCCGGCAAGCATGTGGGCATCAGGGAATTTTTCGGCAAGGATGCGACACATTTCGCTTTTGATGAGGCCGCGCGCTGCGGAAAAGGAGAGCATTTTGCGGTTGTCGCAGTAAATGGGGCTTTTCCAGCCGCTTGCCCACGTGAAGGGTTGCGCGGGATTGAGTTTTACGGCGCCAACTTCCAGTAATTTTTCGGCGATGGCTATTTGATTTTGCGTCATGCAACGAAAGTAAAAGCAATTTTGTTTGAGATTGCAATTAGTTGGAGAAAATTTGTGTTTATTCGTGTATGAAAAAAATAATAGCGGGGGGAGGGTTGGTGTTTAATGAAAAGAAAGAGTTGCTGATGATATTCCGCCGCGGGTTTTGGGACCTGCCCAAAGGCAAGCTGGACAAAGGCGAAACCATTGAGGCCTGCGCCGTGCGGGAGGTGCAAGAAGAAACTGGCGTGAAGAATTTAAAGCTGGGCAAGCTGGTGGGCATTACCAACCATGCTTATTTTGACGAATACTCCGGCCGCAATGTGGTGAAAGAAGCGCACTGGTATAAAATGAAAGTGAAGGGCAGCCAAAAATTAATTCCGCAAACGGAAGAAGATATTACGGAGATAAAATGGGTGAAGGAAAAAGACCTGGGCAAGTTTTTGGAAAATACCTACCCGAATATTGTGGAGATAATTAAAAAATATTTACACGGAGAGTAGCTGCTTCTTTAAAATGGCGACGGTTATGCGGCTGATGCAAACCAATCTTTCTTTTTCATCGTGAATTTTAATATCCCAAACATGGGTGGTAGAGCCAATGTGCAAAGGTGTGCAGGTGGCGATGACAAAACCATCTTTTGCGCTGCGCACATGGTTGGCGTTTATTTCCAGGCCAACGCAAATAAATTTTTCGGGGTCAATGACCAGCACCGAAGCAATGCTGCCAATGGTTTCAGCCAAAGCCACTGATGCGCCACCATGCAGAAGGCCGTAAGTTTGTTTGGTGCGGTTGTCAACAGGCATGGAGGCCTTGAGAAAGTCAGGGCCTATTTCAATAAATTTAATGCCAATGTGTTCAACAAGGGTGTCCTTATCCCAATGCGGGAATTGGTCAATTGAAATATTTGGGTTGAACCAGATGCTCATGGTTAGTTGATAATTGAGAATTAATAATTGATAATGATTGATGAACTGCCTCTATTTATTCTTTTTGAGTGATTGAATTACGGCTTCCGGAAGAAAGGGGGATGCATTGCCGTTGTTCCTTAAAATATCCCGCACAATGGTGGAGGCAACGGAAGTATATTTTGGCTCGCCGGTGAGGAAAACGGTTTCGATGGTATTGTCAAGCGCGCGGTTGGCGTCTGCAATTGTTTTTTCATATTCAAAATCGCTTACATAGCGGATGCCGCGCAAAATAAACCGGGCGCCAACCTCTTTGCAAAAGTTGATGGTGAGGCCTTCGTACACAACACTTTCCACACGAGTTTCATTTTTATAGATTTCCTTGAACCATTCCATTCTTTGTGCAGCGTCAAACATGGGTTGCTTGGAAGAATTGATACCGATACCTACGAAGATTTTATCAAATAATGGCAAGGCGCGGTTGATAATATCAACATGCCCAAGAGTAACAGGGTCAAATGTGCCAGGGAATAAACAAATACGCTCCATTGTTGTGATAGTTTAGTTTTCCCTGTTTGCTAATAAATACAATACGGCCATTCTTACGGCCACTCCATTTTCCACCTGGTTAAGAATGATGGAATAAGGGCCGTCTGCTACATCACTGTCCAATTCCACTCCGCGATTGATAGGCCCCGGATGCATGATGACAATCTCTTTTCCGAGGCTCTCAAGCAATCTTTTATTGATACCGTAAGCAATACTATACTCCCGCAAAGAAGAAAACAATGGCTGGTTTTGCCGTTCTAATTGTATGCGTAAAACATTAGCCACATCGCACCATTGCAGGGCTTTTTTTAAGTTGTATTCTACCCTTACATTTAGCGCTTCTTCAATATATTTCGGGATTAATGTTGGGGGGCCGGCCACCATAATTTCAGCACCCATTTTTGAAAGCAGGTAGATATTGCTTAGGGCAACGCGGCTATGCATGATATCACCCACAATAGCAACTTTTAAGCCTTCCAGTTTCCCGGTTTTTTCCTGCATGGAAAAGGCATCCAGTAATGCCTGCGTGGGGTGTTCATTAATGCCATCTCCTGCATTTACTATAGCTGATGAAATATGTTTGGCAAGAAAATGTGGCGCTCCGCTGGCACTATGGCGCATCACTACCATATCTACTTTCATGCTGAGGATATTGTTCACCGTGTCGAGCAATGTTTCTCCTTTTGCAGCCGAAGAGGCACTGGCAGTAAAATTCAGGGTGTCCGCACTTAATCTTTTTTCAGCAAGTTCAAAAGATATCCTCGTCCTCGTTGAATTTTCGTAGAAAAGATTAACGATGGTTATATCCCGCAGCGACGGAACTTTTTTAACCGGCCTTTGTAAAACATCTTTGAAATCCTGAGCAGTGGAAAGAATTAATTGAATGTCCTCTTTAGTGAGGTCTTTGATACCCAGCAAATGTGGAGTAGATAATCTCATTAAAAATCAAAGATAGAGGTGATAATTAAGAATTATGAATTAAAATTAAAAATCAATACAGGCTACCTGCTATTAACTATGTTCAAACCAGCACTACTTCATCTTTCTCATCTTTTTCCTTCCAGTGAACCAGCACTTTTTGTTCAGGAAATGTATCAATTGTTCTTCCTACATAATCTGCATGAATAGGAAGTTGGCGGCTAAAGCGTCGGTCGATGAGCACGCATAATTCCACTTTTGAGGCGCGCCCAAAATCAAGCAGTGCGTCTAGCGCTGCACGAATAGTTCTACCCGTCCAAAGCACATCGTCAATAATGATCACAGTTTTATTTTCAATACTAAAATCAATATTGGTTTTATTGGCGAGATGGAGGCTTTTGCGCACATCATCGCGGTAAAAAGTAATATCAAGTTTACCGTAACTGATACCCGAAATATTGGGAAAGGTCTTTAACTCATTAACGATTCTATCGCTGAGAAAAATGCCTCGTGGTTGCATACCAATGAGCACCGTATTGTGCAGTCCAAGATGATTTTCAACAATTTGATGCGCCAAACGTTTTACGCTCAAATTCAATTGCTGTTCTGTTAGGATAGATTTCAAGGAAACAATAATTTGCACTAAATTAGTTGAATACCTCACCTCAGCAAAATAGAATAAATAATTTCATGAAAACAATCACTTTCTTTTTACTCCTGCTTTCTTCTAATATGATTTTTGCACAGCAAGAAAGAATAACAGTATTGGACAGCGGCCATAATACTTCGCTTCGTGGATTAAGCATTGTAAACAATAATATTATTTGGGCAAGTGGCAGCAATGGCACAGTTGCAAAAAGCCTTGATGGAGGCAAAACATTTGAATGGCTTACCGTTGCGGGTTATGAAAAGCGTGATTTCCGGGATATAGAAGCTTTTGACGCTAATACGGCATTAATATTGGCAGTTGCAGAACCGGCTATTATTCTAAAAACTAAAGATGGAGGTAAGAACTGGTACAAAGTATTTGAAGACACAACCAAAGGAATGTTTTTAGATGCGATGGATTTTCAAAATAAAAATTTCGGAATTGTGATTGGCGACCCAATTAAAGAAAGGTTTTTTTTAGCAATTACGTTTGATAATGGCGAAAATTGGAACAAGGGAACTAAGCTCCTTGTCGCACCTATTGATTACAGTGGAGAAGCTTGTTTTGCTGCAAGCGGTACAAATATTTTATTAAAAAAAAATGGAGATTACCTGATTATATCTGGTGGTAAACAAACTGAAATAATGAATGGTTTAGGCGGGGAGATATTGCAAATGATACAAGGCAAGGAAACGACTGGAGCAAATTCTATAAGTACATGGAAAGAAAAATATTTTGCTGTTGTTGGGGGCGATTTTTCAAATGACAAAGACACAACTGGTAATTGCGCTCTTTCTTTTAACCATGGAGATTCATGGGTCAAACCTCAAACTTCTCCTCATGGTTATAGAAGCTGTGTGGCTTACATCACTTCAAATAAATTAATTTCCTGCGGCACGAGCGGAATTGATATAAGTGAGGATGGTGGTAAAAACTGGCAATTAATCTCCAACCAAAGTTTTCATGTTTGCCAAAAAGCTAAAAAGGGGAATGCTGTTTTTCTTGCTGGTGCAAATGGAAAAATTGCAAGGTTGCTCGATTAAAAAAATATTTTTATTTTTATTTTAAACCCTTTGTTCCAGTGAAAGTCTACAATACAAATAAGCAAAAAGCACCTTTAAGATATTTCATCTTTTTCTTATGCAGCAGGGTTAATAGGGTGCCTCGCAGAGCGGGGTGCCCTTATTTTTCTGTTCTAATTTTAAAGTTGCGAAAACTCAATCACTATACTTTTTTTTCTTCACCCGTTTCCTTCCTTCAAGTTCCTGTAATAAGGCTTCGGGTGTAGGGTTATTTGTTATTTGCATAGCCACCTGGAATAGACCTATCACTAAAACAAGAGAGAAAACGAGCTCCTGCCAGCGTAACCAATAACCCCAAATATTGTACAATGCTGCATTTTTTGGGTCCTGGTTATCATAAATAACCGCCACCTTTTCCCCTTCTGAAAATGTCCTGAAAATATAATTAACATCAACGCTGTAATTTGTTTTGCCAACAGCAAAATTTGCTTTGGGAATTATTTGGTTATTAGTTTTTACAAAATGAATAGTTCCTGTTGTTTTTTCCCCGTCAAAAAAATCAGGTTGGCGGCTAAATAAAACATATAAGCTAAAAACAACAAGGTAAAGTATGATCACAATTTTTGTCAAGATCTGAATTTACAGGTATATAATCTAATTTAAAGTTCTGAAATCAACAGGAACCAATTTGCTTACGCCCGCTTCCTGCATGGTCACGCCATAAATAACGTCCACTGCGCCCATTGTTTGTTTATTGTGAGTAACAATGATAAACTGCGAGTTTTCGCTGAATTGTTTTATCATATTTGTAAACTTTCCGATGTTAGCATCGTCAAGTGGTGCATCCACTTCATCAAGTATACAAAAAGGCGCAGGCTTGATAAGATAAATAGCAAACAAGAGTGCCGTTGCAGTTAATGTTTTTTCGCCTCCGCTTAATTGATTAATGGAAGAAGGCCGCTTCCCCTTGGGCTTTGCAATGATATCGATCCCTGTTTCAGAGAGGTTTTCAGGGTTCTCCATCGATCATATCTGCAGTGTCTTCTTCCGTAAACAATGCCTTGAATACTTTTTGAAAGTTCTCACGAACTTTATTAAAAGTATCAAGAAACTGCTGGTTAGCGATCAACTCCACTTCCTGAATCGTTTGCAGCAAACTTTCTTTTGCATTAACCAAGTCATTCTTTTGTTCTGCAATGAAAGTGTACCTCTTTTTCATTTCTGTAAAAGCCTCGATAGCCGTTGGGTTTATTTCCCCGATATTTTCAAGGCGCTTCTTCATTTTGTCTGCCGAAGCCTGCAACTCCTCCAGCGGCGTTTCTGTTGCCCTTGGTTCATCAATGATGGCGTCTAATTCTACCTTAAACTCAACCAACAATCTTTCCTTCATTCCGGCAAGCTTCAGTTTCAGGTCGTTGAGCCGGTCTTTTATCTCTCCAAACAAATGCTCGATCTGTTCCTTTGTCTTTGCCTTGCTGCGCAGTGCCGTCTCTTTTTCCTGCAGGGCATTGCGCATTTCATAATAACCCCTTTCAGTTTCGTTCAACAGTTTTTCTTCCGCTTCTTTTTTGCGCAGCAAATGAAGCAATGACTCATCTGCTTCTGACAAAATCTTTTGGCTGGTAATAATTTCTTCCACTGTTTCCTTTAGCTGCTGCGTATTTGTTTCAATCTGTTTGCGCAGGTCATTCAACTGGTTTTGCTTGAAAATACGCTCTTGCTTCAATCCGCTGATAGTGTTCTGATGCCGTATAAGCTGCATATTGCTCTCGTTATAAGCTCCAGATGCCTTATTATATTCCTGCTCGGTATGTTGGTACTCACCTTCTGCCAATTTCAATGCGTCGGAAGATCCTTCAAGCAAAGTATTGAGTTCTACCAACAATGCACGAGTTGCAGCTATATTTTCAAATTCGGCTTTCAAACGGCTTTCTGTTTCTAGCAATCGTTTCTGCGAAGCTGATTGTGCTGCCTGCAAATTCTCTATCTTATTCTTTGCCGCAAACACATTATTAATAAGCTGGTTAATTTCATTTTGTGTTTGTCGTATTGCCCCCTCTTTTAATTGTTCATTAAACCCTATCACTTCGTTATTCTTTTTCTGTATCTCCTTTTTTAAGGCATTCACAACCGCTTCCTGGATGATAATTTCATCCTGTATCTTTTCAAGATTCTTTGCACGGCCTATCTTTTTCCCTTCAAACAGCCCGATGCTGCCACCGCTTAAAGTATATTTCCCTTTAACAAACTTTCCGTTCTTTTCCAAAACTACTGCCCCCTCTGAGTTTTCTATAGCCTCATCATTTTCAGCGATAAACACATTCCCAAGCAGGTATTGCGCCAGCTTATAATATTTATCGTCCACCTCGATCACATCCATCGCCTTCAGCGTATTTGCCGGCTGTTGTCCGTCATTTTTCCATCCGTTCAGCTTATCCAGCATAAAGAAATTCGCCTTTCCTTTCTTCTTTTCGTCCAGCAAATGCACAGCCTTCAGGCCTTCTTCCAGGTTATTCACCACATAATAATTCAAATACGGCTCCAACACATTCTCTACTGCAACTCGATATTCTTCCTGCACGTACAAAATATCCGACAGTATCGGCGAAGCAAAGTTCCAATTGGCGTTTTTATGCAGGAACTTGATGCTTTCAGGATAACCTTCCATTGAATCTATCAGGCTTTTAAGCAACGCGTGCTCATTGCGTTTTGAATCCAGCCAGCGGTTTTCTTCCGCCAGCTTATTGCGCAGCAATTCCAATTGAGCCTGCGTTTCCAGTATCTGTTCTTTTGCTTTGTCGTTCGTTTCCTGCAAGTGCTGCAACACAGCCTTCCTTTCTTCCAACTGCTTTTCTTTTTCCGTAAGTTCTGCCGCCGCCTGCTCCAGTTGCTGTTGCCTGTTTTGCTTTTCTTCGTTCAGTTGCTGCTGGCTGCGCTGCAGGTTTTGGATGGAAGTATCCGCAACCGCCACCTTCTTTTCCGCTTCAAACTGGTTGCGCTGCACCTGCTGAAATTTATTGCGCAGCAGATCCACTTCTGCTCTTTTTCCGTCAAAAACTTTGCGTTTATCATCCAGCGAACTCCTCGCTGCATCAAACGATCGTTGCAGCAGTTGCAGTTTCGCCTCCTGTTCGTCCAATTGTTTTTGCGTATAAAGAATCGAGTCGCCCGTGCTTTTCAGCTGCCCCTCGGCCTTATCGGCAAATTGTTTCAGGGTACTTTCTTTTTCTTTCAGGTATTGCAGCTTCTGCGCAGCAAGATTCTTCCCGTTCTCCTTTTCTTTTATGGTTTGCTGCAGCTCGTTAAACTGGTGCTGCATCGTTTGCAACGCCTTTTCCTTTTCAATAAACCCCAACTTTTCCTGTTCAATGGCCGCCTCTTCCGTCGCTATCTCCGCCTCAAGCTGCATCTTTTTGTTCAGCTCTTCCTCCTGCTGTTTGTTCAGCGTTTTGTAGGTTTCGTTAAAGCCTTCCAGCCCTGCTTTTGCCAGCTCGATGGACACCGTTCGGTAATCTTTTTTTATCTCATAATATTTCTCCGCCTTCTTCGCCTGGCTCTCCACAATTTTCAGTTGGTTGTTTATCTCAAACAGCACATCCTCAATGCGCGCCAGATCCTGTTCCGTCAGGTCAAGCTTTTTTTTCGCTTCCTTTTTGCGCGTTTTATAGATGGTGATGCCCGCGGCCTGTTCCAGCATCCGGCGGCGGCTGTTGTCCTTGTCTTTGATGATGTCCTCCACCATGCCCAGCTCTATGATGGCATAGCTGTCGTTGCTCACGCCCGTATCCATGAACAGGTTATGGATGTCTTTCAGGCGGCAGCTCACGTCGTTGAGGCGGTATTCGCTGTCGCCGTTTTTATAAAACCGGCGCGTTATGGTAACCGTCGTGAACTCCGTCGGCAGCACATTTCGCGTGTTCTCAAACGTGAGGCTCACCTCCGCAAGCCCGCTCGCGCTGCGTGTTTTGGAGCCGTTAAAAACCAGCGCATCCAGGTTCTCGCTGCGCAGGGCAGATATTTTTTGCTCACCTATCACCCAGCGGATGCTGTCAATAATATTACTCTTGCCACAGCCATTCGGGCCGATGATGCCCGTGATACCCTCGTCAAAAAGGATGGTCGTTTTATCGGCAAAACTTTTGAAACCCTTTATCTCCAATGATTTTAATCGCAACTTTTTCCTGTTTTTATCAACTGCGAACATAGGGCAAAAGCGGCGAAATTTTCATGTTTTAACGCAGGTTGTGGAGAACTGGTGGAAAGGCGGGTGAATGAGCAATTATCAATGAGGAGGGATGAATTGGGGGAAATAAAGGACAAATGTTCGGTTTATTAAATAAAGGCTGCTCTTTGTGCCTAAACAATCCCCCATTGACGATGCATTACCCGGGTCTTTATAGTAACACTTTCAGTTTTTGGGCTAATACTTTAGCCGCTCCAGTAAGTACTTTAGCCCTTAAGTAAATACTGCAGGCGGTAAAGTACTTACTGAAATGCCTTAAGTAAGTACTGGAGCGGCTAAAGTATTTACTGGAGCCGCTAAAGTAAATACTGCAGGCGCTAAAGTACTTACTGGAATGCCTAAAGTACTTACTGGAGCGGCTAAAGTATTTACTGGAGCGACCCTTTCACTTACT
>CAVYTF010000029.1:0-158688 GCA_963771435.1 uncultured Bacteroidota bacterium | reverse complement strand
ACTTCACCCTTTCCTCATCCCCTGCATGACTTTCTGCCATACATACCCTATCCAACGCAATTTGGCTTTATTCTGGAATGAATTTACTTTGCACCATCATATCAAAAAACCATTTCCCTATTGAACTATTCCATTCAACATATTGCGGCCATCTTAAAAGCTGAGGCTATCATCCGGCAGGAGGCTGAGGTGAGCCATTTGCTCACGGACAGCAGGCGCATTGCTTTTCCTGAAACCACTCTGTTCTTTGCCCTGCAAACGGCAAGAAGGAACGGCCATGATTTCATTAAAGAAGTGCAGGAGCGCGGCGTAAAGAACTTTGTGGTAGAGCGGCATTTTGATGCTTCCCGCTTTGGCAATGCAAACTTTTTGAAAGTGGATGACACGCTGAAAGCCCTGCAAAGGCTGGCCGCGGCTCACCGGTCGCAGTTTTCTTATCCTGTTATCGGCATCACGGGCAGCAACGGCAAAACGATCGTGAAGGAATGGCTGTATCAATTGCTGAGCCCGGAACAGAACATTGTGCGGAGCCCGCGGAGTTATAATTCGCAGATAGGTGTGCCGCTGAGTGTGTGGCAAATGAGCGATACAAACGGGCTCGCCATTTTTGAAGCGGGCATTTCGCTGCCTGGTGAAATGGAGGCGCTGCGGGATGTCATTCAGCCAACGATGGGCATTTTCACCAATATCGGCGAGGCGCATAAAGAGGGTTTTGCAAGCAACCTTGCCAAGGCAAGGGAAAAGGCAAAGTTGTTTGAGGGGGTAAGTATATTGTTCTGCAATGGGGACGATGCGATCATCAGCGAAGCCATTGCGGGCCTGCCCTGCAAGGTATTTAGCTATGGCAAAAGCGGGGAGGCATTGCTGCAAATAAAGGCAACGGAAAAACAGGCTGCCAGCACGATGATCTCTGCCACTTATGAATTGCAGGAGTTATCCATCACCATCCCGTTCACGGATGATGCGTCTGTGGAGAACGCTATTGTGTGCTGGTGTGTGCTGCTGTATTTTGAAATGGATGGCGCGGTGATACAGCAACGCATGAAAGCCTTGCAGGCAGTGGATATGCGGCTGCAGCTTATCAAGGCCATCAATGATTGCGCGGTGATCAACGACAGTTACAGTTTTGATATTAACTCGTTCAACATTGCGCTGGATTTTTTGTTGCTGCAACATCAACATGCGCAAAAGACGGTGATCATCTCTGACCTGCATGAGAGTTTTAATGAAGAGACGTACCAGAACATTGCGGATATTTTGCACACGAAACATATCAACCGCGTGGTGGCTATTGGGCCATACTGGAAAGGGCACCAACATTTGCTTGATAAAATTGCTATTGCGGAGTTTCATCAAAGCACGGAGCATTTTATTCAGCAATTCAGTTCCAATCATTTCAGGAATGAGGCCATACTGCTGAAAGGCGCTCGGGTGTTTGGTTTTGAGCGGATCGTTTCGCTGTTGGAGCAGAAAGTGCACCAGACAGTGATGGAAATAAACCTGACCGCGCTTGCGCATAACCTGAAACAATACCAACAGCTTTTGCGACCGAATGTGAAGATGATGGTGATGGTGAAAGCTTTTGGTTATGGCAGTGGCAGCGCGGAAGTGGCGAATGTGCTGCAGTTTCACAAGGTGGACTATCTCGCTGTTGCTTATGCGGACGAGGGGGTAGACCTTCGCAATTCGGGAATTACGCTGCCTATTCTTGTGCTGAATGCGGATGAGGCGGCTTTTGAAACAATTGTGCAGCATAACCTGGAGCCTGAATTATTTTCGTTTAATATTTTTAATGCTTTTGCTGCATTCCTTAACAGGCAAGGATTGCAGCAATATCCTGTGCATATAAAACTTGACACGGGCATGCATCGATTGGGCTTTGAAGAAAACGATATGCCACAGTTGATGCAGATGATAAAAGGCAACTACTCCATCATTATTAAATCAGTGTTCAGCCATCTTGCAGCAAGCGAAGACAGGAATGAAGATGCATTTACGGAACAGCAGGCGCAGAGTTTTATAAGATGCTGTGAGCAATTAGAAAGCGTTTGCAATTATCCATTCATAAGGCATATTGCCAACTCCGCTGCTATATTCAGGAAGCCACAAATGCAGTTTGATATGGTGCGGCTTGGCATTGGGTTGTATGGCATTGATACTGCTTTTGAAGACAAACTTTTGCTGCAAACAGTTGGCGCATTGAAGACTACTATTGCTCAACTGCGGCAAGTGAAAGCAGGCGATACCATTGGTTATAACCGCAGGGGAAGGGTTGAAAAAGATTCGGTTATTGCAACGATAAGAATCGGCTATGCAGACGGTTTTAGCAGGCGATTAGGGAATGGCATTGGCAAGGTTTTTATTAAAGGGAAGTTTGCACCAGTCATTGGCAGCGTGTGCATGGATATGGTGATGGTGGATGTTACTGAGATCGAAGATGTGGAAGAAAGCGATGAGGTGGAGATCATCGGGAAAAGCATAACGATCCATCAATTTGCAGACTGGTGCGGCACAATACCTTATGAGGTCTTAACAAGCATCAGCCAACGCGTGAAACGGGTGTATATTGAAGAGTGACCGATGTATGTGGAAGAAGTATTAGTTATTTGTGAAATAATAATACACTAAAGCGGCAACGCCCATTGTAGCGAGAAGGAGGGCGTAGGTTACCCAACGGTCTTTGACTGGGGTTTTTGTTGCAAGCAATTTTTGCATCTGAGCGCTGGTGTGTTCCGTGTCACCGGCAAGCACTGTATGTTGTGCATTGGAGCGGATGACGCGCAGAGCCGGAACGATGGGCAACAGGTCTTCAGGAGAAAATTGCTGCTGAAAAGAATAAGTGTTGGCGCTGTCTTTTTTAAGTGTTCCAATATTTGGTAAGACTATTTCGCCACCCGAGGACAATTTTTGTTTGATGTCGAAAAGGACGTCATTGAACTTTCGGATAACTGCTACCTTATCTTCACCAGAACCGCCGGAAACGAAATTAAAAAAATGATTATCTGCTTCTTCCCCACCGCTTCGGAAACGGATAACAGGTAGTGGGGCGTGCAAAGTTTTGTTTATAAAATCCAACCTTGCAGGTAAATGCTCAACTGTTAAAACACCGGTGCCCGGCAGGTTTGCTTTTTGATGCAAGATGAGGTATTGAGAGAGTTTATCAAGCATTTTTATTCAATTGCTATTGGGGCATTAAAGACTTGTTTGTAGTAACGTTTTGCGAGAACGAATATATGAATCCTGCGAGAACATTGAAACCTAAAACAGGATATTGATTCCAGCGTTGGTATTGATTGTTGAAAATATTATTGAACTGAGCCCAGAAATTGAAGCGTGGGAAGATGGGAAATTCAATACCTGCATTAAAATCAAGGGCGGGGCTTAGTTTTCCTGCGGATAAATTCTGCATGCGGTATTCAGCGCCATCCCAGAAATACAGATCGCTTTTGACAAGTACATCTTTAAATATAGCCCAGCGAAGCGAGCCGTTAATTTCTGTAGGTAATAAGCCCCAAGGCTGCGGATTTGTTTGCAAACTGTTGTATTGATTGAATGTTGCGCCTGCAAGTAAAGAGAACTTTTCCTGGAAAGTGTAGCCTATTTCGCCATGTACGCGGATGTCTTTCATGCTTGCTTCATTCACTACCTGGAAAGACTTTCCTGTGATGGTATCATTCACGAACAAAGGTTGGTTGGTAAATTGCAGGTAAGAAATTTTTGCGTTGTAAGTGAAATGGTTGCCTGCAGAGCCTTTGAAGCCAGCATATTCTTCTATGATCTTTGTATCGTTTAAAAAAGTTGGTTCCTGAAGCCATGGGTTTATTGCCGCCAGCGATTCGTAAGTTGTCTTGTTGTAATAACCTGTCCATCCTGCCAGTAATATAAAATGTTCACCTTTTAGCTTGGCTTCAATAGAAAAATTGGGCAACATTTTGAAAAGGCTGTTATCCCACGAAGGTGTAACGCCCGCGATCAGTTTGAAGTTTGGAGTCTTAAACTGAACAGCCGGAGCAAAGGAATACAACACATTATTGATGGTGCCTGCGCTATCGCTTGTGTAATTTGTGAGATTGGCATAAAGCGATAAATTGAAGGCAAAAATATCTCCGAAAGATTTTGACAAAGGCGCATTTAATATGAAGTTAGATTCTTGTCCGCTCCTATTATCCGAAAATTCATGAATAGTAATATTGGGGTTATAAGAAAGGCCATAACTATTATCGCTTTTATTTCTTAACCCAACTGAACTTCCAAAAGTAGTGAACTGCTCTTGGAGATCTTTTTTATTAAGCTTAAGTGAGTCCGGCTGAAAGCCGTACTGGTATTGATTGCTGTTATTAAAAAACAAATTACCGCCCCATTCAATTTTATCATTGGGATTGAAAATGCCAATTAATTCGGCATTTGTTTCTGCATATTGCTCAGCAAGGGTTTGGCCATTTGACGCAATATATTTTGCATCAATATTGATCACAGATTTTTGTCCATCACCGAGCGAAATGCCTGCCTGCAGATAAGGCGTTGTGTAATTACCATAGCCGGCTTTAATGAAATCTTTATTTTCCCAATGGACAGCTGAATCAATTGAAGCAGCAATAGGTTGTAAGGTGGCAGGCTGGTAAGTAAAAAACAAATTCTGTGCAGGCACATTATATTGAAGCGGAGGCAGTATGGAATCAGGAGAAGGTGCCGCCGCACTAAAATTTATTTTTAGGGGTTCACGTAAAGTAGGTTTAAAGGCAGAGGTCACTACTACAGTTTTAGGAGTTGCAGTATCTGCAGATTGAGGCGTAGTAGAAGGGGCCAGAACGGGCGGCAACTTTCGGGGATGCCTTTTTGTTTGTGCGTGAGCATAGCCTGCAAAAAAATAAATGCAAATAATAAAAATGAATATTTTGTTCATGTTGAGTTTCTATTGTTGAACCTTACTTGTTTGGTTTTCGTCTGCCGTAACTATGTCTAATTTCTGCTGCGCTTCTGTTTTTAAGGAAGCATCTGTTGCATTTTGTACAACACTTTTCAAAGTCGCTTCTGCATTGAAATAATCTTTCTCATGATAATACACATCGCCAAGCAGGATATAAGCTTTAGTGATCCAGTAATCATAAGAGCCTGCTTTATTGATAACATCGAAACCTGCTCTCTCTGCAGCTTTCAGGTTGTTTTGCGTCAGCAATATTTCAGCAACATGATACCTTGCTTCAGCAGCATATTCTGATTTTCCTAATGTGATCACAGACTGATAGGCAGCCATTGCTTCATCCAACTGGTTGTTCAACTGGTCATTTTTTGCAATAACCATATCGGCGATCATTTTATCATCAGTTGCTGATCCTTTTTGTTGGAGTAGGTCCTGCGCATTTTGCAACGCCTCACTGAATTGTGATAATTTATATTGACAGCGAAGCAAGCCCCGCATACTTTCTAATTTATTATCAGCGGTTGTAGCAATTGATTTTAGCTGCATGTAATAACCTTCCGCTTTTGCATAATCTTTTGATCCAAAGTAATTGATACGCGCAGCTTCGAGCACTGCATCTTCTGCATATTTGTTAGGCGCTTTGGCAGCAACCGCTTCGTAATGCATCAATGCATCGACCGTATCTTTTTTATTTTTGTAAATGTCAGCAGCAAAATAATTTGCATCAATAGTATACCTCCCTTCAGGAAATTTTTCTGCGTAATCATTAAAACCATTCAAAGCATTATCATAATCCTTTTGGTTATAGCGAAGCAAAGGAGAAACAAAGCTGAGTGAGTCTTCCAGCGAATAGCTAACTGTTTTGCCATTCTGCCGCATGAAGTTTACAAACTCTGCAGGCTGTTGTTTGGTGATAAAAATATTTTGAACATAATCTACAGCCTCATCACTTTCAGGAGAATTAGGATAAGATGAAATAAGCGTTTTAAAATTCTTCAGCGCGTTGTCATTATCATTCAGATTAAAATAACAAACGCCAAGATCAAGATAAGCTGCCGGTTTCAACGCGTCTGACTTTTTACTGTAAGTAATATTATTAAGCGAAGGAATAGCATCTTTAAAATTCTCATTAGCCATATAAGTGTTTGCGATCTCCATATCAGCATCGCCCAAAAGGTTTGAAGATTGGTAACGCAGCGAAAATGATTGAAGGATATTTATCTTATTAGAAGTTTGATTATTTGCCCCTGCTATAATTGCTGTCTGATAATAAGCATAATCAGCAGAAGGAAGGCTTTCTGTAACAATACTCTGATACATCTGTAAAGCCTTTGGATATTTTTTCTGCATAAAATAACAATCGGCGCTACGCAAATAAGCATCTTGTTTAATATTCGAAGATGATGATGAAACCGTTGTTGTGATCTGTTCAAAATTCTTCAGCGCATTTGTATAATCTTCTACCTTGATATAGCTGTAACCCAATGTGTACCTTGCATCCATGCTATTTACTTCTCCATAAGCTACAGGATTTTGCATGTAATCAGTTAAAAAATCAATGGCAGAATCTGCCTGGTTGGTGCGGTAAGCAATTTCACCTTTCCAGAAATAGGCAGGTTGTATTTGCGCCTCATTATATTGTGCAGTAAATATTTTATTCAGCAACTCATTTGCTTTATCCAACTGCTGGTCATTGATCAACTCAACTGCTCTTCCATATAATATTTTTGGGTAAATGCGAAGAACCAACTCGCTCTGCGAATGGATACTTTCAAACAATTTAAGCGCTTCCTTATAATTATTGGTATTAGCTAAAACACTTACCAGCAACTCTTTTGCTTCAGCATTGTCTTCACTGTTTGGATAAGCATGCATAAAACTTTGCAGCTCCGTTAAGGCTACATCAAGATAACCTAACTCATAAGAAAGCTTTCCATAATTAAATTGCGACACCTGCTTCTGCACTTCATTGCTGCTGTTCAGTTCACAAAAAAGAAAAGCGCTTCTCGCACTTGGCTTCTGTCCTGTTTTCAGGTAAGCATCAGCGAGCAAATACATACTGTTTTGCGATAGCGAATCTTGCTTTCCACCCAATTCTTTAAACCCGCTGATCGCCTTGCTCCATTCTTTTGTTTCATAATAACAGAATGATAATTCGTACAGATCCTCACGGTTCACTTTTGGCGTAGCCATTACATATTTTTCCAAATAAGGCAATGCTTTTGCAAACTGCTTTTTCTCAAAATATAAATGTCCAAGCAGTTCCCGTAGTTGCAGATCATAATATTGGTTACCGCGTTGCAAGGCAGATTCTGCATATTCTGCTGCCTTTGTTTTATCGCCCTGGAAATAATATATCTCCGCAATATAATAAGGCACTATGTTCTGATACGCCGGTTTATTCTCAACTATTTTAAAACTGGCCAATGCCTCTTTGTAATTCTTTTCATAAAAAACTATAAAGCCATAATAATAGTTGGCATCAACATAATTAGAGTCAGAAGGTATCTGCCGGATGGCATCAAACAAAGGTTTTGCATCTTTATACCGCTGCATGGCAAAATAACTGTACGCCTGATGAAATTTTAAGAGCGCTATTTCTGCATTGCTCAAATTATCATCACCTGCTTTCTCATAGTAAGCGGCAGCATCAATAAAATTCTTTTGCCGGTAATAATATTCTCCAAGCTGAAAACACATCATTTCTATGCGTGGTGTGTTATGCTCCAGGTTTATAAATTCCACTGCGTCTTTTGCTGCCGCACCATCATTCAGGCGTAGCCCACAAACAATGCTATAATATTTCGCCTCCTCTTTAATACTTACAGGAAAATTACTCTCAGCTTTGTTTTCTCCATAATAGAGTACCTTAAATAGGGGATACGCAAGGCTAAAATCTTCCTTTTGGTAGAGCTCTTTTGCAAGTTTAAAGTCTGCGTCAGGATCATCGTTTTCCTTTGTAGCCTGCGCCCTGGAAATAGTTGTAGTAATAAGCGATATAAAAACAAAAAAGAAAAGGGTTATACATTTTTTCATACGTTTGTTCGAACGTGTTTATAAGCCAAATATTTCAATTGATTTCTTAATATAACGCAAAAGCAACCTAAAGGTAACACTCAAGGAAACAGGATTGCGGTGTAGCAGATATTTGTGGATAAAGAACAGGAAAAAAATTACTTTTGCACAAATGAGTCCATGAATAGATTAAACTCTATAAATTATAGCGCTCTGGCTTTCAATGTATCAATGCTGGTTTTGCGCCTGGCTTTTGGCGGTTTGCTGCTCTCTCACGGCATTGGTAAGTTGCAAAATTTTAATATCATCCAGGAGCATTTTTACAATTTTTTGGGCATGGGCACAAAAGCCACATTGATACTTGCCATTTTTGCCGAGGTCTTTTGCAGCCTTTTTGTTATGATAGGCTTGTTCACCCGGCTCTCTGTTCTCCCTATTATTATTACCATGCTTGTTGCTATTTTTGGTGCTTATGCAGGCAAACCATTTTTAGAAGCGGAACTTCCCATGCTTTATCTTTTTGCATTTCTTGTTATTCTCATGTGCGGCCCTGGCAAAGGCAGCATTGACGGGATGATGAATAAGTAAAAACTTCCCTCCTTCGCGGTGATGTTTTTTCGGAATGGCATCCTAACGTCTTAGGATTATATTCCGGATTTTCGGAATGGCATCCTAACGTCTTAGGACTATGTTCCAGATTTTCGGAATGGCATCCTAACGTCTTAGGAGTGTATTCCGGATTTTCGGAATGGCATCCTAACGTCTTAGGATTATATTCCGGATTTTCGGAATGGCATCCTAACGTCTTAGGACTATGTTCCAGATTTTCGGAATGGCATCCTAACGTCTTAGGAGTGTATTCCGGATTTTCGGAATGACATCCTAACGTCTTAGGAGCGTATTCCGGATTTTCGGAATGGCATCCTAACGTCTTAGGAGTGTATTCCGGATTTTCGGAATGGCATCCTAACGCCTTGGGACTGTACTGATGATTTTGGCAATGGCATCCTAACGCCTTAGGACTATACCCTAAATTTTTGGGATGCCATAATAACATCTTAGAAACATATCCTACATTTTTCGGGTGCCATCCTAACGTCTTAGGAGCATATCCTAATTTTTTAGGGTGCCATCCTAACGCCTTAGGAGCATATCCTAAATTTTTAGGGTGCCATCCTAACGCCTTAGGAGCATATCCTAAATTTTTAGGGTGCCATCCTAACGCCTTAGGAGCATATCCTAATTTTTTAGGGTGCCATCCTAACGCCTTAGGAGCATATCCTAATTTTTTAGGGTGCCATCCTAACGCCTTAGGAGCATATCCTAATTTTTTAAGGTGCCCTCTGAATTGGTTTCAAAAAAAACAGCCTTAGTAAAAACTAAAGCTGCTAAGAATAAAAAATCAAAAACAAATCCAAAAGACAAACGTCAGAACAAAAGGGCAGATCTAAATGGCTGCCCTTTCCTTTATATTAATTTTTTTCAAACCGAAGAGCCTGGTGGAATTTACCATCAGTTTGAGCTAAGGTTTACAAAATAAACCCCGGCGCTTAAATGACTGATATCCTGGGTAAGATGATTCATTTTCTGAGCATCAAACTCAGAGATCTTATTTTGAATAACTGTTTTGCCGGAACCATCTGAAATTGTTATCTGAAGGTCTCCTTTGTATCCACCGGCAAGAGCAATATTAATATTGCTTTGTGCAGGATTTGGATAAATTTCAGCATGTAAAGGCTCAGTAACAGTAGAAACTGGGGCAACAACAAAGCCACGGGTGAGGGTGCTTGTCTGCCCGTCAGGATTGGTAACAGTAATATCATAATTGCCTGGAGCTACTCCTTTGGTAGACACTTTAACAGTGATCTGTCCATCATTGTCAACATTCTTACTTAATACCTGTACGCCACCGCCAATATCAATTTTCATGTGGTTAGTAGCAAGCGGGCTTGATTCAAAGAAGCCACCTTTTTCATTATCACCTATAATTTGTACTTCCTCAATATTACTTTCAGAATTTACAGGGTGAGTTATCCCTTTTATTGGAGCCGTAGGTGGCGCCATTATTTGAGTGGCTTGTTCACCCCAAACACCACCCGTAGCTGTTTCTGTAAAAGCCCATAATGTTAATTCATCAGAAGGGTCTAAATTAACTGCTGAATAATCACCCCAGCGGTGTGGAGAACCATCAAATGTAATTGTGTATTTAGTTGTATTTGTAGTAAGTGCAACGGGAGCATCAGTACTTCCGGCAGCACCAGAATAAGCATGGCCTGCAACAACGCAATTAATAGCAGTATTTGCGCCTGAAACAGTAGCGCCTATTTCGGCATTTCCCAAGCTGTTTTCAGCAATTGTGCCATAAGTATAAAAAATTGAACTTGATGAAGCATCATAAAGCGTTCCTGACTGGTTCAATGCAGGCGTAGTAGTAAGATTCTTTATTTCATACCAGCGAACTGCATCAACAGTTCCTGAACTGCTGCCTACACCTTTGTTAGTCGCTCTTATATGATGAGATGTCCATAATGTAGAAAGTCCTGTTGTTGTATTGATATGCATGGTGGCCTGGAACAAACGATCATCATCCGGATCAAGTTTTACACTGCCTAATGATGCGATGTTTTCAGGAGCAGCAGTTGTAGGAACAGTGATTTGCAGGTTACCGGAGATAGAAGGAGTTCCACCTGGATTAGTAATACGGCGAACATCGAGCAATCCGTATTTTGCATTGTCAACCCCTATAAAATAACCTGTTGTTGCTGTTGGATCATCATTATCCACTCCCTGAGGTGTAAAAGGGCCGGCACCCGTAGCTGTACAAAGCTGGCGGAATGGAGTAACAGTTAATGTGCCTTTGCCTTTGAGCAAGTTAGCTTTGTTGATCACATAAGCTGTTGTACCGATAAAACTGCCTGATTTACCAAAAATATTTGCACCAATATAAAGGGCATTTCCGTCAACACCAAAAGTGTCATAATCAGCAAAACCTCCTGTGTCAGAATTAGGAGTTGTGCCAACCAGGTCATGTTCAAATTCAAAAAAAGTAAAGCTTGACGTACCGGTAATAGTTGGCCCAGAGCTAACAGCGATCATAATGCGGTCAACTGTGGCTACATTTATCATTGTAATGAACCAGCGTTGTGAAATGGGGTCAAAATGTATATGCGGATCGCTTGCGCTACTTCCTCCTAAAACGGAAGTAAAGAAGTTATCCGTACCTGTATTAAGACCGCCAAGTATCCCTGATTTGCTATAAACAGCTATAAACCCATTGGCAATAGCTACGATCTGTGATGGGCCCACGCAACCCTGTGCATCTGGAGGAACATAACCAGGGCCACTGTTATAGGTATTAGAAGTAAAGTTTGTGCCGATAGAACCTGTAGCTGTTAATTTTTGTTTGGCTTTATTACTTACCATTGTTGCATCCTTGCTCGCGAATGTAGCTACCGCAGGTGATTCTAAGTTTTGGGCGGGATTACGATTTACATCTGTTTCCTGCCGGATAACTGTGGGATGAAGCGCTCCTGAAAGTTCCAGGGCTTTGCCTCTTTCCATGATCTGGTTTACGGTTTCTGTAATTCCGGTACCATAATTACCTGTCTGTCCCAGCGTTTCTGAAACGATTTGGGCAGAAGCGTTTATGCTACTGAATAGGCAGAGCGCCAATAGAGGAACAGAAATAAAAAAACCCTTTATAAAAAGGGACATTAAGTGAGGGAAATTTTTTCTCATAAAATAGATTTTGTTTATTGAGCGCACAAGATAATGATCATTTTGACATTTGATACATTAAGGTATAAATATTTTTTAACTTTTTTTTGAGAGACCGCCGCGAGCAAGCAAATCATTAAAAAGAAACTGAATATTAAATTAAAAGATGAGTTAACAAAAAAGCCACCCAGTAGTATGGTTGGCTTTTCTATAAAAATCCTAAGCTTTATTACCTCCAAATGATCTCAAAAGGAGTTCCGCCATTTATTGATACTGTTGCAATGTTATCGCAAGCCCCACTGCCATAATTAATTACTGCACTTGCATTATTCCAGGTTATGTCATTTTCACCCTGAACTATAAAAGGGCAGTTTAAATCACGGATAAGAGGCTGTGTAATATTGGTGGTCCATTGATAAGTTGAATCATTATAAACTGCTGTACCGGAAGAACTTCCTGTAATGCTGAACACATAGTTAAGCAGATCATAGGGAGTGCTTTGGCCGCCTGTTTGTGTCCATGTCCTGTTCCTGTTCCAGGCTATATAGTTTCCACTGGGGTATTTAAGCATGCCATTCTGAACTTGTACAGTAAGACCAAGCGAGTTGCCGGAACCGCTATTAGTTATTATGTGTGTGCCGCTCACGTTGATACTATCATAATAATAGTTTACAAAAGTGGTAGTGGCGGTGCTGCCATTTTGCAAAAGCGGGCCTGTATATACCGTAACGATCTCACCCATTCTTGTGTGGTTGTCCCAGCCTGTGCAACCGTTACCAAAATTAAGAGTAACAGTTTTAGGATAACCGTTGGAAGAACCTACAGTAGTATCGATGGTAACTGTATAGCAGGCATTGCCGCCATAAGGCCCACCATCAGGATGAACACCGCCGGGTTCACTAACCTGGAAAACACCAGCGCCGGTTCCTAAACCAACATCGTTGTTTGTGCTAACCACATTGTCGAACACATTGTCATACACATCTTCTGCCTGGGCATCAGAAGTGGCAACTGCTGTAAACTGTCCCTGGTCTGCAGCAGTGCTCCCGTTGGAAGGGTTGCTGGAAGATTTGGAACATGCACAAAAGAGTACGATAGAAGAAATGAGCAGGGGAGCGATCTGAAGATTGATATTTTTCATTTTAATTTATAGGTTGATTCAAAGGCTGGTTAAGCAAGGGTTATACCAATTGGACCGGTTAACGTTTAAACATTGTTAAACATATAACGCTGTTTTCGAGTAGGGGTGAGGTAAAAGAGAAGGATGAATTCTAGTGGAGTCTAGTGAAGGTGGCAGGAATGCCGCACGAATGCCGCACGAAGGACGCATAGTGGTGAAAGGGAATTGTGCCTGCAGCTCTTGGTTTAGGCTTTACCACTTTTCTCTTATTTTAAACTATAAACATCAGAGCCGCTCCTGGAAAAGCTGCATACTTGCCAACTGCTTTCCATTGACGCCCTTTCTTTGAATGAAGACTTTCATTTTGTTTCCCATGCCGGTGAGAAGAGTGTAAAATCCAGAGTAATTCTGACGGAATAGTTCAGCATTATTTTTTCCCTGCTGCTCGAGTTGCCTGATGTACGAACTGATGCCAAGAGACCGAAGAAAGTTCGCCTGGCCGCAAAAACCACCGCATTCAAGCCCGTTTTTTGCTCCAAAATGATCTAATGCGGAAAAATTTACATGGCTGGTTATGTCCTGTTCACCTATATGGAGGTATGGATCTGAGCTGATATTATGCCCATTATAACACAAAAGAGTTCCTGCATATCTTTTTGGGCTGTAAAATTCAGTAGCGGAGTAACCATAATCTATGGTAAGAACAAAACCGCGCTCCAGCAGGGAGGCAATTTCTTCGATCCATTCAATGGCTTTAAGATTTATCTCTGTGCGGTAGTCCTTTGGCAAAAGAATACCCTGCTCCTTTAAATAATCGATAAGTTCCGGGGAAGCAGGTTTAAGCAACTCTACAAACTCTTCATCAAAACCAACAAAAACTTCCTGTAAAAGATCTTGCATTACCAACAGGTGAACAGGGAAATTATCAATTAGCTCGTTAGATAATATGCAGCCTTCAAAAGGTTCTAGCCCTGAAGCATCTGTAAGGAAGTAAACATTTGCAGGCAGCTGATCTCTTTTTAGCTCATGGAGAGCAGCATTCTTTTCTATGATGATATAAGTGATCTTGTTAAAGAAGGGCTTATTGTCTTTAAGATAGTCAAGGATGTTTAAACAGAGCGTGCCATCCCCTCCACCGTATTCAACAATTTGAAAGGCTCCTTCGCCGGACACATGCCACATTTCTTCCAACTGCTTGCCGATCATGGCGCCAAATACGGGTGTTAAGGCAGGGCTTGTGAGGTAATCTCCATTCTTCCCTATCCTTTCTTTGCCGGAGGTGTAATACCCTTCTTCCGGATAATAAAGCGCCATATCCATAAAGTCACAAAAGGATATAGGGCCATTGGTTTGAATCTTTTCAATAATTATATCTGATAGTGCCATAGGTATGCAATAGCCATTTCAATTTCTTTGCCAAGAGTTAAAGAAAAGGTAAAGAGCTCTTGCCCGGGCAAACAGAAGAAGGAGGGCATAATAAAAATAAGAATGATATGGCGGCTTCCAGTGAAGGTGGCAGGAAGGACGCAGGGATGTGGCACGGAAGAGGGAAGGAATTGGCGAAGCAAAGTAAAAAGTAAAAAATAAAAAGTAAAAATGGGGATGAGGCCATTATAAAAAAATAAATTTAAATTGAACTTGCCTGGAGATTAATGCTAACTTTGAGATGAACAGAGTTGCCTTCCATGATAAAAATAATACATGCATAAGCCTAACCAAATAGATGTTAATCCTGAGCCGCTTTTTCCTGTTGTTGGTATTGGAGCTTCTGCCGGAGGGTTGGAAGCTTTTAAAAAGTTCCTGCACGCCATTCCTGAAAAATCGGGGATGGCTTATATACTTGTGCAGCACATGAACCCCAATCATGAAAGTATGCTGACGGAAATACTTTCTAAATACACCAAAATACCTGTGAAGGAGATCACGGATAATATTTCTTTTGAGCCAGACCATATTTATGTGATGCCAGCGGGAAAATTACTCACGGCATCTGACGGGAAGCTGTTGCTTAATGATCTTAATGAAAATAATAAGAACATAAAGCCTATTGATCTTTTCTTTTCGTCGCTGGCGGTGGTGCATCAAAACTTTGCGGTTGGTGTTGTACTTTCAGGAGCAGCAACTGACGGAACGCTGGGGCTGAAAGTTATAAAGGCCAATGGTGGGATCACTTTTGCACAAGACGATTCTGCTTCGTTTGAAAGCATGCCACGGAGTGCGGTTAGCTCAGGAGCAGTAGATTTTATTTTGCCACCCGAAAAGATACCGGGGAAGCTGGTAGAGATCAACCGGCCTTTCCATTCTGTTGAGAACAATGAAAAGATAGCCCCCGATGTGCTGAAAGAGGAAGATGATATTTATAAGCATATCCTAACATTATTGCGCATTTATAAAAATGTTGACTTCAGTTATTATAAACCAACCACGATAAAGAGGCGTATTGTGCGCAGGATGGCACTAAATAAGATACAACAGCCGCCGGAGTACTTACAGCTTCTGAAGGAAAATAAAAACGAACAGAATGCTTTGTATGATGACATGCTTATTTCGGTAACTAATTTCTTCCGCGATGCTAATACTTTCGAGGTTATCAATGACCAAGTGCTGCCGTTGTTACTAAAAAATAAAAAGGAATTTGATCCTTTCCGTATCTGGATAGCCGGTTGCGCTACGGGGGAAGAAGCTTATTCAATGGCCATCTGCCTGCAGGAGGCATTGGGCAATAAAAGCTCTGCCTTAAAAATACAGATCTTTGCAACTGATATTTCTGAAAAGGCCATAGCAAAATCGAGGAGCGGTATTTATAGCCAAAATGAACTGGAAGGTGTTTCGCCCGAAAGGCTAAAACAGTTTTTTACTAAAACGGATGGCAGCTACCAGGTAAATAAATCTATAAGAGAGGTTTGTGTTTTTGCGCAGCATAATTTATTAAAAGACCCTCCTTTTGCGAAAATAGATATGGTCTGTTGCCGCAATGTGCTTATTTATATGGAGCCTGTGCTGCAAAAAAAGGCGCTTAATATTTTTCATTATGCACTGAACGAAAAGGGCATCTTAGTGTTAGGTAAATCAGAAACGGTTGGCCCTAATTCGGAATATTTTATCCCATTCACTAAAAGTGAAAAAATATATATCCGTAAAGGGCCTTCAGGAAAGTTTATGCATGTGGTTTCTGCACATTCAGAAAAAGATATTCAGAAACTAGATAAAAAGGATATTCAATATACCAGCGGCGCCATAGACTACCAGAAAGTTGCAGACCAGCTACTGCTGACAAAATATACCCCCGCGGGCATAATAGTGAATGATCAAATGGATATAGTGCAGTTTCGCGGGGCAATTAGTGATTATCTTGAACCATCGCAGGATAAGGCCAGCCTGAAACTGATGAAAATGGTGAAAGGCAGTTTGGCTTTTGAGCTCCGGAACATTCTTCATAAGGTTAAAAAAAGCAACGTTGCGGAGAAAAAAGAAGGGCTGAATGTACCAATTCTTGGCAAGCAGCACTTGGTTGATATAGAAGCGATACCGCTTCACGGAACCGATGAGCCGTATTATTTACTTCTTTTCCAACATAAGCCGTTGCAGGATGCGAACCAGGGAAATGAACAGGCGTTGCAAAATAATGATAACAGGGATGCTTATATAAAACAGCTTGAAAAAGAACTGGCGCAGTTGAGGGAAGACATGCGAAGCGTGACCGAAGAACAGGAGGCTGCCAATGAGGAACTGCAAAGCGCCAACGAAGAGCTGCTTTCAGGAAGCGAGGAGTTGCAAAGCCTTAATGAAGAACTGGAAACATCGCAGGAAGAATTGCAAAGTTCCAATGAAGAAATGCAGATCATCAACCAGGAACTTATTGACCGTAACGACCAGTTGATAGCAGCGCGAAATTATTCTGACGCGATAATTGAAACTGTCAGGGACCCCCTCCTTATTCTTGACAGGAGCCTTGTTATAAAAAGCGCAACGAACGGTTTCTATGAGAAGTTCAAAATGAATGAAAAAGAAACAGAAGGAAAGCTGTTGTTTGAATTGGGGAATGGCCAGTGGAACATACCGGCGTTGCGCCATCTTTTAGAGAAGATGATACCACAAAAAACATCTTTTTCTGACTATGAACTTAGATACAGTTTTCCTTTTATAGGGCAACGAGACCTGCTGCTAAATGCGAGGCGCATAGAAAGGGTAAACAATGAACAGTATGTTTTATTAGCGATAGAAGACGTTACCGAAAAAAAGATCATAGAAAAAGGGTTGGAAGAAGTTAAAAGCCTTTTTCAGCAGAGCCAGGAAAGGCTGAAGCTTGCTGTAGATGCAACAGGGATCGGCACGTGGGATCATGATCCTGCAACCGGAAACTGGATCATGGATGACCGTTGCCTGCGACTATATAATATGCCGCTAGACCAGGAAGTTATCGGTTATGAAACTTTTATAGCCACTGTTCATAAAGATGATAAGGCCGCAGTCAATGATGCGATACAACAGGCTTTGAACGGGGTGAATAATGGAGATCATGATATAGAATTTCGCAGTGCGGGAATAGAAAATGAACCATCAAAATGGATACGAGCAAAAGGAAAGGTGTTTTTTAAGGAAGGGAGGCCCTATCGTTTTATAGGCACATCGCTGGATATTACAAAACAAAAACAGATACAGGACGAACTGGAAAGGCTTGTGAAAGAAAGAACCCAATCGCTTGATGAAGCAATAACTGACCTGGAACGATCTAATCAAAACCTTGAACAGTTTGCTTATGTGGCATCGCATGACCTGCAGGAACCATTGCGCAAGATCAATACGTTTGCTGACCGGATCATTGAAAAAGACCAGGAAACATTATCAGAAGCTGCAAAAGATTATTTCAGGAGAATGCAGAATGCGGCTAAAAGAATGCAAACACTTATTGATGACCTGTTAGCGTATTCCCGGATAAACAGGGGTGAGCGGAGGTTTGAAAATACTAGCCTTAAAAAAATCATTGACGAAGTGAAGGGCGACCTGAAAGAAGAAATAGAACAAAAAAAAGCAGTGATAGAAACAGGTGAAATGTGTGACGCTCATATCATTGCCTTCCAATTCAAGCAGCTTATGGAAAACCTGATTGCCAACTCGCTTAAATTTTCTAAGCCCGATATACCACCGCACATTATTATAAAAAGTGAAACCAAAAACAGCAGTGAACTTGACCGGGCTGACCTTTTACCTGACAAAAGATATTGCCATATCAGTGTAGCAGACAACGGGATCGGTTTTGAACCGGAGTACTCCCAACTGATATTTGAGGTGTTTCAAAGGCTTCACGGAAGGCAACAGTATGAGGGCACAGGAATAGGGCTTGCCATTGTGAAGAAAATCGTAGAAAACCATAAGGGCATTATAACGGCAACAAGTGAATTAGATAAGGGGGCGACGTTTGATATTTATGTTCCGGAATAACTCAAATACCCTTAAATATATCAAATGACCAGGATCAGCATCTTATACCCATACGGAGAAGATAGCAGGTTTGATAAAGAATATTATATAAATAAGCATATGCCCTTATCAATTGAAAAGCAGGGTGCGGCATTAAAAGGAATAAGTGTTGAGTTTGGCGTTAATGGCGGAACGCCTGAACTTAAACCACCATACGTAGCCATGTGCCATCTGCTGTATGATTCAGTTGAAGCTTTCTGGCAGGCTTTTTCGCCGCATTCGGAATTGCTGATGAATGATATGGTGAACTACACAGATATTCAACCTGTGTACCAGGTGAGCGAAGTAGTGATCTATAAATAAAGACCCAAAGCCTTACAAACAAAAAAGCTGAATACTCTATCAGTCTTCAGCTTTGTAGCGAGAAGGAGATTTGAACTCCCGACCTCAGGGTTATGAATCCTGTGCTCTAACCAACTGAGCTATCTCGCCTTAAAAACGACCTCAGGGTTATGAATCCTGAGCTCTAACCAACTCTGCTATTTCTGCAAAAATGGAGTGCAAAAGTAAAGCGATTTATGTTTCAGGCAAAATGTGATCGTCACCCCACTTGATTGTACACCTCCAGCGCTTTCTCCAAACAGTCCATAGCAGCATCGATGGCTTCAGTATTTAATACATACGCAAGCCTTACCTGCTGTTTGCCAAGTTCCGGTGTGGCATAAAAGCCGGAGGCTGGCGCTAGCATCACTGTTTGCTGGTTATACTCAAAACTTTCCAAAAGCCATTGGCAGAATTTGTCGGCATCATCAATGGGCAACTTGGCTATTGCATAAAATGCACCGCCGGGGTTTGGACAAAAAACACCGGGCATGGCGTTCAGTCTTTTCACGATAAGGTCCCTTCTTTTTTTATACTCGGCTTTGGTATCATCAAAATAATTATCGGGCAGGTCAATGGCAGCTTCGCCCAATATCTGTGCAAAGGATGGGGGGCTAAGCCTTGCCTGTGCAAACTTTATAGCGGCAGCGTACAATTCTTTGTTGCGGGTGATGAACGCGCCAACTCTTCCGCCGCAAGCGCTGTATCTCTTGCTGATGGTATCCATCAACACCACGTTTTCATCCACGCCCTGCAGGTGCATGGCGCTTGTGTGCTCGCCTTCGTAACAAAACTCCCGGTAGGCTTCGTCGGCAAAGAGAAAAAGGTTGTGCTTCAACACTATTTCTTTCAGCGTTTCCATTTCTGCTTTGCTGTATAAATAGCCTGTCGGGTTGTTGGGGTTGCAGACAACGATGGCCTTTGTTTTGGGTGTGATGGCCTTTTCAAAATCCTCTATTGGCGGCAGGGCAAACCCGTTCTCAATATGCGAAGTGATGGGCACCACTTTCACGCCGGCCTCTACGGCAAAGCCATTGTAGTTCGCATAAAAAGGTTCAGGGATTATCACTTCATCTCCCGCATCGAGGCAGGCCATAAAGCCAAAAATAATTGCCTCGGAGCCACCCGTGGTTATCATGATTTGATGATAATTTATATCAATACCGTTCTTTTGATAATACCCCACCAGCTTCTTGCGGTAGCTTTCGTTGCCCGCGCTGTGGCTGTATTCCAGCACTTTGAAGTCTGAATGGCGCACGGCATCGAGCGCCTGTTTGGGGGTTTCAATATCTGGCTGGCCTATGTTGAGGTGATACACTTTTACTCCTCTTTTCTTGGCAGCTTCGGCATAAGGCACCAGCTTTCTTATGGGGGATGGCGGCATCAGTTCTGCGCGCCTGCTCAGGGATAATGTTGACATAGTGCAAACCTACATTAAACAATAAAACAACACTCTCTAAAATGAGTCTATGTTTTAGCTTGGATTTTGGGATAAACGTTTGAAGGAATTATTCATCATTAAATACACTATTAGTTGTAGCACTAGTACACTCAACATATTAATCCATATGTTGGTTATGCTATTTATAAAGCTTTGTGTGGCATGTTCACCAATAATTATTGTAGCTATAACAATAATTAGAACTGTAATTGCAGCAAACCATATCACCAATCTAAGAGATATTACAAAGTAGATTGCTATAAACCGTTTAAAGTAGTCACGCCCATCTCCTGATTTGTTGGTCTTAAAAGTTAAAAATATTCCCCACATGTTTATTGCAAAATAGCCAATAACTCTGGTAGCAACAATCCAATGATCATAATAAAAAGAGTTAGGTTTAATAACTCCTAATGTTAGAGCATTTAGAAACAAATAACAGAATAAATAATTCAAACATTCCCTATCTGAAAATTCATTTCTTTTAATCTTGTTTTCTAAAACTTTTATTTGAAACCAAACCATTTTGTATTTAATTCTTGTAGTCTATAATTCCTTTCCATCAATAATCCTCCTTCATAAAGCCCCATTGGCGGCGAACCTGTACAAATGTGTCGGGATAATTGCCTTCCAGCATCAACAGCATATTAATTAATGCTTATCAAATGCATTATAAAAAACATTGGCAATATTTAAATAATAAGTAAACTCTTTCACCTCTCTATACTTTTCATGGAATATTTTAGGATTATCAAAGTCATACTTTCTAAACTGATTGCCCACCTTAAAAGTCACCAAATAAATACTTCCATCATCCACGTAAGATTTGATATTTAAATCATGTTGTAAACTATCCTGGTCAGGTAGAGTGAAAATATTATTTAGTTTCAAAGTATCAAAGATATTTTCTATTGTTTGTCGCGACTTTAAAGTAGCTATTTGGATCAAATGGCTTGTATCATATTTCTTATACGCTAAATTATATTCATACTTCTTAGCTGCCCAGCCACTATCGCTATAAGTCAGCACATAGATAGCAAAAAAAGGCATTGGTGCATAAAAGGCACTAACTCGTATCTCTAATTCATTTTTTGAATTACAGATCTTATCAAGACCGCAATCTATTTCAATTGCACCTTGAGGTTCATTACATGAAAAATGTGAATCAGCCTTAATAGCCCCAAAATCCAATTTATTTTGAGCGCATGCACTCATCGCCCAAAAACTGAGAAGTATAAAGAGGTATTTCATTTTCTACTGGTAGCTAACCTGATTTAGTATGGAAAGCTAACTAACATTCCTTCAAATACAATAAACTTCTGACTACCTTATATAAATACATACAATAAACACCCATTTTGCCCCCGAAAGTTCTATATTGCCCTCTATTCAACCATTCAACAGCTCTATTCATGCAAGAACGATCTTTCGCAAAACCGTGGTACATTTTCTTTTTGGTGCTCCCTTCGGGCATCAGCAGCGGATTTGTTACCGTGGCGCTGCCTTACCTGCTCACAAAAAATGGTTTTCCCGTGGCTGAAACTGCCAGCATTGTGGCCATTGGCCTTGCTGCCAATCTCTGGCGGTTCATCTGGGGCCCTGTGGCAGACCTTTCGCTCAGTTTGCGCAAGTGGTTTGCCATTGGCGTGGTTGCGTCGGTAGCTGCGTTGCTGCTGCTTTGTTTCACGCCCCTCACCGTAAAGGGAGCCCTATGGCTCACCGTTATTGTGTTCGTGTCGCAGGTGGCGGCCACGTTCAGCATGTTACCCGTTGGCGGGTTTATGGCGCACCGCATAGCCGATAACAAAAAAGGGAGCGCTGGCGGCTGGTTCCAGGCGGGCAACCTGGGCGGCGCAGGGCTGGGCGGCGGCGCGGGGTTATGGCTGGCAACGCATTACAGTATCCAGATAGCCGGGTTGGCGCTGGGCATCGCTTCCATCGTGTTTGCGCTGGCGGTTTTATGGATAAAAGATGTGCAGCACATTAAAGGCAAAACCGTGAAAGCGGAACTGCTGGAAATGGGCAGGGACATTATCACCATGGTGAAAATACCCATCCTGTTATACGTCATCATCTTCATTTGCGTTGCGCCCATCGGCAGCGGCGGGGCTTCTAATGTCTGGTCTGCCATAGCGGGGGACTGGAAGGTGAATGCGGACACGGTGGCTTTGATAACCGGCGTTCTGAGCGGCGTGGTGAGTGCAGTTGGCTGTGTGCTCGGTGGTTTCATCGCCGATAAATGGGGCAACTGGGTGGCCTACCTGGGCGCAGGCGCACTGTCGGCGGCGATCGCACTGGTGATGGCGGTCTGCCCTTTGCAGCCTGATGTGTTTATCGCAGGCGTGCTTGTTTATGCCTTTGACCTGGGCATGTGCTATGCAGGTTTTTCATCGGCATTATTATTCGCCATCGGCAAAAAGAACGCCTCCACCAAGTATGCATTACTCTCGTCCCTCGGCAATTTACCTGTGGTGTATATGACCGCCTTCGATGGATGGGCACACGATAAATTCAATAGCAAATGGATGCTGATAGACGAAGCGCTTGTGGGCTTGCTGTTTATAGGGTTGGGGGTTATTGTATTAAACCTGATGAAACGGAATAAGGTATCGATGCAGCCGGTGTGAGATATTGGTCAAAGGCTGAAGGCTATTTGGTATGATATTTTCTTTTTAAGGAGAAATAATTCAACTCAAAACACAAAAAAACTATCATCATGCAAAAAGATAAAACAAACAATGGGGATATGGCGGAATCTGCGAATGACCGTAAACATTTGCAACCGGATGGGGCAGTGCTTGACCTGCCGGATGTGAAAGATATTCCGGGGCAGGAACATATTCATGTGCCCGATATGCGCGAATATGCCGACACAACCATTTCCTCTGCCGATGAGGAAGGCGAGGGAATTTTGGACGATGAAGAAGAAGATGATGATGATGACCTAGAAGGCGGCAACCTGGTAAGTGACGAAAGCGATTATGATGAGAATAGTGAAGATAAAGTGACGCCCACCGAAAGGCAGATGCTGGAAATGGCCGCTGAACAAACGCCGGGCGATGAAGAGGCAGAAGACAGGCGCCGCATGACGCTGGACAATGTTGATGATGATGGCGTGCCGCTAATGGAAGCTGACCTGGAAAGCGACGCAGAAGGCGAAGACCTTGACCTGCCGGAAGATGAAGAAACAACCGAAGAGGAAACGCCATATTAAGCTACAGGCTGCGGAATAGTCACCGCATTGTCATAGTATGACAAAAGGCAGTTAAAAGGAGGTTTAAATTTCATTGAAAACATAGCTGGTAAAGAATTGCGGGCGACATTTGCATTACACAATTTTAAACCAGTTAAATACCATTCGATGAAAGGACCTGTGAAAAAAAAGTTTGTAGCATTATTCTTTCTCTTTGTATGTCTTGTTTCTTTTTCATTCTCTCCCACCAATAAATTATTAAAGCTCATTCCTGCGGGCAGTGTTGCGTGCGCAAACACATTTTGCCTGTACGATTCGTTGCAGCTTGGCGCTTTGGGATTATCCCGTACAGCTTTTGATTATGCCATGCAGGGATATAATAGTTTATTAGCGCAGGGGAAGATAGTGGACGGCCGCATCCTGTCCATTATTGATTTCAGTTTAACGTCTGATAAGAAACGCCTGTTTGTGCTTGATCTTAAGAATGACAAGCTTGTTTATAATACGTATGTTTCTCATGGCCGGAATTCAGGCAAAGCGCTCGCCACTGCTTTTTCCAACGCCACCAACAGCTTTGAAAGCAGTCTCGGTTTTTATATAACGGGCGATACTTATAATGGCCATCATGGTTATTCCATGCGCCTTATGGGCGAGGAAAAAGGCATCAACGACAACGCTTTCAACAGGGGCATCGTGATGCACAGCGCGGCTTATGTAAATGAAAGTTTTATCCATGCCCAGGGATATATCGGCAGAAGCGAAGGCTGCCCTGCGGTTCCTGAAGGTTTATATAAAGGCATCATCCAGCAAATAAAGAATGGCACCTGCCTGTTCATGTACAGCCCCGACAGAAATTATCTTTCACATTCCTCTGTGCTGCACACTGCATAGATCTTAAAGCGGATCCGTAAACATTTTACTTGCCATGGAAGCATCATGGTTATAAATATCATCTGCAAAATGCAATAGGTTATTGTCGTCCACCCAGGCGCTATAATAGGTGATCATCACTGGTACAGGCTTTTTTACTTCCACAGTTTTCTCTTTGCCGCTGTTCATAGCCTCATTTATCTTTGCCACAGGCCATTTAGCAGGATCTTCCAGGATGAACTGAGCCATTTTAACTGGGTCCTGCAAACGAATGCAACCGTGGCTGTCTGACCTTTTATCAGTGCTGAAAAGGCCTTTTTCATTTGTATCGTGCAGGTATATATTAAAGCTGTTGGGGAATAAGAACTTCACCCTTCCTAAAGCGTTTTTAATGCCCGGCAATTGCCTAACAACTGGCAAACCATTATCCTGGCCAACGATCTGCATGTTGTGTTCTTTAAGATAATCTTTATTGCTTTTCATGTGGGGAACAATGTCTTTCCGTGTAATGCTTGCAGGAATGTTCCAGTAAGGCGAGAAAACAACCTCGCTTATATTGCCAGAAAACATAATGGTGCCGTTGGCTTCCGAGCCTACCACCACGTTCATATCAAAAGCCTTCTGATCATTTTGCCATGCGTGCAATTCAAACTCAGGGATATTCACCAAAACAAGTTTGCCTTTCGATGCTACAGGCATCCATTTCGCTCTTTCCATGTTCACGAGCAACTGCTCCATTCTTTTCAAAACAGGAACGTTCATTTCAGTTATCAGATCTTTGCTTAAAACGCCATTTGGTTTATGGCCATGCGTTAGTTGAAAGATTTTTACGGCGCTGTCCAGTTCATTATTAAAGCTGGAAGTGGTATCAGTTGATGCATATTCGCCCGTTACCGCAAGCCTTTTCTTCAGCAAGGCAATTGCGGGAGTGGTTGTTCCTTTTTTATATAGTTTAATGTCCGCAGGAATGGTATCCCATCCTCCCTTTTTATAAATGCTGTAGTATTTCTGCAATTGTTTAAGCAGTTGGTTATAAGATACATTGTCCGTGAGTACAACCGGTGGTTTATTGGAAGAAAGTGTTGTGCTGACAAGGTCAAGCAGTTTTGTTTTCTTTGTTGGGATAAGGTCATACAATGCATTCTCATCCTTGTTGTTGCCTGTTATATATTGAATAAAATGCTGGGTCAGTTGCAATTCAGTTTTTACTACGTTGGAGTCATTGGCCACAAGCGCAAGAGTATCCATTGCCAGGTTGTCAAAACGATTTTCCAGCGAACGGCTGAAATTGCTATCCTTATCATATTTATACAAACTGCTAAAACTTGAAGCCTGTTCAGATACGCCCTTGGAGGAAAACCATGCGAACTCAAAATTTCTTACGTTGTAGAAATTTCTCATCAGTTCCTGCATAGTGTCAGGCATAGATTGTTGCGTAATAAATTGTTCAACAGCGTTACTGTCTAAAAAAAGATCATTATATGCATTTGAACTGTTTATTGAAGTATTTCTTTGGTTAGGGGATGATCCGGGGGCCTTTTTATTGTTTGTACATGCTGCTGCTAATACGATGCAGGCGATAACCGCTATTTTTTTCATGCCCTCATAGAGTCAAAACCCATGCCTTCATTGGAAATTAGCAATTATTGTATTAAACCAAATAAAGCGAAACAAAATATCCTTGCAGCCGGTGTGATACTAACAAAAGAAGTATATATTTATCCCCTAAATCAATTGATATGAAAAGACTCATCGCCTTTTGTTTCCTGGCAGCTTCACTCCAAATGGCTGTTGCCCAGCAAACATCTTCCTCTTCTCCTGCTTTTGTAACCTCGGTGGAAGGAGTAAAAGAATACCACCTGGCTAATGGCCTCCAGGTATTGATGGTGCCGGATGCAACCATCAACAATGTAGTTGTCAACGTTGTTTATCATGTAGGTTCGCGTCAGGAAGGATATGGGGAAACAGGTATGGCGCACCTATTGGAACACATGATGTTCAAAGGCTCCAAAAAGTTCTCGAGCATTAAGAAAACAATTGCCGACAAAGGCGCGAGCGCCAATGGCACTACCTGGTATGACCGAACGTTTTATTACGAGATACTGCCTGCAACTGACAGTAACCTGGTGTGGGCGCTTGATATGGAATCGGACAGGATGGTAAACTCGCTTATGCGCAATGAAGACCTGCAAAAAGAGTTTTCTGTGGTACGTAATGAATTTGAATCAGATGAGAATTACCCTGATAATATCCTCCAGGAAAGGATACTTTCAACTATGTACCTCTGGCATAACTACGGAAAGGCAACCATTGGCAGTAAAGAGGATATAGAAAGAGTGCCTATCGGTAATTTAAAAACCTTCTACCAAAAGTATTACCAGCCGGATAACGCAACCTTAATAGTGGGCGGAAAGTTTGATGAAAAGCAAACGCTGGCCTGGATAGCAAAGTATTTTGGAAGCATACCAAAGCCATCGCGGGTTATCCAGCCGCCATATACGGTTGAGCCACCCCAGGACGGCGAACGTTATGTGGAACTAAAACGCAATGGCGATATTTCTTTCATCGGGATGGCTTATCATACTCCTTCTTATTCCGATAAGGATTTTGTAGCGAACGATGCGGTGCTTAATATACTAACCAATGACCCATCGGGTATTTTTTATAAGGCGCTTGTGCAGCCACAGCTTGCCACAAAAGTATACAGCTGGAGCCCTACCCTTTATGACCCAGGGTTCTCTTACTTTGGATGCAGCGTGCCGCAAGGCAAAAGCCTGGACAGTGCAAAAACAGCTTTTATTGCTTCCGCAGATAAACTTCCAACCACCGTTATCACGCAGGAACAGGTCGACAGGGCTAAAAATGCATTGAATAAACAGGTCTACGATTTTCAAACAAACACAGAGAATTTCTGCATTGGTATTGCTGAAATGATAGGAGCGGGCGACTGGCGTTTGTTTTATTTGTATAGGGACAGGCTTGACAAGCTTACCTTGGCTGATGTGCAGGCTGAACTAACAAAATATTACCTGCCAAGCAACCGAACCTGGGGAGTTTTTATTCCTGATAAAACGCCCGAAAGAACGATTGTTACGCAAAGGCCAAACATAGATTCACTCGTTAAAAATTACAAGGGCAAGGCAACAGAAACTGAGACCGGCACTTTTGAAGTAAGCATCCCCAATATAAAAAAACATACACAGTATGGCAAACTGGCCAACGGCATGCAATACGCTTTGCTTAAAAAGCCAACCAAAGGCAATAAGATATATGTGAACATGGTCCTGAAAATAGGCGATGAAAAAAGCCTCACGGGCAAAAACATTATCCCGCAAATGACTGCGCGAATGCTTATGAACGGAACAACAACCAAAAGCAAAAAAGATATTAATGATTTGCTGGATAAACTGAAAACTAGCCTTTATGTCTCTGGCAATGCTGCAGATATTAATATAACCATGAGCACGGACAAAGACAATGTGAACGCCGCGCTTGGCCTGCTTGCTGATGTGCTGGAACATCCTTCTTTTGATAAAACAGAATATGACAAAATGCTGCTGGACATGAAAGGTGAATTTGAAGCCAACCAGAGCGACCCTCAGTATATCGCCTTTTCTGTGGCAGGCAAAAAAATGACTGCCTATCCTAAAGGGCATCCTCTTTACCCCGAAGATGTGGAAGAAAGCCTTAGCGACCTGCAGCATGTATCGCTTGATGACCTGAAAAGTTTTTACAGCAATTTTTATGGTGCCAATAATGGCTATGCTTCTTTTGTAGGGAATATAGACTCCTTGGCTATTCCGGTTTTCCTCAAAAAAAACCTCGCTGATTTTACAGGTAAACAGCCTTACACAGAGATAGAGGAAAAATATACAGATATAAAAGGAAGCCTTGAGAATGTAAATATCCCTGATAAGAAGAATGCAGTTTTAGCCGCAGGGATAAACCTGCCTTTAAGAGAAGGGGAAGCCGACTACATCGCGCTGGACATAGCTGACGAAATGCTTGGCGGCGGGGCCTTTCTCTCTTCTCGCATACCCCTGCGGCTGCGTGAAACTGACGGCATGAGCTATGGGGCTGGTTCTTATCTTTATTCAAGCTACAAATACCCGGCAGGTTTCTGGGGAGCTTATGCCATATTCAATCCCATGGTTAAAAACAAGCTCGACAGTGCTGTGCGCGAAGTGATAACCAAAGCGCTTGCGGAGGGCTTCAAAGATGATGAGCTTAAAAAATGTGTCGCAAGTTGGTTACAGCAACGCAAAACTTATCTTGGAAACGATGAAAGTCTTGCCTCACGCCTGTCTTCGTACATGAGTGAAGGAAAAGACCTGGCTTATTATAGTGATTATGAAAGCAAAGTAAAAAGCCTTACGCTTGCACAGGTAAACGCAGCCCTGAGAAAGTATATCAGCCTAGAAAAAATAACTTTTGTTTATGCTGGGGACTTTAAGAAACAATAAATAATGGCTCGCTAAAATGACAAGAATGCTGCGAAGGCAACTTCGCAGCACTCTTTATTTATACAATTATCATGGAATGGCCTCTATAAAAAATAAGTATTAAAAACATCTATATCTTTAGCCCAACCAAAAAGCCATCAATTGGAAGCCATCATTATTGTGCTATTGATCATTGTTTTGATATTCTTGGTAACATTCAGAACCTATGCCACCGATTATTTTAAAAAGATAGACGCAGAAATTCAGGAATTAAAATATAGCCTTACTGCTTCAAAACAACAAGCTTCTAAAACTGTTGCAACTGAACCAACAAAGGAGGCACCAAAAGAAACAAAGGAGCCTGAATTTGAACCTATTATTAAAGCTCAGGAGAAACCTATAGCTCCTGTTCTTGCAAAAGAAGAAGCACCACAACAAATAAAAAGTATAACACCCGTACAGAAAGAACCGGAAATTATTCCTTTTATAACGCAGAAAAAAAGCAATCCTCCTTCCGCACCACCTCCATCAAAGCCCACTTTTTTTGAAAGAAACCCTGACCTGGAGAAATTCATAGGCGAAAACCTTGTTAGTAAAATAGGCATTGCCATACTGGTATTAGCCATTGGCTTTTTTGTAAAATTCGCTATAGATAATGATTGGATAGGCCCTGCTGGCCGCGTGGGCATTGGCATTTTATGCGGCGGCATTTTGGTAACATTAGCGCACAGGCTCCGCAACAGTTATCATGCTTTCAGTTCTGTCCTGATCGGCGGCGGCATCGCTGTCTTTTATTTTACAATTACTCTTGCCTACCAGCAGTTTCACTTGTTCAGCCAAACTGCCTCATTTATAATTATGATCGTCATTACAGTCTTCACTGTAATACTTTCCCTTTTGTACGACCGGCAGGAGCTCGCCATCATAGCGCTGATAGGCGGTTTTGCAGCCCCGTTTCTGGTCAGCGATGGTAGCGGCAATTATAAGGTGTTATTTTCCTATCTCATCATTCTCAATGCTGGGCTTTTAATTATTGCTTATAACAAGGCATGGCGGTTGATGAACATCCTTGCGTTTATATTTACAGTAATACTTTTTGGAAGCTGGTTATTTTCATTGCCCGATGCCACTCCTACCATTACTTACAGGAACGCGCTCATATTTGCGGCTATCTTTTACCTGCTCTTCTTTTTTATCAACATTGCCAACAACATTAAAGAGAACAAACAATTCATTGCTGCTGATTTTTCCATTTTATTAATAAATACAGCCTTGTTCTTTGCAACAGGTTTGTATTGCATCACGGTGATGGATAAACCCGGATACAGGGGTTTATTTACCGCCATGATAGGCGTGTTTAACCTTATTGCTTCTTACTTTTTATTCAGGAAAAAGAGCGTTGATACAAACATTCTTTACTTGCTTATCGGCATTACGTTAACGTTCATCTCATTAACCGCCCCCATACAATTGCATGGCAACAACATCACCCTCTTTTGGGCTTCTGAAACAGTTCTGTTGTTATGGCTGTATCAACGGTCAAAAATTGAGATCATACAGTATGCTTCCTTAATAATTTGGTTCGCCATGCTCATCAGTTTAGTGCTCGATTGGAGCAATGTTTATAGCGACGGTTCACTAACGGTTAGGATCATTCTGAACAAAGCATTTATCACAGGGCTTTATTGTTCAGTAGCTTCCTACATTTTATTCATCCTCAGAAGGAAAACAGTATCCGAAAACAATTATTCACTTGAGAAAGCAATTAAGAAAAATACGTTCCGCATTACAGCGCTTATATTACTTTTCCTAACCGGCTCTCTTGAGGTTAACTTCCAGTTTCTCTACTACTTTTCCAACAGCGGCTTAAACATTCTTTACCTCCAGTTATATACCTTTCTCTTTATCCTCTTGGTTCTGTTTATTACCAGTAGAATAGAGCCCCTTAAACTTTCTGTTACTTTACGGTCAGTGCTGCTTAGCGCTTGCATACTATTTTATCTTTTTTCTCTCGGCGCTGTTACAGATCTGCAGTCTCATTTACTGGAAACACAGCAGTTCACTGCATACTTCAATGCGGAATGGCTCATTGCAATATTGATCGGCACCATCTTCTATAACCTTATACAAATCATAAGAAACGAACAACCCGCTTCCAAAACAAATTCTTCTTTCTTTGTATGGCTCATCTGTGGTGCAATAGTAATATTCTTAAGCTTCGAAGCCTTTTGGTTAACCAACAGTATTTTTTACAGCAAAGACAATTCATTGGCTTATATCGAAAGGGTCTTTATTAAAACATGCCTCCCCATTTTATGGGGCGTATGTTCCTTTTGTTTTATGTGGCTCGGCATGAGATACAAATTCAAACCCCTGCGTATTATATCCCTCGTGCTGTTTTTATTTACGCTCTTAAAGCTCTTCCTGTTCGACATCACCAACATCCCTGTTGCAGGCAAGATCGCTGCATTCTTTTGCCTTGGCGTGTTGCTCCTCGTTATTTCGTTTATGTACCAGCGGCTTAAAAAAATAATCATTCAGGATGAAGAAAAAAAACCTCTGTAAACCTATCCTTATTGCTTTCTGTTTAATAAGCACACAGCTTCATTCACAGGGTAATTATGCGTACAAAGCTGAGTTGGATACTATAAAACAAACCGCCTTCTATAAAATTGACCTGCCTCCCGGTGTTGTGGCAAAATGCAAAGCAGGCCTTGAAGACATCCGCATATTTGACGAAGAAGGAAAGCAGGCCTCATACCTTATAAAGAATGATTTCCCCTCTTTTGTCAATGAAAATTTTACACAATTCCCCATCCTCAGCATCCGTAAAGAAGCCGATAAACAGACTCATATAATAATACAGGATATTATAACTAAACCTGTCAGTGATCTTTTGCTTTTCATAAAGAACACAGATGCACAACGAACTTTCTCCATCAGCGGCAGCAACGACCGGCAACATTGGTTCGTAATAAAAGAAAATATTGCTTTAGACAATTCCTTTAAGAATGATGGTGAAAATGTATTGCAGACCCTATCCTTTCCTCTAAGCACTTACAAATACTTTCAGCTTACTATTCTTGGCGAAAATGTATTGCCTTTCAACATTGTAAAGGCAGGCGTTTACAACAACAGCGTTGTGTATGGCAAGTATGTAAGAATAAGAACCCCGGTTCTTTCTCAAAAGGACAGCACTGATAAAAACAGCTACATCCATATACAATTTGACGATAAATACCTTGTAAACAAACTCACTATAACCGCCGCAGGAGCAAAATATTTCAAGCGTCCTATAACCATTTACGAGGGCGCTAACGATGAGTTCCTTACAAACAACTACCTAAGTTCAGATGCAGAGAACGCCTTTATCATCAACGCTAAGAACGATCAGTTCACAATTGTCATCAACAATGAAGACAATATACCCCTGAAGATAAACACCGTAGATGCCTTCCAGCTTAATACCTGTTTGCTTACATATCTCCAAACAGGAAAGCACTACTATTTAAGCTTTGGCGATTCACTTGCAACAACGCCAAAATACGACCTTCAGTTCTTTGCCGACAGCATAAGCAAAACTCCTTTAGAACTGCAGGTAAATGATATAGAAAGAATAACAACGCCTGCTCCTGTAGCACCTGCAGGTAAAAATAACCAGCTCATTCTTTGGGTTATCATCACAGCCGTTTTACTCATTTTAAGTCTCTTTACTTTTAAAATGGCTAAAGAAGTAAATAAAAGAAAGGCTGATAATTTATAAGATTTAGCAAACAACCGCCAGGCACTCCCTTCCTTCCAAAGTCTCTTAGCGTGGCCGTGTATATAGCAAGAACATTGGGCCTGCCCACATTCTTCAAAATAAAGTTATTCAACAGATCAACCATTCAACAGATCAACCAACCCACATCACTCAACATTTACCCTGTCCCCATCCGTCGTCGGTTGCGATATCACAAGAAACTCCAGCCTTTCATCAGTTTCATTAGCAATATAATGTTTAACTCCCGGCTCTATCCTCAGCCCTTTTTGTTCACCAACAATTAGCTTTTCATCCTCAACATAAAACGTCGCAACACCCTTTAGAATAAAGAAAAACTGCTGCGCCTTATTATGAAAATGCAACTTTTCCCTTGTTCCAGCAGGCATGCTTTCCTGTTTAATTGATAACCCCTCTGTGTCCATCAAAACCCAGCCATCGCAATTGTCGCCCCACAAAAAATGTTCGGCTCTTTCTTTATTGATAATTTTATTGCTCATCTCTTTATCGCTGCTGTCGGGCAGCCAATTTTTCATCGCGCTAAGGTATAAATTTCTATTGGTTGCCAGCCATCTGTACAGCACATTGGGCCTTGCAGGGCGCTTCGTGTTCCATCGTGCCTTCGTGTCTTTGTGGTTCAAAGCTCCTGCACTTGTTTTAAGTTTGTGGTATGGATCATGCACGTCGCTTCAGGCGCTTTATAAACGGGCAGTACCTCTACTCCGGCATAAGGGTCACCGCTTCTGTCATCATCCCCTCGTTCATTTTATACCAGCAGGGCATGCTTGCTTCCATGATCGCCCTGCCGCTTGGGGCAATTTGCACCGGCCTTAACGACTATCCCGGCCCTTACCACCACCGCAAAAACACCTTGTTTGCAGCGGTCATCATTAACTTTCTCGTTGCCCTCGTTTCCGGTTTCCTGAATATTTACCCCGGCTTTTTGGTCGCGGAAATTATCATCCTCGGCATGTTCTTTTCGCTCATCAGCGTTTACGGCAACAGGATAAGTTCCATCGGCACCGTAGGACTTTTTGTTTTCGTTTTCAGTCTTGAAACACATAACCATGGCATCGCCATCCTCTACAACGCGCTCTGGTTCTCTGCCGGCGGCCTTTGGTACATGTTGCTTGCGCTTTTGTCTTTCAGGTTAAAGCCTTACAAAATTGCCCAGCAATTGCTTGGGGAAAACCTGGCAGAGATATCTGTCTATCTAAACCTGAAAGCCTCATTTTACCTGCCCAACGCAAACGAAAAAGCCTTGTATGACGATCTGATGAAAAGCCAGTCAGCCATTCAGCAACACCAGGATAACCTCCGGAAGATACTCTTTAAAACAAGGCAGTTTGTAAAAGAATCCAATGTAAAAAGCCGCAGTTTGCTGCTGATGTTTTTAAACAGTATCGACCTCTTTGAAAGAATAATGACAGCGCAGCAGGATTATCAGCAACTGCATAAAGATTTTGACGGTACACCCATCCTTGCTCAATATTATTCCTGCATCCATACGCTTGCGCAGCAACTCCACACGATAGGTTTGGCGGTGCAAAACGAGAAGCCTTTAAGCGATACAGGCAATATTGACAACGCCATAAACAACGCCAAAAATGCCTTTGCAGAATTCAGGAAAAACACGCTTGACACAAGCAATATAGAAGGCTTTATTAAACTGCGCAACATACTTGAAAGCCTTGAGGATATTGCTAAAAGAATAAAGCAATTGCAGCTATTCACCCTCTACGATAAAAAGCTGAACAGGAAATTTAAGCGCGATGTGGATCTGTCGCTTTTTGTTACCCACAACGAAATTGACCCGCAGTTATTGATGGAGAACCTCACCCTGCGTTCCAATAGTTTTCGCCATGCCTTGCGCGTCACCACCGCTTTGCTCATCGGTTATTTTGTTTCATTATTTTTCCCCGTGGGTCATGGTTATTGGATACTGCTCACCATCACTTCCATTGTCAAACTCGCCTACGGCCTCACTAAGCAACGGAACATTAACCGCCTCTTGGGCACGCTCATTGGCGCGGCAACGGGGTTTATCATGCTTCATTTTATGCAGGACAGGGCGGCCCTTTTTGTCGTCATGCTTCTTGCCATGGTCATTGCTTATAGTTTTATAAGGCTCAATTATCTCATCAGTTCCATAGCCATCACGATCTATGTTTTACTCGCTTTTTATTTCTTGAACCCCCATAGTATTCAGGTCGTGCTTTCAGACAGGGTGGTTGATACCATCATCGGCTCCCTCATCGCCTTCCTTATTTCCATAAGCGTTTTCCCAAATTGGGAACACGAAAAAACTGGAGAATATATCTTAGCTGCGCTTGAAGCAAACCGTAGTTATTTTAAAACAGCCGCAACCATATTTTTTAATACCGCCTATGATGTCACTGAATTTAAGCTTGCAAGAAAAGGTGCTTTTGTTGCACTCGCCAACCTCAGCGATAGTTTTCAGCGCATGCTTTCTGAGCCAAAACGAAAGCAGCCAAATATGGAAGAGATCCACCAGTTCGTAGCAACCAACCAGTTGCTCACTTCCTATATTGCCTCACTTTCTTATTATGCACAAACAATGGAAGAAACATCCCTTCCCGCTTTTGAGCCATTGGTTACAAAAGTTGACAATACATTTCAGCAGGCCATAAATGCATACAACCACAACGCAGCAACAACATTTCCCGAAGCAATAGGTAAAGACAGTCTGCAATTAAAGATAGACGAATTGCTCACCCAGCGCCAAAAAGAGATAATGGTCGATAAAGACGAACCAACCTCTACAGGAAAAGGCCTTCGATTCCTCCAAACCATCAACAACCAGTTTGATCTCATTGATACCGTCGTGAACGACCAGGTAAAAATATTGCAGAAAATAGTTGCTTAACGCAATAATCAACATCTCTAAACTATATTTTCTTTTGTGCCTTCGTATTTTTGTAGTTCAAAAAAGAGTTAGTGTAAAATAATTTTTGCTTCAGATCAACTTTATCCTAAATTGCCATCGATCTCCTCTTTTCTTCATTTCCAACTCTTATTTCCCTACCCTTATAGAGACCTTATAGAGACTTTATAGAGACCTTATAGAGACCCTACTCCCACTCAAAGCCCACCTTACTCCCACCCAATGCCCACTCAATGCCCTCCCAACCTTATTGCAACTATGGATAAACCTCAGCAGACCGCCCTTACCAACTCTTGCTTATTTCCTTACTGGCATAGTTTATATTTGCACGCAGTATTAAAAAAAGCTGATTCATGACTATCTCCTACAACTGGTTAAGCGACTATTTACCCGAGAAATTAGAGCCCGAAAGGCTTTCTAAAATACTCACATCCATAGGCCTTGAAGTAGAAAGCCTTGAGCCCTATGAAAGTATCCGCGGCAGTTTGCAGGGGTTACTAATTGGCGAAGTACTGGAGTCTGTACCTCACCCAAACGCGGACAAACTCAAGTTGACTAAGGTAAATGTGGGTTCAGCAGAACCGTTGCAGATTGTTTGTGGCGCACCCAATGTAGCTGCAGGGCAAAAAGTAGTAGTAGCCACTGTAGGCACCACCATTTACCCCATTTCCGGCGACCCTTTGACTATGAAAGTAGCTAAAATACGTGGGGAGGAGAGCCATGGGATGATTTGCGCTGAAGATGAAATTGGGCTAAGTAAAAACCATGCGGGCATTATCATCCTGCCCGGCGACACAATAGTGGGTACTCCTGCGGCAGACTATTTCAAGCCGTACCATGACCATATTTATGAAATAGGCCTTACGCCTAACCGCATGGATGCAATGAGCCATTACGGCGTAGCAAAAGATGTGTGCGCCTATCTCACGCACCATGGCAACAAAGAGGCTAAATCTAAAAACATCTTCCCCAATAATTTTAAAGCCGATAACCAACGCCTGCCCATAAAAGTCATAGTGGAGAATAAAGAAGCCTGTCCACGGTATGCAGGCGTCACTATCAGCAATATTGAAGTAAGGCCTTCCCCGCAGTGGCTAAAAGACAAGTTAGCCGCCATTGGCTTAAGGCCAATTAATAATATAGTGGATATCACTAACTTTATTCTCCATGAAACCGGCCAGCCTCTTCATGCTTTTGATGCGGATGAAATAAAAGGCGATACCATTATAGTAAAAAACGCAGGTGAAGGAGTTAGTTTTATTACCCTTGATGAAAAAGAAAGGAAACTCCATGCTGCTGATCTGATGATCTGCAATATAGAAGAACCCATGTGCATTGCCGGCGTTTTTGGCGGGATCAAAAGCGGGGTGAAGGAAAACACAAAAAATATCTTTCTGGAAAGCGCCTGTTTCAACCCCATCAGTGTTCGCAAAACGGCGCTTCGCCTTAATTTAAAAACAGATGCTGCCACCCGGTTTGAGAAAGGAGTTGATATATCTAACGTTGTAAATGTACTGAAACGCGCAGTTTTAATGATAAAAGAACTAGCTGATGGGAAAATTTCCTGTGATGTAATAGATATATACCCAACTCCCAAAGAAAAGACTGAGGTATCATTGAAGTACCACTATCTTAAGAAATTAACGGGCAAAAATTATCACCAGGATGCTGTAAAAAAAATACTAACTGCACTTGGTTTTGAGATACTAAAAGAAGGAATGGATGAAATGCGCGTTGCCGTTCCCTTCAGCAAACCAGATATTAGTTTACCCGCAGATATTGTCGAAGAGATAGTACGTATTGATGGTTTGGACAATATCGAAATACCGTCTTCTATTACTATTTCTCCGGCCGGAGAAACGCTTGGTGTAAAAGAAGCTTTAAAAGAAAAAATTGCCGAACGGCTTGCAGGAATAGGTTTTAATGAAATAATGACCAATTCTATCACAAACAGTAAATATTTCACTGAAAAAGAACTTGAAACCAGTGTAAAACTGCTAAACAACCTAAGCGCGGACTTAGATGTCCTCCGCCCTTCAATGCTTGAAACAGGATTAGAAGCAATCTCATACAATATTAACCGGAAAAATACCAGCGTCCTTTTCTTTGAATTCGGGAAGGTCTATCATACCTCATCTTCCGGTCATTACCAGGAAGAAGAATATTTAAGTCTCTATGTTTCCGGTGTAAACCATGAAGATAGCTGGAATGAAAAAAGCAAGATACCAGATATTTATTCAGCGAAAGGGATTGCTCAATTTGTACTAGGTGTTGCCGGAATAAATAATGTTTCATTTATACCCGAAAAAAATGAAACCCCATCGCTAGAAATAAAAAGTGAAGATCTTATAATTGGGTTTATAAAAGAAAAAGGCAAACAACAGGCATTTGATATAAAGCAACCTGTTTTCTTTATTGACCTCAATTTTGAACAATTGCTGAAACGTGCAGAGAAGGAAAAAATTCTTTACAGTGAGGTTTCAAAATTTCCTTACGTACAACGCGACCTGGCAATTATCGTCCCCAAAAATATTTTGTATAAAGATATTAAAGCTGCAATAAAACAGATTAAGCTGCCAAAACTGCAAAACACTCGTTTGTTTGATGTATTTGAAAGTGAAAAAATAGGACTGGATAAAAAATCAATGGCTGTAAACTTTACTTTTCTGGATGAAGAAAAAACTCTCACGGATAAAGAAATTGATGCCATGATGGAAAAAATAATCTCACAACTTGAGCAGGAATCAAGTGCTGAAATAAGAAAATAGTTCAAACGTTCAAATTTAGTTTATGGTTAGCAATGAAGAACAATTAAACATCCTTCACCAAAAAGTGCAGCAACTTTTTAAGGAGTATGGGGCACTGAAGCGTGAAAACATTTCACTTAAAAAAGACCTGGAAAAACAAACAATGCTAGCACTAGAAAATATGAGTCAGGTTGAAAAATTAGAGACCCAATTAGAAAGCTTAAATCTTAGCTCGCATGTTTGGAGCATAGATGATAAAAAATTACTTCAAAAAAGAATTGATATCTATCTGAAAGAAATCGATAAATGCCTCCTACTTTTAAATAATTAAGATATGTCACAATTAATTCCCGCAAATGTATTGGTCGGCGACAGAAGTTACCGCTTAAAAATAGAAATGGAGGAAGAAGAAATGGTGAGAAAAACAATTAAGACAATCAATGAAAAGATCATTGAGTTTAAAACTCATTTTGCAGGTAAAGACATGCAGGACTATATAGCAATGGTTTTGTTGTGGTTTGCAACTGAACAGAACAAAACCGCCTCTGAATGGATCTCACAAAATAATGTTACAGAAAAAATACTCCAAATAGAGCAACTGGTTGATAAAATACTACAGTCATAGAATTAAGGAAAATTATTGAAATCATTTTTTATCTTCGCACGCTGAACTACTCACAACCAAAATTCAATAGGAAAGGAGAAAGTATATATGATTTTGAACCAAATAAAAATTCACAAAAATGACATTAGTATTTATCATAGTTGGGGTACTCGCACTGTTGGTAGGGATTCTAGTGGGCAAATTGATTTTTGCCAAAAACACAGAAAAACGCATATATGAAGCCGAAATGCAGGCGCAAAGCATTGTAAAAGAAGCCGAGATCAAGGCTGAAACATTAAAAAAGGAAAAACAATTAGAAGCTAAGGAAAAATTTGTTCAACTAAAGGCGGAACACGACAAAGAAGCTTTAGAGCGGAACAAAAAATTAGGCGAGGCGGAAAACCGGGTAAAGCAAAAAGAAATTGTTATTAACCAAAAAGAAGCTGCCCTTGAAAAACAGATCAAGGAAAATGAAGTAATTAAAGAAAACCTGAACCGCCAGATCGAAGTTGTCAATCACAAACGCACCGAACTGGAGAAACACCAGGAAGAGCATATCCGGCGGTTGGAAAAAGTAGCAGGTCTAACGGCAGAAGAAGCAAAAGCGCAATTGATCGAAAGCCTCAAACAGGAAGCTCAAACCCGCGCCCTCGCCATTCAGCAGGAAATTATTGAAGACGCGAAACTGCACGCCAACAAAGAAGCGCGGAAAATTATCATTCAGTCCATTCAACGCACCGGTGCTGAACAAACCATTGAAAATACCATTACTGTTTTCAACCTTGAAAGCGATGAAATAAAAGGTCAGATCATCGGCCGTGAAGGCAGAAATATCCGCGCCATAGAAGCCGCAACAGGCGTTGACTTAATTGTAGATGATACCCCTGAAGCTATTGTACTTTCTTCCTTTGATCCATTGCGCAGGGAAATTGCCCGCCTTTCTTTACAGCGTTTGGTTGCCGATGGACGTATTCATCCTGCCCGTATTGAAGAAGTAGTGGAAAAAACCCGCAAACAATTAGAAGAACAAATCATGGAGATCGGCGAACGCACTGTTATCGAACTGGGCATTCATGGCCTTGCATAAAGAATTGGTAAGCATTGTGGGCAAAATGCGTTTCCGCTCTTCTTACGGACAAAACTTATTGATGCACAGCCGCGAGATTGCCAACTTTGCGGCATCATGGCTGCCGAACTGGGATTGAATCCAAAACTTGCAAAACGTGCGGGTTTGCTGCACGATATTGGCAAAGTGCCAGATGAAGAAACTGAATTAAGCCATGCCTTACTGGGAGCAAAACTTGCAGAAAAATATGGCGAAAATCCGGCAGTAGTTAATGCCATTGGCGCACACCATGATGAAATGGAAATGCAATATGTTATTTCCCCCATCATTCAGGCTTGTGATGCCATCAGCGGTGCAAGGCCCGGTGCAAGCAGCGAAATAATGCAGCAATATCTTCAGCGTATCAAAGACCTTGAAAATCTTGCCCTTACTTATCCGGGTGTTGAAAAAGCATACGCCATTCAGGCAGGCCGTGAGTTAGGGTTATTGTTGAAGCTGATAAAGTAACTGAATGGACAGCGAAAACTAAGCTTTGAAATAGCCCAGAAAATTCAAACAGAAATGACTTATCCCGGGCAAATAAAAGTAACCGTTATCCGCGAAAAACGAGCGGTAAACGTGGCAAGGTAAAAAAACCATGATTTGAAAATCGAAATCTGAAAACTTATTATTACTTTTGCCCTCCTAAATTTTAAAGCAATGAACGCAGCAGTTAAATTTGTCCACGAGCAGCTTACGGGCAAAAAAGAATATCCAAAATTCAAAGCCGGTGACAATGTAACCGTTAATTATAAGATCATTGAAGGTGGAAAAGAACGCATTCAAGGGTTTCGCGGCGATGTATTAAAGATACAGGGCGTCGGCAGCACAGCCACTTTTACTGTACGTAAAATATCTGACAGTATAGGCGTAGAAAGGATTTTCCCTTTCTTTTCTCCCAATGTAGATTCCGTAATATTAAACAAAGTAGGTAAGGTCCGCCGTGCCAAATTGTATTTCCTCCGCGAACGCAGCGGCAAAAGTGCAAGGATCAAAGAAAAAAGATTTTAAGAAAAGATGCCCATTTAGTTGGGCATTTTTCATTACCCACTGCCGTTCAAATATTCAAACTTCTAAAAACACTATCAGATTTAAATTACATCCTGTTCTGGGGTAAACAATAGCTCGATCTTGGCAAAGCAATCCGAAAGAAAAGGTTTTTTCAAGCGCATCGCCGGCAACAAAGGTGCTGACTCCGACCAAATGAGCTTTGTGGACCACCTGGAAGCGTTACGTTGGCATATCGTTCGTGCTGCAATTGCCGTTTTTGTTTTTGCTTTCGCCATCTTTTTCAATATGACCTGGATAATCGACAACATTATCATGGCGCCTGCCCGCAAAGGGTTTATCAGCTACCGCGCCTTTCGCACCCTGGGTCATAAACTATTTTTAGGCGATGCTCTTAGCATGGCCCCTGTTGACATCAAGTTTCAGTTCACGACCGTCAGTGGCCCTTTCTCCACGGCACTGAACATATCCATGATCGGCGGCATTGTGGTTGCTTTCCCTTATCTCATATGGGAACTTTGGCGTTTTATCAAACCCGCTTTAACAACAAAGGAAAAAAAATATTCACAGGGAAGCATCTTTTGGATCTCTCTTTGTTTTTTTACAGGTGCTGCTTTTGGCTATTTTATGCTCGCCCCTTTCACATTCAACTTTTTGGCCCATTTTAACCTTGGCGCTCCCGGGCTTATTGAGTATCACCCAACTTTTGAAGATTTCACCGACACGCTCACCAACATCCTGCTGCTTTGCGGCCTAGCCTTCGAATTGCCTATTTTAATGTATGTGCTCGCCCGCATCGGCATTGTGAATGCAGGTTTTCTCAGAAAATATTTCAAATACGCAGTGGTCATCATTTTAGCTGTCGCCGCCATCATCACCCCTTCGCCCGACTGGATAAGCCAACTCATCGTGTCCCTGCCGCTTTTTCTCCTCTACGGCATCAGCATTTTAGTGGTAGGCCGTGTGGACAGGCAAAAAAAGAAAGAAGAAAAAGAGTGGAGTTAACATAGCCTGATCTATCCATTATCAGCAATATCTATCGCATTAATGTTTTTGATAGAGCGAAATGTTCTGCTCACTTCCTGCATCAGGCCCATAAGCAACTGAAGGTTCGTGTCCTCGCTGTTTTCGAACACCTCAACGGGTATCACATGGTGTTCCCCGATCGGCACCGTCTGGTTCCATTCACTCAGTTCACCATTCATCAGTATCGGCACCATTGATGCCACAATGCCGTCATTCACTTTTTTCAGGTTCTCCAGGGCATTTATCAACCCATCCCTATACGCCTCTTCCGGGGTCATTTGCTGACGCTTTTTTTTCGCCATAAAATTTTAATTATAATTTTTTATAAGATCCACCTTTTTGCGCGTTACTATTCTTCACCAAACGAAAAACTTAAAATTCTTGTTATCCAGAACCATTCAGCAACAGAAAATAATTAGTTAAATAGCTTTCGGAAGTTCCGTTATCAATTTCTTATTCAGCTTTTTGCTTTCTGTTGTTTTAATTCTATTGTACAGGATGATAATATATTTCTTTAAAAAATCATCGTCTAAATTTCTATTGTAACCAAAAACAGAGGAACCATCTTTATTCCAATCAAACTGGATCCCAAGTTGAACATCTCTATAATAATTAGCATAAAACATCCTATTATTTTCGAAATAAAAAAGAGAATATCGATGCATGTCATTATATCTAGGGCTTTGTTCGTCGATCTTCGCCTCAACTAATTTGTTCTCTTTAAAATAGAAACTTATCGTCAACACGCTTTTACTATTCTCAAAAAAATTAGTTGTAACAATTTTGTCCTGATAGGCCTTTGCATTTATCTCAATGCTGTCAATTGAAAGCTTAAAAGAATCAAATTTAATATTAGCAGAGTCAATTTCATAAGCATAGCGTTTTATCGCTAAGGCAGTGTCATTATTTATTCTTTGTGCTATCACATTGATACAAATAACTAAGAACAGCAGCATTAAAATATTTCTCTTAGCCATAATTGCTTTCATTTCCACCAAAGTTCCCCCTTCTCCCCTCACATCTCCAAATCTTTCTCCCGTTTCTTCACGGAAAACCTTCTCAGCGTATACGCTCAACCCAAAAACGTATCGGATATTCCTCTTTTCTTCACGGAAAACCTCCTCAGCGTATAAGAAAAGTACAAAAGCTTATACGTGCAGCATCAAAACGTATCGGATTTCAATCTTTTCTTCACGGAAAAGTTACTCAGCGTATAAGAAAAGTACAAAAGCTTATACGCGCAGCATCAAAACGTATCGGATCTTCCTCTTTTCTTCACGGAAAAGTTGCTCAGCGTATAAGAAAAAGCCGAAAGTGTATACGCGCAGCACGAAAACGTATACGCACAGCTTTTAAGCCGGTTTATCCTGTTCCGGGAAGAAGGCAAAGTTGACTTTAAAAAATATTTGTTGAATATTAAATGCTTTTGGTTAGCTTTAGAAATCATTTCACTAAAAAAATAATAAACAATGTCTGCAAGAAAACAAAACGTATTGCGCGATTTTGTAAAATTAGCGGCCGAGAAAAAGGTGCCTTTTTATCAAAATATTCATGACCTGATGAGCGCCCTTGGGTCTCCTTTTCCCACCCCACCTGATCCTTATGATTACAAAACGGGGCAGGCGGACATTAGCGCGCTTCAATCTGCCGTGCAAACTGCGCTTAGCCGTGCAAAAGGTACTGCTGATGCAGTTAAACTGGCAGCTGAAACCGCCGATACCATGGTTATGGGCTGGGCTGATTATACTGATATCGTTGCTCAAAATAATCCTACTGTAATAGTTGCAGCAGGATTTGACGCCACTTCCGGCGAAACTCACCCGCTGGAAATACCGGGGCAGGTAAACACGCTTGATTATGTGCCGCAAAAAGAAGCAGGTTCCGTGCTTTTTACGCAGCATACCATGGGGAGGGGAGTAAATTTTACTATAATCGTAGGCACCGACTTGAGCACTTTGGTTAGAAACGGCGCTTTTGTGACCAACAGCAACCCAGCTATTCAATTATATATTCTCACCACCACGCACACTGAGTTGCTGGTGACCGGTTTGCCAGCAAAAACAGCGTTCCAGGCGGTTTGCTACGCCAGCAACACGGCAGGCAATGGCGCAATGAGCGCGACCCTTAACTTTTCTACACCATAGAGATCTTTAGGCTGATATTTAAAACCCCGAAGGTTGCGGAAGACTTTCGGGGTTTTGTTTTTGTATAAGATCAATAGCTCATAATTAATATCCCAACTAACCCCATAATTTCTTTATTTTGTACAAATAAAAAAACTGCCATCATGAAACAAAAGATTTCTCTCCTCTTAATTTCCATTTGCATCGTTTTTGCCGCCGCTGCGCAAAAAAAATACAATGCAGACAGCATGCAGCGCGAAGCCGCCAAAACAGAAGTGTACACACCAGTTCCGCCCATCGTCACTCCCGGCAAAACCAATGAAGCCCCACCCTCCGACGCCATCATTTTGTTCGACGGCAAAAACCAGGACGAATGGGTGCTCACCAACGACACCACTAAACCAGCCAACTGGAAACTCGGCGACGGCATTTTAACGGTGGTTAAACCTTCCGGCAACATCCAGACAAAAAGGTCTTTTATGGATTACCAGTTGCACATTGAGTGGCGCACACCCCTCTCCGATTCCGCAACCGGCCAAACGCGCGCCAACAGTGGCGTTTTTCTCGCCTCCACCGGCAAGGGCGATGCGGGTTATGAACTGCAGGTGCTGGATAATTACAACAACGCCACTTATGTGAACGGGCAGGCTGGCAGCATTTACAAACAATCGCCGCCGCTCGTGAACGTTTGCAAAAAACCAATGGAATGGCAGAGCTATGATGTGGTATGGACGGCCCCGCGCTTCAACGACGACGGCAGCCTGAAAAGCCCTGCGCGCGTTACGGTGTTTCAAAACGGCGTGTTGGTGCAAAACAATTATGAACTGAAAGGGCAAACGGTTTATATCGGCCAGCCTTTTTACAAGGCCCACGGTGCATGCCCCATCAAGTTGCAGGCCCACGGCGACAAAACAAAACCGGTGCTCAGCTACCGGAACATCTGGATAAGAAACCTGTAAGAATAACTTATTTAAGAAAGGCCTCTTGCAAAAAGCAAGAGGCCTTTTCTTTTTACTTTTGATTGATAAATGCAACAGAAAGATTATTACAGCATATTAAAAATAAAACCCAATGCTAACGGGCATGAAATTAAAAAAGCGTATCACAAACTTGCCCTGCTGTACCATCCTGATAAAAACGCAGGGAGTGCCATAGCAGAAGCAACTTTCAAAGAAATAAACGAAGCGTACATCTTTCTTTCTGATATTGAAAAAAGAAAGCTGTATAACCATTCCTTCTTTCAGAATAAACAACAGAAAGCTCCTGTTGTTTCAGTAGCAACCGCGAAGGATGTTTTATCGCTGGCGGAAAATTTATACGCTTTTCTTTCAAAGACAAATCCATTTCAGCTGGATATAGATGCTTCATATTTTCAGTTGCAGCAAATAGTTGCAGCCGATAATATTCTTATTTTGAAAGAAAAGGGAGATGCAATTTTTATAAAGAAATTCGTACAAATAATAATGGATTGCTGCAAGTTTTTACCTGCTAAAAATTCAAATCATATAACACCATCCCTTTTGCAGCTTACTTTACAGGATGCTACAAGTACAGAACAAATAAAGCATTTTCAAAAGCGCCAACAAAAATTGGCTCTTTGGGAAAAGAATAAATATTTGCTCGCGTTTATTGTTGCGTTACTTGTTTGTATGCTCATCTGGTTTATTTTTAAATAATGTATTGCATCCTAACGATTGCCCGATACCCTAAATGGATGGGATGGGCAGGCCTTCTTTCCATGGCATTGTTTAGGCTGCCACTCTCTTTTAGTAAACAGATCAGCTTTTGGAAATTACTCGGATGCGGTAAAAATGGCACATTCGATATAAGGCCCGATTGGCGCCAATGGGGAACATTAATGACTGTTGACAAACTATCAACTAACTATCAACCCTCAACTTTTATTTCTAACTACTTTAAATTTTTCCATTGCGAAATATGTATCCTTCTGCTTGAACCAATTGAAGGCCATGGGCAATGGGACGGCAAGAAACCCTTTGGGGAATTGCCAAACAAAAGTGACCACGAGGGATCTATCGGAGTACTTACAAGAGCCACTATACGTATAAATAAATTATCTTCTTTCTGGAAAAATGTTGAAAGTGTTTCTTCCGAAATGCGAGCCGCAAAAGGTCTTATAGTTTCAGTTGGCATTGGCGAAGTTCCTTTCATAAAGCAAGCCACGTTTAGCATTTGGCAAAGTAAAGAACACATGAAGCAGTTTGCTTACCACATGCAACAACATGCAGAAGTAATAAAAAAAACAAGAAAAGAAAAATGGTACAGCGAGGAAATGTTTGTGCGTTTTAAAATAATTGCTTCTTCAGGTTCACTTCGCGGAAAAAAATATTTTTGAGAAGGTCAATCATTCACAATTTGCTTGGCAAGCATGTCTTCTATAATTTTTTCTCTATACTTTAAAGATGAATTGAGCTTTTCCCAGGCAAGATTAAAATCTTTTTGCACTTCAATATTCTGGGAAAGATATATCTGCTTTTGAGAAAAAATATTTTTCACCATTTCAAGATCATGCCACTGCCCTATCTGTTCCTGCAGCCTGTTGTAATAAGCAAATGCAGGATCGTCATTTTCATCGTCATGCATAAACCAATTGTAAGAATAAATACGCTGTTTTATAAATTTTCTAAGTTCATGCCAGTCAGAAGTTGATAAATTCTTCCTGCACATCTTTTCTACTTTGGCATTCATGCCTGCAAAATATTGCTCAGGCAATATCTCATTTGTGCTTTGCACAAATTCTGTAATATTTTCAATAACTCCGGTAAGCAGTGAAGTATATTTTTCCGAATTAAATCGGAATTGTTGTAACATCACTTCCAATTTATCTGCAGGGAAATAATGTTGCTCAATTTCGTTACAGTCATTTTTTTGCAACCATTGCTGCAATATTTGGTATTCACGTATTTCGCCTGAAGTTTCAAAAATAGAACGCAGCAAATGTGCCGATTTTTTCAACTTTTGTTTCGCATATATCTGCCTCAGAAATTTAATAATTGCCCGCAGCTTCTTCATCTCCACTCTGAAATCATGCAGAGACACCTCGTCCCCGTTCAAATCAAAATCATGCAAATGATTGAATAGGTTCTTAACACGCTGCGCGAAATATTTCTGTAAGGCTGTCTGCATGTTTATATTCTAAAAGTGCTTTTTATTCCTTCTTCAAAACTTAATGGACAATAATTAAGTTCTTTTATGGCTTTGTCAACTTTCAAACCGCTTCTTTTTGCCCTTTTTACAGGCTCTGCAAATGTTTCTGATGTTACTTCTTCAATCAAATTTTCATCAAGGCTTAAAGCCCTTGCTGTTGCAACAGCCATTTGATAAGGTGACAAAATATCTTTCCCTGCCAAATGGTAAATCCCCTGCTTTCTTTGCTCTATAAGCGTTTCAATGCCTTTACAAATATCCAAAACAAAAGTTGGTGTACGTTGCTGGTCGCTCACCACTTTTATTTTTTTATTTTCCTGCAAATTATTTTTAACCCAATGCAAGAAACTAGGCCTTAGTCCATTCCATATATCTCCGTACATAAACACTGGGCGAACAATTGCATAATTTATCCTGTACGCCTCTAACAACTTCTCTGCAAATAATTTGCTTTCCCCATAAAAATTCAAAGGTCCGGTTTCATCTTCTTCGTTGTGCGGCCCGTTTTCGCCAAACACAAAATCTGTCGATATATAAATAAAATAGCTCCCTTTTTCAAAAACCGGTTCCAGCAAGTTTTCAGTTACTTCTACATTCTGTTTCAAACAGGCCACCCTGTTATTGTTGCATTCATCCGGCTTGCTCATCGCCGCTGTATGAACAACCACATCCGGTTTTGTAACATACAACATTTGATGGACAGCAACTTTGTCAGTAAGATCAATAGGATAGTATTCAAAGGCATCTTTTGCAGGGATTCTGCATCCACCACGGCTTACAGCGACAATATCAAAATTTTTTGCAGCAAGATAAAGGCATAAATGCTGGCCTAAAAAACCATTCGCGCCCGTTACAAGCACTTTCATCCTGCCAAATTAAGAAGCCTGCACAATATATAAAGATTTAATGCAAACTTCATATTTTCTTAATATTCCTCCTGAGCCTCATTATCAGGTAATTCTTCAGAAGATGATGATTCTTCATGGTTTGTTTCGCTTGCATCACCTCCTTCCTCTGTAAATCCTTCCGTCCCTTTTGACAGGTCGTACTTTTCTTCAATATCCACAAACTTATCGCCTAAAAGGCTTTTTACACCATACTGGGGCGGCCCAATTCCCTCAATACGTGTCGTTATGGGGTAAGAAATTCTGCCGTTTTCTTCCTTCGTCACATTAATAAGTTCCACCAAAAAAGACCAGTTCTTCTCAAAATCATATAGGTATACAAATTTCTGATTTGTATCCCTTATTTCGCTCCCAATGGTAGTTTCTACCATCAACAATGGTTCTGCACGATAGGCCTTTTCATATTTTTCCAAACTTATTTCACGCCCCCGCTGCCAACCGTCATTGCTTCTGTAAAAAGTTGCTTTGTGCTTAGTATCAAATTCATAGGCTTTCAAAATTGCAAAATGCAAGTCTTTGAAGTTCTGTTTATGTTTAATGATCACATCACGGTAAACAGTATCGTCCTCTTCTAAATATATCCTGAACTTTAAAACAGCCATTCGTTATATTTTTGATTTGATATTTATTTCATTTTATAAGCAGCCATCGTTGAACAAAGATGGCAAATAAACGACTAATTACAATTATAATATGGGTGTAAGGCTTAATGCAGCAGCCTTTTTCAACATTAAATTAAACGCCTCTTCATAGGTGTTGGGAATAATTCCGTCCAAAATTGCTTCCCGGATGGCGTCTTTTATGATACCCACACGCTTTTCAGGCGATAAGCCGAAAGTCTCCATGATGGTTTCGCCCGTGATAGGTGGTTGCCAGTTTCGAAGATGGTCTTTTTCTTCCACTTCCTTCATCCGCTGCTTAACGATCTCAAAATTCTGTAAATAACGTGCCACTTTCTGCCTGTTTTTGCTCGTAATATCTGCTTCGCAAAGCATCATCAGGTCATCGATGCATTCACCAGCGTCAAAAAGCAACCGCCGTACTGCGCTGTCGGTTATATTTTCTTTGGTGAGGCTTATCGGCCGCAAATGGAGTTCCACAAGCTTTTGCACATAGCGCATTTTTTCAGTAAGCGGTAGTTTTAATTTTGAAAATATCTTCGGAACCATCCTTGCTCCCACCGCTTCATGCCCGTGAAATGTCCATCCATGGCCTTCTTCAAATCTTTTGGTGGCAGGTTTGGCAATATCATGCAAAAGTGCAGCCCATCTTAACCAAAGGTCATCCGTATTTCTGGAGATATTATCAAGCACCTGTAGCGTATGATAAAAATTGTCTTTATGCCCGTATCCATCCACGTATTCCGCGCCGTGAAGCAACATCATCTGCGGAAAAATAATTTGCAGCAACCCGCTTTTGCTCAGCAGATCCCAGCCAACGGATGGCTTCCTGCAAAACATGATCTTATTCAACTCATCCGTGATCCTTTCCTGAGAAACTATCTTTATGCGTACGGCATTATCAATAATTCCCTGGAAAGTTTTGTCTGTTATCGTGAAGTTTAACTGGGTGGCAAACCTGATGGCGCGCATCATGCGCAAAGGATCATCAGAAAAGGTTTGAGAAGGCTCTAAAGGTGTTTGAATTATCTTTTCTTCTATATCTTTTAACCCATTAAAAGGGTCAACCAACCTGCCAAAATCGCTTTTGTTTAGGCTTATTGCCAAGGCATTAATGGTAAAATCCCTGCGGTCCTGGTCATCTTCCAGGCTTCCCTGTTCCACTTCGGGTTTTCTGCTATAGTACGAATAGCTTTCTTTTCGTGCGCCTACAAATTCCACTTCAAACTCATGAATTTTTATTTGCGCAGTACCAAAATTTTTGAAAAAAGAAACAACGGGTGTTGGCTGAAACTGTTCTGCCGTCTTTTGCGCTAAAGCAATACCGTCGCCGAGGCAAACAATGTCAGCGTCTTTGGTGGTCCTGCCAATTATTTTATCGCGAACAAAACCGCCTATAAGAAAACACTGAAGGTTTAGTTCCTCAGCAGCGTTAGACACCTTTTTTAAAATAAAAAGCTCCTTATCTGAAAGATTTATTTCCACCCTGCAAAGATAAGTGCATAGGTTGCAGGCACAAACTTTGTCAAAACAGCAAAATCTTATTCAAATTCCAGTTCGTTGCGGTTCATATCCCAGCTAAAATTTTGCTTGCTATTGAAATTATTGAACCAATTTTTTTGAGGAACGGTAATTGCCCTTTCTTTTATAGTAGGAATGATCCGGTTTTTTTCAATGCCAAGATCAAGTATCATGTTCACAAACGCTTTTATCTTATCTGACGGAACTTCTAAAATTACTGTAGCCATAAAATTCATTTACAGCTATTTACGGAAAAGGATGCCAAAGGTTTTTCACGCCCGAATAATTACCGCCTCCCCTCTTTCCCAACGTATTATGGCAGAAGGAGTTGCAGATTTGTCATCCTGTTTCCATTGTACACAATAGTCCACCTGCGTTTTTACTGCATCCTCAATATCAGCAAAGTTTTGTGGCGTCGGTTCCCCGCTTTTATTTGCAGAAGTGCTGATAATTGGCTTGCGGAAGCGCTTTATCAGATGCCGACAAAACGCATCTTTGCAAATGCGCATTGCAACTGAACCATCATCCGCCAAAGCATTTTCAGCAATGCCCAAAGCGTTTTCATAAATGACCGTAGTTGGCTTTTTTATGGTTTGCAAATAATCAAAAACTGCCATATCCGGCGAAGCCGCATACCTTAAAATATCCTTTTCCGTTGCAACCAATACCACAAAACTCTTGTTTGCTGGCCTGTTCTTTAAAGCAATTATTTTTTCAACTGCGGCTGCATTGGTGGCGTCGCAACCGAGCCCCCAAACGGTATCAGTTGGATATAAAATGACTCCCCCGCTTTTCAAAACTTCCAAACAGCTTTCAACATCTTTTGAAAAATCGTCCATTACTTATTGACTTATTATTTATTATATCAACAAAACTACTCCGCATATCGATCAATTCCCAAATTATCAAACACGCAAACTATTGCATTAACTAAGTTTGTAAAAATTATTTAAGATGAAAGAACTGATACTGGAAGCATGGGAAAATCGTGACCTTTTGAAACAGGAAAAATATGCGGATGCCGTAAGAGCGGCCATAGAAGAACTGGACAACGGCAGGCTGCGCACGGCTTCGCCAACAGAGAACGGCTGGGTGATCAATGAATGGGTGAAGCAGGCCATCGTATTATATTTTGTGATACAACCTATGCAAACACTCAACATGCCTCCCTTTGAGTTCTATGATAAAATGTTATTGAAGAAAGATCATGCTTCATTGGGCGTGAGGGCAGTGCCGGGGTCGGTGGCACGCTATGGCGCATACATTGCAAAGAACGTGATATTGCTGCCAAGCTTTGTAAACATTGGCGCATACGTAGATGAAGGCACCATGGTTGATACATGGGCAACTGTTGGCAGTTGTGCGCAGGTGGGCAAAGGCGTACATCTTAGTGGAGGCGTAGGAATTGGCGGTGTGCTGGAACCCTTGCAGGCCGCGCCTGTCATCATTGAGGACGGATGTTTCCTGGGGAGCAGGAGCATTGTAGTGGAAGGGGTCATGCTTGAAAAAGAAGTGGTGCTTGGCGCAAATGTAGTGCTCACTCAATCTACCAAGATCATTGATGTGAGCGGTGCAGAGCCTGTTGAATACAAAGGATATGTGCCTGCAAGAAGTGTGGTGATACCCGGCACTTATAATAAGGACTTTCCTGCAGGTTCTTTTGGCGTAAGCTGTGCACTCATCATCGGCAAACGCAAGCCCAGCACCGACTTAAAGACAAGCCTCAATAATGCACTGAGAGATTTTAACGTGAGTGTATAAAATAATATCAACTAAAATTCTTCTTTTAATAAAAAATATAGCCTTTCAAACTTCTCAAAACTTTTTATATAGGTTTCATGATCTGCTGCAACAGGTTTGAAAACGGCAAAGGGTTTTTTTACTTCAAAAGCTTTTAACTCAAGGGTTTCCATGCCTGTGATCACAGCGCCAAGGGCGGAACTTTCAACAGTGTTGTTTATCAAAATTTCTTTGTTGAACATATCTGCAAGCATTTGAAGCCACAATTCATTTTGTGCAAACCCTCCGCCAGTATAGATCTCAGCAATTTCATTCTTTTCCATTAATATTTTGCCGATGCTGTACAAAGCATAAACTACTCCTTCCATTGCTGCTCTTATGATATGCGCTTTGTTGTGGCCAACGGTTAATCCAAAAAAAATTCCCTTCGCTTTTGCATCCCAATAGGGCGCTCTTTCGCCGAGGATATAAGGAAGGAAAATCAAGCCATCACTTCCTGCTGCAACATCTTTTGCCAACGCAAAAAAAACGTCATAGTTTTCATTATCATTAAATATATTTTCTTTCAACCATTGCAACACTATGCCACCATTGTTCCCTGCCCCGCCAATAATGTATGCATCATCCTTTGCATGGTAGCAAAAGGTGCGCATGTGTCCATCAAGCATTATTTTTTTGGTGGTAATGCGCACGGCAATACTCGTTCCAACCGTTATCACCATTGCGTTTGTGCTTTTTGCAGCTTCTGCCACATTAGCCATTGCCCCATCGCTTCCACCAATGACAAAGGGTGTTCCAGGGCTAATGTTTAACACCTCACCATCGTACTCTTGTTTTGTATTTTTTAAATAAAATATTTCCTTCACACTCACCACCCTTGCTAATCTCTCCGCAGTTATACCAACATAATTCAACACCATTTCATCCCACTGCAAACTCTCTATATTGAGCAACCCCGTTGCAGATGCAATACCCGCATCCACTACATATTCTCTAAAAAGTTTATAAAAAATATATTCCTTAATGCCAATGAATTTATAAGCCTTATCAAAAACCGAAGGCTCATTTTCTTTCATCCACAACAGCTTGCTAAATGGAGACATGGCATGCACAGGCACTCCCGTTTTATTATAAAATCTTTTTCCATCAGCGCTGTTTTTTATGTTTTCTGCATTGTCAGCAGCGCGGTTATCTGCCCATGTAATTAATTTGGTAAGTGCATTGCCATTTTCGTCAACAGCCATCAGGCTATGCATTGCAGCGCTAAAGCTGATAAAAACAGGCGCAGTGTTTTCCATTTCACCCACCACCTTATTGATACATGTAACTACCGCTTTAAAAATTTCTACAGGCTCCTGTTCGCTATAGTTTGGCTGCGAGTGCTGCATGTCATACACAACAGAATGTTTGGCAAGCATACCTGATGCTTCATCAAACGCAACAGCCTTTGTGGAGGTGGTTCCAATGTCAACACCAAGATAATATTTCATTTGTGTAAGTAAAAAGCTACCTGTAAAGAACGTATAAAAAATTATGCACACAAAAAAAGCACGACATAGATATGCCGCGCTTTATGAAAACAGATAAATTAGGATTTAGGAAACAAATTTTGTAATAACATCGCTGTACACGCGCCCCGTGTTACTGCCGGCGCCCGCAACACGAAAGTTATATTGGCCGCCAACCGTGAGCCCGCTGATGATGCAGCTTTTTTTGGTGCTCGTTTGCGTGATCCAATCCGCAGGAACAACTGCATCTGCGTCTACAACCTGGTACTCAAATTCATAAAAATCCGACTTAGGCACAGTGCCTGTGCTCAGCGCAACGCTGCCGGTGTTGGGGCCTTCGTTCACCTCAAAATTTTGAGGCTTAGGCAGCAACCCAATGTAGGCGCGGGTTTTAACCACGTCATAGCCTGTTGACAAGATGGTTGGTTCATCGCCGGCGCTGGCGGTTTGAATAAATAACCCCAAATTGTTCAAGATCAAAATGAGGGCAGCGCGCATCGCGTTTTTGTAGGCAGTGTCTTCCTTGCTGCCATCCTGCGCAGCAACAATTGAATCGCCAAAATTGCCAACAGTCGTATCCACATCCTTAACCGACGGGACAGGATTTATAATGACCGTGTTAGCGTTCAATTTGGTCACAATGTAATTGCCTTTGGTAAAGAGGTTACCGTCGGTTAACCTCGTAAAACCGGTTTTTAATTTTGAAATAGCCATAGTTAATGGGTTTTAATTTCATGAGAACAATATCGTTCCCACATAATTAGTCGGGAACACGACAAAATGGGGAACAAAAAAATCAGGAAATTTTTAAAATATTTTTTTGGAGGTGATCGAAGACGGATTTTTGTTGGGCAACAATGAAGTATTGTTGGGTGACAATGAAGTATTGTTGGGTGACAATGAAGTATTGTTGGGTGACAATGAAGCATTGTTGGGTGACAATGGAGCATTGTTGGGTAACAATAGAGCATTATTGGGTGACAATGGAATATTGTTGGGTGACAATGAAGTATTGTTGGGTGACAATGAAGTATTGTTGGGTGACAATACAATACCGCAAGTTGCAGCCATAGCAATGTTTATTTACTTTAATTTTATGGAAATCAACTAATTATTACATTTTATTAATAAATGTGCGATGAGAACTGCTTTATTTATAATGATATTGTTAGTTGCTTGTAAAGAGCCGGTGAAGGAGAAGGAGTTTGTTTATGTGATTCCGAAACCAGCAAAATGGACAGATTCATTGAACCCACCACCACCTCCTTTGCGTCGCAATTATGGACAATTTATTTTTATTATTGATAGCACAGGAGCAATTTTTTATTATCATCTTAAATATAACCAAGCAAAATATAATCCGATAGATTATGAAGCCGACCGCTATCCATTTCTTCATTTAAAGCCTGAAAACCTTGCAGAGATACCACTGGCAAGAATTACAGACTTTGCAAGATTAAATATTTTGGATTCTACGGCTGGTATTAAGTACGTTCAATGTGCCAGCGTAAATGATACGATAAGAGGGAAGGGATTGAATGACTTAATAGATTTTTGTAGAGATACGGCAAATCATATCAGTTTCGGCATAAGGAAGATAACACAGGAAGAAAAAGTTGTGCTTTATTATAAACAGAAACATATTGTATATGATCCTGCCAAGATACAATGGGATAACGGTACAATAAGGCCTGCATATAAATTCGATCCAAGTCTATGATTTAAATAGTTGCCCGCTTATTAATTTATGGAAATCAATTGCTCTCCACATCTTATTAATAAATGTGCAATGAGAACTGCTTTATTTATAATGATATTGTTAGCTGCTTGTAAGCAGCCGGTGAAGGAGAAGGAGTTTGTGTATGTGATATCGAAGCATGAAAAATTAAAACCGGAAGGCTCATTAATTTACGGCGATTTCAATTTTATAATTGATACTACAGGCAACATTTATTATTATCAATTGCACACTCCTCATTTTGGTTTTGATTATGGAAAATTTGATAGCTTTAAACAACCCTTTATTTTTTTAAAAACCGAGTATATTGTACAAATTCCTCCAAAAAGTATTATTGATTTTGTGAAGTTGAATATATTACCTTCAGGAGCATATTATCCGATAATTTCTATTGCTGCAATTAAGGATACAATAAAATGCAAAGCATTAGAAGATCTGATAAATATTTTTTCAGATACGTCATATCATAAATATGCATTTATAAGAAAGGCATCAGAAGAAGAAAAAATTGTGTTACCCTATAAATGGAATGGTTTAATATACAATGCTTATTTGACACACTGGGATACCACAATAATAAAAGATATTCCTTATTGGATGCCGAAGAATTAGAATCAATAATTGTCGATTATTTTTTCATAAATTGTACTAAAATCTGCTTATATGATAAAATATTATTGTTGCTTAATTGCAACCCTGGTGGTTCTTGCCTCCTGTCACAACAACCCGAACGATGTTGCATCAAAATACTTGAACACAGCCAACCTGCCGGAGCAAACTTTCTCCATCAACACAGAAAGGGACACAACAGTAAGCACTAAGGATGGCATCAAACTGTTCATTTCCGCAAAAGCAATTGCTGCGGATGGCAATGTGGTTACGCTTGTTATAAAAGAAGCCGTTACTCTGGATGAAATGCTGAAAGCGCGCCTCACCACCATGAGCGATAAAGGCTTGCTGGCAAGTGCAGGGATGTTTGACATCTACACCAAAGAAAATGCGGCGATCAATAAACCAATACAGGTGTCCATGCCTGCCTTTTATACTGACGATAAAATGAAACTATACAAAGGCAAAGAAACCGATGGCAGCATTGAATGGCAAGACCCTGAGCCCATTACAAAAACAATCACCACTTTTTCAGATATGGGCAAAGTTTTGTTTGATAATAACTGCACCAGTTGCCATGGAATTGATAAAAGCCTTACCGGGTCTGCATTAGCATGGATTGATAAGAAAAAAAGCAAAGAATGGTTGAGAGATTTTACAAGAAACAATGCTGCTGTGCGCGCAAACTGCGACGTGTATGCAAATTGTATTTATAATAACTATAATAAGGTAAACATGACTATGTTTCCAAACTTATCAGATAGTGCTATAGATGCTATTTACAGGTATATTGATAAGGTTGCAAAAGAAAAAGGCGTCCCTGAAAGTTTTAATCCCAATGCTGAGTGCGATTCCTGTGCATACTACAAAGCCTACCTGGATTCATTATATAAAGTAGCAGATTCTGCATCAGGGCAAACTGCAGTGATGGGAAGCTTTACTGTTGCAGAGCCTTCTAATGCTGCTTCAGCCTCTTCTTATGGCAACAATTCAATGGAAACAAGTGCGCCAATAGACCATCCTGATTATTACCAATTCTATATTTCTACCTTTGGGATGGTATAATATGGATGCCTTGCTGGATGGATCATTCAATTCAACAGAGTGTAATTTAAAGGTGACCGTTCAGGGCGGTGTTAAAGACAGGATAAATGTGTTTTTAGTTATTCCTGAAGATAAAGTATTTAACAACGGCAGTTTGTTGACGGATACGGCATATTGGGGTTTTTGCAGCACCGATGGCAATATGCATTTACCAAAAGGGGCAAAAGCTTCTGTGTTTGCCGTAAGCGAGGGAAACGGGAAAACATATTTTGGAAGGACTAATTTTGTAATAACAGATTCCCAAACAATAGGAATAGTTTTAAAAGAAAGTAGTTTAGAAGAAATAAAGCAATTCTTAAATGGCACTAAGCTTAATAGCACAGATACGGCTGTAAAAAACACAAAAAATTTTGATAAAATAATCAAGCTTAATAATGAAATAAAAAGAATTTGGCAAAGAACTACTGATTGCTCTTGCAACAAATATGATACAGTAATGACAGTCCCCATGATCATTATTCCTAAAGCTAAAAAATAAAATCTATTGCTTTAAGTAATGTATGATTCAACAAACAATAAACCTTAGTGCACGTTTATGTCTTCAATGAGTTAGTGACTCCTACTTACATCTATCGCTCTTGTAAGCGAAGCAAAACAATTTAGCCAAACAATAAAGCAATTCAAATACAAGTTTATTTCTATGATCCGGTTATACAATACATGCCTCAAACAAACAACTGGATCACTAGCACAGCAAGCAAGCCCACAGTGCCGATAATGGTTTCCATCATTGTCCACGAGCGAAAAGTATCGGCAATGCTCAATCCTAAATATTCTTTAAACATCCAGAAACCGGTGTCGTTAACATGGGAACACATAAGGCTTCCAGCCCCAACAGAAAGCACCATCAAAGCGGGAGAAACATGCATGGAAACTATCAATGGCTGCACAATTCCTGCTGCGGTGAGCCCAGCTACAGTGGCTGAACCCACAGATATCCTGATAACAGTAGCCACCAGCCAGCCTAAAAACAAAGGCGATAAAGAAGAATGTTGAAAATAGGCAGAGATGGCCGTGCCCGTGCCGCTGTCCGTGAGCACCTGCCTGAAAGCCCCGCCAGCCGCAGTAATAAGGATGATAAGCGTGGCAGCATTGAGTGAAGGAGTGGACTTATCCATCAATGTTTTTATGGGAATGCCGCGCATAACGCCCAGAAAGATAATAGCTGATAAAACAGCAATGAGTATGGCAATATTTGGGTCTCCAATAAACTTTAAAACCGCCGCCGTTGTAGAATTTGTCGGAAGAAAAAAATCTGATACAGAAGATGCCGCCATTAATAAAAATGGAATTAAAGCAATTAAGATGCTCGCACCAAAAGAAGGCAGTGTTTCCTGTTTCAATTGCTTTATTGTTAAAAATCCTTCGGGTGGGTTTGCTTTTATTTTCTTTAAAAATTCGGGGAAGATGAATCCCGCTGCAATGATCGCAGGTATGGCGACCATAAAACCATATAACAATACTTCATTTATTTTTGCATTGAATAGTATAGCAATAGCAGTTGGCCCCGGGTGTGGCGGCAGAAAGCCATGAGTGACTGATAATGCGCTTGCCATGGCTATCGTAACATATACTAAGGGCTGCCCCGTATAAATTGCTACTGAAAACACAAGAGGTATCAGCACAATAAAACCTGCATTATAAAACATAGCAATACCAATGGTAAAACCAGTGATAATCATTGCAGCTTTAATTCTTTTTACGCCAAAAAAATCAACAAGCCCAGCGCTTATTCTCTGCACAGCACCAGTTTCAGTAAGCACTGCGCCAAGCAATACGCCAAAACCAAGTATCAGTATCAATGAGCCAAGCGTATTACCAATGCCATTGGTTACTGATGTGATAACCTGCTGCAGTTTCATGCCATTAGCAATGCCCGCAACAATAGAAACAATGATCAATGAAATGTAAGCGGGCAGTTTAAAAACCGCTACGAGGATAAGCAATAAAATAACTGCCGATAATAAAATAATAAGCGACACGACTGGTTAATTTGCAGGGGAAACTACATAAAAATTAAGAGCAAGAAAAAATATATTGGATAATCATAGAACAAATAAAGCCGGATTGTTAAGCGGCTTCCCTCGGTGATCTGGATTGGATTCGAACCAATGACCTACTGCTTAGAAGGCAGTTGCTCTATCCAACTGAGCTACCGAACCAATAATAAGAGGCGGCAAAACTAATTTTTAATTAGTTTGCAACCAAACGTTTTCAGCCATGGATGTTAAAATAGAAGAAAGCTGGAAAGAAGTTTTGCAAGACGAATTTAAAAAACCTATTTTGAACAGATCATTGCTTTTTAAAAACTGAAAGGGCACAGGGCAAAATCATTTATCCGCCGGGTCTTTAATCTTTAATGCATTTAATAAAACGCCGTTTGATAAGGTAAAAGTTGTGCTGCTTGGGCAAGATCCTTATCATGGACAAAGGGCAGGCGATGGGCTTAAGTTTTTCTGTTCCAAAAGGCGTAAAACCACCGCCTTCATTGGTAAATATTTTTAAAGAATTGCATACAGATATTGGTATCCCAATACCCGCAACAGGCGATCTAACGCAATTGGGCAGAGCAAGGTGTGTTGTTACTAAACGCATCGCTGACAGTAAGAGCGCAGGAACCGAACAGTCATGCAAAAATTGGCTGGCACCAGTTTACAGATGCAGTCATTCAAATGATCTCAGATGAAAAAGAAGGTATTGTATTTTTATTATGGGGAACTTTGCGCAGCAAAAACAAGAACTGATCGATGAAACAAAACATCATGTTTTAAAAGCAGCACACCCCTCTCCTTTCAGCGCGGATAAAGGATTTTTTGGGTGCAGGCATTTTAGCAAAACAAATGAATTGCTTATTAAAGAAAGAAAGAAACCATTGATTGGACAATTGAATAAGAAATATACTTTGCACAGCATTAAACTACATTTCATTGAAAATATTTAAAGAGGCCGGCGGCAGAATTTGGGCTTTATGGGGGCTGCTCTTGTTTGTGAGCACCATGTTTATAGCAGTTATTTTCTACATTCCTTGTTTTATTATGAAAGAACCTCATGCCTCAAGATGGCATAGGGCAGTATCTCGCATGTGGATGACTTTTTTCTTAACGCTTATTGCTTGTCCTCTTATAATTAAAAACAAAAAGAATTTTGCCAAGGGAAAAAATTACATTGTGGTGTGCAACCATAACAGCCTGATGGACGTGCCTGTTACAACTCCCTTCATGCCGCAGGCAAATAAAACCATTGCTAAAAAAAGTTTTGCAAGGATTCCTTTCTTTGGATGGATCTATAGTTCAGGTAGCGTTCTTGTGGATAGGAATAACGAAAAAAGCAGGCGAAAAAGTTATGAGGATATGAAAAAAGTGCTCGCTTCCGGCCTGGATATGCTCATTTACCCTGAAGGCTCCCGCAACCGAACAAAAGATCCACTCAAATCTTTTTATAATGGCGCTTTTACACTTTCTGTTGATACCCAAAAAGAAATTCTGCCCGTGCTTCTTTTTAATACTAAAAAGGTTTTGCCTGTTCATAAACCATTTTTTCTTGCGCCTCACAGGCTGGAACTTCATTTTTTGCCCCCTGTTTCTCCAATTGGCCTGTCTGCAACTGAATTGAAAGATAAAGTATTTGCCATCATGTGGCAATATTATAGCGCCCACGCATAAATACTGTTCCGCTCTGCCTTCACAAAAAAATAGTTTTACCGAAAAATTGACAGCCTAATGCCAAAAAAATTAAACCTTGCATACATTTTGCTATCTTGCCCCTCAAATAAACAATCATTTAAAAAAATTTTTATGAAAAAAGTACAGATCATTTTGGCAATAGCCATGATTTTTTGCTTGTCTGCCAACGCACAAAGAGGCGGGGGAAATCCCCTAATGCTCAAACAGCATTTGATCGATTCCCTTCATTTCGCACCGGCAAAGGCCGATTCTGCTGTTGCAGTTCACCAGCAATTTCAAATGCAGATGCGCCAGCTCAGAATGGACACTTCAAACAAAGCTGATAAAGGACAGCAAATGAAAGCGCTTCATGATCAGGAACATGCAAGAATGGCAAGTTTCCTCACTCCTGATGAGCTTTCAAAATTTGAACAGCTTGAAATGAACATGATGCATCATCAACCGATGCAAATGCGAGCAAATGGTATGAAATCAGTTCCAACCCCTGGGGGGAATTAGATTGTTAAATGCAGCATAAATGAGGCTGTCTCCAAAAAGAGGCGGCTTTTTTTATTTCGTGTTTCCCGCAACATGTTTTTCTGATGCCAAAAGTTATTTTGGGTACCATCAAAACGGTTTTTCCTACCATCAAAACGGTTTTTCCTACCTCCGAAACGATTTTTCCTACCCCCTAAATGGTTTTTCCTACCCCCTAAATGGTTTTTCCTACCCTCTAAATGGTTTTTCCTACCCCCTAAATGGTTTTTCCTATCGGTAAAATGATCTGCGCTATCCTTTTTACCCCCACAAACTCCTTCTTTTAATAACTGTAACTACTGTAAGACCGGACCCGGTTGATCTTGAGATCGCGAAGTATGCTTGATTTTGGATTGAGGGTGATGCTGAAAGATTTGTTTTGCGCGCTTATCTGCAGATTGATGGCCATTTGCCAGCAATGCATTTCACGCGTGATAAACACGTTTAAAGTTTGCGCCTTTAGCGTGCTTATATCAAAATAAGTAGAGCCGCCTAATTTCCATTTTGGCGTCAGGCTAAAATCCCCCTGCAGGTTTAAAGAGGATGCCAATTGAGTGGCATAATGAAAATTGGGCTGCAAAATATTGCTTAAGTTTAAAGAAAAGCCCACGGTGAGTGTCCAGGGAATATTAAAATCAACAAAATCTGCCTGGTGGGCGCGTATGTAATTTAGTTCCGCCTGCTGCTGGTCAGGGGTAAGGGTTTGGTCCTGCTGTTGCACAGTGGCTGTGTCGGTTTGCGTTTTTTGCTTGCTTTTAAACGACGTGGAAATAGCAATGCTGCCGTTTGTAAACCTGCCGAGGCTACCCTGCGTCCAGAGCAGTTGATTTATATTATGGCCAAACGAATCAGTTTTATATTGATCAAGGTTTGCGTTGCCGGTGATGTTCATTTTATTGTCGAACAATGAACTTCCCAAACTTATAGCCACGGGCGACCAGTTTAATGAGTCGCCAGGAGCAAAAAAGTTATACCCCGAGGTGATGCTGAAATTATTAATAAGCATTACCTTTTTCGTTGCCGCCGCCGAGGTATCGTTCTTATCTTTTATTTTCATTTCCAGTGAATTGCTGATGCCAAAATTCATTCCGCCAAACCTTACCCCTCCAAATGCAGGCACTACACCACCCAATTGAGATATGCGTTCCTTGGTTCCTGCAGAATCAACCCTTAAGTTCTGGTAATATTGCTCAACAAGGTCGGGGGTATAATTAATGCTAATGGTTGGAGAAATTACGTGGCGCAGTGCTTTGATCCTTCCCTTTTTAAAATTATAGGTGCCGTATACTTTCGTATTAAAAGAAAGCCCGAAAGCCATTTGCCTTGCCGTATAAAACCCTTTTTGAATGCTGGTATCCACTTTGTTTGCCACAGAATCCCAACTGTAAAAAATGCGCTGGCCATACCAGTTCTCACTATAAGAAATGGAGGGAGCAATAAAAACAGGGCCTACAGGCGGCAGGGCCAAGGTGATGGGTATCGTGTGCTGAAAGCCATATTGCAGGGTATCAAGAATGCTTTTTGGTTTAAGAGCGGCAGTATCATAAAAGGAAACTGTGTTTAAAAAAGTGCCCGTGTAAGAAATACCAAGTTTTTGATACCACTTTGGCGTGCCAACCTGCAGCACTTTTTGAAAAGGGTAAATGGTTGTGGCATTAAAGTTTAGGGTAGGAAAAGTTAGCTGTATCAAATGATCCTCGCTGTTTTGAGATTCTGTAGCTGTTGCAGACAAATTATATTTTCCTTGGTCCCAGGTTTTAGAATAATTGATCGAAGAAGCAAGATTATTATTATAATTCTGATTCACGTTATAAGGAACATATTGGTTAAATCTTGTGCTGCCGGCATCCACACTGGCCGAAAAAGTGGTGCCCGGTCTTGCCTTTGGGTCTAACTGGTGAGACCAGTTGATTTGAAAGCTGCGATCTTCAGTGAACTCCTGCGGCGTCACCTCCCCCTGGTTAAGGATCTTCGTGTATTGGATAGCAAGATCAAGAGTCCCCCTGTAATCGTACCGTTTATAATAATTCGGGTTAATGTTAAGCGACCATCCTCCGTAGCTATAAATATTGCCTTTCACAATCACATCCCAGTAGTCATTCATCACTTGGTAATAACCCAACCCCTCAAGCCCTAAACCATAATTTTGATTATCAGTAAAAGAAGGGGCCAAAAGGCCTGAATGCCTGCCCTGCTCTAAAGGATAAATACCAAAAGGAATGGGAATGGGAATGGGAACACCTTCAAATTCAGGAAACGCGGGGCCTGATACGGCAAACTTGTTATTAATAAGCTTCAGCTTTCGGGCACGGATGGCAAAGTGCGGTGTATCAAGGTTGCAGGTAGTAAACCTTGCTTTATAAGCAAAAGCAACATCCTTGGTTACCTTTTTTATTTTTAAAGCATTTACAAAAATTTCCCCCTCATTGTAAAATGTATTCTTACTTATGCCTTTTTGATTTTTTAAATTAATTATTATTGTATCGCTGATCGATTTAGAGCCTTGTTGCGTGATCATCGGCTTATTTTTCAAGGGATCAGAACCTGTATCAACTCCTCCATAAGCGATCATACGTTGCGTTTGCTGATCATATTTTATATTCTCTGCGTCCAGCTTTATGTCTTTAGTGGAAGTTTTGGCGTTGCCGTATAAAAAAAATTGTTTATCCCCGATCATTAAAATACCTGAATCATCTGCTGAATAATCAATAGGTGAATTCAGCGAGTCCTTAGAAATAAATGCTGTGTCTGCGCTATTTTTTTTGAGCGTTGTGTCAGTCACTGAAGTATCTGTGGATCTCTTAATAGAAGTATCGGGAATAATTGTAGTATCAGTTGTATATGCTGTTAATGATTTGAAAAAGTAGTGAGAATGTTTGTTCTTTGCATCCATTTGAAACGTTATAAAAAATAGTAGCAGAACAGCAGATCCTGTAAAAATCTTTTTTCTACTAACTTTACCACGTTTAGACATAACAATTAAAACAAAAATAGGGGTAATACATAAACCAATTATGGCAACACCCTTAATGATAAGTGAATTATGCTTAGAAAATTCTTTTTCGCTTTGCCCTTTATTTTTTCGCTGATCCTTTTAACTTCTTATAGAATATCTTCCGAAAGCCGCTATCAAAAGAATCCTTTACGCACCATCATTATTGACGCTGGCCACGGCTATCCTGACGGCGGTGCTCATGGTAAATATAGCAACGAGTCGGATATTACCCTTGCTATCGCTTTAAAACTTGGAAAGGAATTGCAGGATTCGCTGCCTGATTGCCAAATTCTATATACCCGCACAGACCGTAACTTGCCTAATGGCTTCACTGACCACAACGCTGCCAATCGCTGGCGCGCCCAGTTTGCCAACGACAATAAAGGCGACCTTTTTTTGTGTATCCACTGCAACGACACCCATCCTGAATATCACAATGAATTCATTGGATATAAAACAGAAACTTATCGTTCAAACGGGAAAAAACATACAAAAAAAGTAAAGCAATACGATACTTATACAACGCCGAGCACCGTTCACGGAACAGAGACCTACGTTTGGGCCGTAGGGAAAAATGACTCCAAAATAAATTTTGTGAATGCCAACTCCGACGACTCCTCTTACGGTGAGCAGGTTGATTCGTCTTATCATTATTTCAACTCACCAGAAGCCAAAATAATTGCATCCCTTAAAACAAAAAAATATTTTAACCACAGCCTTATACTTGCCAATTTTATAGAAGAAGAATATCAAAAGGAGGGGCGTTTCAGCCGCGGCGTAAAGCAGCGCGACGATGAGGGAATTTGGGTGTTGCAGGCCACGGCAATGCCGAGCATTTTAACCGAAACAGGCTTTATCACCGATCCGGCGGAAGAAGATTACCTAAATAGCGAAAAAGGGCAGGCCGAAGTGAGCGATGCCATCGCAAAAGCAGTAATGCGCTATAAAGATTACCTTGAAAACAGTTCAGGAAGCAGGATGCAACACTAAATTGATCGTTTTTTGCCGTTTACAAGCCTTTTTCCTCATAATTCTCTTTTATTTCTCTCCAGATCAGCCTTTTATAAGTCACGATTGACTTTCACAGGCGGTACATGTGCGCCAATGGAAGATCTGTTGGTGCCCACCGAAGATCTGTTGGCGCCCGCGGAGGATCTGTTGGTGTCTTATAAAAACAGTTCACGTAAGGAAAATGAATATTTCTGAAATACGCCTGAAAAATTTAGCCTTATTTTTGTTCGCTTTACCAAGCAATTTCCGCAAGTATAAAATATAATTGATGAAAATATCGAACGAGACCAAGATAGGCGCGCTGACCGCCATTGCAGTGACACTGCTGATTTTAGGATTTGACTTTCTGAAAGGAAAAACACTCTTTAAAACGGGTAATTTTTTGTTTGCAAAATACAGTAACACCAAAGAACTGGTGCCTTCCAACCCGGTTTATGTGAATGGCTACCAGGTGGGAACCGTGTATGAAATTGAACCTGCAGATGTGAACTTGCACACCATTGTGGTGACAGTAAAATTGAATGATAATTTTAAAATTCCCACCAATTCCGTTGCCTCCATCGCCGAAAACCCCCTCACTTCTGCAAGCATTGACATAAAACTAGGCAACAGCCCCACTTTTTTGAATGTTGATGACACGTTATTAAGCCGTGATGCAGGCAGCCTGCTGGATAGCCTTAGCTATAAACTGCAGCCGGTGGCCGATTCACTGCAGGAGACGCTTCATTCGTTGAACGCTGTGCTGAAAAATTTCAATACCATCCTCGACCCTTCCACAAAAAATAATATGCAAAGCATCATCGCCAGCCTCAGCAAAACGATGGCAAGCTTTGAAGTGTCCGCCGAATCGCTTCAAAAAATGATGGATAGTGAAAATGGCTCACTTGGGCAAACGTTGAACAACATGAACACCTTCACAAAAAACCTGGCAGCAGACGATAACACCATTGACAGCACACTTGCCAACCTTCAAACGGTCACGGGCAATTTGTCGAGGGCTGATATAGACGGCATCGTAGACAGCTTAAAAACATCTGTGGCGCAATTAAATGGTGCCATGAAGAAATTAAATTCACCGGGCAATTCTATCGGAGCTTTGCTCAACGACAGAACCTTGTACAATTACCTCACAAGCACCGTAAATAGTATGCACACTTTAATAGACGACCTGCGTGCCCATCCTAAACGTTACGTGAATATTTCTTTATTTGGCAAAAAAGATAAGGGAGATTACTTAACATCGCCGCTGAAAACAGACAGTACTTCAACTCCATAGCAATGCGGCCTTCTTTTTTTATTGGGTTATTCTCCAGTATTATTTTAATGCTGAATGTTTCGTGCCTCTTTGCACAGCAATCGGTTGACAGCGCGGGAAATAGTAAAGAAATTAAAATTTTGCAGTCGCAAAAACTCATTCACCAGTCAATTAAGGATACTTCTTACCAGTCTTTCGTGGGCAATGTGATATTGCAGCAGGAAAAAACGCTTTTCTATTGCGACAGCGCGGTCATCAATCAAAACGCAAACGTGATGCAGGCTTATGGCCATGTGCACATCAACAACAACGACAGTATTAATATTTATTCTGATTACCTGAAATATATCGGCAATGAGAAAAAAGCCTATTTGAATGACAATGTAGTGCTCACAGATGGCAAAGGCACACTCACAACACCTTCACTTGAATATGACATGAACACCAAACTCGGCACCTACCTGAAAAGCGGCAAACTGGTAGACAACAAAACCGTCATCACCAGCACGGAAGGATATTATTATGGCGAAACAAAAGATGCTTATTTTAAAAAGAAAGTGGTGTTGATCGATCCGCAATACACCATCCGGACCGACACCCTCATTTATAATACTTATGCTGACAGCGCCATCTTCACCGTGCCCACTATAATAACTGCAGGCAGCGGAAAAAAGATCCTTACCAGCGAAGGGTTTTATGCTACAAAAAGCAAGCATTCTTATTTTGGCAACCGCTCTGTTTTGCAGGACAGCAGCACTTTTCTTATAGCCGATTCGGTAGCAAACAACGATTCTACCGGTTTTGGTGAAGCGCATGGCAATGTAATTTATCGCGACACTGCAGAAGGCATAACCATCCTTGCAAATGACTTAAAAACCAATAGAAAAACAAGTGCTTTTCTTGCCACTGAGAAACCCGTTATGATCATAAAACAAAAAGGCGACTCTATCTTCATTGCCGCGGATACTTTATACTCCGGCAAGCTTTCGCAATTGCGAAAATCAACCACTGTTCCTTTTATTATCACAGACACATTTGCCCGTGCGCCCGATAGCGCCGCCCTAAGCATTTATATAAAACGAACCGACAGCCTCAACCGCGTCGACACAGGCCGCGACCGCTTTTTTGAAGCCTATTACCACGTGCGCATTTTCTCCGATTCCATGCAGGCCGTGTGCGACAGCCTTTTTTATTCCAGCGAAGATTCCGCTTTCCGCATGTTCACGCAGCCGATCGTTTGGGGGCAGGAAAATCAAATTACGGGCGACACCATTTACCTTTTTACCCAAAATAAAAAGCCTCGCCAGGTTTTTGTTTATTTCGATGCCATGGCCATCAGCAATGCCGGCCACGATTTTTACAACCAGGTGCGCGGCAGAACCCTTACGGGCTATTTTAAAGATGGCAATATTGATTTTATGCACGTGAAAGGCACGCAGGCAGAAAGCATTTACTACGCCCAGGACGATCATAATAAATTCATCGGCGTAAACAAAGCCACCGCCGACGTAATTGACATGTATTTTAATGACCGCAAACCTTACAAAGTTGCCATGCGCAACAACCTGGCCGGCACCAGCTACCCCATGAAACAGGTCAGCCAGGAAGAAATGAAACTCAAAGGCTTCAAATGGCAGGAAAGCCGCCGCCCAAAATCAAAAGAAGAACTTTTGGCGAAATGATAAGTGGCGTATTTTTAATACAAAACACGGTTGCCGCCATACAACAAGGGGTTGCCGCCATATAACAAGGGGTTGCCGTCATACAACAAGGGGTTGCCGTCATAGAAAATGGGAAGCCGGGTATAATTCCAAATAATTCAAAAATTACAAGCCCCCTTTGTCCATTCCAAAGAACCCCAATCGTTATTTGTTTTTAAACTATTAAATTAAACATCATGAAAGAGTTTCTATTGGTTTTCAGAAGAGACTTCGTTGCCAACGAAGCACAACCATCGCCCGAACAGATGCAGGCGATGATGAAACATTGGCAGGATTGGATGGGCGGCCTTGCTGCTCAAAATAAACTCGCCAGTTCCGGCAACCGCCTCGGCTCAGAGGGCAGAGTGGTTACGCCGGATAAAATGATTACCAATGGCCCTTATGTTGAAATTAAAGAGGCCATCGGGGGTTATATTATTATCAAAGCCGGTTCAATTGACGAGGCTGCTGAACTTTCGAAAGGTTGCCCGATCTTAGCCATCAAAGGCAATGTGGAAGTGAGGCCCGTTATCGCAATGGAAGATAATAATTGACCCCAGGATCTTAACTTGCACCCATTCCCCACTCATCTTTAAAAAATAAATACAATGAAAGAATTCATGTTGATCTTCCGCCACGAGGCAGGTGGCCCGATGCCCACACCAGAACAGATGCAGGCCGTAATGAAACAATGGCAGGATTGGATCGGCGGCATTGCCGCCCAGGGCAAATACAGCGGCACCAACCGCCTGAATATGGAAGGCAAAACGCTGAAGCCCGGCAATGTTATCCTGGATGGCCCTTACGCCGAGGTGAAAGAAATAATTGGCGGCTATCTCATTGTAAAGGCAGGGTCGTTTGATGAGGCTGTAGAAATGGCAAAGGCTTGCCCGCACCTGCTTTACGGCGGAAATGTAGAAGTAAGAGGTGTGATGAATATTGAGTATGACACAACGTCTTCAAGGTTTTTGGAAGATAAATAAGATACAGGTCAGCCGTTTGCACATAATGAAAGTTAGTGCAAACGGCTTTTTTATTTATGAAAGAAGCTGAACTGATACCACACTTATTCAGAACTGAATACAGGAAAATAGTTTCCGTTCTCTGCCGCCTTTTCGGCATTGAGTACATTGAAATTGCAGAAGACATCACCAGCGACACTTTCCTGGTCGCAACCGAATTATGGGGGCTTAAAGGCTTACCAAAAAATCCCGTGGCATGGTTATACACTGTTGCAAAAAATAAAACAAAGGATTATTTAAAACGCAATACACTCTTCACGCAAAAGATCTGTAAGGAAATAAAATATAGCGGGAATACATTAGAAGAAATTGAAATTGACCTATCCGGAAAAAACATCAACGACAGTCAACTGGCAATGATGTTCGCCATTTGTCATCCCTGCATTTCTACAGGATCGCAAATAGCTTTATCCCTCAACCTGCTTTGCGGCTTTGGTGTTGAAGAGATCGCAGATGCGTTCATCACCAACAAAGAAGTGATCTATAAAAGGTTGAACCGCGCCAAAGAAAGGCTGCGGCAGGAAAAAGTAAAGATCGAAGAACCAACCTTGCCGGAAATAAACAAAAGGTCAGCAACCGTTTTAACCACTTTGTATTTATTATTTAATGAAGGATATTATTCCACCTCTCAAAACAAAACCCTTCGCAAAGACTTTTGCCTGGAAGCCATGCGCCTTACTTTTTTGTTGATTGAAAACGGGAACACCAATTCGCCGCAGGCAAATGCATTGTTGTCTTTAATGTGCTTCCACTCCTCCCGATTTGAAGCGCGGTCAAATGAAAATGGCGAAATCATTTTGTATGAAGACCAGGACACCAGCCTTTGGAATATTGAATTAATAAACAAAGGAGAGTATTATTTATCCTGTGCTTCGCGCGGGAACAACGTTTCTAAATATCATTTGGAAGCCGCCATTGCCTACTGGCACACTCATAAAAACGATACGCCCGAGAAATGGGAAAATATTTTACAGCTCTACAACAGGCTTCTGCAATTAGAATATTCTCCCATTGCTGCATTAAACAGAACCTATGCGCTTGCCAAAGCAAACGGTAAGCAGGAAGCCATTATCGAAGCCGAGAAATTAAATCTTGCAGACAACCATCTCTATCATTCTTTATTGGGGAACCTTTATACCAATGTTGATAATGCAAAGGCATTGCAACATTTTCATACATCTTTACATCTTGCCCGGTCAAATGCAGACAAAGCAACTATCGCAAAAAATATAAACAAATTGAATAGTCTTATTTGACACTCCACGCACTTGCTCCGTTCAATTTTTCAATGGCTTCTTTATCTAATTTCAATTCAACTGCCTTCGCCAAAGAATGTAATTGTTCAGTATTCGTAGCGCTCGCGATCGGTGCCGCAATAGTAGGTTGAGCCATTAGCCATGCAAGAGAAACCGTCGCAGGATCTGAACTGTAGCGTTGCGCAACTTCATCCAGCGCTTTCAATATCTTGAAGCCTCTTTCATTAAGATATTTCTTATTCCCCTGCCCGCGCGCGCTTTTAGAAAGGTCTTTTTCCGAACGGTACTTACCGGTTAGAAAACCACTCGCCAATGAATAATAATTAATAACGCTGATATTATTTGCTTCGCAAAGTGGTTGCAATTCTTTTTCAAACACCTCCCTGTCATACAAATTATACAAAGGCTGCAAGGTTTCATAGCGTGGCAAATTATTTTCTTTGCTCACTTTCAATGCTTCTGCCAACCTTGCTGCAGTATAGTTTGAGGCGCCGATCGCCTTCACTTTTCCTTCCTTAATAAGTTCCCCAAAAGCCACCAACGACTCTTCCAGCGGCGTTTTCATATCATCATCATGTGATTGGTAAAGGTCTATATAGTCCGTCTGCAATCTTTTCAAAGAATCTTCCGCTGCCTGTTTAATATATTTTGCAGAAAGCCCTTTTTTATCCGGCCCCATTTCTTTTCCCACCTTTGTAGCAATGATCACTTTGCTGCGGTTGCCGCTTTTTTTCAACCATTTGCCGATGATCGTTTCAGATTCGCCGCCCTTATGTCCCGGCGCCCAGCGGGAATAAACGTCCGCAGTGTCAATAAGATCGAAACCGGCATCTACAAAGCCATCCAATATTTCAAAAGACCTTGCTTCATTGATCGTCCAGCCAAATACATTGCCTCCCAAAGCCCAGGGAGCTACTTTTATTCCTGAGTTGCCTAATGTGCGTTGTTCCATAAATTAAGTTTTTGAAGTTAAATATAAAATGATGCCTAATTTATACCAACTCGATCACCATTGCGCTTGCGCCACCACCACCGTTGCAAATTCCTGCTGCGCCGGTTTTGCCGCCATTTTGCTTTAGAACATTTATAAGGGTAACAATGATCCTCGCACCGCTGCATCCCAATGGATGGCCGATCGCAACTGCGCCGCCGTTTACGTTCACTTTGGCTGCATCCAGGCCCATTTTTTGAATATTGGCTATGCCCACCACTGAAAAAGCCTCGTTCAGTTCTACAAATTCAATATCGCTCATCTGCAATCCAGCCTTTGCAACAGCTTTTGGCACGGCAAGCGAGGGCGTTGTCGTGAACCATTCAGGCGCCTGCTCAGCATCAGCATAACTTTTTATAATGGCCAAAGGTTTTATGCCTAGTTCATCGGCTTTTTCTTTGCTCATTAACACCACTGCAGCGGCGCCGTCGTTCATAGTGCTTGCATTGGCAGCGGTAACAGTGCCGTCTTTTATAAATGCAGGTTTCAGTTCAGGTATTTTGTCAAATTTCACATTAAAAGCGTCTTCATCCTTATCAAATTTGATAGGTTCTCCTTTGCGCTGCGGAATTTCAATGACTACTACTTCCTCATCAAACTTCCCATCTGCCCATGCCTTTTGGCTTCGTTTGTAGCTTTCTATTGCAAAAGCATCCTGTTCTTCACGGGTGATGTTGCATTCCTTTGCGCACAGTTCAGCAGCATTGCCCATGGCGTAGTTTTTATAAACATCTGTCAATCCATCTTTTGCCAAACCATCCGTTAACACCACATCGCCGTATTTATTTCCCCAGCGAAGTTTTGGGAATAATAAGGCACATTGCTCATGCTTTCCATGCCGCCTGCAACAATAATATCGGCATCGCCGAGCAAAATACTTTGCGCACCCTGCGCAATGGCTTTCATGCCGCTTGCGCAAACTTTATTCACGGTTGTACAGATAACATTGTCTGGCAAGCCAGCAAACATGCGCAGCCTGCCTTGCAGGTGCCTGCCCAAGATTTGCCTGCATCACGCAGCCCATCAGCACTTCCTGAATTTGGGAAGGCTGCAAACCAGCCCTTTCTACCGCAGCTTTTATAGCAATTGCACCCAATTGAGTTGCGGAAAAATCTTTTAAGCTACCACCAAAACTTCCTATTGGTGTGCGCACAGCAGAGACGATATAAACGGTTTTCATTGAATAATAAGTTGAAGTGAATGATAATTAAAGCGCAAAGATAACAATCGTTAGCAAGGTTATTCTTCCGTTCCTTCGGGTACTTCTTCTACTTTTACTTTTATTACACCTAAGAGAAGAAAATCAAGCTGCGAGGCAGCAGAATGAGACAGAATCAACCACCCGCCCTTTTTTATACATCCGGTCGGCCATGTGGTCGTTGATGCGTACAACAACTGATCTGTCATTCCGCAAATTAGTTACACGCACCCATGTATTAAGGGGAAAGCAGTTGCTGGCGGCGGTCATGAGCTTATGGTGAAAATGCTCTCCTGTAGAGGTTTTGGTGCCTTCCAAATTTTTACTATAAAAGCTTGCAATTCCATAAATTGTTCTCCCTTTAAAAGTAGAAATGCTGTCATTTTTTTCTAATAGCGAAACAGAATCTTTTAAAGCAGCATTCCTTTCAGTCACTGCATTCACAATAGTATTTGACGCAATAATTAAATCTTCCTGTGCATAAGAATGATAATTCAGAAGGCAAAAAAAAAGGGTCGTTAGGGTGATATTTTTTTTCACAAATAGTATTTGCAATTTTAAAGGCCTCAACCGTTGTATATTCAATTATGAAAAATAGATATTTTATATCAATTATCTTCTCTGTCTATATTTTTTCTGCAAAAGCAATCTTCGCGCAATCGGCAATTAATGTGCCAAAGAACAGTTATGGGCTTCAAATAATAAGCAATTTAACTACTTATTGCTTAACAGTTTCATTAGACAGTAATAAAAAAATGGTTTCTCTGAACAAGTATATTTCGCCCTTCATTGTTGACTGGAAATATGCTGCTAAAAATAATTTTACACATACGGTACTCTACCATCATCCTGAAGCATTTGTGCGGCTGCCTGTTGCAAAAGCAATGCAACAGGTGGAAGAAGAATTAAAACAAAAGGGATTAGGATTGAAATTTTATGATACTTATCGCCCCTATAGCGTTACCGAAAGAATGTGGAAAATAGTGCCTGATGCGCGATATGCTGCTGATCCTGCAAAAGGCAGCGGGCACAATCGTGGCATTGCGGTAGATATAAGTTTGATCGATCTGAAAACAGGAAAAGAGCTGCCTATGCCGACCGCTTTTGATGATTTTACTGAAAAAGCTCACGTGAATTATATGCAATTAGACAGTAACATTATTGCAAACCGAGATCTATTAAAAACTGTAATGGAAAGAAATGGATTTACAGTTTTAGCTACCGAATGGTGGCATTATTATTTTGAAAAATACGAAGATGACGAATTGCTTGATATTGATTTTAAAGATCTGTTAAAAGGATGCCCTTAATAATTATTTTAAAGTTTCACTCAGCCAGTTAAAGAAAGTATGCTGCCAAACCATTGCATCCTGCGGCTGAAGTACCCAATGGTTTTCGTTTGGCAAAAACAATAATTCGCTTTTTATTCCGCGCAGTTGTGCAGCTTGAAACGCCTGCTGTCCTTGCTCAATTGGCACACGATAATCTTTTCCGCCTTGTACAATTAAAATTGGTTCATCCCAATTGGCAACAAAATTACTTGGGCTTTGACTAAATGAGCGTTGAGCAACAGTGTTATTTTTCTCCCAATAAGCTCCACCTTTTTCAAAATTCTCAAACCACATTTCATCAGTTGTTCCGTACATGCTTCTAAAGTCAAATACACCATCATGTGCAATAAAAGTTTTGAAACGATGTTGGTGCATTCCTGCTAATTCATAAACAGAGAATCCTCCGAAACTCGCGCCGATACAGCCTCTGCGCGATGTATCAACATATTTTTCTTTCGATACGTTATCAATTGCATTAAGATAATCTTTGATCACCAGTCCGCCCCAGTCTTTACTAACCTGTTCATTCCATTGTGTTCCAAAACCGGGCATTCCTCTTCTGTCAGGCGCAACAATTATATATCCCTGCGATGCGATCAACTGAAAATTCCAGCGGAAAGAATAAAATTGGGTGAGCGCAGATTGCGGGCCACCCTGGCAATATAAAAGTGTTGGATATTTCTTGTTTGCATCAAAGTTTGGAGGAAAGATAACCCACACAAGCATCTTTTTATTATCCGTTGTTGTTACAAACCTTCTCTCTGTTTTGCATTGCCCAAGCGAATTATTCACCGCATCATTTACATGAGTTAACTGCGCCATCTTCCCTGAATTAATATCAAGCTTATATAATTCAGAAGCATGGTTCATATCCTGCCGCGCAACAATTAATTCATTGCCAAGCTGCCCAGCAATTTCCGCCACATCAAAATCGCCGCTTGTTATTTGTTTAATTTTTGCTGGCAATGTTGCATTTACTTCAAACAGTTGCAGCGTGCCGTTTATCGGCGCAATAAAAAACAAGTTTTGCCCATCATCGCTCCATTTAAAGCTCTCCACATTTATCTGATCATTTTGCCCGGTAAGGTTTATTCTTGTTGAACCATTCCATACTACCAGGTCCTGTTTGTCTGCTTCGTAACCATCGCGTTTTTGGCTAAGCCATGCAAGTTGTCCTTTACTGCTGTATTCAGGATTTATGTCATAACCCTTATTGCTTTCTGTCAGATCTTTTGTAGTGCCAGTGGCAATATCATATTCATACAGATCAGTGTTGGTGCTGATGGTATAAGCCGTGCCTGCCTTTTTCTTTGTTACATAAACTACATGTTTGCCATCGGGGTTCCAGATATAATCTTCATCGCCGCCAAATGGTTTTTGCGGGCAATCATAAGGCTCATTTGGCATAAGATCTTTACTGTTGGAATGCGCGCTGTCATTATCAGATAAAAAAACATGACCAAACTTTCCATCTTCATAAGTATCCCAATGACGGTACATTAATGAAGTATATATCTGCGCGGTAGTTTTTGTAAGGTCAGGGTAAAAATCACTCCCATATACTTTCATCACTTTCACTTCCTCGCTACTGATAATGTATTTATCGTCAGGAGATATTTTAGGGTTATTCAACAGGCTGTCAGCATTGCTTATTGCAACAGCATCTCCGCCATTCACGGGTATTTTATATTTCTGGTGGTTTATTTTATTTGCAGCAACATCAGGTATAGCCACATCATACACCACATATTGTTTATCTTTTGAAATACCCAAAGCGCTTACCCTGCCTAACTTCCAAAGCAATTCAGGCGTCATGATATTTTGGGCAAAACTGTTTGTACAGATAAAAATTAAACCGGCTAAAACAACCTTTCTCATAATTAGTTTATTTAATTGAACGGCTGCTAAGGTAATATTATTGATCTATAGCCGTTGGCATTTTCCTTAAACTGTTTTAAGCGTCTTTTGTTTGTTTCTAAGCATTAAGATCGCTTTTTCTGCCCTCACTTTTTTTGTGGCTTCCTGTTTGGCAGAACCAACCCAATCGCAATAGCCCTGTTTATAGCCGTTTGATAAGGTTTCAAAAAAATCATTGGCTTCTTTATCGTTGTTAAGTAATGATCGAAGTTCTTCAGGAACTCCTTCTATGTGTTCACCTTTTTTAAGCATGTTTATGTTATGTTCTTTAGTTGTGCATTGATCTTTGTTACAAAAACTGTGTATTTATCATCATATGTTTTTTCCATTTTTTTTATTAATTCGTTTATGTCATAATATGAGCTATATTCTTGCCTGATCTTTATTAAATCAGCAGAAGTTATCTTTTTAATCCTAATAAGCAAATCGTCAAAAGCATAAGTAAAATTACAATAGTCTTCTCCTATCAGGTAGCATGTCATAGCATTAACAATGCCTGCAAAAGCATCTACAAATCTGCCTTTGTCAAAATCAATATCTGATTGAATTTCATATGACACACCTTCAGATGCGTGTTGAATTTTTCCAACTTCATTTTTTAAATAATCTTTAAATTCGGCTGTCAATTCTTCTTTTACCGATGTTTTTATTTTGTCTTTTTCACTGTCGCTACGTTTAAATTGAATATAGCTTGTTACTAAGGGAAAAAAAACGCCTATTAATCCAAAGAGAATTGCAAGTTTTGCCCAGGCGTTATTATAAAATGAATCAATCTTGTTTATGTAGTCTACCGGGTTAAATTGTTGTTTATTAGCAGCAGAAATTGAGTCTATAATTGCTTTTCTGAAAGAGTCAATATTTTGAATTTGTAATATGACCATAGTTTATAAATTTTAAATTATACCCAATTAAATAAAATAATATAAAATACAACTATTGTATTAACCATGCTCGAGACACCTCATCTTCTCCAACATCTATAACAAGTCCTGATAAAGATCAAAAAATTCCACAGTACAACTATCGCTATGATAACTTGTATAATAACCATTACTGTGTTAAAGGAAGGTGTTTCATACCATGCCGATCTTTCGAATAATAAATTAAGAACAACAAGGAATATTCCAATGCCTGCATAAAGCCCCACAATATTCAAAAAGAACGAACGAAGAATGATCTTCCATTTTGGTCGCTGTGCGTTATCCATGCAGTAAATCTATAAAATAAATTTTGTTCCCAATTATTTCCCTACTTTTATCCTCCCAAAATAAAAAAACTCAGGCGCTAAGCCTTTTATATATGAACACCAATAAAACACTCTTAACTAAACACTGCTTAAAATGTCAAAACTTAAAGCACGTAACGCAACGGACGGGGAGGCCTCCAACTTTATAAGCCTGCCCGCAAGCAACAATTCAAAGGAAAACACGATCCTGCTGAAAAGAAAAATATTGTATGTGGAAAGCAAAAAGAAACATACATGCCTCGTGGTGGCGGATCTGAACATCGTAAACAAGCCGTTCTCCCCTTTCGTTATCGGCAAAGACATTGGCCACTACATGGACCGCCTGCCGGGGGATATCTTCCAGCGCATTCACAAAAGTTGCTGCGTGAACCTGGATTACATCTCCACCTACAACAAAACAGACAGCATGATCACCATGAAGGATACCAGGCTGTTCAAAGTAGCCGTGCGCCGCCGAAAGGAGTTCTTACAAAAGGTCTGCTGGTAAACTGCCGCACAACATCCCAACAAAAGCATCCCCTCCCCCGCTGCTGAGGTTTCCGGCTACGCGTTATTTGCGCCTTTTTTGCGTTGTTCGTCCTTTTCGCACGTTCAGGCAGCTTTTGTTACGTTCAGGCAGCATTTATCGCCATTCAGGCAGTTTTTATTTCCATAGTTTTTGCACATTCTACTTTTACATAACAATTGAAAGAGATGGCAATAATTCCAACAAAAAGTTTTTTAATTATAATTAAAACATTTTTTAGAATTATAAAAAGTTTTAAATGAATAATAAAAAAGTTTTTTAGAATTATAAAAACATTTTTTAGAATAATAAAAAATTTAAAAGGGATAATAAAAAAGATTTTTATAATAATAAAAACATTTTTTATAATTCTAAAAAATTTTAAAAGAATAATAAAAAAGATTTTTATAATGATAAAAACATTTTTTAGAATAATAAAAAGTTTAAAAAGAATAACAAAAAAAGCCGCAGCAGCACCGGGAAGGAGGGTTTTTAATGAACATAGCGGCTTGATAACCAAGGGTATTATTATTATTTCATAAAAAACAACAATTATGTCAACAGTAAAAACCGGGCTTTGGGGGCAACCAGTTCCCGACATCCTGGAGGAGTGCGAAACAATAGTAGGCACCCTTACAGGAAACCCAACCTACCCTGACCCTATCCCTGCGCTGGATGTGGTATCAGGATCTATCAAAGACACGCGCGCCGCATACCAGGCAGGGCTGGACGGTGGCAAAACCCTTAAGGCAACAGTGAGGGTGATGGTGGCAATTTTAAGGGGGAACATGACACAGCTTGGTGCCTATGTTCAGACTCAAAGTGGCGGAGATTTTTTAACGATCTTGAGCAGCGGGTTTTCCGTAAGGAATACGCCGGGGCCAAAAGTAAAAATGGCCCAGGTGACCGGCCTGCGCACGCTGCCAAGCGTGACAGTGGGCCAGGTTCCGCTGGCATGGAAGCCCGCAGTAAGGGCAAAGAGTTACATATTGCAAACAACGCCCACACCGGCTGTGGACACAAGCTGGGTGGCTGCGGGCAACAGCACAAAGGCATCAGCCATTGTGAACGGCCTGCCCAGCGGCGCCATAACATGGTTTCGCGTGGCAGCCCTTGGCCCCCTGGGACAAGGCCCCTGGAGCGACCCCGCTATGCAAATGGTGAACTGAGTGGTTGGGTTAAAAAATGTTGCTAATGCCGCAGAACGAAAGGGATGCGGCATTTTTTATTTATTTGGAGGGGTGAGGGAGAAGGGGCATATTTGTGATGCTTACTATTAAATTGGCATCTTACTAAAATGAAGAATAGTATACTTTTTATTGCAACATTTTTCTTTGCATTAAACATCTGCGGCCAGGAATTTAATAGTTCAATAAACAAGGATTCACTTTTTCAAACAATTCTGAAAAAGCTGCCTGAAGGCAATAGAAGCAGATTTTCAAAAATTTATAACGAAGGAAAAGAACAAGAAAAAGAGTTTTTATTGTTCGTGTTTTCTATGGGGGCAAGCAGCAAAAAAGAACTTATTGCAAACATTGATTCAAACTTTGACAAAATAAATTATCTGAAGGCCGAATATTCAAAATTAGTTCCGAAAGGTTATATAGTTTCTATTGAATTTAACCCTGAAAATAAAATAGTAAATACAAAAGAAAGCATCGACTTAAAAATAGAAAAGTTAGGCAGTACCGGGCCTGTGGATCAGGACTGGAATTTAGAATATAATTCTGACAAATTAAATCAAATGACAAAGCCGCTTAACTGGACAAATGAAACTTTGAAAATCATAAAAAAATTATTGGTTGATGCAAATTGTGTTTCAATAGAAAACGGGGAAACGACTATAATTGGTTTTGCAAGAAGTGGCATGGGGAAATATTCTTTTGTGCTGTTTGATAATGATCTAACAAAGGAGGAATCAAAGAATACAATGACGGTTGCACCTATATTTTTTACAAAAAAAATATTGTTTTAGAGTATGGAGGTGGGGCAATAGGATCGCAATGTTTCCCTGATTGACAAAATTTAATTTTGCCTTAAAAAAGTTTGTAAAAAGATATATTTGTTGCTATGACTCGCTGCCTATTCATAATGTTATTTGCAATGGTAGTTAATGAAAGTTCGGCCCAAACTTTTGATAAGTATGTTGACCGGTTATATTTTGGAATACTTTCTCGAAAGCCAGACTCTTCAATTCAAAGCTTTATTGCTAAATATGTTCCTATTATTACAAAAAAATTTGACAGTAAAGGTACGTGGACAGCATACCCGCCCGGCGATACAACAGAGCCACCATTTGAAACTGTGACTAATACTTTCATTTTTTATCATCATCCATATTTTGATGAACATTTTGAATCAGGCCAACTTGCGATCACGCAAAAGATCTACAGTATCCCGAAATGGATCGATAATATCACAGACATTAAGTTGTCGTTCGAGTTTTATACAGAAGAAGAAGCAAAAAAAGCATATAAAAAATTGGCTGATATCTTCTCAAGCTTCAATGTACTAAAAAGATTAACGTCTGATGAAATTGAAAAAGCAGAATTCACAGATAAGAATTCGAAAAAATTTGATAACCATATTCAAATTATTTTAGCGAAAGATTTCTTTACAAGAACTAAATACCAAACACTAACAAAAAAGGGGGTTAAAATTTCTTCGCTACCCTGTTATAAAATTCTTGTGGAATTAGATAACGATTTGTATTGACAAGCTTTCAACTTTTCTTTGATAATGACCCTGACAAAATATAAAACTTACTTTGCCCTGCAGGGTTTATTTCTTTTAGGCATACTTCTGTATCAATCGCCATGGCTTTTCAGCAATACTAGTGTTGGCACCATTAAAGAGTTTGGCGATGCGCCTTATTTACGCGGACACAAGACTGGTATAGAGTTGATGAATGTTGATTACCTGGTGAATGATAAGCTCTATAACCGAACCTACACAAGAAACGCCACTCCTGCTTCTGAACAAAATATAATCATTAGATATTTGACTTTTATGCCGGGCTCATCAAGGATCGATACACCGGTTGGTGAGTGGGAAGAGCCATTATTATGGTATGTGGTCTTCTTTATTTTTACTTCTATGATGTTCCTTATCCCAAATGACACAACCCCAAAAGATATGCTTGTGACCATAAGTAGTAAAAAGCCATGGGTGACAATTAGTAATAAAAAATAATTATTGCCTCTTCAAAGTTTTCAGCACAATATATTCTTCATATTGCTCGCCGTTATTTCTTATCCATTCTTCCGCTTCCTCATTTGTTTTAAATGACTGGTTAGCGTCGCAGAAGCCGTGTACTTTCAGGTGCGGGCCTGCATTTGCATTTGCGAGGCAAAAGACTTTGTATAATTCAGTGGTGGTAAGATCTGCCATAAAAAAGAGTTTTAGTTGAGAAAAGAGAGCCAACTATCAGAGTCGAACTGACGGCCCGCACATTACGAATGTGCTGCTCTACCACCTGAGCTAAGTTGGCTTAACACCTGCAAATAAAGCTAAAAAAATCTACTGTTTTTCATTCTCAAAAAACATTCTGTTTCTAAAATCGTTATTTTGCAGTAAAATAATTCTATGAAATATATTATGCTGTTCGCGCTGGCAAGCGTTTATTTTTCTGTAAATGCACAAACTTCCTGGAACACGGTTCACCAGAATGGTTATAGTTTAGAACTGCCCGATTATTTTATTGCTGTAACTTCAAAAGACGCATCTACAGATGTGTTTGCAAATACTAACAACAAGGATATTTTTCTAAGTGTTCAAAGTGAACCGTCTGATAAAATGAACTTCAACAGTAAATACATTGCTGATATTTCCAATAGCGGGGTTACTTCTAAATCAATAAAAGATAGTGTTTACACTGTTAGTTATACCAACGGCGGCACGGTCAATTATCGCAAAAGCTTTCTCAACAATGGCACCATGCACACGCTTATCGTATCCTATCCCGACAGTAAAAGATCGCAGTTCGATCTTGTGTTGCAGCGGATAGGAAGGTCGTTCAAGTAGTCTTCTTCAATCTCGGCAAAGCCACTATCAGCAACACAAATAAGGCAGTAATTAGTTTTAAAAAGTTTGGGTCAATGCCAAGCGAAAGCGTTATGGCAAGCACCATTTGAAATACAAAGCTTCCTGCAACAACCAGCGAAACCTGCGCTGTTATTGAGGTTATGCGGAACCAATTCTTTATCGCATCAGCTATAAGTACCGACCCAAGGCCAGTTATCACAATGCCAATGCCCATGTTAATGTCAGTAAACCCCTGGTATTGTGCTACTAAAAAACCACTCAATGCCGTTAGTGCATTGGCAATTGCCAAACCGATGATCTTCATTTTATCATTATTGATACCAAGCGGGCGCGTCATAGTTGCGCTGTTGCCTGTTGCGCGCATCGCAATGCCAAAATCTGTTTTTAATAAATAAGACAATAATAAAACCAGCACAATAATGATGATAACAGCAATAAAAACATCGTTGTAAATTTCATTTTTAAAAAAAGAAAAGGAATTAAAAACGGTGCTGATATTTATCAGCGGCACATTCGACCTGCCAAGAATAATAAGGTTCACTGAATATAAACCTGTCATCACCAAAATACCTGCAAGAAGTGCGTCTATCTTTAGTTTTGTGTGAATTAATCCTGTACAAGTTCCTGCAAGCGCACCACCGATCATACTTAATGGAAGTATTGCAAACAAAGAATAGCCACGCATCAATAATACCGCAGTAATTGTCGCGCCAAGCGTGTAACTGCCGTCTGTCGTGATGTCCGGAATATTAAAGATCTTCATGGTAATGAAAATCCCCATTGACATAGCGCCAAGGCAAAGAGAAAGTTGGAGGGCGGTGAGGTAAAATTCCATTATTAAGTAAAAAGTAAAAAAGTAAAAGTAAAAAACTACTTCAGTGCTTCAAAGTTTGCCGGGATAGTCAATGCAAATTTTTTCGCTGCGGCGGTATTGTAAACTCGTTTGCGCACATTTACCATTTGCCATTGCAAGCCGTTTGTTGTTTTCGTTTTTAAAAATTGCGCGGCCTGTTCCCCTGCCTGGTAACCCCATTGATAAATATCCGCGCCATAAGCAGCAACAGCACCACGGGATACAAGCCCTGCTTCGCTTGTAAATACGGGCACATTGGCCTTGTTGCATGCGTTTACAATCGTTTCAAAAGAGGAAAAAACAGTATTATCAGGGTTTGCAAAAAAAGCATCCAAATTTTTTGAAAGCAGCGAACTCGTAACAAGTTGAACATCTGCGGAACTGTTAACCGGTAAAGAAACAAGGGTGATATTATTTGCCGCTGCCAGTTGTTCTATCCTTGCAATGGCTTCTATAGATTGTGGCTCGGACTGGTTGAATATCATCCCCACATTCAACTTTCCAGCCTTTGATTTCACAATTTTTTCCATCAGTAAAAAAGAAGTATCAATATAATTCAGGTCTTCCCCTACACCAAACAAATTTTTCGGCGCATTTCCCTGCACATCATTCACTTTCATCAAAGCAGGCGTGGGCGAAACCATCATAAACACTGGGATGGTTTTAGTGCTTTGCAATGCCGTGATGGTTGACAGAGAAGGATTAGTGGCAATAAGCGAAACATCCTGCGAAACAAAATATTTCATTATCTGCGTAAGCGTAGGAATGTTTCCCTGTGCGTTTCGATAAATAATTTTCACCGTGTTGTTGCTTTCGTCGAATCCGTTTTTTTTCAAAGCATTTATAAAACCCTGCTTTGCCTGCTCAATGGTATTATCTTCAAAAGCATCGGCAAAACCCACCACGGGAATGTTAGAGGGAGTTTGTCTACAGGCAAAAAAGCCTGCCATCAAACAAAAAACAAAGAAGATTTTTTTCATTGTTTTGGTCATTTTAAAAAGAAATAATCAATTACCTGGATAATAAAGATCAAAAAATTAAAAGTCCGCAGCCAGTTTTTTACCGGAGATATTTTCCGGTTAAACAAAAGCAGCAGTTCAGTAATGTTGACAATAAGGTCAATAAAAAAAGAACCAAACCAGCCGAGAATGATGATATAGCTCTGAAGTGTTCTGCTGGTGATGAAATTATGTGTGCGCGTTATCAATAAACATAAAATAAAAAGCAGGTTGCAGATAAACGCAACTTTGGAAAGAAAGGAAAGCCATTTGTATTGCATAGCGACTGCAAAATAAGAATTGTGGCGGTTGCAGGAAACATAAACTGATTATTTATTAGAGTATGCTGACCCGGAACACGTGTTTTTTGAACCCAGAACACATGTGCTTTAACCCAAATCACATGTGTTTAATTCAGAACACATGTGTTTTAATCCAGAACACATGTGTTTTAACCTAGAACACATGTGTTTTAACCCAGAACACATGTGCTTCAACCCGGAACACGTGTGTTTTTGACCTAGAACACATGTGTTTTGACCCGGAACACATGTGTTTTGACCCGGAACACATGTGTTTTGAAGGAGAACACTCTAAAAATTTCACAGCATGATACAATTAGAGGCCAGATCTCTTTACAATTTCTTTTGACTATCTATCTTTTGTGCTTTTCCACAGTTACCGTAGGTTTGCGAACTCTAAACAAAAAGCATGAAAAATTTTTCCTGGAAGGCTTTAGTGCCCCATATTATTGCAGTAGTCATTTTCCTGGTGATCACCCTTGTTTATTGCAGCCCCGCTCTGCAGGGAAAAGTGCTGCAACAGGGGGATATTATCCACTGGAAAGCGATGGCGCAGCAGTCCTTTAATTATAAAGAGACACATGGGCATTTTCCGTTATGGACGAACAGTATGTTTGGCGGCATGCCCGCTTACCAGATCGCAATGGATGCGCCAGATTTTGGTACGCTTGCTTATTTTCATGATCTGTTTACGCTGTTTCTCCCCAAACCATTCTGCTTTTTCTTTTTAATGTGCATCTCGTTTTATTTTCTAAGCCAAGTGCTCAAGGTGGATTACCGCATCGGCATTGCCGCGGGCATTGCTTATGCTTATGCATCTTTCAGCGCGATCCTTGTGGTTGCGGGGCACGATACGCAGGTTTTAACCATGGGTTATATGCCCGCACTGCTTGGCGCTTACTTTTTGGTCTTTCAAAAAAGGTATTGGCTCGGCGGCGCTTTATGTGTGCTTTTTACAAGCATTCTCATCGGTATGAATCATCCGCAGGTAACGTATTATTTCATGCTTGTCGCAGCCTGCATGATCATCACTTATATCATTATTTGGATCAGGAAAAAAGAATATAAGCACATGATCATTTCGCTGTGCATTCTTGGATCTTCAGCTATAATTGGCGTTGCAAATAGTATTGTGCCGCTGGCAACCACTTATGATTTTTCAAAGGCCACCATGCGCAATGGCACGCTTAACCTTGATACCACTACAAATAAAGCGACGGCTTCAACAGGCCTGCCGATCGATTATGCTTTTCAATGGAGCTTTCAGCCGACCGAAGTTTTTACTTTATTGATCCCTGACGTTTATGGAGGAATGACTGTTGGGCAGGAAATTGGCCCAGATTCGCATGTTGCAAAACTGGCGATACATAAAGGTGTCCCCGACGACCAGGCTGCACAACTTGCTTCTGAATTGCCCGCTTACTGGGGCAACCAGCCTTTCACGTCGGGACCTGTTTATCTTGGCGCGATCATTTGTTTTCTTTTTGTTTTTGCATTGATCTATTTAAAAACACCCGACCGATGGTGGATATTGGCGGCTTGCATTCTTACCATTATGATGAGTTTGGGCAAAAATTTTGCGTCATTCAATGATTTTCTTTTCTATCATTTGCCGATGTATAACAAATTCAGGGTGCCAACGATGGCGCTTTTGATCACACAGTTTTTGTTCCCGATACTTGGCATGCTTGCCTTGCAGCAATTTATTTTCAACGAAACAGATAAAGCATATGCATTAAAAAAATTGAAAACAACAGGCTATGTAATGCTCGGCATTTTTGCAATTGCGGCTTATTTGTATTCCAGTTTTGATTATAGATCAGAAAGCGACGGCTCTACAATAAACTCGTTAACGCAAATGACACAGGGCAATAAAGATGCTGCAAATTCATTTTACAACGCCCTGAAAGAAGATAGGCAATCTTTATTTGGAAGTGATCTGCTTCGTTCTATACTTTTCGCTGGCGCTGCATTTTTATCTTTATGGCTAATGCTGAAAAATAAAATAAAGCCGGTTTATGCAATGTTTGCTGTTTTATTGTTAAGCTCTATTGATGTTCTTGCAGAAAGCCGAAGATACTTTTTCAATGATAAATTTCTTGATCAGGATACTTCTGACGAGTCTTTTGCGCCATCTCCAACCGATGTACAAATATTAAAGGATACTGGTTATTACAGGATGATCAACCTGGCATCTGATTGGACAAATGATGCAATGCCAGCCTATTTTCATAATAATGTAGGTGGCTATAGCCCTGCAAAGCTGAGCATTATAGAAGATCTGTTGAATTATCAATTGCGCAAGCAACCACCAAACTTTCAGGTGCTGAATATGCTGAATACAAAATATGTGATCGTGCCTGATCAAAAAAACCAACCTGTTGTTGAGCAAAACCCTGGTGCTCTAGGCCCTTGCTGGTTTGTAAAAAGTATAGAATTTGAAAACGGCCCAGCAAATGCCATGAGAGCTTTGAACAATTTCAATCCAAAAGACACGGCTATTGTTGAAAGTGATTACAAAAATGCAGTCCCTTTCTTGCCCGTGGCAGACAGCAGCGCGCAAATAAAATTGATAAAAAATGATAACGATGTTATCACTTACCAAAGCAATGCAAAGACAAACCAGTTCGCAGTGTTCAGCGAGATATTTTATGACCGCGGGTGGAAAGCGTATATTGATGATAAGCAAATGCCGATAGCAAAAACAGATTATGCTTTAAGAGGATTGGCAGTGCCTGCAGGTAGCCATCAAATAAGATTTGAATTTAAGCCCGCATCTTATTACGACAGTCTGACAATTTCCGTAGTTGCAAGAATTTTATCCTGGCTTATTATTATCGGCGCCATTGTTCGATCAATAAGAAAAAAGGAAAACCCTGCGTCTGTTTAATTATCTTTAGTAAAGAATTTTTATTTTTTTACATTACGGTAATATTTATAGATTTGTAACCTATGGCTTTGGCCATAATTGGCAATGAAACTTACGGCTGCGATATTACTTCTTCTGATCACCTTTAGTAGTTTTTTCTACTATGGGTATTATAATGCACTTGTTTTTCATGCAAAAGAAGAAGCAAGAGAAGCTGTTGCAGATGATAATGCCAAAGATCTTAAGCTTATCAAAATACCTTTAAAAATAGCAAGCCAAAACAATGAAGATGAAATTTGGTATGATCATCAATTGTATGACATTGCAAAAAGAGAGATCATAAAAGATACCGTCTATGAATACCTGTATCACGATAAAGTTGAACAAAATCTATTAACAGAAATAGGTGCTTTCTTTAGAAGTAATGATGACAGCTTTATCCCTGCCTTGCCGGGCACACCTGTTTTAAAATGTATACATACAGTGCCTGACCAGGTTTACATTTTTTATTCATCGGTTTCTGCATTAAAATATGTATCCACATTATCCCAAATATTTTCTGAAAAGAAATATCATATCCTTTCCAAGATCTCAGAAGTACTGACACCTCCTCCCAGGTTTTTTAATATTTTATCATAAATTATATGGCTTAAAAAGCTAAACAAACAGAAGCTGTTCAACAGTTTTCGTTTGAATACTTTCTAATAGTCAGCATAATTCTATCTTCTTATCAAAATCGTGATCGCTCATGATCTAAACATCAATCATGATAAAAAAATTAAAATTAAATGGGAAAAACGCTCGATACAAAAGAAGGCTGCCTTTCTTATCTCGAAAAGATACGTTGGGGCAAAACTATAAAATGCCCTTACTGCCTTTCAGAAAAAACGCATCCCTCTAAGAACGAACAGGGAAGGCACTTCTGCTACAATTGTGTAAGATCATTTTCAGTATTGGTGGGAACAATATTTGAAGACACAAGGCTTGAACTTCCGGTGTGGTTTGAAATAATTCACGCTATGCTCAAAAATAAAAGCGGCCTTTCAGCCAAACGTATATCTTCTCAATTTGGCATTACATTGAAAACTGCATGGCTTACTGCCATGAAAATTCGGTGCGCCATGATCGTTCCTGACACTGAACTTCACGGCCTATTATATTCAGATGAAAATTACCTTGTATCAAAGGATAAGCGAAGCAAAAAGCTTGGTAAATACGTTATTGGCAATTCAGCTTCATTAAACCCGGATAACCCCGATCTCTGTGTCATTAAAGAGATCATTCCAATGAACTTGATCGGAATGTTGAAACATTATAAAACGACAGAACCATCAGCATTGGTGAAAAAAGGGTTTCGTTCTTATGCCAAAATGGATGAAGCAATTGAGCAGATCAGTAACAGCCACGCGGAACGGAATAATAAAAAGCCAGATGCTATATCTCTTCAAGATTATTGGAACGAAATGAAAACGGGAATTCGCGGCAATTATAAAGCTTTAAGCGAAAAATATTTGCCGTTTTATTTAATTGAATATGAATACAAACTCAAACACAGGAACAAAAGGTCTGGCTTGTTTTCAGAATTCATAAAGAATGCAGTTTCAAATAATACCCCAATGTCAAATCATACATTAATAAAAAGAAAAAAGGAGGTTGCTTATGCATAGAAGCTAAAATAAACAATAGATCTGTTTCACAATATTGAATTGAAGCGGTGATTTTATCCATTAAAAATTGCCGCTTCATTCTAAACAAAATGAGATCAACCAAAAGATTTAAAAATTTAATCAAACAAAAAAATTCAGGCATGAAACCTAACTTTCTGTTTATCTGTATCTCCTTTTTTATGCTGCCTTTATTTGTAAAGGCACAAAATCAATTGTCAGGAACGATCCTCGACTCTCATAACAAAGAACCTTTAAAAGGCGTAACCATAAATATCCCCGATCTTAAAACAGGAGCCATTTCAGATTCTTCTGGTATTTATTCTGTAAAAAATATTCCCGAAGGCACTTACCTTGTTGCAATTGCCTTAACAGGATATGCTACAAGATTGGAAACAGTTGTGATCAAAGGCACAGTGCAAAAAAGTTATACCCTTGATGAATCATCAACACAATTAAAAGAAGTAGTGGTTACTGGCGTTATATCTGCAACAGATGAACAAAAAACCCCTGTTTCTTTTTCTATAATGACTCAAAAAGAAATACTTGAAAATTCTTCCACCAACGTGATCGATGCTGTCGCCAAAACACCAGGCGTTTCTGGCATAACCGATGGCCAAAGTATTTCAAAACCTGTGATCCGTGGCTTGGGCTACAACCGTGTGCTTACCGTGAATGATGGTGTTGAACAGGTTGACCAGGCATGGTTTGACGAGTTCGGCATTGAGGCTGACCCGAATGCTGTGGAAGAATATGAGATTTTAAAAGGGCCTGCTTCCCTTGCCTATGGCTCAGATGCTATTGCGGGCGTTATAAACCTACTTCCTGAACAGCCGTTACCTGAAGGACAAACAAAAGGCGACGTTCTTTTTAATTATCAAACAAATAATGGATTAATAAATAATATGCTTCACCTCGCAGGCACACAAAACGGCGTTGCCTGGAGCGTTAGGGTTGACAATACAATGGCTCATGCCTACCAGGATCCATTTGATGGCTATGTGATAAATTCCCAGTTCAGCAATTTTAATGCAGATGGCACCATCGGCATCCACCGCAAATGGGGCTATACCCAGCTTCATGCAAGCTATTTTGATATGCGCACAGGCATTGTGGACGGAACAAGGGATTCTGCAACAGGCCTTCTTGATAGGCAGGTTGCCTATCCCGATCTTAACGGCGGTGCCCCCTCTTATGAAATTCCCACCCAGCAGGAAGAAAAAACATACACTCCGTTTGTCATTTATCAAAGAATACAGCATACAAAACTTGTTTGGGATAACAGCGTGGCATTAGGCAATGGGCGCCTCAAGGGCATTTTTTCATGGCAGCAGAACAAACGCCAGGAGACAAACGACCCGACTATACCTGACACGCCCGACATCTATTATTTTTCCAATGGCGCCACTTTCGATTTCCGCTACCTCTCCCCGCAAATGGGTGGTTTTAATTATTCTATTGGCACAAATGGTGTGTACCAGTCTTCTAAAAGTCTTGGAACTTTGCTGCTGATACCCAATTATAATTTCTTTGAAATTGGTGGCTTCGCCATTGCCAATGAAAAATTAGGCAAGCTGAATTTAAGCGGCGGCATCCGTTATGACACACGCACTTTCAATGGCGATGATCATTGGGTTGATTCAACAACACAAGCGCCTGTTGACCCAACCGCGCCAAACGCTTTCCATGAATTTCAGGGCTTCACCTCCAAGTTCAGCGGTATGTCTTTCAACTTTGGAGGAACTTACAATTTCTCAAATACTACCTATTTAAAAGCCAATATCGCCCGTGGATGGCGTGCACCAAACGTAGCAGAATGCGCCGCAAACGGTGTGCATGATGGCACTGTGGTATATGAAATTGGGGATAATACTTTAAAACCCGAAACAAGCCTTGAAGAAGACCTGGCTTTTGGCGTAAACTCCAAAGATGTAAATTTTGAAATTGACGCCTTTAACAACAGCATCAACGATTTCATTTATGCACAGGGTTTGATGAGCGTTTTTGGCGGCGATTCCATCAATAATTCACTCAATGCTGCCGGCCTTGGCGCCGCCCCGGTTTATAAATACACACAGGGCAAAGCTGATTTATACGGCGGTGAGGTCACTTTGGGCATTCATCCCTCCACTATTCCCTGGGTGGAATTATATTCGACCCTCAGCATGGTTTATGGCGGTTTGCAAAACATGCCTGATTCCACCAAATATTTGCCTTTTGTGCCCCCGACAAGGATCACGGTCGACCTGAAATTTCCCATTAAGTCTATCGGCAGATCCATCAAAAATGCCTATTTCAAGGCAGGCCTGCTTACCTGTTTTGAGCAAAAAGACATTTATGAGCAATATGCCATTTACAGTGGGTTAAATACCGCGCTCACTCCTTATGAATACGCGGCAAGCACCACCGCCACCAAAGGCTATGTGCTGTTTAATGCAGGCGCAGGTGGCGACATCGTTTCAAAAGGCAAAACCGTTTTCCAGCTTTATCTTATTTGTAATAACATCTTAAATACTGGCTATATAGATTATATGAGCCGTTTTAAATATTACCCGGTAAATTATACCACCGGCAGGGTTGGTGTTTATAATATGGGCAGAAATCTCAGCATCAAATTGCTGATACCGTTCGATTTCTCCTCAAGCCATAAATAAAATTTTAACGATTAAAATAAAAAAGGGTGCTAACAATTAGCGCCCTTTTTTATTATTTTAGGATATAAGATATAGCACATCTGAGATTATGTATTTCGATTTATCAATGCAATATTCAATTTTCCCGGTAGGAAAGAGTCAAAAACGGCTTCGCTGGAACTTCTAACGAGTGCGAAGGAACTTCTAACAAGTGCGAAAGAACTTACAACGAGTGCGAAACAAATTCGACAAGTGCGAAGGAACTTACAACGAGTGCGAAGGAAATTCGACGAGTGCGAAGGAACTTACAACGAGTGCGAAGCAAATTCGACGAGTGCGAAGGAACTTACAACGAGTGCGAAGCAAATTCGACGAGTGCGAAGGAACTTATTACAAGTGCGAAGGAAGTTCGACAAGTGCGAAGGAACTTATTACGAGTGCGAAGGAACTTATAACAAGTGCGAAGGAAGTTATAAAAGAAAATAATCCTAAAACTTTAAGGCTTATTCCGTTTTTCAGGAATACAAACTTAAAGTCTTAGGATTATATTTCAACTTGTAGGAATGCTTCTTAATCTATGCCCCCTGCGTAAACGCCCTGCTGCGCCTTTTCCCACCTCTCGAAGGGCCGAAATTATTTGGTGCAGAAGATGTAGCTACCGGTGCAGGTGCGCTGTACATCATATTATTGTCAAATGCATGTCCTTTTACAACCGGGATGGTTTTTTTAATGAGTTTTTGAATATCATTCAGAAACACTTTTTCGCCCCAGTCACAAAAAGAAATGGCCGTGCCGCCGGCCCCTGCTCTGCCCGTTCTACCTATCCGGTGAACGTAAGTTTCAGGAATATTCGGGAGTTCGTAGTTGAGCACATGCGTCAGTTCGTCAATATCAATGCCTCTTGCGGCAATATCGGTTGCTACCAGCACACGCGTTCTTCTGTTTTTAAAATTTGTCAGCGCGCTTTGCCTGGCGTTCTGCGATTTATTTCCATGAATAGCTTCCGTAGAAATTCCCGCCTGGCTCAGGCTGCGTGCGAGTTTGTCTGCAGAATGTTTCATTTGGGTGAAGATCAACACGCTTTCAATCGCCTTATCCTTCAGTAACTGGATCAGCAAAGTCTGTTTGTTTTGCCTTTCAACAAAATAAACAGATTGCTGTATAATGTCAACCGTAGATGCAGGCGGTGTCACTTCCACTTTCACCGGGTTAGTTAATAATACATCAGCCAGCCTTTTTATTTCATCCGGCATAGTAGCTGAAAAGAACAGGGTCTGCCTTTTAGCAGGTAGTTTAGCGATGATGCGTTTTACATCATGCACAAAACCCATATCAAGCATACGGTCAGCTTCATCCAGAACAAAATATTGAATATCGTTCAACGAAAGAACCCGCTGCTGCATCAGGTCAAGCAGGCGGCCGGGTGTGGCAACAATAATATCAACACCACTTCGGATCGCCATTACCTGGCTGTGCTGTGGCACACCACCAAAGATAACTTTGTGTTTAAAAGGAAGGAACTTTCCATAAGCTGCAATGCTTTCCCCTATCTGTATCGCGAGTTCGCGGGTTGGGGTAAGGATAAGCGTTTGAATGCGACGGTGCGTCTGCGGAAATTGTTGCTGCTGCTGGTGCATCAATTGCAAAATGGGTATGGTAAACGCTGCGGTTTTACCTGTACCTGTCTGGGCGCAACCAAGTAGATCTCTTTTTTGTAAAATGGCAGGGATAGCCTGCTGTTGAATTGGGGTTGGGATGGTGTATCCCTCTTTGCTCAACGCCTGTAATACAGGCTCAATGAGCTGTAAATTGTTAAATGACACTATAACTTTTTTTATAATTAATAAATGTGATAAGGCTATCCAAACGGTTCGGATACATTATCTGCCTTAGGTTAAGAATCACAATATTTGGGGAGAAGTAAACTACACAAACAGCGGGAGAAATAACATTAAGAACTGCAAATGTAGTGTTTATTAGGGAAAGAGTCGAAACAACTTTATTCCTGCAACTTATTCTCATCTACATGCCCTGTAAAAACAGAGCTCATCTCTTTCATTTTATAAATATTTCCGTTGGCTCTATTGCCTAGAATGATGATAGTGGCCGAGTCCTGCACAAGTCGCATGAACACATTATTGCTGCCATGCCATTTGCCGTTGTGATAAACAATGGTGTCGCCTTTATTAAAATATAAATGCCACGCAAGGCCATAGTTGTGCATGGTCCTGTGTTCGTAGCTTGTTGGGGTAAAAGCAACGTCCTCCGTGGCTTTGCTCACAAAACTTTGTTTGTATAAAGCCATATCCCACAGATACAGATCCCTAACCGTACTATAAATATTTTTATCGCCGTATGTGCAGTCGAGATGATCCATTGGATAAGGCCTGTTGCCAATATAAGTGGGCTGGTATGAAGCAGTGTCTTCAATACTAAAAACATAAGTGTCTTTAAGCCCAAGTGGTGTAAATACACTGTCCTGCATATATTTCGGGTAAGGTATGCCAGTAATTTTTTCAAGAACCAATGCAAGCAACATAAAATTTGTATTGCAATAATTAAATGCACGGTCAGGTAAATTGCTCAGCCGTGGTTTATGAACAATCATGAAGTTGAGCACATCCTGGTTTGTTGCTTTCCTTTTTTTGCTCCAAAAACTATCCATGAAATTGAGGTAATTAGGAAGCCCGCTGCGATGGTCAAGCAACATGCGAACCGTAATACCATGATAAGGCAAAGCCGGAAAATATTTTTTCAATGGGTCTTCAAGTGATAATCTTCCCTCCTGCCACAAACGCAGGATAGTCATGCCGGTAAAGGTTTTAGATATAGATGCTAAATGAAAAGGCGTTGTTGAAATAATAGGTTCTTTTGTTTTTAAATTAATGTAACCATGATAATCTTCAAATAATACCTGCCCATTTTTAGCTACTAAAATGCTGCCGCTGAAACCAGTATTCTTTAAATGTTTCTCATAATATTCAGCTATTGCATTTTTATAATAATCTACATCTCCCTGCGATAAAGGGGTGAAAGCAAATTCAGAAATTTTCGGTGATGGAGTTATTTGAACGGGTAGTGTATCTTTTTTTGTGGAAGGTTGCTGGCAACTGCTGCCAATGGAAAAAATAAGTATGCAAAAGAATAAAAAATAACGTGCTTTCTTCATAATGTTGGAATGAGGCAAAAATAAGAGAAATGGTTGCATACAAAATAGTTAATCTTAACATGCCTTAATATCTTTACCTCATAAAAAATGTATGGCAATTGTTTTATTTGATAATGCGGAAAGGAAAAAGCTACAACCCTTCACACAAACACGCGCCATAGCAGATATACGTTTTGGCATCTTCACTCAAAAGGAGCGCTGGCAGAAGATTACAGGAGAAGAAGTATTTATTGTCACTGAAAAATATCTGCAATGCTTGTATGAAAAATATCCTGATGAAATGAATTTGTGGATTGATGCTGCAGTAATCCCAAATGATGAACTACTCGATAAGATTTTATCTTTTGATGATGGTATCGCACTGGCAGATGAAAAAGGTTTTGTTACGGGAAGAATGAAGTTGAACGATGAAATATTTATGCCGCAAACATTGCTTGAAAAATTTGAAACCATTTATGAAATTGAAGATGCAAGGCGATTAGAATATCCATGGCAACTGTTTCAATGGAATGATGAAATGTTGAGAAAGGATTTTGAAATCATTACAAAAAATAAAACATCACAACCCATTTCATCAACTAACAAAATTATTTCGCCTGAAAATATTTTTATTGAAGAAGGTGCAGCTATTGAGTTTGCCATGCTTAACGCATCCGGAGGGCCTATCTATATTGGCAGGAATGCGACCATTATGGAAGGTTGTTTTATTCGCGGGCCTTTTTCGCTTGGTGAAAACAGCTTGTTGAAAATGGGCGCAAAAGTTTATGGCGCCACTACGCTTGGCCCTTACTGCATGGGCGGCGGTGAAATAAAAAATACCATCATGCAATCTTACAGTAACAAAGCGCATGATGGTTATCTTGGTGATTCTGTTATTGGCAGTTGGTGCAATCTCGGCGCGGGCTCAAGCAACAGCAATATTAAAAACACTGCGGTGGATATAATGATGAATGATTTTTATTTAAACCAAAAAATAAATGCAGGCAACAAATGCGGCGTGCTGATGGGTGATTATAGCCGTGCCGCTATTAATTCTTCCATCAATACGGGCACTATGATTGGCGTTTGCTGCAATGTGTTTGGTGAAGGTTTGCTGCCACGAACGATTAATGATTTCACATGGGGGGCAAAAGATGTACAATATGAATTTGATAAAGCTATCCGCGACATTGATAACTGGAAAAAGCTGAAACAGCAATCAACAAATGAAAATGAAATTTCTGTTTTAAAACATATTTTTGAAGGCGCAACAACAAAATAATTATGAGAAAACAAATTGCCGCAGCCAACTGGAAAATGAATCTTACGCTGCCTCAGGGAGAAAAATTATTGGATGAAATCCTTTCAAAGCCGCATAAATTAAAGGAAAATCAGCTAGCCATTTTTGCGGTGCCCTCTCCCTACCTGCAAATGGCGCAACAAAAGCTTTCAGGCAAGCAAAACGTTTTTGCCGCTGCGCAAAATTGTTACAGTAAAAAATCAGGTGCCTATACCGGTGAAGTTTCAGTCGAAATGCTGCAATCACTGAACATAGAATTTGTTATCATCGGGCATAGTGAACGGAGGGAATATTTTAATGAAACAAATCAATTACTTGCTGATAAAATCAATATCTGCCTTGAATATTGTATCACGCCGATCTTCTGTTGCGGCGAGGCTTTGAGCATTCGCGAAGCGGGCACTCAAAATGAATTTGTAGCAAAACAGTTGCAAGAATCTTTGTTCCATTTAAGCGAAACGCAGGTACAAAAAATAGTAATTGCTTACGAACCCATTTGGGCAATTGGCACAGGCAAAACTGCTACCAGCGCGCAGGCTCAGGAAATGCACGCAGATATTCGTTCTCAATTGGCAATAAAATACGGGGCCGATATTGCCAATAACATTTCAATATTATATGGCGGAAGTGTAAAAGCAAATAATGCAATGGAATTATTCTCTCAGCCTGATGTGGATGGAGGCCTGGTAGGCGGCGCATCATTAATTGCAGATGAGTTTGTGGCAATTATTAATGCGTTGAAGTAAAATTTTAATTATCAATTAATCAGATCCAATCCAACACCCATGCGCCTTTTAATTTTTATTTTGCTTTTGCCTGGTATAAGATCATTTGGCCAGTCAGATACTACTTATACCTATTTGGATAGCAGTTGGAAGATAGTTTCCAAAGATTCTGCTCAATTTGTAAACAAAGTTTTTAAAGATGGCAGCCAATGGCATCAGCAGCAGTTCTGGTTAAATAATGGATCAATAAAATTGGATGGTCATTATGATGACGCAAAAACAGAAACTTCAAACGGAATACAAAAATATTATGATGAAAATGGCATTGAAGAGGATTCTTCTTTTTGGGAACACGGAAAAGAAATATACGAATATGTTTTTTATGAAAACCATTCTTTAAAAGGTTACGCCACTTTTGATATACAAGGCAATATATCAAAGCAGGCGGGCTGGACAAAAGAAGGAAAAGAAATTCCGAATTATATTTTTGAAAAGGAAGCTTATTTCGCTGGGGGCTGGGGAAGATATATTGGAACATCGTTAACGAAAACCTTTTCCGATGAGCAGCTTAATTCTTATCAAGATGGAAAAATATATGGAACAGTGGTAATAGCTTTTACTGTTTATCCCGACGGCTCTGTACATGATGTAAGTATTTATCAATCTTCAGGGTATAAGGTTTTAGATATGGATGCAATGAATATCATTATCAAAAGTCCAAAATGGATACCTGCTATTCAGTATAATGAACCTGTAAGATCTAAGAAGCTACAACCCATCACCTATTCAAAAGCTACGGGCGAATAAGCAATAGTTCTTAATTCCAATTAAAAAACACTATTATCTCTTTCTTCGAAGCGAAAAAATAGAAAATCACTCCATTTACCTGCTCTCCGCGTGGGGAGAGATATAAAATCACTCCATTTACCTGCTCTCCCTATCTGGAGAGATATAAAATGACCTCATCTACCTGCTCTCCGCGTGGGGAGAGATATAAAATCACTCCATTTACCTGCTCTCCCTATCCGGAGAGATATAAAATGACCTCATCTACCTGCTCTCCGCGTGGGGAGAGATATAAAATCACTTCATTTACCTGCTCTCCCCGCGCGGAGAGATGTAAAATCACTTTTTATTATCCTTCCGGCATCTAAATACAATAAAAAAGCCCTGCTTTATCAGCAAGGCTTTTCTGTTATGATCCTTTCAAATCTTATTTCACCATATTTTTAGAATAACTTTTTCCATCGATCATCAACCTTACCACGTACATTCCTGCAGCTGCGTTACCGAGGTTTAGTGGTATGCCATAAGTACCCTGCGTGATACTTCCTTTATTAACTGTCAGTATCACGTCACCTGAAAGTGATACAACCTGGAGAGAAACTTCATGGGTTTTATCAAGTTGCAGTTGCACCCAGGTGTTATTGGATGGGTTGCCGAGAATAGACCAGTCAAATTTGCTGAATTCAAGTTTTATCTCGCCGGAGTAAGTGAAATTGCCATCAAGGTCTACTTGCTGAAGCCTGTAATAATTATCGCCGCTTAACAATTTAGGGTCAGCAAAAATGTAGTTATTTATAATTTGCGATGTACCGTGCCCCTGCACATAACCAATGTTAGCAAAGGTTTGGCCATCTGTACTTTTCTGAACATTAAATCCTTTGTTGTTTATTTCAGATACAGTTTGCCAGTTCAGCACAGCTTCATTATTTTGGAGCACACCATCAAAATTAAGATAGCCAACAGGTAAACTTGAAACAGGAAAATTATTAGAAGTAAGATCAGATCCTGCGGCATCTGCTGAAAGAGTGCCAATTAAGCTCAATGCTAAGTTATCCTGTAAAATATAGAGCCTGTTATCGGGGCTGCCGGTGCTGAGATATATTTGACCTGTGCTGTTAAAAGCAATACCACCAAAAACAAATCCTGAACGTGGTACACTGGTAGTATCCGGTACATATTGCAGTCCGGAAAGTGTATCAACGGCAGTAGTAGGAATAGCACCTGGAAATTCATAAAGGGCATATTTAGTAGAGGAAGAACAAAGAACCCATAGATTTCCGTTAGCGTCAAAAGCTATATCTCCTGAAGTGAATACATTTATATTAGAAGTAATGTTATTGTCATTATTGTCAATATAATTTGACGTAATAATAGTCCATGCATTTGAAGGAATATTATAATAGCACAAATGTCCATTTTCATCCATACAGTAATATCCTGTTCCGTCTGGGTTAACACAGCCGCGCAATGCAATTGATGTAATAGGGCTCGCAGCCAGCGTAGTGTATGATTGAGTAACGGTGTTGTACGAAACAAATTCTTCGGGTCCGCCTCCAAAATTCCTTTTAAAATAATAAAAACTTTTGTTTGCACTGTCATAGCCTAACGCGTTTGCTTGGTTCGCCGTATCATTTGTAGGATAGGCAGGATTAATGGCTGTGCCGCAATTGGCGTTAGTAACATTAATTTGATAGATCAAGCCGCTTTTTGTCATCCCGTACAACAAAGAGGTATCAGTCGTTTGCGCATTTACTTGCGCAACTGAAAGCGCAGAAGCTCCGATCACGGCAAAAACAAGCAACATGCTTTGATGGATTTGAGTAAATTTTGATCTCATAACTTATAGGTTTTTTTTATGAATTTAATAAACTCGAAATTAGATAAATAAATACTACATCATGATTAATTGCTAATTAACTTTAAAACTTTTTTAATTTTAAAATGAGTAATAAAATTATTGCAGATTCCTAAATGATACTACCGAATTAGTTTTTAACAATTTTATTCTTATGAAACCATATACCTTCAAACTCTTATTAAAAATTGCCATTGCATGAAGAAATTTTTATTGATATTGAACTGTGTTTTAATTATTGCCATAGGGCTTTTATATTATCTGTATTTTAATTATGCCAAAACAGATATTCATAAAATAAAACAGGCAAATGCTGCAGTAGCCAACTCTTTTAAGATCGCTTATTTTGATCTTGACTCGTTACAAAACAGCTATGAGGATTATAAACAAGTGCGCGATTTTTTGCGTAGCAAAGATTCAGTAATGACAATGCAATTGAATCAAATGCAGGAAAATTATGCAAACAAAGCAAAAGAATACAGGCAAAAAGGGCCTAACATGACTCCTGCAGAACAAAACAGTTACGAACAGGAGCTACAGAAAATACAGGACGATTACCAGCAAACACAGCATGATATGAGTCAGGAAATGAATGCTGTTTCCATGCAGAAACTACAGGAAGTAAAATCTAAAATACAGAATTTTCTAAAAACCTATTGCCGTGAAAAAGGCTATACATATGTCTTTGCTTCCAGCAACGATGATTATTTATATTACAAAGACACTTTGAGAGACATAACATCCGACATCGTTAAAGACCTGAATGCTAGGTCCGGCGAAGACAAAAAATAATTTCAACCCGTATTTTTCCTATCTTCAAATCCCATTATATTAGCGGGATTTCTCTGTTTAAAAAAACAAACTGTTTATGCAGCAAAATACTTCTTCTTTCAAGCCTGCCCTTGGCTTAGTTGATGCCACCATGATTGTTGCCGGGAGTATGATCGGCTCCGGTATCTTCATCGTAAGCGCAGACATCACTCGCAATGTAGGCAGTGCTGGCTGGCTAATTGTTGTATGGCTGCTCACAGGCTTTATGACACTTACAGCAGCATTAAGCTATGGCGAACTCAGCGCCATGTTTCCCAAAGCAGGCGGCCAGTATGTTTACCTAAAAGAAGCATATAACCCTCTTGTTGGTTTCCTGTATGGCTGGAGTTTCTTTGCAGTGATACAAACCGGCACCATCGCCGCAGTAGGCGTAGCTTTCAGCAAGTTTGCAGCTTATATTTTTCCCTCTTTAAGTGAAAAGAATATAATTGCCGATTTGGGGTTTATAAAAATCTCTGAAGCACAAATTGTTTCTATCCTGCTTATCGCTTTACTTACATTCATCAACACAAAAGGCATTAAGACAGGTAAAATAATTCAGACCATTTTCACGTCCACCAAACTTCTTTCCTTACTTGGCTTAATACTTTTCGGATTTATCTTGGTCAATCACAGCTATTGGACTAAAAACTGGCAACATGCTTTTGATGCTAAAACAATTTCAGGCACCATCTCTTCAAACACTGGCTGGCAACCTATTGCAGGCGCTGCCTTTCTCGGAGCCATTGCCGCAGCAATGGTTGGCTCCATCTTTAGTAGTGATGCCTGGAACAACGTAACTTTCATCGCTGGGGAAATAAAAAACCCAAAAAGAAATATCGGCCTCAGTTTATTTCTAGGCACGCTCATCGTTACCATCATTTATGTAAGTGCCAATTTAATGTACCTCAACGTGCTTCCTTTAAATAATATCGCCTTTGCCGAGAACGACCGCGTTGCCGTAGCCGCCTCCAGCGCTATCTTCGGAAATGCAGGCACGATCGTCATCGCCCTCATGATCATGGTATCCACTTTTGGCTGTAACAATGGTTTGATACTCGCAGGCGCCCGTGTTTATTATACCATGGCGAAAGACAAATTATTCTTTGCAAAAGCAGGCACGCTGAATAAAAACGCAGTACCGCAGTGGGCTTTGTGGGCGCAATGTATTGTCGCTGCTGCTTTATGCCTCAGCGGCAAATATGGCGACTTGTTGGATATGGTTTCCTTCATCGTAGTCATCTTTTATGTCCTTACCATTTATGGCATTTTCATTCTGCGCAAAAAAATGCCCACAGTAGACCGTCCTTACAAAGCTTTTGGCTATCCAATATTGCCTGCCATTTACATTTTAATGGGCATTTCCTTTTGCATTTTGCTCATCATATACAAACCCAATTTCACATGGCCGGGGCTCATTATTGCTTTGCTTGGGATTCCTTTATATTATCTTGCTCTCGCAACAAAAAAAGAAGAGCCTACCTCAAATTAATTTCTTTGTGTTCCTTTGTGCCTTAGCGCCTTCATGGCGGAAGCAAAAAAATAATAAAATGGATTTTGATAAGCTCTTCTCCCGCTTCGCTTCTTTGAAAGTTGCTGTCATTGGCGACACCATGCTCGATACCTATTGGTGGGGTAAGGTAGAACGCATCTCCCCTGAAGCCCCTGTGCCAGTCGTTGCCCTCAGCAAAAAAGAACAGCGCATCGGTGGCGCAGGGAACGTAGCCTTAAACACCGCCTCCCTTGGGGCAGAAACAACATTGTTTTCCGTTGTTGGGGACGACGATGATGCCGAAACCCTCATCAGTCTTTTACAACAGCAGCATATTGACACAAAATATATCATTAAAAGCAGCGCCCGCATCACAACAAATAAAATACGGATCATGGGTCGCAACCAGCAAATGATGCGTCTCGACAGCGAAGTAACACATGAAATAACTGAAGACGACAAACAATTACTCAACAATTTCACCTCCTTTGCAAAACGCTACCAGCCCGCCCTCGTCATTTTTGAAGACTACGACAAAGGGGTTTTAAAAGAAAGTTTGATTCAAAAAATAATCACTTTCTGCAAAGAAAGCAGCATTGTCACCACAGTCGATCCCAAGCGGAAAAATTTCTTCGCCTACAAAAATGTAGACATTTTCAAACCCAATTTAAAAGAAGTAAAAGAAGGTCTAAATATCCTCACAGACGAAATAAACGAAACTGTCCTTAAAAACATCCATACCCAACTCCATCAAGTGCTGCAGCATAAGATATCCCTCATTACCCTCTCCGAAAAAGGCATCTACTTCCAAAAAGGAAATTATACAAGATCGATCCCTACTCACATCCGCAACATAGCCGACGTCAGCGGTGCAGGCGATACCGTCATCGCCACCGCATCTCTCGTTTATGCCGCCGGAAAAGACATCGCCTTCGCTGCCGAGATCGCCAACATCGCTGGTGGCCTTGTTTGCGAAGAAGTCGGCACCGTAGCCATTAACCGAGAAAAGCTATTAGAGGAATGTAAATACTTGATTAAAGGCTATGATTAAAAGCTAAACCAAATAATTAAAATCAACCACGCAAAAGCAGTTATATTTCCCGAATCATTCCAGCCCCAAAATACTTGTGCAATATTTGGGGTAATTGAATTCCTTCCTCCGTTTGATTATTTTCAAGCAATGCAGCAAAGATCCTTGGCAGCGCAAGCGAGCTACCGTTCAGCGAATGTGCCAGTTGCATTTTACCGTCCGCATTTTTAAAGCGGCATTTTAAGCGGTTAGTCTGAAAGCTCTCAAAGTTGCTCACGCTGCTCACCTCCAACCACCGTTCCTGTGCCGCGCTATACACTTCAAAGTCGTAAGTCAGTGCACTGGTAAACCCCATATCGCCGCCGCATAAGCGTAGTATACGGTAAGGCAGCTCAAGTGATTGTAGCAGCTTTTCCACATGCGCCACCATTTCGTCCAGCGCCCCATAACTCAGTTCCGGATTCACTATTTGTATTATCTCAACCTTCTCAAACTGGTGCACTCTGTTCAATCCCCGCACATCCTTCCCAAAGCTGCCCGCCTCGCGCCTGAAACACGGAGAGTAAGCAGTCATTTTCACCGGTAATTCACCCTCTTTCAAGATCACATCCCTGTAAATATTCGTTATCGGAACCTCCGCCGTAGGTATCAGGTAAAAACCATCCTCCGTCACGTGATACATCTGGCCCTCTTTATCAGGCAGTTGCCCTGTTCCGTAAGCGCTCGCCTCGTTCACCATGAATGGCGGTATATATTCCGTATAACCCGCATCCGTATTAAAATCCAAAAAATATTGAATCAGTGCCCGCTGCAGTTTCGCCCCCTTATTTTTGTATAAAGGAAACCCGCTCCCCGTTATCTTCGCCCCCGTTTCAAAATCCACCAGGTCATATTTCTTTATCAGGTCCCAGTGAGGCATAGCCCCCGCATAAAGGGTCGGTTTCTTGCCCACTTCCCTTTCCACCACATTATCTTCGTGAGTCTTCCCAGTAGGCACCCTTTCGGAAGGCAAGTTTGGCAGGTGCACCAACGCAGCATGCAACTCTTTCTCTTTAGCAATTAATGCAGCTCCCAAAACAGTCACCCCCTCCTTATTGTTTGCCACATCCTTCTTCAAAGATTCCGCCTCTCCCCTTTTCCCCTGCTTCATTAAATCCCCGATCTCCTTAGAAGCCGAATTTATTTTAGATTGAACCGAATCATATTCATTCTGTATCCTTTTCCTTTCATCATCCAAAACTACGATCTCATCCACCAGTTCCGGTGTTTAAAATTCTTTAACACCAGCCTTTCCTTCACCCAATCAGGGTTATTCCGCAGTACAGAAACTTGCAACATGATTTCAAATTTTCTGCAAATATATCATCAACCCGCCCACTCCCATAAAAAATGACTCTCCTCTCTCACCGTTCTTCTTTTTACTTTTTATTTTTTACTTTCCTTTTGAGGCCGGCAGAAGGATCTCTTAGGAACTTCATTTGCGTCGCAGTATTGTACTTTTTGTCCAATATTTAGCACTCATAATTTAACCAGTCTCACTTTGTGCCATCAGGGGTCGTTTAATTTTCAAAACCAACCATTTTTACAATTCCCTTCCAAAAAGTCTATACATATGCACAATAATGCTGTACATATCGCAAATACTCCTGTCGATACCATAAATACCCATGTCGATGCCATAAATACTCCTGTCGATGCCATAAATACTCCTGTCGATGCCGCAAATACCCATGGCGATGCCATAAATACTCCTATCGATGCCATAAATACTCCTGTCGATGCCATAAATACTCCTGTAGATACCGCAAATACTCCTGTCGATGCTATAAATACTCCTGTAGATGCCATAAATATCACCGTAGGAACCGATTCTTAAAAAAATCATTACTTACCACCCGTAACAGGATGCTCAAAAATATCAGTGTATTTCCTTTCATGGCTGCTCAAAGCTTTTTGCTTTATGATTTCACTCATAGATTTCCCCTGCATCTTGCTCTCTATCCAGGAAATAACATCTAGGTAAACAAAAGACCTAGTTTCAAAACGCTTTTTCTCCAGATGCTTTATCTTATACAATAGATTTACCAATTCCGCCTTCATTTGTTTTTGCGTGATATTAAACGAATGCCTGATAAACCTGAACATCTCCTCTTCAACTTTCGTCAGGTTTTTCAATTTAGCCATGAACCGATATACAGATTTGATCAATGATTCAATAATGGTATCATTCCCCAATTCATAGTGCGCCATTAAATGCAACAACCGGGCATAACATTGCAGGTCTAGCCTCAGGTTTACATTATTATTAATAATTCTTTGCAGGTAATCAATACAGGTAGCATAATCGCCATTTCCAAAATAAAGGGTTGCAATTTTATAGTTAAAGACAAGTATCCTGTGTGCATCAATATACAGGGCAAATTTGTTCATCTCATCTTCCATTCCTTTTATAAACAATAGCCCCTCAGCAAACGTACCCGACATCAAGTGCCAATTTATTTTTGCACTATTAATATAAATAGAAGTATGTATCCTGAAATTATCATGTCGTTTAGCTACAGAGGTTTCTGCAAATACTTCAAACTGATGTAACGTTATTTCAAACTGTTTAAAATTACGGAGATCAAAATGCGCATTAAGCAGGTTATGCATCCCTTTCACATAATGCCCGGTTTCAACAGAAACCATCGCAGGTTCATCTTCAAACAAAGTAACCCATTTACAGGAATAACGGTAATACATCAAAAAGTCCTGCCTGATAAAAGCATACCAGCAATGACTTTGATAAAGATAAAGCCTTTCATAAAAATCAGAGATTTCTTCAGTATTTGAAGGAAGGTGCTTTTTAAAAAATATTTTCAACCGTTCTTCATCTTGCTCATTCCTGGCATGTCCGTTTTGCACATACCATCGGTATAAAAGTAATGCGAGATTAGAAAGCCTTACAACATCGTAGATGTGCCTGCTTATCTCCGCCGCTTCAGTCACCAGTGTTTCAGTTTTTTCAAGACTGCTTCGTGTAATATGCAGTGTTTCAATTTTTTTATCCAATGATATCACTTGTGCCAAATAGTTATATTTATGATTGGCCTTAGCTATTTCCTTAGCCTTTTCAAGCATTTTTAAACTCTGCATTTTTAGCCCCTTATTATAAAGCAGGCGGGCATTATCAAGCAACTCGCTTAACTGGAGATCTGTATTTTCAGCACTTTTCAGCAAACGTAGGGCTGCAAGTAATTGTTTATATAAATGCGATTTTAAATTCGCCAACTGAGGTTTGGTAATAGGGGAAAGCTTTTTAAGCAGCGTTCTTTCATCATATTCATTCATCTTATCAAGAGCATCAAAAAGCTGTACTATTTTAAGGTCCTGATTAGCCGAACTTCTTTTAATATATAATTTGAAATGCCTTTTTTCAGATTTTTCAAGCGAAAAAATTAATTGAAATAAAGCATCTGTAAACCTGTTGGATGTCATATCAAAAATCTTTTGAAATTAAATGGTGGTAAGGCCTTCATATTTTTTTTTCCTTTTTGGCATACGCAAAATATTATAAAGATGTTTTGCAACTGGACAAAGTGGTTATTACTTTTACATCAGAAAGTAACTAATTCATATGCAGGCAATCGCTAGAAGAAATCGTTAGAGGCACTAAACAAAACAAGAACAGTCAAAAACAAGTAAAACTGATTTTATAACTTTTTCATATGGCAAGCAATCGTTAGAGGCCCATCTGTTTTTACAGAAGGGCCTATTTTTTTAGGCATTGCAAAGCTACTTAAAGACTTTATTCCACCAAATTTTCTTGCTCCTTTTTTGATTGTAGTAAATTATAATATTAGCCAGTTGGCGAAGTTAATCAGCTAAACATGTTTAACTCTACTCACTGTTTTGTTGTAACTAAGCTTGTTGAAAAGCTAAAATAGTAGCCAGTAACTTTTGCAAGTATCCTTGGATTTAAAGCCAGTAAAGGATTTTGCGTAATTACGTTGCTTCATAGAATTGTCGAATAATTGAGGAAAAACTGTTTCTATTTCTTCCCATATTTTTTTCAATATTCCGATAATTCAACTTTACTCTTTTTAATTGCCCCTTTACTTGCATGAAGTTCTATTGCAGCAGCTTCAAATAAATTGATTTGATGCTGCCTTCTAATATATCTTTTATCACCTGTTATGATTCAATTATTAAACAATTCTTGAACATCTTTCAAATAGTGAATTCATGTAAACTTCCTCGGTTAGATTTAACGATCGATCACTCCCGCAGCAGAACATACATTATGTAAGCGCAACTTGCATAAAATAAAGAACACTTTAAAATCATTAGTAACATTCCTGTTACAAAAAAGACCGTCCTTTAAAAGGACGGTCTTTAACTATTTATAGATTCTATTTCAGAAGTTATTTTCTTTTTTCTAAGTTTGGATGAGGAGCTGGAACTGTGTTCGGGCCTTCTTCTGTAGTACCCTGCAAATCTACAGTATTAGAATCGCCACTCTGTCCATAAGTAAATATGAACCTGTTTTCAGAGATTCCTTGTTTTGTAACAAGATAATTAATAACTGCATTTACGCGATCCCAACTTAACTGCTGAGCAGATTTAGTTGAAACTCCATATCCAATAACTTTTACTTTACATCCCGGATTAGCATTAATTTGTGCAGCTGCGCTGGATAACAAAGCTTCAGCAGATTTACTTATTGTTACACTGCTGCCTTTGAAAGTAACGCTTGGCAAACTACCTATCGCACATGCTGGTGGTTTCACCATACTAGCCATTGCACGTAAAGAATCGCAGCATGGCGGTTCTGGACATTTGCCAACACCATCAGCATCTACAGGAAAGCAATTTTGAGGAGTCAATTTTTCTTTATCTCTACAATCCGGAACACCATCACCATCTGTATCGAGGCTTACACCGTGTGTATCAACAGGACAGCCTTTAGGCGTATTTGGTTCCAAATCAAATTGATCAGTAACACCATCACCATCAGCATCAGGCAGTATTACTGGTGGCATTTTCATGTGTTTAGGGGCATTAACTTCGTTATAGATATAATTATTTCCGTTAAGCCACCAAAGAGGAACTGTGTGTGTTGCAGAATTTCCTATATTAATGTTCAAACGCACTTGTGTATAACTTTCAATATCCGCAGATTCTCCTGACACTATACCATCAAGGTTATCATTTCCTGTAATAACCCATTTTTGTTCAATTCCTATATTATACCTGTCGGTAATACGAAAAGCTACACCACCACCAACACTCAAGCCATGATTGATTTGAAAGTGTTTGATCCCAAACCAATCATCTCCCACAAAATACCTTTGTCCGTTCTGTATTGGTGCAACCTGATCATATTTTGCATGTAGTGGAGCATTCTCAATATTCTTAACCGCCTTTTGAATATCAGTTGATGACATGGTAGAATAGCTTGTAAGCAAAGAACTAAAATCCCACCCATTACCTGTGCTTGGATTCAAAGCAGCTACCCCTACGTGAGCGCCTTGAGCTACATAACCAACTAAGAGATACCAATCAGCTTTAGGATTACCTCTGTACCGGCTCAGGGAATTCAAGCTAATTATAGCATCCAAAATAATTGAATGAACCTTAGTCTGATAACTTGTAAAAAAAGGAGTGTTGTAAGGATAGAGAGATCTCCAGGGATTATAAGTAGAAGCATAATTATATGCTGCTTCAGTTCTCGGATGGCTGTCAGTTCCGTAAAATACGGAGCCTTCATAACCACCTCTTATAGAAATAACATGCCCTAGAGACTTTCTAAAAGTCACACTACCGCTTACTGAAGGCAATTGTAATACGTCTCCAAAAATTTCACCCATACCTCCTCCAAATCCTAGTTCCCACATACTCCGTGGTTTTGCAGGATAAGGATAAGCATTGCTCATAAACTGGCTATGCTGAGGCATATTCTTCTTAGAAACTTTAGAAGAATCAAACACCCAGCTATCGCTGGCGTTGTTACTTTGTGCAAAGGAGGCTGTCTGCAGCAGGACTAATAAACCTGCAATCAAAATGTACTTTTTGCTAGCCATAGGTATGGTTTAAATTGTTGTTTTAATTAGAATTGTTTAGTGATTTTTGTTAAAATTCAAAGCAAATTTATACAATGCAAATGAAATACCAAATTTTTACAATTTATTTTTATTTTATTATCTGCATTGTTTTATTTGACACTTAGAGAAATGATAACGTTGCATTGCTATATGTTTTATTTGGAAGTATATTGCGCAAATTAAAATGGAACAGCCTGCGGCATTAATAAAAGAAGAATTAGCGCATTTTGAAAATTATTTCAGGGAGGCGATGAAAAGCAAAGTGCCATTGCTTGATCGCATAATGCAATACATTGTAAAAAGAAAAGGCAAGCAACTGCGCCCCATGTTTGTCTTGCTCAGCGCAAAGCTTGGCGGAGAAATTACTGATACTGCATACCGTGCTGCTTCTTTGGTAGAATTATTGCACACAGCCACTTTGGTACATGACGATGTGGTAGATGATGCACTTGAAAGAAGAGCTTTTTTTTCCATTAATGCCTTATGGAAAAATAAAATTGCGGTGCTTGTTGGCGACTACCTGCTCTCCAAAGGGTTATTACTTTCCCTAGATAACAAAGATTATAAAGTACTACAGATATTATCGTCTGCAATAAAACGAATGAGCGAGGGTGAATTGTTGCAATTAGAAAAAACGCGCAACCTTGATCTAAAAGAAATCGACTACTATAACATAATCAGCGGGAAAACAGCATCCTTACTCGCTGCATGTTGTGCAGCAGGCGCATCTTCAGTTTTTGAAGATGATACAAAAATTGAAAAATTAAGCTCATTTGGTGAAAAAACTGGAATGGCTTTTCAAATAAAGGACGATTTATTTGACTATGGAAAAAAAGGCATTGGCAAACCTACAGGAAATGACATTAAAGAAAAAAAACTTACATTACCCCTTATATACACCTTAAATAACTGTAGTACAGAGCTTAAAAAGAAAATTATCTACATTATAAAAAATAAAAATACTAATAAATCAAAGGTGGAGTTTGTTGCAGATGCTGTACATAACAGCGGCGGCATTGATTATGCTAACAAGAAAATGGTGGCATACAGAGACGAAGCTTTGCAAATATTATTCGAATTTCCTTCCAGTGAAGCACGAAATGCACTCGAAGAATTAGTAAGATTCACAACAGACAGAGAATATTGATGCTGCAAAAGAGATGGAACATATTAAAAGCAGATGAAGTTCAAGTAAGATCTTTACAAAATGAATTAAAAATAAATACTATACTGTGCCGCATTTTAGTCCAGCGCGGCAACAGCACTTTTGAAGAAGCAAAGAAATATTTTCGGCCCCGGCTTGAACATCTGCATAGCCCCTGGTTAATGAAGGATATGGACAAAGCCGTTGTACGCATTCTCTCAGCTATCAATTCAAAGGAAAAGATTTTAGTTTTTGGTGATTATGATGTGGACGGGACAACATCAGTCGCCGCCATGTTCCAATTTTTAACTGCTATTTATCCCAAAGTGGCTTTTTATATCCCCCATCGTTATCGGGAAGGTTACGGTGTTTCAAAAATTGGAATTGATCACGCAAAAGAAAATAATTTTTCACTTATCATTTCTCTTGATTGCGGCATCAAATCAGTAGAGCTTATTTCTTATGCAAAAGACCTTTCTATAGACTTTATTGTGTGCGACCACCATCTGCCGGACAATCAACTACCGCCTGCCGTGGCTATCTTAAACCCAAAACAAAAAGATTGCCCCTACCCTTATAAAGAACTTTGCGGCTGCGGTGTTGGTTTCAAATTAATGCAGGCGCTCAGTTATGAGCTACAACTGCCTGATAGATCTTATTTGCAATACATCGATATTGTCGCCGCTGCCATCGCTGCAGATATAGTTCCCGTCACGGGGGAAAATCGTGTGCTTGCGTTTTATGGTTTACAAAAAGTAAATGCTGATCCCTGCATGGGTATTAAAGCCCTGCTGCAACTGGCCGGCATGACAAAAGAAATACACATCAACAATCTTGTTTTTATAGTAGCCCCAAGAATAAACGCTGCCGGAAGAATGGACGATGCAAAAAAAGCCGTTCAATTATTTATTGAAAAAGATCTGGACAAAGCCCTTGCATTTGCAGAAATGCTCCACCTCGATAATATTGACAGAAAAGAGGCTGACCTGAACATTACTGAAGAGGCCCTCGCGATGATAGAACGCGATCATATATATATTAACAGGAAAACGACCGTGCTTTTTCAGGAGCACTGGCATAAAGGTGTAGTTGGCATCGTGGCATCGCGGCTAATAGAAAGTTTTTACCGCCCCACCGTGGTGCTCACCAAAAGCGGCGATGTTGTGGCGGGCAGCGCAAGAAGCGTGGCAGGTTTTAATTTATATGAGGCCGTTCACTCCTGCCGTGAACATCTTCTTGGTTATGGCGGTCATTTTGCCGCAGCAGGAATGACAATGCTGCCCGAAAATGTTCAGGCTTTCAGCAATAAGTTTGAAGAGGTAGTAAGCAAAACGATCCCTGAAGAATTATTAGTGCCGGAAATAATTATCGATGCTGAAATAAATTTTAAAGATATCACCCCAGCTTTTTACGACATCATTTGCCAGATGGAGCCTTTTGGCCCGGAAAACATGCGCCCCGTTTTTATAACAAGAAAAGTAATTGATACCGGCTATTCAAAAATTATAAAAGAACAGCATATTCGCCTCGTGATCAAACAAAACAATATCACTTTCACTGCCATTGGCTTCAATATGAGAGATAAATTTCCCCTGCTTGAAAAAAAAATTCCTCTTGATATTATTTTTTCCATTGATGAAAACGAATGGAACGGGCAAAAAAGCCTCCAGCTAAAAATCGTAGATATGGCGCTTTCCGAAGAATGAAATAAGCCAGGTGCGATTGGGAATAAGCCAGGTGCTTTCCGGAATAAGCCAGGTGCGATTTGAAATAAGCCGGGTGTTTTCCAGAATAAGCCAGGTGCTTTCCAGAATAAGCCGGGTGCGATTTGAAATAAGCCAGGTGCTTTCCGGAATAAACCAGGTGCGATTTGAAATAAGCCGGGTGTTTTCCGGAATAAGCCAGGTGCGGAACGAGATCCTTAAGCCTTATTATCTCTTATACGACGAAAAATCTTTGTGTTCCTTCTTATAAAGATCATCTTTCGTTAGGGTCTTAAAGTAGGCGTATGTTTTTTCCAGGCCTTCCCTGCGGTTTATTTTAGGTTCCCATCCAAGTAATTTTTGGGCCAATGTAATATCCGGGTGGCGTTGTTTCGGGTCGTCAGTAGGCAGATCTTCATAGATCACTTTCTGGTTGGCGCCTGTTAGTTTTAATATCTCTTCCGCAAAATCTTTAATGGTTATTTCGCTTGGGTTGCCTATGTTCACAGGGTAAGCATAATCGCTCAATAATAACCTGTAAATACCTTCTATAAGATCATCCACATAGCAAAAACTCCTTGTCTGGCTGCCGTCGCCAAAAATAGTAAGGTCTTCGCCACGAAGCGCCTGGCCGATAAAGGCAGGCAATACCCTTCCGTCGTTAAGCCTCATGCGCGGGCCATAAGTATTGAATATTCTAATGATCCTCGTCTCTAAGCCATGATAAGTATGATATGCCATCGTGATGGCTTCCTGGTAACGCTTTGCTTCATCATACACGCCGCGAGGGCCAACGGGGTTTACATTCCCCCAATAATCTTCCGTTTGAGGATGAACAGCAGGGTCTCCATATACTTCAGAAGTGGAAGCGACAAGGATGCGCGCATTTTTGTCTTTGGCAAGCCCCAATAAATTGTGTGTACCAAGCGCCCCTACCTTAAGGGTTTGAATGGGTATTTTAAGATAATCAATTGGGCTTGCCGGTGAAGCAAAATGAAGTATATAATCAATATCACCGGATACATGCACAAACTTAGTTACGTCATGATGATAAAACTCAAAATCAGCCAATGAAAACAAATGCTGAATATTTTGAAGATCGCCGGTAATGAGGTTGTCCATCGCTACAACCTTATAACCTTCTTTCAAAAAGCGATCGCACAAATGTGAACCTAAAAAGCCTGCAGCACCGGTAATTAATACTCTTTTTTTCATTAACCTGCTTTAATTCTTATTATTTGTTCCAATACCAAAATAAATAAACCCTCTTTTTTTCATATCAGCTGCCTGGTAAATATTACGGCCATCAAATATTGCCGGATTGTTCATTGACTGGTGAATAACCTCCCAGTTCGGCAACCGGAATTCAGGCCATTCGGTAACTAGTACCAGCGCATCTGCATTCATGGAAGCCGAAACGGCATCATTGGCATAAGCTATTTTATAGCCGATAGTATGTTTTGTTTCTTCCATTGCAACAGGATCATAAGCCTGCACAAAAGCGCCCGCTTCCAGGAGGGCATCAATTAGAACAAGGGAAGGAGCTTCGCGCATATCATCTGTATTTGGCTTGAAAGAAAGCCCCCACAGGCAAATTATTTTTCCTTTCAGATCATTCTCAAAATAAGCAAGAAGCTTCGTGAAGATCACTTTCTTTTGATCATCATTTACTGCGTCTACAGATTTTAGGATACGCAATTCGAACCCATTATCTTCCGCAGTACGTATCAATGCTTTTACGTCTTTTGGAAAGCAGGAGCCCCCATAACCTATTCCCGGATAAATGAATTTATTGCCTATTCTTGCGTCGCTGCCTATGCCAATACGTACCTCATTTACGTTGGCCCCCAGCAGTTCGCAAAGATTTGCAATATCATTCATAAATGAGATCTTTGTAGCAAGCATAGCATTTGCCGCATATTTGGTCATTTCGGCTGAAGGAATATCCATAAATAAAATAGGATGACCATTCAGCACAAACGGTTCGTAAAGTTGATGAAGCAAAGCTTTTGCCCTTTCGCTTTCCACGCCTACTACAATACGGTCAGGTTTTAAAAAATCCTCAATTGCCGCACCTTCTTTTAAAAATTCGGGGTTAGATGCCACATCAAATTCTATTGTCTCATTTCTTTCTTTCAATGCTTTTTCAATAGCAGCTTTCACCTTTGCTGCTGTCCCGACAGGCACAGTGCTTTTGGTAACTATGACCATATAGCCATTCATGTGTTTGCCAATGGAATTGGCTACAGCCAAAACATATTGCAGATCTGCGCTGCCATCTTCGCCGGGAGGAGTGCCAACCGCAATAAACGCCACTTGCGAGTCTACTATAGCTTCTTCCAACTTCGTGCTGAAATGGAGCCTTTCTTTTTTAGTATTTCTTTCAACAAGCTCATCAAGTCCGGGCTCATATATCGGCAAAATTCCATTATTCAGCTTATTGATCTTTTCCTCATTTACATCCACACAAACCACATCAGTGCCTACTTCTGCCAAACAAGCTCCTGTCACAAGCCCAACATATCCTGTGCCTACAACTGCAATTTTCATAACGATGGTTCTGGTTTTATTTTGGGGGCAAATGTATAAGAAAATGATGAATTTCTATTTTACATACCTGCATCCTTCAATTATAAAACTGATCTACGATCATTCCTGCGGCAACTGTTTCGTTTGTTGCGTCATCTATTAATATTAAAGATCCGGTTGTACGGTTTTTGCGGTACGCATCATATACAAGTGGTTGGGTAGTTCTTAATTTTACCCTTGCAATGTCATTCATGTTTATACTTTTATCATTGTGCAGGCGGTGAAGGCTGTTAATATCCATTTTATAAACAATTTCTTTTATTATACATCTCACTTCGCGTGTAGTATGGCGCAGGTAATATTTTGCAGCGGGGCGTGGCCCTTTATCATTTAACCAGCAAAGCATAATATCTATATCCTGCCCCACTTGAGGTTGATTGTTTTCTTTCACGATCATGTCGCCACGGCTTACGTCAATATCATCTTCAAGGGTCATGGAAACAGACATGGGAGCAAAAGCTTCCTCAATAGCACTTTCATATGAATCGATTGTTTTAATTACGGATGTTAAGCCCGAAGGAAGTAAGACAACCCTATCGCCGGGGCAAAAATCCCCCGGCAACCCTTCCTGCATAGCCTCTGTGATCATGATATTCGTTAGAATGTGGCCGAATGATCGTTTGTACAGGGAATCTTGCATCAATATGATTATAGTCGCTGCCAATATGTATAGTTTCAAGTTCATGTAATAAAGTTGCACCATGATACCACTTTGTATTTTCCGAATAATTAACCACATTATCACCATTCAAAGCGCTGATAGGTATATAGCGCACATCTGTAATATTCAATTTGCTTGCGAACTCGGTATATTCCTGTACTATTTTATTAAAAACATCTTCTGAATAGTCAACAAGGTCCATTTTATTCACACACAAAATGATATGCGGCATCTGTAGCAGCGAGGCAATATAGGAATGGCGGCGGGTCTGTTCTGCAATTCCCTTTCTTGCATCAACTAGTATAAGGGCAAGGTTTGCAGTAGAGGCACCCGTAACCATATTGCGGGTATATTGAATATGCCCCGGCGTATCCGCAATAATAAACTTACGCTTTGGCGTCGCGAAATAACGGTATGCTACATCGATCGTAATCCCCTGCTCTCTTTCTGCACGAAGGCCATCCGTTAATAATGAAAGATCAATATGGTCCAACCCCCTGCGTTTACTGGACTGTTTAATTGCCGCTACCTGGTCTTCAAAAAGTGATTTGGAATCATACAATAAGCGTCCTATCAGCGTGCTTTTTCCATCGTCCACACTGCCGGCAGTGGTAAAACGTAATAATTCTATATTATGGCTCATATAGCCTTTATCAGGATTGAGTAATACATCATCAATTAAAAATAACCTAACTTTTTACGGTCTTCCATTGCACTTTCTGATCGTTTATCATCCCCCCTGCTTCCACGCTCAGTGCTGCGAGCCGCAGAAACTTCGGCTACTATTTTTTCCAGCGTATCTGCATTTGATTCAATGCCCCCTGTAATAGTAATATCGCCTAAAGTCCTGAAACGTATCATCTTTTTCTCGACAGTTTCCCCCGTTCGTAGTTCAATATGTTCCGATACAGGCAACCATGCATCATCTCTCCATATAACTTCTCTTTCGTGTGCAAAATATAAGGAAGGTATTTGAATATTGTTTTCTAGAATATAATTCCACACATCCATTTCCGTCCAGTTGCTGATGGGGAATACCCTGAAATGTTCTCCTTGGTTTTTACGGCCATTAAAAATATTCCATAATTCAGGGCGCTGGTTTTTTGGGTCCCATTGCCCAAAGTCATCCCTGTGTGAAAAAAACCTTTCCTTGGCGCGTGACTTTTCCTCGTCCCTGCGTGCCCCGCCGATCGCAGCATCAATTTTGTTCTTTTCTATCGCACTTAACAGAGTGATGGTTTGCAGCGCATTTCTGCTCGCGTTAATACCTGTTTCTTCCGCTGCATCTCCTCTGTCAATTGATTCCTGGACATAGCCTATTATCAACTGTACACCCAGTTCATTCATCAAATTATCCCTGAACTCTATTGCTTCGGCAAAATTGTGTCCGGTATCAATATGTATCAATGGAAAAGGGATTTTTGAAGGCCAGAATGCTTTTTTGGCCAAATGCGTAACCACTATTGAGTCCTTCCCTCCTGAAAATAAAATAACAGGCCTTTCAAACTGTGCAGCCACTTCTCTTATCACATAGATAGACTCAGCCTCAAGCTCCTGCAAATGGTCCAAATAATACTTGTGTATGCCCATTCCTTACAGTTTTAGTCTTGGGAAAATATAGTTGAGTATGATCTGTACCGATTCTTCAACGCACAGTTGGTCAGTTCGTATATGTATTTCAGGCTCTGGCGGCACTTCAAAAAGAGATGAAATGCCGGTAAAATTGCTTATCTCCCCTTTTCTTGCTTTTTTATACATTCCTTTCACATCCCTTTGTTCGCAAACTTTTAAAGGCGCGTCCACAAAGATCTCTACAAAATTATCCCCTATCAGGTTGCGCGCTGTTTGCCTGCTTTTGGCAGAAGGCGAAATAAAAGCAGCCATAACCACTAACCCGGCATTACACATCAGTTTTGCAACTTCCCCTATGCGGCGAATATTCTCTGTGCGGCCCTCGTCCGTAAAATCCAGGTCTTTACTCAACCCCTTCCTTATCTCATCTCCGTCTAAAATATAGGTATTAATATCTGCTGCAAACAATTCCCGCTCCACCAGGGTCGCCAGCGTACTTTTGCCCGAGCCGGAGAGGCCTGTAAACCACAGGCATGCAGATCGGTATCCATTTTTTTGCTCACGCGCATTGTTAGCTATTTTTTCATTATGAGCAGGAGGTTGTAACTTTTCTTCCATCTTTATTCAACTTAGTATATGCGGTACAAACCCAAATACTGTGAGATCTAATATCAAAGTGTTTTTGTACTAAAAATAAGGCGGCAAGATAAAATATATAGGCTAATAATATAATAGAACGCTGATTTTATTAAAAAGATGTTTTGAGAACATTCAGGAACAGCCATTCTTACAGGATTTCTTTGCAAGCGGTTAGTCTCCTTTGACCAGAATTGGTATCATCCAAAACCTTTCAAACTAATTTTACCATTCTCCCCCTCCATAAACAGTTGAAACATAGGTAATGCTAAAAAAAGCCACCCCTCTCAGGATGGCCTTCATTATCAATTCTCAATTATAAATTATCAATTCCCTCAGTTCCCCTTCACCAGCTTCACCGTATGCACCTCATTGCCCTGCCTTATCTGCAATATATACATACCACTCGCAAAGCCTGCACCAAACTCGTATGCATTCCCAATGCCTCCTCTGCCTTCATATACTTTCACACCCAGCATATTCGTCACTGTCAGCTCTACATCTTCCTTGCTGCTGCTCTCCATCTGCAAATGGAATGCTCCCGGTGCAGGGTTTGGCATCACATGAGCTGCAAACATCAACTGGTCTGTTTCTATTTTTTGCCCTGTGCCTCCTTCAACAAGTCCACTGCAGGAGCCTGTCGTAATGTTTATTGAAAGCGGTCCATAAGTACAGCTTACATTATCCTTCACTGTTATGGTGTGCGTTCCCGCTTGCACGCTAAAATACCTGCTGTTGCTCGGCACATAAGCCAGCCCGTCAAGACTGTAAGAATAAGGTGCTGTGCCGCCGCTTGGCACTGTGCTGATGGTAGTAGTAGCGCCTGTGCATACAGGGTTTTTGCCTGCCGTGATAGCAGTAGAGGTCAATGTGGTAAACTTAACCACAGCCGAAGTGGCCGCACATCCATTCTGGTCTTTTACTGCAACTGTATAATTGCCATAAACTAAACCATTGAACATATTACCTGGCTGGTAACTGCTTCCGTTGTTATCGCTGTAAGTATATCCCCCGTAACCACCTGCCGCTGTTACTGTTATTCCCCCCAAAGCGTTACATGCCTGTCCGCCAATGCTGGTGGTAAACGATACCCCTGCAGAAGGCTGCGTTATGCTCATGCTGTTGGTAGTATAGGTACAGCCCACATTATCTTTTACAGTGATGTAGTAACTACCTGCAGGCACAGCAAAATACCTGTTGGCACTTGGCACGAACGGCCCGCTAACCCCATTCGTGTTCAGGCTGTAAGTATAAGGGGTAGCTCCACCTATAGGTATCGTAGTGATGGTCTTCGTGCCTCCATAGCATACCTGCGTTGTAGGTGGTGCAGGCGTTGAACCCAGCAGAACCGCTGTTTGTGTCAGTGCGTTTACACTAAGCCTTGCTGCTATCGCCATACAACCCGCTGCATCCGTTACCGAGTAAGTATAATACCCTGGCGCCGCAGGGCTGTAAAGCGGGGTAGTGCTTGGCCCGTAAACTATCGCTGTTGGGTCATAATTCAGCCCCGTATTCACTGTGTACATATATGGAGATGTACCACCTGTCACTGAGCCTGACAATGATCCCGGGTCGCCATAACAGTCAGGGTTTACCTGCGTCATTGTCAATGACAGTGTTTCTACAGTCATTAAACCAAGATTGTAAGTAATATTGTAATTGCTTAACCCTGTGCCAACTGCAGCGCTTGCAGTAATGCTGTAAACCCCTGCAGTAGCAGAAGCCGGGGCCCCTGCACTCGTTAAGGTTACGCTGCTTACTGCATCGCCCGGCACCAATCCCGCCGTCGTAAACTCTGTCCCTGCAAACGTATATGTTGCGCCGCTGCACTTCGTAATATTATTGGCTGTAATGCTTAGCGCTTTCTGCCCTATTGCATCATTTACCGAACCTGATGCCGTGCTATAATTGCTATTGCCCCCAAAGCTCCAGCCATCCCCGTTATAAGTTCCTGCTGCCGTATGCGTTGTCGCGCTCAGGTTCAAATAGCTATTTAAGTTTTCGCTTGATACACCCGTTGCCGTTCCGTTTGCCGTATGTGCATTGCCGTCGTAAGTAACATTGTATCCCGTTACATTAATGGTGGCTGTTGCTGGCGTAATAGTAGCGGCAACATTCAGGCTCGAAGTGCTTAAACTATAATCACTTGCCGCACTTGAATTGCTTCCCGTAATACCGCTTATTGTCAACCCGCTCACAGTCACTGTTGTCGCACTCGCCACGTTTGCATTGTTATAAGCGCTGCCACTGTTGGTTAGGGTCGCAGAAGCATCTCCCGGTACTAATCCGGTAAAGGAGTAAGTTGGCGTAAACCCTGCCGGCGCACTCGTAGTGCCGTCATACACTTTCGTTACACCTGTATTCGTTAAACTTGGCGTCAATGATTTAGCCGTAATAGTTGCAGCAACATTTAAGCTTGTACTGCTTAAACTATAATCGCCGGCTACGCTTCCATTACTTCCCGTAATACTGCTTATTGACAAACCACTTACTGTTACCGTTGTTGCGGATGCCACATGAGCACTATTATAAGCGCTGCCGCTATTCGTTAGTGTTGCGCCATTATCCCCGCTCACAAATCCACTGAAGGAATAAGTCGGCGTAAATCCTGCCGGGGCGCTCGTAGTCCCGTCATACACTTTCGTCACTCCCGTATTCGTTAAACTTGCCGTCAATGGTTTCGGGCTGATGGTAAACGCTGTAGCAGACGAACTGTTCGCTGTCCAGTTTCCGTCCCCGCTTGCTGCTACTGTTGCCGTCACTGTATAAGTGCCGGCTCTTGTAGGCGGTGTTGCACTCGCTGTATAGCTGGTGCCTCCTGTTCCTGCATAGCTAAAGGTATAGCTTGTTCCTGTGCCCGTATTGCTGGTCACGCCCGAAGCAGGCCCCTGTGCTGATCCGTTATAGGTATAAGTTCCTGGGGTTACTGTCACTGTCGGCGTTGCCTTAATTACGGTATAATTATAATTAGCCCCGCTGTTATTATTTAAGTTCAGTGTTGCCATATCATAAGCTATCTCACCATTACTTGATTCGTCAGTTCCTATTGCAGTAGAACTTCTGTTGCTGCTGAATACATAATAAGAAACCGCAGTACCTGCAGCCTGCGAAGGTATTTGTGCAGTATACGTTGTCCCTGACAATAAAGTAAATGCCACAAGGGTAGACGAAGTATAATTATTAGTGGTATACCTTAGGAAAAGATTTTCTCCGCTTGATGTATTTGCCGATGGGTTAATAGATACCGTAACCGCCGATCCGTATGTAACTGCAGAGCTGATTGGGCTTTGAGACACAGTAGCCGAGGAGAGTGTTATGGGGTTAAATGTCGTTTCCAGCATTTCCATAATGTTGCTGGAACTACCATTAAGGGTCACATTAAAAGTATAGTAATTGCCGCTGGTAATAGCCGGCAAAAGCCCTGGCTGGCCACCTGAACCAGTATTGTATCTGGCTCCGTCTGAATAAGATGTAGGAATAATGGTATTTGTCAGAAGGGTATTACCGCTTGTATAAGGCCTCCAGTTTGTTGAATAATTTGGAGTTCCTGCTGTACCCGTTACAAATTGCCACTCCCAGCTACCGTTGCCTATAGAACCGGTTGCCTGCGTGCGGTATTGCCCAAAAACTGTTGAAACAATGGTCTTAAGAGTAAAAGTAGCATAATTGCCCGCTGGCAATTGTGTTCCAAAAACCGTAGGCTGTGCTTTTGCCTCAAATGAAGTACAAAGCAATAAACCCAAACTAAAAAATACAGCAGCCACTTGGCCCGTTGCATTTCTTAGTGTTTCAGGAATTGAAGTAGTTTTTTTATGATTTGTAAGATCATTTGTCTTCAAAGAAGAGCGTAGTAATTGTTTCATAAATGACAAGTTTTTATTTAATGAAAGCGTTGTTATGTAAAAAAAATAACTTTGATTTATTGGCAAACTCAGGCACTCGTTTTCGAACAGGATAATACACTTTAATTAAGTGTTATTGTGTATTATTAACACATTTCGAGGCGCAAATTAATATTTTTTTCTGGCAACCAAATTTTTTATTAAAAATTAAGCTAAATCTAAACACGTGGCAATAAACCCCTGTTAAAACCACCATAAACAAAAAGCCACCCTTTTCAGGATGGCTTTCAATTCATCAATTCATCAATTTATCCATTATCCATTTTCAATTATCAATTATCAATTCCCCTTCACCAACTTCACCGTATGTACTTCATTACCCTGCCTTATCTGCAATATATATATACCGCTCTTAAAGCTTGCTCCAAACTCATAAGTTCCGTCTATTCCTCCTTTCGCTTCATACACCTTCACACCCAGCATATTTGTAACTACCAGTTCCACATCTTCCCTGCTGCTGCTTTCCATTTGCAGATGGAATGCTGACTGTGCAGGGTTCGGCGAAACATGAGCTGCAAATAGCTGTTCAGTTCCTGCTGTCTTTTGCATATCTCCGCCTTCTGTTAAAGGGCCCGGGCAGCTCATTGTAGTTATATTTATCGCCGCAGGGCTATAGGTACAACCCGTATTATCCATCACTTCTATCGTATGCATTCCCGCTGTCACATTAAAATAACGTTTGCTGCTTGCCACATACGCCAGCCCGTCAAGGCTATAAGTATAAGGGGATATGCCTCCTGCAGGCGTAGTGCTGATGGTCGTGCTTGCACCCGGGCATATTGGGTTTTTAGATGCTGTAATAGCTGAAGAACTTAGTGCTGTCAATCTAACTGTTGTAGAAGACGCTGCGCATCCAATTTGGTCTTTTACAGCAACTATATAGCTGCCATAACCTAACCCGCTTAACATATCACTTGCCTGGTAACTGGTGCCGCCATTATCACTGTAACTGTATCCGCCAAAACCCCCTGCCGCTGTTACCGATATGATCCCCTCTGAGTTGCATGCTTCTCCACTGATGCTGGTGGTAAAGGACAGTTTTGCTGCCGGCTGCACAATGCTTATAGTATCAGTATTGTATATGCAGCCTACATTGTCTTTTACTGTGATAAAGTATGTTCCCGCAGGCACGCTGAAATAGCGGTTTGCGCTTGCTACAAACGGCCCGCTAACGCCGTTGCTGTTAAGGCTGTAAGTATATGGCGCAGTTCCCCCGACGGGTATAGTACTGACCGTTTTTGTTGAGCCGTAACATACTTCTGTTGTAGTTGGCGCAGTGCTGCTGCCTATGAGAACTGCGGACCTTGTCAGCGCGTTCACACTCAGCCTTGCTGCTATTACTCTACAGCCTGCACTATCCGTTACTGAGTAGGTATAGTACCCGGGTGGCGCAGGGCTATAAAGCGGCGTAGTGCTTGGCCCATAAACGATCGGCCCTGCACCGTAAGTAAGGCCGCTGTTCACTTCATACATATACGGGGTAATGCCGCCAGTTACTGCACCCGACAATGAACCCGGGTCGCCATAACAGTCGGGATTCACCTGTGTAATGGTTAGTACCAAAGCAGTTTCTACTGTCAATATGCCATCAATATAAGTAATGGTATAATTGCTTAGCCCCGTTCCAAAGACGCCGATCGGTACGATACTATAATTGCCAGCCGGGGCGCCCGGCGCTGCCCCTACGCTTGCCAGTGCTGCATAGGTCACTGCATCTGCATTTTTCAGGCCGCTTGCAGTAAACTCTGTGCCTGTGAAAGTATAGGTTGCACTATTGCACTTTATTATATTATTCGCTGTGATGCTTAAAGGTGCCGGATTTACAACATTGCCTGTTGCAAACATTGTTACAGTGTCTTTAACTGCTCCACCTGTTGACAAGATAATTGTTTGCCCGTTATAGGAACCGCCAACGAGAGCTGTCGCCGCCAAACGGATATATAAAATGCCCCTCACACTGTCGCCCGATGGCACAAACGTTGCCGTGCTTCCATAATTGACCCCGTCACTGGAAACCTCCAACCCGGGCGGTGCTGCCGAGGCAATAACATTAGCCGTAATGCCGCTGCCTGTAATAGCCACCGTTTGAGCAGCAGACGGTGTGCCATAAGTAGTTCTCATCGGAGCCAGTACAGTGTTTGCAGCAGACCCTATGATAGCCACCTTAAAGGTATCGCTATACAAAGGAAGATACCTTGCTATGCTATTAGAAACTATAACGAAATAGCTGCCGCCTTTAGTTATCGCTAAAACAGAATCTGCAAAATTGGCAGCGATTTCTACAGAGCCATTAAACCAGTAAAAATTTTCATTAGTCGGCGTACCGCCCGCAGAAACCGAAAGCTGCCCTTCATTGTAATTGATAGGAATTGGTGCTTGGGGGTAATATTGCAACGCGCTAATTGTAACAAGATTTGGATAACCCATTACTATTCCCTCCATGCCCGCAAATGTAAATTGATTGTCCTCCAAATAAAGCTCCCGTAAATTACCTAAATGATCCATTGAAGCAGGAATGCTGTCACTTAATTTATTATCATTTAACGAAAGATAAGCTGTTCCGGAAAGATTGCTCAACGCGGCAGGAATGCTGCCGGTTAATTGATTATGATCGAGATAAAAATAATATGAATGAGAAAGATTGCCCAACGTGGCAGGAATGCTGCCGCTTAACTTATTATACTCGAGGTCAAGTGTTCCTAAATTAGAAAGATTACCCAATGAAGCAGGAATGCTGTCGCTTAATTGATTATGATCCAGGTCAAGTGACCCTAACTTAGAAAGATTGCCCAACGCGGGAGGAATGCTGCCGCTTAATTGATTAGTACTAAGGTCGAGCTGAGTTAAATTAGAAAGATCGCCCAACGCGGCAGGAATGCTGCCGCTGAATTGATTATGATCCATTATAAGATAAGATAAATTAGAAAGATTGCCAAACCCGGCAGGAATGCTACCGCTTAATTGATTATTACTTAACCAAAGTATCGTTAAATTAGAAAGATTGAAAAACCCGGCAGAAACCCCGGTAAATTGATTGCCACTCAGATCAAGCTCGGTTAACTTAGAAAGATTGCCCAACTCCCCGGGAATGGTGCCGCTTAATGAACTACCGCCAAGCCCGAGATAAGTTACACTGGAAAGATTCCCCAACCCTGCAGGAATGCTGCCACTGTATGAATTACCACCAAGCTCGAGATAAGTTACATTGGAAAGATTCCCCAACTCTCCGGGAATGCTCCCGCTTAATAAATTATCCCCGAGGTCAAGCGCAGTTAAATTAGAAAGATTACCCAACTCAGCAGGAATGCTGCCGCTTAATTGATTAACACGAAGGTCAAGGTCAGTCAAATTGGAAAGATTTCCCAATGAAGCAGGAAGGCTGCCGGTTAATTGGTTGTTATCCAAAAGAAGTTCTTGCAAATTAGAAAGATTTCCCAATGAAGTAGGCAGGCTGTCGCTCAATTGATTATACTCCAGGTCAAGCAAAGTCAAATCAGATAGATTACCCAATGAAGCAGGAAGGTTGCCAATTAAGTTATTACCCACAAAATCATCCAAACCAAGACTAATAGAAGTTACTCTTCCATTATATACAGATACTCCATACCAGGTATTTACAGGGTTTGCAAGGTTCCATGTTTCTGACCAGTTTGGCCCTCCCGTGTTAGCATACAAATCTATCAGCGCCAGTGAATCCTGCACATTTGTTGCTTGTGCAAAGCTGTCACCTGTCTTTCCAAGGCAGGCGGCAATAAAGACAATTAGTAAAATCTTTTTCATGAGTTTTTATTTTAAATGTGAGAAATGTTTTTTCTTATCCCGGTACACAGATGCAGTACTCACGCGTATGCATAAAAAGTGTAAAAAAACAGGAACACTAGTCTGAAGAGAGATGCCTTAGGTTATGTCATGCTGCAAAATCCGGCCTGTCGTTTCTTTGCACTTATACACCCTAAAGGTATATTTTTTTAAAATGCACTGTATTTATTTTAAGCTTTTTTTTCTATAGGGTGCAGGATTATTTCCTCCTCAGCATGTAAATGAAGAATAGGCAGCTACAAAAAAGCCACCCTTTCCAGGATGGCCTTTTTTGTGAATTAATAAATTATGAATGATGAATTGACCTAATTTCCCTTTACGAGTTTTACTGTATGTACTTCATTCGCCTGCCTTACCTGCAATATATACATACCGCTTGTGAAGCCTGCCCCAAACTCATAAGTTCTGTCTATGCCTCCTTTCCCTTCATACACCTTCACTCCCAGCATATTCGTCACTATCAGCTCCACATCTTCCCTGCTGGTACTTTCCATCTGCAGGTGAAATACTGATTGTGCTGGGTTTGGTGAAACATGCGCAGCAAACCCATCCTTCCCTCCAACTGTCTTTTGCAACTGTCCTTCCACTTCTCCTGTCATGGGGCCCGGGCAGCTGGTCGTAGTGATCGTTATGGATAGCGGCCCGTAAGTGCAGCTCACATTGTCTTTAACCGTTATGGTATGCATTCCTGCTGTTACGCTAAAATACCTGCCGCTGCTTGGAACATAAGCCAGCCCGTCAAGGCTGTAAGAGTAAGGTGCTGTGCCCCCGCTTGGCACTGTGCTGATGGTCGTGCTGGCGCCTGTGCATACAGGGTTTTTGCCTGCTGTGATAGCCGAAGAGGTCAGTGGTGTGAACTTAACCACCGCCGGGTAGCTGCACAGCCGTCCTGATCTTCCACTGCTACAGTATAGCTGCCATAAGCTAAACCGCTGAACATATTATTTGCCTGGTAACTGCTGCCACCGTTGTCGCTGTAAGTGTACCCGCCAAAACCACCTGCCGCTGTTACTGTTATTCCCCCCAAAACGTTACACGCCTGCCCGCCAATGCTGGTGGTAAAGGATACCCCTGCGGTAGGCTGCGTAAGGCTTATTGTATTGCTGGTGTAGGTACAGCCTACATTGTCCTTTACAGTAATATAATAAGTGCCCGCAGGAACAGCAAAATACCTGTTTGCACTTGCTACAAAGGGCCCGCTAACCCCATTGGTGTTCAGGCTGTAAGTATAAGGGGTGGCCCCTCCTACCGGTACCGTAGTGATGGTCTTTGTAGCTCCATAACATATTTGCGTGGTAGGTGGTGCAGTTACTGACCCTATAAGAACCGCTGTTTGTGTAAGCGGGTTTACGCTTAGCCTTGCTGCTATTGCCATACATCCTGCTGCATCCGTTACCGAGTAAGTGTAGTAACCCGGTGCCACAGGACTGTAAAGCGGGGTAGTGCTTGGCCCGAACACTATTGCTGTAGGGTCATAATTCAGCCCGCTGTTCACTTCATACATATACGGCTGCGTACCGCCTGTTACTGATGATGTCATTGACCCGGGGTCACCATAACAGTCAGGGTTCACCTGTGTATAGGCCAGTGAGAGCGTCTCTACAGTTAATAAACCAAGATCATAAGCAATGTTGTAATTACTTAAACCTGTGCCAACTGCCGCGCTTGGGGTAATGCTGTAAACGCCTGCTGTGGCAGAAGCTGCTGCCCCCGCACTTGTTAAGATCACACTGCTTACCGCATCCCCGTTAGCCAGCCCGTTGGTAGTAAACTCTGTTCCTGCAAATGTATAGGTCGCTCCGCTGCACTTCGTGATATTGTTTGCCGTGATGGCAAGGCTGGCTTGACTTATAGTGAAGTTACCTGCTGGTGCGTTCGTCAGGCTGCTGTAATGAACATTATCAGTTGGGGCAAAATTTGCTGTAACGGTATAAGTGCCTGCCGCTGTAGGTATTGTTGCCGATCCGCTGTATAACACATTGCTAACTGTTCCTGCCACTGAACCACTAACCGCTGCTGCCTGCGCAGAACCATTATAAGTTACAGGTGAGTTGGTCACAGCCAATGTAGGCGTTGTTTGAGCGATAAAGCTGGCTGTTACGCTGATGTCCGCCGTCACATTCGCATCCGTACGCGGGTTAACCGTAGAACCATCGCTCCATTGCACAAAATAATACCCTGAATTAGGTACTGCTGTTACCGCCGTACCGCCCGCTCCATAATTAACCGTTTGTGGCGACGTGCCGCTGATGGTTCCGTTCGAACCCGCCGTATAAGTTAAGGTATAAGTATTGATACTAAAGGTAGCCGTAATAGTATGGTTTGCCGTCACATTGCTAAAGGTATAGCTCGTTGCCGGTGCCACTGCTGATCCGTCAACCGTCAGCGTAGCAACAGAATAGCCCGTGTTAGGGGTAATGCTGTAAGCCTGGCTTCCTCCGGAACTTACTGTTGTTGCGCCGCTTGGGCTGATGGTTCCGTTGCTGGATTGAGTAGCCGTAATTGTTTGCAGAAACGTAAACCCTGCCAGCGTTCCCGTGCCCCCCGGCGTGGTTACGCTTACGCTGCCGGATGCGCCTGTGCCCACAACGGCAGTAATGGAAGTTGCGCTTACAACGTTAAATGAAGTTGCGGCAGTGCCTCCAAAGCTTACTGCTGTTGCCCCTGTAAAGTTGGTGCCTGTTAGCGTTACGGTGGTACCCGCTGTAGCGGATGTTGGTGTGAACGATGTAATAGTTGGCGCAGCCGGAGTTATAAATGTAAAGCCGGCTTTTGTTGCCATGGTGCTTTTCTTTTTTGCAACTACATTGCCTGTTGCTCCTGTCCCTACAACAGCAGTAATGGAAGTTGCGCTTACAACGTTAAAGGAAGCTGCAGCAACACCCCCAAAGGTTACTGACGATACTGGGTTTGGCACATCAAAACCAGTACCGGTTATGGTTACTGTTTGTCCGGTTGTCGCTGATGTTGGCGAGAATGACGTAATAGTAATAGTTGGGTTCTGGGCAAAGGCCATTAAGCCGGCAAACGCCAATACTATTGTAAACGATCCTTTTCTTACAAAAGATAAATTTTTATTCATACACTGGGTTTTTATTAATTATTAAACAGTTGTTTATTATTTATACATACAAAATTTTAAACAGGCAATGACCTGTAAATAAATGAAGCGTCTATATGAAAACCTGCCACTGGCGCAGGTTTCCCGGCCTGTGCCTATCCGTTACTTGATTCACTCTTTTCCTCTATCGGTCGGTGTCCCACCAACCGAAACTTCCCCCGTCGGTTGGCATCTCACCAGCCGAAACACGGCTTCCTTTTTTAGAACTATTTCTTTTAACAATGTTTGCAATAGGCATTCGCCTCATTGATACGGCAAGTAAAGTTTTACGCATTTGAAAAAGTATTGGTTATGTTGTTGATTAAAAAGTTTGGTATGCAAGGGACACTTATGAAGAGATCTCAGGAGGAGGCTTGACAAAGTGCTGAGTAAATTTTCCATTATGCTGATCAATAAGTGCAGGCGTATTATTTATGATTTTGATGATGAAGCATCAGGCATAGAAGAGTTAAGCGTAGGGGCAAGCAGTTGGCGAACAGGCAATTTGGCATTCCATTCCCATTTTCATACGGGCGCATTGTCCCGTCCGGGCTGTATTGTTCTTTCAGGCTTTTCAACAATAAGATCAATGTAGTAGATAAAAGTAGCCGGATTTATTAATGTAGAGTTAATTCTTTTGATTAAAATATGATTAAAATCGGTCAGATCACTACTGTCCCCACTTTATTGTTTAGCATAAAAAGGCATTCTTTTCTGGATACTCTTCAAATTATCATCATTCACCACTCACTACTCACCACTCACCCCCACCACCTTCATCCCATAAAGTTTAGACGATGCTGCCAGTTCATTCCCCTCGATACAATTCACTTTCAGCAACGCTATCCACGGCTGCTCAGGCACTACAATACTAAGCCTGCAGTCATCTTTACTCTTCTGCCCTATGTCATATACACTGCTGTCCTCGCTTTCCGTCCGCAGCCCTCCTTCTTTTCCCGCATCTCCATACAACAATACAAATTCAAAATAATAATTGGTAACAAGCCCGTTAAGCCGCTTAATAGTATGCTCCCCAATAGGTATCCACACGATTATTTCATTTGTCGTCTGTTCAGTAAATACATCCCCCTGCAACAATCTCTCTATCGGGTGCCCCGGTTGAAAGTCAAGCCCCAACAAGCAGCGGAGGTCAAGGCTTCCTGTTTCATTCATACTCTTTCTCAGCTTCCCGCAGATCCTTGCAACGATCCGTCCCGGTTGCAGCCCGTTCATATAAGGGCGCAGTTTTTTTACTATTCTGCTAGCTGCCGGGCTGCATATCTTAGTATGCTCATTACTCTGCTGAAATGCAGCATTCAGTTTCGCAACACTATTGCTCCCCCGTTTCCTCCGCCAGAACCCGCCCTCCTTCGTATCCACCCATATATAATTCCCCGCCTCCGGCGAGGGAGGCCGTTTCCCCATTTTATGCAACGCCATAAGCCAATTTTTCTATAAAACTAACAAAATACCCCCACTTATACTGGAGTTATACTGAACTTATACTGATGTTATACTGTACTTATACTGATATAATTCCCTGCCAAATCCATGCTGGAGCCATCCTGAAGGCATTGTAAAGCCATTCCACACCCATCCCAGCCTGCTTCTCCAGCTAATACCGCCCAACCATCCACCCTCCAACTATTCATTTTGTTACCCTATTTTTGCCCCCGCTAAAAGATCAGACATGAATTTTAACCTCACGCAAATTCCCGAACGCAACCCCAAGCCCCGCACTTCTGGCATCACCATGGTCATGGATAAAGGCCTCAGTATAAACGAAACAAAGAACTTCCTAAGCGTCGCACACCCCCATTTTGATATTGTCAAGCTTGGCTTCGGCACCTCCGTCGTTACCCCCAACCTCCGTGAAAAGATAGAGGTTTACCAGTCTTATGACATCCCTGTTTATTTCGGGGGCACTCTCTTCGAGGCTTTTCTTATCCGCAACCAGTTTGATGATTATATTGCCATTTGCAAGGATTATAAGATCGATTACATGGAAGTAAGCGATGGCTCCATCACCATCCCCCATGCAGAAAAGTGTGGCTACATAGAAAAGATGACCAAATACGGAACCGTCCTAAGTGAAGTAGGCAGCAAAGATGCCACACATATTATGCCCCCCTATAAATGGATCGAACTTATGCGTGCAGAACTGGAAGCAGGAGCCTCCTACGTAATAGCCGAAGCCCGCGAAGGGGGTAATGTAGGCATCTACCGCGGCAGCGGCGAAGTGCGCGAAGGCCTTGTAAATGAAATACTGACCCAGATCTCCGGAGAAAAGATTCTGTGGGAAGCCCCTCAAAAAGAACAGCAGTTATACTTCCTGGAGCTTCTTGGCTGCAATGTAAACCTCGGCAACATTGCTCCCGCAGAGGTCATCCCGCTTGAAACCATGCGCATCGGTTTGCGCGGCGACACCTTCTTTTTATATTTGGATAAATAATTCAATGCGTTTATTCGGCCTCATAGGTTATCCGCTTTCCCATTCCTTTTCGCAAAAGTACTTTACAGAAAAGTTCCTGCGGGAGGGCATTGAGGATACCGTCTTTGAAAACTTCTCTATTCCCTCTATAGGTAATTTATCCCAGATAATTACAAACCACCCTTTGCTGAAGGGCCTTTCAGTAACCATTCCCTATAAAAAGATGGTCATTTCTTTCCTCGATGTTACAACAGAAGCAGTCCAAAAAACAGGTGCATGCAACTGCATAAAAGTTCACAATGAAAAACTTATAGGCTATAACACTGATGTAATTGGTTTTGAAGTATCATTCGTGAAACAGTTGCAACCCCATCATCAGGAAGCTCTTATACTCGGCACAGGAGGTGCTGCTTCTGCTGTAGCTTTTTCATTGAATAAATTGGGAATAGAATATCGTTTTGTATCAAGAACAAAAAGAGGAGATAATTTTATCTATACTGATCTGAATGAAGAAATATTAAGAGAATACCAGGTCATCATCAACTGTTCACCTGTTGGAACTTCTCCTGCTGTTGATGAAAACCCCCAGATACCATATCAATATCTTACCTCTCAGCATTATTTGTTTGATCTGGTGTATAATCCTGCCAAGACAAAGTTTCTTTCCGAAGGCGAAAAGCAGGGAGCAACCATTCAAAATGGTTACGAGATGTTAGTGTTGCAAGCAGAAGAAAGCTGGAAGATCTGGAATGAATGACTATAAAGTTTCCAAGAAGGCTAAGAGTTTGTCCATTGCTTTTCTTCTGTGGCTGAATGTGTTCTTTTCTTCGATGGGCATTTCCGCAAAGGTATTATTGCTGCCATTGGGAATGAAAACGGGGTCGTAGCCAAAACCATGCAGGCCTTTTTGTTCTTCAAGGATGTTTCCTTCGCAGATTCCTTCAAATAGATATTCTTTACTGTCCAGAATCAAAGAGACTACAGTTCGGAAACGGGCTTTGCGGTCGGTTTGTCCGTGTAAATTTAGCAGGAGCTTATTGATGTTATCCTGCGGACTTCTGCCTTCACCGGCGTAGCGTGCGCTTTTTACTCCGGGGGCATAGTTGAGGCTGTAGACTTCCAGGCCGGTGTCTTCACTGAAGCAGTTTTGTTTGGTTAGACGGTGGATGGTGTGTGATTTTTCTGAGGCGTTAGCTTCGAGGGTGGCATGGGGCTCTGGGATATCTATGTCAATGCCCGCTTCTTTTAGGGTAATTATATTGAAGCGGTTGCCTACTACTTTCCTAATCTCATTGACCTTGTGTTGGTTGTTGGTGGCAAAAATGAGGGTTACCATATTAGGTTGTAATGCGTTTGTTATGGCTTTGAGTGGGCTTTAGGTGGATATTGAGTGGGCATTGGGTGGGAGTAAGGTCTCTATATTGTCTCTATAAGGTCTCTATAATGTCTCTATAAGGGGTGAATTTTTGAGCATGAAATCAGAAAAAGTTTATACTTTGGCTTTAAAAGAAGAGCAGTGATGGGAAAAAGTGTAAGCTACTAAGAATTTGTTGTATATCAAAAAATATTAGGTTGCTGATCTTAGGACACTAAGACTGGAAGACATAAAAAAGGGATGTAATGGCCTTTATCTTACTTCTGCCCCTTCTGAGTGCGAAGAGTAAAAAAATCATGGGACGCTTGTTTCTTAGAAAAGAACGGAACCCAAAAAAAGTAGGGCAAAAAGGTAAATCAAGGCGTTGAAAGTAAATTGCAATAATCAACCGGAATGCGCTTCCTTGTGCTAAGGATATGCGAAGAAACATTGCAAAGAAGAAAAGAACCTTGTGCTATTGATGCTGAAGGTTTTGTTTTAATGCAAGCTGCTGATATTTTACCTGCGACTAAAATGTTTATTAAAAGTGTCAATCATAATATTCCTCCTAATTTAGAAAATAATTCCTACTAAATGCAAGTTTGGTATTTAAATTGCTAAGGAATTGTGAAAAAACCATGCTTTCAATTTAAAAACCAATAAACCTTTTATTACACTTCCTCCGACACTGTATTCAGCTCTATTATAAAAATAATAAACTCTATTTTTTAATAAAAACTGTTTGCTTATGGATAAATTATAACCTCCTGTTTTAAGCACTAATTGCAACGCCACTATTATTTGGCTGTTTGCGGGTAATATCTACTATTCTACGGTATTGAAGGAGAAAGCTGAAAATCCTTTATTAACAGAGTAAGCGTTCATTAAATTAAAAATAAAATGAAAAAGATAGTTTTTTCGCAGCACTGTTATTACTAATAACACAAGCAATACATGCACAAAGCTGGAGCCTGACCGGTAATGCAGGCACTACGAGCGCCAATTATATAGGCACTACGGATGCCAATCCTTTGAGGCTTGGGGTAAACGGGGGATCGGGGGGTATCATAGATTCCACACATAAGAATACAGGGCTTGGAGGAGCCTCTTTACAAACATTTTGGAACGGTGCCCCGTCTGCGACGGGTACGAGCAATACTGCAGTGGGGTATAATTCACTTTCTGCAGCTACATCAGGAAGCTGGAACCTTGCTTTGGGGGCATCAAGCCTTCCTTTCAATACAGCCGGGAATGCGAACATCGCAGTTGGATATCTTTCTATGAACGGAAACTCTACGGGTAGTGATAACAACGGCATCGGATATGCAGCGCTTTTTACTAACAGGACGGGGTCTAATAATACTGCGAACGGATATGAAGCGCTATATTTTAATACGGTGAGCAACCTTACAGCAATAGGCTACAAAGCGTTATATTCAAATACGACGGGTACTGGCAATTTGGGGATAGGTTACAAGGCCCTATATTCTAACACCACAGGGTATGGCAACACTGCAAACGGGGACTCCGCCCTTTCTTCTAACACAACCGGGGATTACAACACTGCTACCGGTTATCAATCCTTACTTAACAACACTACGGGATTTCAAAATACTGCTACCGGTTATCAATCCTTATATTACAACACTACGGGGTATCAAAACACTGCAAATGGCTCATCGGCTCTTATTGATAACACCACGGGTTCTGGCAACACGGCAACTGGCAATGGTGCACTTGAATTCAACACCATAGCAATCGATAACACTGCAACCGGCTCGGCTGCCCTAAGTCTAAATACGACGGGGAGTTATAATAACGCCAATGGGTATTTTGCTCTTTTTAACAACACGACAGGAAGTTATAACACTGCAGACGGCAATGAAGCCCTTTTTTCCAATAAAACAGTGAGCAACCTTACTGCAGTTGGTTATCAATCATTGTATTCAAATACAAGCGGCACGGGCAATGTGGCAATAGGTTGCCAGTCTCTATATTCTAATACCACAGGAATAAATAACACTGCACACGGAGATTCGGCCCTATATTATAATACTACAGGGGTCTTTAACACTGCTAATGGCTACGCGGCCCTATTCTATAACAGCACGGGGAATTTTAATAGTGCCAATGGAACAGAGGCCCTATATTTTAACAGCACGGGGAGTTACAATACGGCAAATGGATATGCAGCCCTTTTTTATAATACCACCGGGGCTTTTAATACTGCAACCGGGTCGAGCGCTCTCGTAAACAACAGCACGGGGTTTGCAAATACTGGTACAGGTTATCAATCGCTGTACGCCAGCACTACAGGGATCGCTAACACTGCAACAGGTTATGGAGCCCTTAGTTCCAACACCACGGGGAGCCAAAACACTGCTACGGGCGCATCTACACTTCTTTTGAACACTACGGGGTCTGAAAATACTGCAAACGGTTCATCGGCCCTTAATTCAAACACTACGGGGAGTAATAATACTGCAAATGGTTTTTTTGCCCTTTATTACAACACTACGGGGTACTCGAATAATGCGAACGGTGTAGATGCTCTTTTTTCTAACACTACAGGATTTTATAACATTGCAAATGGCGATTCAGCCCTTTATTTCAACACAACGGGAAGTGAAAACGTTGCGGAAGGAATTCAATCCCTGTATGCAAATACCGGAGGCTCAGGTAATTCGGCTATAGGTGATTTTTCGCTTTATGAAAACACTACAGGAGGCGAAAATACAGGCGTTGGGTTTGATGCCTATCCTACCAACGGTACCTTAAGCAATTGGACAGGGCTTGGATTTGATGTTGGCTCAAGCGCCAGTGCAAGCAATATGGTAGAAATCGGCAACTCTACTATCTCCGTGATAAGAGGAGAAGTAAATTTCAGTACCTACAGCGACAAGCGTATAAAGAATAGCATTCAACAGAATGTGCCAGGGCTTGCTTTTATTAACCTATTGAAACCGGTGACCTATAATCTTGATATCCACAAACAAAATGAACTGACGGGTGCTGATAAAAAAGTAACAGGAGGCAAAAGCAGCACAGACTTGCCCGGCAAATATGACCTGGAGAAAAAGCAAATGACAGGTTTCCTTGCGCAGGATGTAGAAGCTGCAGCAGAAAAAGTGAATTATGATTTTAGCGGCGTGGTGAAGCCACAGAATGAAAACGATCTGTATAGCCTGCGTTATAGTGAGTTTGTAGTGCCGTTGGTGAAAGCGGTGCAGGAATTATCTGTACAGAATGATTCGTTGAAAAATGTTGTACAACCACTGCAAACACAAAATACTGAATTGCAGTATGCTGTCACAACATTGCAGCAACAAATGAGCGATTTAAAAAATACCATTACGCAAATGCAGTCAGCGATGAGCCAGTGCTGCAATAGTTTTTCTTCGGCTATGCAGGCTCCTGTAGATGATAAACAGGTTACAACTATTACAGATCAACCAAGGCTGGATCAGAATGTTCCTAACCCATTTAACGGGAGTTCTTATATAAGCTATTATATTCCGCAGGGTTTTCATAATGCAGCGCTTATGATAACAGATATTTCAGGGCATACATTAAAAACATATACGCTGGCAAACAGTGGTTATGGAAGGCAAATTATCAGCGGCACTGAAATGACCACAGGGATGTATCAATATTCTTTGCTTATTGACGGCAAACTGATAGATACAAAGAGGATGGTGCTGGCGAAGTAGCTTTTGGCTATATAGGCAGCAGGAATAAAGGCGAAAAAGCATTATGCTTTTTCGCTTTTGCTTCCCCTCTCCCCCAATCGGGGGGGTATATAAGAAGAAATCTATTATTTTTTTGGTATCGAGGATTCAAAAACGATGAAAAAAATGGCTGTCCTATTATGGCTGCCATTTTTTTGCCTGTTCTGTACAATGTTTTTTTATGATAAAGGAAACCATCCATACCACTATTACGGTATTGTTCAAAAAAAATAAGTGGCCCAACTTTGCTTAAAATATTTTATTAAAAAACTTTACAAAATGAAACAACATTCCAAAGCTGCCGCATTTTTTCCTATAAGGCCTTTCTTTTCACAAGTTGTTAAAACAATAAAAAAGTAAACATGAAAAAACTCATTTTCTTTTCAGCTCTGTTATTAGTAATAACACAAGCTGCATTTGCACAAAACTGGAGCCTGACCGGTAATGCAGGCACTACGAGCGCCAATTATATAGGCACTACAGATGCCAATCCCTTGAGGCTTGCAGTGAACAAAGGGTCGGCGGGTATTATAGACTCCACACATAAGAATACAGGACTGGGGGGAGCGTCTTTACAGACATTCTGGAACGGGGCCCCGTCTGCAACGGGCACGAGCAATACGGCAGTGGGGTATAATTCACTTTCTGCCGCGACATCAGGCAGTTGGAATCTTGCTTTGGGGGTATCTGCGCTTCCTGCAAACACAGGGGGGAATGCTAACATTGGATGTGGATTCTTTTCTCTGAATGGAAACACCACAGGCAGTGATAACAACGGCATCGGGTATGAAGCGCTTTTTACTAACAGAACGGGATCTAACAATACGGCAAACGGATATGAGGCGCTATATTTTAATACGGTGAGCAACCTTACAGCAATAGGTTACAAAGCGTTGTATTCAAATACAACCGGAACAGGCAATATAGGGATAGGTTATAAAGCTCTATATTCTAACACCACAGGGTATAACAACACTGCAAACGGGGACTCTGCCCTGTATTCCAACACTACAGGATATGACAATACCGGCACAGGTTATCTATCCTTATATTCCAATACCACTGGGGGTTTGAATACCTCTACAGGTTATCAATCTTTATATTCCAACACTACCGGGTATGCTAACAATGCTACAGGAGTATCTGCCCTTTATTCCAACACTACCGGGGCAGGCAATACTGCAAACGGGTATTTTACCCTTGGCTCTAATAGTACGGGGAATAATAATACTGCAATAGGGGATTCAGCAATTTCTTATAACACTACCGGCAGTGCCCTTACTGCGATGGGATATGGGGCGCTTAATTCCAATACTGCAGCGAGTAACCTTACTGCAGTTGGCTATCAATCATTGTATTCAAATACTACCGGCACAGGTAATTTGGGGATAGGCTATAAGGCTCTATATTCTAACACCTCAGGGTATAACAACATTGCGATCGGGGATTCTGCCCTATATTCCAACAGCACCGGTGTTGATAACACTGCTACAGGTTATGAGTCCTTGTCATCCAACACAACGGGGTATTCCAACACTGCGAATGGGACCGTAGCCCTATTTTACAACACCACAGGGGTGAATAACACCGCAAATGGAGCATTTGCCTTAGAGAATAACACCACGGGGAATCAAAACACTGCAAATGGGTTAGGGGCATTATATTTCAACACGACGGGAAGTTTTAATATTGCAACCGGTGTGTATGCCCTTTCTGCTAATACTACAGGTTCCGGCAATACTGCAACCGGTGTTGATGCTCTTTATACCAACGGCACAGGTAATAATAACACTGCAGCTGGTTTCCAGTCTCTTTTTAATAACACTACAGGATTTTCTAATACTGCAAATGGTGACCAGTCGCTTTTTTCTAACACCACGGGGATTTATAATGCTGCTGATGGAGATTCGGCCCTTTATTCTAATACCACAGGAAATACTAACGTTGCAAACGGATTTCAATCCTTGTATTTTAATACTACAGGCGGCTCCAATACAGCTTTAGGCGATTATTCACTTTTTGACAACATTTCAGGGGCCGCAAATACAGGGGTGGGGTTTGATGCCTATCCCACCATCAGCAACATAACCAATTGGACCGGACTCGGATATGATGTTGGCACCAGCGCCAGCGCAAGCAATATGGTGGAAATTGGTAATGCATTTGTCACCGTAATAAGAGGCGAAGTAAATTTCAGCACCTACAGCGACCAGCGGATAAAGAATAACATTCAGCCAAATGTACCCGGGCTTGCTTTTATTAACCTGCTGAAACCGGTAACTTACAAGCTAGATCTGCACAAACAAAATGAACTGACGGGTGCTGATAAAAAAGTAGCAGGCAAAAGCACCACCGATCTGCCTGGTAAATATGACCTGGAACAAAAACAAATGACGGGTTTCCTGGCACAGGATGTAGAGGCTGCGGCTGAAAAAATCAATTATGATTTCAGCGGTGTGGTGAAGCCGCAGAATGCACAGGATCTCTATAGCTTGCGCTACAGCGATTTTGTAGTGCCGCTGGTGAAGGCCGTGCAGGAGCTGAGCACTACCAACGCTGATAAACAACAGCAGATAGATTCGCTGAAAGGCATAGTAGAACCATTGCAAGCTGATAATGCATTATTGCATCAACAATTGAGTGATATTAAAAACACCATTGCGCAGATGCAGTCAGCTATGAGCCAGTGCTGCAATAGTTTTTCATCAAACATGCAATCCGCAGCAAGCAGCGAGCAAGTGACAACTATTACAGACCAGCCAAAGCTTGACCAGAATGTACCTAACCCTTTTAACGGGAGCTCTTATATAAGCTATTATATTCCGCAGGGCTTTCACAATGCAGCGCTTATGATAACAGATATTTCAGGGCATACCTTAAAAACGTTTACACTTGCTAATAGTGGGTATGGAAAGCAAATTATCAGCGGCACTGAAATGACCACAGGGATGTATCAATATTCGCTATTAATTGATGGTAAACTAATCGACACAAAGAGGATGATGCTGGCGAAGTAGAGGGTAAGTGGTGAGTAGTGAGTAGTGAATGGTGAATTGAAGGCTAGGGGGAATGATGGCAAAAGAAAGTTTTATCAGAACCTTCGCTTTAAGGGCGGAAGGTTTTTTATTTGCCGAATATTATTTGCTCAATAAAAATCCCCTACCTTGTTGAAAAATTAAAAGCCATGAAAAAAATTGTATTCTTCGCAATCTTGTTATTAGTAATAACACAGGCTGTATTTGCACAGAGCTGGAGCCTGGCAGGCAATGCAGCCGTTAGCGGTAATGTGTTGGGCACTACAAATGCATTTCCATTAAATTTTGTTCTTGACGGCAGGAAGGGGGGTATTGTAGAGGGTACTTATACAGGCAGCCATTATAATACAGGCATCGGGTACCTGTGCCTGCAAAACGCTTCAGGCAGTAATCCACCCATCGAAAATACTGCGCTTGGATATGCGGCATTAGGGGGAGCCCAACTTACAGGATCGTTTAACGTTGCTAACGGCGCAACAACGCTGCAATACAATACAACGGGGCAATATAATACCGGGATAGGGCGCCAAACGCTTAATTATAACACGACGGGTAGTTATAACCTTGCAAATGGCGGGCAGTCCCTTTTTACAAATGTAACCGGAAGCAACAACACTGCTGTTGGGTATGGTACGCTGTTTAGCAGCACAGTGAGCAACCTTACTGCTGTAGGGTATGAGGCGTTGTATTCAAATACAACAGGTACGGGTAATGTGGCTACGGGATATAAGTCGCTTTATTTTAATACAAGCAGCGGAAATAATACTGCCAATGGCTATCAATCACTTTATTCTAATACCACTGGCGGCGGTAACACTGCAGATGGATGGTCTTCGCTTTACTCTAATACTACCGGAGTTTATAATACTGCTATGGGGGAAAGCTCGCTCTATTCAAACGTTTCAGGTTATGCAAATACAGCTACCGGCCATTATGCGCTTTTTTCGAATACGATAGGAAACACTAATACTGCGGACGGTGGCTATGCTTTGGCGACAAATACAATAGGATATAGCAATACTGCTACCGGGTACAATGCACTTTTAGCAAATAGTGCCGGATCTGATAATACTGCAAATGGTGATTCTGCCCTTTCTTTAAACACCTTAGGATTTAATAACAGTGCAACCGGAGCTCTTGCTCTTTACTCCAATACAAAAGGATATGAAAATACTGCAAATGGATACAAATCCCTTTATGCAAACCTTACAGGAGGTTATAATACAGCGACAGGGTTCGGCGCCCTTGCAGCTAATGTGTCAGGAAGCGAAAATACTGCAATGGGGGAAAGTGCGCTTAATGCTAATACTACAGGAAATCAGAATACTGCAAGCGGTGGAGGCTCTCTTTTGATGAATACAACAGGACAATATAATGCTGCTAACGGGCAGTATTCTCTTTCTGCCAATACTACAGGAAGCAGCAATACTGCAAATGGGTATGCAGCCCTTAACAATAATATCACCGGAAATGATAATACTGCTGAAGGGTATGGGGCAAATGTAAATACGGGCAATGATTCTGATGCCAGCGCATTTGGCAGTAATGCCCTTGCCACGGCAAGCGAACAGGTACGCATAGGTGATAATAAAGTAACGAGCATTGGCGGATATGCCAACTGGACCAATATAAGCGATGGCAGGGTGAAAAAGAATATTAAGCAGAATGTTCCCGGGCTAGCGTTTATAAATCAATTGCAGCCTATTACTTATAACCTTGACCTTGATGCCGCAGATAGAATAGTGCAGCCGCGTGTTATAAAAGATAAGGATGGGAAAGTTATAGAGCCTACACAGGAACAATTGGCGGGGCGTAGTGCTAAAGAGCAAATTGTTTATACAGGCTTTATAGCACAGGATGTAGAAAAAGTAGCAAAGGGGATGAATTATAATTTCAGCGGCGTTGATGCTGCAAAGAATAGTAAGGATCTGTATGGTTTGCGGTATGCAGAGTTTGTGGTGCCGCTGGTGAAGGCAGTTCAGGAATTGAATGATTCGTTGAAACAAACTAATACGGCTTTGAATACAAAGGTTAATATACAGCAAGAACAAATCGATGCACAGCAACAGCAACTAAACGATCTAAAAAGCACTATTGCACAGATGCAGTCAGCTATGAGCCAGTGCTGTAATAGTTTTTCATCGACTATGCAAGCGCCGGTGAGTGATAAGCAGGTGACTTCTATTACAGATCAGGCGAGGCTTGACCAGAATGTGCCAAACCCTTTTAATGGCAGTTCATATGTCAGTTATTATATACCACAAGGGTTTCATAGTGCACAGTTGATGGTTGTGGATATTTCAGGGAATGTGATGAAGACTTATACGCTGGCTAACAGCGGGTATGGGAAGCAGGTTATCAGCGGGAGTGAAATGGCAGCGGGAATGTACCAGTATAGTTTATTAATTGATGGAAAGCTGATAGATACGAAGAAGATGGTGAAGGCAAATTGAGAAGTTATAATTGAAAATTGAGAATTGAAAGCCATTCTGAAAGGAGTGGCTTTTTTTATTTCGTTAATAAAAATCGCTTATCTTGTTGAAAAATTAAAAGCCATGAAAAAAATTGTATTCTTCGGAGCCTTGTTATTAGTAATAACACAGGCTGTATTTGCACAGAGCTGGAGCCTGGCAGGCAATGCTGCCGTTAGCGGTAATGTGCTGGGGACGACCAATGCATTTCCATTAAACTTTGTTCTTGACGGAAGGAAGGGAGGTATTGTAGAGGGTACTTATACCGGCAGCCATTATAATACGGGCATCGGTTACCTATCACTGCAAAGCGCTTCAGGCAGTAATCCACCAATTGAAAATACTGCACTTGGATATGCTGCGCTAGGGGGAGCCCAACTTACCGGTTCGTTTAACGTTGCGAACGGTGCAACAACGCTGCAATACAACACGACCGGACAGTATAATACGGGAATTGGGCGCCAAACGCTTAATTATAACACGACGGGTAGTTATAACCTTGCAAATGGCGGTCAGTCCCTTTTTACAAATGTAACCGGAAGCAACAACACTGCTGTTGGTTACGGTTCGTTGTTTAACAGCACTGTGAGCAACCTTACGGCAGTGGGGTACCAATCGTTATATTCTAACACTATAGGCGTGGGCAATGTAGCTGTTGGTTATCAATCTCTTTATTTGAATACTACAGGAGTTTATAATACTACAAATGGCTATCAATCGCTTTATTCCAACACTTCAGGCTTCGATAATACTGCAAATGGGGCTCAGGCGCTTTATTCTAACACTACGGGGGAATTCAATACTGCAGGTGGTACTGGGGCTCTTTATTCTAACACCACAGGGAGTTATAACACTGCAAATGGATCTCAGTCCCTTTATTTCAATACCATAGGAAATTACAACACTGCAAATGGGTCTGGTGCACTTTACAGCAACACTACCGGCAGTTCCAACACTTCAAATGGGTATGTGGCGCTTAATGCCAACCTCACGGGGAATGAAAATACTGCGGAAGGATATTATGCTGATGTAAATGCAGGTAATTATACCGATGCCGGTGCTTTTGGCAGCTATGCTACCGCCACAGCAAGCTACCAGGTACGCATAGGCGATCTTAATGTAACAAGTATTGGCGGCTATGCCAATTGGACCAACATAAGTGATGGCAGGGTGAAAAAGAATATACAGCAAAATGTACCCGGCCTTACATTTATTAACCAATTGCAGCCTGTTACTTATAATCTTGACCTTGATGCTGTTGATAAAATAGTGCAACGGCCTGTAATGAAAGATAAAGACGGCAATGCCGCACAGCCTACACAGGAACAAATGGCTGCACGTACTGCTAAAGAAGGAATTGTTTATACAGGATTTATAGCCCAGGACGTAGAGAAAGCAGCACAAAAAGTAAACTACAATTTTAGCGGTGTTGACCCTGCTAAGAATAGCAAAGACCTGTATGGTTTGCGGTATGCAGAGTTTGTGGTGCCGCTGGTGAAAGCAGTGCAGGAGTTGAATGATTCGTTGAAACAAACTAATACAGCTTTAAATACAAAGGTTGATACACAACAAAAACAGCTTGATTCGCAGCAGCAGCAATTAAACGATTTGAAAAATACTATTGCACAAATGCGATCAGCAATGAGCCAGTGCTGCAATAGTTTTTCATCAACTATGCAGCCTGCGGTCAGCGATCAGCAGATCAGCAATATTCCTGATCAGCCAAAGCTTGACCAGAATGTGCCTAATCCGTTTAACGGGAGTTCGTATATCAGCTATTATATTCCGCAAGGGTTTCATAGTGCACAGTTGATGGTGGTGGATATTTCAGGAAATGTGTTAAAGACTTATGCGCTTGCTAATAGCGGGTATGGGAAGCGAGTTATCAGCGGGAGCGAGATGGCGGCAGGAATGTACCAGTATTCTTTGCTGATAGACGGGAAGCTGATCGATACGAAGAAGATGGTGAAGGCAAATTGAGAAGTTATAATTGAAAATTGAGAATTGAAAGCCATTCTGAAAGGAGTGGCTTTTTTTATTTCGTTAATAAAAATCCCTTACCTTGTTTTAAAATTAAAAGCCATGAGAAAAATTGTATTCTTCGGAGCCTTGTTATTAGTAATAACACAGGCTGTATTTGCACAGAGCTGGAGCCTGACAGGTAATGCAGCTGTTAGCGGTAATGTGTTGGGCACTACAAATGCATTTCCATTAAACTTTGTTCTTGACGGCAGGAAGGGGGGTATTGTGGAGGGTACTTATACGGGCAGTCATTATAATACAGGCATCGGATACCTGTGCCTTCAAAACGCTTCAGGCAGTAATCCGCCAATCGAAAATACCGCGCTTGGATATGCTGCATTAGGGGGAATTAGCCTTACGGGTTCGTTTAACGTTGCGAACGGGGCTACAACATTGCAATACAACACAACGGGGCAGTATAATACAGGAATCGGGCGCCAAACGCTTAATTATAACACGACGGGCAGTTATAACCTTGCAAATGGCGGGCAGTCCCTTTATACGAATGTAAGCGGCAGCAATAATACTGCTGTTGGGTATGGTTCGCTGTTTAGCAGCACAGTGAGCAACCTTACTGCTGTAGGGTATGAATCGTTGTATTCAAATACGACGGGTGCAGGTAATGTGGCTACGGGATATCGATCTCTTTATTTTAATACGACGGGGAATTATAATAGTTCAAATGGGTTCCAATCCCTTTATTTTAATACGACAGGATCTGGCAACAATGCAAATGGTTATGCGGCACTTTATTCTAATACGACAGGGAGTTTTAGCACAGCTACAGGCTTAGAATCTCTTTATTCTAATACGACAGGGAGTGAAAATACTGCAAATGGGTATCAGGCGCTTTTTTATAACACGACAGGGTTTGACAATGCTGCAAACGGCTACCAAGCACTTTATTTTAACACAACGGGATATGTGAATACTGCAAACGGCTATCAGGCACTATATTCTAACACAACAGGTGGTTACAATTCTGCTAATGGCTTCCAAGCACTTTATTTTAACACAACTGGAGGTTATAATACTTCAAATGGCTACGACGCCCTATATTCTAACACAACGGGGTCAGATAACACTGCCACAGGCGCAAATGCTCTCGGAAACGATAATACAGGTAATAACAATACTGCGAATGGATATTATTCATTGCTATCTAATTCCACTGGTAACTATAACCAAGCAAGTGGTTCAAATGCTCTCCACAGTAACACCACAGGAAGCTTCAATTCAGCCAATAGCGCAGGAACACTTTATTCTAATACTGCAGGGAGTAATAATACCGCTGAGGGATACCAAGCGCTTTTTTTCAATCTTACGAGCAACCTTACCGCTGACGGGTTCGAGGCGCTTTATTCTAATACAACGGGGATCCAAAATGTTGCTACAGGTTATCAATCTCTTTATTTTAATTCAACCGGCTCAAGCAATACTGCAAATGGATTCGAAGCCCTTTATTCTAATACCGCGTCAAACAATACTGCAAATGGCTTTGAGGCGCTTTATTCTAACACAATTGGGGGACTCAATACTGCAAATGGGGTTCAGGCGCTTTATTCTAACACTTCGGGGCAATACAACACTGCAAATGGATCCGTGGCTCTTTATTCTAACACTACCGGATCAAACAATACTGCACATGGATTTGAGGCTCTTTATTCTAACACCACCGGGAATGAAAATACTGCTATAGGTTACGAAGCTCTTGATTCTAATACAACAGGTACCGGTAATACAAGTGTTGGATATCACTCAATGTATGCAACCACTGCTAATTATAATACAGCGTTGGGCGATGATGCTTACCCTGAAGGTGGTACTACAAGTAACTGGACAGGTATAGGAGCGGGTGTGGGCAGCTCAGCAAGCGCCAGCAATATGGTGGAAGTTGGCAACACGTCTGTTACTGTAATAAGAGGCGAAGTAAATTTTAGTACCTACAGCGATAAGCGTATAAAGAATATCATACAGCAAAATGTGCCCGGCCTTGCTTTTATAAACCTGCTGACCCCGGTTACTTACAAGCTGAATCTGCACAAAGAAAACCAAATGACAAATGCAGACAAAACAATTGACATACCGGGTAAATATGATCTTGAGAAGAAACAGATGACAGGCTTTTTAGCGCAGGATGTGGAAGCAGCAGCCGAAAAGGTTAATTATGATTTTAGCGGAGTAGTGAAGCCTCAAAACGATCATGACCTTTACAGCCTTCGGTATAGCGAATTTGTGGTGCCGCTGGTGAAGGCGGTGCAAGAGTTGAGTGTGCAAAATGATTCTTTGAAAAATGATAACGTACATCAGCAGGAGCAAAATGCTCAATTGCAATCTGATAATGCCCTGCTTCACCAAGAGTTAAACGATATCAATACCAAAATCAGCCAGATAGAGTCTGCAATGAGCCAATGCTGCAATAGTTTTTCTTCAAGTATGCAGGCGCCGGTGAGTGATAAGCAGGTGGCAAATATTACAGACGCACCGAGGCTCGACCAGAATGTGCCAAACCCGTTTAACGGGAGCTCTTATATCAGTTATTACATCCCGCAGGGGTTTCACAGTGCACAGTTGATGGTTGTGGATATTTCAGGAAATGTATTGAAGACTTATGCACTTGCTAATAGTGGGTACGGAAAGCAGGTTATCGGCGGAAGCGAAATGGCGGCGGGGATGTACCAGTATTCTTTGCTGATCGATGGGAGGCTGATAGATACTAAGAAGATGATGTTGGCAAAGTAAAGGGAATAACAATTTATTCAATGCAGGGTCTCAGCCAGCGCACTAGCTATGCCGTGAAGACCCTGCGACAAAAGGGAGCAAGTTTTATCAGTTTTGTTTTTCATTATCCCTTATTTGCTATAAAATTTATACGTTTCTTCATTACTAGGTACATTTACATATTAATACTAAAAAGACCTACAATTATTCAAGTTTGTAAAAAATACTTATGAAAAAAATATACTCTTTGTTCTGTTTAAGCATATTATTTCAATTTTCTTTTTTGACGTTAACAGTCGCTCAAAGGGCAGGAAGCCTTAACACCTCGTTTGGAAATGGAGGGATAGTAACAAACCCAATCGGAATTGATGGAGCAGGTGAAAACGCGATGGCTATTCAAACAGACGGTAAAATCGTTTTGGCCGGGCAATACTTAAGCCCTGCCTCTCAAATTGCATTAGCCCGTTTTAATACCACTGGGAACTTGGACAGCACATTTGGAACAAACGGTATAATTATTCTTCCGACCTCCGGTTCATTTTCAATTGCCTGGGCATTGGCAATACAACCGGATGGTAAGATCATTGAAGCAGGAACTGGAGAATCTGCCGCTTGCACGATTTAATACAAACGGAACATTAGACAGCAGTTTTGGCATTAATGGCATTATAGCAAATACGAGCTTGCAGGGATATTCTGTAGCCTTACAAAATGACGGAAAAATCATACTAGGAGGATCCGAAGGGTCTCAAATTCTTATGAGATTTAAAAGCAATGGAACACTTGACAGTAGTTTTGGTACTGACGGAATTGTATCAAATGCGTTGCTGGAAAGCCTCTATTGTACTGCAATTCAGGCTGACGGCAAAATTATTGCGGGAGGATACCCATATATTGCGCGATTTGATTCAACAGGTGCATTGGATAGTAGTTTCGGTAACGAAGGTTTTGCTGAATCTTCTGCCAACCTGGGGCTTGAATCAAGTAATGGAATAGTCTTCCAAAACGATGGAAAAATTCTGGCAGCATGCAATGGAGATATGGTTGTAAGATATAATATTAACGGGACATTTGACAGTAGTTTTGGAACAAATGGAATAGTTGGCTCTAATTCTCCTAATTTTTCTTTTTTTGATATTTTTTCTGTAGCCCTGGAAAATGACGGGAAAATACTAATAACTGGTAATGATACTTCAAGCATAAATCCTGAAACGTTTGAAACAGCACGGTTAAGTGCATTGGGTGTAATTGATACATCATTTGGGAATAAAGGCTATGTGATAACACCTATAGGGGATTTAAATGGCACGGCGTATTCAATTCTGCTTTACTCAAACAAAATATATGCTGCCGGTATAGCAGGTGGGTCATCAGGGTTAAATTTTGCGATAGTTTCTTATAATAATGATGCGGGAGCATTACCTGTTTCACTATTAAATTTTAATGGGATCGAACAAAATGGACAAGCTATTCTTACATGGGAAACCACGAATGAAATTAATAATAAAGGTTTTGATGTAGAGAAAAGCAATGATGGTAAAACTTTTGCCCCAATCGGTTTTGTTGCTGGCCTCGGAACCGAAGAGAATGTAAATAACTATACTTTTTCGGATCCCAAACTCATTAGTGGAAACAACTATTATCGTTTAAAACAAATAAATTTTGATGAGAGTTACAATTATTCGCCGATAATAGACCTCACATTTGATAAATTCAGTTGGTCTATCCTTGGTAATTCAAGTAATACTCCCGTTGTGGAAATCCAGCTTGATAAACAATATACTGTTGTGATTCAAATAGTTTCCATAAATGGCGATGTTATTAAGACAATCAACGAAGGTGTTTTAAACGAAGGCACTTATAGCATTCCACTTAATTTAAATAATGAAGCTTCAGGGATGTATATCGTTCGACTAATTGTAAAAAATCAAAGCTTTTCTAAAAATGTTTTAAGATAGGGTATAGTGTATTATTATTTAATAATTCGCAGATAATCGACTTTTATTTTTGATCCTGTGGTTGTAAAAAATCGAATATCCTGCCATGACTTTGATTTTAATATACCTTCTCCCATCAAGCTATCATTAATAAAATAAGAGAACTTTCTATTTTCTATTATAATCTTAAAATCTTTACCGACATCATATGATTTGATATTTTCATAAAAAGCTGGGGTAAAGAATGAATTATTAAACCCTCTGTTATAATCCCATTCCTTCACTTCTGCTTCGCCCGAGTCAGAAAATGAAAATTTATACTCTAGCGTAGCACTTCTTAGAATAATTCCATAGTGCACTGAATTACAATAGCCTAAATCCTTAATAAAAGCTTCAATTTCATATTTTTTGGGTAAATCCCATAAAAATGAAGTATTCTGAGGGCCGCAACTTGTTTGTTGTTTGGATGTATCTATTGAATAAATGTATAAAAATCCATCTTTAATTTCTACTCTGTGCGATTGAGTAATTTCTTCTGACCAACCAATTTTATTTGAATTGAAATTTTCATTTAGAATAAACCCATCTTGCCTACATGAAAATGCAAAAATTAGAAAAATGGAAAAAGATAAGAGGAGTATTTTTTTCATAAGAAGTTTAGTTGTTTATTCTCAGTACAAATATATTTCAGACTTTGAATATTTTTTTTAGGTTATCCCAGAGGAGTTTTTTTTCTTTTTTTATTGCATCGGTGTTGGAGGAGGAGAGGGTTATGGAGGGGGCGGTCATGAAGGTGCAGTTGTCGTATTGCTGTACTTGGTAGTCGGGGATGGTAAATGGGATGTGCAAATGTTTTAAACCGAAACCGAAAAGGAAGATGAATTTTGGATGGAGGGTTTCTTTTAGTTCCTGAAAACTTTTGGGGGTGCAAAGGTGGTTGATGATGGCGACATCAGCCAGGTTCATCCTTAATGCTTCGAGTATTTTTGTGAGGGTGGCGAGGTGTTCGTCCTTTATGTAAATGGCATCGGTTGCATGGACCAAAAAAAGGATGTTCTTTTTGTTGGCGCCTAACCAGAAGTCTTGTGGTTTTTCTTTCTCTTCCCCATTTTGAACCATTAAAACTTTTGCTGCTGTTTTTTTGTTTTCAATTGCAACATTGTCAATGACCAAACAGTCTTTGTATAAATCTGCAATTACGAAATCGGGTAAGTTTATTTTCATGGCAAATTATTTGCGATAGTTAACGCTTGTTAGTTTTTATTTTTTCATTTTCTTTGCAGCAAATTTACAGTTATGACAGAAGCGCTGGACTTTAATGTTACAAAAGCGGAAAGGAGCAAACTTAACGACCTGAGTTTGGAGAACCTGCCTTTCGGGAAGTATTTTACCGACCACATGCTGGAAGCGGATTACGAGAACGGCGAATGGAAAAATGTGGAGATAAAGCCTTACCAACCACTGCTCCTTGAACCTTCGCTGGCGGCTTTTCATTACGGGCAGACCATTTTTGAAGGGATGAAGGCGTTTAAAAATGAGGAGGGGGAAGCATTTATATTCCGCCCGCTAGAGAATTTTAGCCGCTTTAATATTTCTGCTGCGCGTATGGATATGCCCACAGTGCCGGAAGAAATTTTTATTGAAGGGATGAGGCAACTGATAGAGCTGGACAAGAGCTGGATACCTGCAAAAAAGGACCATTCGCTTTATATAAGGCCGTTTATGATAGCTACGGATACGATGCTTGGGGTGAGGCCTTCTTCAAACTATAAGTTCCTTATTATACTTAGCCCAACGGGGCCATACCTAGCTACACCGATGAAAATTTATGTTGAGGAAAAATATACTCGTGCGGCACCAGGCGGGGTTGGTTTTGCAAAGAATGGTGGGAATTATGGCGGGAGCATGCTGGCAGCTACAGAGGCAAGAAAAATGGGTTACGACCAAGTGCTGTGGACGGATGCGTTTGAGCATAAGTGGCTGCAGGAAGTGGGGATGATGAATGTTTTCTTTTTAATCGATGGGGTTGCTGTTACACCTTCGCTGGAAGAGGGGACTATTTTAGAGGGAGTTACAAGGGATACGGTTATAACCATTTTACAGGAAATGGGAATACCTACGGAAGAAAGAAGGATAAATATTGAGGACCTGGTGGAGGCATATAAGAAGGGCCTGTTGCATGAAGTGTTTGGAACGGGGACAGCGGCTATTATTTCGATGATAAAGGAACTGCGTTACCGTGATATTGTGATGGAATTTGACGTGGAAAAATGGGATGTTTGTGTGGAAGTGAAAAAGAGGCTGAATGCTATAAGGGAAGGGAAAGCGGAGGATGTGCATGGGTGGATGTTTAAGGTGTGAAATTGGTGAGTGGTAAGTAGTGAATGGTGAGGGAGAGAGAACCACAAAGGGCACAAAGGAAGAAACACAAAGGGCGCAAAGAGAAGTTTAATTCGAATAAACCATAGTCAAGTTGCAGTAAAAGATAAAGCAACTAAAGTAAGTCGTCACTCCCTAATTCTATTTATTTTGACCTGAAAGACAAATTTTTATAGTAAATTTTTCATTGTTAATTATTTTTCTCTACCTTCGCCGTCCTAAAAATTAAGAGGTTCAAATGCCTACAATACAGCAGTTAGTTAGAAAAGGCCGTGAAATAATCAGGGCAAAGAGTAAATCCAGGGCTTTGGATGCATGCCCGCAACGCCGCGGCGTTTGCACAAGGGTGTACACCACTACTCCTAAAAAACCAAACTCGGCTTTGCGCAAGGTTGCCAAAGTACGTTTGACCAACAAGATAGAAGTGATAGCTTATATACCCGGAGAAGGGCATAACCTGCAGGAACACTCCATTGTGCTGATACGCGGGGGCCGTGTGAAAGACTTGCCAGGGGTTCGTTATCATATTGTGCGCGGGAGCCTTGATACTGCCGGCGTAAAAGACCGTAAGAAAAGCCGTTCTAAATATGGTACTAAAAAGGCAAAAGCAGTCGCTAAAAAATAATTCAAACAATATTTATTACAGTACATGAGAAAAGCTCAAGCCAAGAAACTTCCTTTAGCACCAGATGGGCGCTTTAATGATAAACTTGTTACTCGGTTCATCAACAACATTATGTGGCAGGGCAAAAAAAGCACTGCTATCACTATTTTTTATGATGCTGTTGATAAAGTGACCAAGATATCCGGCGAAGACGGGTACGAAACATGGAAAAGGGCAGTAGCAAATGTTACTCCTTCCGTGGAAGTACGCAGCCGCAGGATCGGGGGGCTACCTTTCAGATACCTGCAGAAGTACGGGCTGACAGAAAGATTTCCCTGAGCATGAAATGGCTTATCCGTTTTAGCCGCGAAAGGAATGGCAAGACAATGGCCGATAAACTGGCTAATGAAATAATTGCTGCTGCAAAGGGTGAAGGCGCTGCTTTCAAGAAGAAAGAAGATACACATAGAATGGCGGAGGCTAATAAAGCGTTCTCGCATTTTAAGATATAAGTAACTACAGATATTTTAAGAGCCCTGCAAGTTTTGCGGGGCTTTTTTGTAGCCTTCCTCCCTCAGTAACTCCTCTTTCCATTACTGCTGCGCAGCAAAAGTTTCGTCAATTAGTACTTCGTCAGGCGTGGAGAGCTCGAGGCGGAGTTGCACATGGTTTTTTTCTTCAAATGTGTTGCCGTCTTCATAAGCGACCGAAACATACACAGAAAGTAGCTGCTTTGCAGGGCCTTTAAAAGTGCCTTTAATAGGTGTGCAGTCATTAAAATGCCTGCCAACGGCTAGTTTTACATGGGTGTTTGTTACCCACACGTTGTTGGTGGGGTCAATGCCCGCCCAGCCATGACCGGGCAGGTAGGCTTCCACCCAAGCATGTGTAGCGCCTTCGCCGCGCATGCCGTTCTTATTGGGACAAATGTATCCGCTGACATAGCGAGCAGGTATATTAAGCGTACGCAAAATCTGTAACATTAAATGGGCAAAGTCCTGGCAAACACCGCTGTGATGGGCAAGAATTTCATCTACTGTTGTTGAAATATTGGTGATGCCTTTGACGTACTGAAAATTCTTATAAATGTAGGTGGCGCATTGTGACACAGTTATTGCGACAGTTTTATCTTCAGCTAATATTTCCTTTGCTATTACATTGATCAGTTCCTGCGAATCAACATGGTCTGCCGTTGAGAGTTCGAGCAGGCGTATGTCCCCGTCCGTTTCTGTTTGCAAGTCATCAAATCCCTTTAGATAGTCAAATGATAGTTCCGAGGGAGTAGTGGTTCTTATGACCAGTTTACTTTCTATCACTAACTCTTTATGCTGTACCAATACATTGAACAACCCGATCTTGTTCCCCCAATAATCAATAAAAACCTGCACCTCCGGTTGACCGGTAATGAGCAATTCCTGCATGAGAATTTCCTGCCCGTCCCCTATGTAAGGAAATATCTTTATTTCATTCACGCTTTCCCTTACCGGCCTGTCGTATTCGTATTTGGTTATATGATGTATTTTAAAAACGGGCATTCCTTCTGATCATTTAATTGTTTGAAAATTTAGTGCGTAACTACGAATAAGAGAAAAAATTTTGTGCAAGCTTTTTATTGCACTCTGAGAGGTCACGGCGCAATTTAAAAAGGAACTGCTGCAATACAACGCCGTTCAATTCATCGAAATCGGCATATTGCACATGGCTGTACAATCTTCCAAACACCCTTACCAGCGCCTCGTTATCCATTGTTGAGTTTTCGTTCACCACATCGTTTAAATATTTTTCAACACGTTTAAGCGAATAAAAAACAGAACGTGTAAACTGCGGATTGATCAATACCTGGTGGAGGACGTTGCTGTTGTAATCAGTGGTGCGGTATGTTTTTAAATGAAGCTCATAACCTGAAAGCGAAAGCAATAAATACCGCCATTGTATAATGTCCTGGTGGTTTTGCATGTTGTATTCAATGTAGCGGTATTGTTTGTCAACGATCTCTATTGTTTGCGCGCAGCGTTCTATGTACCGTCCAACATTCATAAAATTCCAGCCAATGCCACGTGGCATGGTGGTATCAAAAATGCCCGTGAACAAAAGACTGTTTCGTGACAGTGTTTCGATCATTTCTAACCCCTCGCCCGCATTCAGCTTTGAGGCAAGCTGCTGGCTGTTGATCAAATGATACATAAAATTAACCTGCTCCCACACTTCTTTGGTGATGTGATCCTGTACACCGCGTGCATTTTCCCGTGCACGTGTGAGGATCACTTTTAGTGAATTAAAATTCTCTGTATCCAGTATTAGCAGCTTAAGTGTAGCGTCTGTATCATTTTCAAGCAATGCAATTTTGTCTTCGTCCGCATTTGTAAAGATCTCCAGCATGGGTTTCCAGGTAATATTATTATTTACCCCTTTGTCCAGCGACAAAATATAATTTGTCTGCATCACACGAAGCAATCCATCCGCGCGCTCCATATAACGGTTCAGCCAGAATAAAGAATCTGCGATCCTGCTTAGCATGTTTTAGCTTTTAGCTGATAGTTTTTGTTTAATAAGTTTTGATCATTTCAAGTCGCTCCCAGCCCAACCTAATCAACCACCCATGTATCCTTACTGCCTCCTCCCTGTGATGAATTAACAACCAGCGAGCCTTCCCGCAAAGCCACGCGTGTGAGGCCGCCCGGCACAATATGCGTTCCACCCGGCCCGCACAATGCATAAGGGCGAAGGTCAACATGGCGGGGCTCAAACCTGCCATTGATAAAACAAGGCACTGTGGATAGTTTAATGATCGGCTGCGCAATAAAACTACGCGGCTCTGCTTCTATCACGGCCTTTGCTTTTATCCAGTCCTGTTCATCTATTTTATTTCCCATGATCATCCCGTAACCACCACTCTGGTTGGTTCGTTTGATCACCATGTTTTGAATATTCTCAAAAACAAACTTCCTTACTTCAGCATCATTTAAATGGTATGTAGGAACATTTGATAAAACAGGCTCTTCATTGAGATAATATTTTATCATTGCAGGCACATAAGCATACACGGCCTTATCATCTGCAACGCCATTGCCTATTGCGTTCACAATAGCCACATTCCCTTTTCTGTAGGCGCTCATAATGCCCGGAACGCCAAGCGCACTGTCAGGTTTAAACATCAGCGGATCGAGATATTCATCATCGATCCTCCTGTAAATAACATGCACCTGCGAAAGCCCTGAAGTAGTTTTCATAAATACTTTCTGGTTGTCTATCACCAGGTCTCTGCCTTCCACCAGCGGCACGCCCATTTGCCGCGCAAGAAAAGTATGCTCATAATAAGCGGAGTTATAAACGCCTGGCGTAAGCAGCACCACGGTTGGTTTTGATATTTGAGTTGGCGCAAGCGATTGAAGTATCTGGTGCAGCAGCAGCGGGTAATTATTCACCATGCGCACTTTATTTGCAACAAGCATTTCAGGAAAAATTCTTTTCGTCACCTCCCTGTTCTCCAGCATATAGCTCACACCGGATGGCGTGCGCAGGTTATCCTCAAGAATATAAAACTTGCCATCATCGCCACGTATCAGGTCAATGCCCGAAATATGCACATATATATCATACGGCACTTTCACACCATGCACTTCACGAATATAATGCGGGCAGGAAGCAATGAGCGCAGCAGGAACAATTTTGTCTTTTACTATCTGCTGATTGTTATAAATATCCTTCAGGAAAAGATTAAGCGCTTTTAACCGTTGAGTAATGCCCTTTTCCACCTGGCCCCATTCAGCCGAAGTGATGATACGCGGAATAATATCAAACGGAAATATCCTTTCAATACCCTCATTATCGCTGTAAACAGTAAAGGTGATGCCCTGGTTCATAAAAAGCTCAGCAGCAAGCCTGTCTTTTTGCTGCAGGTCCTTAACATTCAGATGTTGTAAAGCCTGAAATACCTTTTGGTATTGGTCCCGCACGTTTTGGTTCACACACATCTCATCCCAAATATCATCGCTGCAATTGTAATCCTGCGGGAAATTCTGCATGTATTGGTTTTTAATAGCACAAAAGTTGCCAGCCAAAATGGGCATGCAACTTTCGTTCGCGGAAGGTAGGAAGAAATGAGTAATGATAAAAAAACTTTTGTTTTACTTCAAGCCGATGTGACCTCTGACTAAGGTGCTGTGGGTTCCGACTAAGGCGCTGTGGGCTCCGACTAAGGCGCTGTCCTTGCCATTATACCTGCTTTTTAATGCTGCCAAAGGATGTGGTTATCTTCCAAGGGAATGGAAACGCCTTCATAATTCGGGATGATGCGGGCAGTATAATCATTTTGGGGACGGGTGGTGGTTACCTGCGCATGATAAGCATATTTTCCTTCCTTGGTTTGGCTTGCCACGTATTCCATCTTTATTATTTCAGGAGGGGCATTGTTGACGCCGGTTGCATATAATTCCACTGAAACAATATCCGGGCTTATATCATCCAGGAAAATGGAGAGATGAAATTTATACCCATTCTCAACGGCATCTATTTGTTCATTCTCAAATGCTATTTTACCCCATTTGTCATTTAGCTCCTGCTGTAATTTAATTATACCGGCTCCCAAAGCCCCTTTTCCGGCAGCGCGTTTTAGATAGTTTTCAGCGCCGGGCAGGTAATATTTTTCGGTGTACTCACGCACTGTCCTGTTTGCAGAAAACGCCGGGGTTAATATAGCCATGCTTTTTCTAATGCGCTCTACCCATCTTGCCGGTATTCCTCTTTCGTTGCGGGTATAAAATTCGGGAACCACCTGTTTTTCCAGCAGTTCATACAGCGCTTCTGCTTCGGCAGCGTCCCAGGCCGGGTCGTCGCCATGTTCCTGTTCATCGCCCAGCGCCCAGCCTACTTCAGGCGTGTAAGCTTCAGCCCACCATCCGTCCAGTTCCGACAAATTGATGCCGCCATTCACCAGCACCTTCATGCCGCTTGTGCCGCAGGCTTCCCATGGGCGGCGAGGCGTATTGACCCAAACGTCAACGCCTTGCACGAAGTGTTCTGTGAGCAGCATATCATAATCACTTAAAAATACTACATGGTTGTATAAATCATGCTGCTGGATAAACTGCACCCACTGCCTTATCAGATCTTTGCCCGATTCATCGAACGGAGGCGCTTTGCCTGCAATAACCAATTGCACGGAACGCTGCGGGTTGGTTAGTATGCGAATGAACCTTTCTTCATCATGCAGCAAGAGGTTTGGCCTTTTATAAGGAACAAAACGACGTGCAAAGCCCAGTGTGAGGGTTTCCGGGTTGAATATGCCACTTGCAATTTCTGATAATTCCGCCTGGCCGGAAACGATTACCTGCTTTTGAAACCTGTGACGTGCAAATTGCACAAAGTTGTGGCGGCAAGTGCTGCGGAGTTGCCAAATTGTTTCATCGGGTAATTTGTTGATATCGTCTTCCAGCGTATTCATTTCTCCCAGCCAGCGGTCTTTTCCGGAAGCGTCTGTCCAAACCTTATCGCTGAGTTCGGAATCCCAGCTTGGCATGTGAACACCGTTTGTTACGTAACCGACTGGCACCTGCGGTGTTGGCCATCGTGGAAAAAGGTATTCAAAAAGATGGCGGCTTACTTTGCCATGCAACTTGCTGACTCCGTTGACAGCGCCGCTTCCGCGGATGGCGAGATAGGCCATGTTAAAACTTTCGGAGGTGTTAGCGGCATCCATGCGCCCGAGGCTCATCATCTCATTAAATTCAAGACCGAGTTCATCCTTTGCATAAGCACCAAGATATTGATACATAAGCGAAGGGCTAAAATGGTCGAAGCCGGCAGCAACAGCGGTATGGGTGGTGAATAAATTGCCAGCGCGGGTGACAGCGAGCGCTTCCTGGAAAGAGAGGCCGGACTCATGCATAAACTGGCTTGCGCGTTCCAGCACGAGGAAAGCGGCATGGCCTTCGTTCATGTGGCAGACCTGCGGTTTTATATTGAGGGCCTGTAATAATTTCAAGCCGCCTATGCCTAATATGATCTCCTGCTTTATTCGTTGTTCAGAACCTCCGCCATACACTTCGTTGGTGATGCTACGGTCGGTTGGCAGGTTGGCCGGATCGTTGGTATCCAAAAGGAGCAATTGTACCCTGCCCACCTGCACATGCCAGGTACGCAGCCAAACCGGAAAGCCGGATAAAGATATTTTCAGCCGCAGCCACTCACCGCTGGGCAACCGCAGGGGCGTGATGGGTAGCTGGCCGGGATCGTTGTAAGGGAAGAGCGCTTGCTGTGTGCCGTATTTATCTATCTCCTGACGGAAATATCCCTGCTGATATAACAAACCAATAGCAGTAACCGGCACACCAAGGTCGCTGGCAGATTTTAGCTGGTCGCCGGCAACATTTCCTAACCCGCCAACATAAATGGGGAGCGCTTCGCTGAGCATAAACTCCATACTAAAATAGGCGACAGAAGTGAGGGCCGACCCTGCATGTTTATTCTGAAACCATGCAGGTTTTGATATTGCGGTTTTCTTTTGTTCAGCCAGATCGTTCATTCTTTGGCGAAAACCTGCATCGCCCAATTTTTGCTCCAGCTTATCGCGCGAAACAGTTTGAAGTATTATCCATGGGTTATGTGTAAGCTTCCACAGATTTTCATCAAGTTCCTGCCATAAGTCATCAGAAGCATGTTTCCATGACCAGCGCATGTCAAGCGCAAATTTTGCAAGAATTTCAATCCCTTCATAGTCTGTTGGCAAAAAACCATACAAGTGATGAGTGTTTAATTTTTCTGTATTCATAAGTTTATAATTTGTTTTACTCTTTTTTTAAAGCCTCAAAACCAGCCACTACATCAAACAATTCTTCATCGATGGAGCTTTGCCTCAGACGGTTGTATTTCTTGTTAAGGTCATCCAGCAAGTCACCAATATTTTTTTCTGCACGCTGCATGGCTTCTAAACGGCTTGCGTTCTCGCTGGCTAAGGATTCAGCGCAAGCTTTAAATAATGAAACAAAAAGGTAGCCATTGATGAGCGCCAATAATGTTGGCTTTGCGGCACCTGCTATTTGGGGAGGTAATTTTGTAGGCCACTGGATCTGCTGCAAGCTATCTTTCCATTTTTCATCCAATGGCAAAAAACGTTGCATTACCGGTTCGTATCCAGCGGCGGCTTTTGGTCTATTATGAAAAATATAAAACTCCTGTATGTCCTGTTTTTCATGGCTTTGCTCGCTTTTTATCAAAATTTGCTGAACCAGGGGCGTAATTTCATTGACGGAATTAGGGCCATGGTACAATTTTGTATCAGAGAACTCCATATCGGATAATAATAACTGCACTCTTTCACCCACCACCCAAATTTCTTTTTTGCCCGGCAAAGCTTTTAATGATTTTGATACAAAGTCTGCCATCAGATCATTGAATTGGCCAACCAGGCCCTGGTCTGACCCAAAAACGATGGCACAGGTCAATTTTTCTTTGGTTGCCTTGGCCTCTTCTTTTGTTTTTATTCCTTCAATTTTTTCTGCACTGAAGTATGCGATAATACCTAAAGCAACGGTATGATAATAGTCTGCAAGCGCACCAACAGAAGTTTCATACTGGACAATGTTTGAGGATGCCATTGCTTTCATAGCGCTGACAACGGACTTGAGGTCTTTTGCCCCTTCAGATTTGCTGCGTATGCTTTCTAAAGTATCCATTACTTTTTATTTTCAGCAGGAGCTAGCTTATCCTGAAAAGGTGCAAGTGCATCTTTAGCGAGCTTTAAAATAGTTGCATGGTCTTCATTGGTCATTTTTTCATCGGATAGTACTCTCTTTAAAAGTTCAGCAGGAAAACTATTGCTGCCTGTTACCAGTGCATTTTCAGCATCCTTTATTTTTTCAATTGCTATATTGTCAAAAAGGCCGTTTGTTAATGCAAGAAGTTCTACTATTTGCTCTGAAACCGGTATATGCTGCAACTCAGGCTGCTTCAGGCATTCCCGGATGCGCTTTCCATGTTCGATTACTTTTTTAGTATTTTCATCCAACCTTGTGCCGAAACGGGCAAAGCTTTCTAATTCTTCAAATTGGGCATATTCAAGTTTCAGGCTGGCAATGGAACGATAAGCCGGCAATTGAGCCTCATCGCCAACACGCGATACCGATTTGCCCACATCAACAGCAGGTAAAATCCCTAACTCAAATAGCTTTGGGGAAAGATATATCTGCCCGTCCGTAATAGAAATAAGATTAGTGGGTATATATGCAGAAATGTCCTGCGCCTCCGTTTCAATGATGGGCAAAGCAGTCAGTGACCCTCCCTTGAGCTCAGGGGTCAGGTGTGTTGCCCTTTCCAGCAATCTTGAATGGATATAAAATATATCGCCAGGAAATGCTTCTCGGCCCGGAGGCCTCCGCAGTAAAAGTGAAAGTTCGCGATAGGCTCGCGCATGGTGCGTCAGGTCATCATAAACAATAAGAACATCACGCCCCTGCTCCATAAAGTATTCAGCAATACTGGTGGAAGCATAAGGCGCTATATATTCTAACCCCGGCGAGTCATTTCCTTCCGCCACCACAACAACGGTATAGTCAAGCGCACCTTTTTCTTTCAGGTTGGAAATTACTTTTGCAACTGCAGAGGCACGCTGCCCGATAGCGCAATAAATGCACAGTACATTTTTATCTTTCTGGTTAATTATCGCATCAATGGCAATAGCTGTTTTGCCGGTCTGGCGGTCGCCGACGATCAGTTCCCGCTGCCCCCTGCCTATCGGTATCAATGCATCGATCACTTTTATGCCTGTTTGCAAAGGAACGTTTACTGCTGCGCGATCCATGATAGCATGGGCGGGCCGCTCAATAGGCAACCTTTGTGTATGAGCAATATGGCCTTTATCATCCATAGGTTGGCCTAATGGATCGATCACTCTTCCGATCAATGCATTACCAACAGGAATGTCCATTACACGGCCGGTTCTTTCCACTTCATCACC
>CAVYTF010000028.1:0-142871 GCA_963771435.1 uncultured Bacteroidota bacterium | reverse complement strand
CCTCACTCTTCTCCACTCATCCCTCACCATTCATTCTCTTAATAACTCTGGCCGGGACGCCTCCTACGATCACATTTGGCTCAACATTTTTATCAACTACCGCACCTGCTGCAACGATCGATCTGCTTGCTATATTTATTCCTGCTAATATTCTGCATCCACATCCTATCCAAACATCACTTTCAATAGTAACTACTCCGTATGTGATCTTATTATATTTAATAGGTATATCCATGTCATCCCAGGCATGGTTTGTTGTCAATATACTCGATGCATGAGCAATAGAAACATTATCCCCGATCTTCAATCCCCCTGTCCCATCAATATAACACATCGGGTGTATGCTCACATTCTCACCTATTGATATGTTTCCAATTCCTCTTAAAAATACCCCTTGGCTTATGGAAACATTATTACCGCAACTTAAAAATAAATTCTTCACCAGCATATACCTTATCCCGGCACCAAACAAACCTTGGCGTGCCTCTGTTCCAGTTCAAAAAGGCCCTTAAAATTGCTCGGGGGAAGATTGAAAAAAACATGGCCCCAACCTTAATAATACCCTTATTTTTTTTAACCAGGTTTCTTCCGCTCACGGCGTTCAATTAATTAATGATCAATTTATTTAAAGCCCTCTTATGCAGGCCTCTTATGTCCCAAAGCCTTGGTTCTTGCCCCCATGAATCGATCAAGATCACTTTCTGCATCACTACTTGTCAATTGAAGTTTATAATTATTTCATTGGGAATAATTACACGTCTTTTACTTTGTCTGTAAGTGTAAACTATAAAGCCGATCTGCAACATTGTTCCTAAAAGTGAAGGCACGAACTGGCTGTAAGGCTTATAATTAGGAAATACTGTTCCTGAAAATGCAGCTAACAAAGCAGTAAAAGCTCCTGTCATTTTAAAAATATGTTCATAAAGCCAAAGTCTTTTACTTTTATATATAGCCCTTGGAATAAAGTATCTGGCAAAGTCGTAAGAAATGATCATCAGCAATGCACCAACGGTACTATAAATAATGATAGGAGACCAGTACATTCCATTGTTTTTTAAATAGTATAAAAAGTATGCTACTGAAACAAGGGATAAAACCGAAAAAATAATATCAGCAAGTTGAGGTTTATTTGATTTTGTAAGTAAAATTCTATACCCTGAAAATCCATAATAACCGCTCAAAGCAGTTATCACTAATAAAAATGTATTTCTTCCAAATACAAAAACACCCAGCAGTGCGGTTAAAATAATTACGATTAAAAGCCACGTAAATATCTTCCCTGTTTTTACATGAACCTTTCCCCCTTTTCTCGAGCTTAGGGCTATTACCCCAAGTATCAGGGCAATTGAACCTGCTGTGGCATGAATAATAATGTTTACTAAATGTGTATTCTCCAAAGATTAAAGTTAAAGCCCAAATTTACTCTTTTCGCCGTTGTTATATTCTTCACCAACAACTATTTTTACACTCCTATCACATAAGCTTTGTGTCCCTTCGTGCCTTTGTGCTTTAGTGGTTCCCCCTTCGCATCAAACTACAAACTACAAACTTTCTTACTCCTTCACAAACCTCTCCTCCGTCTCGCCCTCACTACCAACCACCCTCACATAATAACTGCCACTAATCAACGAACCAACATTTATACTCTGCATTGATAACCCCGCCAAAACCTCCATCTCCTGCTCAGCAACCACCTTCCCTTCATTATCAACCACCTCCACCTCCGCCATCATCTCCTTATCACTATTAAAGTTCAGGTTCAGCTTACTCAGCACCGGGTTAGGATAAATACTCACTGCAAAACTCACCGCTTCATTAATACTTCTTACCTCGCTATAACTAAACTGCCCATCCTTATCCACCATCTTCAAACGGTAATAGTCAGTACCGTTAACAGGTTTGCTATCAACCAACGAATAGCTCTTAGCCAAACTACTATTCCCCGCCGCATCCACCTGTCCAATACTTGTAAAGTTTACTCCATCACTACTCCTCTCCACCCCAAAATAGCTACTATTTATCTCCTGCGTGGTTGCCCATTGCAGCAGGTTCTTATTTCCCTCTTTGTTCGCGGTAAAGCTCAATAAAGAAACAGGCAAGCTTGTTATAGTAACCGTATCGCTGAACAGCGTAAGCAGGCTGGCAATACTGTTAGTAACAGCAACATAATAGTTGCCTATAGTTGTTACGGTCAAAACAGAATCCCCTGTAATGGTCTCATACAGCACATTATCCTTATACCAACGATAAGTATCATTAGCTAGCGTGCCGCCCGCAGAAATCGAAAGCTGCCTTCCATGGTAGTGAAGAGGAATAGTTGCCTGGGGGGCATATGCAGAATAATCTGGATAGTAGTGGATGGTATCAAAAATATTTTTATAAGCCGTTGCTATTCCCTCCATACCTGCAAATGTAAATTTATTGTACTCTAACTCAAACTCAGTTAAATTAGAAAAATTGTCCAACGTAGTAGGAATGCTGTCGCTTAATTGATTATCACCTAACCAAAGCCAGGTTAAATTAGAAAGATTGCCTAACGCTGAAGGAATGCTGCCGCTTAATTGATTGCCCCATAACAAAAGCCAGGTCAAATTAGAAAGATTACCCAGTTCTGCAGGAATGCCGCCACTTAATTGATTGACATCCAACTGAAGATAAGTTAGCTTAGAAAGATTACCCAAACCAACAGGAATGCCCCCGCTTAATTGATCATACTCTAAGTCAAGAGTATTCAAATTAGAAAGATTGCCGAAGTCAACAGGAATGCTGCCACTTAATTGATTATGATCAAGATAAAGTTCTTGCAAATTAGAAAGATCGCCCAACGCAACAGGAATGCTGCTGCTTAATTGGTTGTACTCCAGGTTAAGATAAGTTAAAGCAGAAAGATTGCCCAACGCCACAGGAATGCTTCCGCTTAATTGATTGGAATCCAAAGCAAGAAACCTTAACTTAGAAAGATTGCCCAACTCAACAGGAATGCTGTCGGTTAATTTATTATAATCAAGATAAAGTTCTTCTAAATTAAAAAGATTGCCGAACCCAACAGGAATGCCATGGTTTAGCTGATTATTATTTAACCAAAGCGCGGTTAAATTAGAAAGATCGCCCACCTGGGGAGGAATGGTGCCGCTTAATTTATTATGATCAAGATAAAGATATTCTAAATTAGAAAGATCGCCCAACGCAGGAGGAATGCTGCTGCTTAATTGATTATTATCAAGGTCAAGCTCCTGTAAATTAGAAAGATTGCCCAACGTTGCAGGAATGCTGCCGCTTAATTCATTATAATAAAGGTAAAGTTCTTGCAATTTAGAAAGACTACCCAACTGGGCAGGAATGCTACCACTTAATTGATTGTACGCCAGGTCAAGCTCGGTTAAATTAGAAAGATTCCCTAAGGAAGCAGGAATGTTGCCGCTTAATTCATTGGCCTCCAGGTCAAGCTCGGTTAAATTAGAAAGATCGCCCAATGCAGAAGGAATGCTTCCAATTAAGTTATTACCGCCGGGAATATCAAAATTAATAGAGATCACCCTGCCATTAATTACAGAAACGCCAGACCAGTCATTCACAGGGGTTGCAAGGTTCCATGTATTATACCAATTTGCCCCTCCCGTACTGTCATACAAAGCCACCAGCGCCAGCGAATCCTGCACATTCACTTGTGCAAAGCCCCCTGTTGTTTTACAAACAGCAGCAACAACAAAAACAAAGATCATTATTTTTTTCATAGCATATAGTTTTCCCCTTGCAAAATACAAGAAATACAACCCCTTCTAATATTATTTTTCCTCCTGCTAAAATTTCTGTGCAGGTCAGTAAGATCCGTGAGAAAACTTCACCCTATTGGCTCAAGTATGCAGCATAGCCCGTGTATAGCATACCGTGCCTCGCAGCCCCCACATCAAAAATTTGTGCACATCAAACTACATCGTAATATGTTTGTCCCGCAGATTTAAACCCCAACCATTCTTTAGATCCGTGCAATCCTTTAATCCGCTTGATTCCGTGATTCAGACCCCTCCCATTCCCCAAATCCGTGCAATCCTTTAATCCCCTAAATCCGTGATTCAGACACCTTCCTACTCCTTCACAAACCTCTCCTCCACATCCCCCTCCTCGCCAACCACCCTCACATAATAACTGCCACTACTCAACGCCCCCACATTAATACTCTGCATAGAAGCCCCCGCCAAAACCTCCACCTCCTGTTCAGCAACCACCTTCCCCCCATTATCCACCACCACCACCTCCACCGTCTCTGCCTTATCGCTACTAAAATTCAGGTTCAAATTATTCTCCACCGGGTTAGGATAAATACTCACCCCAAACCCCACCGCTTCATTAACACTTCTTATCTCGCTATAACTAAACTTCCCGTCCTTATCAACCATCTTCAAACGGTAATAGTCAGTACCGTTAACAGGTTTGCTATCAACCAACGAATAGCTCTTAGCCAAACTGCTATTCCCCGCCGCATCCACCTGCCCGATGCTTGTAAAGTTCACCCCATCATCACTTCTTTCCACCCCAAAATAACTACTGTTCACTTCCTGCGTGGTAGCCCATTGAAGCAAGTTTTGCGCACCTTGTTTTGAAGCGGTAAAGGAAAGAAGGGTAACAGGCAGGGTTACTGCCTCCCAATGCAAAGCATAAAGAATATTGGTCGTATTATCATACCGGTAATAAATTACATTATCAGTATCTCCTCCAGGAGGCTCAACTAAATTCTGGTAAACAACGTTTCCTGTAGCAACTTTTAAAAAATTCAAATAATCCTTAGGGGTACTACTTTCATAGGTATTTGCAACTACTATATATTCCTGGTCTTTCTCATCGAATGTGCTCGCTCCTGTTGAGAAGCCTAATACATTAGATGGGAAATTGTATTTGCTGAAAAATTGTCCTGTAGTAGTATTAATTACTCCTAATTGGAAGGGATTAGAACCTTCATAGATCCCAAATAATTGATTCGTGGTATTATCAAAATGTAATTCATAATAATGAAGGCATAAAGTATCAGATATAATATTTCCGGTATTCGCATCGACAGTTAGTAAATCCCAACTTCCATTCTTAATTCCTAAAATTATTAATTGGTTTAAATTATGGTTGTATGTCATGTAATCGGCAGCAGAAAGACTATCGAAAAGCTTTATAATAGTTATAATACCTGTATTAACATTTACAGAAACAAGATTGAAAGGGCCAGGGGAATCAAACGCTATATTCTGTGTTCCATAAAATGCTTTTAAAGAGTCAATATACAATAAATTTGCGACCCCATTATTATCTGGAAAAGAAACTTTAGAATTTATAATACCGGTTGTATTATTGGCTTTATATAAATAAAAACTGTCTGCTGTAGTACTAGGGCCTCCCTGAAAAATATAACTGTTATCTATATTATCCAAAGTCCCATTACCTGCGATCCAGTTAACGCCTGGCAAACTATTCACCTTTGTAAACGCTCCAGTTGCAGGGTCAATAGTCACCAAATATTCCGTTTGCCCCTTCGCCACAAAACCTAAACCCGTAGCAACCAAAACCAGCAGTATCATCTTTTTCACAGCCAATACTTTTATTCTCCACAAAATACATAAAATCCAAAACCCGCCATATTATTTCTCCTCTTCCTCAGATCTATACGGCCTATAAAATCTAACTCTCCACAATTACAAACCACAAACTACAAACTATTCTTCGTGCCTTTGCGCCTTAGTGTTCAACTCCACACTATTCAACCAATCAACCATTCAACATTCTTTGTGCTTTTCGGTTGGTCTCCTAACTTCGCTCACGGCTCATAGCTCATAGCTGACACCTCATAGCTCCATTTTCAATTATTTAATTATCTTGCGCCTCAATTCTAAAATAACATGGCAGACAAAAAACCAGTAACCGCCCCAAAACCGGTTGTAGAGCACAAAGACCTTTTCACAAAAGATAACTATATCTGGATGGGCATCGCCGGCGGCATCATAGCCCTGGGCATGATTATAATGGCCGGCGGCAAAACCCCCGACCCCAACCAGTTTGACACCAGCCTCGTGTACAGCCCCATGAGGATCACAGTAGCCCCCATTCTCATTGTCGGCGGCCTCATACTCGAGATATTCGCCATCTTCAAAAAACCAAAGGTTAAGGCATAAACACAACAATTTCTTTACACTAAAGCGATGGATAACCGTCGCTTTTTTGTTTCTTTACACCAAAATCCAAAACCCGCATGACTTTCATCCAGACCATCATCCTCGCCATCGTAGAAGGCATCACAGAGTTCCTCCCCATTTCCAGCACCGCCCACATGAAGTTCACCAACCCCCTCATCGGCGTCGCAACCTCCCCATTTGTGGATATGTTTGAAGTGGTCATCCAGCTCGCCGCCATCCTTTCCGTAGTAGTAATTTTCTGGAAAAAGTTCATCGACTTTAAGCATCCCCGCTTCTACATAAAGCTACTCATCGGTTTCATCCCCGCCATGATCGTCGGCCTCCTGCTAAAAAAGTACATTGATAAAATGATGGACAGCCTTCTCCCCATCGCCATCATCATGCTCGTCGGCGGCATCATTTTGCTTTTCATAGATAACCTCTTCACCACCAACACCATCAACGAAGAAGAAAACATTCTCCTATCCAAAAGCATTTATCATTGGTTGTTTTCAAACACTCTCAATCATCTTCCCCGGCCTCAGCCGCAGCGCAGCCACCATCATCGGCGGCATGAGCCAGAAACTCACCCGCTTCCTCGCCGCAGAGTTTTCCTTCTTTCTCGCCGTCCCCACCATGTTTGCCGCCTCAGTAAAAAGCTTTTGGGATGTGTACAAAGACCACCATGAGGTCCTTTCAAAACAAAACATGAGCACCCTCGGCATCGGCGCCCTCGTATCCTTCATCGTAGCCCTCATCGCCGTAAAATTCTTCATCACCTACATCCAGAAACACGGCTTCAAACTCTTCGGCTACTACCGCATCGTCCTCGGCATCGTAATGCTCATATTAATTTACGAACACATTATTTAAAGCAACAACTTCCGGCATCTTGTTGGGCGGTCGTTTTTATTCATTAAAGCAAGTCAATAATACTTTAGAACTTTTGCTACTGGTGGGTGTCCTCACCCACCAGCTAAGATAAATAGTTGCAAGTAAAAAACTGAAAATGCTCTTTGGAATTTAAAAGAATTTTCCCGATGCGGCTGTTGGAATTAAGAATGGCACTAAAAACAATGTTTGTGTCAACGATAATTTTCATTTAACCAGTTTGCTTCTGTTTTTAGTCCACCATTTTGAATTTATTTCGCTCGCAAGTTTATCTACTTCTTTTTGGTCTGTTTTTAAGCCAGAAGTCAGCTCCTTGTAAAGTGCATAATTCAAAAAGTCCTGCAAGTCCTCTGTGTCCACCGATGCAGGTAGCCTGATAATTACTTCTTTTGTTGTCCTCCCTACTAACATTGCTCAATTATTTGTCCGAAGTTACCATTTTTCTGTCATTGTCCCAATTGTGAACGCTGCCGAAAATATGGCGTACAACGGTACGGCTTGGCGATGTGGCGGCATTTGAAAATCGTCAGCCCGTACCACTGCTAAATTTATAACTAAAAGTTCATTGTTTATTCTATTGCTCAATGTTACTCGTCTGCTGGAACTGAAGCCGATTAGCGAACAAAAAGTCGAGCATATATTCGTCGCCCCGCCATATTGCCAAACCGCCTGTTATAGGGCGTTTTTTTTGGGTCTCACGTCAAAGTATAGCTGTAATATTTGGTCGATAAAATGTCTAACAACAATACCAGGTGGATTTGTCTTAGATTCTAGTTTTGGTTTTTGCCATGCCTCTCGCCTTACAGTGCGATCAATAATTCCAAATGAAAGCTGATCTTTATAAGTTCCAACATTTGCTAAATCAATATTTTCGTCTAGTTTTATCTCAACTCCATTTTTACGTCCCGATATATGAAGTTTAATTGCTGGCGGAATAAACTTCTTTGTTCTGAAGTTTCTTGGATCTCGTTTTTGGTCTTGAGCAAAATCAAGAATTTTTGATCTATAAAGCCTCTCAAAATAAAAAACTAATGTCAAACTTTCATGTTTCTTATGATCGTATAATTTAACGAACATATAACCTGTGTTAGACACTCGTCTATCCTCAAGTAAATCCAAATATTGGTTAAAGGAAATTACGTCATACTCTTTATAGGTAATTTCGATGTCAGGTAAATGTGCCCCAACTTCCTGTAGTGCTTTTTTAAGCAGAGTTTTGAATACAGCCATTTGGTTTTTCCAGACTTCATAATCATAAGAATGTTTAGATTTTATTTTTGTATACTCGTCTGTTTTAATTTCGCTATATTTTTTTAGCCATTCTTTTTGCCTTTGATCTTCGTTAATTAATTCTTCATAAGCTGAAATCGTATCTTTAATATTTTCTGCAAGTAATTCTACTAGCTTTACAAGATCTCCTTTGTCAGCTGATATTAAAGAGTTGTAATAGTCATCTCTTTCTCCAATTTTGATAATAATTTCCGGATATCCTTTTTGTAAAAGGTAGAAATTTAAAAACATTCTTGATACTCGACCATTCCCGTCACTAAAAGGATGTATCCACGTCATCCAATGATGTAAAACAGCCGCCATAATCATTGGTGGAAATTTGTGTGAATTTCTATTCATCCATTGGAATAGCTCATCCACCTGCATTTCAACATCTAGAAATGAAGGTGGCTTGTGTTCCGATCCTTTAATTTGTACATCATGTTTACGGAATGTCCCAGATTCGATACCGGGGATATCTTTCATTATTAGAGAATGTAATTCAAGTATCGTTCTTTTAGTAAGTGGTTCTCTTCCATCGATTAATGAGTATAAGTATTCGGTAGCATTAGCAAGAGATTTTGCTTCTATTTCATCTTTTAGAGGTCGCTCATTTATGACCATGCCATTTAATATCAATTCAGTCTCCCTTAACGATAATTTATTTCCTTCAATAGCATTACTGTGATATACTTGCTTAATAAGAAGTTGTCTTTTTAAATTGGAAAGAAGCTCTTTGCTTAATCCTTCGTCCCTTTTTGCGTTAAGAGCGTCTATAGTTTTTTCGATAAAAGATAAAGTCTCTTTTAATTCAGAAGGAAGTTTAGTACTTGGAACTGTGTATATCATGTTGTCTGTCTTTAAAATGCCCTATAACGAACAGGTATTGCGAATGTGGCTGGCAAGGTTGTTCCGTCTGCCGACCACTAAAGCTTAATACTTGTTGCAAAAGCCAAATGTAAGTACCGAAGCCCAATATTGTTAGGTCATCCGAAACAAAAGTTTAAAGAAAGTGCTGAAGCCGAGTTTGTTCCGTCCGCAGCCATATTTGCAATACTTCTGTTGTGTGCTGTCATATTTAGTTCGTTCCATACTCTGTCACAAGAGCATTCCAAGTTTTTGAATAAGAATCAGTGATATTATAACGTAAGAAATTATTGACTGGCACAAAAGTCACTTCTTCATTTTGACTGTTTTCTATCTGCTTTTGTACTTCAATTAAATTTTTGAAATCTATATCTGTTGGATTGGGAATTAAAATTGGTACAATACATTTATAACCCGTGTCTTTGAGCACTAAAGAAAGATTAATAATAAGAGATTGACAATTGTGCGGTTTTTGAATAAAGCAAAGCCCAATTGGAAAAGCTAAACCTTCTCGTGTCTTTGTTTCGTGGTCTAACCAAAATGTAGGTACTTTAATTGGATATTCAACTTCTCCATTAAGAACCTTTCTAAAGAATTCGCCATTTGATGAATAAATAAATTCGTATCCGAAATTTAAAAAACAGTACAAGTATGCAGCTTTCAAAAGTGCTTTTGTTACTTTTTTGTCATCAGGAATTCCAAATGTCAAATTAGCTTTCCAATCAAAACTATTTTTCGATTCTTCAATCCAATTATCTAATGGTGGAAGTTTCTTTTTTGGATTCGACTTAAAACTTATTTCTGTTTCTCCATCCTCTCTTATTGTCATTGCACTATGATACCAACCTTGTACATCAGTAATTTCCGATTTAACTGACAGTTTTGAAAATGGAATCTTTTTACTGAAACTGATATGTTCTAATTTTTCTTTTAACGAGAAATCATACAAGTGTCCCGCCTCACTATTACATTTTTTACAAACTAACATTTTAAGTCTACCGCCTGAACTTTCTGGTGGAAAATGGTCAAGTGAAAAGTCACTATTATAATGAAGTCTGTCTTTTATAACCATAAAGCTGTTAGTTATACATAATGGGCATACATATCCAAGATGTGCCGGGATTATACCTTCCTCTGTGAAGAAAAGTGAAAGGTATTTATCAGGGAAACACTTTAATGATTGGTCAAAATGCGAGAAATGTGTAAACATCATTTCAGGGGAAATACTAAACGCCATATTTACATTTTGAACGTGTTATGCTAAAAGCAAATGGGTATAACCAAAAAATATTAAATATTACTTTTTCCTCAATCTATCTGCCTCTATAAAATCTAATTCTGCTTCTTTCTTTAATCCTAATTTTCCTTTTGCTTCTCCTCTGCTTTCGTAAGTGATAGAAAAGCTAAGTTTATTTGGATTTTCGGGCATATTATCAATGCAACTTGTATAGTCTTCTATGGCACCTTTATAATCTATCAATTCCATTTTTGCATCTCCACGTCTACTGAATGCACTTGAATAGGGATAAATATTTATCGACTTGGTATAATACTCAATTGCACCATTGTAATCTTTCTTTTCAAGTCTATTATCTGCAATTCTTAATAATTTCATTGCCTCTTCTTGATTAACTTGCTCACTCTGTCTTTTCTCTTCCACGTCTTTGTGTATAATCATTATTTGATTCTGTTCAATAGCTAAAGTGAAAAGTTTGGGGTTCTCTTTTAATAGTTGTAAAGCGTAATCAAATTGAGCTTTATCCGCTACTTTAAAAAAGAATGTCCCCCATAATGAACAGAAAAAGAAAAAAGTAACATAATCATAAAAACTAAAACCAGTCTTAATCCAATAAGCAATACAGAAAACTAGGAAATAGTAAATCATATTTGATTTCCATTTACCACTATATTTATTATTAGCCCAAGTCGCAAAATGTGTAAATAAGTAATTAAATGCAATGCCGAATAAAAGCCACCAATCATTAGCTTTGTAAGCAAGTATTGGAATAATAATTACTGGTGCGACCATATAAAGAATCACATAGATGTTAAACATTGCTTTTCTTGAACCATATAATAATTTACTCGGTTCACCGAACATTACCTTAAAACCCATTTTCCCGCTATTAAGACCAACCACAAAGTCTTTATGGGTTACTCCTTCATTTGCAGTTTTAATTGATTTAATAAGTTGGTCTGAAAAACTGTTTTTAATATCGTCCATTTTTATAATTTTATTGTCGTGATTAAATTATAAGAGTGCGGCTTAATAGCACACAACGAACAGGGCTTTGTGCAGGCAGGGCATTGTTGATTGTCCAGCCCGGAACTGAAGCCCAATAAAGAAATAAAAGTACAAGATAACAACTAAAAGCCCAACAGCATTCCGTCCAGCCCGAACCAAAGTACAGCGATGCAAACAGCCGAAGTTTGAACGTCAAGCCCTGCTTGCACAAAACCCCATGTTGTACGCTGTTTCAGTCAGGGTAACTATTTAAAAATCTTTGAACGCATTTGCTTTTCATAAAATGCATCACCCTACCTGTTTATTTCAATTAATAATACCCATGCGTCAATTAGCGATTTAAAAAATGAAAAAATAATCCCCGGTACTATCCAGTAAACAGCACCAGTCGTATGTGTTAAAATACTTGCCGAGCAAAAAATAAACGGCACTAATGCTATTTGAGATAAAATGAAACCAATTATTTGTTTCTTCCTATGGGGCTTTTCGATTTTTTTTAAAATATAAACTTCCATTACTTCAATTGAAAGTAGTATAAAAAAAGACGTCACACTGATTTCAACACCCAAGCTAACTTCATGTTGCTTGGGAATCAAAAGAAGTAATGCCTGTACTAAAATATTGAACAGAAAGGTTATTGACATCAATGCTCTTACGGGCAGAGTTTGGGAAACAAGGATTTTATTAAGGTTTACAGATACGCCTACAAATATGAGCCCGAGGAGAGCTGCTGCAGCGCCTGCGGCTGTTGCAAAGAAATAATTCCATTCAGTTATTGTTATCATTCTTTAATTTGAACTGTTTTAGGCAATCCTACATTGTGCAGTCCTGCTTTTGCAAATACTGTTTTGTAAGATGTTTGCACAGTTAAAGTAAATTATTTTCTCTGTCTTATTACCGAAAATATATGATAACCTACCGCAACTGTAATGGCAACAATTGCTCTGTAAAGTGGAAGCTCACCGGAACCAACCAGTTGTATCGTGCCTATTACAAATATTGGAATATACAAAAGCGTACCGGTAACCACACCTGGCGAATAAGCTTTGAGCTTTGCAACACCCCATAGATGAAAACAAGCATTGGCAGCAGCTATCGCTGCATTGTAATACCATATTGAATAGCCATGCAATGAATTGCCAAAATAAAGTGAAAAGGCACAAGCACACATCATGAGTGTATTAATCCACACAAGAAATCCAGTATTACTTTTCTTAACTGTTTTTGGAGGAATTAATCGGGCATACCATTCTGGAAAGCCACCAGGAAATAAAAATTCTTCGGTTACATGAAGCATAACAGCAACAGTAAGCAAGATTGCCAAGGTTTGAAATGTTATTGTCATTGTTTAAATATTTTTATTCTCTCTATAATATCTGTAAAGTCTACCTGAATATAGTAAAAATAATTTAAGTTCTTGCGTAAACTCAACAGGTCTGCAGAAATAGCGTACAACGGGCAGGTATTGCTGCAGGTGGGATATTTTATAACGTCCAGCCCGGAACCGCTGCCCAATTGAAAATATAAAGTTGAAGTTAACAACAAAAAGCCAAATAGATATTCGTCTGCCGGAACAAAAGTACAGCGATGCAAACAGCCGAAGTTTCAACGTCCAGCCCCACTTGCAGCAATACCAATGTTATCGGCTGCCCTTCTGTCCGCCAATGTTGTGTGTCTAATAAGTACATCTTGTCTGCCGAAAATATTTTTGTTGTCATTTTGAATGTTCAATGACCCCATCCGCATTGGGTTTTCCTAATGTTCTATTGTTACAAATAGCTAACTTATTTTTTACGTCTTTATTCAATTCCGTTGCTTCAATTCTATTCTTGGTCGCAATGTTTAGAATAAGAATTAAACAATCAGCTAACTCTTCGTGAATGTCTTTGTCTATGCCACTTTCAATAGCTTTAATTAACTCTTCGCTCTCTTTCTTTAAATGATGAGATAGTGCAAGTGCCGTTCTTTCGGTGGTGTAAAGAGAATCCGTTGATTTGCGGATTTCATCAATTAAGGATTGTAAGTCTGTCATACTTTAGAGAGTTATAGCTATTTCTGTAGCTAATTTTTTTATGTCATCAAGTGTCAATGAACTTGTGTCAATAATTATTGTGTCGTTCGACTTTGAATTTTTCCATTTTTCATACAAGGATAGTTGTTTACTCATTGAGTCCAAAAGCCATGTTGGTCTTATGTTTTGTGTGTCAGCAGCTATTCTTTCATTCAGAATTTCTAAGTTTGCTGTGAGTATAATTGACTTATCTGGTTTGCCAATTTCTCGTTCAACTTGCTTAGAAAGGTCAATGAGTTTTGTAAGTTGAGAAGAAGTTAAAAAACCTAATGAATAATGCAATTCAAAAAAAATCTCTCTATCTTCTTCAACTGTTCTGTCGAAAATTATTGTTTCAAAATCTGAATATTTTTTTATCCCCTCAACTTTCCCTTGAATGAATGCAGCTTGCAAATCAAAAGAGTTTTTGGTTTGGCTATTATTAAACGCATTTAGGATGTCAAGAGGAATTGGTTCTTCAATTAAATTTACATTTAGAATATTAGCTATTAGTTTTGTAAAAGTTGATTTACCTGAACCACAAGGTCCACTTATCCCAATAATTTTGTTTGCCCTCATAGATTTATAAATGTTTTCTGTGAGACAATGTTTGACTATCTAATGCCGAATTAAGATTAGCTACGCCGTTATCATTTGTTATAAAATCAAACGATTTGTCTTGTATGTTTTCTGAACATAAAAATATTTCACCGTTGGATTCAAGAACTATATAAAAGTCAGTTTCATCCCAATAATTATTTAGTTGTATAGTAAGATTGGGATAAACTGTTTTCAATTTTTCTAATTGATTGTTCAAGTCTAAATATATTTCCTTGCTTGGTCTTTGAAGTTTATTGTCATTTGCACTTTCTCTATTCATTAAATTTAGAAGTACAATTTTTGTTACTCCGACTTTTTCAAGTTGAACAATTAGTTCGGGTATGTCAGCAACATTATTTTCCATAACACTAACATTTGCTTCAATAGAAAATCCTTTTGCTTTAGCATCAACCATAGCGTTTATTGTCTTCTGAAAATACTGTCCACCACGAATAATGTTATGCGTTTTCTCTAAACCATCAAAGCTAAATCTCAATTTGTCAAAGGTGGGATTTAATGAAGCATAAAGTTTTGGTCGAAGAGCTAAACCATGAGTTGTAACAATACTCATAATGTTATTTTCATGGCAGATGTCGAGCAGTTTTGGTAGTGATTGGCATAGTGTCGGCTCACCACCTGTCCAGGTGATTCTTGTTACTTTACTGTCAATGATTTTTTTGAGAGAATCAATTTGCTGTTCCTCTGTCAGGTCTTTTATAAATTCTGTTCCGTAACCTGCAAGACAATGCTGACAGTGTAAGTTGCAATAACGTGTTATTCTCCAACAAATTTTTCGTTCTATCATAGTTAAGAAGTTTATTGACTGGAAGAACTGTCGCACAGGGTTGCCGATAACGAACAGGGCTTTGTGCAGGCAGGGCATTGTTGTTTGTCCAGCCCGGAACTGAAGCCCAATAAAGAAATAAAAGTACAAGATAACAACTAAAAGCCCAACAGAATTCCGTCAAGCCCGAACCAAAGTACAGCGATGCAAAATGCCGAAGTTTACAACGTCCAGCCCTGCTTGCACAAAACCCCATGTTGGTAGCAGTTTATTTTGTCGAGACGTTGAGTATTTCAAAGTTGTCAAGACTTCCATTTATGTCAAGCGTAAATGAAAAGTCTAAGTCAACGTCTATATTCTCCTCGCCAACAAAAGGGAATTTTTCATCGCCTGGGTCTCTAACTGAATTATATCCATATCCTTGAACTTCTGTATTTACAGAAAGTGTCCCACTAATAATTGCATAGTCTCCAACAATTTCAGATTCAATACTTGAACAACTATACCATTCAACTTCTCCAACTTGGATATAGCCACCCATTGTTATTAGGTGGCTGTCCTCGAAAATGTTGCTTGGGTCAATGCTGTCAATATGATGAGTTATTTCATCATTGACTTTGTCAACTTTAGAGTCCCACAATAAATCAAAAACATATTTTTCGTCTATATTTTGGCTGTCAAACCACGTTTTAAATTCCAATTTTGGTTTGTCAAGCCATTCTGAATTTGCTTTGTAAAAGTCCTTGATTGATAAGTGAAGTTTGAATTTATCGCAGTCTAAAACTAAGTCAGGATGAAGTTCAAAGACTTTATTTTTCATTTTTTCAACATCGCAAAAATCATTGCTGTTTTCAGTAATGAAAATACAATTGTCAAGGTTATTTTGATTTACATAAGTCGAGTATGCAAGCCAAATTAATGCGTCTTTTAGTTCAGTTTTCTTTTCTGTAAAAGGCTTTTTCCGTTTAACCGCTCTTTCTAATACGATTGGAAGGAAGTCATTGTTTAGATTGAGAATTTGAACATTTTTATATTTCTGCAACTCTAAATAGAAGTTGTCAAAGTCGCTAAGACACTCGTCTTTGTTCGGAATATCGAACTGCTTAAACCGTCTTAAAGTTTTTTTTAGATTTGTGTTTGACTTTCTAATGTCAAAGAATTCTTTATCAATATTTTTTTCAAAATTGTGTCGAAGCTCTTTTAAAACTACTTCTGAAATGAAAATATTTACTCTCTTGTCAGCAGATACTTCCAACAATTGAGAAGAGAAATTTTCTTTCCAAAATGGGTCAGAGTAAATGACTGAAGTGTCTAAAAATATATTCATAATTGAAGGGTCGTTAAATTGCTACCAACTCTTAAATATGCGAAGGTTTCCGCAATTTTAAACTAGCGTATATTTTTTTAACATATTAATAATCAGCCAACTAAAAAAATATACGCTAGTTTTTTATTATTTCGCAAATACAAAACTAAGGGAATTTATATTTCCAAATCCAAACTATCCAAAGGGCTTTTCGCCGTTGTTGGTATTCTCCTTCACCAACAACACATAAACACCAACAACGGCGTAAAAGCCACCTCCTCCGTCACTGCGAGGCACGAAGCAGTCTGTACATTGCATCACTATAAACCACCTCCTTCGTCACTTCGAGGCAGGAAGCAGTCTGTGCACCTCCTCCGTCACTGCGAGGCACGAAGCAGTCTATACATTGCAATATCAACCTGCTTAATATTATACCCATAGATTGCTTCGCTCGCAAAGACGCGAGTCCGTCCTTGTAAACCACCTCCTCGGTCACTGCGAGGCACGAAGCAGTCTGTGCACCTCCTCCGTCACTGCGAGGTACGAAGCAGTCTATACATTGCACCACTATAAGCCACCTCCCTCGTCACTCCGCGATACTCCTCCGTCACTGCGAGGCACTCCTCTGTCACTGCGAGGTACGAAGCAGTCTATACATTGCACCACTATAAGCCACCTCCCTCATCACTGCGCGATACTCCTCCGTCACTGCGAGGTACGAAGCAGTCTATACATTGCACCACTATAAGCCACCTCCGTCACTGCGCGATACTCCTCCGTCACGGCGAGCCACCTCCTCCGTCACTGCGAGGCACGAAGCAGTCTATACATTGCAATATCAATCTGTTTAATATTATATCCATAGATTGCTTCGCTACGCTCGCAAAGACGCTAGTCCATCCTTGTAAACCTCCTCCTCCGTCACTGCGAGGTACGAAGCAGTCTATACATTGCAATATCAACATGCTTAATATTATACCCATAGATTACTTCGCTATGCTCGCAAAGACGCTAGTCCATCCTTGTAAACCACCTCCTCCGTCACTGCGAGGCACGAAGCAGTCTATACATTGCAATTTCAACCAGCTTAATATTTTCTCTATCCGCCAACCGAAGATCAATATTAAAACACCTACCCTTATAGCTTTTTTATTTTCCGCCAATTCGTCATCTTTTCCTCGATTCACAAGCTTTTAGCCTGTTTTCCGCGGCAGTTTTTATATACTTTAGGTATATTTCAAGTATGGCTCAAGTATGTTTCAAGTATGGATAGTGTATGAGAGAGTATGGAAAGCTTTTTAAAGCCATTTTAGAGAGAGACAAAATGTCTTGTTAGCCAACAATACCGCTCAATCTCTTTAATAAGCCGCTATTCCTTCCACCTAACTCCCTGCTTATTCCCATCCAAAGCCACGCCAATGCCTACTTACCCTCATTAGCCCTGCGTCAGTCCTGCGCTCATCCTTCGTCTTTTATGCCTGTATTTATAGGGAAATATATAACTGTTAGCCGTGCAAATAGTAGCCGAAATGGGTGAAACGAATATACAAACATTATCCCGTTCTCCTTAAAAATAAGTCACACTTTTTCCCCTCATTATTGTTTTATTTTGCTCATATTTGATCGCACATAAACTCACAGTCATATGAAACTATACACTATAGACACAGAACTCTTCAAGTTGGATGGCGGCGCTATGTTCGGCGTAGTCCCCAAAAGCATCTGGAACAAACTAAACCCCTCTGACGATAACAACCTCTGTACCTGGGCTATGCGTTGCCTCCTTATTGAAGACAGCGGCAAACTCATCCTCATTGACAACGGCATTGGCAACAAACAGGATGCAAAGTTCCTAAGTCATTACTATCTCCATGGCAACGATACCCTTGAAAAGTCTTTAGCCAAACATGGTTTTACTAAGGATGATATCACCGATGTAATACTCACCCACCTCCACTTTGACCATTGCGGCGGCAGTGTAGACAGGATTAATGGCAAGCTTGTCCCTGCCTTTAGGAACGCCAACTACTGGAGCAATCAAAGCCACTGGAAGTGGGCCACCCAACCAAACGACCGGGAGAAAGCCTCTTTCCTCAAAGAGAATATTCTACCTATTCAGGAAAGTGGCCAGTTACAGTTTGTTGAATACGATGAGCTATCAACTATCAACTACCAACCATCAACTATTTCCCCCAACCTTTCCTTCCTCTTTGTAAACGGCCACACCCAGGCAATGATGCTCCCACAGATAAATTATAAAGGTAAAACAGTAGTGTACATGGCAGACCTCCTGCCTTCCGTAGGCCATATCCCGCTACCTTATGTAATGGCTTATGATATGTTTCCCCTAACTACTCTAAACGAGAAAAAGTCATTCCTGGAAGAAGCTCTTGAAAAAGATTATGTTTTATTCTTTGAGCATGACCGCAACATTGAATGCTGCACCCTTCAGCAAACAGAAAGAGGCATAAGGCAAAAAGATTGCTTTAAACTGGATGACTGGAAATAAACCTTATCGAATATCTATAAATGAAGTAAGCGGATAACGGGTGTTGCGGTAAGTCATCATATCTACTTTGATGCTTCCCACCGCGATGGGGCTCTCGATCCTTAAGGGAATATGGTTTGCATCATCGCTTACCCAAACGATCATTTTTTCTCCACCCGAAAACGCTGTACCTTTCACAAGCAGCGGGCTGAATTTGATAGCATTAAATTTCCCGTACTTGGTTTTTACAACCTCTTTGCCTAGGTAACGGATGTAAAGATCATACACCTGGTTATCTAGGAACATATTAAAAGGTATCTTGTCTCCCGCATTGTATTTGTTGAAATTAATATTGCGCATATAATATACCGCGCTCAACACATCCTGAACGCAGTTAGGCACTTTAAAAACTCCTGCATTAGTAATGGCAGTGTTGGTTTGCTTGTTAAAGCTGACATCTTCATTTGTTTTATAGCCTCCTTCATCAACCCTTCGCACAAATTTCAAGGGCTGCAAGTTACCAGTATCAAAAAAGCTTTCATATCGGTCGCGAACCTTGAATATCCAGTCATACCCCGAGTTCGTTCGCCCTTCGCCGACTACATGGTAAACGGGCTTACTGCCGATCTTTTCAAGCGCAGCAGAAAATGTTGCAGTGCCTGCAAATACATAAACGCCCGCAACAGTATAATAAATATTGTAATTGATGTTTTCCCCGGGCATGAAAGCCGTATTATGTATCCCGCAAAAATCATCTCCCGCCGTAAGCCTCATCCAACTGCCTAAGATCAAAAGTAAAACTGCAATTTTCTTCACACTATTTGTTTCTGAATATTTTTATGCCCAATATAAATAAACTCCCTGCCAATGCCGGAATAATTAAATTCACTAACCATATAAGCGCGGATACTGCAACTATTCCCACCGCATTGCCACTAAATAATCCAAACAACTGCAAACTCACTTCCCCTCGCAAACCAAGTTCTGCAATAGTTATACTGGGTACAAGTGCTAAAACCAAAAATAGTACACAGGTAGTACTCGCCGCGTCAATTAAATGAATATTAACACCAAAAATAAAGAGCGCCAGCAAATACTGCATAATAAATACAACGAATCTCAAAACAGAAAGCATCAAGATCCGTGTTAATTCTTTTGCCCCGAACTCCTCCAGCCCTCGGATAAAGATACGGTAACGGTATATGAACGGAATCTTCTCGGCGAGAGTTGTAAGGTCGGCTATCTTATAATATATCAGCAGCAGTGCTATTAATCCTGATATGATAACGTACATCAGTGCGTCCAGCCAGAAAACAGATAACCCCGCCAAATGCATTTTTTCATGCAGCACATGCAAACGCAGGTATACCAACCCGCACAAGCCTGCCGCCAGCGTCACTATCAATTGGCTCATGCTGCCTGCGATGCTTTGTGTGATCGACCGCAAACGTTTTCCTTCGCCCATATACAGGCCTTTGCCAACATAGTCCCCGCTGGGAATAAATAACAAAAAAGAAACCCCTGAAAGCACCGCACGAAATGCTAAGAAATAAGAAAACTGCTGCACTGGTTTTATAAGCAATTGCCATTTTTTCGCTTCAATCCCCCAATTCACGAGCATTAAACAAAAAAATAAAATTAACAGCCCCCAAAATTTTGAACAGGACAGAACGATCAGTTGCCAGGATTGATGCAGATTTGGTTGTGCTTTTATCCGAAGGTAAATGGCATAAGACAGTATTAAAAACAACAGCGGCCCTACCACGTAATTGAGTAATATCTTGTACTGCTGCCTCAGGAAATAAAAAAATTTTTCAAACCTACATCAAAACGATCATTCAACATTTGTATTAGTAAAGAAGAAAATTTATTTTCACCACTTCTTATGGATCAAAACCAGGTAATATTAGGCATCGACCCTGGCACCGTTATGATGGGTTATGCGCTCATTTCCATCCAAAAAGGTAAGCCCTCTTTGCTTTTTATGGACACGCTAAAACTGGGGAGCAAGAAAAATGTATATGAACGTCTTCAAATGATCCATCATAAAGTTTGCGCGGTCGTGAATGAATATCACCCCACCACTTTTGCCATTGAGGCGCCTTTTTTTGGAAAGAACGTGCAAAGCATGTTAAAGCTCGGCCGCGCGCAGGGGGTTGCCATCGCTGCCGCCATGCAATTTGGCATCGAAGTGACTGAATATTCGCCCAAAAAGATAAAACAATCCATCACCGGCAACGGCAATGCTGAAAAAGAACAGGTATGGAAAATGCTTCAGCGCATAATGAACATAGAACAAAAACCACAGTATTTTGACGCCACAGACGCCCTCGCCGTAGCCCTTTGTCATCATTATCAGGCCATTTCCCCATTGGCCAAATTGGCAAAAAGCAAGGGTTGGGAAGATTTTATAGCCAAAAATCCACATCGTACCAGTTCGAAATAGACTTTTTTAGCTGTTCCGTACGGGTGCTGAGCCATTCCGCACGGGTGCTGAGCCATTCCGCACGGGTGTTGAGTCGTTCCGCACGGGTGTTGAGTTGTTCCGCACGGGTGTTGAGTTGTTCCGCACGGGTGCTAAGTCGTTCCGCACCAGTGTTGAGCTGTTCCGCACGGGTGCTAAGTCGTTCCGCACCAGTCCTGAGTTGTTCCGCACCGGTGCTGAGTTGTTCCGTACGGGTATGGATTAGGCTCTTGCAAAAGCCTCTTTCTTTCATTTTACCGCCAATCCTTCGCTTATCTTTGCTGCCCTAATTACTATTATGAGCAGAAATTTATCTGAGCAGGAAACAATACGCCGCACCAAACTAAAGGAATTACAGGCGCTTGATATTGACCCGTACCCTGCGGAGTTATACCCCGTAACTCATTATTCAGCAGACATTAAAGCGCAGTTTAGCGAGGAAACGAAAGAGCAGTTCGCGCATGTTTGTGTAGCTGGAAGGATCATGAGCCTGAACGACAAAGGCAAGGTTTTTTTTATTAAGATACAGGACAGCAGAGGCATTATCCAGCTTTATGTGCGCAGGGACGATATTTGCCCCGGCGAGGACAAATCCTATTTTGAAAAGGTAATTAAGCACCTCATTGATCTGGGGGACATTATTGGCGTGACCGGTTTTGTGTTCACGACCCGGACGGGGGAAACTTCGGTGCACGCGCAAACTTTTACGCTGCTCGCAAAATCATTAAAACCGCTGCCTGTTGTAAAACGCGATGAGGAAGGCCATGTGCATGATGCTGTCACAGACCCTGAGTTCCGATACCGCCAGCGCTATGCCGACCTGATCATTAACCCTGAAGTAAAAACGGTGTTTTTGCAGCGCACAAAAATCAACAATACAATTCGTGAATATTTAAACGCGCTCGGAGCGCTTGAAGTGGAAACTCCGGTTTTGCAAGTTATACCCGGCGGTGCGGCAGCGCGACCTTTCATCACGCATCATAACACGCTTGATACGCCTTTTTATTTACGCATCGCTAATGAGCTTTACCTGAAACGGCTTATTGTGGGTGGATTTGATTGGGTGTATGAATTTAGCCGCAACTTTCGCAACGAGGGCATGGACAGGACACATAACCCGGAATTTACCATCCTCGAGTGGTACACGGCCTATAAAGATTATTTCTGGATGATGGAAATAACGGAGAACCTGCTGGAAAAAATTGCCCTAAGCCTGCACGGAACAACAGAAATACAATACGGCGAAAGCACCATCAGCCTTAAAGCGCCTTTTAAACGCATTTCTATTTTTGATGCAATAAAAGAAAATACGGGCATTGATGTGAGCGAAATGGACGAAGCTGGGCTGCGCGATGTTTGTAGTCAATTGAATATTGATGTGCCAAATAACATTGGCAAGGGAAAATTGATCGATGAACTATTTGGAGAAACATCAGAAGCAAAATATGTGCAGCCGACCTTTATTATAGACTATCCTGTCGAAATGAGCCCACTTACAAAAAAACATCGTAGTAAAAATGGTTTGGTGGAAAGATTTGAACTGATCATCAACGGCAAAGAGATCGCCAATGCATATAGCGAACTGAACGACCCCATTGACCAGCGCGAACGCTTTGAAGAACAGGTACAACTAATGGAGCGCGGCGACGACGAAGCGATGTTCATTGATAATGATTTTCTCCGCGCACTTGAATATGGCATGCCACCCACGAGCGGCATAGGCATAGGCATAGACAGGCTGGTAATGCTGCTCACAAACCAGCCAAGTATACAGGATGTATTGTTGTTTCCCCAAATGAGGCCTGAAAAAATGGAAGAGTAGATCATGAAAGGTTAGGCCATATTAAGAGACAAATTATTTTGCCACATCAAAGGTGAGGGTCTTGTATCCGCACAAGCCTTCTGTTGAGAATCCCTGGATAATTACTGCAAATTTTCCTGCAATATCTGAAGTGTAAAATGATAAATGCGCGCTATCGTTTTTATGTATAATTATATTAGGGTCCCATAACAGCACATTCCTGAAGTCAGGAAGATGGCTATTTACTCTTTCTTTGTCATTATAAATTGGGGTATAAAATTCACACTCATTTTGCAAGCCCTCATATTCCAAAACAACTGCAGCAGGATCCAGTTCATATCCTGACAGGTCTCCGTTATAAGTGCCAAAACTCATGATACCATCGCTTGTCAGAGGCCCTGAATAAAATTTTCGTGAAACCATATCCAGCTTTTTAATTTTTAGAGGGTTTATCTCCATCAATTTCCTGTTATCAAAAACGGGCACTCCATCGATAAGCACTAATGGGGGATTGTCAAAAAAATTCTTGTAACTATCATTCCCTACTGAAAAAATATAATTGTCATCCTGGTTTTTTATATGCAGACCGATAACATATTCATGCAATACTTCTTCCATTGAAAGAAATCTTGTGTAATTATCAAGATAATATTGCTGATCAGGTTTTCCATAAAAGTTGAGGCTATCGTTGTTTATGTTTTGCTTATATTGAAACTTATGTTTCAAATCAACAGAATTATCAACCTGCATCTCTATGCTTTTCTCAGTTAATACTGAAGTCAAGTCTTTTGAAAAAGAAAGATCAGGAAGGCTGCTATTGGTAAATTTATCTGAATAAGGGTTGCTTATTTCAATTTTGTATAAGCTATCCTTTGTAGTATTGTTGGTTTGAATGATCATTTCTTTTTCACCATAAAATTTACCCGGATCAAATAAAATATTTCCGTTCCCGTCGCTAACCGAAGTGCTAAATAAAAAGGACTTTCCGGGAATGCTTAAATAGCTTGTAATATTTTTAGCAGGTTCATTTGTCATTTTATTAAAGACCTTTCCGTTGATCAAGAACCCTTCTTTTTCAGGCAAATAAGCAAATTGTGGTTTTGAATCTTTTATAACATCTTCCCATTTAAACCTTCGCCAACCCTGGGTAAGCATCAAATTATCAGCAGCCTGTTTTGCCATTGTATCATCCTGAAAATAATAATCGGGTGATTCCACCGTGCCCTTTAAATCTGAAACAAGCAGTAAGTAATTAAGAATATTTAGAGAGTCTATTTTTTGCAAAGTATCAATTTGTACAATTGCCATAGAGAGATCAGCTTCACGGGTTTCGCCAAACATGCCAGAAGCTTTTATTTCCACAGACCCTTTGTTTCTCTTCGAATAATTTTGTTTATCAACTGTTGCAGATATATTTAATGTATGTGCAGGCTTTTTAAAATATAATCTTTCACATACAGGTTGTTTCTGAGCATCAAAAATTGTGAGTTGAGAAATGCCATCTCCAAGTTTTGCTTTATCAACATAAAATACTGCTTTATTATTTAAAACAGGTTTTATCTGAACCTCTTTAATTAAGTTATGTGATTGAATAAATAAATAAGAGACATTATTTGAAAAAATATTTGAAAAAACAGATATTTTAATCATTGCAAGATCAGTATCATCAACCCGCATGGTATATCCTTTTGCAAATGCATCAGGCAGGCTCTTTATAATGTTAGTGTCTTTAACTTTTATTACAGCTCTATAATGAATTTCCTGTTGAGGAGTAAAAATGAAATTGCCCATCCCAAGCTTCAATGTTTTAAAATTTGCCACAGTTTTTCCATCCTCATCTATTACTATGCCTGATACTTCAATTCCCTTTCCATAAATGTCGGTAATTTTAAACCCCACCTTCGATTCAAGTCCTGCAACAAGATTCCCTCCTTCAGGAAAAAATTGAATATCATAGATGCCCGAATCCTTATAGGCTGCATTTTTAAAGTGAATTTTATTTACAGTATTCATTACTGTTATTGCCTTTTCAAAGTAAAGATCAGCTGCAAAATTTTTCATCCAACTGGTATAAGCGCGAAGCAAAAAATGACCGGAGGGAATTGAAGTGGGAATAGTAAATGAGCCATTCCCAGCTCCATCTTTCAAAGAGATCTTTGCATGTAAAATAGCGTGATTATTATTATCAATCAGCTCTATATAAGAAATATTGCTATTGATATTGGGTTTATTAAAAAATTCATCAACATCATAAATTTTAAACCATACTGTTTCTCCAGAGAGATAAAAATTTTTATCCGTATGCATAAAAACTTTCTCCTGGAAATTATGAGCTTGATAATTATTAAATTGCTGAACAATACCTGTTGAATCTATTGCTTGAGAAAAAACTTTTGTGCAAAATATCATGCACAGAAGAAATACTATTAGCTTTTGGTTATATTTTTTTAGCAACTGCTTCATATCACCAAAATGAGGGCCTTTGATTAACTCCACCATATTCCAGGCAATCAACACAAGCTTTTTTAATAATTATTAATAATATATGAGGAGATGTCCCCGTAAAATACCATGGAGCATAAGACGGATCGGGATAGGTATAAAGAAAATAATTGGTGGTATCTTGTGGTATTTGAAGCGTCTGGCATTCATTGGCACTTATTAAACCATTCCAGTTAGATAGTTGTTTATTGGTTATAAACAATCTTTCTTTTTGTGTAGTAGCAGCGGTAACATAGCCAATAACAGGTTCATTAGGGTTGGTAATAGGGTGTATGTTTCCGTTTAATTGAGAAGGCTGTGGATCAAACAACGTTCCTAATTGCTGAGAATTTTTTTCGATAAGTTGCCAATAATTATAAGCGTTTGCTGTTAAAGGAATTTGCCTAACTATGATACTATAACGATCTTGAATTCGCTCATCATTTTGTGGAATAGTTGTGATGGGTTGCTTATTGATAACATCATGACTTAAGGCAATAGATGTTCCTGTTATAATGTTAGTTGAGTTTAAAGTAGTCCAGCAGGAATCTGTTTGATTTGTTGAATCTGCAAAGGAGATCAATCCATTTTTTTCAATCCAAAATGTTTCAACAGGTGAATGAATTTCCCATGTTTCTACAAAATCCCATTTATAATAAATGGTGCTGTTAGTAGGATCATGCGTGTTTAAATAAACAGTTAAACTGCTGTCCTGCTGCCAAGTCAGGCTGTCTATTGGCGGGCATATTTTAACAGGAACCAAGTCCGATAAATATTGATGTCTGTCTGAAGTGATTATTTTCAATTGATATTGATTGGCTGCATTCAGATTTAATAACGCACTTATGTAATTACCAGTATTGTTAGCATCAGTTAGCGCATAAGTACTTCCGGTATTACTTATAATATAGACTTGTGCACCAAGTTCAGGAATATTGGAAACCGTATCACTTAAATTTCTTGACCTGCTTAAAACAATCGTGGTAGCTTCATTTGGGTTCGCATTAATAATTCCATCAATCACCAAATAATTATTTGCTGCCTGAATAGCAGGAGGTTCATATTTCTTTACACACGTGATGCAAAAGACAGCTAAAACTAATAAAGCAAAATATTGTATGATTCTTTTACTCATCAAGATTTAAAATTTCAAATTGAATGTAACAAAAGGAATAGGTGTTCCAAAAATAGACAATTGATATCCTTGCACTTTTCCGTTGACATTGATAAAATAAACTGAATATGCATTTTGTCTTCCGGTCAAATTATATACTCCAAATGACCATGAATTATGAAACCGTTGTTTTATTTTATGATTACCCTCAATATTCACTGACAGGTCACACCTGAAATAATCAGGTATCCTGTATTCATTACGTTGCGAATAATATAATGCAATCGCCCCACCGTTATTAAATACTGCAAGCGGTAAAGTAATTGGCCTGCCTGTACTGTAAACCACATTTCCTGAAATACTGTATCGATGTGTGAACCGATAATTACCGATAAAATTGAAGTTATTTGGTTTGTCAAAATCAGCAGGATAATAATTACCATTATTTACAGCCACACCGCCAAGAGTATCGTTACTTTGTAACATGGTTCTTGAATAAGTATAGCTTAACCATCCATTTAATTTTCCCAATGTTTTTTTAATTAAAAGCTCAGCTCCGTATGCTTTCCCTTTCGTGTCAATTACATCAGTTTCGATATGTGAGTTCAACAAAAGAGTCGCCCCGCTTTTATAATCCAGGTAATGATCTATTTGCTTATAATACACTTCCAGCGAGGTTTCAATACTTTTCTTTTTAAAATTCTTGTAATATCCCAGCGACACTTGCCTTCCCAATGTTGGTTGTATATTGGGGTCACTTAGCTTCCATATATCAGTTGGCGATACGCTTATTGTATTCGACAGCATATGTATATACTGTGCCGTTGTATTAAAGCTTGCTTTTAAAGAACTATTGTCCGAAAGCAAATATCGTGCTGATACCCTTACTTCAGGGTATTGATAGGTCTTAATTATTTTTCCCCTCGAATAGTAGTGTGTGCTTGTAATCGTGCTTGTATCTTTTGGTAATCCGGCCGAATAGCTATTGATAGAATGAGGGCCGAGATAATTAAACATAGAAAAATGTATACCAGCATCTAATGATAGTTTTGAGTTAACATAAAAGTTATCTCCCGCATAAATAGCGCTCTCCAATGCCTGTTCAGGTGGTAAAATGTTAGGTACAACTAAAGATTGCGCGTCACCAGGTGTATAAGTGCCTGGGTTTAGTTTATAAAATATAGATGTAACCCCAAAATCAATTTTGTTCCTGTAATCAGGATTATAATTAAAATCGGCTCTCAGTGTTGCCTGCTGTATTTTGAATGTAAGGGCATATGCATCCACTTTATTCTCTGTGCTTGTTATAGAATATTGATAATTATCATATGCAGCTGTAAGAGTGCCGTTTAATGTGTTTGTGAAAATATGTTTCCACTTGCCATTTACATTTTCGCTCATGTATTTATACAAAGTATCGCTGTTCAACCGGAACCTGTCATCACTGATATAGCCAGTTAAATAAAAAGAGTTCTTTTCGTTGGCAATACTTGTCAAATGAATGCTTGCATCATAAAAATCAGCAGCGCTTTTATTATAGGCATTGTTATTGATCGAATGAAGCAACCAATCAGAATAGGTGGTTCTTACACTTGCTATCACCGAGGTCTTATTTTTTTTAATGGGGCCTTCTATAGTGAATTTACTTGTTAACGGCCCTATACCTGCATCGCCGGCCCAGGCTTTATTATTTCCGTCTTTTAAAGAAATATCAAGCACGGAGGCTAACCTACCTCCGTATTTTTCAGGAAGAGAGCTTTTGTATAATTCCACATTACTCACATCATCAGGATTAAAAGCAGAAAAGAATCCAAATAGGTGGGACGGATTATAAATGGTAGCATCGCCAAAAAGAATAAGATTTTGATCTGTAGCCCCTCCACGCACATTAAACCCGTTGCTTGCTTCCCCAACAGATGTCACACCAGGCAGTGTCAGAACGGCTTTAAGTATATCCGTTTCTCCTAAAATAGAGGGAAGATGTTTTATGGTTTGTATGGTCAATGTATTAACACCCATTTGTGAGCTCAGTGTATTGGATTTCTTTTCAGAGGTAACTATAACATCTTTTAACCTTGCCACATAATCGACCATCTCTACATTCAGTTTTCCATTAGAATTAAGTTGAATTTTACGCTTCGTATTTTCTTTGCCAGCACTGCTAATTTTTAAAATATAATACCCTTTTGGTAAAGTAAGCGAGTAATATCCATACCTATCAGTATTAACTCCAATATTCAGTGAATCAATATATACAGATGCATTACTGATAGCTTCTCCCGTCTTACTGTCTTTTACGTAACCCGCAATGGTAGCTTTGGTATTAACAGAACCATTTGTTTCAGTGCCAATAATAAATACTTTATTTTCAGCGCTAATAATGGGATTAATATTTTCTTTTTGTTTACTAAGATCAGGAACATAGTTCTCAACGCTGTCTGTTTTTACCATGCTGTTATCAAAAAAATTCGGGGGCAACGTTGTTTTTACAGCAAAGTATTTATTAATAAATATGCGGTCTGCTAAATCAATCGCAAAATACGATCCAGTGCTTTTGAGAACACTGTCCAGCAAGTGATCTATAGGTATTCTGTTAGCTTCAATATTTATCTGTATGCTGTCAACGTCTTCTGGGTCATAAAAAAATTGATAAGTTGAAGAAGCTTCAATTTCTGCTACAAATTGCTCAAAAGGTTCATTTTTAAAATTTCCGGTTATCAAATTTATTTTCTGCCCATTTGCTCTTAAGCAAAACACAATTAAAATTAGGCTCAATATAAATTTACAATAACGCATTTTACTTTATTTCAGAATAGTAAGTAACAGTTTGAGTCAATGAGTTTTCAAGATCTTTTTTGAAATTTATTTTATCCTTTCTGATATATTTTTCTAATGCATCCTTCTTATCATCTAAAAGATTCAGAAGTTCATTTTTACCTTCTATCGCATAAAAAATACCATCTTTTTTTATAAAATAATGATCGTATTGTACAAATTTTGATTGTGCAACACCCTCAACAATATAGTTCTCAATTGCTTTTTCTCTTCTCGCAAACAACGATAACTCATCACTATTGTATAATCTTTCATAAAAGCCCGGTTTAAATAAAAAGTGATTCGCCTTAGCAGAATCAATATTTATAAAGACATGTTGAGCCAGGGAAAATGAATCAACTTTTTCAGATAGCAGTTGTATAAAAAACTGCTGGTACTCATCTTTAATAATTATCTTATCCGTGGTAAGATCATAATAGGCAGGCACATCTCTATAAACAACATTATTATAGCTAATTACAGCATTTATCAGGCTGTCTGAATTAAAATAAGGAACTCCCTGGATATTGTGTCCCGAAAACACATACTCACTTCCGTTATAGAGGTGCATATTTTCATTAACACTCATTTCAAACAGTTTAGATAAATTATTAACTGCCGACGCGTAAACCAAAGAGTCCTGCGGTTCTTGTGCCTGTATGCAATTAATAGAACCTAAGTTCAAATAAAAGAAGAAAATAAAAGAAACAAAGCGTGAAACAATCATAAGTATTTAGTAAGATAAAGATAGGGTTTTATCTCCTTTTAAAATTAAATATTTCTTTGTGCTGTTGCGCGTATCTCTTTTCGATTCTACTCCTTTCTGCTATTTCATCACTCCTTTTTGCTATCTCACCACTCCCTTCTGCTATCTCATCGCTCCCTTCTGCTATCTCATCGCTCCCTTCTGATATCTCATCACTCCCTTCTGCTATCTCATCGCTCCCTTCTGCTATCTCACCACTACTTTCTGCTATCTCACCACTCCCTTCTGCTATCTCATCGCTCCCTTCTGATATCTAATCACTCCTTTCTGATATCTCATAGCTCCCTTCTGCTATCTCATCACTCCTTTCTGATATTTCATACTCCTTTCTGATATCTCATCACTCCTCTCTGATATCTCATCACTCCTTTCTGATATCTCATCACTCCCTTTTGCTATCTCATCACTCCCTTTTGCTATCTCATGTCAAATTATTATTTAAACAAAGTACCCCATAGAAGATAAACATTCAAGACGAGAATAATTGCAGCAACTGCCCACACAATAATTTTCATTGGGAGGGTGTTTACAAAAGCTCCCATTTTGGCAGGATCGTTGGTGAATAGTATAAGCGGTATCACGGCAAAGCTCAATTGCATGGAGAGTATGACCTGGCTGAGCACCAGGAGGTTTGCAGTTCCCTTTTCTCCATACATAAATGTTATAATAAAAGCAGGAAGTATGGCAATAACTCTTGTAATTAACCTCCGCTGCCATGGTTTTAACCGTATATGAATAAATCCCTCCATTACTACTTGCCCGGCAAGTGTTCCCGTCAATGTGGAGTTTTGGCCCGATGCGAGAAGCGCCACAGCAAACACGAGGCTTGCAAGTGATGTACCAAGTAACGGTGTAAGCAATCGGTGTGCATCTGTTATATCTGCCACCTCTTTATGCCCGCTTGTATGAAAAGTGGCGCTTGCCACGATCAATATGGCCGCGTTGATAAAAAATGCAAACAACAATGCCACTGTGCTGTCTATGGATGCATATTTGATGGCCTTCTTTTTCCCTTCTTCTGTACGCGGGTAATTGCGTGTTTGCACAATGCTTGAATGCAGGTAAAGGTTATGGGGCATTACAGTTGCGCCAAGAATGCCTATCGCAATGTATAACATGGAAGGGTTGGTAATTATTTCCTTTTGCGGTAAAAGCCCTTTTAACATAGGGAGCAGTTCGGGCTTAGACATGACCATCTCATACCCAAAACAGATCAATAAAACAAATATGAGCGATGTAACTATGCTTTCAATTAAGCGGAATCCTTTATACTGCAAAAACAAAATCAGCAATACATCAAGTGCAGTGAGAAGTACGCCCCATGTTAGGGGAATATGGAATAACAGGTTTAAGGCTATTGCAGAGCCGATCACTTCTGCAAGGTCACAGGCGGCAATGGCTATTTCGCAAAAGATCCACAAGATAAAATTGGTAACCGGGCGATAATGGTCATGGCATGCCTGTGCCAGATCCCGCTCTGTTGCAACGCCCAGCTTTAGAGCAACATACTGAAGAACTATAGCAAATAAGTTAGAAATAAAGATGACGGACAAAAGCGTGTAGCCATATTGGGAACCGCCTGCAATATCTGTAGCCCAGTTGCCGGGGTCCATATATCCTACTGCTATCATTAGGCCGGGGCCTGTGAATGCAAATAAATTTCTCCAGAAATTAGTACCGTGCGGTACTTTGATTGATGCAAATACCTCGGAAAGTGAATTAGAAGTATTCTCTTTTCTCCATGCTTTATTACCCATTTTCACAGTGCAAACATACAAATAAAAATATAACATACTAATAATTTTAATTAGTCATGCCTAATTTTATATTTACAATTAATCTGCCTACTTTTACAGGCCAGTAAAATTATTTTTATATGCTCACTGTCTCCGAAGAGAATTACTTAAAATCTATTTTCCGTTTATCGCGGGAGTCGGACAATAAAATCACATTGACAGCAATTGCAGAAACGTTGGCACATAATACAGCCTCTGTAATAGATATGATCAAAAAGCTCTCCGATAAAAAACTAATTTCTTATGATAAGGTCAGTGGGGTTAAACTTCGCGAACTTGGGTCTAACCTGGCCTTACAAATTATAAGGAAGCACCGTCTTTGGGAGGTTTTTTTACATGACAAGCTAGATTATAAGTGGGATGAAGTACATGACATTGCAGAGCAACTGGAGCATGTGGGGGGTAATGACCTGCCCGACCGCCTGGAAAAGTTTCTTAGGTTTCCCAAATATGATCCGCATGGCGATCCTATACCAAATTCTAATGGCCGCTTAGCTGTTTTAAAATCAAAACCATTGGGAGAAACAGCACTTGATAAAAAGGTAAGGATCACAGGCGTATCAGATAACTCTGCTGATTTCCTCCGTTACCTCAACAAACAAAATATCCAGTTAAACGATGCGATCACAATAAAAGAAATACATGATTTCGACAGATCCGTTTTGGTAGAATTAAAAGGGAAAAAAGAAGTGTATCTAAGCGCAGAAGCAGCAAAAAAAATATTTGTTGAATAGGGTACAGTAAACTTATTCCCACTTAAAAACCTTCACACTAATAACACTTATAATAACAGCCCAAACACAAAGCCCCCCAAGCTGCATGGGCATTTGCCAAACATGCGCCCCTTCAAAAGCTATTTTCCTAAGCCCGTCAACAAAAAAACTAAGTGGCAATATATTACAGAACGATTGCAGCCACTTAGGGAAATTTTCAACCGGGAAAAAAAGGCCGCATAATAATATTTGAGGCAGCGTAACGGTATTTGCAACAGGCGCTATCGAACTCTCACTCTGCACAACACCGCTGATGATAAAGCCAATACCCATGAAAATAATAAGCCCGAAAAGAGAAAAGAAAAGCATTTCAACAAAGGTGAACAGCCCGTTGACCAGTGTAAACTTGAAAGCAAAATACCCAAGGGCAACCATGATGATAAAGCTGATGACATGAAAGAAAAGGCGGCTCAGCATTTCCCCAAAAATGAGGTTCGCACGGCTAATAGGTGTTGCTGAAAGCCGTTTCAATACGAGGTCTTTCCGGAGGCTGAATAAAAGAAAAGCAGAACCAAAAACGCCGGCCATGAGTAAAGAAAAACCAAGCTGACCCGGAAGAATAAAATCTATCTGCCGGTAAATGCGGCCGGGCAATTCTTTACTGCTTAATGAAGCTATAGATGGGTTGGCCGGAAAAACATGCTCGTTAATTGAAGCAACAACATTCATTAACAAGGTATGCAGTAAACCCGCCGCATCAGCAGAAGAAGCGCTTGATTCCACCAGTATATTAAAGTGCGGAACAGGCGAATTACTACTATCTTTTTTAATATCAATGATCGCTGTCAGCCTTCCTTTTTTTAATGCATCTATCGCATCAGGGGGAGACAGGCTTTTGTCAATACTGATATTGCTGATCTTCTTTATAGCGTCATATACTACATTACTTGTGTCACAGGCCGGCGACAAAGCAACCTTCAATTCAACAACAGTGTTGTCGACCATTGAGCCAAACACAACAATAAATATAATAGGAAAAAGAAGCGAGAACACAACAGAGGTAGGGCTGCGCAGCGTTGCTCTTAAACTGGCCCTGGCCAAAGCAAAAGTAGCCCGCAACTGTTTATACGATCCTGCCATAAAACAAAATAAAGGATTTATACAGTCAGCCTCTACTGTCCTTAACGCCCGTTTCGCTGTTTAATGTTGATGAGAAGGCATTACTCTTAAACTGCAACCACAAGGGGTCGTTTATGCCTTTAAAAGGTTCAACTGCCCTATATGATAACATTGATGATTGGTCCTGCTGATCAGTACATTGAGTTTATTGCGCATAGGCTCGCGTTCAAAGTCTTCGGGTGAAACAGAAGTGTGCCTGCTCATCCAGTCTTCCGCGGTCATGGCATTAAAATGGTCAGTAAGCGTAGCATTTAATTTCTCCCAGTTTTCTTTCAACTCACCCAAAGAGGGCAGGTTGGCAACTGATCTGTCAGGCTCAGTTATAAATGTTTCCTGCAGCTGAGGAAAAAGGGGTTCACCAAGCCCAAGCATGGCCAACAACCTGTCGTTAACAGCAATGATATGCCCAAACACATATATGGCCCTGTTGCGGCCGGGCGCCAATTCCTGTAAATAAACACTGTCGTCATATTTATTAAAATATCCCGTCACTGCCTTGTTTTGTGCAGCCCATGCGTTCACGACCTGTTTGATGATCTGTTCAGTAAAATCTTTCATTTTATTAGATTTATATTTTTTAGAATAAACAGCTTAAAATTAAGCAACTTCAGATCAAAAACTAATCTTTTTCTTCGCATGTCCTTGCGGAATAGCCCTCTTTACATTATTAAAGTAGAGAATGAATAATTTCTTTAAGGCAGTTTATTTTTATAGAAAACTGCCCCCAGGCAACATTTTTCAGCAACAGGGTATCTTTACCCCATGTACAACTTAATTCTCCGGTGATTGACTGAACAAGAATTAATAAGCGGCTGTAAAAACAAGAATACAGCCTGCCAAAAATTACTTTTTGATACGTATGCTGGCATCATGATGACCATCTGTAACAGGTATGCATCTACCACAGCACAGGCTGAAGATATGCTCCAGGAAGGGTTTATAAGGATCTTCAAATATATACATCAATACAAATTCGAAGGTTCTTTAGAAGGTTGGCTTAAACGCATTATGGTAAATGCTGCATTAAGAATTTTACAAAAGAAAACGATCCGGTTCTCAGCGATCGATGAATCCATGGAAGAAGTGTCCCCTGAAGATACAGACCCTTTTGCAGCGTTGGAGGAGCAGGAAATATTACAACTGATAAGCAATTTACCAACCGGCTACAGGGTTGTTTTTAATATGTATGTATTGGAGGGATACAGCCACAATGAAATTGCCGCAATGCTTAATATTACCAGCGGAACCAGCAGAAGCCAGTTGGCAAAAGCAAAAAAGGCATTGCAGGAACAAATTCTTTTACAACAAAAATCTTCCGGAGATGAATGAAGACCAGTATAATAAGTTTTTCAGGGATAAGCTTTTGAAGCATCCTTCACAGGTGCCTGATGACATGTGGGAAAGAATAATGGGTAAAAAGAAAAGAAGATATTTTTTCTTTTGGTTATTTATGGCATTGCTGCCTGCATCTTTTATGGCAGGTTATTTCTTAATGCAAAAAAGCACAAACAGCCATAATGCAACCTATACATCACTGGTTAAACAGAAAACAGTACGAGGAAACAATAAGGATACGGCATTAATAAGCGATAAGCAAAAAGAGCCTTTGCCGCAACAGGGAAAAGAAAAGAACAAGCCCGCTAAAAAAGAAACTAACGAAACATCTGCTAATGCAACTGATGCTATCTCCGGAGATGCCACACAAGATATTTACCCAAAAGCTACGCAACCTATAAATCATAAGCAAGAAAGGCCCCTTTACGCCAACAACAAGCCTTCTTCTCTTAAGAAAAACACGTTGGAAGAAAAGAAAGAATTAAGCGCCGGTACAGGAAAGGCTGACAGTATGGAAAATACAAAAAACATAACCGACGCATCAGTAGCTAATAATGGTAGCTATGAAAAGCCAAAGGGTAATGATAAGGCAACCTCAATGAATACAGTAACTTCTGATCCATTGGCAAAAGATCCTTCCCAAGAAAGTATATCAAAAAAAGATACAGCTTCGCATGCAAAAAGAGACACCTCTTCTAAAAAAAGTAAGGCAGTTGCACGTAACAGAAATACTTTTTTCACTGTTTACTTTTCGCCTGCCATTCCTATCAGCAAATACACACCTGATAATATATATAATCCCCTTTATTATTCACAAATGAAATTATCCTACACAATGGGAGCAAGTATAGGAAAAACCTTTGGAAAAAAGTTTTCAGCACAAACAGGGTTATTGTATTCGCAGGTAAATATGATACAGCCAACCAACGATAGCGCTCGCCCAAAAACAAAGGTTATATACAGGAATCTTGATGCCCCTCTTATTTTTGGTTATAATATGATCCCCGGTAATTTTACAACTACTATCCATGCAGGAGCGATTTTCAACCTTTCCGCTTCCACCAAAGGCAGTGCATTTTATGACAGCACAGGCAATCCTGTAAATATTTATAGAAAAAATACAGGTATCAGTTTATATTTCGGCTTGGCATTTACTCAACGGCTGAATCGTAACATGAATTTGTTTGCAGAGCCTTATTTTATGTACCGCCCGTCTTACATAGCAACACCTCAATTTCCACTATTTAAACAGCAAATAAACATGACAGGCATTTCATTGGGTTTGAAATATAACTTTTGAGCAAACCGGGCAACATAAACAGGTAAGCATGTATCTTATGAATAGAACTGAGTTATTCTCTTAAGTGAAAAGATTTAAAAACAAATCACATGAAATACATTCCCTTCTTTTTCATCAGCGCTTTCCTAATAATTAGCTGCCGCCATCAAATAACTGCACCAGACACTAAAACAGCAGTTCCTTATTTGCTGGTTTCAGAAACATGGTCAGGTGTAACTACCAATGGAGAAACTCTTACTTTCTCATACAATAGTGACAATCTGCTTTCATCAATAACAGATGCTACCTGGGGTACTGTCAGCTATAATGGAGGCCCTACTCAAATCCAATACGATACGGGCGTTAGCTATTATGAATACACTAACGGGTTGGCAACAAAAACGTGGGAAAAATATAGTGGCCCCGATTATTACACAGGATATCAATACAATGCGCAAGGACAATTAATAAAAAGCATTAATTACAGCGATGAGATTATTGGTGACTCCGGTACTCCTTCACCAACCATTATCAAAAACGTTCCTCAGCGATTCTGGTCATACAGCTATGATGCAGACGATCGTTTGAACCATATACTGGATTATAATCCAGATGGATCATACAATTTTGAATATATCTTCAGCTATAATGACACCAATAACCTTACTTCCTGTATCTGCTATTCTTACTATGAAACCCAAAATCGTATTCAGGAGACAAAATACGAGTGGACTGCTTTCGACAACCATGTCAATTTTATAAAGGCACTGAATGGTTGCCCACCTTCATTTATATTTGATGGTTTAGCATACTCATCGTCGTCACCCAACAATGTTATATCAGAAAATTATTATCCGCCAACTGATATCGATCAACCTTTGGGGCCTCCCATTCAAACTACTTATTCATATGAATATAACGATGCAGGCTTGCATGTAAAAATTTTTTATGATAGTTGGGTTGTGACACTTGAATACCAAAAAATTTAAAGAAGCATTTATTACCAACATGGCACAAATCGCCCGCTCAGCTAAAACATTCAAAACAAATCACATGAAACACATACTCATCCTTTTCATCAGCGCCTTAATAATAAGTAGCTGCCTCAAAAGCAGCGGCTTACCTGGCAATGGCACTAAGCTAATGGCTATTTCCAACGATAGTGCAGGCGCATGGCAGTTTGGATATACTGGGAATTATATAACAAGCATTGGCCCTGATCCTTCTCTTTCTCCTCCCTATAACCAATGGGATGTACAAACATGTTCTATTCAATATACTAACCTGAATTCTTTTGAGTATGTTTCACTTAGTTTTGTTGAGGATACACTTAATTGGACAATAAACTATACATTAACGCCTTCAAAATTACCATTACGGATCGCTGGGGATATAAATGCAGAATTCATTTATTTGCCAAACACCAATTTATTAGATTCAGTTATTTTATATTCTGGCAGTGATCAGCTCATTTTTAATGTCACTTATACAGGTCAAAACATTACAGAGGTTACAGAAAGCCAGGTCTTAAATAATCAGAACACAGTAATAGGTACTTATACTTACACGTATACGACAACGCCAAATGTATTTCGCCAAACAGATTCGCTGCTGTATATATATTCATATCCCCAAACACCTTTCGACCAGTCCCCCGTAATTGCCGCCTTTTTTGCAGAGACGTTTTCTGCATCCACCTTTGACAGCCTATGCACATACGGCCCCATAAACTATACCGGTGTTATTACGGATACCATAAGCGGTAAAATGACTTACTCTTTGAACGCTGATGGAAAAATTACAGAAGAATCATTTGGTAATAATTATGCTAATTTTTGTGAATTAGCAGCTAAAAAATATTATTACCAGTAGCCTCAATGCAAACTTCGGCATCTCTAAAAACTTTGGCGGCAAAAAATAATACCTGTAACCACTCCTGCTACATACTCGGATTACCCATTGCAAAATAGGGCTTGTAGGCAATAAGCCTTTTCACCAGTTCTTTGTTTTCGGCTACTATTTTTGCCCTTTCTTCCTTACCTGCAGGTATAATTATGTACCCAAATGGCCCCTTTCTTTCACCCAGTAGCATTGCAGCCGGGTTAACTATTATTGGCCAATCATCTCCGGTACTGCCAATATCTGCGTTGGTTATATAGGGAGCATAGGGCATATAATGAGGCATGCTCATGGTCATAACGGTGTCATTACCGGGATCGCCCGGGTAGGAACGCATAACAGGAGCCAGCATATAAGAAATGCCAGACCTGCCCGGGGCTTTATATATTCCTTTCCTGATCCTGCTCATCACCGTATCTTTAACTTCTAAAGCAGTGTATTTCCCGGAAGCCCTCATTGCTGCCACATCCTGGTAAACTTTAAAAATTGTTTGGGCTCCTTCAGCATCATAACTAATAGCAGTTGCAATATCATTTCTGAATTTACCCCATTCCCATTCTGTTCTGGTCACAAAGCAGATAAAGCCATTAGACCCTTTACGGGCAACATAATAACCTTTCTGAGGGTCCAGCAAATAAACTGTAGCACCATCACGCAAATGAGGTGGAAGACAGCTTAAAGCAAAGTCTTTTTCCAGGTCAACCGGCATTTTCTCAAGTTGCTGATCAGTCTGAGAAAATCCCTGAATGGAAATAAATAGAAAAAAACAAGCTAATAAAGCTCGTTCAACATTTTTAAGGCATTTAAATCTGTTACTCATATTTGCAAGTTTTGTGTATTTTGGTAAAAATTAAGAACCAACAAAATTATCGCATCTTATTATATTTTATGGGGTTGAATACGCCATTTATGGGGGCAATTGCGCCGATTTCCCCCTAAGCTCTGCTTCATGTTTTCGCAACGTAAACATTATTTGTTGAAAAGGGTTGGTGAGCATACGAACCAGGCCATCAAAATTTCGTTGTTCCGCCGTTTAAATTTCCCTTTGTTCCGGCGGAACATTTTACAGTCAGCAATAAACACAAAACTGCCCTTATCTTCCACTTGTACTTTTTATCTCTCTTTTATCACAATATTTTTTTTATAACACCATAAAAATATACTTTGAGCGCTTAAAACAAAGAACATACTGTTATGAATAAGATCTTATTTCTTTTAACCATCCTCTCAACCTGCTTTATTAATGCAAATGCACAAGATACCGGCAAAGACACCGCTACTAAGTCTGTAACGCACCATTCAGTAAAGATAAACGGGGTGGTCATTAACTATACAGCCACTGCCGGTACCATTCTGCTCAGGAATGATAAAGATTCCTCAGTCGCTTTGTTTGGCTTTACAGCTTATACAAAAGAAGGAGAGCCAGATGCTAGCAAGCGGCCGATCACTTTTGCTTATAATGGCGGCCCCGGTTCGTCATCCTTGTGGCTGCACATGGGGGCTCTTGGCCCGCGCCGCGTAGTTGTAAACGATCCATCCTCCAATGCTGGTGCACCATATACTGTAGTTGATAATGATTATTCCATAGTAGATGTAACCGACCTGGTAATGATTTAAATCCGTGGGTACAGGCCTTAGCCATGCAATAGGAAAATCGACAAACAAAGATTTTTGGGGTGTGGATCAGGACATTAAGTCTATCAGCAATTTTATAAGGCAATATGTTACTGACTACAGCCGGTGGAACTCACCTAAATACTTGCTTGGTGAAAGCTATGGCACTACGCGTTCTGCAGGCATAGTAGATTACCTGCAGGAGAATTCGGGTATGGCAATGAATGGCGTTATTCTTGTGTCCGCAGTGCTTGATTTTCGTACACTGGAGTTTCTGCAGGGCGATGACCTTTCTTTTATTCTCCACCTGCCTACCTATGCAGCGGTAGCTTGGTACCACAATAAGCTGGCAAACAAACCAGCCAACCTCGAGGCTTTCATGCAGGAAGTGCGCGATTTTGCAAACGGTGAATATGCTTCAGACCTCATGAAAGGCGATGCCCTCACTGATGCAGAAAAAGAGCAGTTGCTTACTAAACTTAATGCTTACACTTCCTTAAGTAAAGACTACTGGTCTAAGGCAAACCTGCGTGTAAATGAGCCACAGTTTACACAGGAGCTTCTCCGCAGCGACCATCTTACTGCAGGGCGTTTGGATGCACGCTATAAAGGTTATAACCAGGACCTGTTGAGCGAATATTCCCAGTTTGACCCGCAAAGCAGCGAGATAAGCCCTGCTTTTACCGCCGCGTTTATGAGTTATTTTTATGATGATCTGAAAGTGAATAAGAATTACCAGTACCACACTTCAGCATACAGTGCAGAAGGTTTTAAATGGGATTGGACGCACTCTTCCAATGGCGCAGCAGGCGACCCTGTGTTACCAAACACAGGTGTTGACCTAGCAGATGCCATGAGCAAAAACCCCAATCTGAAGATACTGGTGTTCAATGGTTACTTTGATCTGGCAACCCCCTTCTATGCCACAGAATACACTTTTGACCATTTAGGGCTGGAGAAAAATATACGTGCCAATGTCACCATGAAGTATTACCAGGCCGGCCACATGATGTACATAAACCCGTCCTGCCTCGTTGACTTTAAAAAGAATGTCGCTGCTTTTATTACTGGTAGCGGGACAGTTAAATAGTTCATTACGGCATCCACCCCGATGATGTAGAACTTGGCTGTGCAGGCACCCGTTTTTTGCTATTAGTCTAATAACTCACAATTAAATCCATATTCCTTTACAAGTCTCATTATTCTTAACGCCTCCATATTGTCTGCTTCAACTCTAAGCACCTTATCACGATCTGAAAGGTCAAAATTAATTTTAACCGATGGGAATGCTTCAGACAAAACACAAAGCAACATGTTGCTTTGTGTTTTTTTCAGAACATTTGTTTTAAAAACTTCAACCATTGTTTAACAAAATTCGGGAACTGTTATGCTGGATAAATAATTCTTTGCAGTTGCTGATCAGTCGGCTGAAGAGGTAAAATCCACCATCCATTCAATACCGTATTTGTCTCTGAACATCGCAAAATAGGAACCCCAGGGAGCTATCGCCAATAGGCATTTCAACATTTCCGCCTGCTGACAGCCCATTAAATAATTTGTCGGCTTCTTCCCGACTTTCTGTTTTAATAAATATTTTAGTCCTGTTTTCATTTTCATTTGTTCGTCCCATAATTTCCGGAACATCATTGGCCATTAACATATTTGGACCGATGGGCAAAGCGATATGCATAATTTTATTTGCCTCATTTTCCGCTACCGGAAATTCAGCGCTTGCGATATCTTTGAAACGAATGATCTTTGCGAACTCTCCGCCAAATACTGATTTGTAAAATGTAAACGCTTCTTCGGCATTTCCGTTGAAGTTGATGTGAGGATTGATGAGTGCCATAATTTTTTATTTTTTAAATTGGTTACTTATTAATATTTTATCCAAAGCCTTTGCAGGAAATGATCATTTTTGCTTTAAAGTTGCCAACAGGTCTCCCAAATAATTCAGTGTCATTGTAAATCCTTCTTTAAAGCCCATTTCAATCTGCTTCTCCATGCGTTCAAGGGATTCATTGTAAATACTAATGCTCACTTTTGTTGTTCCGTTTTGTTCGCTGAAATTCAAATCCCATTCAGAACCCGGCAATTCAGGGTTTTCATCTTTGTCTGCAAAAGCATTCAAAAATTTAAAATTGGTTTTTGGGCTAATGGAAGTATATTTCTGAATTGACCATCGCTCTTGTCCTTCCGGGCTTACCATGGCATAAAATCTTCGTCCGCCCACTTTGAAATCCATAATTTTTGTTTTTGATGCATATGGTTTAGGCGCCCACCATTGGTCAAGAATTTCCTGTTTGGTAAAAGCATCCCATACCAGCGAAAGATCGGCATCAAATTCCCTGTTTATAAATACCGTTTTTGTTGCTTTGTCAACGGTAAAATCAAATAGCAAGTTGTTCATTTTTTCTGTTTTTTAATTGTTGATAATACTTTGTCAAGTTGATTAAATCGGGTTTCCCAGATTTTTCTGAATTGGTCGATCCATTTGTCGATCTCTTTCATTTTTTCAATTTCAAGTGAATAGTAAATTTCCCTGCCTTGTTGTTCCTGTTTTACCAGTTCGCATTCTGTGAGTATGCGAAGGTGTTTAGAAACAGATTGCCGGGTAGTGTTGAAGTTGTCGGCAATGGCGTTCGGTGTCATTGCCTGCAATGCAATCAGGATAATAATTGCCCGCCTTGTCGGGTCGGCTATTGCCTGAAAAATGTCTCGTCTCATATTGTTTAATTTTTATTTGAGAAGCCGATCGGTTGCAAATATATGCGCAACTATTCGGTTTCGCAAATATTTTTCCCAAATATTTTTTAAAGAGAAGAATGTGGGGAAGTTTGAAGTCGCAGGATGTCGCTGTACAATTACCGCTAATGGTTTAGCATTTGTGAAAGCATGGCAACAACAACTCTTCTTCTCCGCAATGTTTCTTTTAGCATAGCCTGTGTCCAGCAAAGTCATTGCGGTTATGCATTGCATTTGATCAGATCAATAATCCCGATCAGCAAAAACTGCTTATTAACTGAACCCAATATAGACAACCTACAAAAATTCAACACCATCAACTATCATTGACCCCTGCCTGCTCCCCACCCGTCGCATTTGCCCCTGTTAATGTCATTTTTTCCTCCTGTTTCATCAAACAACATAGCTAATTTTACAAAAAAGAACATGAGAAAGATCATAGTAACCGAATTCATCACTCTCGATGGTGTCATCGAAGCGCCTGGAGGCGATGAAACCCCTCATCCTCATGGCGGTTGGCAGCTCAAATACATCCCTGGCTCTCCAGAAACTGGCAAGTACAAGATCGATGAACTTTCCAGCGTGGATACATTGCTGTTGGGCAAAACCACTTACGAAATATTCGCCGCTTTTTGGCCAGGCCACGCTGACGACGTGTTCGGTGGCCCCATTAACCGGATGCCGAAATATGTCGTATCACGAAGCCTGCAAAAGGCGGAGTGGAATAACAGCCATATCCTTCGCGACGTGGCCAATGACGTCGCTGCACTGAAGCAGTCCAATGGTGGTGATATCCTCGTCTACGGTAGCGCCACGCTCGTCAAGGCCCTGCTCCACCACGATCTCATCGACGAGCTGCGGCTGATGGTATACCCCCTCTCGGTAGGCGGCGGGTTGAGGCTATTCGACGATAGTCTGGAACTAAAGAAATTCAGGCTCAAACAATTTCGTGCAGTCGACAACGGGGTTCTTATTCTCGAATATCAGCCGCTCAGTTCACCCGAAATGCCTCCCGGTGAGTCGGTCGGATAAGTCGTCAACCGGCAAATTGATGTAGATTAAAGTTAATGCTACATCGCTCTCCACACACAAAACGACTTATAATATAGCTTTGCTGTATCTTAGTGTCTACATGAAGCAGTTCAACGTTCCTAATATATACCGCAGCAACCTGATAAGTGCTATAAAAGAAAGGCGCAAGCAGGATGATAAGCTAAAGAAAGACTTTACCCCCACCCTGCTCAATTTCGGTGCTTTGCAACTCTTTCTTGCCCGCCATTTCGGTTTCTGCTACGGTGTGGAAAATGCCATAGAGATCGCCTTTAAAACCATTGATGAAAATAAGGGCAAAAGAATATTCTTGCTAAGTGAAATGATCCACAATCCGCAGGTAAATGCCGACCTGCAGCAACGTGGTGTCACATTCTTGCAGGACACCTATGGCAAACAACTCGTGCCTTTTGATGCCCTTACAGCAGAAGATGTGGTCATTATCCCCGCCTTTGGCACCACCCTTGAAATAGAAAAGCTCCTGAACGAAAAGAACATACACACAGAAAAGTACAATACCACCTGCCCCTTTGTGGAAAAAGTATGGAACCGTAGCGAACAGATAGCACGCAAAGGTTTCAGCATCGTTGTACACGGGAAGCCTAAACATGAAGAAACACGCGCAACATTTTCCCATGCTTCCCAACACACTCCCACCGTTGTTGTAAATGACATGGAGGAAACAAAAGAGTTGGCAAAGTATATTACACAGGAAAAACCGTATGAACAATTTTACAACGAATTCAAAGGAAGGTTTTCCCTTGGCTTCGACGCATCTGTTCACCTCCAGCACATAGGCGTAGTGAACCAGACAACCCAACTGGCAAGCGATACACAGGCCATTGCGGAGTATCTAAAAAACGTTATAAAAGAACATTTTAAGCTGAATGACGAGACCATCGGTTCCCGTTTTGCAGACACCCGTGACACCCTTTGCTACGCCACAAACGACAACCAATCTGCCGTTGCAGGCATGTTGGAAACAGAAGCAGATTTTGCCATTGTGGTCGGCGGCTACAATAGCAGCAATACTTCCCATCTCGTAGAACTATGCGAAGAAAAGCTGCCAACTTACTTTATCAATTCCGCAGATAAAATCATTTCGTCACAAGAGATCCTCCACTGCAACTGGCAAACAAAAGAAGAAACCATCACTTACGGGTTCCTGCCTCAAACAACACCTGTAAAGATCCTCATCACCAGCGGCGCAAGCTGCCCAGATGCTGTGGTAGAAGACGTAATAAGAAAACTGGCAGGTTTTTACAGTGCAGCAGAAAAAGTAGATGAAATGGCTGAAATGTTTGCCTTAACTGAAGCCCTGTAAAGTCATTCAATAAATAACCCCTTCAACTCTGGCGTAGGTATCCAGCAAGCGTCTTTTTTCCCAAACCATTTATACCGGTGCTTCGCTATATAGGTATAAATAGCATCTCTTATAAACTTAGGCACAACAATAAACCCATAGGCCAACGGCAGCGATCCATTCAGCTTCCTCAATATCATCAGCGCTCCTGTAGATTTCGTATATATCTTATTATCCTTCAATAAAATAAAAGAGTTCAGTTCATCCGCAGGCAACCCAAACTGCTCTATCACTTTTTGTCCGAAACCCGATTGCAAAGAAGCAAAACGGAAAAGCCTTTTCTTATCATGCTTAATGATGAACTGTACACTGCTGCTGCACAAATTGCAAACCCCATCAAACAGCACAACCGGCCTCCATTCTCCATTCTCCATTATCAATTCTCCATTCCCCATTTTCAATTCTCAATTCTCAATTCTCCATTATCCATTCACTCTACCCCATATTATGAAACACCTTACTCACATCTTCATCCTGTTCCAGCTTTTCTATCAGTTTGCTCACATCTTCCGCCTGCTCATCGCTCACAGGCACCGTGGTCGTAGGTATCCATTCCAGTTCCGCGCTGATAGGAGTAATTTTTTTATCTTCCAATGCTTTTTGCAGCCTGCCAAAATCCACGAACGCGCTCCGCAATATCACAACCGTATTACCCTCATCGTCTGTACTTTCGCCCATTTCTTCCAGCCCGAAATCTATCAGTTCAAACTCCAGGTCATCAATATTCAAACCTTCCGGTTTTAGTTTAAAAACTCCCATCTTCTTGAACTGGAAACTAACACTGCCGCTGTTGCCCAATGTACCGCCCGTTTTGTTAAAGATGCTTTTCACATTCGCTACCGTACGCACATGGTTATCAGTAGCAGTTTCCACCAGTATCGCCACCCCATGCCCTCCATAGCCCTCATACAATATCTCATCATAATTCACCAGTTCCTTTCCCTGCGCACGTTTTATCGCAGCTTCCACCCTGTCCTTCGGCATACCAACACTCCGTGCGTTTTGAAACAACCTTCTCAAAGCAGCATTGTCCGAAGGGTTCGGGCCACCTGCCTTTACAGCAATAATAATTTCTTTACCAATGCGCGTAAACTGTTTCGCCATCTTATCCCACCGCGCAAACATGGTCGCCTTCCTCACTTCAAATATCCTTCCCATAAATTATTTAATTATTGTTTTATACCTTTTAGAAGGATGCAAATTTATACTTACAGCCAGAATATTAAAAATCAACTTTCCCTTCATTCTAAATTATTCCATTAATCAATTAGCAGAGCCTCCTGGAGGCAGAATATTAATAGAAATGCTACCAAAAGAAAGCAATAAAGCTCCGTAGGAGCGATAGGATACTTCGATAGGCCAATGTACAGCCCTGGTTCTATGGGTTTTTACTTTTTATTTTTTACTTTTTATTTTTTATTTTTTACTTTTTACTTTTTACTTTTTATTTTACCGCCCCCAACCCGTTTTAATTAATTGTTCTTATTATCAAATTGAAGAATAAACTAACAATATATTTTTCTCTATTTTTGTGACGTATGAAGAAGATAGAATTGGAAATAATAGCATTGTCGCACAGCATCACGCAAACACACTCTTATGCAGTGGTGCTTGGCGAACTGAATGGTTTGCGCCGCCTGCCCATTGTTATCGGCGGTTTTGAGGCACAGGCTATTGCTGTTGCTTTGGAACGCATGAAACCCAGCCGCCCGCTCACACACGACCTTATGAAGAACTTTATGAACGCCTTCAATGTAGAACTCATGGAAATAGTTATCAACGATTTGCAGGAAGGCATTTTTTATTCAAAGCTCGTTTGCGTTAGTGAGCACGACACGGTGGAAATTGACAGCCGCACCAGTGACGCCCTCGCCTTAGCAGTGCGTTTTGGTTGCCCTATTTATACTTTTGAGAATATTCTGGAGAATGCAGGAATACTGATGGAAGACAGTGCCCAACTAAAGAAAAAAGGAGAAATATCGTTGGATGAGCCGGGCAGCCAGCGCGAAGACATGAGTAAAATGAACATGGACGAATTAGAAACCTTACTCAAAGAAGTGCTTGAGCATGAAGATTATATCCGCGCCATCGCCATCCGCGATGAGATGAATAAAAGAAAATAAGATAGAAACGGGATTAAAGGTTTTATTTGATTCTGATGAAATGAAATACCTGCTGCTCATCAACCATCAAATTGACATCCCCTTATGATTCATAAAATCAACGCTCTAACCCTGTTACATGGTTTCCTTCCCCAACTGCAAGATAAATCTCGGGCTTAATATTATCCAAAAACGGCAGGATGGCTACCATGATATAGAAACGGTTTTCTACCCCATTAAAATAAATGATGCTGTTGAAATAATTAAACAACCGGCAACCGGTCATCAACCATCAGGGCTACTTTTTACCGGCTCAGGTTTGCCCGTTGTTTCTGATGAAGAAAACAACCTGTGTATCAAAGCCTACCATCTTTTAAAGAAAGATTTCCCCCAGTTGCCAGCCATCGCAATGCACCTCCACAAAGCCATTCCCATCGGCGCGGGGCTTGGTGGCGGCAGCGCAGACGGCGCTTTTGTTTTACAGTTATTAAATAAGAAATTTCAATTGGGCTTATCATCAACTCAATTAATTAATTATGCCTTACAGCTTGGCAGCGATTGCCCTTTTTTCATCATCAACCAGCCTTGTTTTGCCCAAAGCCGCGGCGAAGTTTTAGAAAAGATAAACCTTGACCTGTCTGCTTATAAATTCTTAATTATCAACCCAAATATCCATATAAACACAAGCGAAGCTTTTGCTCAAATAAAACCACGGACTCCCATAAAGAGTATTAAAACCATCATCCATCAACCGATCGAAACATGGAAAGCCGAACTTATAAATGATTTTGAAGAAATAGTATTTGATTCTCACCCTCTTATCAAAAACATTAAGCAACAACTCTATCAACATGGCGCACTCTATGCCTCCATGAGCGGCAGCGGCAGCACCTGTTTTGGCATTTTCCCTCGATCCCAAACCCTCGGCCCAACTATTTTCCCTAATGATTATTTTGTCAGAGAAATAGAGACAAAATAACATAATGATTCAAAAATTTCATTACTCACCATTCCCCACTCACCACTTATACCGTACTTATACTGAAGTTATACTGTACTTATACTGAACTTATACTGATTTAACTCCATCCCAACTCCCTGCCACACCCCTGCCGAAGCCCTGCCAAAGGCATGGTAAAGCCATATCAACCCCATTACAAAGCCATAATGCAAGCATCAAAAGGTCAATTTCCAGGGCTTACACCTATTTTATTCCCCCGGATGAAGCTTATTATTTATTTTATATGATATTTACCAAATATTTCTAACGGCTCAAAAAAACTCGCCCATGCAAACATTGCAGCGCCCCGATTATCTGGTATTCCTGTTTTACTTCCTTGTTGTCGCTTCTTACGGTTGGTGGGTTTATAAAAAGAAAAAGTCCGCAGCCCATTCCGCTTCCAAAGATTATTTCCTGGCAGAAGGTTCATTAACATGGTGGGCCATTGGAGCATCGCTTATCGCTTCTAATATCTCTGCAGAGCAATTCATTGGCACCAGCGGCAGCGGCTTCAAAATAGGCCTTGCCATCGCCAGCTATGAATGGATGGCTTCCGCCACACTCATTATCGTCGCTATATTTTTTATTCCTGTCTATCTTAAGAATAAGATATATACCATGCCCCAGTTCCTGAGCGAGCGCTACAACTCAACAGTGGCGATGGTTATGGCCATCTTCTGGCTGTTGCTGTATGTAGTGGTCAACCTCATGTCCATTCTCTACCTCGGCGCCCTGGCAGTAAGCGGCATTTCAGGATTAAACATTTATGTCTGCATTGGTTTGCTTTCCATTTTCGCAATTGTAATAACCTTAGGAGGCATGAAAGTGATAGGCTACACGGATGTGATACAGGTTTTCTTCCTGATATTAGGGGGCTTGGCAGCAACTTATATAGCACTAAATCTCATCTCCAAAGACTCCGGCCATCCAGGCCTTCTAAATGGCTTTGTACAATTGAAACAAATTGCAGACGACCATTTCCACATGATATTAAAACGCGACAACCCCAATTACATGGACCTTCCCGGCCTAAGTGTTTTGCTTGGTGGTTTGTGGATCGCTAACCTTAATTACTGGGGATGCAACCAATACATCACACAGCGCGCCCTCGGTGCAGATCTAAAGACTGCACGCAGCGGCTTGCTCTTTGCTTCATTCTTAAAAATATTAATGCCGGTGATTGTTGTTATCCCCGGCATTGCAGCTTATGTGTTACACCAGCGTGGCTTTTTTCAAACACAAATGCTGGATTCAAAAGGCATCGTTGATGTAAATAAAGCCTATCCTTCTTTACTCAATCTATTGCCAGCAGGCCTTAAAGGGCTTGCGTTTGCGGCTTTGACCGCAGCTATCGTAGCATCCCTCGCAGGCAAGGCAAACAGCATAGCTACCATCTTCACCTTAGATATTTATAAGAAAGCCATCAACAAGAATGCAGAAGAGAAGAAATTAGTGGTTGTAGGCAAATGGACAGTAGTCGTTGCCATGTTTTTAGCAGTACTATTAGCACTTGTCATTGGCGAACAACTCATGGGCGAAGGCAAGCAGGGTTTCCAATACATACAGGAATACACAGGCTTCTTCTCACCCGGCATTTTCGCCATGTTCATCCTTGGCTTCTTCTGGAAAAAAACCACTTCAGATGCTGCACTCTTTGCTACCATCGGCGGGCTAGTTTTTTCTATTATCTTAAAATTCCTGCCACAGTTTGCCAACCTCTCCTTTCTCGCGCCTTATGGTTTTTCCAAGACAAATGCAGCAGGCATTTATGAAATACCCTTTCTTGACAGGATGAGTTTCGTCTTTATCGCCTGCATCATCGTCATGTACATTATCAGCATGATCCAAAACCGTAAGACAGCAGAAGAGAAGGCTTTGATCGTTGACAAAACAATGTTTCGCTTATCACCCGGTTTTATTGCCGGCGCATTGATCGCAACCGGCATAATTGCCGCTCTGTATGCTTTATTCTGGTAATAGCCGTTATTTTATGTCTATATTTTCTTTTCTTAATTGAAATTTACCGTTGCTATAAATTCCGGCCGCTCAAACTTATTGTTTGTACTATTTTTGTTCACATGGAAGTAACTACGGCATTAGTTGATCATCTTGCCCATCTTGCGAGGCTTCAGTTTGATGATGATGAAAAAGAAGCTTTGAAGAAAGACCTGCAAAGCATGATCGCATTTGTAGATAAGCTCAAAGAAGTAAATACCGATGGGGTTGAACCTTTGCTTTTCATCACCCCAAATACAAATGTATTCCGCGAAGATGAAGTGCAGGGTTCTGTCACCCGCAAAGAAGCTTTGCTAAATGCCCCCGTAACAGATGGCCAATTCTTCAAAGTGCCCAAAGTGATAAGCAAATAACTACAAACTAAAGACAACAAACAGTAATATCATGCACCCGATCATACATCTTGATAAATTAGAGAAAAGCTATTTCATGGGAAGCCTTGCCGTGCCTGTTCTTAAGGGCATTTCGCTTGACATCTTTAAAAATGAATATGTAGCATTGATGGGGCCTTCAGGCAGCGGCAAGAGTACACTCATGAACATCCTGGGTTGCCTTGACACACCAACAGGCGGCGCCTACGTGCTCAATGATAAAGATGTAAGCAAAATGGCCGATGATGATCTTGCAAGCGTGCGCAACACAGAAATAGGTTTTGTATTTCAGCAGTTCAATTTGTTGCCTCGCCTTTCTGCTGTTGAAAATGTAGCACTGCCATTGATCTATGCAGGCGTTGGCAAAAAAGAAAGAATGGAACGCGCCATGGAATCCCTGCGAAAAGTAGGCCTTGAAGACCGCAGCCACCATAAGCCCAACGAAATGAGCGGCGGCCAGATGCAGCGTGTGGCCATTGCGCGCGCCCTGGTTAACAACCCCGCCCTGCTGCTTGCGGACGAACCTACTGGGAACCTTGACACAAAAACCTCTATAGAAGTGATGGAAATTTTCGGGAAGATACAAGCCGCTGGAAACACCGTAGTAGTCGTAACTCACGAAGAAGACATCGCCGATTATGCCAAGCGCGTCGTGCGCCTTAGGGATGGATTAGTAGAAACCGACCGCATCAAAGAAGGCTCCATGTCCATCAGCCATTAAAAGTTTTTTTGGTACCAGCATCAGTACTCCGGTTGAGCATCATGGCGTCGCAATCCGTTCATCGTTCTTCTATCCATTAAGCTTCAGCCTGCGGATGCAATAGCCCTTTAATATTCTAAATCTTCAACAACGATAACCAGTTGGGATAATCTAATTTTTTTTCGCATCAATTGCCCAAAATTCTTTTTTACAATCATACTTATTTAATACTCCCTTATTTATAATTGTCCAACCAAACTGTGCTTGATTTTCATCGGCAAGTTTAATATTATATATCATTCCTACTTTAAAAAAGTCTTTCCCATAAAATTCAGGACAAGTGAAAATTATAGGAACATTTTTTAAAGAATAAGCAGAATCCGAAAATTTTATTATTTCAAATTCTATAACCGTTGCAAAAGCAAAATAGCCGCAATCAGGGCCCGGTAAATCTAAGGTGTTAATTATCCTTGCCTTTAAATGGTATTGATTGCCTTTTATAGAATCTTGTGCCTTAGCATTAATCCCATAAAGTAAAACTGCTAATAACAAAATATTTTTCATGCTTTCTATTTATAAGTATAAACGAAAAAATGCCTTAATCGCTATCGGCCTTCTTCAATCCCTCTAAATCAAAAAATCTGTGAGCAACTCCTCACCCTTCAAATCTACCCCTCAAAAAAATTCTCTTCCAAAATTATTTGTTCAATAAAATTATTTACTACTTTTATCCTCACATTTAGCAACTACAAACAACAAATTTAAAGCTACAAACTAAATGAGTAAGATCAGCACCTCCGATACAGGCCACGCAAAGAATGTAGCCAACTTCAACAAAATGATTGCAGCCTGCACAGGCTATGGCACAGCCTACAACCCCTCCAATCCCAATTTAGCCATCAAGGCTATGACACCACAGGCAGCAGGAGGTGATGCCTCTGTAAAAGCAGTTGCACCAGCCCAAAAACCATACAAAGACGCCGAAGATGCCCGCCACCAGCCTTTTATTGATCTGCCCCAGCTTGTACGCGACGCTTACAATGAACTTGCTTCCTGCGACGGTGTTTCCGCTACAACCCTTCAAACCGCCCTCAATCTGGAAAAAAAGATTGCAGGCACCAACAGGGCGCCAAAACCCAAAGGCGTTACACCCCCTGTAAACCCACCGGAGCCTACCAAAAAGTCCCACAGCACTTCCCAGCAAAGTTTCGACATGCGCCTCGCCGCCTTTAACGACTTTATTTCCCTGCTGGCGGGCGAACCTAACTACATCACCAATCAACCCGACCTGATGGTTACCGCCTTAACCTCCACTGCCGCCACACTCGGCGCCCTCAACCAAGCTATTGAACCCGTTTACACCCCCTACCAAACCGCCCTCACCGTTCGCGACACAGCACTTTATTTTCCCGTAACCGGCATTTACGATACCCAAGCCAAGGTTAAAAAATATGTTTCCGGCAACAGGGCCTTAAGTGCTACAGCCAAAAAAGAAGTTTTAAGCCTGAAATTTACCAAACCACCCCAGAAAGATCTTCACTTTTAGACATATTCATAGAAAAGACATGGCTCCAACGTCATGCAAGACAGCCTTTTTCCATGCAAGACCGCCTTTTTTCATGCAGAACCACCTTTTTTCATGCAAGACCACCTTCTTTAATGCAGGACAGCCTTTTTTCATACAATGCCTATCCAGTTTCATGCAAAGTACCTCCCGTTTCATACAAAGTGTCTCCTGTTCCATGCAAAGCGTCTCCTGTTTCATGCAAAGTGTCTCCCGTTTCATACAAAGCGTCTCCTGTTTCATGCAAAGTGCCTCCGGTTTCATGCAAAGCGTCTCCTGTTTCGTGCAAAGCGTCTCCTGTTTCGTGCAAAGCCCGTCCGGTTTCATACAAGGAGAGTATTTTAGCAGCAAATAGTATAAATAGAACTTTCCAAATTCAAAAAAAATATTTACTTTGTAATAAATTTCCTCACCTCAAACAAAAAAATCAAAACAAATGAAAAAGCTTTTACTCCTCCTGTTACCGGGGGCGGTTTGCCTTGGCACATCCTGCAACAACGGCGGCACAATGAGCACTCCAACGGATTCTGCAGCCATTAAAAATATTGCTGTTGCCGATTCCATCAGCAATATGTTCGTTACCAACAACTTTTCCAACATTGGAAATTACATGGCGCCGAATTGTGTTGACCACGCCAGTTTTGACGGCAAAGACATAGTAGGGCTGGACAGCATCAAAGCCACCTACATACGCATGATGGCAACCTCTAAAGACATGAAAGCGGAAACGGTAAAAGTGCTCGCAGACAGCCAATACGTTTTTCAATGGTTACACTTTACCTGGACCAACACCACCGCCTTTATGAGCATGGCCGCCGGTAGCAAGGGCGAAAGCAACCCCATAGAAGTAACAAAATATAAAAACGGCAAAGTGACCGAGCACTGGGAATTTTCGCAGCCGGCGGAGATGATGAAAATGATGGCCCCGCCGCCACCGCCCGCTGCGCCGGCCCCGATGGATAAAAAAGATGCAAAGAAGAAATAAGTGGTAGCGAAAAATTATTGAAGAGAATCGGGCCTATCGGCTCGGTTCTTTTTATTTTTTATTTTTACTTCTCACTGCTCACCCCTACCTCCCAAAAAAACAAGACTTTTGTAAAAAAACAATAGCATGTCAATGAAGATTTATACCAAAACGGGGGACGCGGGGAAGACCTCGCTTATCGGCGGGACAAAAGTGCCTAAAAACCATATCCGCATAGAAAGCTACGGAACGGTGGATGAACTGAACTCGTACATTGGGTTGGTGAACGACTATTTGACTGATGAAAAAACTAAAGCCACGCTGAAAGAAATACAGGACAGGCTGTTCACCATTGGCTCCTCGCTTGCCTGCGATCCGGACAAAGAAAGCGGCCTAAAAATACCTGACCTGAAAGAGAGCGATGTTGTTTTACTGGAGAAGGAAATTGATGCGATGAATGAAGTGCTGCCTGTGATGAAAAGCTTTATACTTCCGGGGGGAAGTGTGGCTGTTTCTACAGCTCATGTTGCCCGCTGCGTTTGCCGCCGTGCGGAACGGGCTTGCGTGAACCTGCAGCAACAGGATGAATTTGTAGAGCCATTGGTGATAAAATACCTGAACCGCCTGAGTGATCATCTTTTTGTGCTGGCAAGATATATCGGGCATATTTCAGGCGTGGATGAAATTCCATGGAAGCCGAGGGTGTAATGGTGAATGGAGAATTGACAATTCTTTCCACTTATTAAAAGGGGTTAGCCATTTATTAAACGGCGAAAAATAATTGGGTTTCATTTCCAAATTTTGAAGTGTAATTATTCAGTCAACAACATTATTAAACTTCAAAACTAAAAAAAATGAAAACGCTTTTTATTCTCATGGCCGTTGCTTCTCTTTTCTTTTTTCAAAACGCCAATGCAAAGATCTGGCGTGTAAATAACATTCCCGGCATCACTGCTGATTTCACTACTGCGCAGGCTGCGCATGACGGTGCTAATGCAGGCGATACCATTTACCTGGAAGCTTCCCCTATCAACTACGGAAGTGTTACCGCCACAAAAAGGTTAGTATGGATTGGGTTAGGAGCCTTCTTAACATCAAATCCGGGTCTTCAAAGCCAAACTGATGCAGGTGTTATAACCAGCCTTACTGTGAACGCAGGCGCAGACAGTTCTACATTTCAAATTACATGTACACAAGGCATACAGGTAAATTCCTGTACCTATCTTACTTTTCAAAGATGCTATGTGCAGTCAATATTCCAAATTGGGGGCACATCAAACCATATAACTATTACTCAATGCTATTTCAGCTTTAATAATTTCCTCTACATCTACCCTTCTGTTCCGGAGTCAACATTTACAATTATTAATAACATGGGTAATGTAAATTATGTTGAGATCAGTCAAAATGCTTACCTCGTTATCTTCAGTAACAATACCATTTTTAGTAGTGGACAAAATTTTACAATAGATAATGCAGCTATCAGTAACAATATCTTTTATAATTCTGCAGAACCTGGCCTTTTATTCGATGCAGGCTATACTTCTAATGTAACCAACAACCTATGGGTAGGCACTACAGACACTAATTACGTAGGCAAAAACAACAACATTTTTGCATCAAGCGCCTCAAGTGTTTTTGTTGGCGGCAGTTCACCTGATGCACAATATCAACTCATTTCAGGCTCCCCGGCCATTGGCACAGGTGCAGGCGGCGTTGATATGGGCGCTTTTGGAGGTTCTGACCCTTACGTAATATCGCTCATACCTGCCATACCTTCTATTTATCAATTGGCAGTGCCTGCAAACGCCACGGGCTCTACATTGCCTTGCAGTGTAAGCACAAGAGCGAATAATTAACGCGCATTGAAATAAATTTCTTCATTGCAGGAGCGCAACGCTTTTGCTTTAAAACTTAATGTATGACGAAATATTTTTTAATGCCGCGCAACAGGCTTTTAAGAAGATCTATTACTGCTTCTATTTTCTTGTTCTTTTTCCATGCAACTCATGCGCAGCAAAAGATCGATATGGTTGAATATGGCATCGATTCCATTCCGGCTTATGGCCATGGCAAACAGGTTACTGTTTCTACGCCTGCAGCCAATATCAGTAATTTGGCTTTTAATGCAGATATTTCTACAGTAGGCAGTGGGCTGCATGTTTTCTTTATACGCAGCCGCAGCAGCATATCAGGCGCCTCTGGCAAATGGGGAATTACTAATTTCCAGTATTTCTATAAGATGAGCAATGGCGCGCCACCCGTCAGTAAAATACAGAAGCTGGAATACTTTATTGATAAAGACCCCGGCGAAAACGCCGCAACACCTATAACTGTTACGCCGGCCACACAAGAAGTAGGTGTTGCTTTCACTCCTAACATTGCAGCGTTAGGCACAGGCTTTCATACATTGCTTATCCGCAGCCTGGATGAAAATGGCAAATGGAGCATCACTAATTACCAGTATTTCTATAAAATGAGCAATGGTGTGGTACCCATAAGTAACATACAAAAGCTGGAATATTTTATTGATAAAGACCCCGGCGAAGGGGTTGCAACACCTATAACTGTCACTCCTGCTATACAGGTAGCGGGTATTACTTTTAACCCCAATATTGGGTCATTAGGCACTGGCTTTCATGTGCTGTTCATCCGCAGCCTGGATGAGAACGGCAAGTGGAGCATTACCAATTACCAGTATTTCTATAAAATGAGCAATGGGAAAGTTCCTTACAGCGAAATAAGCAAATTGGAATACTTTATTGATACTGATCCGGGCGAAGGGAAAGCAAAACCAATAACAGTAACACCGGCAACAAATATAAGCGGCATGGCGTTTAATGCTGACCTTACAAGCGTTGCCACAGGTTTCCATACTTTGTTTATCCGCAGCCTGGATGAGAACGGAAAGTGGAGCATCACCAATTACCAATATTTTTATAGATCCTTTGCAGGTTCTAAAGACACGGCTAACATTGTTAAGGTGGAATATTTTATTGACAATGACCCAGGCTTAAACCATGCCACCAACATTCCGGTAACACCTGCTCCGAACATATCAAACCAGGCCTTTACTGCCAACGACATTGATACACTCTCTGCCGGCACACACTTTTTATATGTCAGGTCGCTGGACAGCAGGGGAAACTGGAGCCTTACTTGTGATGATTCATTTGATGTAAGTGCTTTGCCTGTCACTTTATTATATTTTACAGCCAAGCCCGTTGGCCAAAACGTGCAGTTGAACTGGCAAACAACAACGGAGGTCAACAGCAACCATTTTGATGTTGAACGCAGTGCGGACGCCATAAACTTTACTAAAGTAGGCGCAGTTGCAGCCAAGGGCAATTCTAATACGCTTATCAGCTATGCGTTTGAAGACGTGAACGTTGGCAGCGGCATTTGGTTCTATCGTCTAAAAGAGGTGGATAATGATGGCACTTATAAATATTCAAACGTGCAGCAGGTACAGATATTCGCTGCAAGCAGTTTGATCATCTATCCTAACCCTGCAAACAATGTGATACATGTTTTATTCAGCCAGTCAACTAAAGCGCAGTTGAAACTGTTTAACGTGAACGGCCAATTGTTGCAGCAGGTCAATGTAGAGAACGCATTAAGCAAGGATGTAGACGTAAGCAACCTGGCAAGTGGTGTATATTTATTACAGGTTATATCATCAACAGATAACCATACCCAAAAGATAATTATTCAGCATTAAAAGCTAGGTTTATATCATCCAACGATCACTCCATCCTTCATATGAAGCAACCGGTCACTCATAGAAGCAAGTTCTTCATTATGAGTAACGATCAGAAAGGTTTGGTTAAATTCTTTACGGAGCTGCACGAACAGATCGTGTAGCTCTTTTGCATTCGTACTGTCAAGGTTGCCCGTGGGTTCATCAGCAAACACGATCGATGGTTTATTTATCAGTGCCCTTGCTACAGCCACCCTTTGTTGCTCACCCCCGCTAAGCATTTGTGGCTTGTTCTCAAGGCGGTCGCCAAGGTTCAGCAGCTGCAATAGTTTCTTTGCTTCCTCCTGCACTTCTCTTTTTTTCTTCCCGCTATCCATCCCGGTATGCACACATTCTCTATCGCAGTAAACTCCGGCAATAAATGATGAAACTGGAAAACAAACCCAATGTTCTTATTCCTGAACGCTGCCAGCTTTTTACCTTTCAGCAGGTGAACATTCACATCATTAAATATCATCTCGCCACCATCTGTTGCATCCAGCGTACCCAGTATATGCAGCAACGTACTTTTACCCGCTCCTGAAGAACCAACAATAGACACAATTTCACCCGCATTAACAGTAATGTTCACACCTTTCAACACATGAAGTTGCCCGTAATGTTTGTGAATATTGTTTGCTTTTAGCATGGATTTTGTAGCATCGTAACACTGCAAACCTAAATACAAGTGGCAACAAAAACATCACTTTATTTTAGGCGGTACTTATTTTTCCGGTGATAAAAACTCTCATTTGGTTATTTGTAAACAACGCTTACATTTGCGCAAAAAATTTATAGGGTATGTTTTGGACTTTAGAATTAGCCCAGCTATCTTGAAGAAGCTCCCTGGCCGGCAACAAAAGATGAATTAATTGATTATGCCATCCGCAGCGGTGCCCCCATTGAAGTGGTCGAAAACCTCCAGGAACTGGAAGACGAAGGCATTGAAGTGTATGAAAGCATAGAAGACATCTGGCCGGATTATCCCAGCCAGGAAGACTTTATGTTTAACGAAGACGAATATTAAATAAGCTCAGCACAAACATCATTAAGCCGTTGCAACGCAGCGGCTTTTTAATTCCCTCAAAAAATAAAAGCCTCAAAAGAGGCTTCTAAAGTATAATTTATTATGGGCTATATTATCAGCATAGCATCGCCGTATGTAAAAAACCGGTACTTATCTTTGATGGCTTTTTTGTAAGCCTCATTTACAAGGTCGTAACCTGCAAACGCTGATGTCATCACCAGCAAGCCTGTTTTAGGCAGATGCAGATTAGTGACAAGGCTGTCCGCTATATTGAATTTATACGGCGGATGAATAAAAATATTGGTCCATCCTTCGCTCGGTTTCAGATATTTTTCAGCAGTAAAGCTTGTTTCCATTGCGCGCATCGTAGTGGTCCCGATGGAGCATATACGGCGCCCTGTTTCTTTTGCCTTATTTACAATTTTGCAGCATTCTTCATTAATGCTGTAATATTCCGCATCCATTTTATGCTTGCTCAGGTCTTCCACTTCTATCGGGCGAAAAGTCCCGAGTCCTGTGTGCAGCGTCAGTTCAGCAAAACGTATCCCTTTTATTTCGCAGCGTTTTATCAGTTCATGGCTGAAATGCAGCCCCGCCGTAGGTGCAGCTACCGCTCCTTCATGCTTAGCATACACCGTCTGAAACCTCAAACGGTCTTCTTCATCCGGTTTGCGCTTAATATATTTTGGCAAAGGCGTTTCGCCCAAAAACTCAAGCATTTTCTTAAAGCTCTCTTCATCACTGTCCCATAAAAAACGGATGGTACGCCCTCGGCTGGTTGTGTTGTCAATTACTTCAGCTACCAGTTCATCATTTTCGCCAAAATATAATTTATTACCAACACGTATTTTTCTTGCGGGATCAACAATTACATCCCAAAGGCGGTTGGGCTTGTTCAGTTCTCTTAAAAGGAACACTTCTATTTTAGCGCCTGTTTTTTCCTTGCGGCCATACATACGCGCAGGAAAAACCTTGGTATTGTTAATAACAAAAGCATCCTTATCATCAAAGTAATCAAGGATATCTCTGAAGTGTTTGTTCTCCATTTTGCCGGTGTGGCGGTCCACCACCAGCATACGGCTGTCTTCCCTCCGCTTGGTAGGGTTTTGTGCGATCAGATTAAGCGGCAGATCAAATTTAAACTGGCTAAGTTTCATGTTGCTATTGATTTATCAATGGCCACATACATGTGCCCTGCATCACCGGGCAAGTGTCATGTTACGGCATGATTTTTTTGGAAAGGTTGCAAAAGTACGCTTTTTCTGCGTCTGATGTACTTTTTATTTTTAGTAATTGCTATAGTGGATCCCTTTTTACTTTTTACTTTTGATTTTTTACTTTTTACTTATGATCCACTTCACAACCACCATACTACAGTTCGGAGAAATGGGCGAGAAAACCGGTTGGAGTTATATCCACATCCCTGCCGCCATCGCCCAACAACTAAAGCCAAACAATAAAAAGTCTTTTCGCGTAAAGGGCAAACTCGATGATTACGCTTTCCAGGGTCTTGCATTGATACCTATGGGCGAAGGGGATTTTATAATGGCACTGAAGTCAGAGATAAGGAAGAAAATAAAAAAGAACAAAGGCGCAACACTCAGTGTAAAACTACAGCTTGATAATAAGGCTTATGAACCTCTCAAAGAATTAATGGACTGCCTGGAAGATGAACCTCCAGCATTGGCTTATTTTAATAAGCTGCCGCCCTCCCACAGAAACTATTATTCCAAATGGATAGAAAGCGCCAAAACCGAACAAACAAAAGCCAAAAGGATAGCACAAGCTGTAACCGCCTGTGCACGCCAAATGCACTTTGGCCAGATGGTGCGCGCATTAAAGGAAGAAAGGGATGATTTATTCAAATAAATATTCTTCATGCATTTATTTCACCCTCACTTATCCATTTCTTCTTTACATTCACGCCCTCGATCACAAACAATGAAAAAAAGAATTATCACAAGGGTTTTGCTCTTTATCGTTATAGTAGCTTTGGGTTATGGCATCCGTTACTGCTGGCTTTCTTTCCCCATCATCAGCGGCTATGGCGCAAAGAACATGTGCTCTGCTGTTTTTGTAGCAGGCAGGAGCGAGCAGCAGGAACGCGCCCAGGAGCTTGGTTTCTTCCCAATGTCCCTAGGCACATTCACGGTTGATTATAAAGATTCTTCCGTCACGGGCACTGTGTTTGGGTTCGGCAGGAAAAAAGCCATCTATCGCAGGGGTCTCGGCGCCACTTTGGTAAATGAACTGACCGAAGCGCAGATACGTGCACAACAATTTCATCTCGCTTCCCCGCCTGCCATCAACCAGGATACCGTTTTATGGCCAATGGGAAATAGATCTGGCGATAGCCTCCCTGCCAACATTGATAAAGCGCAATTACAGCAGGCTGTCAACTATATCTTCACTGAAAAAGATACCACCCATCCCATCCGCACAAGAGCTGTTATTATTTTATACAATGGAAAAATAATTGCCGAACAGTATTCACCCGGCTTCTCAAAAGATACAAAGCTCATCGGATGGAGCATGACCAAAAGCATCACTTCTGCACTGGTTGGCATTTTGGTTAAGAATGGCAAACTAAATATTGATGACCCCGCACCCGTTCCCGAATGGAGCAACGCCACCGACCCTCGACATGCCATCACCACAAAGAACCTAATGCAGCAAAGCAGTGGCCTTGGTTTTGTGGAAGACTACACCAAAAGCAGCGACGCCACCCAAATGCTTTTCCAAAAAGCCGATATGGCATCCTTCACTGCCTCTCATTCTTTAATACACCAACCGGGCACAATGTTTTATTATTCCAGCGGCAACAGTAATATCGTCTCCCGCATCGTCCGCCAAACCGTTGGCGAACAGGAATACCATGCTTTTCCTTACGACAGTTTATTTTACAGGCTAGGAATATACAGCGCCGTAATGGAGCCCGATGCCTCAGGCACTTTTGTCGGCTCCTCTTATATGTACGCCACCGCCCGCGATTGGGCGCGTTTTGGCCTGCTTTACTCCCAAAACGGCATCTACAACGGCCAGCAAATTTTGCCCGGTAATTGGGTAAAAGAAACAGCCACTCCAGCATCTACAACGGACAGTCTAATGGGGCAATATGGGTTAATGTTTTGGCTCAATGCAGGGCAAAAAGGCAACCCTCCCAACCGGGACTACCCCCATGTCCCCACCGATATGTTCTGTGCAGACGGCTTCGAAGGCCAAAACATCTTCATCATCCCCTCCAAAAACCTCGTAGTCGTCCGTTTAGGCCTAACCCAACACGGCAATTACGACGCTGATGGCTTTCTCCAAAAAGTAATTGAAGCAGTGAAATAGCATAAAGAGGGGCTGCCAAATTTGCTCCTATTTATATTTAGATGGCCAACCATTCTCTGTGCCCTTTGCGCTGCCTTCCTTTTACATCCTTTGCGGTTCAAATAAAAACTTCGTGCCCCTTTATGCCTTCGTTATTCCTTGTGCCACAAACTACAAACCATAAACCACAAACTTTCTTATTCCTTTACAAACTTCAACCCCGTCCCCCCATCACTGTTAACCACCCTCACATAATAAACCCCGCTACTCAACGCCCCAACATTAATACTTTGAATAGATACCCCCGCAGCAATCTGCACTTGTTGCGAACCAACCATCTTCCCTTCATTATCCACAACCACTACCTCCACCATCATCGCTTTATCACTATTAAAGTTCAGGTTCAGCTTATTCTTCACCGGGTTAGGATAAATACTCGCCACAAAACTTACCGTTTCATTGATCGTTCTTATCAAACTATAACTAAACTGCCCATCCTTATCCATCATCTTCAACCTGTAATAATTCATACCATTAACCGGCTTGGCATCAACCAAAGAATAGTTCTTCGCAACACTGCTATTACCTACGGCATTTACTTGTCCAATGCCAGTAAAACTAGCTCCATCGCTGCTCCTCTCAACATTAAAATAACTACTGTTTACTTCATTAGCTGTCGTCCATTGCAACAAGTTCCTATTACCTTCTTTGGTAGCAGTAAAGTTCAACAGCTTTATCGGCAACGCCTCGTCATTCCCCGTACCGCCACCGCCACCGCCGGAGAAACTCGCCACGCTAAACTCTGCATACTGCGTAGTATCGGTTAGTTGATGATAAGTCCACGTTGTATCGCTTGCATAAGTAGAGTTTAATATGCTTATGATACCTGTTGCTCCTGCCAGATTCGTAGTAGGGTCAGGATTGCCACCAATAGCTTTATAAAAGATAAGCTGTTGGTTCGTCAGGTTATGTGTTGGATAAGAACCATTCACATCAGCTAGATCCTGGTTGTTATAATAAAACCTCACCCCCACATTAGCCATTGGCTCAGTCGTCGGCATCACCAACCAGTATCTGTTCATCACCCAAAAGCCCGAAGGGTTAGTGATTAAAGGGTTGGTTAACTCAATACCCATATCACTGCCTGCCCCCGCAGTGGCCGCCAACTTCACAGCAAATGTTCCATCGCCAATACTGCCAATATTTTGCCCGTTTGTATTCAACGATAACAGCAGCGTATCATCTGTATAATCATTTGGTGTATTATTATCCCAATAATAATCCGTCCAGCCATTGGCATTAATATTTTGACGGTTCGCGTATTCAACAAGTGGATGATCGGGCATGATGTTTAAAGAATCTATTCCAGCCAGAATCGAATCGCTATACAAAACAAGGTCAGTACCTACAAAAGTAGGGTTAGTAACTATAGAATTAGTAACCGCTACCGAATACTTCCCCCCACCGCTTGGAGTGTAAGTTGAATCCCCAACAATTGCAGCTACTAAAGTTCCTTCTTTATACCAGTTATAAGTATTATTGCTTAATGTGCCTCCTGCAGAAACAGAGTACTGCCCTGCGTTGTAATGTAGCGGAATATACGCTTGGGGTGCATAAGTGGCAACGAGGGGGCCATTGGTATTGTATTCAGCAATATCTTCCATACGATTGAATGTAAATTGATTTGTGCCAAGGGCAAGAGAAGGATTAGTGGCGGTATTCAGATTTATAGTCGGTATTGTTCCGCTTAATTGATTATTGCTAAGATTCAAAGTTTGCAAACTAGAAAGGGCTGATAATACAGATGGTATGCTACCGCTCAATTGGTTATTACTAAGATCAAGAAGCTGAAGGCCTGTAAGGTTCCCAATAGTAGAGGGTATTGATCCGGCTAATTGGTTATTGTTTAGATATAAGTTTTGTATAGGAGTGTTGGCAAACTGTCCCATATCGGTTAATTGATTATAACTAAGATCAAGAGTATTGTTTTGCATTACAGGAAGTGAACCTGTTAATTGGTTATTGCTTAAATATAAAGTATGTATGTATGCAAGAGATGATGGAATTGATCCAGTTAATTGGTTATTGTTTAGATCAAAAGTTACTACATCTCCATCTATATGTATTCCTAGAGTTGAGGGTATTGATCCGGTTAATTGGTTATTGCTTAAACTTAAGTACTCTAGGTTCACAAGATTTCCAAAAGATGATGGTATGGTGTCCGTTAACTTGTTATAACTTAAATCTAAGTTTTGAATATTTGGGCCTGTACCAGGGTCGGGCATATTCCCTAAAGATGATGGTATACTACCAGTTAATTGATTATAGCTGAAGTCTAGGTTATAAACTGTAAGATTTCCTATTGATGGCGGTATACTCCCGCTCAATTGATTTGAGCTTAAAAGTAACCATACTAACTTATTAAGATTCCCTATAGATGACGGTATGCTACCACTCAATTGATTCCCACTTAAAGCTAAATATGTCAACCCAGTAAGGCCCCCTATAGATGATGGGATATTACCGCTCAATTGATTAGAGCTCAATTCTAAACTGGTTAAGAAGCCCAGACTTCCTAAAGATGATGGTAAGCTTCCTGTTAAATTATTACTACCCAGACTTATTCCTGCTACCCTTTTTCCTGTACCATCCAGTGTAATGCCATGCCAATAAATTATTGGCCCATCAAGCCATCCGGCATTGTTAGTCCAGTTTGCACCACCTGTACTATCATAAAAATCAACCAATGCCAGCGAATCACTTGCAAGAACTTGTGCAAGGCTTCCCGTTGTTTTACAAACACATAAAGCAATCAAAAGAAAGAGGAAAGCTTTTTTCATAAAACTTATTTTTATTGATTGTAAAAAAGTAGAATATTTTTTATAGAAAGAATTTTTTCTAGCATATACTTCCGAAAAGATAAAAGAGTTAGGTAAAAATTTATTTATTTAAAAAATATAAAAGGTTGTTTCTGGCTTTTCCCGTTCTTACAAATAAACCCGTGCCCGGTCTTTTTTCCTACAAACTATTTCTACCCTTCAAAATTAGAACTATTAATTATCCCGTAAAATTAATTTACAGGAAGATCTCGTCGTCATTTAAGCTGGTTTTATAAACCACAAAGCCGTTTCTCAAACAACAAACCTAATAAGTGGTCTACAAATTCCTCTCCCTCTCATACATTCAGTTAACGCCACCCTTTAACCAAGTCGATCCAACCTGCCAATATTTCATAAACATATTGCTCAAATTCCGTTTTTCCCACTTTACACATCCCTTCCTCCTCCCTGCCGCATCCGTGCGTCCTTCCTGCCACCTTCACTAGACTCCCACTTAACCTCATTCCGTCCTGCCGCCGTCAAACTTTCTGCCATTATTACTGCCCCATCATTTTACACACCGCCTCACACTTTATTACTTTCCCCTATTTTTGTCAGGTGGAAAAGATCAACATCAAAATAATCAACCGCTCCCCCAACCCCCTGCCCGAATATGCCACCACAGGCTCCTCCGGCATGGATATACGGGCCCATCTCCCTGAAGCAATTATATTAAACCCTTTACAGCGCGCCCTTGTGCCAACAGGTTTGTTTATAGAATTACCCCTTGGTTTTGAGGCCCAAATAAGGCCACGAAGTGGTTTGGCCATCAAACAGGGCATCACCTGCCTCAACACTCCTGGAACCATTGATGCCGATTACCGCGGCGAAATAAAAGTGATACTAATTAACTTATCTGATGAGATACATTCCATATTTTCGGGCGACAGGATCGGCGCAAATGGTTATTCAAAAAGTGGAACAGGCAAACCTTGTTGCGGTAACTGAAATTGAAACAACTATTCGCGGCGAGGGAGGCTTCGGCCATACCGGCAAAAAATAAAACTGTATGCGAAACATAATATATGTGGCATGTTTTCTATTATTCCTCTTTAGCTGCGGCCCTGCTAAAAAGATAGAGAAGATAGAAAATGCAATATCTAAAAGAGACACTTCTCAGGTAGTAGTAGTAATTCCTGAAAAAAAGGTCGATTCATTTTCCATTGTAAAAAATATCATTGCCAATCTGAATAAAGTGCAGCGCATTGACTTCAAGACGTTTGCTGCTAAGATAAAAGTTGATTATGACGGAAAGGATGAAAGCGACCAGTTAACTATCTATATGCGCATTCAAAAAGACAGTATCATTTGGGTTTCTATAAGAGGCTTGCTTGATATTGAAGGCGCAAGGCTGGAAATAGATAAGAAGCATGTAAAACTGATGGACATGCAGCAGAAAACGGTGAAATACCGTAACATCAGCTATTTGCAGGAACTAACAAATGTGCCGCTTGATTTTTATGGTTTGCAGGATTTGATCATCGGCAATCCTATTTTTCTTGACAGCAATATCGTTTCTTACAAATCAAATGGTAGTCAGTTAGAGGTTTTAATGGTGGGGAAATTATTCAAGCATCTTCTTACGCTGAACGATAATAATTTTCAAATGCTGCACAGCAAGTTGGATGATGCTGACCCTTCGCGCAACCGCACCTGTGATATTACTTACAGCAGCTACGAAAAAGTAAAGGATTTCTATTTTTCCACCGAAAGAAAGATATCAGTTGCGGAACAGTCGAAACTGGATGTTGATCTGCAGTTTAAGAAATATTCTTTCGACGAGCCCGAAACATTTCCGTTTACAATTCCCAAAAATTATAAAGTGCTGTAATTTATCATCAGAAAAACCGTTAACCATTTTATATGAATTCTTCATATTTCATGTATAAAAAGACGCTCCTTATTTTTCTAATGCTTATTTTTTCGTGTGCTTTATCAGCCCAGGAGACAAAAGAAGAAATACAAAAAAAGCAGCAGGACCTACAGAAAGAAATAACCGACCTGAACAATACACTTGATGCAATAAAAAAGAATAAAAAAGAATCGCTTGGCCAATTGGCGCTTATACAAAAAAAGATTTCAACCCGTCAACAACTTATCAGGAACCTAGGCAGTCAAATGAATAATATTGATGACAATATTTATCAAAATGAAATAACTGTAAATCATTATCAGCTTGAGTTGGATACTTTGAAATCGCAATATGCCAAAAGCATCATTTTCGCTTATAAAAACAGGAGCAATTATGATTATCTGAATTTCCTTTTTTCGGCCTCATCGTTTAATGACGCTATCAAACGCATTACCTATTTAAAAAGCTACCGCCAATATCGTGAAACACAAGTGGCTGATATAAACAAGACTGAAAATTTATTACAACAGCAAATAGGAATGCTTAACAGTAATAAAATTGAAAAAAGCAATACAATTAAAGAGCAGGGAAAACAATTGGAGGATTTTGAAAATGACAAAAAGGAAAATGACGAGGTAGTTCAGGAATTAAAAAATAAGGAAAACGATGTGGCTGCGGAAATCAGGAATAAGGAAAAAACACGCCAGAAGCTGCAGCAAACCCTGCAAGCGATAATACGCCGTGAAATAGCAGAGGCTAAAGAAAAAGAAAGGCAGGCAATCCTCGCCCGCCAGCAGGAAGCAGAAAGGCAAAAAAAATTAGCGCAAACATCGGGGGAAAATAAATCAGTCAATGATCTGCCTGCTGTTTCAAATACAAAGCAAACAGCAACACCAACAGGGCAAAGCAATAAAAATGCACGCAGCTACAGCCCTTTTGAATCAACGCAGGAAGGGCTTACAGAATCGATCAATTTTGAAAACAACCGCGGACATTTGCCCTGGCCTGTTTCTTCAGGAAATGTAATAAGCCCTTTTGGCGAACATTCGATTCCGGGCACCATACTGCATGACGACAATCCCGGCATTGATATTTCTTTACCCATAGGTGCTGTTGTAAAAGCAGTTGCAGAGGGAGAAGTTACTTCAATAGTTGATTTGGGAGGTGAAAAGGCAGTAGTAATAAGGCACGGTAAATATTTTACTACATATAGTCATTTATCTTCTGTAACTATCAATAAGGGCGATGCTGTAAAAGCGGGCACAGCGTTAGGTCATGCAGCAGTAGGAGATGATGGGCAAGGATTGCTTACTTTTATGGTTACTAACGAAAAAGGAGTGAACCTTAATCCTGAAAATTGGTTGAGTGCAAGATAGTTTATGCTTTTTCTCTTTATTTTTTACTTTCTTAGCTTATCTTATAAAAATATCACTCTTGAAATTTTTTTTATATTTTTTTAAACTTATTCTTATTTTAAACGTATTAAATACTGATTAAGAATTTTAAGATTTTGTTTTGAATTTTAAAAACTTCTATATTAGCGGTTTGAAAGGTGAAATCATAAATTCTCAATACTATCAAAATTGAGTTAATTATCTTCAAGATCTTTCTTTGGATAACCGCTTTCATACAATTATTTTATAAAATTAAAAACAAAAACAAACATGAAAAAGACAACTTTCCGTCTTCTATTTGGTAGTTTCATTGCCTCTGCATTTTTTTTTGGCTGCTCTAAATCTGAGCAAACTTCGCCTAAAACAACTGTAGCTCTTCCTGAATTCACCTTGGCAAATGGCCAGCACTACTATGGCTGTTTATTTACACCAAAAGAACAATTAGCTGCTCTTCCTCATTATACAGAAACCAGAAAAGAAATTATTCAGGCTTTGCCTTCAACTGTTACACTTGCGCATCCTCCTGTAGGAAATCAGGGGCAACAGGGTTCCTGCTGTGGTTGGGGCGGTTGCAACACTGACGCTATTTACTATTATTATAAAGCAGGACTTACTTCCTGGAGCAAGGCAACAGACATTATGAGCGCTTCTTTCATTTATAATGCCATTAAAGTTAGCACCTGTGCTGATGGTGCCTATGTTTCAAATGTGGTTTCATATTTAGAATCTACCGGCGACTGTATTTATAATGATATGACCTATACAGACGTGAGTTGCTCTGCAAAACCGGGTTCTGCAGCTACTATTAATGCAGCAACGCATAAAATCACTTCTTATGCTGCAATTACACCGTCTGACCTTACTTCTATTAAAACTGCCTTGAGCCAACATCATCCTGTACTTATTGGGATAGATGCTGATAATGCTTTTGAAGCTTTGAATACTACTAATTACACTTGGGCAGTAAACAGCACTACTATTTTGGGCGGTCACTGCAATACACTTTATGGTTATGATGATAATAAAGGGGTTTTCCTGTCTTTAAATCAATGGGGTACAAGTTGGGGTAATGCCGGTGTATATTATATTTCTTATAAATTGTTCCAGGCTACAGGTGCAAACGTAAGAATTGAAGAAGCATATTCTGTACAATAATAATTTTATACTTATTTCAATAGAAAGCCATTCAAAAAATGAATGGCTTTTTTATTACTGGAAATCAAAGACAAGTCTAAAAGAAACATATCTAAGAAGGGCACTGATCAATTTGAGCATTTGAGCGAACAAAACCGGCTGTATATTTTTTCATACTGTGGCACAATGTTGCTGATGTCAAAAGCCTGGGCCTGGACAAAGGCATTATTCCTGAATTCATCGAGCATTTCGCTGTTGCTTAATAATTCAACAGCATGGCTGCTCATGTTGGTTGTATCTCCTACCTCTGATAGGAAACCTGTTTTGCCATTAATATTAATTTCAGGGAGGCCACCTGCGTTGGTGCTGATGACAGGCACTTTTGCAGCCATCGCTTCTAAGGCAGCAAGCCCAAAGCTTTCATATTCTGAAGGCAATAAAAACAGATCAGATACGGCAAATATCTCTTCCATCTGATCCTGTTTACCTAGAAAACGCACATCTTCCTGTATATTTAATTGTTTTGCCATTTCTTCTGCCATTGGTCTGCTTGGGCCGTCGCCGATCATAAGCAGCTTTGCCGGCAACTGCTTTCTTATTTCATCAAAGATCTTTATTACATCGGGTATCCGCTTGATGCTTCTGAAATTGGAAGCATGAACAACTATTTTTTCATCATTAGGCGCAATTACTTTTTTAAAGGCGTCAATTGGTTTTTTGCTGAAGCGTTTTGTATCTACAAAATTGTAAATGACCTCTATCTCTTTCGTGATGGGAAATGATCTGTATGTTTCTTCTTTCAGGTTTTGGGACACGGCTGTGATCGCATCGCTTTCGTTGATAGAGAAAGTAACGACGGGTTCATAGGTTTTGTGCTTGCCAACAAGAGTAATGTCTGTGCCGTGGAGGGTGGTGATGAAGGGGATGGTAATCCCTTTTTTGGCCACGATCTGTTTGGCCATATATGCGGCAGAGGCGTGAGGGATGGCGTAATGAACATGCAGAAGATCGAGCTTGTGATTTAAAATTACATCTACCATGGTGCTGGCAAGGGCTATTTCATAAGGCGGATAATCAAATAAGGGATATGATGGCACACGCACTTCGTGGTAGAAAATATTGGTGCTGAAGGCGTCGAGGCGGACAGGTTGCTGGTAAGTGATGAAATGGACGGAATGGCCTTTATCGGCAAGTGCTTTCCCCAGTTCTGTGGCTAGCACTCCGCTGCCGCCGAAAGTTGGGTAACAAACGATCCCTATCTGCATGGTCAATAATTTAATATACAAAGTAACAATGAATTTGGCATCGTCTGGCGTATGGTTGCTTTTATGTTTTTATGAGATTGGGAGGAAAAACCTCATTCTGATTCAAATTCTTTTTTGGCAAAGGAAGCAATTCCACATTGGCGCCGAGTGATCCGGTGTTGGCAACGAGTGGCGATTCCAGACGAGGAGCGATCCAATGTGGAAAATGATTGATAAAAGTTGCTAATACTGAAAGGCTGGGGATAGTAGTGAACGCCCCTTGAAGGTTTTGCGGAGAACCTTTCTGCAGGATTTGGAACGTACAGCCCAAACTGAAGTGATGGATAGACGGAGGTGAGAGCCCCTGATTGGTTTGTGGTTTGTAGTTTATAGTGGGCAAAGGGGGAATGGCGAAAGATGGATAAATTAATTGGCGGCGAGAAAGGTTTGAGGGATTATCTCTTCGAGTCGGTTGGAGTTGGATTCGATGATGAAATTGTTACGACCGGTGCCGGTGAGGATGTTGATGTGCCGGAGTTGGACGAGTTCAAGAAGGGAGAGGAAGAGGAAGATGGCGTGGAGCCGGCCTTCACAGGTGTGGAAGATGGCTTGGAATGGGAGGGTTTTTTGGTGGCGGAGAAGGGTGAGTATTTGGTCTCGGCTGCCCTGCATGGTGTAATTATATCGGAGGACGGTATGGATGGGTTTGTTGTTGCGCTCGCGCTGGCGGCGGATGGCTTTTTCGAAGGCTTTGGTTAGTTTGAAGAGGGTGATGGTTTGTATCTCTGTGCCTTCAGCGTCCTGTTCTCCGATGTCTGCAAGCTCCTGTTGAAGGTTGCCGCGTTTGGCAGAAAGCATGCGCTGAGCTTCCATTTCAGCCATTTGGAGGGAGACATCTTTGAAGCGTTTGTATTCGAGTATTTTGTCGACGAGTTCCTGGCGGGGGTCTATTTCGTTGCCTTGCGGATCAAGCTCTTTTCTTGGTATAAGCATTTTTGCTTTGATGCGCATGAGGGTGGAGATAAAGAGGATGAATTCGCTGCCAAGCTCTATGTTTATCTTTTGCTTTTCGTGGATGAAAAGGAGAAAGTCTTTGATAATATTGTTGATGGGAATATTGTAAATGTCTATTTCGTCGCGTTCGATAAAGAATAAAAGAAGGTCAAAGGGGCCTTCGAACTGTGGCAATTTTATTTGATAAGTTGCGGTATTCACTGGAATCTATTTTTTAGAACCGGGAACAATCACCTGAATTGTGTGACCATTCCGGATTCTTCAAAAATAAATTTTATGATTGAGAGAGAGGGTTATTTAATGAACATCTATTCCACAATTTTTCAGGGCTTTTTTAATTCGTCCCGAATTTCTATAAGCAGTTTATCAGTGGAGGAAATTGTTGGAGGCGTGGCGATGGCATTGGCAGCATCGTTTTTACGTTTCATGCTGTTCATTCCTTTAACCATTAAAAAGATGATGAAGGCGAGGATGATGAAATTTAGAAGTACGGTAACGAAATTGCCCCATGCAAAGACGGGCCCAAGCTTTTTGGCATCAGCAAGTGCGAGGCCTTTTGCACCTGCCTCGGTAATGGCTTGTCGCACCTTGTCTGACAACGGAATGTAAAGATTGCTGAAATCAGCACTGAAGAACGTGCCGATGATGGGCATGATCAGATCGTTTACAATAGAATCTACGATCTTTCCAAAAGCGCCGCCGATGATAACACCAACTGCGAGATCCATTACATTGCCTTTGGTGGCAAACTCTTTGAATTCTTTTACGAAGCCCATACAATTAATTTTTTGAAGATTAAATAATTATTGCCTTATGCAATTTTAGAGCCTGAAATTATATATTTTAAACAGCCATCATATCTTTTTCTTTTGCCGCAAGATGTTTGTCTACAAGCGCTATATATTTATCGGTTACAGCCTGCACCTCATTTTCAGCATCTTTCATTTCATCTTTACTCAGGCTGTCGTCTTTCTCTAATTTCTTGATATATTCTATAGCATCTCTACGTATATTCCTTATTGCTACTTTTGATTGTTCGCCCTCGTTACCGGCTTTCTTAAACAATTCTCTTCTGCGCTCCTCAGTTAATGGTGGCATAAAAAGCCTTATCTGTACCCCATCATTTTGCGGAGTAATGCCAATATTTGCAGCCAAAATTGCTCGTTCAATTGGGGCAAGCATATTCTTTTCCCAAGGCTGAATGGAAAGCGTGCGGGCATCAAGCATATTAACATTGGCAACCTGGTTTATAGCTGTGGGGGAACCGTAATAATCTACATGGATCCCATCCAGCATTACAGGGCTGGCTTTGCCTGCTCGTATTTTAGAAAGTTCTGCTTCCAGGTGGCTGATCGCTTTCTTCATGGAGGACAATGTATCTTCCATCACCATATCCAATTCTTCAGACATAAAGTTCCTTTTAAAGAAAAGCAAATCTAATAAATGAATAGAATAAAACTTTTTATCTGGTAAAAAGAAGGGTTAATCTTCTTCCAGGGATGCCATTTTTTCTGAAGAGTAAATTGATACTACTTTTACTTTCCTGTCAGCTTTGGCCATTTCTTTATCAGTAACAACATTCAGCCATTTGTATTTTGCAGGAGTAAATCTTAAAATTGCTACTGCTGCAAAGAATAGGCCTGTAAGAGAAAATAAAACAACATTAATATTATATGCCTGGAAAAGAAAAGAAAACACTGCAAAAAGAGCACTTAATGATACAAGTATAAAGGTTACCTGCTTATGAGAAAATCCTTTATTGAGGAGCATATGATGAAAATGGTTGCGATCCGGTGAGAAAAGGAGAGCGTCCTTTAAAAATTCTTAAACAAAATACACGAAGCACGTCCATTATTGGAAGAAACAAAACACCAAAAGCAAATATAAAATTTGAAGATTGGGAACCAGTGTTAATAGTGCTGCTATCAAGAAACCTGATAAGAATTACTACAGCAACTAAACCTATAAGCATAGAGCCGGAATCACCCATAAAGATTTTTGCAGGATGAAAATTAAAAATAAGAAAGGCTAATAAGGAACCGGCTAAAGCAGAAGCAATAATAGCATCAGATATCCTGTTATTTATAAATAATACAGAAGCAAAAATAATGAGTGATACTAAACCAATAGAACCTGCTAGTCCGTCAACGCCGTCAATAAGGTTGAAAGCATTAATAATGAGGATCATTATAAAGAAAGTTATAAAATAGGAAAACGCAGGCGCAAGTTCTCCTACTCCTAGCAAACCATGAAGATCTGTTATAAGCAAATGGCCTTTAACAATAAGTATGGCTGCAACAGCGATCTGCACTATTACTTTTTTTGATGCAGTCAAGATAAAAATATCGTCAAAAACTCCTGTAACAAATAAAATAAAAAACGCAGCAAGAAAATATTGCAGTTCAGGGATGCTTCCAATATAATTATCAACCAATAGTAAACTGATAATAAAACCTACAAATATGCCTATTCCCCCTAGAGAAGGTATGGGCGATGAATGCGTTTTGCGCTCATCGGGCATGTCAAATAAGTTTTTGTCTTTGGCTAGCTTAATTACAAAAGGCATTGCAGAAAAAGAAAGTAGAAATGCAACTAAACCACCGAGTAATACTTGTATCATTCTTGCTCTTTTTAAATTTTATTGATCTTGATTCCTTTCCTTGGGCAATCGAATGAGATGCGAATTTATGCTATTTTGCAAAATAATTGTTTAGTTAATAAATTAATAATGTGACAATACAACCTAAAATTCAACGCTGATATAACCGGGTAGCGCTAAAAATATCTATAATTACCAGCCTTTTTCCTCTTCCCAGCCTTCAAACTCCTTCGCAACTGCTGTTAAGAAGGAAGCTCCTAAACTGCCGTCCACAACCCTATGATCATAACTCAACGATAAATACATCATGTGCCTGATACCAATAGTGTCTCCGCTCTTTGTTTCAATAACTACAGGTCGTTTTTTAATAGCCCCTACCGCCATTATCGCAACCTGCGGTTGATTAATGATCGGCGTACCCATCAAGCTTCCGAATGTTCCTACATTGGTCAAGGTAAATGTGCCACCTTGTGTATCATCAGGTTTTAATTTATTGTTACGGGCATTTTCCGCCAGGCTGTTAACCAGTTTGCTCAAGCCAACAATGTTTAAATGATCTGCGTTGCGGATAACCGGCACAATTAAATTCCCCGATGGCATGGCAGTGGCCATACCTATATTAATATCTTTTTTAATAATGATCTTATCACCATCCAGTGATGAATTTATCATCGGGAAACGCTTAATAACCCTCACCAGGCGATCAATGAACATTGGCGTATAAGTGATCTTCGTACCCTCCCTGCGTTCAAATTCTTTTTTTACCTTTTCTCTCCACAACACCATATTCGTAACATCAGCTTCAGCAAAAGACGTTACATGCGGGCTGGTATGTTTACTGTCAACCATATGCTTCGCTATCAGCTTACGCATACGGTCCATCTCAATGATCTCAACATTGCCCGAATACGATACTGCCGGTTGTTGGTATGTATTTGGCTGAATTATTTCCTTCTGTTCTATACTTTTCACTTCTAAACCCTCGTTCCTAACTCCTTTCTCCTCACTCCTAACTCCTGATTTTCTCTGCGCCACATACTGCAAAATATCTTTCTTGGTCACGCGTCCTTCATTTCCTGTACCCGCAATATGTTCAAGCTCACTCAACTGAACACCTTCACTGTTTGCAATATTTAAAACAAGGGGGGAATAAAACTTGGCGCCATTAGTTTTTGGAGCAGATTCTGGTATATGAACAGGTACAAACGGAACATGCACTTCTTCTGCATCAACTTCCTCAGCGGGCGGAATAATAAGAGTATGTGTCTCACTCTTGCCATTCGCAGATGTCTCGATCCTCGCAATCGTAGTGCCGATAGGCACCACATCATTTTCTTTAAACAATATTTCCAGTAATATACCAGCGTCAGTTGCGGGCACTTCACTGTCCACTTTATCGGTAGCTATATCCAATACAGTCTCGTCCTGCTTCACAGGGTCGCCCGTTTTCTTATGCCACTTTAGTATGGTAGCTTCCATTATGCTTTCGCCGAGTTTTGGCATTATGAGATCAACAACAGCCATATTTCAAAAATATATGTTTAAAATTATTGAAGTTAGGCTTTCTTTAACAGTCAAAGATTGTACCAACCTTCCCTTTTCGCCTAAATAATTTAAAGCCCAATATGTCGCCATCCATGCTTCTTTGTCACTACAAAGCCCATCGTTTCGCGGCAAAAGTAATGTTTTAGTCTAAAAACCATGCGCTGCCTTTACAGGAACAGTTCCTTATCCTCTTTTCTATCACCACTCATTTCCCCCAGCGAAAACTATCCACCTCCATGCCGGCCAGGTCCAGAACCCTGTCCACCACAGTAGCAGCAAGGCTCTCAAAACTCGTGGGCTTACTGTAAAATGAGGGCGAGGCAGCACAAATAATTCCCCCCGCAAGCGTGATAGTTTCCATATTCCTTATATGTATAAGGCTATAAGGTGTATCCCGTGGCATCAATATCAACTTCCTTCTTTCCTTCAATATCACATCCGCAGCCCTTGTTATCAGGTCATCGCTCACTCCCGCTGCAATTCTTCCCAGTGTCCCCATGCTGCACGGCGCCACGATCATTATATTATATTTCGCCGAACCCGATGCAAAAGGGGCATTAAAATCGTTTTTCTCAAAGAACTTCACTTCATAATTTTCATATTCATTATTTCCCAACTCCGTCCGCCATATCTCCTTAGCATTATTGCTCATCACCACGCCCAGTTCCTCCCACTGCCCCCGCAGCAGCAACAGTTTGTCCAGCAGCGCCTTTGCATAGATCGCACCACTCGCCCCCGTAATAGCCACCACAATTTTATTCCCCATCTCCTTATTTTATTGCTAAAGATACAACCCTTTGCTTTCTTGCATACACACTTCCACCAACTACAAACCATCAACCACCAACTATCAACCACTCTTCGTGCCCCTTTGTGCCTTCGTGTCTTAGTGGTTCAAAATCCCTCACTGGCTCAAGTATGCAGCCCAGCCTCGTGTAAAGCGTACTTGGGCCTTGCAGCGCTAGCAGAGTATTGCGCACCAACTACCAACCACCAACTACCAACCACAAACCTTCCTATTCCTTCACAACTACCCTCACTGGCTCAAGTATGCAGCCCAGCCTCGTGTAAAGCGTACTTGGGCCTTGCAGCGCTAGCGGAGTATTGCGCACCAACTACCAACCACCAACTACCAACTACCAACCTTCCTACTCTTTCACAAACCTCCCCCTCGCCACCTCCCCATCTCCCTCAACCATCTCCACCAGGTAACTCCCCGCCGGAAAACCAGATACATCAACCCTCTGCACTCCATTCCCAACATTAACCGTCTCCAGCCTCCTCCCCGAAAAGTCATAAATAACCAGCATATTTATTTGGGTAGCGCCATTCACCTCCACCTGCAACACACTCCCCTCACTGGCTCAAGTATGCAGCCCAGCCTCGTGTAAAGCGTACTTGGGCCTTGCAGCGCTAGCGGAGTATTGCGCACCAACTACCAACTACCAACCACCAACCACCAACCTTCCTACTCCTTCACAAACCTCCTCCTCGCCACCTCCCCATCTCCCTCAACCATCTCCACCAGGTAACTCCCCGCCGGAAAACTAGAAACATCAACCCTCTGCACTCCATTCCCCACATTCACAGTCTTTAACCTCCTCCCCGAAAAGTCATAAATCACCAACTCATTTGTTTGCGAACTCCCATTCACTTCCACCTCCAAACTATTCCCCACAGGGTTCTGTATAATATTCAACGCTGTGCCACCAACCATCTTCACTAACAGCACATCAGAATACATAAAGTGCCCGTTAAAGTCAACCTCTTTCAATCTATAATAATTCACCGCCAGCGGTTCCTCATCCACAAACCCATACTCCTTCAAACTTCCGCTATTCCCCGCCGCCGCCACTTTCCCAATAGCAGTAAAGTTCACCCCATCCGCGCTGTGTTCTATCAAAAAATAGTCACTGCTTATCTCCTCCGCTGTCTGCCATTTCAGTTCCACTGTTCTGTTAACCAGCGTATACGTAAAGTTCAGCAACTCCACAGGTAGCAAACAGTCCGAACCAAGTATTTTAATATTGTTAGGTAGCCCATCTTGGCATTTATCGCTTAATATAATACCTGTATCAGAAAAATTACAGGCTGCGCCAGCCAAATTAGGTTGGTCAATAACGCTCAGTATATTCTCCTGCAATCTGTCCGAGTAAATTTTATTATCAGGTCCAAGTTCTAATGCTCCGCCATAATATACCTTAGTTGAATCAGGGTTATAAAATTTATTGACGATTTGTGTTGCAGAATGTTGAATAGCGGCAGAGGAAATGTCTGACAGATCATACTGCGTAATAATATACGGTTCGCCTGTCTCAATATATACTTTACTGTTATCGGGAGAAAATTCAACTCCATAACCCATAGAATCCACAAGCTGTATATTATTTGATACTACGCCAGTAGTATTGTTAAAATCAAATAATTGAGAGTAACTTCCTATGTATCCTGAATTTGCATAGCAAAGTTTTGACCCGTCAGGAGATATTTTCATATATCCCAATACGTCAGAGATGCCACCATTAGCAGCATTAATTAAAGGACCAGAATACGAAATTAAAGGAGTTGTATTTACTCCTGTGGAAGTAACAGAAAAGGCTAAAAACCCATTACTGCCATATGACATGGAGACAACCCAATAATCTTCGCCATTGCTTTGCAAAGTGCCTGTTAGCCTTTCTGTTACGGGGGTATAAAGTGGAATATTTTTTAAACTAATGTCTCCTAATCCCCCATCCAACGTCAAATCTACTATATTATAACATAGAGGAATAATAGTATCCTCAGCAGGCGCGGTAAAAATATAATATATATTACAGTTACCTGGCTGTGGTACAATCAGCGCCGATTGTGTTGTAGAGCTATTTCCCCTAAGGCCAGTTCCGTTAGGCATTTTTACAAGGTTCCTGTTCCAGACAGAAACCCCATCTGTAAAAAACAATAGGTTACCATTATTATCACACATCACAGCGCTTCCTTCGTTTTGAAACATTACTCCATTTGTCAGTACTATAGGTACGCCTGAATTAAAAGTTACTCCCGCATATTCTCCAAAATACCAGATATTGTTTTGCTTTTGAGCAAACGAAGCTATACTGGCAAACATTAATGATCCGGCAACTAAAACAAATGTTTTAATGCTTAAAGATTTCATCTCTTTTTCAAAACCCTCGGTCTCCTTGGTCAACAGCATTCTACAAATTTACCCATTACCTGCCAACACCGGCAAACACTAAAAATAATATTTCTCTGTATAAAACATTACTCGTACCTTCCACTTCCAAACCACCACCCTGGTTTTTTGCGCAACAAAACCGCCTCTTTTTCAAATTCACCCCAAAAAATTACCCCCTTATAGAGACCTTATAGAGACTTTATAGAGACATTATAGAGACCTTACTCCCACTCAAAGCCCACCTTACCCCCACCCAAAGCCCACTCAAAGCCCTCCCAAAGGCATGGCAAACCCCTTAAAAGTCTATTGCTGTTATATGGCCATCTTACAGGTAACTTATAAAAACTATTTCTTTACCTTAGTAACATTTTATTGTTTTAAGCGTATCATAACAAAAGGCCTTTCCTGTTTATGACTGAAAAAGAGTACAACCAGTGCGTGAATGATTATGCCGACAATGTCTTTCGCTTCATCGTGAAAAACCTGCGGCATGAGGAAGACGCAAAGGACATTGTCCAAACCGCCTTTGAAAAGCTTTGGCGAAACAGGGAGGCAGTAGAAAGCGGCAAGAGTAAGTCTTATTTGTTTACCGTAGCTTACAACCAGATGATAGACCATTTACGCAGGGTAAAGCGCATGCAACTGAAAGATGGATCGTTTGGGGACACAAAAGTGCTCTATCAACCCATGAATAATGCAAAGCAGACCTTGCAGGAGGCGCTGAACAGGCTCACCGAAACACAAAAGAGCTTGGTGATGCTAAAAGACTACGAAGGCTACAGCTATGAAGAGATAGGAAGAATAATGGGTCTGAACGAAAGCCAGGTAAAAGTATACCTGCACAGGGCGAGGCTCCTCTTAAGAAACTATTTGGTAAGCCGTGAAAATGTGATGTAACATGAAGATTAACAGGAACAATTACGAAGAATATTTTCTCCTTTATGTGGATGAAGAGCTCACACCAGCCGAAAAGCAGGAATTGGAAGCTTTTGTGCAGGAAAATGCAGACCTGGCAGCAGAACTTGAAATGTTCAAAGGCACAAAACTCCCCCCGCCTGATGAACAACTTCCCTTTGATAGATCATTCCTGTTCAGGAACGAAGACAGTAATATCAACCTTGCCAATTACCAGGAATTTTTTTTACTGCATGTTGATAAAGAGCTCAATGGCAAGGAAAAGAATGAACTGAATAAATTCTTAAGCAGCCATCCTGAACTGGAAGAAGAATTAACCCTGCTGCATCAAACAGTGCTGCCCGTAGAGCAAATTAAGTTTGCAGATAGAGCAGCTTTATACAGAACTGAAAGAAAGGAACGCAGAATTATTCCTTTGAACTGGAAGGCATTCGCCGTTGCAGCAGCCTTAATTGTTTTGATAGTGCTGGTGTGGTTAAGTGTTCCTTCAGGTAAGCAGCAACAGGTTGCCTTAATAAATAAACCTTCTGTTCAACACAAAAAAGAAGAGAATATTGTTGCACCAAAGACCGTAATTGTTAACGAGCCCAATAAGAATTTGATCTTAGCAAATAAAATTAAACTTCCGGAAGAGGGTATTAAAGATCAGCGATCAGTCATCACTAAAAACAATGTTGCAAACGATAATAAAATAAGTTCAGCGCCTTTTGTAATACCAAATTCAAACACAGCACAAACGCAGATCGCACCAGTCGACAACGATCTTGCTGCAACGCCTCAGTCTGTTCAACAACAAACTTCGCCAGAATATCCTCAAACACTAGTAAATAACTCCCAAAACGTTTATACATCAAATACTTCAAACAACAATATTGCACAGCCTGCTGTGTACCGGGAGTTAAATACTTCTGACGAGAATAATAAAGACTTTTATGTTGGATCTTTAGACATTAATAAAAACAAAGTGCGCGGGCTTCTTAAAAAGGCAGGGCGCCTCTTTGGCGGCAAAGCAAAAGACGATGCTAAAGATATTAAAGTTGCCAACCTTGATATTAATACACAAAGTTTATAAATCACAATTAAGAATATGAAAAGGATAATTTTACTATTGGCTTTCGTGTGTCTTGCTTCGTCAGGCTTTTCGCAAACGGACTCTACTTTAAAGAATCAGCCCGACACTATTATTGCAGGCAAATTTATCATCATCAGGAAAAATAAACCTGGAACCAGCAGAGCTTATGATACAAGTAACCACAGTATCGTTATTAATATCGGCAATCATAACCACAATCATAGAAAGCCATCCAATATTACCACGAACTGGCTTGTCTTCGACCTTGGGTTTGCCAATTACACTGACAATACAAATTACACAACCGCCAATGAAAGCCCCTATTTGCGTCCTAATGGCACACTATTCAGCAAAGAAGACCTGCACTTAAAAACTTTCAACTCATCCAATGATAATATCTGGCTGTTTATGCAAAAAATAAACATTACCAAACACATCCTCAACCTGAAATATGGCTTTGGGTTGAGCATGTACAACTTTAGGTACGATAATAATATTTCTTACAGCAACAGCCCGGCTTATATTTACAAAGACTCCATAAATTTTTCAAAGGATAAATTATACGCTGGTTACCTAACCGTGCCGCTGATGCTTAACCTGAACACGTCTGGGCGGGAACGGGGTGGTTTCCGTTTTAGTGCAGGCGTTAGCGTGGGCTATCTGACTGGCAGCCACACCAAACAAATTAGCGATGCATTCGGCAAACAAAAGGTGCGTGGGGATTTTGACCTTGCTCCCTGGCGGTTGGCATATATTGCCGAAATAGGCTTCAGGTATATCCACTTCTATGGTTCATACAGCATCAATGCGCTGCATAACCAGGCATTGACGCAGTATCCTTATGCTGTTGGCGTGCGTTTCAGCAATAGTAATTGGTAAGATCTTTCGACACAGAAGTATTATCATTCAACACAGGTTAATTATCATTGAACACAGGTTAATTATCATTCTGCATACGAGTATTATCACTCGACGAAGGTATATTATCTCTCAACATGCGTAATTGCATTCTAATGATCAATCATAAATTTGTAATAGGTAAAACTTCGTCAAGAGGTTAAATTTTCTCCTAAAATAATCTTTTGACTAGAAAAACGTTCTTAATAGAAATCTTTTTAAAAATATGAGCCGCTTCTTTATTGCTTTTTTTCTCTGTATTATTTTTATCATCAACACTTCTTTTTTCAAACGCCCGGAAGGGGTAACGTATTCAGTGATCATTACGAAGCACACCTACGAGCTGAGTGTTTATGACAACAATGGCTGGCTGGTTACTTACCCGGTTGTTTTTGGCAAAAGCGACCTGCAGGACAAGGTTTGCGAAGGGGACCGCGAAACACCCGAGGGTTATTATAAGATCGAAAGCAAACGCAAGCATGAAAAATGGCATAGAATGATGCTGCTGGATTATCCTACCCACGATGATTCCGTTAAATTTTATCAAAGAAGATCAGAAGGCCTGCTTCCCGCAAATGCGCAATTAGGTGGCGGCATTGGGATACACGGCACGTGGCAGCATGAAGGTTATGCAGTTGATCAGTTTCAAAACTGGACAGACGGGTGCATCAGCATGAGAAATGAAAATGTAGATGAATTATACAACATGGTGCCGGTTGGAACCATTGTGATCATTAAGAAATAGATCCGCTCTTTATTATAAAAGATAAGAAAATCCTACTCATGATAAATGGCAGGTTTATTTTTAGTTCAATGCCTGTATATTTGATTAATTATTAAACGCATTTTGAAAAAAATATCCCTTGTTATCGCATTTCTTGCCTTGCTTTTTACCTTCGCAGCCTGCCATCTTATCAATGGCGATAGTAATGCACCGGCAACACCCAATGCAAGGCTGATCATCGTGAACACTTCACCAGATGCGCCACCGTTAGGCCTCTTTGTAAACCAGGTATCTATTTTCAATAACCTTACGTATGGCGACAGCACAGGCTATTTCCAGGTGGGCCCCGGCACTTACGTCATGAATATTTTTAGGACCGACACCACCAATTATTACAAGCAGGACACCAGCATCATCACAACAGACACCGTGCTTTACATATCCGATTCTGTAACTTATTACAAAATGGATACTTTTTATATTCCGACCGATACAGTTATTTACCAGGCAGACACGATGGTTACGCTCCAGTCGCCGGTGCTCAACCTAAGATCAGGCTTTTATTATTCTCTTTTCCTGATCGATTCATTAAATAAGCTTCAAACTACTTTCATTTCAGACAGTATTCTTGTTGCCCCGCCTGCCGATTCTGCAAGGCTGCGGTTTTTCCATTTTTCTGTCAATGCCCCGGCTTTCGACCTTGCCGAATCCGGAGGTGGCCCTGTTTTATTCAGCAACCGAACCTTTAACGATATAAACACCGCGCCTTCCTATGCCCGGTTCTCAACCCTTCCCAACGGCACTTACAATTTTGAACTGCGGCTTGCGGGCACTTCTACCGTTGTGGCAACCCTGCCCAATGTTGTTTTAAACGGAGCTAAAATATATACGCTCTATTCCCGCGGATTTGAAGGCGGAACAAACGCCCAGGCCATTAGCATTGGGGTAATTGGCAATAATTAAGTCCAAAGGGTATAATGGAAGGCCATTCCTGATAAGATCTATTTAGCTAGTAACTTGAAAGGGATTATTCTTTTCTATTAGTTGCCAAATTGGTTCTGTGAGTCGGAAAATCGTCTCTGTGAGTCGCAAGACGCTTCTGTAAGTCGGAAAGTCGCCTCTGTAAGTCGGAAAGTCGCTTCTGTGAGTTGGAAAGACGCTTCTGTGAATCGGAAAATCGTCTCTGTGAATCAGAAAATCGCTTCTGTAAGTCGGAAAGTCGCCTCTGTAAGTCGGAAAGACGCCTCTGTAAGTCGGAAAATCGCTTCTGTGAATAGGAAAGACGCTTCTGTAAGTTGGAAAGTCGCTTCTATGAGTGGGAAAGTCGCTTCTGTAAACCTTTTTAAATCAACTATTGCTCAAAATAAGGAATATCTTCCAGGGAAACTTCATCTTTTTGTTCCCAATAAGCCAAGGTCACCACATGGCCGCCCGGTGTTTTTAAAAGCCTTCCAAAAATGGCATTGACAGGATTGAAGGTATAATCAGTTACCCCAACGATAAATGTTTCAGGAGCAGGAGGAGTTGCTGGCAGCGGAACTATGCTTACTTCTTCTGTTTTCGCAACAGGTTTGGGTGCAACTTTGGGCGGAGGCGTGGAGGCCACAACCACAGTAAAGCCATTATATTCTAATAATTTTTTCAAGAACGCCACTCTATCGGTGGATGTGTCTTTTTCCACAATGCCGCACTTTACGCCATTGAGTTCTTCGAACAGATGATTTTTATTAATAGCCATGATCTACCGGTTTAATGATCCTATATACCCATAGATCCAACTGATCAACCCCGCGAACACAATTCCTGCAGAACAAACGAGCAATGCAAATTTTGTTGACGGGGGGAGAATTATTTTTTCTATGGGTTGTTCATTTTTGTCCATAAACATGGAACGGATCACTTTTAAATAATAATACAAAGAAACCATTAAATTTAAGGCTGCTACAAGGATGAATCCATAAGTGGCATTGGATGCGCCTGCGGTTAATAAAAATAACTTGCCAAAAAACCCTGCAGTTGGCGGAATGCCTGCTAATGAAAATAATGCAAGCGCCATTACCCAACTTAGCCATGGATTGGTGGTGTAGAACCCTTTATAGTCCTCAATTTTTTCTTTTCCTGTTTGAGTTGAAATAGCCGCGGCAACACCAAAGGCTGCCAGGTTGGAAACTGTATAGATCAATATAAAATAAACAACGGAAGTCAGACCTTCAGGGGAATTGCCGGATATTCCAAACAAGATAAAACCGACCTGTGCAATGGAAGAAAAGGCAAGGAACCTTTTGATATTTTGTTGCCGCAGGGCAAAAAGATTACCAATGATCATGGTGACGATGGACAAAAGCATCACCATATTATACCAGGTTTCATGCATCGGCTGAAAGGTCTTGTACAAGGCTGAAATGAAAACAAACGCAATTGCGCCTTTTGAAATTACCGAAAGAAAGGAAGTTGCGGCAATGGGAGAGCCTTCATACACATCGGCTGTCCATAAATGAAAAGGAACGATGGATAATTTAAAAGCAAAGGCTGTGATCAAAAAGACAAATGCCAATACCTGCAAGGGGCTGCCGTCAAGCAATGGGGGCAGTTCTGCAAAGCTGAGCGTGCCCGTGGCCCCATATATCAACGAAATGCCAAACAACAATATACCCGAAGAAAAAGCAGATGACAAGATCATCTTCATGGCAGCTTCGGAGGAGATCTTTTTGTTGAGGTCAAAGTCGGCCATTGCCGCAAGGGGAATGGTTGCCAGTTCCAGCGATAAAAAGAACATCAAAAAATTTCCGCTTGATATTAGAAGATCTAAACCGAGCAACGCTGACAGCATCAGGATAAAAAACTCTACTAAATGCTCAGTCTTTTTAAACCATCCTGTGAATAATAAAGAGACCAGGTAAACACCAAAGTTTAAAATGCTTTTCTGAAACGCGATCAACAAAGAGGTGTGATACATGCCATCGAACAGGCTTCCTTCTCCATTGAAAATAAAGCCGGCAATAAGGTTCAACAATAATAAATTCTGAATGATAAGTAATAGGAGATCATTTTTTATTCCTTTGCCCAGTTTTATAAAAAGCAACAGGAAGATGATGCAGGTGATCACCAGTTCAGGCTTCATCAATGTAAAAAATGCATTCATCCTGTCTTGGTTTTAATGTGTCAGCGTTATTTTTTGCATAATGATCTGAGCACCCGGGTTTACCAGGTCGGTCAACCAATAAGGAGCAACACCAATAGCTAATATCCCTGCGATCAAAATAATGGCTGCTAATTTTTCATTCCATTTGGCATCGGTTAAATTAGAATAACTTTCTTTGATCGGCCCCATAGCAGTTCGGCTAACAGCTCTCAAAATATAAACTGCTGTTACCACTATACTCATACAAGCCAAAATAGTTGCAATGCGATGAAACGCATCCGGGTGTTGCCAGGCGCCCATGAACACAGTCATCTCGGCTACAAAACCACTAAGGCCCGGCAAGCCTAATGAACATAGGCCTACAATAAATAATACGGTTGTGATAAAAGGCATCACTTTCAGCAGGCCGCCCATTTCATTTATATTTCGTGTATGCGTACGTTCATAGATCATTCCTATCACTGCGAAGAAAAGCGCTGTCATTAACCCATGACTCACCATTTGTATAACCGCGCCTATGATGGCGGTCTTGGTTAACATGGCAATCCCGAATAAAACAAAACCAACATGGCTAACCGACGAATAAGCATTCATATATTTAAGGTCCTTCTGCATCATCGTTGCAAAAGCCCCATATAAAATTGCGATGGTAGAAAGCACGATAATAATATTGGCATATTCCTTTGCACCTTCAGGCATAAGGTAAGTAGCCACCCGCAAACAGCCATAGCCCCCCAACTTCATGGAAATGCCTGCCAAAAACATAGAACCCGCAGTAGGAGCAGATGAATGCCCGTCAGGCACCCATGTGTGAAAAGGAAATAATGCAGTGAATACACCAAAGCCGACAAATAATAATGGGAAACAGATCATTTGTATATTAACCGGTATATCAAGCTGTGATAGTTTAATTAAGTCAAAAGTCTTTTCTTCACTGCTGAAATATAAACCCAGCAACCCAACCAAAACCAATGCAGAGCCTCCCATTAACATCAGGGCCAGTTTATTGGCAGCATATTCTTTTTTGCCGCTGCCCCAAATGCCGATCAATAAGTATTTTGGAATGACAGCAATTTCTAAAAAGAAAAAAAGAATGAAAAGATCCAATGAAAGAAAAAAGCCGTAAGCGCCAATGCTCAGTAAAATAAGCAGGAAATAAAATTCCTTTGTCATCTTTTCTATATTCCAGGAAACCAGTACTCCGGCGACCACAACAAATGCAGTTAGCAATATCATTGCTACAGAAATGCCATCTACTCCCAAATGAAAGCTGATATGCCAGGAAGGGAACCATTCATATTGTTGTTGAAACAAGAATTGTTCTGTGTTCCCGGATGCGACTTCATTTTTATAAACGAACAGTAAAACAAATGCCAAAATAAGCTGGACTGTTGCTCCTGCCAAAGCAAGCCATTTTGCATGTTGCTTATTAGGCATCAACAGCACTGCAACCGCAGTGATCAACGGAACCAGTATGAGCAATGTTAGATCCATTCCTTTCTTAAATTACTTCCACCAATAAATAAACAATACCGCCATTACTATCGCAGCGATCAAAAAGTAAGCAGCATACTGCTGAACCTTACCTGACTGCACCCCCTTTATTTTCTTTGAAATAAACAAGGTGATATTTCCTGTTAAATTGACCAAACCATCCACTATATTTTTATCGATCCACGCCGCAGGTCTTGCGACCAGGTTGAACAATATTTTTTTGGTTATGAATAAATACAATTCATCAAAATAGAATTTATTCCATGCGGCTTTGTATAAACGATGTAACGCTGCTGCGATCTTATCAGGCTTTGTATTTTGTTTCTTATACAGCCACATGGCTACAAAGATGCCTGTAAGGCCTAATCCTACAGGGGCTATCGACATCTGCAAATTGAAATGTGATAGAAGTGGTGTTCCATCAGAACTAATATAATTTCCAAAAGGGATAAACCCTGCTGTTGCTGCGCCAATAGCCAATAAGACTAATGGCAGCAGCATTGTAAACCCTCCTTCCCCATGATGCTCGCCATGAGGTTGATATTCCTTATTCCAAAAAATACCAAAGTATAACCGGAACATATAAAAAGCGGTAAGGCCTGAAGTAAATAACCCGATCCAATATATAACTGTGTTTTGCTGCCAGGCAACTAACAAAATTTCCTCTTTACTAAAGAAACCTGCAAACGGCGGTATACCTGCAATAGCCAGGCATGCCACTAGAAAGGTAATATGTGTAATAGGTAAATACTTTCTCAAGCCTCCCATATCTTTCATTTCATTGCTATGGATAAAATGAATGACTGAACCTGCGCCTAAAAACAGCAACGCCTTGAACATGGCATGAGTAAATAAATGAAACATGGAAGCAGTATAACCCAAACCATCTTCGCCCCCATATTTGGATACACCCAATGCAAACATCATAAACCCTATTTGCGATATAGTTGAAAATGCTAGCACTCTTTTTATATCTGTCTGAGTGCACGCAATTATTGCAGCGAGTAATGCAGAGATGGCGCCTACGTAAGCCACCAACTGTAACGCCGCTGGAGCCGATAAAGCAAAAACAGGAAACAATCTTGCCACCAGGAAAACACCGGCTACTACCATTGTTGCGGCATGTATTAGTGCCGATACAGGCGTAGGGCCTTCCATCGCATCTGGCAACCAGATCTGTAATGGGAACATTGCACTCTTTCCTGCAGCGCCAATAAAAACCAATACTATTGCCAATGTTAAAGCAGAGACCCCCATGAATGATGACCCAAGAGCAGCATTTAATTCTGCTGATCCGGGAGATGTTAGCCTTTGAATAAGTGTATTAAAATCTAATGTTCCTGAATAAAATGAAAGCATCAGGATACCAATTAAAAATCCCAAGTCAGCAAAGCGCGTTACAATAAACGCTTTCTTGCAGGCCGCAACAGCACTGGGTTTGTCATAATAAAAGCCGATCAGTAAAAAAGAAGAAACCCCTACCAGTTCCCAGAAAATATATATCTGGAATATATTGGAAGAAATAACCAGCGCCAGCATAGAGAAAGTAAACAAGCCTAAAAAAGAATAATAAGTAGCAAATCTTTCTTCTCCTTTCATGTATGCCAGGCTATAAATATGAACCATTAGCGAAACAAAAGTTATTACCACCAGCATCATGCAGGTGATCGGATCAAGCAATACGCCCATATCTATCGAAACACCTTCAGAGAATTGCAGCCATGTATATTTTAAAGGAACTAATCTTTCATAAACACCATTCACTTTTCCATACTCAAAAAAGTAACCGTAGGCTGTATAGATGGCTAAAATAGTTGCAGCCAATAATAAAACAGTTGCGACGATACCCGCTGAATGCTTAAAATGTTTTCTTCCGAATAACCCAAGTATCAAAAAGCCCGCAAGAGGCAGCAAAGGGATAAGTACAATGTAAACCGCATTAAGCATTTAGTCGATGTTGTATTTTAATATTTCAATTCTTCAGCATTATCCACGTCAATTGAATGATGGCTTCTGTATAAATTAATAATGATCGCAATAGCCACGGCAGCTTCAGCCGCCGCAATGGCAATGATGAATATGGTAAAAAACACCCCATCTAATTTATCAGCCCACAAATATTTATTGAAGGCAATAAAATTCAGGTTCACACTATTCAATATTAATTCAACGCTCATCAGCATCGTGATCAGATTCCTTCTTGTAAGAAATCCATAAACACCAATAAAGAAAAGTGCAGCGCTGATAAATAATATATGATATAGTCCCGGCTGCATCATATTGTTTCTGATGATTTTTGGTTAAAAGGTGTTGCGATCACTATACAACCGATCAACGCTGCTAACAGCAACATACTAACTACTTCAAATGGCAATGCATAACCGCCTTTAGTTACTGACAACATCTCCTTGCCAATATTTGCAACTCCCGGCTCTACCGCCTCATTGCTGCTGCCTGTGAATACATGTTGAACCAATTGCACCATGATCAGAGCAAATCCACAAAAGGCTGCCAATACAGAAAATAGCTGCCTGCTCAGTTTTTGTTTCGGCATTTTTTCTCCTGCCTGTTGTGTTAGAAAGATGGAGAAAATGATCAGTACCGTTATGCCGCCCACATACACTACTATCTGAACTGCCGCAATAAATTCATATTGCATCCAGAAATAAAGCCCTGCAACCCCGATCAGGGAGAACAGCAAAAAGATAGCAGCCCTGAATATTTGTCTTGTGCTTACCGCAAACACCCCACTCACCAAAGTAAATGCCGCCAGCATATAAAATATAATAGTTGACCCACTCATCATTCTACTCCCTCCATTATTTTAGAGCCCGGGTTATTTAATATCTTGGTTAACTGGCTGCGGTCAAACACACTATGTTCAAATGTTTGCGCCATCACAATAGCATCTGAAGGGCAGGCGATAATGCACAAATTACACATGGTGCACAGTTCCAGGTGATACACCAATTTATCAATAGCTTTTTTCTTTTTGCCATCCGGGGTTATGTCAAATTGGGTGATCACTTTTATAGTACCATTGGGGCAAGCCAGCTCACAAGCCGTGCAACCCGTACAGCGATGCTCATTGCTCTCATTATGCGGCATCACCACCTCGCCTTTGAACCGTTCAGGCAAATTCAAACTATCCCTGTTATCAGGATATTCCTGTGTAATGATCTCTTTGTGATGTGTAAAATAATATCCTGTCCGCCGCAGCCCAACAAACAACGACCTTACAGCGCCAAAAACTTCCTTTATATATTTTACTATAAACATAATAAACTGTAGAGTGCATTTAAAAATACCATCCCAAAATTGCCATCGCCGTCACCAATAAAATATTAAACAAACTTATAGGCAATAAATATTTCCATTCCAGGTTCAGTAACTGATCGATACGCAATCTCGGAAACGTCCACCTGAACCACATGATCACAAATATCAAAAAGAACGTTTTACCAAAGAACCAAATACTCGAAGGGATATAGTTCATCACATGATTAAACCCTTCCCAATGTCCAATATGAAACGGCATCCATCCGCCAAGAAACAAAGTAGCCCCGATAGCGCATACAATAAAAACATTGACATACTCCGCCAAAAAGAACAACGCGAACTTCATCCCCGAATACTCCGTGTGAAAACCCGCTGTTAATTCCGATTCCGCTTCTGCCAGGTCAAAAGGCGCCCTGTTCGTTTCTGCCGTCACCGCTATTATAAAAATAACAAAAGAAATAATAACCGGGATATGCCCTTTAAATATCCACCAGCCATCAGCCTGCGATTCAATAATAGTATTCAAATTTAAACTGCCCGTCAGCACCACAACAGAGAGCACCGCAAACCCCGCCGATAATTCATAACTCACTATCTGTGCCCCGCTCCGCATCGCGCCCATCAGCGAATATTTATTATTGCTCGACCAGCCCGCCATTAAAATACTTATCACAGAAACAGACGAAATAGCAGACACATACAGCACCCCTATATTCAGATCCCACATCTCAAAGTCTTTTGCAAAAGCCAGCGGCGCCATCAGCAGCATCGCCACAATAATGGCCATGAACGGCGCCAGGTTAAATAAAAACTTATCAGCCCCCGACGGCGTCATCCCTTCCTTCACCAATAATTTCAGTGTATCAGCCAGCGACTGCAACATCCCCTTCGGCCCCACCCTGTTTGGCCCCATCCTTATCTGCATCCACGCAGAAACTTTTCGCTCCATCAGCACCAGCACCAATCCCAATATCGCAAACAAGCTGATTACGCACACCCCCGCAATTACCATTTCCACAACCGTCGCCAGTGTAGCATTCAACGTCGCGTTCAACCATTGATGAACAGAGTCCGCTATCTTACTAAAGCTCCACATACCTGGCAAACAATTTATTATTTAACCTAACTTCTATATCAACCAATCAACCCAATCAACCAAATCTGGGGCTCTCATCTCCCTCTTTCCCTCAACATCAGTTCGGGCTGTCCGCTGCAAGTCCGGCACAAGGGCTATCCACAAAACCTTCACCGGGCTTTCCGCTACCATCCCGCAGCCCTTCAGCAGTAGTAACTCTGTTCAGCACCTAAACTCGGTCAACCTCAAATTCAAACCATAACGCAACCATTCTTCGCATTTTCTTGCCCTTCTTCCTTGGAGAATGGTTGGGATGAGGTCATTTCTCTCTCATCCATCCTCATTTCGCTTCATTCCATCCTCATTTCGTTCCATTCCATCGTCGTTTCGCTTCATTCCATAACCATTTCGTTCCATTCCATCGTCGTTTCGCTTCATTCCATCACCATTTCGTTCCATTCCATCACCATTTCGCTTCATTCCATCATCGTTTCGTAACATAGCATTAACATTTCGCTTCATTCCATCGTCATTTCGCTTCATTCCATCGCGTTTCATAACATAGCATTAACATTTCGCTTGATTCCATCGCCATTTCGTTCCATCCATCCTCATTTCGCTTCATTCTATAACATTCATTCATCATTCATCATTCATAATTCATCATTCATAATTCATAATTCCCCCCTCATCTATCAATATCCGGTATCACCAGGTCCAAAGTCCCCATCATTGCTATCAGATCCCCCAGCTTGCTCCCCCTCGCCATATGGTCAAGCGCAGATAAATTCGAAAACCCCGGCGACCGGAACTTGATCCTGTACGGCGTTGTTCCCCCTTCGCTCACAATATACACCCCCAACTCACCCCTTGCCGTTTCTACTCTCGAATAAAATTCCCCCTTAGGTAGTTTTATCACTGCCTTCGTCTTCGCCTGGAAATCCCCTTCAGGAATATTATCAATTAACTGTTCTATTATTTTTATCGATTCATTCATCTCTTTTATCCGCACCATATACCGCGCAAATGAATCGCCTGCTGTTTCTAGCACTTCTTCAAATTCCAGTTTATCATACACTTCATAAGGATAGAGTTTCCGAATGTCACAACTAACGCCGCTTCCCCTTGCTGTTGGCCCCGTGCATCCATAGGAGATAGCATCCTCAGCAGATAAATAGCCAACTCCTTTCATCCTGTTTTGAAAGATAACATTATCAGTGACCAGTTCAGCATATTCCCTGATCTTATGTTTATATAAACCAATAAATGCTTTCACTCTCTTTTCAAAATTAGGATGCAGGTCGGCCATCACTCCACCCGGAACCATATAATTCATCGTCAACCTTGCGCCGCACGTTTCTTCCATAATATCGTTGATGGTTTCTCTTTCCCTGAACGCATGGAAGAAGGGAGTAAAAGCCCCTACATCCATGGCCAAAGCCCCCCACCAAAGTTCATGCGATGCAATTCTTGTGAGTTCATCCATCAACACCCGTATCACTTGTGCCCTCTGCGGTATTTCCACCTGCAAACCCTTTTCTACACACAACGCACATGCATGGTTGTTAATATGAGCAGAGAGATAATCCATTCGGCTGGTAACATAAATAAATTGGCGATAGCTCAAGTTCTCACACATTTTTTCAATAGACCGGTGGATATAACCCAAATGAGGTTCAACCTTTTTTATAGTTTCCCCGTTCAGTGTGATCACCAAATGCAGCACCCCATGTGTGGCAGGATGCTGTGGCCCCACATTGATTATCAGGTCCCCTTCTTCCGTTGTGCCGATTTCTTCAACCATATATTTTAAATATCAAATAGAACATACTAGACCCGGCTCTTGAAATTCTTGCCCTTCTTCTTTTGGAGAACGGTTGGGATGAGGTTTTACAGCCTGATCATATTAACCGCATCTTCAAAATCTTTAAGCATTGGCCTTTTCCCTTCCCATCCATCAGGCAAAATAAGCAACCTTAGATCAGGATGATTCAGGAAATTCACCCCAAACATTTCATACACCTCTCTTTCATTAAAATCCGCTGTCCGCCATATCTTACTTACAGATTCTATCTCTGGATCACTAACGTCTAGTTTAGCTTTCACAACAATATTGTGCCTGTATCTTGTGGAAGAAAGGAAGTACACCATCGTAAGATGCGTCTTCCAGTCAATACAGGTAAGACAAAAAAGATAGTCAAAAAACAACCCATCATCATAACGAAGTCGCTGTGCAAGCGGCAACCAATTTGTTGGTTCTATATATACATTGAGCCATTCACCACCCTCTTCAAATGTTGCAGAAGGAACTAACGCAGTTATCGTAGTTTTCAATTCTTCATTCCCCATGTTCAGTCTTTAGCAGTCTTTATTTGCTCTCTTGTTAACCCGCTTTTTATTTTTTGCTGCAGGCTTATTAAAGCATGAAGCAACGCTTCCGGCCTTGGCGGGCAGCCAGCTACATACACATCTACAGGTATCACATGGTCGGCGCCTTTTACCACTGAATAAGTATTATAAAAGAACGGTCCTCCGCTTATAGCACATGCGCCCATCGCGATCACATATTTTGGGTCAGCCATTTGGTCGTAAAGCCTTTTTAATACCGGCGCCATTTTATTTACAATGGTTCCCGCAATAATAATAACATCCGCCTGCCTTGGCGAAGCCCTTGCCACTTCAAAACCAAACCTTGAGAAGTCATATTTAGCAGAGGCAACAGCCATCATTTCTATGCCGCAGCAACTGGTAGCAAATGTCAGCGGCCACAATGAATTGGAGCGCGCCCAGTTGATCACGTCGTCCAGTTTGCTTAATACAATACCCCCTCCCGGCGTTTCATGTATCTCCCCCGGAAAATCTTTTTTCTCTGTATTTGTTTTCACTTCCATTGTAAAGCTCCTTTTTTATGGGCGTATAAGAATCCCATAAACAGTATAAAAAAGAAAATAATAATTTCAACCAATGCCAACCATCCTACCTGTTTCGCCACCACCGCCCATGGGTAAAGAAATACCAGCTCCACATCAAAGATCAAAAATATCAGTGCAAATAAATAATAGCCTACGTTCAGTTGTTTCCATGTAGTCCCTTTTGTAGGGATACCACATTCGTATGGCTCTCCTTTTTGAGGGTTGGTTGTAGCTTTTGTTACAACTTTAGCAACAAGAATAGCAATGGACGAGAACGCCAGTGCGGCTATGATTAAAACGATCATTGATGCAGGCCCCATACAAAAGATTCTATTTTTTCAGCAATAATATTTATAAGCGAAAGATAATGAATAATCTTATCTCACATTACATGAATAGATTTTAAATCAAAATAAAACCTAATTGTTTTGTTATCAGCCGCTCTAAAATTTTTACAATATCGGTAAAAAGAAGGCATACTACTTCTTAACAATGTTGAAAATATCAACAAAGAATACTATTTACAACACCAGGCCACTAACACCCGAGTTTTAATAAATTGGTCTTTTTGCTCCACAATATTTATTTTTTCTGGCAAATTAATTTATTTTTCAACTTTTAGCCCGCAAAATTACCCATTTCCCACCCCCTTATACTGTACTTATACTGATGTTATACTGAACTTATACTGTACTTATACTGAATTAGCTTTATGGCAAAGCCATCTTAAAGCCGTCTCAAAGCTCTTACAAAGTCATCCCCGCCTCCCTCAACCATAATATAGGCCATATCTAAAATGCAGTTCATTATTGGGTATGTTCGCTTAGCAGTAACTTATGCAAACATTTCAACCCCAAACTTACAGCGGCACAATAATTGTCTTTTCATACGGCAAACGTTATCGCGAAGTGAATAAACCTGTCAAAAAACACATTAACCATACAATGGTTATAAATTTTATTATTGGTTCAATTATATTAATTTCTTTAGCGCTTTTTAAAATATTTATATGGCTAAGCCACACAAATTTTTAAGTAAGATTGATTTAGATATCAACGTTCTTTGTAATTAAACTTCTTATCATTAAGCAACTTTATTAACAACCCTTGAAGCGGATTATAATAAAAACTTTAAAAATACTCGCTTGGGTAGTAGGCAGTATCATCTTTTTACTGCTACTGCTTTGTATTCTAATTCAAATTCCTGCGGTTCAGAATTTTGCAAAAAACAAGGCGGTCTCCTACCTGGAAGGCAAAATAAAAACAAAAGTTTCTATAGGAACACTTGCCATCGCTTTTCCAAAACAAATAGTTTTAAAAGATGTTTTCTTTGAGGACCAGCAAAAAGATACCTTAGTCTATGCAAAAGAAATACGCGTTGATATTGCACTTTTCCAGTTGCTGCACCATGAAGTGAGCGTAAATTACCTTGAACTCAATGGCATCAACACCAACATTTACAGGATTCACCCCGATACTTCTTTCAACTACGATTATATCGTAAAGGCGTTTGCCTCCCCGCCGGATACCACCCAAAAAGCCGATACCAGCGCAGGTTTTAAATTTAACCTTGATCGGATAGTTTTTAAAGATATTCGCGCCACCTTCCGGGACGATTATACAGGAAATGACGTGAAGTTTTATCTGTCCAGTTTTCAAACACATATCAAAACCTTTGATTTGGATAGTTCAAACTACTATATTTTAAATATTGACGTTGCCGGTATCAACACAACTGTCCATCAATACAAGCCTTTTGTTTTAAATCCTGCGGATACTTTACAAAATGTACAGGCTGCCTCATCCTCCAACAACATCAAATTCAAGTTGGATGAAATGAGTTTCAAAGCCATTAAGGTTGTGTACACAAATGATGTTTCGGCTATTTATTCAAATATAAATGTTGGGGAATTTATTTCACATCCAAACAATATCAATCCTCAAACGCTTGCGATAGACTTAAAGGATATTGCCCTGAATAATACCACAGCCATTGTTGCCTTTAATAAAGCTGCTGCGCCCGTTCCTCCATCTGTACACTCTGACACAACGGTCAGTACCTGGAAAGTGAACCTGCATAACCTGAATTTTGATAACGACAATATCACCTATGATGATAACACGCAGCCTCATCAAAAAACTGGGATGGATTATTCGCATTTAAAGATTCAAAACCTTGTATTCAATGGGTCTGACTTTGTGCTGCAGCCAACTTCCGACCAGGGAACAATTTCACAGGCATCTTTTATTGAACGATCAGGCTTTAAGCTGGAAAAATTACACACCAGCTTCATTTATAACGACACCAGCACCAGCCTCCAAAACTTTTTGGTGCAAACCGACAAGACTACGCTGAAAAACAAATTGCTGTTGAAATATCCTTCACTTGATGCAATGAGCAAAAAGCCTGGAGATATATATGTTGATGCCGATTTAAACCATTGTGTGCTTAATGCGAAAGACATTCTCACATTTGCGCCCCAGGTCGCTTCCTACTTGAAAGGCAATGAAACTGCTTCGCTGCAATTAAACTCCAGCCTTAAAGGTTATGTAAAAGATTTATCCATTCCTGTATTCCAACTCAATGGATTAAGCAACACTGCCATTGATTTATCCGGCAATATAAAAGGTTTGCCCGATGGAGCAAATGCAGTCTATGATTTGAATATTGCTCAGTTAAAAACTTCTGCCAGTGACATCAATCAACTCGTGCCAGCAAGTGCAATACCAAGTAATGTTCGCATTCCGCAAGCGCTTTCTGCCAAAGGATATTTTAGAGGAAGCATGCAGCAGTTTGCAACGCAACTCCAGTTAACTTCCACCAATGGCAATGCCTCTGTAAAAGCAACTATGCAGGGCAAGCAGTCTTACACAGCAAATATTGTTTTGCAGGATGTAAATGTTGGATATCTCACTAAACAGGAACAAAATGTGGGCAAGGTCTCCCTCACTGCAAACGCAAAAGGCAGCGGTTTTGACTTAAAGACTGCAATATCAACTTTTGACGCAACCATACAATCAGCAGAACTCAAAGGATATGATTACAAAGATTTGGTACTTAGCGGCAACATCAACCGCGGTGATGGAAATCTGAAAGCAAAAATAACAGATGCAAACATTGCTTTTGACCTCAATGCTTCTGCTAGCATGCAGCAGCAATATCCAACCAATTTAAAGATGCAGTTAATGATTGATACCATTAACCTGAACGCATTGCATCTCGTAAAAGACACCCTTGATTTTCATGGCCGCCTGGTTGCTGACCTGCCCCAAACAAACCCGGATAACCTTATTGGCAGCATCATTCTCGACAGCCTCGCCATTTTCGACGGCAAACAAAATTATCAAACAGACTCTATTGCAGTTGTCGCAACAGCCAATGCAGATTCAGTAAGGGGGTTAACTCTTTACTCAGAATTCTTAAAGGCGCAATTATCCGGCAGGTATAAGCTTACTGAAATTGGGGCTGCACTCGAACAAACCATTAATAAATATTACCAGCTTCCCGGCTATAAACCTGCCGCTTATTCTGCTGCTGAGGATTGGAATTTGCATGGTGTATTCATCCCCACTCCGCTCATATTACAACTCATTCCCGCTGTTAAAGGAACCGATTCCCTTGTCATGGAAACCTCCTTCAACAGCGCGCAAGATCTGCTAAACGCCTCTCTAAAAACAAAACGCGTCATCTATGGTTCCAACCAGGCAGACAGCGTTACCATGCTTGTTAACACCACCAATAACCAATTAAATTTTAATGCAGGCTTCCAGCATGCAAAAGCAAGTTCCATTGAATTATTCCGTACTACGCTGGGCGGTTACATCGCTGACAGCAAAGCCAACATTGACCTTGATGTAAGGGATAGAAAAAATAAAACACAATATAACGTTGCTGGCCTGCTTGCGCAAATTCCACAGGGCTTTAAATTCAGTTTAGCGCCTGATAGCCTTGTTTTATATTATGATAAATGGGCTGTAGCTGCCGATAATTTCATTCAATATGATTCTACAGGCATCCTTATCAATAACTTTAAAATTGAAAACAACGGGCAGTCGCTCAGTGTAAACAGTACGCCTCAAACAGTAAACGCCCCTTTGCAGATAACTTTTAGCAATTTTCAGATAGGGACTCTTACAAAAATAGCCAACCAGGATTCATTACTGGCTGATGGAACCATTAATGGAAATGCCTTAATAAAAAACCCTACCACAAGCCCTGTGTTTACATCAGACCTGCAGGTAAATAACCTTACTTATAAAAAAGATACAGTAGGCAACGTCGTAATTAAAGTAAACAACGAAACCGCCAACGCTTACACTGCCGATATTTCTATTGAAGGAAACAAGAATGACATAAAATTAAACGGCACTTATTATACAGGTACTGGAAGCAGGATGGATTTAAAACTGGGGGTCAACAGCCTTAACCTCGCTTCCCTCAAGCCTTTTGTATCAGGCGAAATAACGGATATGGATGGCATTCTTAAAACAAATCTTTCCATTGCAGGAACCACTGATAAACCTTCCGTAAACGGCACGATTAATTTTGAGAACGCTTATATCATCCCTGCAGCAACTGGCGAAAAGTTAACCCTTTCCAATGATGCAATTAACGTAGATGGCCAGGGGGTACATTTCAACAATTTCACATTGCTTGATTCTGCCAACAACAAAGCAGTAATAACAGGAGATATACTTACGACTGATTTTAAGAATTTCAAATTCAACACAAACCTTAATGCCGACAACTTTACCGTGGTGAATACTCCCCAAACCACCAATCAATTGTTTTACGGCAAGCTGAATATCTCCACACAACTCAGGCTGCGTGGCACAATGGATGCACCCGTTGCCGAAGGGAACCTGAAGATAAACGCGAAAACAGATTTTACAATGATACTGCCAAATGACGACCCCGAAGTACAGGAACGGGAGGGCATTGTAAAGTTTGTTGATTATAAACATCCTGACACTGCTGCTGCAAAAACAATTTATGATTCTCTTGGCACCACTCAAATGAAAGGGATAGATGCTTCTATTAATATAGAAACAGACAGCGCGGCAAAACTTACGGTGGTTATTGATGAAAGCACAGGAGATGCCTTAACCATGCAGGGCGTTGCCAACCTAAATGCAGGTATAGACAAAAGCGGTAAAATAAGCCTTACCGGTGCTTATCAGCTTACTCATGGGGCTTACCAGGTTTCTTTAAGTTTATTAAAAAGAAACTTTATCATACAATCCGGCAGCACCATCACATGGACGGGTGACCCTACTTCTGCACAGGTTGACCTCACGGCTATATACAATGTAAATGCCGCACCAATAGATTTGGTACAACAGCAGCTTGGTGGTGCAGATGCCTCCGACGTAACTCGTTATAAACAGCAGTTACCCTTCCAGGTAAATTTAAAATTGGAAGGCGAGCTTTTGAAACCTGTCATCACTTTTGATATTACATTACCACAGGATATTCTTACGCAATGGCCAAACGTTGACTTAAAACTCCAGCAGGTACGTACCGACCCGTCAGAATTAAACAAACAGGTTTTCGCGCTCTTGCTTCTTGGCCGTTTTGTACAGGAAGACCCTTTCCAGAGTGCAGCAGGTGGCACCACTGCATCACAACTGGCCGTTCAAAGCGCCGGCCGTCTTTTAAGCGACCAGCTAAACCAGCTTGCTGCGGGATTGGTAAAGGGCGTAGATATAAATTTTGACATCAATTCTCAACAGGATTACTCAACAGGCACCGAACAAAACCGCACCGATGTAAATGTTGGCGTATCAAAAAAGTTATTGAACGATAGGCTTGTAGTAAACGTTGGCAGCGATATTGGCTTACAGGGCGCCTCAAACAGCTATGCCCAAAGCTCCTCCTTATCAGGTAACTTTTCGGTTGATTATTTAGTGAGCAAAGACGGCAAATACCGCATCCGCGCATACAGGCAAAATGATTATGAGGAAATAATTGAAGGGCAGGTTATCGAAACCGGTGTCAGCTTTATCATCACCCTGGATTTTAATAAATTCAGAGAATTATTTCATAAGCCAAAAAAAGGGCATAAACTACCAACCATTCCACCGCCACCATCTCAAACCGGTACTAATACATCACCTGCAAAACCTTAATGAAGTATTATCTCTACATATTATTTCTTGCAACCATCTTTTTTATAAACGGATGCAACAACACAAAATACCTGTCGCAAAGCGAGGAGTTGTATGTGGGCTCAACCGTGAAGATCAATTCAACCGTAAAGATCTCCAAAGGGCAGAAGAAAAGCTTAAAAAGCGAACTCGCTGCTTTAATAAGGCCTAAACCAAATTCTAAGATACTCGGCATGAGGGTTAAGCTCTATATCTATGAGCACACCAAAACCCCAAAAAAGAAAAAAGGCCTCAGGCATTGGCTGAAATATAAAGTAGGCGAGCCGCCGGTAATTGCGTCAATGAGAGCATTAGATAAAAACAGCGCCGTGCTCCAAAACTACCTTGAAAACCACGGCTATTTTCATGATACCGTTATGCTGGACACCTCTTCAAGAGACAAAAAGCTCACCGCTCACTACACAGCCACCATCGGCACACAATATAAGATCCGTAAAGTAACTTTTCCGGAAGGTGATGATACCACAAGCAGGGAGATAAGAAAGTTTACAAAGCACACATTCTTAAAACCCGGTTCTCCGTACGGCTTGGATGTAATAAAAAATGAACGTGACAGGATAGTAGCCCACCTGAAAAACAATGGTTTTTTCTATTTTAGCTCCGATGATTTATTAATAAATGTTGACTCCACCGTTGGCGACCATAAAGTGGATATGAACATGGTCATAAAGCCGCAAACTCCTATTGATGCAAAAAAAGCATTCCGCATCGGTACGATTGTAGTTTATGCAGATTATAATATCCACTCAGATACAGCCCTTACTACAGACAAGGTCGAATACCTTGATTGCTACCAGATAGTTGACTCTCTGTACAAGTTTCGCCCGATTATTTTCAGCCGCACTTTGGTAGCTAAAACCGGCGACATCTATAATGAAACCGACCGCAACCTCGCTCTGAACAGGCTGGTCACCCTTGGCGTTTTTAAATTTGTAAAAGCCCGCTACGAGCAGGCTAATGTTGACACAGGTGATTATTTAAACACCTTTTATTACTTAACGCCTTCCGAAAAGAAATCGCTCCGCCTGCAGGCCACAGGGCTCACAAAGTCAGACAACTCCGGCGGCGGTCGCCTCGCTTTAAATTTCCTCAACAGGAATGCATTCAAAGGCGCCGAGCTCTTCAAAGCCACTGCATCTATCGGTTTGGAGCAGCAATTTTCAGCGGCGGAAAACAATACCACCAGGCAATTTGGTTTAGATTTTAGCTTAAGCGTGCCCCGTATCATCTCGCCTTTCCATTTGAACACGCATAGTGGCTTTGTTCCAAAAACAGTTTTCGACATTGGCTACCAGCTTTTCGCCAGCGATACTTTATATACCCTCAATTCCTTCACTGGCAGCTATGGTTATTCTTGGAAGAAAAATTTCAACTCACAAAACGACCTGAACCTTATTTCCATTGATTATGTAAGCTCCACCAAAATAGCCCCCGCCTTTCAGCAGGAACTCGATACAAACATCACCCTTGCCCGCAGCATCGCTTCGCAGCTTATTCTTGGCTCAACATACAATTACAACATCAACACCCTTGCACATCCGAACCATAAGAAAAATAATTTCTATTTCAATTTCAATGCTGATGCTTCCGGAAACCTGATAAGCCTTGTCGGTGGCGGAAACATCAACCAGGGCAAGGTCATCCACTTTTTTGATATTCCCCTTTCAGAATACATTAAAGGAGAAGCCGACCTCAGGCATTATTATAACATAACCAAAACCACCATCCTCGCCTCGCGCTTGGATGCAGGCATCGCTTACGCCTTTGGCAACAGCAGTGTCGTGCCTTTCATAAAAGAATTTTTTGCAGGCGGAACAAACGACATCCGCGCCTTTCGTTCCCGCTCCCTCGGCCCCGGCAGTTACTATGCCGGCAACCCTGATTCCGCCTTTTTGCCCGAGCAGCCCGGCGATGTCAAGCTCGAAGCAAACCTGGAGTTGCGTGCCAAATTATTTTCCATTGTTGACGGCGCACTCTTTTGCGATGCAGGTAACGTTTGGACATTGCGGTATGATTCCACCCGTCCCGGCTCCCAATTCACAAGCAATTTCCTAAGCCAAACCGCTGTTGGTGTTGGTGCTGGCTTAAGGTTTGACCTCACCATCCTCGTCCTCCGCCTCGACCTCGCGTTCCCCATCCGCAAGCCCTGGTATCCCGAAGGCGACCGCTGGGTCATCAACCAGATTGACTTCGGCAGCAGCGACTGGCGCAGCCAAAATCTCGTCTTCAATCTCGCCATCGGTTACCCCTTCTAACTATTTTTTCTTTTGGGGGCCAGCAGTTATATCTCTGCTCCACTTTAGTGGCGTCGCACTCTTGTACTTCCTGTCCGTTATTCAACATCCTAAACTACAACCACCACAACAAAATGGAAAAATGCATCCTCATAATCAATAACTTAACCAAAAATGAAATATCTTCTGCTCAGAGAAATTATTTTATCCTCTTCCATAAGTTACCTCTTCTGCCAATAATTCAGTAATTCTTTTCTTTTTTTCCAAAAAATACGCTTTTATCTTCATAACAACCCCATGGCAACCCCATAGTAATGCCAAGGTAAAGCCATAGTAAAGTCATTAGGCTCCCACTTATCCACCCTCCTCTTTTAATACTTACCTCATTCTGACATAATGCCATCAATATGATATACCTTTAGAATTCTTATTAGCAATATGCCTCTACTTTTGGCTTCTGCTTTGCATATAAAAAGCAATGCCAGATATTCAACCAATAAAAACTAAAAGTCACTCTCTTCTATGAAGGTAAAAATAATACCACCTATTGATGATTTGTTTACTGCGCTTAGGGTATATTTCCAAAAAGAAAGCCTTTTAAAGAAATATGCAAATGAAAAGGCGCCCCTGCGCTCGGAATTGTACACTGCCGAGCAAATGGAACAATTGGCTAAAAACCTGGCGGCATCTCACAAACTGGATTATGGCAAAGCGCCGGAACTGCTGCTGAAAAGGCTGGCGGATAATGAAGAGGTATTGTCCAGGGTATCGAACCTGTTGCTGGAAGCTGTGAAAGAAAAAACGCCGATCACACCGGCGGGGGAATGGCTGCTGGATAATTTTTATTTAATAGAAGAGCAGATACGCACGGGTAAACGCTATTTGCCTAAAGGCTACAGTAAGGGGTTGCCACGGCTGGTGAGTGGTCCATCGGTTGGGTACCCGCGTGTGTATGACCTGGCGATAGAAATAATCGCCCACAGTGACGGGCATGTGGACATCAATAATTTAACTCATTTTATCACTTCTTATCAAAAAGTAAGTTACCTGACGCTTGGGGAGTTATGGGCTATACCTATTATGCTTCGTTTGGCGCTGTTGGAAAACCTGCGCCGCGTGGCCGCGCGCATTGCTGTGGACAGAATAGACGAAAATCTTGCAAATCACTGGGCAGATAAAATGATAGAAAGGTCGGAAAAAGACCCGAAGAACCTTGTGCTGATCATTGCGGATATGGCAAGATCGAACCCGCCTATGTCCAGCGCCTTTATCGCCACTTTTACGCGCCGGCTGCAATGGAAGGGGACAGACCTAGCGTTGCCCCTGAACTGGATGGAGCAGCACCTGGCGGAAAGCAACCTGACAATAAGCACGATGGTGCTTGCCGAAAACCAGAAACAGGCTGCTGACCAGGTTTCTATGAGCAACTGCATTGGAAGCCTGCGTTTTTTGGCGAAGATGGACTGGCGCGAATTTGTGGAGGCCATGAGCATTGTGGAGCAAACACTACGGGAAGACGTTGCGGGTGTGTATGCCAAAATGGATTTTTATACGCGCGACAGCTACAGGCATGTGGTGGAAAGGGTGGCCAAGAAGAGTAACCTTTCCGAGGCAGAAGTGGCGCAGATGGTTATAAACATTGTAAAAGAAAAAGCCGCAAAGGGGATTACCGATAAACGGAGGACACATGTGGGGTATTACCTGGTGGGGAAAGGGCTGTATGAAACTGAGCAGGCTTTAAATATTAATTTATCTCAAAAACAGATCCTTAACAGGACGATGCGGCGCTGGCAGCGGGCTTTTTATATTATTTCCGCTTTGCTTATAACGCTCGCGGTTGCTTTTGGGATGTTTGAAAAGAGTTATGCCGATGGCATTCACAGGAAATTACTGATCATTGTTATCATGCTTTCTGTATTGTGTGCTTCTCATTTTGCAATGGCGATAGTTAACTGGGTGGCCACATTATTGATAAGGCCCACACAGTTGCCGCGGATGGATCTCTCAAAAGGGATACCTGAAGAAGCGCGAAGCCTTGTGGTAGTGCCTACTATTATTGCCAATGAAGCGCAAACAAGGTCTCTTGTGGAAGAGCTTGAAGTACGTTTTCTTGCTAATAAAGACAAAAATTTACTTTTTGGTTTATTGACCGATCTTAAGGATGCCAAAGAGGAGCGTGTGGAAGGAGATGACGAATTGGTAAGACTCGCCTCGGATGGCATTAAAGCATTAAATAATAAATACGCTTCGCAGGGGAAAGACATTTTTTTTCTTTTTCACCGCCCGCGAAAATGGAATGCTCGTGATAAAATATGGATGGGTTATGAAAGAAAAAGAGGGAAGCTGACTGAATTAAATAACCTGCTGCGCGGCAAAGGGGAAAATAATTTTGAGGTAATTATCGGGGATGAAACCATTTTTCCCACGATAAAATATATCATCACACTCGACACTGATACCCTTTTGCCGCGGGATGCGGGCTGGAAATTGGTGGGCATAATGGCGCATCCGCTTAATGAGGCTTTGTACAGCGAAAAAAAGCAACGCATTGTTGATGGTTATGGCATTATTCAGCCCCGCATTGCGATCAGCCTGCAAGGCGCAGTGCGCTCTTTATATACACAAATGCACGAAAATGATTCGGGCATTGACCCATATACGCGTGTAACATCAGATGTGTACCAGGATGTTTTCCAGGAAGGTTCATTTATCGGGAAAGGAATTTATGAAGTGGATATTTTTCAAAAGGTATTGGATAACCGCTTTCCTGAGAACCGCATACTAAGCCATGACCTGCTGGAAGGGGCTTATACCCGTTGCGCTTTTGCAAGCGATGTTCAGCTGTATGAAGAGTATCCTTCAAGATACAATGTTGACATAAACCGGCGCCACCGGTGGATAAGGGGCGACTGGCAGATAGCAACATGGTTTCTTCCTTTTGTTCCTGATGCGCATGGAAAATTACATAGAAATCCTATTTCTGCTTTATCGCGCTGGAAAATTTTTGACAACCTGCGCCGCAGCCTTATGCCTATCGGACTTACAGCTTTGCTGTTGCTTGGATGGACAATATTGCATGCACCCTTGTTCTGGACATTGTGCGTATGTGCGATCGTTGTTCTTCCGTCTGTGTTTATTTCTTTGCGGGATATCTTAAGAAAGCCGGAAGATGTTTTATTTCGACATCACCTGGAGAATACTATACGCTCTACCTATAGAACCATTTTGCAATCAATTTTTACGATCATCTGTTTGCCTTATGAGGCGTTTATAAGTATTGATGCAATATGCAGGACTATATGGCGCATATACATAAGCCGGAAAAACTTGCTGGAATGGAACCCTTCGGGTTTTGTGCAGAATAACTACAGGACCAATTTATTTGCTACTTATGCTAATATGTGGTTTGCACCATTTGTATCAATTGCGGGGCTTATTTATATTGTTTTTGACGCCCCCATCACTTTATTGATCGCTGAGCCTTTTTTAATAGCATGGGGGCTTTCTCCGGCAATTGTTTGGTGGCTCAGCAGGCCGCTTTCCCCCGATAAAACAAAACTGAGCGAAAAGCAAATTTTATTTCTCCGGAAGATATCAGCAAAGACATGGGCGTTCTTTGAAAATTTTGTAACGGCAGATAATAACTGGCTTCCACCTGACAATTTTCAACAACATCCGATCCCTGTTGTTGCTCACCGCACATCCCCTACAAATATTGGGTTATCTCTGCTTGCAACTGTTGCAGCGCATGACTTTGGGTATATCAGTACCACCCGCATGTTAGAAAGAACCGCCAATACTTTAAATACGCTTGAGAAACTTGAGAGGTATTGCGGCCATTTTTACAATTGGTATGATACGCAGAATTTGAGCATTTTGAATCCAAGATATATATCTACGGTGGATAGCGGAAACCTTGCAGGGCATTTGCTTACCCTGCGCCAGTCTTTGCTTGAATTATGCAATAAAAAAATCATTAATAAAAATATATTTGATGGCCTGCAGGATGTAATAAAAATCGTAGCAGAAAAATTAAAGATAGCAGGTTCTATTGCTTTTAAAGAATTTCAACAGGATCTTGAATCATTGGAACATCCCGAGGAAATTAGTTTGGAATATATAAAAAATCACGTTGACAAATTTGCAATACGTTATTCATCAACCATAAGCAATATTGATATCAGGATAGACAATGAAACCCAATGGTGGATAAAGCAACTTGAAAATACTTTTAAAGCTTTATCTGATGAAATATTATCTTTTGCACCTTGGTTGTCATCACCTATTCCGCAAAAATTCTCTGCACTAAGGTACGTGAAAACAGTTCCCACGCTGGAAGAATTGAAAGCATGGGAGCACAGTTCATATGAAGAACTTTTGGATACCAATTTTGCAGAACTTGATCAGGAAGAAAATAAATGGCTTGATAATCTTAAATTATCTCTTACTAAAGTTTCGGCTTATGCAGCAGAGCGAATTATACTGATAGAACAACTTGCATTAAAATGTGTGGGTTGTGCAGACATGGAATATGATTTTCTGTATGACAAATCACAACATTTACTTGCTATAGGGTTTAATGTGGATGAGCACCGCAGGGATGCCGGTTTTTATGATCTGCTTGCCTCTGAAGCAAGGCTTGCCTCATTTGTTGGCATTGCCCAGGGGAAAATCCCTCAGGAAAACTGGTTTGCGCTTGGGCGCAGGCTTACTAATGCAACCGGCACACCAGTTCTGCTTTCCTGGAGTGGCTCCATGTTTGAATATTTAATGCCCAATCTTGTCATGCCGGAATACGAAAATACACTGCTTGACCAAACTTGCCGGGGATCTGTAAAACGCCAGATAGAATATGGCAGACAAAAAAATGTTTCCTGGGGCATTTCAGAATCATGCTATAATGTAGTGGATGCCAACCTTACTTATCAATACCGTGCCTTTGGCGTACCTGGTCTTGGTTTTAAACGAGGGCTAGGAGAAGATCTGGTCATAGCTCCTTATGCAACAGTGATGGCTTTGATGGTGGACCCACATGCCGCATGCGTGAATTTGGAAAGATTATATGAAGATGGTTTTGAAGGTAAGTATGGTTTTTATGAGTCAATCGATTATACACCTTCGCGTCTGCCGCGTGGTCAATCATATGTGTTGATACAAACCTTTATGGCCCATCATCAGGGCATGTCTTTGCTTTCTCTTGCACATCTTTTGCTTGCTCAGCCTATGCAAAAAAGATTTGAGGCAGAGCCACAGTTTCAGGCTACTTTATTACTGCTGCAGGAACAAATTCCAAGATCTTCAGGTTATTTTTCTTCTGCAAAAGAAATTGCAGACATTACAATAGCCTCTGTTGAAAATGAAATGCGTGTTATTAAAACCCCTCATACCCCTACTCCCGAAGTGCAACTTTTATCAAATGGCAAATATCATGTAATGATAACTAATGCAGGCGGCGGTTATAGCAATTGGAAAGATCTTGCTGTTACACGTTGGCGGGAAGATGCTATCTGTGACAACTGGGGCACGTTTTGTTATATACGGGATATTGAGAAAAAAGAATTTTGGTCAACATCTTATCAGCCAACCTTAAAAGAGCCAAAAAATTATGAGGCTGTTTTTTCACAGGGGCGTGCAGAGTTTCGCAGGACTGATAACGATATAGATACTTATACAGAAATAATTGTTTCCCCTGAAGATGATGTAGAGATCAGGCGCATACATTTAACTAATCGGTCAAGAACAAAGAAGAAAATTGAAATAACAAGTTACGGCGAAGTAGTGCTTGCACATGCTGCTGCAGACAATACACATCCTGCATTTAGCAATCTGTTTGTTCAAACGGAAATTCTTTTTAACCAGGATGCGATACTTTGTACAAGACGTTCCCGCTCAAATGATGAACAACCTCCATGGATGCTTCACATGATGAAAATAAACAGCAGGCAGGAAACAAAAGTGTCTTATGAAACAGATCGCGAGAAATTTATTGGGCGTGGAAATACTATTATCCATCCCAAAGCAATGGATAATGAAGGGGGGCTTTCAGGCTCGCAGGGCGCAGTGCTGGATCCCATAGTTTCAATACAATATAATATTACCCTTTCATCTGAAGAAACAGTGATAATTGATATGATCACCGGCGCGTCAGGTGAAAGAAATATTTGTCAAAACCTGGTTGATAAATACCAGGATCTGCACATGCGTGACCGTGCATTTGAATTATCATGGACACATAGCCAGGTTATATTAAGGCAGATAAATGCAACAGAAGCTGATGCCCAGTTATATGGAAAGCTTGCCAGTTCTGTTATTTACGCTGATCCTTCGCTTCGTGCTAACCCTAGTATACTTATAAAAAATCATCGGGGGCAGTCCGCTTTATGGAGTTATTCTATTTCGGGAGACCTGCCGATCATTTTAGTAGAAATAGCCGACCCCGAAAACCTTACGCTTGTAAAACAGTTGATCCAAGCCAGGGCTTACTGGCATTTAAAAGGGCTGCTTGTAGACCTAATTATATGGAATGAAGATCAAAGCGGTTACAGGCAGGTTTTACAGGATCAGATAAATGGATTAATTGCTGCAGGAATAAGCGTCAGTAATTCAGAAAGACAGGGAGGCATTTTTGTAAAAGCTGCTGATCAGATATCACCAGAAGACCGCGTATTAATGCAGACAATAGCCCGTATTGATCTTTCAGATAGCCGTGGCACTTTAGTGGAACAAATGAATAAAAAACCAGCAGCAAAAATTATTATCCCTTATCTCCCGGTCACACAACAAATTATTTCTCCCGAAGTGCCTATGCCCGAAGATGAAAAAGCTTTTTTTAATGGCTATGGAGGTTTTTCAAAAGACGGAAAAGAATATTTAATTACAACTTCAAAAAGCAAACGTACACCCGCGCCATGGGTAAATGTGATCGCAAATCCAAATTTTGGAACAGTGATCTCAGAAAATGGTTCAGCATACACTTGGACCGAAAATGCACATGAATTCAGGCTTACTCCCTGGAATAATGACTCAGTAAGTGATGGAAGTGGCGAAGCATTTTACATACGCGATGAAAAGACAGGATATTTCTGGTCGCCCATGCCTTATCCCGCTTGCGGAAGAACATCATATCATACAAAACATGGCTTTGGATATTCCACATTTAAACACAGTGAAAATGGGATTCTTTCTGATACAAATATTTACTTGGACACTGAAGCTGCTGTAAAATTTATTGTCATAAAAATAATTAATCGATCAGGCAAACCACAAAGGCTTTCGGTAACTGGTTATATGGAATGGGTGCTTGGCGAACTTCGTCCCAAATCGGTAATGCATTTGGTTTCCGAAATGAATAACGAAACAGGTACTTTATTTATAAGAAATCCTTATAACACTGAATTTTTAAACCGTGTTGCATTTTTTGATGTAGATGATCTGGTTGATAGATCATTTACAACAGACCGTTTCGAGTTTATCGGTAGAAATGGAACAATACAAAACCCGGATGCGATGCGCCGCTCTTCTCTTTCAGGCAAAACTGGTGCTGGCTTAGATATATGCACAGCCATTCGTATTTCTTTTGATCTTGAAGAAGGGAAAGAACGCGAAATTATCTTCCGCATGGGTGCGGGAAAAACCCCGGAGGAGACAATAACCCTTGTTAAACGTTTCCGCGGCAGGAATGCAGCATTGGATTCATTAAAAAAAGTAAATGATCTCTGGAACCAAACCTTGAATATTGTTCAGGTTCAAACTCCTGATGAATCACTAAATTTTCTATCAAATGGTTGGTTATTATACCAGGTGATATCATGCAGGTTATGGGGAAGAAGTGGCTTTTATCAATCCGGCGGGGCTTTTGGTTTCCGCGATCAATTACAGGATGTAATGTCGCTTGTTCATGCAGCGCCGCAATTAACCCGGTCCCAGGTTTTGCTTGCTGCTTCAAGACAGTTTAAGGAAGGTGATGCCCAGCATTGGTGGCATCCCCCAGTTGGAAGAGGAGTGCGCACACATTGTTCCGATGATTTTTTGTGGCTGCCTTTTGTAGTAGCTCATTACATAAGAATTACAGGAGATAATTCTGTTTTAACTGAAAATATTTCTTTTCTGGAAGGGCGCCCTTTAAATGCAAATGAAGAATCTTATTACGATTTGCCAAACATCTCAGACCAGAAAACAAATTTGTATGACCATTGCAAACGCTCCATAACTCATGCCTTGCGTTTTGGCATCCATGGCTTGCCATTAATAGGCTCTGGAGACTGGAATGACGGGATGAACATGGTAGGAAAAAATGGCAAAGGCGAAAGTGTCTGGCTTGCTTTTTTTCTGTATGAGGTGCTTATACAATTCGCCGACATCGCCGCTTTACAAAACGATGATGATTTCAAAAAAGAATGTAAAGAACAGGCAGGGGAATTAAAAAATAACATTCAAAAAAATGCATGGGATGGTAAATGGTATTTGCGTGCATTTTTTGATGATGGCACTCCGCTTGGTTCATCGCGCAATGCAGAATGCAGCATTGATTCCATTTCTCAAAGCTGGGCTGTCCTTTCCGAAGCAGGGGAAGAAAGCCGCACAGCGCAGGCAATGGAAAGCCTGAATAAACATTTAGTGCGCAGGAAGGATAATATAATACAGCTTTTAGACCCGCCTTTTGACAAGGCAGAAATTGACCCCGGTTATATCAAAGGCTATTTGCCCGGCGTTCGCGAAAATGGAGGGCAATATACCCATGCAGCAATTTGGTCTGTTATGGCTTTTGCCAAACTCGGTGATGCGTCCCGCACATGGGAATTGTTGCAAATGATCAACCCCGTAAATCATGGAAAAACCCCTGAAAATATCGCTGTTTATAAAACAGAACCTTATGTAACAGCAGCAGATGTGTATGGCGTTTCTCCGCTTATCGGCCGTGGCGGCTGGACATGGTACACAGGGTCTGCCGGCTGGATGTATCAATTAATACTCGAACATTTTATTGGTTTGAAAAGAGAAGGCAACGAATTATATTTTCAGCCTTGTATGCCAGAAGAATGGGATAGTATAACTGTCCGTTATACTTATTATGAAACCCTTTATAACATCACTGTTGAACGGTCAGAAAATAATTTACGACAATATGCTATAGACGATGTGGAACAACCGAGTGGAAAAATAATATTGAGCAATGATAAACAGCAGCATAATGTTACCGTAAAAATACCTTTTATGAAAAAATAAAGAGCGAAATGCAGGGCATGCCCGAATTATAAAGAATGACCTTAAATGACTAGTTCTGGTGAGAAAGAAATTCTATTGTAAATGGTAGGTTGCAATGCCGGATCCCATAGGATTTGAGTTTTATCCCATGGGATTCGGGTTTAATCCCATAGGATTTAGGTTTTATCCCATGGGATTTGAGTTTTATTCCATGGAATTTGGGTCTTATTCCATGGAATTTGGGTCTTATTTCATGGGATTTGGGTCTTATTTCATGGAATTTGGGTTTAATTCCATGGATTTGGGTTTAATTCCATGGGATTTAAAAAAGCTGATTTTTCCTGCAATACATTGGGTGAGCATGGTCGCGCTCCTGTTCACTTCTTTTCCAACGGCCCGCCAATGGAATTTAGACCTGAAGACCGTGATAAAGTATTACGTATTGAATCTACCGAACTTAATCCTGGCTGGGTGGAGTCGTTGTTGCTTATGGCGGGTTTTAAGTGCCAGGAGCTGAATTATTAGCGATTATCTCTTTGTGATGAAGTTAGAAATATAGCTGCCACAGATCTCTCTTATTGTTTCAAGTACCGAAGCGCAACAGCCCCCGACTTAAAAACCGTCGACTCAACAAGTTTTAATTGTAATTTCTCCTGCAGGTTGATACCTTCAAACAACCGTCTCCCTTCTCCTACAATTATCGGGTGAACCACAATATGATATTCATCAATCAGGCCAAGCTCTGCAAGTTGTGAAGCAAGGTTTACACCACCGGTCAAAATATTTTTGCCTTGCTTCCTGTTTCAATTTAAGTACTTCGTCCTGAAGGCCCGTACGAACAATTCTCGTTTTTTCTCCTTCAGCGCTGTCTAATGATTGTGAGAAAACAACAATTTTCTCAACGGCGTCAAATGCCTGGGCAAATTCGATATCTGCTTTTCTATCGCCCGGACAGGGTTTTTCGCCACATCGGGCCAATAAGGAACCATCAATTGATAAGTTTTACGCCCGTAAAGGAATGTGTCAGCATCCCGCGTGAGCTGCGTAAAATACTCCATCGTGTCTTCATCGGGATAGAATTTGGTATGGTCGCAGCAGCCATCTAAGCTCATGTTGATTGCGAAGACTAGATTTCTCATTTGCATTAGATTTTAATTTTCCACAAAATAATAAATTTTCAAAATAGTATTCATTTTGGCTATGGATTGTGATAGTTCGAGATTGCAAATCCCGAACAGCGGGTGATAGATAACTGAAGCTGAAGTTTATAATCTGTCCGCCGACATAACGCCAATGCAATGTTGGTAACAGTAGTTTTTACTTGTATAAATTCCCTCCAACAGATAAGTCGAAATCAATAGAAAGATTTAATTTGGCTATTCGTTTAATAATTTCCTTGTCAATTAATGAACCTCCAATCATTGTATTTCCAATGTGAAATTCTTGGGCAACTTGTATCCATGCGTCTGCTTTGTCTGCAAGTTGTTTAACGCCATCTTTATCTTTTTCCAAAATGTCAAGAAGCTTTTTTAGCTTGTCCTCAAATTCATCTGGTTCGGGGTTTGGCTCAAAACAAACTTTGCTATATTTCCAATAAGTACCTCCTCTTTTATCTCCTTTACTATGTCCTTGTGTAACTTTCAATTTTGTCATTTCAGATAGTTCTTGCATACTAAAAGTTTTTGAAGAAACACCTAAATAAACGCTATTATAATACTCTGTCCCAACATGTCTAACTGAAATTTGAGGTGTTGTGTCAAGATAAACAGCTAAATAAAATTTTTCGTCTTTAACTGGAAAATAAACAATCGCTTTGCCATCTTCTTTTTCTGTGTCAACCCTTGCAACTTTTGGTTTGCCATTTTCATAAACAACTTCGTGAATTTCCAAAAATTGTCCTGTCACACCACAAGCTTTTGCTGATAGTTCTTCTGTCGCTTTTTTGAATAATTAGAGTGTCTATCATACTATTGCTACCGATAATCGTATTGCCGCACGTTTCATTTTAAAAATGCGCGTCTATTTTTTAACCCATTACCAACAAACCAACTTAAAAATATCCGCTACTTTATTTCTATTTCGCAACTGCAATCTTACAACTTTTTATCCTTACAAATTTAGCCGCTCTTCCCTTTTCTTCCCAAGGCATTCTTATTCATTCATTGGTGAATAAGAGCAATGAAGACGTAATTCAATCAAAACCTAAAGGAAAAGATTGAATACCCGTATGTTTTCAATCAAAACCTAAAGGAAAAGATTGAATACCCTTATGTTTTCAATCAAAACCTAAAGAAAAAGATTGAATACCCTTAGGTTTTCAATCAAAACCTAAAGGAAAAGATTGAATATCCTTAGGTTTTCAATCAAAACCTAAAGGAAAAGATTGAATATCCTTAGGTACTCAATCAAAACCTAAAGGAAAAGATTGAATATCCTTAGGTACTCAATCAAAACCTAAACAACCCTCACAATCTGCTTACTGCTTGTTGCAAACCCTGAGGAAATCGTTTTGTCGCGTTTATACAAGACCAACGCAGGAGCATACCTAACTTTGCGCGTAATTAAACGCAAAAACATGTTACTGAAGAATAAAAAAGTAGCCATCATTGGCGCAGGGCCTGTTGGCCTCACCATGGCAAAATTGTTACAGCAAAAAGGTGTAGATGTAGCTGTTTACGAAAGGGATAAAGACCCCGAAGCAAGAATTTGGGGCGGCACGCTTGACCTGCACAAAAGTTCGGGGCAGGAAGCAATGAAAAAAGCAGGGTTGCTGGAAAACTATTATGCTACGGCGCTGCCGATGGGAATAAGCTTTGCTGACGAACAAGGCAACGTGTTGCTGATCAGGAAACCTACACCTGAAAATCAATTTGACAACCCGGAGATAAACAGGAACGACCTGAGAACCATATTGCTTAACAGCTTAACAAGCGATACAGTTGTTTGGGACAGAAAATTTACAGGGCTTGACGAACATGACGGAAAATGGCTGCTGCATTTTGAAAATGAAAAAGATGCGGCCGCAGATGTTGTTATTGTAGCCAATGGGGGAATGTCCAAAGTGAGAAAGTATGTGACGGATGCTGAAGTGGAAGATACCGGCAATTTTATTATACAGGCAGATGTGCCTGAACCAGAAATAAATTGCACGGAATTTTATCAATTATGCGATGGTAACAGGTTGATGGCGGCGCACGAAGGCAATTTATTAGTGGCAAACCCTTACAACAAAGGCGCACTAACCTATGGCGTAATTTTTAGAACGCCTGAAGAATGGGTTAATGACAATGGATTAGACTTTCAGGATGTGCACAGCGTTATGGCATTTCTTTCAAACAGGTTCTCAGGTTGGGATGAGACGATACCAACAATTATTCCGCGCAACATCTTTTTTTGTTGGATTGCCGACAAGAAAGCTTCCTTTAGATAGGCCACTGGAAACAAAATCGCCCTTTGCCTATAACGCTTATTGGAGATGCCGCCCACCTGATGCCGCCCTTTGCAGGCCAGGGTGTAAATATAGGGTTGGTGGATGCATCCATTTTATCCGATAACCTTACCAACGGTAAATTTGAAACCATAGAAGCTGCTATTAACGATTATGAACAACAAATGTTTGTCTATGCAACAGAAGCGCAGCTCGAATCAGCCAAGAATGAAATAGAGATGCGTGAGCCTGGGTTTACTTTTCAGAGGCTTATACTTTAGTTACGCAATGGTTTCGTTGATTGAAGTTAATGCATAATAGGTAACGGGATAAATCAAACAATAAAAAAGCTGGGGATTTATGGTTGCCCTGCTCCACCTGAAGAACCATATACCTGTCCTGTAGCATAGCTTGCATCATTGGCTGCAAGCTGAACATAAATAGATGCAAGCTCTGCTGGCTGCCCGGGCCTTCCAAGAGGCGTCTGTCCGCCGAACTTCACTAGCTTTTCCTGCGTAGCCCCACCGCTTACTTGCAAGGCAGTCCAGATAGGGCCGGGCGCTACACCGTTCACCCTAATGCCTTTGGGGCCGAGTTGCTTCGCCAACGATTTTATATAGTTCATTGTAGCCGCCTTTGTCTGTGCATAATCGTACAGATCCGGCGATGGGTCATAAGCCTGTTCTGATGTTGTGCCAATGATCACTGAACCTGGTTGTAAGTGCGGAAGAGTGGCTTTGATTATCCAGAAAGGCGCATAAATATTTGTTTTCATTGTCCAGTCAAACTGATCGGTTGATATATCCAGTATAGATGCATGGGTTTGCTGCCTCCCGGCATTACTCACCACTATATCCAGGCCACCCAGGCCACGCACAGCATCTTCCACCAGTTTCTGGCAAAATGCTTCCTCGCGAAGATCCCCCGGTATAGCTACAGCTTTCTGCCCCGCCGCTTTAATAAGTGCGATCACTTCCTGTGCGTCCGGTTCTTCCGTAGGATAATAATTGATGGCCACATCCGCACCCTCACGTGCATAGGCAATAGCAGCAGCCCGACCCATTCCCGAATCGCCCCCCGTTATCAATGCCTTACGCCCTGCCAAACGGCCTGAACCCTTATAACTCTTTTCCCCATGGTCAGGCACTGGGTCCATTTTACTCACCAAGCCTGGCCATGGCTGTGACTGCGATGGAAACGGAGGTTTAAAATATTTCGTAGTAGGGTCCTGCAGGTCTTCGGGTGCAGCAGCTTCTGCATTAGATCTTTCCCCTTTAGCAAAAGAGGGTGAAATTGCCATCGTTGCGAAAGTGGCGCCTAATCCTGTTATCACTTCACGGCGCCCAATTGTGTTTTTTTCATTCATAGATCATTGTTTTAGAGAAAAGTGAACAAATTATATGCCTTTAAGCAAAGAGGTTATTATATCGTTTAAGGTGAAGGAAAATGTTGTGTTTTGTACACAAAAACCCTGAAAAGAAATAAACCCCGAATTTGTTTCGGAGTTTGTCTGCTAAATAATTTTATTGAAAGGCCGAGGGGCTCTGGCTCAGTTGGTCCGTACACTTGACTCGCTAGATCTGAAAACCTTTTTCGCTACACTCATAAAATATAACCCGCAAGGCCAAACACGGTATTTCAAATTAGGAATTCTCCATTATGGGCGTTGCTTTAACCTTAAGTAGATTTGACATATTATAAATTACTTAAAGTAATTGCGTGGATATTTTTATAAATGTATATTAGCCACCTAAAAATGATTGAAGATCATTCAAACAATATTGAATTATGATCTCAGGAACTGGAATTGATATAATTGAAGTTAACCGGATTGAGCTCAAGATGAATAAAGATAAAGAGTTTAAAGAATTAGTGTTTTCAAATAAAGAGATCGCCTATTGCGAAATAAAAGCAAACAAGCACGAACATTATGCAGCCTGTTTTGCCGCGAAGGAAGTTTTTTTAAAAGTGATCAGAACAGGATGGGCAGATGGAACTTCTTACAATGAGATTGAAATAACTAACAATGATTTGGGAAAGCCGCGTTTGAATTTGCTTGGCGCGACCAAAAAAACACTGGCTCCTTTGAAAATAACGAATATTTCAGTATCCTTGTCACATATCAAACCATTTGCAACTGCAATAGCAATAGTAGAAAAATAATAATGGATTTTTTACAGACATCCTATCAGCCAAAAGCTGAAATAAAAATATTGCAGGAAGAAAAACTGCGCACTTTGTTGAAATATGTTTCTATTCATTCTCCATTTTACAAAGATTTGTTCGCGCATCATAACATAAATATATCTTCAATAAAAACATTGGAAGGCCTTTCAAAAATCCCAACAACAACCAAAGAAGACTTACAAAAAAATAGTGATGCTTTTTTATGCATCGATAAAAATAAAATCATCGAATACGCCTCCACATCAGGCACGCTAGGCAGTCCTGTTATCATCGGGCTTACCGAAAATGACCTGGATCGTTTAGCATACAATGAATACAATTCTTTTTTAAACGCTGATGGTTCAGCAAATGATATTTACCAATTGATGCTGACACTTGACAGGCAATTTATGGCAGGTATAGCTTATTACTTAGGTATACGCAAACTGGGCGGAGGCGCCATAAGGCTTGGTCCAGGTGCACCGGCGCTGCAGTGGGAAATCATTAATAAACTTAAGCCGACTGCTATTGTAGCCGTGCCATCTTTTATACTGAAACTGATTGTATTTGCAAAAGAACACCAGATAGATATTAATCATTCTTCGGTAAAAAAAGCTATTTGCATTGGTGAAAATATACGTAATACAGATTTTTCACTTAATATTTTAGGCAAAAAAATAACTGAGGCCTGGAATATAAAATTGTATTGCACGTATGCCTCTACTGAAATGCAGACGGCCTTCACCGAATGTAAAGAAGGCTGCGGCGGCCATTTACTGCCTGATTTACTGATAGTAGAACTGCTTGATGAAAACAACCAGGCTGTGGCTGCGAATACGCCTGGGGAAGTAACAATTACCACACTTGGCGTAGAAGGCATGCCTTTGCTGCGGTACAAAACCGGGGATATTTGCATGTATTTTGATGAACCCTGCGTATGCGGGAGAAACAGTTTGCGTTTATCGCCGATTATTGGTCGAAAAAGGCAAATGATAAAATTTAAAGGTACTACAGTTTACCCCCAAGGGCTTTTTGACCTGCTAAATGAAATGGAAGAGGTGATTGATTTTGTGGTAGAAGTCACATCAAACGAAATAGGGCTGGATGATGTGCTGCTTTACCTGGTTGCCGCTGAGGAAAGCGAAAAATGCGACCGCGCGATAAGATCGTATTTGCAGGCAAAGCTGCGGGTAAGCCCGGGCATAAAATATATTAGTGCTGAAGCACTCCAAAAAATGCAGTTTCCTGAATCGGTGAGGAAGGCAGCAAAATTTATTGATAAAAGAAATTAAAGGCTAATGTGCCTTGCCACACTTGTTTTTTTATATATTTACCCTTTGTGAATCATTGCTTTTAATAAACTTATGGCTAATGGTAACTGTCGGGGGAAACGAACTTGTTTTTGATGATTTTGAGGCTATCCTTTTAAAAGGGGAAGCAATAGTATTGGATGCAGGGGCTTTTAAAAATGTGGGAACGGGTTTTCAATTTCTTGAAAATTTTGCAACTGATAAATTAATTTATGGTTTGAATACTGGCTTTGGGCCGATGGCGCAGTATAAAGTAAAGCAGGAAAATCTTTTACAGCTTCAATATAATCTTATCAGGAGTCATTGCTCCGGCAGTGGTAATTTACTGCCTGCCGTTTTAGTAAAAGCATTAATGACCTGCAGACTTGCCAGCCTGATGAAGGGCTATTCCGGCGTACACCCCGAAACAGTGGAACTGCTGAAAGAACTGATCAATAAAAATGTAAACCCTTGTATTTATGAGCATGGCGGCGTAGGAGCAAGTGGCGATCTGGTGCAACTTGCACATCTTGGCCCTGGTGCTTATTGGGGAAGGGGAAGTATTGTTTGAAAATGAGATTCATTCTACAAAAGAAGTATTTGAACGTTTCAATATTAAGCCCCTTTCCATATATATAAGGGAAGGGCTGGCTATTCTTAACGGCACTTCAGCTATGACCGGTATCGGGCTGTACAATATCAGCCGTGCGAGAAAGCTACTGGAATGGGGTATTATGCTGTCTGCAATGACAAATGAGATTGTAGAAGCTTATGACGATCATTATTCTTATGAACTGAATATTGTAAAACATCATACCGGGCAAAATAATGTGGCAGAGAGGATGCGTGATATTTTGAAGGACAGTAAGATGATCAGGAGCCGATCGGAACATTTGTACCATGCCGGTAACCTTGAGCAGGAAATTTTTGAAGATAAAGTGCAGGAATATTATTCATTACGGTGCGTAACGCAAATATTAGGGCCTGTTTACGATACTGTTTTTGCTGCAGAAAATGTTTTAGTGAATGAATTAAATTCGGTTAATGACAACCCTGTTATTGACCATAAGAATAAGAATATTTTTCATGGTGGAAACTTTCACGGGGATTATGTATGTCTGGAAATGGATAAATTAAAAACTGCTGTAACGAAGTTGTCAATGCTATCAGAAAGGCAGCTCAACTATATACTGAATGATAAACTCAACCGGAAACTGCCCCCATTTGTAAACCTTGGGGAATTGGGGCTTAATTTTGGAATGCAGGGGATGCAGTTTACAGCAACTTCAACTGTAGCAGAAAATCAAACTTTATCATTTCCCATGTATGTGCATAGCATACCAAATAATAATGACAACCAGGATATAGTGAGTATGGGCTGCAATGCAGCCATGATGACTAAAAGAGTAATAGACAATACGTTTGAAGTGCTTGCTATACAACTTATGGGCCTTTTGCAGGCAATTGATTATTTAAACTGCCAGGCGAAGTTATCCGATGCAACTTTCAGGATATACAGTACTGCAAGAACTATATTTCCCCGGTTTGTAGAAGACTTACCGAAATATAAAGATCTTGAAAAAATAAAAGAATTTATGGAATCATCAGAAACGATCCATTCTTAAAAATGGCATGGAGTAATGAATTAAGAAGGAAGTGAGCAGGAACTTTATTAAAACCTGAACTGCTTCTTGCATATAAAATTGTAAACTCAAACTTATTAATACAGAAAATGAAATGCGCTTTAGTTACCGGAGGATCAAGAGGCATAGGTAGGGCGATTTGCATCAGGATGGCAGAGATGGGTTATTATATATTGATCAATTACAAAATCAATGAAGGAGCTGCGAGTGAGACACTTGAACAAGTAAAAGCACATGGCGGGAATGGTGAATTGCTGGCATTTGATATTTCGGATAAAAACGACATTCGCAGGGTACTTGGCGAATGGATGAGTAAAAACGAAGAAAACTATATTGAAGTACTGGTAAATAATGCCGGAATAAAAGAGGATGTTTTAATGGCTTGGATGGAAGATGAACAATGGGAAAATGTGATACAGACCGATCTTAGCAGCTTTTTTTATGTAACACGTTTGGTGCTGAATACAATGCTGGAAAAAAAATATGGCAGGATTATCAATATAGTTTCTCTTTCAGGATTAAAAGGGGTGGCAGGCCAGTCGAATTATTCTGCTGCAAAAGCTGGCATTATTGGTGCCACAAGATCCTGGCCCAGGAAACCGGGAGATATGGTATTACCGTAAATGCAATAGCACCTGGCTTTATTAAAACAGATATGCTTGAAGGGATAGATGAGAAACAAATAGAGAGAATGATACCTGTGAGGCGCTTTGGCTTGCCTGAAGAGGTGGCGTATGCTGCTGGTTTTTTGGCGTCAGGGGAAGCCGGTTATATAACTGGTACTGTATTATCCATTAATGGGGGATTGCATTGATAAATTATAATAGCCTGCAGTTGTTATGGAAAACATCCTCGCACTCATTCCTCAAAGACCGCCATTTGTAATGATTGATGAACTCTTGTTTTCAGATAGCAAGGTTACACGCAGTACATTTAAAATACGTAAAGAGAATATTTTTGTAGAAAACGATGAATTAGCTGAAGCAGGTTTAATGGAGAATATTGCTCAAACAGCCGCCGCTGCAGAAGGATATATTTCCATGAGGAATAATGAACCCGCACATATTGGTTATATTGGTGCTGTGCATAACCTGGAAGTATTTTTTTTGCCAAAGGTTGACGGCCAACTGATAACTCAAATTAAAATTACTGAGCAGGTTTTTAATGCCAGGTTAATAGAAGGGGCTATTTTCTGTAATGAACTATTGGTTGCTTCATGTGAAATGAAAGTTTTTATCACAAAGAAGCATAATTGATTTAATTGTAATGATGCATGCGAAATGTTTTTATTGTTTCCGATAATATTGTTTCGCCCATTGGACGTACAACAGAGGAAAATTTCACGCAGCTTAAAAAAGATATATCCGGTATACAAATGCATCATGATGCTGCAATATCCCCGTATGCTTTTTATGCTTCATTATTTAAACCGGAAGAGTTTTTTATACAAAACAGTGATTTTTATACAAAATTTGAACAACTGCTTATTGCCTCAATTACTGATGCGCTGCAAAAGACTAAAATTAATCTTTTTGACAGAAACACCATATTGATTATTTCAACAACTAAAGGAAATATATCTCTGTTGGAAACGGAAACACAGAGCCCTCTACTAAAAAACAGAATCGCACTGCATACTTCAGCAAAGCTGGTTGCGGAACATTTTGGTTTCGTTAATAAGCCTTTAGTTATTTCTAACGCTTGTATTTCGGGGTCACTGGCCATTTTAACAGCGATGAGGCTCATACGATCGGGCAGTTATAAAAATGCTGTTATTGTGGGAGCAGATGTTATTTCAAAATTTGTTTTATCAGGTTTCCAGTCATTCCAAGCCCTCAGCCTTGAAATGTGTAAGCCATTTGATGTTGCTCGGAATGGAATAAACCTGGGAGAAGGCGCTGCTGCTGTCATTCTTACTTCTGAAGAAAAATATTCAAACGGTGTACGCGTTATAAGCGGCGCAGTAAGCAATGATGCCAATCATATATCGGGGCCTTCGCGAACAGGAGAAGAATTAAGTATGGCAATAAAAAAGACCTTGGGAGATGCGGGTTTATCTGCAAATGATATAGACTTTATTTCTGCACACGGAACAGCAACTTTGTACAATGATGAAATGGAAGCAAACGCTTTTGCTTTAGCGGGTTTACGATCTGTTCCCTTAAACAGCTTAAAGGGATATTATGGCCACACATTAGGTGCGGCAGGATTGCTTGAATCAGTTATTTCTATTCGGTCATTAAAAGAAAACCTTGTTATACCAACAAAAGGATTTGAAAATATAGGCGTTACAAAGTCTGTAAATGTATGCGCTAAGATATTAGCAACTCCTTTGAAAAACTGCCTTAAAACAGCATCGGGTTTCGGTGGTTGCAATGCAGCAGTTTTGTTTAGTAAAGAGTAAGAATAGAACTATCAATTATAAATTTTGAATTCAGATATTAATTATATCAATGCCAGTTGTGTGATCAGTAATAATATCGTTTATAAAAACGGTAAAAAGATATTTGAAAGTAACGAAATGGGGTTAGCAGGTTTTTTGCTTTCACTTTATGGTCATCTTAATATAAACTATCCCAAATTCTACAAGATGGATGATCTATGCAAACTTGGGTTGATTGCTTCAGAAATATTATTGAAATACGAATTTAAAAGTGAAAATTATCTGCCTTATGAAACAAGTATTGTACTTGCAAATGCCAACTCGAGTCTTGATACTGATGTAAAATATTTTAGCACTCTAAAGGATATTCCCAGTCCATCTCTGTTTGTTTATACTTTGCCAAATATTATGACAGGGGAGATTTGCATTCGCAATAATTTTAAAGGCGAGAACGCTTTTTTTATACTTGATGATTTTGATGCAGCTTTCTTTGAGCATTACATAAATGATCTTATGAATGACAAAATGGTCAAAGTATGCATTTGTGGATGGGTTGATTTATTAGAGGATAAGTATAAAGCTGTTCTATTTTTGATTGAAAAAGAGAAAAAAGAAACGTCTGATTTATTTTCGGCAGGTAATATGCATAAAATAATTAAGTTATAAACTATGTGCTAACAAGAGATCAATTAAATGAGTTCAAATGTTTATGTAGCTGGATTAGGGATTATCAGTGCGATTGGAAACAATATAACTGAAAATCTTGCCGCTCTTGAAAAAGAGGAGGCAGGCATCGGTTCTATCAAATATCTTGAAACAATTTATAGTCAAAAACTCCCTGTTGCTGAGGTTAAACTAAGTAACAGGGAACTTGTTCTTCTTACAGGCTTCTCTTCTAATATTCCACGTTCTGCCTTATTAAGTCTGGTAGCCGCAAGAGAAGCTTTGGAGGATGCTTCTCTTGAAAATATTTCTTCTCTACGCACTGGTTTTATTTCCGCAAACACAGTTGGCGGTATTGATAAAACTGAGAATTTTTTCAAAGACTTTGTCTATGATAAAGAAAGGGGGAAATTGACAGATGTAATCAATCACGAATGCGGAAGCATTACAGAATTAGTAGCTGATAAATTAGGCATACGGGATTATATTACTACGATCAGCACTGCGTGCTCTTCTTCTGCCAATGCAATACTTTTTGGGGCAAGATTAATTAAAAACGGCATACTGGATGTTGTAATTACTGGAGGTACAGATGCACTTACAAAATTTACCCTCAATGGTTTTACTACGCTTATGATACTGGACGAACAATACTGCAAGCCCCTGGATGAAAATAGAAATGGCCTCAATTTAGGTGAGGGTGCGGGTTATGTTGTGCTGGTTTCAGATAAAGTTGCAGCATCTTCAAAAAAAGAAATGTATTGCCGCCTTAGTGGCTATTTTAACGCTAATGATGCGTATCATCAAACAGCCTCTTCCCCTGATGGAACAGGATCATATTTAGCTATGAAAGGTGCATTAGACCGCAGTGGATTACAAACATCTGATATTGATTATATAAACCTTCATGGAACAGGCACACAAAATAATGATTTTGCTGAATGTACCGCTATTACACGTTTATTTCATCCCCATTATCCAAAGTTGAGTTCTACAAAATCATTTACAGGACATACACTGGGGGCAAGCGGTGGCATAGAGGCAGTGTTTTCAATACTAGCCATAAAAAATGGTGTTGTATATCCCAACCTCCGTTTTCAAACACAAATGAAAGAGTTTTCTTTTTCGCCGGAAACAAACTTTTTAAAAAACAAGGTCATTAAAAATGTTATATCCAATTCATTTGGCTTTGGCGGAAATTGTTCTTCATTGATATTTTCAAAATTGCAATAATGAAGATTTACATCCGGGCGACAGCAAATATATCTCCGCAAAACACATTTGGCAATATTCCATTCTTAACTGAGCTCGTTGAATATATAGGCGATCGCCTGCAGGCTATTGAACCTGATTATGCACAGTATATTGATGCTAAGTTAATAAGGCGCATGAGCCGTATCATTAAAATGGGTGTTACTACCGCTGCTCTGTGCCTGAGAGAGGCGGCAGATGTAAGTCCGGATGCAATTATCACAGGTACCGCTTATGGATGTATGAACGATTCAGAAACATTCTTAACTAGTATAATTAAGCAAAAGGAAACGATGCTTTCTCCCACTTCATTCATTCGATCTACCCACAACACCGTTGGTGCACAGATAGCATTGATCCTTAAATGCCATCAATACAATAATACTTTTGTACACAAAGGGTTTTCTTATGAAAGCGCATTGCTGGATGCATCTATGATGCTGAACGAAAAGGAAGCTGAGAATATTTTAGCTGGAAGCATAGACGAGATAACAGATATCAGCCATACAGTTTTAACGCGCGGCGGAAATTATAAAAGGCTGCCCGTCTCAAACCTAAAGCTCTTTTCATCATCTTCAAAAGGAACAATTGCAGGAGAAGGTGCAGCATTTTTTTTATTATCCAGTAAGTCATCCCCCATTGATTATGCAACCCTTGACAGCATTACCACATTTTATAAACCAAAAAATGTTCTGGAAACGGAAGCCAACATTTTATCCTTTTTAAAACAAAATTCAATTAATCTCATTGACATTGATCTGGTAATAACAGGAAGAAATGGAGATATAGAAAGTGATAAAATTTATGATCATCTAACCGTATCTGTTTTTAAAAATATCGAACAGGTCAATTATAAAAACCTTTGCGGTGAATATCCTACATCTACCTCATTTGCACTTTGGCTTGCAGCTAAAATTGCAAAAACACAACAGCTGCCTTCATCGCTACAAGGTAAAAACTCTAAACAAGGAAAAATAAAAAAGGTTTTGATTTACAATCATTATCAAAATACATATCATTCCTTATTCCTTATTTCAGCAATTTAAAAGAACAACACTGAATGCTGAAAGATAATTTCTTTACAATAACATCCCTACAGCATGAAGGCAATTCCATTAAGGTTACGCTCGAAATAAATAGCGCTCATAAAATATTTGGAGGCCATTTCCCGGGGCAGCCTGTCGTACCTGGCGCTTGTATATTACAAATGCTGAAAGAGATTCTGGAACAGGATTTTAATGAAAAACTACGGCTTATCAAAGCCCACTACCTCAAATTCTTATCAATTATTAACCCTGAAGAAAATAATGTCTGTGATATTGAGATACAATATAAAAAAGAAGCAAACGGAATAATAACTGTATCTGCCCAACTTTTGCAACAAACAAAAGTATGCTTTAAGTTTTCTGGGATATTTATGATGGTAAGCTAGTTGTATAATCCCCTCACTTCAAATACTTTCAAAACCATACAGTCACTTCGTCCTGTTCTTCTCTATAAATTCAACCATAGTTGTTACATCAACAAGTATCTTTCTGCCATCTTTTGGGTCTTCTATGGTAATGCCATATTCCCTTTTCAGCAAAACGATCAACTCGAGAGAGTCAATAGAATCCAAACCTAAACCATCACCAAATAATGGTTCATTATCTTTTATGTCATCTGGTGTTAATGAGGTTAAGTTCAAAAACTGTATGATTTGCTTTTTAAGCTGTTCTTTTAATGCTGCTGTGTCCATGTTTAATAATTAGGGTAAGAATTAGATCAATTGTTTTGCTTTCAAACCAATAACTGATGCTATCTGTATCAGTATTGTGATCAAAATTAAAGGTATAACATTCATCCATACATTCCGCAAGGTACCTCCTTCTAAAAATAGATCATAATATGCCTGTAGGCACCAATGGAATGGTGAGATATTCAATATCATCTTAAACGAATCAGGCATGGCAAAAGCGGGAACCATCAACCCCCCGAGAGCAGCCAGTATAACAATAGACACTGCCCCGAATCCATTTGCCTGTTCCTGCGTTTGTGCAAAAACTCCTACACAGATGGCATAGCTTACAGCGCACCAGCCGCAAATAAAAGTTACCAAAAACAATCCGGGAATGCTTGAAGGTATATTTAATGCAGGCAAATGAAAAAAAGGAAAAACCCATATCCCTATGGCAAAAATAGTCACCGCCTGCAGCATCGTAACACACAGGTACGTTATTTGTTTTGATAAAAGCGCTGTCAGGTAATTGGTAGGTAAAGTTTTAAGTCGGATAAAGCTGCCATTGAGCTTCTCTCTTACAACACTGCTTCCTAATGAGACAACCACAAAAAACATAGCAAATATGGTCCATGCAGGTATGTTATGTTGAGTGGCATTAGGAATTCTTTTACTGCCGTCTTTTGAAACTGGTATTTCACTGATAGCAGTTTGATTTTTTACCATCTCATTTTCCAGGGTATCAGGCATTTCTTTTTCATTTAACGAAAAGTACAGGTTCTTCACCAACTGCTTATTTTCTACCAGTTGTATAGCGCTGCGCAGGGCGCCCTCTATAGAGCGGCGGAATGATTCCTGCAGCACAGGGTTATAATATAAAAAAACAGGGCTTGCAACTCCCTTTAATGCAGTAACGGGATCTTCCTTCCAGCCCAAGGTTACTCAATGCTTTGCTTACAACCGTTTTAGATTTGTTGCTTATTTGTGAGGAAAAACCCTCAGGGATAATAATTGCAACCATTGCATCCCTTGCATTCATCCTGTCAGTAACAGCCTTGTCGCTTTCATTCTTGGAAACTTGCTCTATTTTAAACATACCTATTTTATCGATTGCCTCCATCAGTTCAGTAGCTGCTTCACCTGTATCCCGGTTGCTCAGCAAAAGTTCCACTTTGTTATCGCTTGCTAAAAGAAAACTGCTATTCTGAATATTGGTAATAACAATTGCCAGTATAATAGGCATAACAAACATAAGTATGATACCAAGTTTATCCCGGCATAAAATACGTGTATCTTTTACGATAGATGCCCAAAGCTTATACATCAGTATCCTTGTATTCTTTTTTGGTAAGTTTCAAAAATAAGCCTTCAAGTTCCTTTTCACCATGATAAGTTAATAGCTTGTCAAGTTCACCAAAAGCAATGATTTTCCCATCATCAATCAACGCGATTGTTTTGCATAATCCTTCTGCCTCGCTTAATTGATGCGACGTATAAATAAGCGTAGTGCCGTTTTCATTTAATTCTTTCAGGTAAGTCGATCATGGCATGCCTCGTCTGCACATCAACGCCAACGGTTGGCTCATCAAGAAATAAGATAGGGGTTTATGCATCACGCCAATGGCAAGGTTTACCCGGCGTTTCATGCCGCCGGAAAATTTATGCACTGCTTTATTGCTCACCTCCGATAAACCTAATATATGCAGCAGTTCCTCTGTTCTTCGTTTGATTTCTTTTGCATTGCAACCCTGCACCACGCACCGAAAAATTCAAGGTTTTCTAACGGGCTCAGTTCCTGGTAAAAGGAAAAATCCTGCGGCACAAAGCCAAACAGTTTATTTACTGATCTATTATGTGCCTTCATTTCATTGCCCAGTCAAGCTGTATGCTCCCTTCATCATAAGGCAGTAGCCCCGTCATCAAGTTCATCAGGGTTGTTTTCCCTGCGCCGTTCGGCCCAAATAAACCAAAACGTTCGCCTTTCACCACCTGCAGGTTCAAACCTGAAAAATAATGCCTTGCATTGCCCGGGTAACTGAAACGCAAGATTTTCAATATTCTACAGCAATTTCATCCATCACTGCCATTTTATTTTCTCCAGTTTTTCAAATGCCTTTTTTTCCATCTCTGAAATCTTCCAGCAGGTAATCGCCCATTACATTAAAATCTTCCTGGCTGCCAATCCGCCCTTTATAAATGCCCGCCGCCTGTACCGCAGCCGTGCGCCAAAGATCACCTGCTTCCGTAAATATCATAGAAATTTCCCCAAAACGTCATTGTCGTGAATAAGCCTGCGCCTCCTGCAAAAATGCCGCATAAATATAACGGAACCCACCGCCCCCTGTGCCTATTTCTTCCTGCATGCGCACAAGCTGCGCCAGATAAAGCCCCGCCTTTTTCACGCCCAGCTTATCGCGCCATTTCTTTATTTTTTTCCCTGTGCTTTTTATACCTTTTACGCCTGCAAAGTTTCCGGGTATGTGCAGCATGTTGCGTACATTTTTTTTTATGCCTTGCTCAATCGCTTTCTTTATCTGCTCATCAGTAATTATTTTCCCCGGTACAGGGTAATAAATCTGCCCCTTAGGTGCCAGCGCCCCTTTTGCAAACCGCACCCGCTCCAGTTCATAGCTGGTCAGGGTCGTCACGTGTTCCATTACCGGGTCACTGATTAAATAATTATCCTCTTCTTTGCCGTAAACGATAAGGTTATGTGCATTAAAATGAAACCGGTATTCTTTAGGAAAGTAAGAAAGATAATAAACCCCTACCTGGCACCCCACGGGCCTTCCCGCATCTATACATTCTTGCAAAACTTTTACAGCCTGTTCTTTTGAACTGAATTTCTTTCTTACAACAGTTATACCCAGCGATTGACAGGTCCTTTTAAAAATATTCCCCGGCAACGTCCGGAAAGCAATAGCAGGCCCGTTATTTATTTTAATAAAAGGGATATAAGCAAAGAATAAACCTGCACCAATACCAAATGCCAGGGGCTCGGTCATTTTTGCCACACCCACGCTCCTCAGCAAGTTCAGTGTTACGCCGTTTTCACAATGTGCAGCTTGTATGTGTTCAAACGGTATCTGCTGCATCTATAGTCATCGTTTTAAGTTTCTCGGGGCGCACATTAAATGCCTCGGCATATTTCTTAAGTTGCTTTTCAGATAACTTATTAAATGCTGCCGGCTTTAAATGCCTCTTTATCTGCCATTTCCAAAACCCTGTATAGTCTGATAATATTTGCAGGTTCATAAGCCTTAGCTCCATAAAAAAAAACAACGGGCTTGCTTCGCCGGCAAGCACTTTTTCCTTTGCTGCAGCACACGGTTTCTTATCTCTTCCCACGCTGTATCAAGTGCCGTTATTTTCACATCCCATCCATTGCTTAGTGCTGTGACATATTTACCCGTTCCATCTGTTGCATAGCAAACTTCTTTGGTTATTTTGCCAAGCGCGCTAAGGTCTTGCGGAACGTCCTCTTTTTTCATAAGAACACCTCTTTTAAAATAAAGGTTTTGTCTGCGTCAGTCTACTACTTCAAGCATCGCATACATATAAGAAAAACGTGAGCTTTCAGGCACAAGCAATAAAAGCTTGTCCCCTGCTTTCAATCTCCCGCTTTTAAACAGTTCATGAACCATCAGGTAAACAGATGCAGCGCCCACATTTCCTACCGTACTTAAATTCATAAACCATTTTTCATATGGTATTCCTCTCTCGTACAGGGCCATCTGGTCAAATATCTTGCTTTTGAAAAACTCGCTCGACATATGGGGTAAAAAATAATCTACATCATCCGCGCTCAACCCCTTTTTATCAAATATCTCTTTTATCCTTTTAGCGCCAAGGGGCACTATGTTATTGCTGAGCAAACTGATGTCCTGCTTTATACTTAATACGGACTTGCTCATTATTTCTTCCGGCGTAAAATCAAGGTAGCTTTTTAATGTACCATCAGGCATTTTTTCACTCGCCATATACATACAGGTTTCCATCTCATTCGCATAGCTGACACCTTCTATCCAGTCAACCCGCAGGCTCAGGCCCGTTTTGTTTTTTTTGTCTGATAATAGAAAAGCCGCCGCGCCGTCAGATAGCATCCATCTCAAAAATTCTTTGTCAAAACTGATAAATGGGTTTTGCTGCAGCTCAATTAATTTATGTGCTTCTTCTTCAAAAACATTCGATACCAATGAAGCCGAGAATCTCTCAGACCCTGTAGCAACCGCAAGTTTCACATCGCCTGTCTTTATAGCCATATAAGCATACTTAAAAGCATGCATTCCTGCACAGCACACCCCCGATGGAGATACTACCTCTATGGCTTCCATTTCGGGCAGCCAGCCATGCACCATCACACCATGCGACGGCATCATTTGGTCAGGGCTGGAAGTGCCGCAGCTCAGTAATTCTATTTCCTTAAGTCTTTTCGGGTCATTATTCAGCAAAGATTTTACAGCCAAAGCCGTCATTTCTGCGTTCGTATGTGTTGCCTTCCCTTCTTTTGTCAATGCATAATAGCGCGTCTTTATTCCGTTATTTCTTAATACTATCTTTTTAGATTTGGAAGGTTTTCCATTAATATATCCCAGGTACAGTTCCATATCATCGCACGGTACAGCTTCATTTGGAAGGAACATCGATGTATCCGTTATATAAACTTCTTGTAGCCCCATTACTTTTTTTGCCTTAATTTAATTTTAAATAATATGCTTTATTTGCTTCTATCCGCTTCGGGAAAAACACTTTTAAGAAAAGAGTGTCAATGAGAAACACCAGGGGTGCAGCCACAAAAAGCGCAGTCAAAAGATAATATTTAAACACGGTAAGCCAGCGTCTTTTATTTTTTCTTTTGGTAATAAATCTCGCCCAGAGTTTAAACATCTTCCCGGCCTTTGGCTCAATAAACATCAAGTCTTCATTTATATCAACTGCATTTTCACTCATGAGTTCATCCTGCATGCCTTCCCATTCATTTTTATGAAGATAAGGTAATATAATTTCCCCAAGGCCTCTTGCGGCAGCTATATCTGCGTTAGCCACGCCCGGCAATGGAAAAACCTTCAGGTAACGGTCTTTTTTACCTTTAAGCATCCAGTGAAAAATGGTAAAAATACTCACAAGGTTTGGTTGCGTATCTATCAGCGCAATATTCCCTACAAGTTTAGCTCCTGCATTTGATAACAGATCTCTTACTTGCACAAAAGCATTCAGCCACATATTCCTCGCACCTGTAATAGTAACTACAGGTGTATTTTTTAATATTTGTAAAAAAGCAGGGTGCTGCAATAAAGAGCGGGAAGGGATACCGGGTGATAAAAACCAAGCCTGGTAACCAAAAATGATCAGGTCATATTGAGTTTCCTTTAATGTAAATGGAGCAAGTTCTGTGGTAACACCTAAAACACAATCGGGCATTACATTAAAAAAACGCTCGCTCGTCCACGGAAATGCAAAGTCATTCAAGGGCCTTATCCGCACTTTTTCAACTGAAATATTCGCTTCAATAAGCGGTTCAGTTAAATTATCAATGATTTCTCCCAATTGCCCCGATTGTGAATAATAAATAGCCAATACCTTTTTACCCATGCTAATGTTGGTTAAGATCTTCCGGGTGCAAAACCTTGGAAGTTTGGCTATAATTAAGGATTTCCTGTTGCACTAAAGGCGATAAACTTTTATATTTCTGGATAATAAACTCTTTGTCCGTTGGTATATCCTTGCTGTATTTTGCAACTTTTGGCGCATGCTCTTCAATTATAAGGCGTAAAAACCGGTATTCCGCATTCTCGCCATCATTTAATATAGCAGTTTCCAGCTTTATTCTCCCGCGTTTAAAAAATGCCAGTTTATCCTTAGCCTTAACCTCTTCTCCCGCCTTTTTCATCAACAAAGCCCCCTCGTATGCCTCTTTTTCAGGTATGGGTGCAGATTTCACTACAATTAGTTCATTATCAATTGCAGCCGTATCCCCCGTTTTCATTACCTTATAAAAAACTCCCCGGTCAAAACCCGCTTGAGAATAAGCCGCATTTAAACCAACAAAAAAAATAACACACAAGATCCCCATCCTTATTTTAACCTTCATAACATGCCAAATATATAATAATTGCTTTAAAATACAGGTTAACAGCTTATCGCCACTTCCTGTCTCACCGAAAGTAAGTTATTTGTAAAATACACCAATAACCCATCCGGCATTCCAAGCCAACCAGCTTCAGGCTTCATGCAGGTTCCCACTCAATGCCCACCTAATGTCCACTCAACCCCACTTCTATATGCTTGTCTATAGATGCTGGTCAAGCCGCTAATATTCTGACTACTTATTATATATCACTCACAAATTACTTCGTTTGGCTTATTTTTGCCGATTACTGTTTACATTAAAAAGCAAACGCTATACAGGGTAGCCTCAAAGAATTGGACGTGCATAAGAGTAAAAAGCAATTTACAGGGTATTGGGCAATTATATTAGGGGGCTCAAGTGGCTTTGGGTTTGCTACAGTTCAAAAGCTTGCACAGGAAGGAATGAACATCGCAGCACTTTACCGGGAAACTGCCGGCGTTGAAAGGAAGGTAAAAAAAGAGCTATCAACTCTGTCAGATGTACACAATGTCACTATCCTGCCATTTAATATTAATGCGCTTGACCATACCAGCAGGGACTTTTTTATAAGTCAATTTACTGAAACAATAAAGGAAAAGCATTGCGTAAGGGTGCTGCTTCACTCAATTGCAAGAGGCAATTTAAAGCCATTGATTTCACAAACAACAAACTCAAGTATCCTCTCAGTTCAAGATATCCAGCTCACTACTTACGCAATGGGCACCAGCCTGCTTGACTGGGTAAGGGCTCTTTTAGACAATGACCTGTTCTGTGAAGATGCCAGGATAATAGGCCTTACCAGCGAAGGAGTTAACAAATACTGGGAAGGGTATGCTGCAGTCTCTATGGCCAAAGCTTCGCTGGCAAGCCTTGCAAAGTATATGGCGGTAGAGTTAAGTAAACACGGATTGAGAACTAACCTTGTCCAGGCAGGCATTACAGAAACCCCCTCATTGCAAAAAATACCCCACAGTAAAAAGCTCATTGAACATTCTGCCTCAAGAAACCCCTTTGGAAGAATGACCACACCACACGATGTAGCCAATGTTGTTTATCTTTTATGTACTGATGAAGCATCCTGGATAAACGGCACAGTAATTCATGCAGATGGCGGTGAACATCTATGTTAACCATTAAATCTGCCCAATATGTACAACTACATTCTGGATATGCTGCCATACAGATCTTCTTTCCGCTTTGTAGATAATATTTCATTGCTCACTATGGATGAAGTTATAGGAGACTTCACCTTAAAAGAAGACGCCTTTTTCTATGAAGATCATTTCCCGGGTAATCCTGTTACGCCAGGAGCCATTATTACAGAAATAATGGCACAGATCGGTTTAGTAGTTCTGGGTATTTATCTTATCAATAATTCTCTACAGCCATTAATAGATATGAACAATGCGCAAAACCAGGCATTCCCGCTTCTCACTTCAGCCAATGTTTCTTATTATAAAATGGTCGTGCCTCAACAAAAAGTAACCATAACTTCTAAAAAACAATATTTTCGTTTCGGTAAGCTTAAATGTTACGTAGAAATGCTAAATGACAATAAAGAATTACTGGCAAAAGGCATGTTCTCAGGTATCATTAAAAATCTGCCGTAAATAATAAGCATGAAGAATAACCGTGTAGTTGTTACAGGCCTGGGGGTTGTGTCGCCAAACGGCATCGGTATTCCTACTTTTTTACATGCTATTCAAAATGGCATTTCAGGGGTGAAATTTATCCCGGAATATGAACTGCTAAAATATAGTTGCCAGGTAGCCGGCGTACCAAATTTTGAATGGGAAGATTTAAAAAAGTATCTTTCAGAAGTAACTTTTCATGGTTTAAAAAGTATCACCGCCGGTTATGCCATTAAAGCAACTTTAGACGCATGGATTGACGCGGGAAACAACCTGGATACAGATCTGCCTAGGTGGGAAACAGGCTGTGTTTTTGGAACAAGTGTTGCAGACACGAACCTAATAAAAAAGGTGATTTCGCGAGTAGATAATAAGGAAGCAAAAAAATTAGGATCACGGGTAGTAGAGCAGGTAATGAATAGCGGGGTCTGTGCGTATATTTCAGGACGCTTAGGGCTGGGTAACAAAATAATTTCTAATTCTGCAGCTTGCGCCACTGGCACCCAGGCAATTTTAATGGGGTATGAATATATAAAATATGGTATGGCCAAACGCATGGTGGTAGGCAGCAGTGAATATACAGACACCTATATATTCGGTGCTTTTGACTCAATGCGGGTTTTGGCAAGAAAATTTAACGACACTCCTGAAAAAGCTTCACGGCCCATGAGTAGTTCTGCAGGAGGTTTTGTTCCCGGGTCAGGTGCAGGAGCGATGGTTTTGGAAGATCTGGATTTTGCATTACAACGAAATGCCCATATTTACGCTGAAATAATAGGAGGAGCCACAAACTCAGGTGGTCAGAGGAACGGAGGTTCTATGACAGCGCCAAATCCGGAAGGCGTGAGAAGATGTATTGCCGATGCCATAACAAACGCAAACATTGATTCTCGATCAATAGACCTCATAAGCGGTCATTTAACTGCCACCATTGCTGATAAACAAGAAATAGAAAATTGGAGTACGGTGCTAAATCAAAAAGGAAGCAATTTCCCTTTTACAAATTCCTTAAAGTCAATGATTGGCCATTGCCTTAGTGCTTCAGGGTCAATTGAATCTGTTGCATTAGTTTTGCAAATTAAACATGGGTTTGTGCATCCGAATATCAACCTTGAAGACCTAAGCCCGGAAATCGCTGAAAGGGTAGACATAGAAAAGTTACCGACAAAAATGATAAAAAAAGAAATTAATATTGCGGCAAAAGCCAGTTTTGGCTTTGGTGACCTGAATAGCATTTTAATATTTTCAAAATTTGATCAATGATTGATAGACAAGCAATTTTAGATGAATTAAAAAGAGTGCTAACCCCTTATGTCGAAAATAAAGGATCACTCAATAACTTAAACGATCAAACTGAATTAATAAAAGATCTTAAGATTAATTCTGCAAACCTCGTGGATATCGTTATAGACACAGAATCAGAATATAATATCGAAATTGATATGGACTCCGCAGAGAAAATGTTGACTATCGGAAGTTGTATTGATATAATCTCAGAAAAAATGGCCCAACTCAATGATAAGCGCGGGCAATGATATTATAGCTTTAAGATCGGTCAGTAAACAACACGTAAACAAAGAAAGATTTTATTCAAAAATTCTTTGTAAGGCAGAACAGGAATTTTATCATCAGCAGGCATTTAATAAAATAAGTTTTGACAATTTTATTTGGCTGTTGTGGTCCATCAAAGAAGCCGCTTATAAATTTCTCAAAAGGCACAATGCCAACCTTATATTTTCGCCACCAAAATTTACTGTTCGGTCTATTCATTTTCCGGCAAGTGCAGGCATGAAATTTATAAATGATCATTTAGAAAATATAGACGTTGGGGAAGAAGATTTTTATACAGGTAGGGTCGCTTTTGAGGGGGCTATTCTTTATTACAGGTCAGTCGTACACAACGAATTCATATCAACTGTAGTAAATAATACCGAAGACTTTTCAAAAATTTATTGGGGAGTAAAAACAACTAACGATTCCTCTTCCTCAGATCAGTCAAAAGAGGTAAGAAGTTTTTTATTAAAAAAATTGAATTACTTTTTTCCCGATGATTTAATACAAATAGAAAAACATCCAATTGGCTATCCCATTTTATTAAGCAAAAAAGAAGTAATAAGTATCCCCGTTTCATTTTCACATCATTGTAATTTGATCGCGTATTGCTTTAATTATGAATTTCATAAATAAATTTGGATGTATTGGAACTGCAGCTTGCAGGTTTTGAGTTGCTGCATATAAAAACAAATGAAATTTCTAAAGCGGGTTAAGAATTTTATTGTCTAAATTACATACCGATGAATTAGGCCATACTTCTTCTGTTATGATTCTCTTTTCATTAGTGTTGGTGTTATCATTATCATCATAGTATTTAATGGTTGCCGATTGCCCTGCAAAGCTTATTATAACATATCCATTATGTCCTAACATAATGTTCTCATCAATAGTTTCTCTTAATCTATTGTCATAAAAGATCAGGTTTTTGTTTTTTTTACTATCGGGGAAACTCGCACGTGCCGAACTGTTTAATTCAACTGGCATCCCTCCATTCCCAATACACCTTCCGTAAACTTTGCCACAGGGCAACTGGTTCTCTCCATAAATTGCTAACCTATGTTCATGTCCCCAAAACCATAATAGTGTTTTATCAGCATCAAAGAACTCACTAAGTTGTTGGGCAGGAATTGTATACGCTGGCTCGAAGGCAGATAAGGGTTGATGATGGCTGAGCAGAATGATACCCCTATTGTCTTGATTAGGTCTTACTACATCACGCAACCATGCTAGCTGCTTTTCTTGTAACTGCAATTGGAAATTTGGGTCTTTATTAAAAAAGCCCTTTATAGAATCATATCCGGTATCCAATCCTATTATGCGCCAATGATCATTTTCCAGGCAAAAAAAGCTTGCTTCTTGATTATTGGTATTTTCTCCCCTATAAATACCCATATAGGGAAGTAGTTGAGTAAAGTAACTTTTCCCGCTGGAATACATTTCATGGTTTCCCAACAATGCAAAACTTCCATATTTGCCGTAAGGCCATGGCGCACCATAAGTCGAATTAAAATTTTCAGCAATTTCCTTTTCATTACCTACATAATAAGTATCGCCCAAATGAATACTGTAATCCTGGATTCCGCAAAGTCTCGCAACTTGATGTGATTCTGGAGTATTAGATGCCCAGTCACTTAATAAAGCTACGGTAACGTTATCATTAGAATGCATTTTAAAAATGCCATTATTGACAGCGGTATTATTATAGGTTTGATAAGGATAATGATGGACACCAAATTGACTAAAGATTCTAACGAACCATGCTAATTTATTTTCCTCTACTAATCCATGCATGTTATAAGTCGCCGGAGCACCTTTGAGAGATTTAAGTTGATTCTCAATTGGGGAATGCCCTAAATTTAAAAAGTCTTTTTTATCTCTCATTGAAAATTGCTTGTCTAAGGCATAAAGAAAAAGAATATTTATGAAGATAAGAGATATAATGCGATCCATGATCCGAGAAACAAATTGCGGCGAATAATGTCCCTAATCACCGTACATTTTGCGGCGAATACTTATTTATGCGGCCAATAGAGCGCTTATTCGCCGCACAAAAGAAGAATACTGATGCATATGATATCAAACTCAATTCCTCCAAATGGGCAAAGATTGCCAAATGCTCTTCTGATACGGCAATAAGAGATATAAATGATTTGCTGCAAAAAGGAATTTTAAACAAAGAGGCCGCAGGTGGCAGAAGTACCAGCTATATTTTGAACGTATAAATACCATTGGTGGTCTCATTGTTTAAATGGAATGCAAAACATAGTATCTTTTTTAACGATGGCTTACTGAGAGAGACCTATTTCCCTACTTCAGATTACTTAGGTTATCAAACAAAGCAATTTAGAATGGCGTTCTGCTTTTATTCGTAATAACATTTCCAGAGTATTTTCAATATCGTTAATCATTAGACAAGTTATGACTACTTCTGTTTTATCTTTAAAAACAATTCTATAATAACGATACATACTAAAAGAATTCCATCCTGACCCTTTTCCCAAATTTCGGTAGTAATCCATAGAAATTATATCGCTAAAGGAGTATTTAAATTGTTTAATAGGCGTTTTACAAACTAATTCTTTCATTCCAGTATTTAAAATCAATATAACGTTACGATTTTTTAACCAGTATTGTGTATGGACTATTATAGTAGGTAGAGTATCTGTTAAAAATACAAATAAAAATGTATAAAAGGCGGCTATATTGTCTAATCTCGATTTTAAAATATATACAATTCCTAAAATTAATGCTACCCAAATAAAAAGTAAGTGTGCCAATAATATTATTTGTTGCTTTAAGGTAGTTTTAAAGATATAAATATTGCCAAGCATAGAATTTCATTTAACAAAATAATTGCTATCACAAAACTACTTATCGAGGACCAAATCCTCCGTCCAAATAATTTTCTTGTCCCAGCAGGGTCTACATAGTGACCCTGCGTTTTCCGTTAGGCCTTACCCACCTCTGCTTAGCGGTAAGCATTTTAAAAATGAAAGCTATAAAAATAACAAACAATACAATTCATAATGCCTCAAAAACAAAAATGGTTTATGCTTCTCACATAAACCATTCAAAAACAACGTGGGCCCACTCGGGTTTGAACCAAGGACCCCCTGATTATGAGTCAGGTGCTCTAACCAGCTGAGCTATAGGCCCCGAACCTTTCGGTTCAAAGAGGGCGCAAAAATATTAAAATTCTGCTCATTTTCAAATATCATTTACTCCGTCCTATTTTTGCCCTATGCAGCAAATAAAAAACATCATTTTCGACCTCGGCGGCGTTCTCCTCACCCTCGATTATACCAAAACCGAAGAAGCATTCGTAAAGCTTGGCGCTCATGATTTTCATGGTTTATATTCCCAGCAGCATGCTTCAGGGCTATTCCAGTTGCTTGAAACAGGGAATATCACGCCAACAGAGTTCTTTACCGAACTACGCCTCCAGGGTGGTTTCCAGGCTTCAGATGAAGAAATGACAAACGCCTGGCGCGCTATGCTCGGCCACTTCCCAAAAGAACGCATTCAATGGCTAAAAGAAATAAGCAACAAATACCGCGTCTATCTTTTTTCCAACACCAACGAAATTCACTACGATTTTTTAATGCAAAAATTCAGCAACGAATTTGAAGGCGCCTCCTTTAATAGCTTATTTATCAAAGCATATTACTCCCACTTCCTGCATTTAAGAAAGCCCGATACAGAGTCTTACCTTAAAATTTTAGAAGAACAAAACCTCGCTCCCGCAGAAACTTTATTCATTGACGATACATTAGCAAACATAGAAGGTGCTCAAAAGGTTGGCATGCCCACCATTCATCTTCAAGCCCCTCAAACATTGCTGGATTTAAAACTTTAAACCTGTTTCTTTGCAGTTCTAAACTCCCGTTTGCCATGAACCAACAAACCCCTTATTACAGCAGCTACCTTGAGCTGGATAAAATACTCGATAGCCAGCATCCCCTCAGCTTTGAAAGCGGCAATACGCCCGCACATGATGAAATGCTCTTTATCATCATTCACCAGTCCTATGAACTATGGTTCAAGCAAATACTCTTTGAACTGGATTATGCCATTAAAATCTTCAGCAAGGATAAGATAAACGACAATTCCGAAGAACTAAACCTCGTTCGCCACCGCCTGCACCGTGTAATAAGTATCCTTGGCTTGCTCAACCAGCAGGTAAACATCCTTGACACGATGACCCCCCTGGACTTCCTCGAGTTCAGGAATCTCCTCACGCCATCCTCGGGTTTTCAAAGCAAACAGTTTCGGTTGATCGAAGCAAAGCTTGGCTTAGAAATGGACAACAGGCACCAACGGGATTATTACAAGCGCACCAACGAAGGCGGTTTTTCTCAACAGGATTATGGCCAAATAAACGAAGCAGAAACCTCAGAGAATCTGTTACATCTTGTCAATAAGTGGCTGGAACGCATGCCATTCTTTGATGCAGCCTTTTGGAATAATTACAACCCCGTTGCAGAAGAAACTGTCCTTGAGCAACCCTTCTGGAACGATTACAGGTTCCTCTACCAGCAAAGCCTCACCGAAAGAGAAAATACCAAAGCAAACGATTTTGACTATGTCTTCTTTGAACAGAACAACTCTTCTTTCACCGAAGAGCAATTACAATTACTACGCAGCAATTTTTCCGCCACTGCATTACGTTCCGCTTTATTCATCATGCTTTACAGGGACTTCCCCTTCTTCCAGGCAGCTTATCAAATATTGGATGCACTCATTGAAATAGACCATCACCTCAGCAACTGGCGCCACAAACACCTTATAATGGTACGCCGTATGATCGGTATGCGTGTCGGCACGGGCAACACGAGTGGCGCAGGCTATCTGGAAGGCGCTCTAAACAAACATTACATCTACCGCGACCTCTCCGGCCTTTCAACTTATTTAATACAAAGAAAAATGCTCCCCGCCCTTCCCGAAGGCCTCATAAAATATTTGGTCTTTGGCAGTTAATTATGCATAGATCCTTTCTATCACCCCCTTATATTTTTCCATCACAACTTTCCTTTTCAGGCTCATTTTCGGGGTCATTTCCCCTGTGTCAATGCTCCATTCCTGCGGCAGTAGTTCAAACTTCTTCACCTGCTCCACGTGGTTAAAGTTTGGGTTTATACCATCTATAACTGATTGTACCATTGCCACCACTTTTGGTTCTTTCACAGCAGCTTCATTTGTAGTGAACGCAATATTCTGTTCCTTCATCCATACTTTCAACGATGTAAAGGACGGGACTATCAACGCCCCAACAAACTTCCTTCCCGCGCCCACTATCATTACCTGCTCTATAAACCTATTTTCTTTTAGCTTATTTTCTATAGGCTGCGGCGCCACATATTTACCACCGCTTGTCTTGAACAGTTCTTTTTTCCTGTCTATTATCTTTAAATATTTATTATCCACCCACACACCAATATCGCCCGTGTGCAGCCATCCGTCAATGATGGTTTCTGCAGTGTGGTCCGGGTGTTTATAATAGCCCTTCATTATTGATGTTCCGCGCACACAGATCTCCCCGTCTTCTTCAAGTTTCGCTTCCATGCCTGTAATTAAAGGGCCCACTGTACCGAATTTCATTCCCCCCTTTTCTTTCCGGTTCACAGAAATTACCGGGCTTGTTTCCGATAACCCATAACCCTCATACACCGGAATTTGTGCACCGTTAAAAATACGCAACAGCTTTTCCTGGCAGGCCGCACTGCCGGTAACAATAAACTTTACATTGCCGCCAAGTCCCTCCCTCCACTTACTAAAAACAAGTTTGTTGGCGATCGCAAGCTGCATATTATACCATGCCCCGCCGCTAACCAGGTTGTCATATTTTTCGCCCAGCGACACAGACCAGAAAAACAATTTCTTCTTAATGCCGGTCAACTGGCTGCCCGTGGTCATTATTCTTTCAAACACTTTTTCCAGCAACCGCGGCACGGTAGTAAACCCATCCGGCTTCACCTCTCTCAGGTTATCGCCAATGGTATCAAGGCTTTCAGCATAATAAATACCAATACCACTGAACAAATAAATATACGAAACGCACTTTTCAAAAATATGGTTCAGGGGCAAAAAGCTCAACACCTTCTGCTGCGGCGCATCTTCAAAGGGGAAACTCTCCTTTGATAAAAGCCCGTTGCTTACAATATTATCATGCGTCAGCATCACCCCCTTTGGCGTACCCGTAGTGCCGCTCGTGTAAATGATGGTCGCCACATGATGCTTGTCAATGCCCGCTTTCACCTCCTCCACTTTTGCCAGCGACTCCTCAGTAGCCGCGTGCATCAGCGTACTCCAGTGCGGCGCATCTTTTATAGTATCAAACGAGAAAATATTCTTTAAGGAAGGCACCCTCACGCTGATGGCCTTTATCTTTTCATACAGGTCCTCGCTGCTCACAAACATATATTTCACCTGCGCATCGTTCAGGATAAATTCAATCTCTAACGGATTAGTAGTAGGGTAAAGCGGCACAAGGATAGCGCCCGTTTGCTGCACGGCCAGGTCAACAAAAAGCCACTCCGGCCTGTTGTTGCTGATGATAGCGATTTTGTCCGCCCCCTCAACCGTAAAGTCATTACCCCCTACACCAAGCTGCATAAGCCCTGCCGTAAGTTTATTCACAGTCACCTGCACTTCCGCCGTGCTGTACTTTCGCCACTCACCATTTTCCTTCGCCGCAAACATATCAGCCTTGGGAAATTTATCCAACTGGAATTGCACAGCATCAAAAAGCCTTTCAGGATTATTCATATTTCAAGCCTATTATTTAAAAGTTGGTGAAGATATAAAATTGCCCAAAAATATTACAGTTGAAGAACTGTTTTGTAATGATTATGGATAAATAATTATCCATTCCTGGTATTATGCCGATCTTCCCGTACAGAGCAGGCACCCACCAGTTATGTATTACATCAGCAGAATTTTAAGCATTACAAGCAGCAGCATTGCTGATACAGCAATTGCGGCGAAGCTGCATCAAATATGGACTGGCTTTGGGTAATTGACAGAACTATTTGTATTATTTTAATAACATTGGTTCCTTAAGATCTAACCTCATCCAGCCATCCGCCACTAAAGCCAGCACGTTGCAGGCCATTAATGATATACCGGCTCTTTTTCATTACACCCCATATAAGCCCCGTTCTGTAATTTTCTGTCATTATAATGATAGGTCCCTGGTTTAAACCGTATTGCCATGGGGATATA
>CAVYTF010000027.1:0-165609 GCA_963771435.1 uncultured Bacteroidota bacterium | reverse complement strand
ATGTATATGTATACTTGGTTAGAGAGTACGTATTGCTACCAAATACACCAATTCGGTTAGCAATAAATGCAGGCGTATCTTTTGCCAGTACGGTTGTCTTGCCCAGGAACAGATCCCCATAGTGCATCAAAAAATCAACCACCTCTTTATCCGTATCAGGCGTAGGTATTATTTCAAGCAAACGCAGGTAGCGCGGGGGATTAAAGAAGTGTGTTCCGCAGAAATGCTTTTTAAAATCATCGCTTCTTCCTGCAGCAAGCATGTGTATAGGAATGCCAGAAGTATTAGTTGTAATAAGCGTTCCGGGCTTCCGAAACTGCTCTACCTTTTCATAGACCTGTTGTTTTATATCCAATCTTTCCACCACCACTTCCATCACCCAATCGCAACCAGCAATATCTTTCATATTGTCATCAAAATTGCCCGTAGCAATTCTCTTTGCAACATCTTTTGTGTAAACAGGCGAAGGATTACTTTTAAGTGCAGCCAGCAAAGCATCATTCACTATTTTATTTTTTTCAACAGGCTTGGCATCGGCAGCAACGCCCTTGGGAACTATATCCAGCAACAACACCTGCACACCAATGCCCGCAAAGTGGCACGCAATGCGGCTTCCCATCACACCGCTTCCTAAAACAGCAACTTTCTTGATCGTACGTTTCATATAATTTTCTGGCTAATTCTAATAAGTGAAAATAGTTTTTTCTCTGCAATGATTTATTCAGTGCTTTCATTATCCGCTCCATTCATGTAAAAACTTAAAGCGCCCGAAGGACATTTTTTTACCTGTTCAACAATTCTTTCTGTAGTAGATGCTTCGGGTTTTATCCATGGCCTTTCCATAGGATTGAAAACCTCAGGCAGCCCGGTTGCATGTTTCCAGCATACCGTAGAATGTATGCAGGTAGCGGGTTTCCAAACAATGGTCACTTCTCCGTTTGTATATTTTTTTGTAATGTCATTCATAATAAAGAAGTTTTTATGTTGATTGGGTTGGATAATGTTTTATGTATTGGGCAATGCTCAGCTATTTCTAATAATCGTCGTCTTTGCTCTTCCGTTAAGTTCCCAAATAATGCTATTCTTCTGTGAATATCTGTCCCGTTGCCGGTAGCACTTTTTTCCATTTCCACAGTCACTTCAGCTTTTTCCAATGGCCATCCTTTCCTGTCTGCATACATCCTTAAAGTAATGGTGCTGCACGCTGAAAGCGATGCACACAGTAACTCGGAAGGAGAAAAGCCTTCATCTTTTCCACCTACGGCTAAAGGTTCATCCGCAATTAATTCATTGCTGTCAGAATGAATATGTGCTGTGTAGTGCTCCTTATGTATGACCGATGTTGCCTTTATCAAGATGTTTATTTTTATACTGAAAGTCAACAATATTATTAATCCCCTCACTCATCATTCAGCGCCTTCTCAATATTCTTATCAGGAATAAACCAAATAAAGGCAACTAATAAAAAAAGCAAGCCTGAAATAAGTGTATTTATAAATGCAAAAATAAAAGCAGCAGAATAAGCAGCCGTTGAAAAAATCCCCTTCCGCTTTAAAATAACAAAAGCATGTTTTAATTGTTCGTTATACCCAGCTTCATTTTTCTTTTGAATATTAAGCTGAAGCACAGTAAACGCTCCCCCGCAACACAACAGCAGCAATGCATAAGCAGCCACGGGCCTCGTTGCAAAATGAGTTCCGCCCATCCAATCTGTAGCCACCGGCACAAGCGAAAGCCAAAACAGCAAATTAATATTGCTCCACAAAATGCCTGAGTTCACTTTCTGCGTAGTGTGCAGCAAATGATGGTGGTTCACCCAGTAAATACCTACGAACAAAAAGCTTAATATATAACCACTCATCACTGGGATCAATGATTTCAGCGATTCCCAGCTATCGCCCTCAGGCACTTTTATTTCAAGCACCATAATGGTAATGATGATGGCAAACACCCCATCACTAAAGGCTTCCAAACGGGTTTTATTCATTAGATAGCAATAGTATTATTTTTTAGCGAATTGATAAAGAATGTTTCTACATTGTAATGCTTTCTCATGAAAGGAGGCTTCTCTAAAACACCTCCCCAAGTGCAGCAAAAATGCCATGCGAACCATTGGTTCCCCAGGCATAATCTATAGCAACATTTGCTTTGGAGAATTTATTAAACTTTAGCCTTATCCCCGCACCAGCCGCGGGTTCTATCGTTTCAAACTTTCCGGTATATATCTCAGAAAAGCTGGCAGCATTTGCAAACACAACGCCACCTATCAGGCCATTCCGCAATATCCTGTAGCGGAATTCGCCTTCTACGTCCAACATTTTCTTGCTCCTAAAACGGCCTTGTACATAGCCCCTTTCAGTGTTGCCATAAGTATCTCCTTCCGTAGTAGGCAGGTCAAGATAAGGCGGGTTGCCGCTCAGTACAAGCCAGTCATAATTCCAGAAGGCAAGCACATTGCCATGGGGCAGCGCTACATATTTTCTCAGGTCAACGATCAATGAATTCCAGTTTCCATTACTTCCAAGAAAACCAAAGTTTTGCCTGAAAACAATATTGGCGTAAACACTCCCACCTTCGGGATTAATAGAGTTTTTCCTGCTGTCGTACAGCAGGTTTGCTGATAAGCCTGATGAAATGCTCGAATTGCTATACCCATATTTTGCAAAGCTGGTACTGTCAGGCGCCACATTCACTTCTTTTATGCCCCAGTGGTTATCGTATTGGTAGCCAAATCCTGCATATAAACTTTTACCTATTTTTTTAAGTACGGTTTGATAAACACGCACGTAGTAATAGTCAATTGAATAGCCATCTGCCAGCGTAGTAAGTCCACCTAAGCCATAAGTAACCTGCGGGTATTTTATAAATCGCCAGTCACCAGAAAAGAAATATTTATTATTTTTTGTGAAAATAGAAGATTGTATAGGTGCAAAAAATTGCTGCTTTTGCGAATAAGCTGCCGATGCCAGTACAGAAGAAATATTAGTGGTATGATAATCACTTGTATAAAATCCCGCATTGCCCACTATTGTAGCCGCAAACCCGGTCTGTAAGGTATACTGCACCCCCGGCGATGCCGAAATATGCAGCTTACTGTACACTTTAAGCGCATCATCCGTCCTCGTATCCGTGTTTTTATTCAGCATAATGAGCATTATATCTATCAGGTCTCTTTGGTGTTTCAGGCTGTCTTTATATTTTTCATTCGCAACATTCTTAATTGCTGCCAATGAATCCGTTTGCCCCCAAACTGATGCGCTGCAAAAAACAAAACCCATAAACAGTAACGGTAAATATATTTTGAACATCTATGCTTGCTATTTATTAAAAGGATCTAAAAGTGCAATAATAATTTCAGATATAATTAAAATACTTCCTTTTTAAACCCATCCTTAAGCCATTCAGGTGTCATGGTAATGCCCACTCAATGCCCACCTAATTCCCACTCAACCCAACTCATACTCTTGGCAGTTTTCAAATAATGCTTATCTCACTGCCAAAATAGCCTTAATCCCCCTTATAATTACTGCCATAGAATTATTTCCTGCATGATGCTCCCGTTTCATTTCATTTCCTTATTTTTATCAACCAAATAACTATAAAAATATTGCCATAATGGGACACTTGCAGATAAAGAAACAACCAAAGAAGTATGATGCAGTTATTGTGGGCTCCGGCGCAGGCGGCGGCATGGCTGCTTATGTACTCGCGAAGGCAGGCTTGAAAGTCTGTATAGTAGAAGCCGGCCCTATGTACGACCCCGCAAAAAACTCCCTCCAGCTTAAGAATCCCTGGGAGTCGCCCCGCCGTGGCGCTTCCACCAAGTTCCGTCCCTTTGGCGATTTTGATGGCTGCTACTGGGGTTGGGATATTGATGGCGAACCCTACACACAGGCGAAGGGCTCCAACTGGCAGTGGTGGCGTGCCCGCATGCTGGGCGGCAGAACCAACCACTGGGGCAGGATATCCCTGCGCTTTGGCCCAAACGATTTCAAAAGAAGAAGCATAGATGGCCTGGGGGATGATTGGCCCATTGGCTATGATGATGTAAAACCTTACTACGATAAAATAGACCAGCTTATAGGGGTATTCGGCACAAATGAAAACTTCCCTAACGCACCGGACGGCATTTTCCTGCCGCCACCAAAGCCGCGCCTCCATGAAATGCTGATAAAGAAGGCTGCCACGGGCATAAATATTCCGGTCATCCCTTCGCGGCTTTCCATTCTTACCAAGAAGTTAGAGAATAACCACGACCGGGGTGCCTGTTTCTTTTGCAGCCAATGCGGCAGGAGTTGCAAGATATACGGCGATTTCTCTTCCTCATCCGTCCTGATAAAACCGGCTATGGCTACCGGTAATTGTGATGTAGTACCCAACGCCATGGCGCGGGAAGTACTTACCGACCACGATGGCTTGGCGACCGGCATTTCCTACATCAACAAAGATGATATGCAGGAATACCAGGTGATGGGCCGCACGGTCATCCTTGCTGCCAGCGCCTGCGAAAGTGCGCGCCTTATGCTGAATTCAAAATCGCAACGGCACCCGAACGGCCTTGCTAACTCAAGCGATGTAGTGGGTAAATACCTGCATGACTCCACCGGCGCAGATATGGGTGGCGTGCTGCCCGAACTGTTTGACCGCAAACGTTATAATGAAGATGGGGTAGGAGGGATGCATGTTTATACGCCTTGGTGGCTGGATAATAAAAAGCTGGATTTCCCGCGGGGCTACCATATTGAATACTGGGGTGGGCAGGACCAGCCTTCTTATGGTTTTGGTTTTGATATGCAGGAAATGAACGGCAAATACGCTGTTCATGGCAAAATAAAGGAAGCGGGAGGTTATGGCAAATCTCTTAAAGAAGACATTCGCTTCTTCTATGGCGCAAGCGTGGGCATGGCTGGCCGCGGCGAATCGATTGCGCTGGCAAGCAATTATTGCGAGATAGACCCTGAAGTGGTAGATAAATACGGCATCCCTGTGCTACGGTTCAACACAAAATATTCTGACCATGAAATAAAACAGGCGAAACACATGAAGGAAACTTTTGCCGAGATACTGCATAACATGGGCGCAGTAATTACCTACGGTGGTGATGACGGCCCGCAAAATAATTACGGCCTCCACGACCCCGGCCTTATCATACACGAAGCAGGCACAGTGCGCATGGGCAATGACCCCAAAACCTCCGTGCTGAATAGCTGGAGCCAGGCGCACGACTGCAAAAACCTGTTTTGTGTAGACGGCGGCCAGTTTGTTTCCCAGGCGGATAAGAATATCACATGGACCATTCTCGCCCTTTCCATGCGCGCCAGCGAGAATATTGTCAATGAAATGAAGAAGCAAAACTTATAAGTAATCCATTCATAATTAAAAAATATGGACAGAAGAAAATCCCTCAAAGCTCTTGTTATCGGCACGGTTTCTTCAAGCGTTTTGATTGAAGCTTGTAAAACAGATGTTGATAAAAAAGCTGATGTTGCGGCAAGTAAAGGCGAATCGCTCAACACCGCTGAGCGCCAACCGGAAGAGCAGGCTTTGTATAAAAAGCTTACTGCTGATAAATTTTTTACGCCGGATGAAATGACCACTATTACCATTTTGGGCGATATTATCATCCCCCGCGACGAGGTCAGCGGCAATTCATCTGATGCCAAAGTGCCGGATTTTATTGAGTTTATCGTGAAAGACATGCCCGAACATCAAACGCCCATGCGCGGCGGCCTGCGCTGGCTGGATGTGCAATGCCTGAACAGGTTTGGCAATTCTTTCAAAGATTGCACCGCTGCGCAGCAGATGCAAATGGTTGACGCCATTGCGTTTCCTGCGAAGGCCGCGCCTGACATGAAACAAGGCGTTGCGTTTTTTAACCTGATCCGAAACCTCGTTTCCACTGGTTTTTATACTTCAGAAATGGGCGTGAAGGATGTCGGCTACATCGGCAACACCCCAAACCAATGGAACGGAGTGCCTGACGACGTCCTGAAACATTATAACCTGGCTTACACGGATAAGGAGCTGAAGGAATGTGTTAGTTTTTCTTAAAATAATGCTGCAAAAATTTTATTTAGGTATTTACAACCTTAAAAATACAATGTTTTGTCCTTTCCAAGGGCTTGATTCAACTGGAAATGGCATCATTTAAGGATACTGATCTGTTACAATGGGCAAAGACCTTCTCATCGAATATCGGTACAGATGGCGCTGCTATTGGGGTTTCGGCTTCAGACATTAGTGCGTCTCAGGATAGCTACAACAATATTGTCAACTCAATTTTGGATCATTTCAGCGCGCAAAAAGCGGCGAGGCAGGCAAAGGCGAAAAAGGATGAAACGATAAAAGCGGGAAAAAAACAGTTGCGCCGAGTTATACAAGCCTTCAAAAAAAAATAATACTTATACGAGTGACTTAGGAAAACATTTGGGCGTGATTGGCAATCCTTATCACCTGGATATTTCCACTTACCCCCTGCGATCAAGGCATTGGCGTTTCCCGGCCATGTAGCCATAAAATTTTATAAAAAGGGTGCGTAGGGAGTGAATATTTACACGCGGCTGAACGGAGGAACGGTTTGGAATAAATTAAGTTTTGCAAGCCGCAGCCCTTATCTTGACACACGATCGCTTGCTGTGGCCAATCAGCCGGAAGCGCGCGAATACATGGCGATTGGCTTGATCGCTGATGAAGAATTTGGACAGGCGAGCAAAATTATTGAAGTGATGTTTGGAGGATGATAGCTTGAATCAACTCACGCTACTACCTTTGTCAATTTTATTTTCAGCGTTAATAAAATGAAGTTTGCCGCTTTTGTCTTCTGCCATTAATATCATGCCGTTGCTTTCGATGCCGCGCATTTTTCGGGGTGCAAGGTTAGTAACTACAGTGACTTGCTTGCCCACTATTTCTTCGGCTTTGAAATGCTGGGCAATGCCGGAAACGATGGTTCTTTTTTCAAAGCCGAGGTCTACTTCCAACTTCAAAAGCTTATCTGCCTTCTCCACTTTTACTGCGGAAAGGATGGTGCCTACATGCAAAGCGATCTTTGCAAAATCATCGAAGGCAATTTCGGATCTTCTGACTCTTGATTTCTGAATGCCCATGGCTGATAGCTAATGGCTGACTGCTGATCGCTGCTTTTTCTTTCTCCACGCTTGCTTCACGAAGCTTGCTTATTTGATAGGCCACTTCTTCGTCTTCAATTTTCCTGAACAATATTTCCGGTGCGCGCAGGGAATAGCCAACGCGCAACAATTTTATGCGTCCTGCGTTTTTCCATTCGAGCATTTTGTCCACCACCTTCATCATACCGCACATTTTTTTTGCGGTAAAAGGTAAAAAAGGGTTGATGAGAATGGCGAGGTTTGCGGTTAGTTGCAGGCAAATGTGGATGCAGTTGTCGATCAATTGCTGATTACTCACAGATATTTCCTCACTGCTGGCAGCTTTTTTCCACGGCTCTTTTTCCTGCAAATATTTATTACCCTTGCGGGAAAGGTCGATCACTTCAAACAGCGCTTCGCGGAACTTGTACTGCTCAATTAATTTTTCAATAACGAGTTTGGCATTTTCAATTTCGGTGATAATATTTTCATCTGTTTTATCAAGCAGGGCGGCGTGCAGCGGCGGCACTTTGCCGTTGCACAGTTTGTGCATCATCACAAAAGTGCGGTTCACAAAATTGCCGAAAATATTTCCCAACTCGCTATTGTTGGCGTCCTGGAAGCCTTTCCAGGTGAACTCACTGTCCTTTGTTTCGGGCGAAATAGTGGTGAGATAATAACGTAGCGAGTCAGCCAACTGAGGGCCGCCATTATCTTTTTTTATAAAATCATCGATATAATCCTGCATGGTGAGGTTCCAGTTGCGGCTCGTGCTCATTTTGTCGCCTTCCAGGTTCATGAACTCGTTTGCAGGAACATTGTCAGGTAAAATATTGCCGTGCAGTTTCAGCATGGTGGGAAATATCAGGCAATGAAAAACAATATTGTCTTTGCCTACAAAATGAACCAGCTTTGTGCCTTCATCGTACCAATAAGGCTTCCAATCAGCATTGTTGTCGAGCGCCCATTGTTTGGTCGCGCTTATGTAACCGATAGGAGCATCAAACCACACATACAAAACTTTTCCTTCAGCTTCAGGCAGGGGCACTTTTATTCCCCAATCAAGGTCGCGGGTTACTGCGCGTGGTTGTAAACCCCCATCCAGCCAGCTTTTGCATTGGCCTAGCACATTGGAGCGCCAGTCGCTTTTATGTTCTTTCAATATCCATTCGCGAAGCCATTCTTCATGTTTGTTCAGCGGCAGGTACCAATGTTTGGTAGCTTTCTTTATGGGTTTTTTCCCGCTAATGGTGCTCACAGGATTAATCAGCATGTCAGGGCTTAAGGAAGTGCCGCAGTTTTCGCATTGGTCTCCAAAAGCGCTTTCAAAACCGCAATTAGGACAAGTGCCTTTTATATACCGGTCTGCAAGAAATGTGTTTGTTTCTTCATCAAAATACTGAGCGCTGTCAATTATTTCAAGGTCATCTATTGTTGTTGAGAAAAGTAAAAAACTCCTGTGATGTTTCGTGGTGAATGGGTTCGCTGGTGCGGTGATAAATATTGAAAGAGATACCAAGGTCTTCAAAGTTTTTTTTAATGATTGGGTGATATTTGTCAATGATAGCGCGTGGCGTAGTGCCTTCTTTCATTGCCTGGATGGGGATAGCAGTACCATGTTCATCACTTCCACTCACAAATACTACATCACGCTTTTGTGCACGCAGGTAACGCACATATATATCCGCTGGCAAATACGCCCCAGCTAAATGCCCGATATGTTTCAGGCCATTTGCGTAAGGAAGTGCTGCGGTAACCAAATATCTTTTAGCTTGATTCATTTTTTGATCTCTATTCTAAAAATTGAGGATGGACAAAAGTAAGCAATAATAAAATGCCTGTTTATGCAATTGAAGTACAATAAAATTTTTGATTTGTTTTCGCTGTTGTAATTTGCCTTAGTTTTTAATTAAAATTATGGGCTTATGATACAGCGAATACAAACTCTATGGCTACTTGCCGCATCAGCATTTGGGTTTCTTAGTCTAAAATTTGCTTTTTACAGTGGCAATGAAATAAAAGATTTGTTGAAACAATATGCAGTTCTCAACGGCCAGACCACCATACCAATCACTATTTTATCTGTTGGAGTAGCATTGTTGTCGTTTATTATTATCTTTTTATATAAACAAAGGAAATTGCAGATGCGCCTTTCCAGTGCTGCTTTAGTCGCCGCTATTTTAAACATCGTTTTATATTTTCTTGAAAAAGAAAAATTTGTTGCAGGAGAAAGCAGTTTTGACCTCACTTCAATTTTTGTTTTTGCAATTCCCTTACTTCTTATCCTCGCGTTGAGGGGGATTTATAAAGATCAGAAACTCCTAAAAAGTGTTGACAGGCTTAGATGATCTCGATATAGCATATACCAATAAAAAACCCTGTAAACTTCACAGGGTTTTTACTTTTTACTTTTGCTTTTTTATTTACTGTACAGTCAGGGTCTTATCTACCTGTAAATTCGTTCCCAATAATCTTACATGATATTCACCTCTTGCTGTTCCAACAGGCATATAAATAGTTTGAGAAGCAGAACCACCTGCATGATCAATTTCCTGGTTCATGAGCAGTTGGCCAAGTGTGTTATAAATAAGCAGCGAATATTTCCCTGCAGGTATGTTATTCATTGGAGGGTGAAAATATGTTTCGTGACAGGGTTCGGGAAGATATTAATGCTTGATAAGCCACCTCCAATAGCCACTACTTCGATATTAGTATAGCTGATGCTTGCCATCTTTGCCCACTATTTTTATACGGTAATAATTATCTCCCTGTAAAGGGTGGCCGTCATAGAAACTATAATTATTAGATGGTTTGCCGTTATTCAAAGCCGACACACTTCCCAGCGTAATAAACTCTGTCGCATCCGCAGAACGCTGCATTTCATAATGATCCATGTTCACTTCATTAAGGCAAGTCCATGAGGTTTGCACACGCAGTTCCTTTTTGGTATGCCCGGAAGTTGATAACTTTTACGGGAAGGATGATATCGTGAAGGGCTTGTAATAGAAAAACGGTTGAACTGATAAATAGCCAGTCGTAGCGCCTGAATACATCAGGGCTTACTCCTACTGAATAAAGTGCATAAACTTCCTGGTTATTATAAGTGCCATTAGGGAAACTTTGCACATCAGTACCAGCGGAAATAGCTATAAAGTTGGGATCTGTAGAAGCATAATCCCTTTCCACTAAGGCAATATTGGTAAAATCAAAAGGTGAAGGCGTATTTTCCACTTCATTCTCGGCAGCGGGCCACCCCGCAGGAGAACGTTCTACAAAAAACAGTTTCATAGTAACCTTGTCAGGAGCACTTGTAGAAGTAGAATTAGCCGAGTTTACATACCAGATACGGTTTACCCTTGCATTAGGAGTATTGTCTATATCACCATAATTAACTACTACATTAAAATTATCCGCAGGCCCTTGGTTCTTAATTGATATACGGTTGGGGGTTGGGGCAGTTACGCTTGTCCCTGCAGGCAGGAAACTTGCTCCTATGGGGATATAAACCTCAGAGGTAGTGCCACCTGTACCGATATTGTTGATTTGGAAACCGTAAGCGCTTGTTAGAGGGGTAGTATTATTTGCCACAGCTATTGGTGTGCCTGTTGCATCGCAGGTAGCTACATAACTATTGCCAAAAGTGGTAGCGCCTGCGATCCATGGAATATTAGGTGCAGTAAGTCCTCCCGGAGTTGTAAGGGTTAACAGATTTGATCCTGTAGAAAGAACACCGTAAGTCAAAGTAAGGTTGTTTGTCGTCAATGAAGTCCCTAAAGTAGCTGCGTTAGCTACAATTGTACTGTTCCAGCGGTTGACAGTAAGCAGGTTTAAATTTTGGCCTCCGGTTGTAAAATAAAGTGTACCCAGGCTGGCGTTAGAATTGCCCAAAACATTCATTGTAGCAGCATTGTCGCCGGTAAAAGTTCCTGTGCCTGTCACACTACCGGATAAAGATAATATTTGAGAATTTAGTACAAGCGCCCCATTCGTCATCGCAGCGGTTCCATAGACGTACATAGAAGTGCCCATTGTTGCTGTGCCTGTCGAAGTTCTGTTAAGTGTGAAATTGTTGACGTAATAATTGGAACCAGAAAAATTTAAAGTGCCCAATGCACTTGTGCCGGTGATATTAATATTAGAAGTGCCTGCCGCTGCTAAATCAGCAGTAACAGTTCCTGTTCCTGTATTATTAATAGTTCCTGCAAGGTTCAGCGTATTACCGTTTATTTGTAAACTGCCCGCCTGCGGATAAAAAACATTATTCACTGTTATGTTGTCCCCCATCTTCACGTTGCTTGTGTTATTCACAGTAGCATTATAAAAATTGCTTGGTTGGCTGCCATTAATATTTTCAAGTGAAGTGCCTAGAAACAAAATGGTACCTGTACCGGCTGTCATAGCTGTCGGCTGGTTATTAGTAAGATCGCCGGTTAAAGAAAAGTTGCCGTTATTTAGGTAGTTGGTTGTTGCATTATTAGAATTGGTAAATGATGCTGCTAGATAAACATTCCCGCTTATATACATTGGCCCGTTATTATATGCTTGCCCGTAACTGGTTATTTGTAAACCCCCAAACACGAACATTGCAAACAGTTTCCCAAGATCTTTTAAGACTTTTGATTTTGAAGCGATTTGCTTTGTTTTCATATAATAGCTTTTAAGTCAACTAATATAAATAGCTCAAATTATTTTTTATCAGCAGCAAGTGCCGTTGCTACGCTTAAATTATTTTTTGCCTGTTCAAAATCAGGGGTTTCTTTTAAAGCAGCTGTGAAACTTGCCATTGCACTATCTCTGTCTTTGAGATCAAGGTAAGCCAGCCCCATAATATTCTCCACAGCGGATTTAAAAGAAACTTGCTGGGCTGTTTTCCCGTCTAATTTGGCCATATTCACTTTGCTGCTGTCATTGGCAGGTATTGCTTTTAATAATTTATTTCCTGTAGCTATTGTTTCTGCCAGCCTTCTGATGGTATATTCCAATTGCAATTCTTCAAAACCATAAGCTGGGTTATTTGTTTTGCTATACAGGGTAGTATAATCAGTGATCGCTTCTACAGGTTGTTGCAGGCTTTTTTCAGCAGTGGCTTTTATTGCAGTTCGCATTTCTGTATAGCCCGCGTTATTAAGCAATCCTTTTGATAAGATATATGCCTGTTGATACGCGTTTGTCTGCAGGTAAAGCAATGCAAGCGTGTCCTGCCAGCTATTATATTTTGTAGGATCACTTGCTATTAAATAATGAATGGCATGTATTGCGGTGCCGTAATCTCCTATGGACATTGCTTGGCTATAGACTATAAGATTTATATTAGAAGGGGTCATAGGGGGAGGAGTCAGTGCTTTTGGCTTCGCATTACCTTGGGCATTGGAAAATATGCCAGCCATCAATAAAACGAATAACAGGAAAGTCCTTTTTGTTGAGAAGTTAAATTGCATTTGATGATTTATTTATTAAAGATGATAACATAAAATTAACTGCTCAAAATTATACATTCTGTCTTAATAAACAAAGCGGTTTAAATATACTGGAACAAAACCAATTGCTTTCTTTATTCACTAAACTGTGGCGAAATTAATCTTGGGCTGCCAAATTTTGTATCCCCTTTTCGGGGTATATTTTACAGAAAACAACCTCAATTCTTGCGCTCTTCTGGTTCAAACCATTGAACAAGCTTTAAAATTATAAATTCATAGGTCAAAAGTTACATTAATGGTCAACCTGTCAGTTTTCTGGTTATAAAAAAACCTGCGTTATTATCCGCAGGTTTCTATTTTTTACTTTTTAGTTTATCCTCACTGAACCGTCATCGTTTTATCCATCTCTAGCCCCGTTCCTAACAACCGCACGTGGTATTCGCCCCTTGCGGTGCCGGCCGGTAGATAAATAGTTTGAGAAGCAGAACCGCCCGTATGTTCAATTGGCTGGTTTACTATCTTTTGCCCGAGGGTATTATATACCACCAACGAGTAACTGCCGGCAGGTATATTGGTTAATTGCAGGGTAAATGCATACTGCGTCACAGGATTAGGATAAATACTGATAGCCGATGGCTCCGTGCTGCCTATAAGCACCAGCTCAACATTAGTATAGCTAACGCTGCCGTCTTTGCCTACTATCCTTATGCGGTAATAATTATCCCCCTGCAAAGGCTGCTTGTCATAAAAACCGTAGTTAACTGATGGCTGCCCGTTGTTCAAAGCATTCACACTGCCAAGAGCAGTAAAGTCTGTCGCATTGGCTGAGCGCTGCACTTCATAATAACCCATATCCATTTCATTAAGGCAGGTCCAGCTTGTCTGAACCCCGCTTCCCTGTTGATAAGCTCTGAAATTGATCACTTTCACAGGCAGTACAATACCGCCCGGGTTCACCACTGAGAACCGGTTAAATTCACCAATACCGGTTGGGCTTGGGGCGATAGGGGCCCTGTTGCTCACCCCAATTGTGTACAGCCCATATATCTCTGTATTGTTAGGATACGTTACTGCACTGGAGAAATCTTTCACGTCAGTAGATGGGTTGGTAGATAGGTAAATAAAATTTGTAGAGCCGTTAGGATTAGAGTAATCCTTTTCCACCAGCGCGGGCTGGGTATAAAGGAATCCGGCTTCCACTTCATTCTCTCCTCCTGCCGCTGGCCAGAGCCAGTTGCCAACTGAATTATCTCTCTTGGTAAAGAACAATTGAACGGTGGCTTGCCCTGTGTCGCGTGATGCGCTGGTCTTTATATACCATATTCTGTTTACTCTGTAGCCCCCACTTGTACCGTACGTAAAACCCACATCTCCCGTAATTGACTACCACACTAAAGTCTTCCGGTGTTCCAAAAGCATTATTCACCATCATCCTGTTGGGAGAAGGAAGCGCGCTGTAGGTAGGATAAGCAGATATAAAGCTTGCCCCTACGGGGAAATAAGTATTTACATTGGTCACACTCTTTATCTTGAACCCTTGATTGCCCGTATAAGCCGAAGTAGGCCCGGATACACTTATAGGGTTCCCCGTATTGTCGCAGGTTGCGATAAAGCTGTTTATATAGGCTGTATTATTAGCAGCCCATGTCGGCTGGGGTTCAACAAGGTAACTGGTTCCGGGATTATCCCAGGTGATCAGCCCTGTATTGGTAGCCCAAACACCTGTGCTCAGCACAAGGCTGTCCGCAACTTCAATGCTTGAACCTACCCCGCTTGCAGGCATTGACATGTTATTGCCTGAGCCTACATTTATCTTCACATCCCATGCCGGGCTGTAAGTAAGCGAAGCAGGAGTGGTCGGGAAGCCGGGGTATATCTGTGCGCCTGTTGTAGGAGTATTAAATACATAATTAGCTCCTGGGTTGTAGGTCTTTGTGCCAGTCACCTGAACATGCCCTGTGCCTGAATTATCCAACCCTGTAGGAAGCGACACCTTTACTCCGCCCCTTGCAGTAATGGTCAGTGCTACAGTAGTCCCTGAAGCGCCGGCATTATTATTCAGGTAAAGAGTGGAGGTCCCTGATTTTGATTGCAGCACAGTATCTATATAAATAATATAAGTATTAGATGGAATTCCTGCCCCTGTCACCAGCATCCCTGGGTATATGCCATTGTTAGATGACATATTAGTAATATAAGGCGAACCCATTGTCACCTTGCCCGTATAGGCTTTGCTGGTAAGTCCATTCAATATAAACCCACCTGCTCCAGTCAAAGCTTTGCCTGAAAAATCCAGCCAGCCATTCACTGTAGCAGTACCACCCGATACAATAGCCTCTGCTGCCGGAAGTTTTACTCCCCCTGTTGTATATCCTGTATATGTATTATTATCAAAAGCAACATTAAGAGGTGCATTGGTTGTAGGCCACTCAAGTATAGTGCCGCTGTTAACGGTCTGCGCACTGCTGCCCGCATAAATAAGTGTACCATTTGAGTATGCGATTGTGCCTCCGCCGGTGATTGTTCCGTTCACAAGTGTAAATGTTCCTGTTATGGTCAGCGTTATACCCGACGCAATATTTAAGGTACCTGTTGATAAGGTCACATTCTTCAGCGTTTGTGCCGTAGTTATGGACAAGGTACCTCCAAGTATGTCAACTGTATTGGTTATTGGCAATGTAGTACCCGCCGTACGGCTAAGTGCCAGCGTCCCCCCTTTAACCTGGGTCAGCCCCGTATAAGTATTGGCGCTCGTCAATGTCAGTGTGGCTGTTCCTGTCTTGATAAAGGTACCGGTTCCGGCAATAATGCTGGTCATGGTAGCCTTTGCCCCGGTACTTCCGTAAATAGTATTTACTACCGACTGACTATCTGTAAGCGTACAGCCATTAATATTTACTGTTTGAACAAAAGTTCCGGTAGCGCTCGTAAAATAAGAGCTCAAAGATGAAATGGTCTGGCTTGTATTGTTCAAATTCACTATTGGGCTTCCCCCTGCGCCTGATATCTGGTCAACAACCTGGTCAAACACCAACGGGCCTGCGCCTAAATTAGAGCCATAATTTACAGTTATGATACCGCCATATATTTCAGTACTGTCTGTATAGCTATTATAATTGCCTGAAATATTTTGCGCATTAAGCGTTAACGTGCCCCATCCATATTTCGCTAATCCTCCGGTACCGGTTACCGTACCGTTTATCTGTAGGTTACAGGTCCCTGGAAAACTGGCAGGCGGAGCTGCATTAGCTATAGCTATACCTGCTAGATGGGTTTGCGGAACCTGGTTTAAAACAATATTGGACGACAAAGCGGTAGTGTAAGTGCTTCCAACTGTTCCATATTCTGTACCAAAATTAAAGAAATCTAATGCCCCTGGATAATAAGCAGTAGTGCCGCCACTTACGTTAGCTGGCCCGATCCCGTACAAATAAATAGTGCTCGGGGCATAAGTAACATTGGTATAGGTTGATGCTGTTGTTATTTTTGGGGCTAGTTTGCTGTAATTGTAAACAGTAGCGGTTCCCAAAGATAAACAGGTTCCGGTATTTGTCAACACCCATGCGGCATTGGTACCCGCTGCATCGCCTATAACCCATTTTCCGGTCATGGTGCTCGAAGCCGCATTCAGGCTCAATTCCCCGCCGTCACCTATTGAGCTTCCGTTTCCGAGAAAGGTCATAGTAAAGCCGCTGTCATTGATAGGTTGGGAAGATTGTGCTGTAACACCCGTTAAATAGCTCCCGATCCCTCCTAGGTCTATATCAATTAATGTTCCGCTAACAGGTACAAATGCACCACTGCTGGCGTATGCCTGGAAGGTAGTATTGCCGGTTAAGGACACACCTCCAAAAGATATATAATTAACATAACGGAAGTTGTTAATGTCTGCACCCTGTGTCCCTGTTAGGCTTCCACCACCGTTTACTGTCAAAGTTCCGCTTATTTTTAATGGTGTCAGGTCACTGATGCTTGTACCGTAGATGCCGAAATAACCTATATTTCCTGTAAAATTATCAGTTGTGGGTGCAATACCCATATATGGATACTTAGTAGTGTATCCCAAAGTAGTTTGAGTGGCTCTGGTCTTATACAAAGTGATGCTGGAATTCCCAGTCGATATTACTGAGGTAAGGTTTTCAAGGCACCCCGGCCCTTGCGGAAAACCTTCCGGTGGTCCTGCGGTCGCAATATCATTGCCGTATGCAGCGGCAATAGTTAAATTGCCATTATTCAGGATGATATTATTGCCTGTCGTAGGTAAAAAAGCCTCAGGGTTCGAATTATTAAACCCTTCAGTCCCCAATATAAATGAGCTGTTATTAACGTAAATACCACCTGAAAAAGTAGAAACAAAAGGGCTGCCGACATCCAGCGTTCCCGTTCCGTTTAAGGTAAGGCCGTTAATACCACCAAATACGGAGTTAGCGGAAGCTACGGTAGCAGTTGTGCCTGCATACATGATTCCTGCACCAACATAAATATTGGAAGGAGTGCTCAGCGTAACGGCATCCCCTGCTCCGCTTGAAGTAAGATAATAAGGATTAACAGTAGAGTCAAATATCTGCGCCGCTGTCACTGTGCCGCTGTTTAGCGTTATGGTACCTGCTGTTCCTCCAAGATGCGCTCTGCCGTCAACTACCCATAAATTCGGGATAGTGTAAGCGTTAGATTGCCACCAGTCAGTATTCGTGTTTACAGTGTTCCAGTTATTTGTCCCGGTCCAGTACACATCAAGCAGGCTTACAATAGTTTGGTTATTGCCTGCCGCAAGTGTGCCTCCTGTCACGGTAGCTGTAGTATTAAAGCTAAAGCTGCCGGTAGCGGTTGTGCTGTTGATATAAATATAATCACCTGGAACAGCCCCGCCTGCCACATCTGCAGACAATAAAAGGTACGAAGTGGTGCCTGAAGTAATAAGAGCATATCCTGTACCGAAAGTACTGGCATTAAAAACAAGCGTTTGTGGGGACCCTGCTGTTGCTGCAATGGTTCCAACAAGTGTTGCTCCCGAGAGGCTGTTGGAAGTGTTTTGCCACAGATAAAAATTAGTTATATCAGAAGATCCTGCATAAGTACCGGTGCTGGTCACAAGCGTAACACTCGTAGGCGTCACGGCGCCGTTAGTTACAGCGAGCTTGTATGCAGCAAGCAAGTTATTAGTGCTTCCCACAAGCATGCTTCCTGCTATAGGAGACACGGCCGTTATTGCTACCGCAGGCCCAACTATTGTCTGCTTGTTGCTCACCGCCGCCGGGTTCACTCCCGTTTCCTGTACAGTGCCCGCCGAACTCGTAAACGTAAAATTCGCAAAGCTCGTCGTAGTAAAATCAATATAGTCTCCAAGCGTAGCCCCCGCAGCCACGTCTGCCGTCACGATAAGATATGTCGTCACTCCGCTTGCTATTGGCGAAGGTGTAAACCCACCTCCCCCAAATACGAGGTTCGTTCCCGGCCCAACGCTCGCAACAGTTTGCACAAGCGTCGGTGATCCTGATAAAGTAGCATTAGTATTTTCATACAGGTGAAAATTACTAAAGTCCGCCGCTGCATATCCTGGGGTTATAGTTGTCAGCGTAAGCCCTGCAGGAGTTACCGAAGTAGCATTTGATGTGTTAAGGGTATAAACAGCAATAATATTGCTATTTGTTCCTACAGTAATATTTGCTGCTATAGGCATCGATTCTGTAGTTATAGCAACCGTCGGCCCATAGATCGTCTGGTTCGCTCCAGCTGCCAAACTGCCTGACGCAGGGGATGTTGAAACACAACCAACAAACGTTAAATTACCTACTGGCTCTGCCGCAATACTCGCATAATCCCCGTTGATGCCCGTGCTCGGCACATCTGCCGTCACCACAAAATAGCGTGTCGTGTTTGCAGGTATGGTCGACGAACCCGTAAAGCTGTTAAAAGTAATAGTTCCCCCTGGCCCTGGCGTTGCTGTCGCGTCAGTTAAGGTCTGGAATGGGCTTGCCGTATTGGGGTTATCATTAACATACAACTGGAAATTAGTAAAGTCTGTTGTTGCGGTATACGATCCCGCCGTCGTAAACACAAAGCTCGAAGGCGTCACAGCTACACTGCCTGCCGTTATCGTGTATATAGCCAAAATATTGCTTGTAGTGCTTTGGCTCACATTACCTGCCGCGTATGTATAAGCCGCAACGGTAACAAAAGGAGCGGCAATAGTCTGTGTATTCCCCGCCGCAGCCGGGTTCACAGGCCCTGTTTCTGTTACCGTGCCACTTGCAGAGGTAAAGGTAAAATTGGCAAAGTTTGCCGTTCCCATAGTAATAGAAATAGCATCACTGTTCACTGCGCAACTGCCAACATTAGCCGTAATAATAAAATAAATATTGCCTATTGCCAAAGGGGTAAAACCTGAATTAAACGTTACAGTACCCCCTGATGCAGGTGCAGCTATACTCTGTATCAAGGTTGCGCCAAGAATACTATTGGTACTATTAGAATACAGGGATAAAGAAGTAATATCCGTTACATTGCTATAACCACCCGTAGTTGTGAATGCAAAACTCGTCGGCGTAACTGAATAATTAGCCACATTAACAAGGTAAGCTGCTATCGGGTTGTTATTTGTTCCTTGCGAAAGCGTCCCTGCCGCAGGTGTCGCCTGCGTAGTAATAGTTACAACGGGCGTCTTTATCGTTTGTGGGTTGCCCACCGTGGTAGGGTTAGTTCCGCTCGCTACGGTAGCAGCGTTAAACACAAAATTGCTCAGCGGATCCGTTGCAATATTCACAAAATCCCCGTTAATGCCTGCTGCTCCCACATTAGTAGTTATATAAAAGTAGCTGGTAGTTGATAAAGTTATTGGTGTAGCTCCGACTAATGCATTAAACAAAAGAGTTTGAGGGTTACCCGAAGCCGCTATTGACTGAAGTGGCGTGGAGGTCCCTGCGCTGAAAGTGCTGCTTGCGCTCTGCCACAATCTAAAGGTGGTAAAATCTGTAGTTGCAGTATAAGTTCCCGCCGTAGTAAAAGTAAAGCTGCTTGGCGTATAGGAGAAGCCACTGTTTACAGTAACTGCATAACCCGCTATCGGGTTGCTCGCGCTGCCATCCGTCAGGAATGCGGCCGCAGGTTGGTTTGCAGCTATCGCCACTGAACCTTCAATGGTTTGTGTAAAGCCGCCTATCGTCCCTGATTGTGTTGCTCCAGCAAAGGATATCCCGCTTGCGTTGCTGATGCCAGCTGTAAAAGTATGCCCGGGCACTGCGTTGTTAGCAACGTCAGCAACAACAATATAGTTTCTGGCAGTTGTGATCCCTGTTTGTCCTGTAACACTAAAAGATAATGGGTTAGCCAGGCTAAGTGGTGCGCTGCTAGCCAATATATCCGTACCCATATCATAAACTCCGTTTGCATTCACATCATAATAAAGCCGGAAATTACTCAGGTCTGAAGTAGTGGCAGTTCCCGCGTTTCCAATTTGTACTGATAAAAAACTATAGCCAGATGCGCACGAGTTCGGTGTCAGCGTAAAGCCATACACAGTAACAGTACTGGCTCCTGCCGCTACATATCCCGTAGCAGGTATAGGAGTGCTCGGGGTCACGTATGCGCCGATCACAAGATTACTTCCGCTGGTCACACTTGCGCTGCTTGTTGTCACAGTAATAGGCCCCGTAGTTGTACCCGCAGGTATCGTTGCGGTCACCGTAGATGAATTTACGTATGTATAAGGTACTGGCGTCCCAACACCTGTAAAAGTAATAGTACCCGAAGCTGTATAATTGCTCCCTGTAACAGTAAGGGTATTCCCCACACAAGCAGGGTTTGGCGACATATTGGTAATAGTCGGCGAAGTAGTATAAACAATAACTACCTGCCCTTGCCCCCCTGCTCCACCATTTTCAGGACTGGCAAATGAATAGCCGCCCGAACCCCCGCCACCAGGGGCAGTTCCTGCTGCACCTACAGCCTGGCTTGCATTACAAGTCTGACTTGCACCAAGTCCGCCAACATAAGGTGCAGCATTCGGGGAGCCGATACCACCTGCACCACCTGCACTTCCCGCGATCGGTGCAGTAAGTTTTCCCGCTGTTGCATTGGCGCCGTTACCTGCATTGCCACCACCACCGCCGCCGCCGCCCCCATATTCATCAGTACCGTTTTCTCCTCCTGCTACACCTGCTCCTCCAGAATATATATAACCCGTACAACCCGCTGGACCACCGGCTGTACCAGCTATGCCAATATTATTGATCTTAGCTCCACCACCACCACCGCCGCCCACTGCAACACAGGAACCACCTGGCCCCGTAAATGTAGTAGTACCACCGGTACCGCCGGCATTATTACCAGCACCTCCGGGAGTACCTCCAGCACCAACAGTAACAGTATAACTTTGTCCGGCTGCGACAGTAAGAACCTCCATTGAAACCGCACCACCACCTCCACCACCGGCGCCGCTCCCGTTATTAGCACCAGTTCCGTTAGAGCTGCCCCCCGCGCCACCACCGCCCCAGCAATACACAGTAAGCGAGGTAACGCCCGCCGGCACTATCCAAGGCCCAACAGTTGGGGGGAAAGTAACAACAACCGTTTGCCCGTATGAGCTAATGCTCATCATGCACAGCGCAATAGCTGCACAAAATAAAACGGCTAATTTCTTTGCTGCGCGAAAGAGTTCGCTTGTAAAATTTTTATTCATGGGGGATATATATGCTAATTACAAATAAACAAGAGTAAGCACAAAATAAACAATTCAACAGTCCTCATCAATACATCACCTCATCTGGCACATCTCAAAACCCTTCGCAAACTGCGGCACACTCCCGCTTCTATTGTTCGGCTATAAAAGCTATCGATCCTCAATATACATCAACACAACAGTAAAACAAGGCTATTGTTTAAAAAACTCTTATGCAAAATGAAATTATCGATAACAATTAACATTCAAAGTTACGCTAAAAACAATAAAAATGTTCTTTCATACAATTAAATTTTACTAAATCAAAAGGTCAATACCATACACAATATTTAATAAATTAAAATATATACGCATAAAGGCTACATTATCAAACTATTAAAAAGAGACCAGCAAAAAGTGCCAATTAACGCCTCTTTTTTACTTTTTACTTTTTACTTTTTCACTTCCCCCCTTCCACCCCCATGCCACATCCCTGCGTCCTTCCTGCCACCTTCACTGGAGTCCGCCATAAACGCCTTCTCCATTCTCCCCCGCATGCCTGCACAACTATGATCTGCCTGTTGATTTACTCAGGCCATGCTCATTAGTTTAACGGCCTGCAACACCGTTAACAATTATTCTCCCTAAACTAATAGCCAAAAAAACCATCCGTAAACCTCTTTCAACTATTTTTGCCCCACTTTTAAAAACCGTTCCCAAATGTCAGTATTAGTAAATAAAGATTCAAGGATAATAGTACAGGGCTTCACCGGTACCGAGGGCACTTTTCACGCCACCCAAATGATCGAGTACGGTACCAATGTTGTTGGCGGTGTCACACCTGGCAAAGGCGGCTCCACCCATTTGGACAGGCCGGTCTTCAACACCGTTGCAAATGCGGTTAAAAACACAGGCGCCAATGTTAGTATAATCTTCGTCCCCCCTGCTTTTGCTGCCGATGCCATCATGGAAGCTACAGAGGCAGGCATTGCTTTAGTGGTATGTATCACAGAAGGTATTCCCGTTCAGGATATGGTGAAAGTAAAGAACTATATGCTGGGTAAAAACACAAGGTTGATTGGCCCAAACTGCCCCGGCGTTATCACCGCAGGCGAAGCTAAAGTAGGTATTATGCCGGGCTTTATCTTTAAACCCGGCAGGATCGGTATAGTGTCAAAATCAGGAACGCTCACCTATGAAGCAGCAGACCAAACAGTAAAAGCAGGCCTTGGCATAAGCACAGCCATTGGTATTGGCGGCGACCCGATTATTGGCACTACAACTAAAGAAGCAGTAGAACTATTAATGAATGATGATGGAACCGATGGCATAGTAATGATTGGGGAAATAGGCGGCGGCATGGAAGCAGAAGCTGCCAGATGGATAAAGCAGAACTCTAAAAAGCCTGTGGTTGGCTTTATTGCCGGGCAAACCGCGCCTGCCGGCAGAAGGATGGGGCATGCAGGTGCCATCATCGGCGGCGCAGATGACACAGCGGCGGCTAAAATGAAGATACTTGCAGAATGCGGCGTGCATGTTGTTGCAAGTCCTGCAGATATTGGCAAAACAATGGCCGAAGCATTGCAGAAATAGGCCTAAAAATAAACATAGAACCTTCCTAAGGCAAAAACTTCTTTGCTTAAGTATTTTTATACACCTAAAAAAACAAAGCATTAACTCTTTTCTTTTTGCGCCCTCGCTACTTTTGTTGTAATTCGCACAATTGTAATTAATTATACAAACATGAAAATTGCTGTTATTAACGGGCCCAATCTAAACCTGCTAGGCACACGTGAGCCTGAGGTATATGGCAGCGAAACTTTTGATGCTTATTATCAGAAACTAAAACAACACTTCCCTGGTATTTATTTCAGCTATTATCAAAGTAATGTAGAAGGTGAACTGGTTAATGAACTGCAGCGTATCGGGTTTGACTTCGACGGTATCATTTTTAATCCTGGAGGATATACCCACACTTCTGTGGCGCTTGGGGATGCGATCGCAGCCATTACAACACCTGTTATAGAAGTGCATATCAGTAATATAGCATCAAGAGAAGATTTCAGGAGGATATCCCATGTTTCAGCAAAGTGTAAGGGAACGATTGGTGGTTTGGGATTAAAGGGGTATGAACTTGCAGCCAAATGGCTTATTGATAATGCAGAATGACTTAAACTATTAGCTTATACTTGTGTCAACACATTCTAACAGATCAAATTGAAGATTAAACAATTACAACTCCATTTCTTTTTACTTGCTTCTATTGCAATTTTCAATTGCAGTTTTATTTGTGCGCAACAACTGCCTGCCAATAAACCAGGTTTGGTGCCTCAAAAAGACATTACAGATATTCTAAGAGAAATACGACACCGCCCCCCGCCATCCCTGGATACAAACTCTGCTAAAAGAAAAGCAAACTTTTCTCTATTGCCCGCTGCAGGCTATGCCTTGCAAAGCCGCTTTGCCATACTATTAGCAGGTAACGCTTCTTTTTATCTTGGAAAAGATTCGGTTGAAAAATTATCCCAGGTTTCCTCAGCCCTTACTTATACCGAGAACAATCAGATCATTTTCCCGATATTTTCTGATATTTGGACAAAGAATAATAAATATAATATACTTGGCGACTGGCGCGTTGCCAAGTACCCGCAGGATACTTACGGGCTTGGCGGCCATACTTCTTTAGACAGTGCGGACCTTATTGATTATGATTATATCAGGTTTAATGAAACCGTACTGCGGCATATAGTTTCAAATTTCTATGCAGGTCTTGGCTATACTCTTAATTATCACTGGAACATTAGGGAAAGCGGCAATCCGGGAGGCAGCGAAAGTGATTACGATAAATATGGTTTTGCTTCCAAATCTGTTTCTGCAGGTGTTTCTATTGATGTTTTGTATGATGGAAGGGATAACTCGATAAATCCTTCGGGCAAGAGTTTTTACGCCCATATTATTTACACAAATAATTTAAGAGCGTTTGGAAGCGATTCGGACTGGCAATCGCTGGTTGTGGATGTAAGGAAATATTTTTACTTCCCCCATCATTCAAATAATGAGCTTTGTTTCTGGAGCTATGACTGGCTTATTTTGAAAGGAACTCCACCCTACTTGGACTTGCCTTCCACAAGCTGGGATCCAAATACCAATATTGGACGTGGTTATATTCAAGGAAGGTTACGCAGCAAACAATTGCTTTACCTGGAAGGAGAATACCGATACGGCATAACAAGAAATGGTTTATTAGGCGGTGTATTCTTTACAAACGTACAGGCTGTCGCTGACTGGCCTTCAGGCAATTTTGAAACGTTGTATCCGGGAGTGGGGCTTGGTTTACGTGTCAAACTGAATAAAAAATCTAAAACAAATGTTGACTTGGATTATGGCTTCGGTATTGGAAATTCTCATGGACTAACTGTAAATCTTGGAGAGGTTTTTTAATTTGGTTAATATTTGATGCTTAACTGAACGCAATTCCCATCCTTAAAATTCGTTATTTTGTTAAGGCAAAAAGTCTTTTAATGAAAGCAATAAGAATAATACTTGGATTGATAATAGCCATATCATTACCTGCATTTTCCTTAGCACAGTGTAAAGTGTATAAGATAGGTCTAAAAGGCGATACGCTTAATTGCACTGACATGCAAGACCGTAAACAGGGCAAATGGGTGGTGCATGTGGATGCTATGCGAGGCAACCCGGGATACGAAACGGAGGGTGAGTTTAAGGATGATAAAAAAACGGGCTGCTGGCGCAGTTATTCTTTGCAAGGCGACTTGGTAGCGATAGAGAACTTCCGCTGGGGAAACAAAGACGGCGTTTGCGATTATTATACCCTCAACGGGCTGGAACATGAAGAAAGCTGGAAAGCGATTGACCCTAAAAACCCCTATGATACTGTGAAGGTGTATGACATAAATGACCCCGGTAAATATGTTTATAAACAAGTAAAAGTAGAAGCCACAAGCGTGAAGCAGGGCACTTGGACTTATTATGATGACGAAAAGAGAACAGTAATAAAGAAAGAGGACTACGTACTTGACCAGATTGTTGACCCGCTGACAGGATTACCAGTAAAACCTCTTGATCTCAACGATGGTTTTGTATCCCCCAAGCCATTGGTAAGAGATACAACAAACGTAAAGCCTCCTCCGGGCGTGGCTGCTTATAAAAAGAAAAACGGGAAAAAGACAGTAAAAGTAAGAGATGGCGCTACAGGGTTGTAAGAAGAAGATTACCCGCTGATTATGCCTTTTTAAGCTGTTCAATAAGGCTATCATATCCCTCGCAGAATTCTTCATAATTTTCCGTCACTTGTTTAGAGTATTGTTTTGCATACCTAAGCAAAGCGTCTTGCAAATGCTTATGATGATTTGCAAGATCAATGAGTTCATCTGCGGTGGAAGAACCTTGCCTGCCTGCACTGCGCAACTGCCCCCACGCAGCTACCTGCGCCATTGTTATTAAAATACCGGACAGCTTTTTCAATTTGCCTTTGCACAAACTCAGGTCCATCCTGTCTTCCATGGGCTGCAATTCTTTTATTACATAAGGCCTTTTATCCATTACAAAAACATCCAGCAAAGCAGGAGGCACATGTTGCACTCTTTTTTGTACGGTTACAACGCGTTCAGCTTCATTTTTCCATTTTGGCTGGTTGATTTTTATAAATGGTTTTAATGAAGAAGGGAGCGCCTCTTTTATATCTATTAAATGAAACTTCTTTGTCTCCTTTTCTTCTACGAGCGCTACATAACGACGGATGCCTACACTGCCTGTGCCTGCTACACGATGCGCAATATCTAATACACTATACTTTTTTTCATTGAGATTCTTTTCAAGCCATTCCTCCAGCTTTGCAATTAGTTTTGCTTTTCCGTGCTTAATTTCAAATGTTTTAATATCATCAATGATTGATCTTGGCTTTTTCTTTACGGTAATGCGGGCTAATACAAAAGCGCTTTCTTTTCTCAATCTAACCTTTTGCAAAAAATATTTCAACAAACCATGAGCAGTTTCTTTTTCTACAGATAATGCTTTACCGCTTTTAAGTGCCTCCACATAAGTGGCAATACATGTTTTGACTAGCTCCTCCGCAGTATTCTCATCAAAGCCAACTACCCCCGATGCCACATAAATGCTTGTTAAAAGCCTTATCCCTTCCCATGTTGCGGGTGCGAGCAGTGCTTCGTCAAAATCATTCATATCAAAATACACCACACGATTATCTCCTTTGTAAGTGCCAAAATTTTCAAGGTGTAGGTCTCCGCTTATCCAGCATTTGGTCTGGTCTTTCCATGTTATGTTTTTTGCCAGGTCTTCATAAAACAAATGGCATGTGCCACGGTAAAAACGAAACACATCTTCCTTCATGAATTGGTACTTCATTTCCAGGAATTCAGGAATGCGCCCTTTGTTATATGCTTGTATTTTTTCAACCAGGGTTGGCATGTACAGTAAGAATTTGTAGAGTAATAAAATTAAAAATCAAATTCCTTTATATCCGCATCCTGCAGCAAAGCATTCACCAACGCTTCATGATTTTTTACAGAACCCTGCACTGTCCATCTTCCGATAATTTCATCTGCAGTTTTGCTTTGGCCGCCTGGAATTGCCTTCAGGTGATATTGCTTAAACATCAATTCATATTTTTTCAATGTTTCCTGCCGATAGGCACAAACAATTTTATAATTGCGTAGCTGGTTGGCGCGCTCAATTACATCCTGCAGATAGAAAAGGCTTGCTAATACAAGCAGCACAAGACAGGTGGCTACTCCTGCAATTTCTATATATCCGGCACCGGCAGCCATCCCCAGCGCAGCTACAGCCCATATAGCGGTGGCGGTGGTAAGGCCTGTCACTTTATCGTCCTCTTTAAAAATTACTCCTGCGCCTAAGAAGCCAATGCCCGTAATAATGTTTGCTGCAATGCGGTCTGCATTGTTTGGCCAACCAATGTGAAGAGACAATAATGTAAAAATGCAGGAACCCACGGACACAAGCATCATGGTGCGTAAGCCTGCAGACTTAGACCTGTACTCCCTTTCCGCACCAATAACAGCACCAATGAGTAAAGAGAAAAGTATATGATAAATGTCAGAAGAGATACTAAAGGCCATGCTATAAGATTAAGGAGTATATAAAATAATTAATGCTATACCTCTTCCATTTCTTCATCCGGCAGCGGGTAGCTGTGCACAAGAAGTTTGTCAATACGGTGGTTATCCATATCTAATATCTCAAAATCAAAACCCCTCCATTCCAGTTTATCGCCCTTAGCAGGTATCCGTTGCAAATGATGAAGCACAAAACCCGCAAGCGTATCAAAATCCTGCTCCCCTTCATTCATCCAGTCTGCTTTTTGAAAGTGAGTAAGAAAATCGTAGAACGGTATCTGCGCATCTACCAAATAACTCCCGTCCTCGCGCTTATATATTTCATAATTATCTTCGTCAGGCTGGGCAATATCACCCACAATTGCTTCCAGGATATCATTCAGCGTTATCATTCCCTGCACCGTTCCATATTCATCCACTATAAAAGCATAGTGCGTTTTTGTTTCTTTAAACTTCTCCAGTAACTGGTATGCAGTATTGTTTTCAGGCACATACACTGCCGGCTGCATCACATCTTTCACCATCGTATCCGGCGCAGCAATAAACATATCCTTCATCGGCGCCACTCCTTTTATTGCATCAATATTTCCATCACAAACGGGATAAACCGTGTGCAGCACAGTCTCAGATTTTACCTCGCTTATCGAAGTGTTTATATCCAGCCAGATAATATCGCTTCTGTGTGTCATCAGCGAAGTAATATTCCTGTCGCCAAGATGAAACACCCTTTCAATAATTTGTTGTTCCGCTTCTTCAACAGTGCCATGTTCGATGCCTTCTTTTATAATACCCTTTATCTCATCTTCCGTTACCTGGCTTTCTTTTTTATTGATTTTAAAAAGGTCTGTAATAAGATTACTTGACTTGGTAAGTAGCCATATAAAAGGATAAGTAATGTTGCTGAGAATACGCATTGGTGCAGCCATGGTTTTGGCAATGGCTTCGGGGTTGCTTAAGCCGATTTTCTTTGGCACAAGTTCCCCAATAACCAGCGATATATAAGTAATAAAGATAACCACAATAGTGGTCGCAATGCCGTTGCTGTATGCTTTAAGAAAGGAAATACTGTTGATAAAAACAACAAGGCTTCCTTTAATATGCTCCCCCGAAAATATACCAAGCAAAATACCTATAAGCGTAATGCCTATCTGCACGGTAGAAATAAAAACCTCGGGGTTGTTGGCAAGCCTCAACGCCTCTTTAGCGCGTGTATCGCCTTTAGCGGCTTGGCTTTCAAGCTTTGATTTGCGCGAAGAAACAAGCGCCATCTCAGACATGGCAAAAACTCCGTTAAGGATAATTAAGCCAAGTATTATTATAAATTCATCCATAGACAGATCGCAGCAAAGCTAAGGGAATGTAGTTTATGGTTAATAGTTGACAGTTCTTAGATGTTAGTTGACAGCTGACAGTTGGCAGAAACAGAACTGCTTTTCGCCTAATCTGTCATCTGTCAACCAGCATCTGTCATCTCCATGAATGACAGTTGGCAGAAAACAGAGCTTCATCGCAATGAAGCCTGTCATCTAACATCTGTCATCTGTCAACTCCCCCTCAACTATCAACTAATTTTCATTCTTTTGCACAAAACTCAAAAATAACGCCATGCATTCTTCAAATCATCCGGCCATTTTAGTTTTAGCAGACGGGAACGTTTTTTACGGAACTGCTTTCGGCAAAACCGGCACCACCACCGGCGAAATATGTTTCAACACGGGCATGACAGGCTACCAGGAAGTGTTTACCGACCCAAGTTATTACGGGCAGGTACTCATCATGAACAATGTGCACACCGGCAATTATGGCGTAAAGGATGCCGATGCAGAAAGCAATTCAGTAAAGATCCGCGGGCTTATCGGGCGAAGCCTTGAAGAAAAATTCTCCCGCTACCAGGCCACCGCCTCGCTGGATGATTATTTAAAAACCAACAATATTGTGAGTATTGAAGGCATCGACACGCGCGCATTGGTGGCGCATATCCGCACGAAGGGCGCCATGAACTGTATCATTTCCTCCGAAACTTCTGATATTGATGAGCTCAAAAAGCAACTCGCCCAGGTGCCTTCTATGGACGGCTTGGAACTCGCAAGCGCAGTGAGCACCACGGAGGAATACGACCTTGGCGATGCCGCCGCCCCCATAAAAGTGGCCGTGCTTGACTATGGCATAAAGCGAAACATACTCACCTGCCTCACGGCGCGGGGCGTGCATGTGCGTGTGTATCCCGCAAAAACGCCGCTGGATAAAATAAAAGAATTCAGCCCCAACGGGTATTTTCTTTCCAACGGCCCCGGCGACCCTGCCCCCATGACCTATGCCATTGACACGCTAAAGCAGATTTTGCAGGAAGATAAACCCGTGTTTGGTATTTGTTTGGGCCACCAGTTGCTCGCCCTCGCCAACGGCATACCTACTTATAAAATGCACCACGGCCACCGCGGCCTGAACCATCCCGTAAAGAATGTGGTGAGCGGCCTTTGCGAAATAACCACCCAAAACCATGGCTTTGGCGTTGACGCAGAAGCCGTGCGCAGCCATCCCGGAATAGAGATAACCCATGTGAACCTGAACGACCAAAGCATTGAAGGCATCCGCATGAAAGGCAAGCCCGCCTTTAGTGTGCAATACCACCCCGAAAGCACGCCCGGCCCCTTTGATTCCCGCTATTTGTTTGATGAATTTATAGGGATGATGAAGTAGGGTAGAGTTAGAGATTGCAAATGTCGAACAGCGAGGGGTTATTGCCCTACTGGCTTCAAGTTGCTCTCTTTTATTTTAGTCTGAATATATTCTTTCAATTCGGCAAAAGTCATATTCTGTGTTTCAGAACTCACTTTGTCCCTGATGTCGCGCATCATTTTTACAGCGTCAAAAGTCTTTTCTTTTTTAATCGTTTCCATAATTTACAAGGTCTTTGGGGCTTCTAATTTCTATCATTTGATAACCTAAGCGAAGGTTTACCGAATTATAGCCTTTTATTCTGTCCAGGTTTACAATATGTTTAAAATTCCAACTCGCTAAAACGTCCACTTTATGTATGGTCGCCAATGCAATATGCCTGCGATCTTCCAAACTTGTTTTTCCAACCACTTTTTCTAAAATGTAGGCGTCGGCTAATTTAATAGCCTCTTCCGTCAACTCTACACGAACAAATTTGTCAGATGAATAGTTGTAAAGCAATTCTCTAACTTTTTGCGGTGCATTTATTAGTTCAAGGTCAAGCAGGTCAGAAATAACAAAAATAATTTCTCCATTTTCAAGTCGTTGAAAGAGCGCAATAGTAGCCTCTTTAAATTCTTCGTCAAAATAACCGCCAGCTACAGAAGTGTCTATGTAAATTCTTTGTTTCATTTTCAATACAATTCTACAACTTTTATCATTACAAATTTCGCCCCTTTTCCGTTTCCTTCCCAAACGGCATTCTTATTTGTTTGAGGGAATAATAGCTAAGAAGGCGAGGATTATAAATCCTTTGAATACAAGTTTGAGATTGTAAATCTCGAACAGCGAAGGAAATAGATACACCCCGAAAACACGCCCGGCCCTTTGATTCCCGCTATTTGTTTGATGAATTTGTGGGGATGATGAAATGATATTTATTACAAAAGCTGATATACAAAGAAAGATCCTGCACGCAATCCGCAGGATTTTTTATTTGTTGCTGGTAAATATTCATTAATATATTCTATATTCTTTCACCTTTAGATTTTTTGATGTGGGACTGCTATCTGTTACACCAACCATGTCAAATGGTTCTTTATCTTTTAAATATGGTTTAGCTATAGCTCCTATTTCACCAAAAACGTCTTTCATATTTTCTTTAGGTATGTCCATTCCTAATAATAAGTGAGGAGATTCTCCATTTGACTTATTATACATTAAAGCTAAATAAGCGCCTTTGATTTCTTTTCTTGTGTCGAAATATCTTTTAAGTGTCTCAACTAAATTAACTGGATAATTTGCAGGCACACTTAATAAAATTGTTTCACCAGCTTTTATTTGTAGTACCTCATCCGTTTCATAAAGTTCATTAGCGAGTAATTGTCTTACCTCTTCAGGTAATAATTCCTTATTTACTCTTGAATATGGATTTATAATGAATTTTGTTTTGTCTGAAAACATTTTAAAAATCACATTCGCTTTTGATGCAGCATAATTTACTTGGCCTTTAATTATGTTATTATCAAATATCCGTTCTTTAGAAGTAAAAATGGGTACAACATCATCTTTAAATATTCTAACCTGGAGTTTCGTATCCTTATCAGCTACAAATTGCCTCTCAGATTCTGTTTTATCAAAAGTCAACAAGTATAATTCCGATTCTAAAAGAGTACGATAAAAGAGCGGCCTGTATGCAGGGTCATTGGCAGCTTTTTCAAAGATTGCATCAATACTCGCAGTTTCTTTATTCTTTGATTTTAAAAAGTCAAATACTCCCATTTGAGGCTATATATTAATTCTTTTCATTTATAAATAAAATTTAATCTCCCCATAAATGATAAACAGACATTTCAGAGCCACTACTATCTATTACAACGAATCCATTTTCTTCAAATGATTTGTCAGTGCCTGGATAAACTGTTGTCCATCCCGTTTTGAATGTATAAACCTTAAGCTTTGTAGTGATCCATCTGGGAAACGATTCAGCATTTGACAAGTCCTCTGCCGATTTATCAAAACCAGAGTCTGAAACAGGAAAGAAGGGCTTATTGCCATCATACCAATCTTTCATTTCGCCAGGCTCAAATTCCATACTATCGATCAACTTCCAACTGTTTTTAATAGCAAAATCCATTACATCTTTTGAATTAAAGGTATTTGGTTTATCTCCTTTCCAATACATTGCTCTATGTCCACCCCATGGCCCTTGGTCGCTGATATTTTTTATAAGAAAATTACTTTTATAGCTTTTCCAAAAGCCTGCTGGTGTCATTTTATTGCATGAAAGAAATAGGAGCGTGAAAAAGATAAGTAAAAAGCGGGGTTGTCCATTTTTCATAACTCAGCCCCTTCCTTCTTTAATAACCCCATCGCTAAACGAAACCTCATAATTCTTAAGATTTTCCTGGCTTTCAGAAAATGAAAAGTCTGTTAGGGAAAGCCCTTTTTCAGGCTGCGCCTGTATATCCTCCAAAAAAGTAACAATAACTTTTATCGGATTATTTGATGGATAATCCCGGTCAAGTTTTACATAACCGTTTTGATATGTTCCAACTACTGCAACCAAGATTTTAGCTTTTAATTATTTAGTCAAAAATATTTGAAAAGTTGTTTAAATCCTCTTTACAACTTCTGATGTTATTTGAATAAAAAATATTTGGTGAAGAAGGGGAGAAGATAAATATTTGTAGAGGAGTAATTGATACGACACTTAGAAAATAACATTTAATAAAATATAAAAACATTTTGATTTATGGGTATGATATGCAATTTACTTCGTGTAACCAGAACTGAACTTGAAGAATATTTAAAAGACAGCTCACTTTTAGACAACAGACTTTATGATGATGAATCTGATGATGAAAACTCAAATTTGGTAGATATAGACAAGTCGTGGGACGGAATAATATTTTTACTAAGAAGACAAAAATCAGATGGCTCATTAACAAAGGTTATTTTCAGCGGGCAAATTATTGATGAAGAGCAGGACTTAGGTTACGGACCGGGGCAATATTTAACCCCTGAACAGGTAAAGGAAATGAACGAAGAAATATCAAAAATATCTATAGATGAATTGAGCGAAAAATACGACGCTAGTAAAATGATTGAACTTGAAGTTTACCCTAATGTATGGGAAGATGAGAACGCACTAAATTACTTGACTGAATATTTTAAGACAATTCAAGAAGTATATGCAAAAGCTTCTAAAAATGACGAAGCTATTATTACTTTCATAAGTTAGGCAGACAAAATGAAAAGTAAAGCAAAAGAACTTGATGTTTAGTTTATTAGCGGCCAGAGCCCGCCGACAAAAGAAGATGAACTAAAAATTAGTGAGTACATTAAAGCTCAAAAACTATAACAGGTAAAAACACAGCCTTGTGCAACAAAGGCACTCCAAAATAAAAAGGCTACTGTGTAATTTAAAAGTTATTTTTTTAAACTACCGGGGGTTAGTCAGTATTCCTTAAAAATTAAAGTAGGTAAAATAAATTTTTGCCACCAACCAACTTTAAACTAAATTGCAACAACCTCACTTTTTTCTCATTTCCAACTCATATTTCCCTACACTTATCTTCCCCAGCATGGATGAGTAAAAAGATTTGGTGGAGAAGGGGAGAAGGTAAATATTTGTATGAGGATAACTTTAATTCTTGCAAATGAACTTCACATATTTTAAAGGGCCAATTACTGATATGGCAGACTTATTAGAAGGACGCAACAAATGCTCAATCTGTAATAATGAAAATGACTTTTGTTTTGAGCTAGATTTTGCAATAATAGATAAGTTTTTTGATAATGAAAAAGAAGGGAAAATTGGCTGCTATAACTGTTTGAAAAAAGGAGAATTTGAATTTTGGCATGACACAGAATTTGGTTTCCTTAATGAAAAAGGGCTTTCAAAAGAGTATAGCCATAACATGCACAATCCTCCTAAACTTGATAATAAATTATTGATAGAATTAAGACGTACTCCAACAATCGCGACCTATCAACAAGGAATTTGGTTGACACATTGCAATGACTTTATGGTTTATAAAGGAACATGGAAACCATTGGACTTCTATCAAAACAGTGATAATGGAGACGGAAGGGATTTATTTATGGAAATGACAGATAAAGAAATAAATTTTTTGTGGGACGAATCCTTACCAGAAGGAAAAACTTTATTAGAAGAATGGTATCCTACCTATTATGTTTTTCAATGTCGTCATTGCGGCAAGTTGAGAGGATATTGGGATTGCGATTAATACTCAGGTTCTTCGAAACTGAATAAACATACAGCCAAGAATATCATAGTTATTTTTAATGCTTTTATGACATCTGGTGAATATTTTAAACTTAATTCTCGCGAGAAAGAGTTTATATGCCAAAAACTTTCACCTTATGACGGCGATGAATGGCAAATATTTAAAGCAGTTGAGAAGATGTTTTTCGACAAATTTGGATTTCAAGAAGGAATTGAAAAAGTGAAATGTAGTTTAGCCCCAATGTTAGGGCCATATAACTGTATTATAGTGTTTATTCCAAAAGGAAAAAAACGAGTAACGATACCAGAAGTATTTGAAGGTTTTCCTATTTGGAAAGTTTACGAAAGTAAAATAAAACATTATAAAGAATTAATAAAATAAACCCCAAATTCTTTCGGGCATTAGGGCGGTGCATCTTAAAGCCACGGAAACTATTTAATGAAGAATTATGACAGAAATAAATTCTGGGCAAATCAAAAAAGACAAAATGAGCTTGTTCGACTTCTTATTAGAAGTTTATGGCTTTCTAAGAATAATAGCATCCCCTCTTTTGATTGCTTCAGCTATAGGCCTCGGAATTTACATTTATGACCCCAACCTGGTGCGGCTTGTTATTGCAATTGTCTTGGCAAGCATAGGACTTATTATCGGCATTATTTGGGCTACAAAAATTTGGAGAAGGCAAGGAACAATGAATTACATATCAACAGTCATGTCTTCACCTGACTTTGACAAGTTGAAAGAGAAAGAGGGCTGATAGTATATAGCAGTTCATTGGAGGCATTATATAGAAAGTAGAAAATTCAATTCATAAAATGAAAATTATATATCATATTTTGACAGTTCTATTTTGGTTAACAGTTACATATTCAATTTTCATTTTAATACGTACGTTTAGTAATAACGGTTTATCTGATAGCTTACCTGTGGCGGCGGGGCAAATTGTAGGAGGCCTTATTGGAGCAGCCATGCTACCGGTTATAGTTTATCTGGTAAGATATTTTGTATGCAAAAACGTCGACAAATAACTATCTAGGTTCTTCAAAGTATTAGCGCAACGCACTTCGAAGCAACACGTACAAGCCTATATCTGGTATAATGAAAAATAGCAAACAAAAAGAACTTGATGTTGACTTTATTGGCGGTCAAGGCCCGCTAACAAAAGAAGAAGAACAAAAAATTAGTGAGTATATTAAAGCTCAAAAACAACAACAGGCAAAAACACAGCCTCGTGCAATAAAGGCACTCCAAAATAAAAAGGCTACTGTGTAATTTAAAAGTTATTTTTTTAAACTACCGGGGGTTAGTCAGCATTCCTTAAAAATTAAAGTAGGTAAAATAAATTTTTGCCACCAACCAACTTTAAACTAAATTGCAACAACCTCACTTTTTTCTCATTTCCAACTCATATTTCCCTACCCTTATAGAGACCTTATAGAGACTTTATAGAGACCTTATAGAGACCTTACTCCCACCAAAAGCCCACCTTACTCCCATGTAAAGCCCACTCAAAGCCCACACAAGGCCACGCTAAAGTAAGCATAGGGGTATTGTCAGTGCCCGTTACTCAGCTTTCCAAATTACATTTGCGGCCTATGCACTATGTTTCTGCGGAGGGTTTAACCAAGAGTTACGGCATCACGCCACTGTTCAACAACATTTCATTTCACATCAGCGAAGGGGATAAAATTGCGCTTATTGCGCGAAACGGTGTGGGCAAATCAACGCTGCTGCGCATCCTGGCAGGCAACGAAACCCCCGACGAAGGCAAGCTTTGGATACACAAAGACGTAACGGTGGCGCTGTTTGAACAGGATCCGCAGTTTGATGAGAACAAAACAATACTGGAAAACATCTTCCACCTTGCCCACCCGGTGATGAGCGCCATTCAACAATATGAAGCTGCCGAAGAAAGCGGCGACGGCGACGCCATGATTGAAGCAATGGGCGCCATGGACGAACTGAACGCCTGGGTGTTTGAAGCCAAAGTGAAAGAGATATTGGGCAAACTGAATATCCATCATTTAAAAGATGTGGTAAGCAACCTCAGCGGCGGCCAGCGCAAAAGAGTGGCGCTTGCTAAAACGCTTATTGACATCGGCTTTGACCATAAGCACACCCTGCTGATGATGGATGAACCAACCAACCATCTTGACGTGGAAATGATAGAATGGCTGGAACATTTCCTCAACCAGGAAAACATTACGCTGCTGCTCGTAACGCATGACCGCTACTTTTTAGACGCTGTTACAGAAGAGATTTGGGAACTGGAGCGCAGCAATATGTATGTGTACAAGGGGGATTATGAAAATTACATGGAGAAAAAGGCTGCGCGTATAGAAAGCGAAATGGCCAGCATTGACAAGGCCAAAAATGAATACCGCAAAGAGCTGGAATGGATGCGCAAGCAGCCCAAAGCGCGCACCACCAAGAGCAAGAGCAGGCAGGATAATTTTTATGAGGTGGAATCCAGGGCGAAACAGAAAATTGTGGATGCGCAGATGCAACTGAGTGTGAAAATGAGCAGGCTGGGAGGGAAGGTGATAGAGATGAAGAAAGTGTATAAAAGCTATGGTGATTTGAAAATCCTGAAAGGCTTTGATTATACATTCAGCAAGGGCGAAAGGATTGGGGTTATTGGCAAGAACGGTGTGGGGAAATCTACCTTCTTAAACATTCTCCAGGAAAAAGAAACTGCAGATAGTGGCAAAATAAATGTCGGAGACACGGTGGTGTTTGGCAATTTTTCCCAACAAGGGTTGGAAATAAAGGACAACATGCGCGTGATAGAATATGTAAAAACTTTTGCCGAGAATTTCCCATTGGCAAAGGGTGGGAGTTTAAGCGCAGCTCAATTTTTGGAGTTATTCCTTTTTCCGCCGGAGAAACAATATACTTACTTGTTTTCGCTTAGCGGTGGAGAGAAAAAGAGACTGCAATTACTTACCATATTATTCACCAATCCCAACTTTTTAATACTGGATGAACCTACCAACGACCTTGATTTACCAACACTTGCCGTGCTGGAAAACTTCCTAAGCGAATACCAGGGTTGTGTGTTAATTGTAAGCCATGACCGTTATTTTATGGACAGGCTGGTGGACCATTTATTTGTATTTGAAGGCAATGGGGAAGTGCGTGATTTCCCGGGAAACTATTCTCAATACCGCCTATGGCTAAAAGAAAACGAAAAGAAAACAGATAAATGGAAAGAACTGGAAGAATACAAATACAAAGGCAATTCTTTACCGGAAGCAACCACTTCCCCGCTACCAGCTATCAACCAACAACCATCAACCAAAAAGAAACCTTCCTTTAAAGACAAACGCGAGTTTGAAATATTGGAAAAAGACATGGCTACGCTGGAAGAAGAAAGGAAAATAATTACAGAGAAAATGAGCAGCGGCACACTTGCTTTTGAAGAACTGAACAAACTAAGCGAGCGAATGATAGCAATTGCAAAACAAATGGAAGAAAAGGAGCTAAGGTGGTTAGAACTGAGCGAAGTTGTCTAGGAAATTATTATTTTTACCTAAACTATTAATTGAATTATGGAACTTCTTGGTGTAGGCTCAAGGGTGAAACACGTTTCGTACGGTATGGGCGTGGTAACACGCTTAAATAGACGTGCTTATGAAATTACTTTTGTAGAGTATGGAATAAGAACAGTGCCAAAAGAAAATACATTGCTGGAGGTGGTAGAGAAAATTGAGCCTGAGTATAATGTTAGTTTTAGTGATGCAGAGGACGGGCTTATAAAAATATTGCGCGAATGGAGTGACGTGACCGAATTGGTGCCGCTTGGCGAAAAATGGAAAGATGGTGTAATGATCTTAAAGCCTGGAGATGATTCTTTGAAAGAAAAAGAAGTGCCAATCGATGTTTTCTTTCATAAAATAGTGATGCTTCGTGACCGCCTGCGTGTAATGGAACAGCGGATTAACGCACATGATAAGCTTACTGACGAGGATAAAATAAACATGCAGCAATACATTACGCGCATTTATGGCTCACTGACCACCTTTAATGTGCTTTTTAAGCATAAAATAGATTATTTCGAAGGAGATAAGAAGGATTAATGGTTCTGTTTGGGGAATTTGCTGCAAACATGCATAAAAAATAAATTCCTCCATAAAAATGGAGGAATTACTTTAACCCTTAAAACAACCAATATGAAAATTGATTATCACCAAGACAAACATACGAAAATATTATGCCAATGGTTGTTAAGAATCTATAATTTTTTATAAAAGTGCAATATCGAGTACCTGCTGCATATTTTTTATATAATGAAACTGCACACCTTTTATAAAACTGCTGTCAATTTCCATTACATCTTTTTCATTTTGCCAACAAAGAACAATTTCCTTTAGTCCTGCACGTTTGGCTGCCAATATTTTTTCTTTGATGCCGCCAACAGGAAGAACCTGTCCCCGTAAAGTAATTTCACCTGTCATGGCTAAATAAGGCTTTACCTTTCTTCCTGTGAATGCGCTTGCAAGAGATGTAAGCATAGTAATACCTGCACTGGGGCCATCCTTTGGCGTAGCGCCTTCCGGCACGTGGATATGGATGTTTTTTTTCAGGAATAAATCGGGTTCAATATTACTTTTCTTTGCGTTTGATTGTAGGTAGGTGAGAGCGGTGGCTGCACTTTCTTTCATAACATTTCCGAGATTGCCGGTGAGTTTCAGTTCGCCCTTACCCTCGCTTAAAATAGTTTCGATAAACAAAATATCGCCGCCAACATATGTCCATGCCAGGCCAACGGTAACACCGGGCATGTTTGCAGTTTTGTAAATTTCATTGCTGTACCGCGGCGTACCAAGAACTCGTTGTAAATCCACTTTAGTAAGTGTTGGCTTTATTTTATTTTTTGTTGCAAATTCCTTTGCCTCAAACCGCATGATGCCAGCAAGCTGACGATCAAGCTCGCGCACACCGCTTTCCCGTGTATAGCTTTCAATTAATTTTTCAAGAACAGCATCGCCTATTTTAAAATTAACTTTCTTAAGGCCGTGAGCTTCTTTTTGTTTTGGGATCAAATGCCTTTTAGCAATTTCCACTTTTTCTTCTACAGCATAACCACTTAAATCAATTATCTCCAAACGGTCGCGTAGTGCTGGCTGAATATTTTGGATATTATTTGCCGTCGCGATGAACAAAACTTTACTTAAATCATATTCAAGCTCTAAATAATTATCGTAAAAAGTATGATTTTGTTCAGGATCAAGGACTTCAAGGAGGGCAGAAGAAGGGTCTCCACGAAAATCGTTTCCTATTTTATCTATCTCATCCAAGATCATTACTGGATTTGATGATTTTACCTTGCGAATATTTTGCAAAATGCGACCCGGCATTGCGCCTATATATGTTTTGCGATGACCGCGGATTTCGCTTTCGTCATGCAGGCCGCCTAAACTTACACGCACATATTTTCTTCCGATGGCATGTGCAATACTCCGTCCAAGCGAAGTTTTGCCAATTCCCGGAGGGCCAACAAAACAGAGAATCGGGCTTTTCATATCACCCTTTAATTTCAATACTGCGAGGTATTCAAGAATACGTTCTTTTATTTTTTTCATGCCGTAATGGTCATCATCCAGCACTTGTTTCGCCTTTTTTAGATCATAGCTGTCCTTTGTATATTCTTCCCAAGGAAGGTCGAGCATTAAGTCAAGATGATTGTAAACGACTGAAAAATCAGGGGTGCTTGGGTGCATCCTTTCCAATTTCTCAACGCCACTTTTAAATAAATTCTTAGCAGCCTCAGGCCATTTCTTAGCTTCAGCCTTTTTCTTCATTTCATGGATCTCACGTTCATTAATGTCTCCTCCCAATTCATCCTTAATGCTTTTTAATTGCTGCTGTAGAAAATAATCGCGCTGCTGCTTGTCAAGTTCTGTGCGGGTTTTATTTGTTACTTTGTTTTTTAATTCTGCGAACTGCAATTCACGATGTAATAACTCTACAAGTTTTTCCGAGCGTGTTTTTACATCATCAATTTCAAGTAGCATCTGTTTTTCGGGAATATCATTGTTTAAATTGCTGCTTACAAAATTGATAAGAAAAGAAGGATGTTCAATATTTCTTAAAATGATAGAAGCTTCTGTGGGAAGATTAGGAGATAATTGTATTATTTGCGTTGCAAGATCCTTTATTGTGGCAGTATATGCCTGAAAATTTTCACCAGGCGGTGTTATATCATCCGGCAGCAGACTTATGTTTGCTTTAAAATAAGGATCGTCTGAAACAAGATCAAGCACCTTAAAGCGCTTTTTCCCTTGGATAATAACCGTTGTGCCGCCGTCAGGCATTTTTATCAGCTTAACGATCTTTGCCACTGTTCCAATTTCGCATAGATCAATAAGGGTAGGCTCTTCTATGGAGGAATCTTTTTGGGCTAAAACACCGATCAGTTTGTCTGCTTTGTAAGAATCAGTTACTGCTTTTATGCTTTTGTCTCTGCCAACAGTTATAGGCAACACCACGCCGGGAAAGAGAACAGTATTACGTAATGGTAGTAAAGGCAAAACTTTGGGAACCACTAAATTTTTATCTTCTGCATCATTTTCATTAATTGGTATAATGGGCAAAAAATCATTATCGTCATCAGTCTTTAAATAGAAACTTTCTTTGTTCATAAGCGATTTTTCTACGGTCAGAATGTCATTCCGTAGCTTGTATAAGATAATTTAAAACAGGAAGCTAAACATTTCAATAAAAATGCCAAAGGGGGTAAAAGTAAATATTCGGCTCAAATTGGCATAAAAAACATTCGGTTGCGCCGGATGTTCTAAAAATAAAGATCATTTATTCCGGTTGATATTCATTAAGTTCTTTAGCATTTGGAGTACGCACCGGAGATTTTGTAGTGCATACCCGGAGATCTTAGGTGCATACCCGGAGATACTGGGTGCATACCCGGAGATCCTGGGTGCGTACCCGGAGATACTGGGTGCATACCCGGAGATTTTGGGTGCATACCCGGAGATCTGGAGTAAGCGCTCCGATATTTGGCTAAAATACCATAATAGCCAGATATACTGTTTCTTATGAAATAAAAACGTCTCTTTTTATAATAGCCTTAATCCTATCCCAAGTTGTATTTGCTCGCTTTTCCAGCTATTTTCCGAATTAATGTCACTAATGTTTGCGAGGCCGATATTATACCGTCCATAAACGTTTATGCCTCCCAAATTTATCTGGGCGCCTACTACTACAGAAAAATCACCGCTTTTAAAAGCATCTTCGCTGTTTTGTAAAATAGTTTGATGATTATTAAGCAATATACTGTATTGCGGGCCCACATTTAATGTGAGTATTTTTGAAGGATTTATCCGAAGCAATACGGGAACGCTTAAATAGTTGAGCGAAAGATTGGAACCATTTTGAAGATCAAAGATCTGCCCGGAAGAAGTATCATATTTAGTATTCGTTTGGTTAAATAATAATTCAGGCTGGATGCCTAAATATTTACTGAAATCAATTTGCGCATAACCGCCCAACTGAAATCCTGCATTAAAGCCCTGGCTAAAAGATTCGCCGTCTACTTTGCCAAGGTTCACGCCTCCTTTTAACCCCAAATGAAAGCCCTGTGCGTTCGTAATAATTACAAAAGAAAAAATTGCAAAGGCCGATAAAATGATTCTTTTCATTGCTTAGTTTTTTAGATCAAATAAATAATTTACCATTCCTGACTGCTAAAACGTGAAAAAATTAATTATAATTCTAAAGAAATGTTAGAATGTCCAGTCGCGGAACCGCTTTTATCCTAATTCGATCACAGTGATCTCAGGGAGAATGCCAACTCTTCCGGGGTAGCCTATAAAACCATAGCCCCGGTTCACATATAATTTTTGCCTGCCTTTTTCATAAAGCCCGGCCCATTCCTTATACATCCATTGCACAGGGCTCCATTTAAAATGGGGCAGTTCCACGCCAAACTGCATCCCGTGCGTATGCCCGGCAAGCGTTAGGTCTATTTCAGGGTAATCCGGCCGCACCTGCGCATCCCAGTGGCTGGGGTCGTGGCTCATTAATATTTTAAAGGGATATTTTTCCGTTCCGGGATAAGCCAGATCCAGCCTGCCATGCTTAGGGAAACGGCTTGATGCGCTCCAGTTCTCAACCCCGATCAAAGCAATTTGCTGGTTATTTTTTTCCAAAACAACATGTTCATTCATCAATAACTTCCAGCCCATTTCGGCTTCAATATTCTTCAGCCGGTCTAAATTTTCTTTTTTAGCGGCTTCGGTTGGCCAGGGAGTATAATCGCCATAATCATGATTGCCAAGTGTGCTGAAAACCCCCATCGGCGCTTTCAAGCGGCTGAAAACATCTTTGTAGTCGTTCATTTCATCAGCGTTATTATTTACCAGGTCGCCGGTAAAAAGGATCAAGATCAGCATTTTGCTGCAAGATCATATCCACCCCATGGTTTACTGCTTTTTTATTGGTAAAGCTGCCGCTGTGGATGTCGCTTACCTGCACAATTTTTAATCCTTTAAAAGCCGCGGGCAGGTTGCTGAAACTTAGGCGCACAGTTTTTACCCTGTAATTATATTTATTAGAAAAACCATAGAGCAGCGAACCAAACAGGCCGCCGCCGAGCCCAATGCCCAGCCAGCTTAAAAAAACAGAGCGGCTGATTTGCCCATCCTGCTGAACAAAATCAACGCCTGTATTTGGAAATATTTTGCCCATTAGCCAAACTGCGCCCCGTCGCACATCATCCAACAGAAAAAAAGCTGCGGCAATGATCTTTGCAAAATATAAACCGATAATAATGATAAAAAGATAGTTGCGAAAAACAGGATATTTGTAATAAGACGGCGTAAAAGGGTAAACCACCACGATCATGATGCAAACCGAAGCCACAATAAGGTAAGCCCCCGAAATAAAAAGCCTGCTCTTTTCGCTGTTGTGGCTGGTGAGGCTGCGAACAGTGTTGAAAACGTACAGGTCAATTAAAACCAGTGCCACCACAACGATCCACCATGAACTAAAATTCCTCATATTGTTTTTTGCAAAGTAACTGGTTATATTTTATAGGATGCCTGCCCAATATTTAAAGTTTTCTTTCAATTTTATCCAGTTTCCAGGAGGCTTAGAAACCTTTCTAAAGGTCTTAGAAACCTTTCTAAAGGGCTTAGAAACCTTTCTAAGGGTCTTAGAAACCTTTCTAAAGGGTTTAGAAACCTTTCTAAAAGACTTAGAAACCTTTCTAAAGAGCTTAGAAACCTTTCTAAAGAGCTTAGAAACTCTACTTTTTGACCCGGTAAGTCAATTTTGAGGAAGGAAAATGTTTTTAAATGAATTATAAATCAATATGTTGTAAAATTTAGACTCACTTTTGAAGACTGCTTGAATATTTGCTGAAAAATTCCTTAACCTTAAAACCCTGTCAAATTTTCTTATAGAGCGTTTGTATTTTTTGTTTTAATGCTGAGAACCGTCATATAATATTTTACATTTGCGACCCGACTGACGGATCATTAATAAAGCTAAAGACGACTTAAGTAAATAAATTATGGCAAGAATTATAGGCGTAGCAAACCAAAAAGGTGGAGTTGGCAAAACTACAACTGCCATAAATTTAGCTGCAAGCCTTGCGGTGCTTGAATATAAAACATTACTGGTGGACGCAGACCCTCAGGCAAATACGACGACCGGTATTGGCTTTGACCTTCACAACGTGATGCATGGTTTGTATGAATGTATGATAAATAATGCGGTGCCGGCAGATGTGATACTGAAATGCGAAATGCCAAACCTGGACCTGATACCTTCGCACATTGACCTTGTTGGTTTTGAAATTGAAATGATAAATTACCCTAACAGGGAAAATGTGCTGAAGTGATCCTTTGACCCCGTAAGAAAAAACTACGATTTTATAATTATTGATTGTTCCCCTTCTTTGGGGTTGATGACCGTGAATGCGCTTGCTGCGGCTGATAGTGTTATCATACCCGTGCAGTGCGAATTTTTTGCGTTAGAAGGCTTGGGCAAATTATTAAATACAATAAAAATTGTACAAAGCCGCCTGAACACGGAACTGCAAATAGAAGGGATCTTAATGACCATGTATGACGGAAGGTTGCGCCTGTGCAACCAGGTGGTGAGCGAAGTGCGCAGGCATTTTGACGAAATGGTTTTCTCCACCATTATTCACCGTAACACGAGGCTTAGCGAAGCGCCAAGTTTTGGGAAGCCGGTTATAATGTACGATTCGGACAGTAAGGGATGCAATAAATTATCTCAATCTTGCCAAAGAGGTTTTGCAAAAAAATGAGATGACAAAAATGACAAACAAAGAAAGGATCATAGAATAAATAACATGGCTATTCAAAAACAAAATAAGGAAGCATTGGGCAAAGGGATCCGCTCCCTGCTGGACAATATTAATGCTGACCTAAAAACAACTTCGGGTAATTTAAAAAGCAATGTTGTTGAAGAAATAACGAGTGCGACAAGAATTAGTATTGATAAAATATTGCCCAATCCAAAAAACCCGCGCAAAGATTTTGATGAGCAGGGAATGAAGGAACTGGCTGCCTCAATAAAGCTGCATGATATCATACAACCATTAACTGTTTCAAAAACCGCTTCAGGAAAATACCAGTTGATCGCAGGAGAACGACGTTTTCGTGCGGCAAAATTGGCCGGCCTGCAGGATGTGCCTGTTTATGTACGCCATGCAAACGATAGCGAATTGCTTGAACTTGCCTTGCTTGAAAACTTACAGCGCGAAGACCTTAACGCTATTGAGATCGGGCTTAGTTATAAGCGAATGATGGATGAGATAAACTACACGCAGGAAGAAGTTGCAGAGCGTATGGGTAAGGAACGGAGTACGATAACTAATTATATACGGTTACTAAAATTGCCGCCGGATATTCAACTTGCGGTGCGGAATGGAAATGTGAGTATGGGACACGCACGGGCGTTAATAAATATTGACACAGTGGATAAACAGTTATATGTTTTTAGCGAAATAAAAAATAAAGGATTGAATGTAAGGCAAACCGAAGATCTTGTGCGCAAGCTTTACAGAGGAGACAGTAGTGCTGTTAAATCTGCCGTAAAAAGTGCACTGCAGCCCACTTACAAAAAAATTGAAGATAATTTAGCGTCTTATTTCGGAACAAAAGTAAAAATGGCGCACAACAAAAAAGGATACGGGATCATCAGCATAGAATATTATTCTTTGGATGAACTGAACAAGATCCTTGATTTGATGAATGCGCCGGTTAGTTGATCTCTATGGCTGTTAGAAAAATTATCTTGCCTCTTCTATGTGTTTTATTCATCACCAATTTGTTTGCACAGGATACTACTAAACACACATTAGCAACACATTCTTTATTTGATACTGCGCATAATAATGTTGCCATAAAAAGCAAAACCCCTCCTGTAATTGTTGGAAAGGATTCATTTAATATGAAGCCAAAGTTTGATCCCCATAAGGCGACTATCCGCTCTGCAATTATTCCTGGGTGGGGGCAGGCATATAATCATGAATATTGGAAAATACCCATTGTTTATGCAGCTATTGGCATACCTGCGATAACTTATATTTATAATAATACCTGGTATAAGCGAACACGTGATGCGTTTAATATTATTATAAATAATGATACTTCTAATTATAAAAATATTTATCCTGCCTTGCAGCCATTTGCTGCAGTAGATGATGTTACAGATCTGCAGTTTTATAGAAATGAATTTCGCAAAGACAGGGATTATTCACTCTTTTACTTTTTTATAGCATGGGGGCTTAATGTGGTTGATGCTACAGTGTTTGCGCACCTTAAACAGTTTGATGTAAGTGATGATCTAAGCATGAATGTAAAGCTGCGACCGGATTTTGACCCTCAGACAAAAATAACAAGTCTTGGCTTTGCTATTAGCTTAAAAAAACCTCAGCATAAACTGATCGATCTTAGCAGATAATTTCTTATTCTAATTTTTCTACCAATTTACTTTTTGTTTCTTTGCGCTACTGTGGCAAAAAGCATGAGAATATGAAAATTGCATTAATAGGTTATGGTAAAATGGGAAAAGCCATTGAAGAGGCAGCTTTAGAAAAAGGGCATGAAATAGTGTTGAGAATTGCTTCGCAAAATGCTGATGAACTTACGTTAGAAAATTTGCAAATAGCAGATGTAGCGATAGAATTTACAAATCCCCACAGCGCAATAGCAAATCTTAAAAAATGTTTTGATGCCGGTGTGCCCATTGTTTGCGGTTCTACAGGATGGCTTGATGATTTAAATGAAATAGAAAATTACTGTAAAGAAAAAAATGGAACTTTTTTATATGCAAGTAATTTTAGCATCGGGGTTAATCTTTTTTTTGAATTGAATAATTATTTTGCTGGGCTTATGTCCTTCCAAAAGCAATATGATGTCGTAGTTGAAGAAATACATCACAAAGAAAAAAAAGATTCTCCAAGCGGCACTGCTATTTTTTTGGCTCACCAAATATTACAACATAGCATTTTAAAACAAAAATGGGTAAATGCTGTTTCCGATAAAGAAGAAGAATTGCAAATTATTAGTGAGCGAACTGATATTGTGCCAGGAACGCACAAAATAAAATATCATTCAGCAATTGATGATATTGAGATCATTCACACTGCACACAATAGAAAAGGTTTTGCAGAAGGGGCTTTATTGGCGGCAGAATTTATTTTTGGGAAAAAAGGAATTTATTCTATGCGCCAGGTCCTAAATATTTAAAAAGGTTATTTCCTAAAAAAATTCTTATCGTGGCTCGGGCAACCGCTAAAACTTCCCTGTGTAATTGCGCAGGAAGAAAGTATTAAAGATGAAAGTAAGATTGCGAAAACAACTATAAAAACTTTTTTCATAAATGATTTTATTAAATAGACAATTAGTGCAAATATAATGGGAGAAAGTTTAACGTTTTTTTTTTAAGCGGTTGGAATACTTAATTTTAAATTAAAAAGCAATGAATATTCATTTTATAGCTATTGGTGGGAGTGTAATGCATCAACTTGCGATAGCATTGAAAAGGAAAGGATATAATGTAACAGGCAGTGATGACGAGATCTTTGAACCAGCAAAATCAAACTTAGAAAAAGAAAATTTGTTGCCTGGGATGATTGGCTGGGATGTAACAAATATTCATCCGGGCTTAGATGCAGTTATACTTGGAATGCATGCAAAAGCAGATAATCCGGAACTAATAAAAGCAAAGGAATTAGGATTGAAAATTTATTCTTTTCCTGAATACATTTTTGCTGAGAGTTTTAATAAAACAAGAGTTGTAATTGGAGGCAGCCATGGCAAAACCACAACTACAAGTATGATTATGCATGTGCTGAAAAATACAGGGAAAACGTTTGATTATTTGGTGGGTGCGAAGCTGGAAGGCTTCAACCAGAGTGTCAATATAACTGATGCGCCTATTATAATTTGTGAAGGCGATGAGTATCCTGCAAGTACATTAGAAAAGTGCCCTAAATTTCATTTTTTATTTCCCCATATTGCAGTCATTACAGGCATTGCGTGGGACCATATCAATGTATTTCCAACTTTTAAAATTTATCTCGAACAATTTAAGATATTTATTCAAAAGATAGAGGTCAATGGGATTCTCATTTATAATGAAACTGATGAAGTGCTTAACGCTTTAATAAAAGAAAACCTCAGAAATGAGATTCGGTACCAGCCTTATCAAGTTCCTGGGCACACGTTAAGTAATGGCAAGACAGCAGTGGAGATTGACGGCTTCAGCGGCGAACTAAAAGTATTTGGGAACCATAATTTACTTAATCTACACGCTGCTTATTTTGTCTGTAGGGAATTAGGTATTGACGCTATAACTTTTATCAAAGCTATTACCTCCTTTACAGGCGCAGCAAAGCGTTTAGAGCTACTTGCATATAATGCATTTACAAATATTTACCGCGATTTTGCCCATGCGCCAAGCAAAGTAAAAGCTACAATTGAAGCATTGAAGCAGCAATTTCCAAATAGAATATTAATTGCTGTTCTGGAACTTCATACTTTCAGCAGTTTGACTGAGCAATTCATGAATGAATACAAAGGCTCGCTAAATAAAGCGGATAAAGCAGTAGTATTTTTTTCAAAACATGCGCTGGAATTGAAACGGTTGCCAGACTTATCAAGTCAGAAAGTAATTGAGGGTTTTGATAAAAAAGACTTATTGATAATGAATGATAAAACTGAATTGCAGAATTGGCTTAGTCGGCAAAACTTAAGTGCTGCAAATGTAGTGTTGATGAGTAGTGGAAATTATAATGGGCTTGATGTAGATGCGTTTGTGCAAAGCATGGTTGGAAAATTAGAAGACAAAGTATAAATGGGTGTGCTTAATAAATTTCCAATTACTGGTTCGACAAAAAATAACTGATGAAATTACAACTCACGCGCCCACTGGCCTTTATTGACCTTGAGACAACCGGTATTAATATTGGCTCAGATAGGATTATAGAAATTGCTATTATTAAAATTTCGCCCGATGGTAGCAAGTTGGTGAAGCGTAAGTTTATTAATCCACAAATGCCTATTCCTGCTGCTTCGGCTGATGTGCATGGCATTACAGATGAAATGGTGAAGGATGCTCCGCCTTTTAAACAGGTTGCCAATGAAATAAAACAGTTTCTGGAACATTGTGATATTGGTGGATACAACAGTAATCGGTTTGACATACCGATGCTTGTGGAAGAGTTTCTGCGTGCAGGTCTTGAATTGAATATGGAAGGTAGAAAAATGGTTGATGTGCAGAAAGTTTTTCACCTGATGGAGCAGCGCACCTTGAGCGCAGCCTACAAGTTTTTCTGCCAGAAAACGCATGATGGTGCGCATAGTGCAGAAAAAGATGCGATTGCTACTTGGGAAATTCTGGAAGCACAAGTAGAGCGTTACACAACGATTGGCAACACTGTAGATTCAATAGTAAAATTTACCGGAGAGGATGACCTGGTAGATTTCGGGAGGAGGTTTATAAAAGTAAATAGCGTGGAAACATTCAATTTTGGGAAGCACAAAGGAAAACCTGTTGCAGAGGTTTTAAAAGCAGAACCGCAGTATTATGACTGGATGATGAAAGGGGATTTCCCCATGCATACCAAAAAGAAATTAACAGAGATACTTAATAAAACCTTGCTTAAAAAACTCTGACATTTAAGAAAACTATACAAATTTATAATTGCAGATTTTTTTAATTTTAGCGCCATATATTTTTAGTTGGAAAAGTTAGTCATCATACCTACTTATAACGAAAAGGAAAATATTCCTTTGATATTAGATGCGATATTTTCGCTCAGGCAAAATTTTCATGTATTGGTTATTGATGATAATTCCCCTGACGGCACTGCTGATATTGTAAAAAGCCTTTTTGATAATTATCATGGTCAATTATTTTTAGAAGAAAGAAAAGGCAAGCTTGGCCTGGGCACTGCGTACATCCACGGGTTTAAATGGGCCATACAGCATGATTATGAATATATTTTTGAAATGGATGCAGATTTTTCCCATGATCCGCAGGACCTTATCCGCCTATACAATGCTTGCAAGGACGAAGTGGCCGATGTTGCCGTTGGTAGTCGCTACGTACCCGGCGGGAAAACCGAGAACTGGCCGCTGGACAGACGTTTATATTCCAAAGGCGGCGCTATTTATACGAAGCTGCTCACGCGCCTGCCCGTAAACGACCCCACCGCCGGATTTGTTTGTTACAAGAAAAGAGTGCTTGACACCATCAATTTCAATTCAATCAATTTTGTTGGTTACGCTTTCCAGATCGAAATGAAATTCGCTGCGTGGAAGCTCGGTTTTAAAATAGTGGAAGTGCCCATTACTTTCCGTGACAGAAAAGTGGGTATAAGCAAAATGAGCAAAGGAATTTTAAAAGAAGGAGTGCTTGGGGTAATAAAAATTCAGTGGCAAAGTATGTTTAAAAAATACCGTAAAAGTCTTGCGGCACCCGCAAAAGAACAAGATCTTTATTCCCAAAACGAACCTGTAACTCAGAGCAAATAATTTGCAATCCACTGAAGATAAAAAACATATCCCTGAAACTGAATTTAATACTCCCCCCAAAAATGCAAGGAATAGCAATAAGTATCGGATGCTATTCACAATTTGAAACTCCTTTTTCGCAACGCTGTTGCGCTTCTAAGAGTCATTATTATTTTCTGGCTATATAATCTCTTACTACAAAAACCATGAAAGTTTCATATTTATTAGGGTACACCTGCAATAAAGATCAGGGAAGGTTAATTTGAATAATTAAAGAAAGATTCCAATTGAACCGAATTAGAAAGTAAAAATTTATATTAAAGTTTGATGATTAAAAAATCTCCAATGAAAGTATCGATTATCACAGCAACCTATAATAGCGCTAAAACTATTAGGGATACTTTACTTTCCGTACAACGTCAAAGCTATCCAGAAATAGAACATTTAATTATTGATGGGTTATCATCTGACAATACAATTGAATTAATCAATGCCACGAATCATCAGGTTAGTATCTTTAGTGGAAAGGATCGTGGAGTTTATGATGCAATGAACAAAGGAATACGTCTTGCAAAAGGAGAAATAATCGGAATATTAAATTCAGATGACTTTTATGCTGATGAAAAAGTAATTGATGAAGTGGTTTCTCTGTTTAGTCAGACTGATTGCGATGCTGTCTATGGTGATTTAGTTTATGTAGACGCTACAGATACCTCTATAAAAAAACGTGTATGGGTTTCAGGTTCTTATAAAAGAAAAAATTTCTTGTTCGGTTGGATGCCTCCACACCCTGCTTTCTTTGTAAAAAAAGAATTGTATGACAAACATGGATTATTTAATATTTCTTTATGGGGTGCGGCGGACTACGAATTGATGCTTCGTTTTTTATATAAGCACCAGGCAAAGGTTGCATATCTTGAGAAAGTGCTTGTAAACATGCGTGTTGGCGGACAAAGCAATAACTCTTTATTAAATCGGTTGCGCGCAAATATCGAAGACAGAAAAGCATGGAAATTGAATCAGATTAAACCTAGATGGTATACTCTTTTTTTAAAACCACTAAGAAAGCTTAACCAATTTTTTCACGTTTATCGATCGAGTTTATAGGAACATTATATCTATATATATCCTAAGGACTAACAATAGTGACGCGTTTCTAAAAATAAATTAAAATGAGACGTATAACTCGTATTGATCCCCTATTAATATTTCCCGATTTGTTCTAACCTCAACTACAGCCCGCTCGCTACCTTTGCCAATACATGACTTATTCATCCCTTGAACAATGTTTAAATGATTTGAAGAAACATGGGCATCTGGTACGCGTGAAAGAAGAGGTTGACCCTTACCTAGAAATGGCCGCCATTCATTTGAAGGTGCACGAAAAGCAGGGGCCGGCGCTTTTGTTTGATAATGTAAAAGGCGCAAAATACCGTGCGACATCCAACATTTTTGGTACTCTGGAGAGAAGCAAATTTATTTTCAGAGATACGATTGAAAAAGTGAAGCTGGCTATTGCCTTAAAGAATAACCCGGCAGCGGCTTTCAAATATCCTTTTAAAAATATTCCTGTTGCGCTTGCTGCGCTCAAGGCCCTGCCGCTACGAAACCCTGTAAAAAAGCCAATTGTTTACGAAGAAATAAATATTACTGATCTGCCGCTAATTCATCATTGGGAAAAAGATGGCGGCGCATTCGTTACCCTGCCGCAGGTTTATACGGAAGATGCCGATTTCCCAGGTGTTATGAAGTCAAATCTTGGCATGTACCGCATCCAGTTGAGCGGCAATGAATATGAATTAAACAAAGAAGTCGGCCTTCATTACCAGATCCACCGGGGCATTGGCGTTCATCAATTTAACGCAAATAAAAAAGGACAGCCTTTAAAAGTTAGTTGTTTCGTTGGGGGCCCGCCTGCACATAGTTTGGCGGCCGTAATGCCTTTGCCTGAAGGGATGAGCGAGTTAACTTTTGCAGGGTTGCTTGGCGGCCGACGGTTTCGCTATTTTTATAAAGATGGTTTTTGCATCAGCGCTGATGCAGATTTTGTGATTACGGGTGAAGTATTTTCGGGGGAAAATAAACCCGAAGGCCCTTTTGGCGACCATCTAGGTTACTACAGTTTGCAACATCCATTTCCCGTCATGAAAGTGCATAAAGTCTATGCAAAAAGGAATGCCATCTGGCCTTTCACAGTCGTGGGTCGGCCGCCTCAGGAGGATACAGCGTTCGGAGAATTGATCCATGAATTAACCGGCGATGCCATTCCAAAGGAAATTCCCGGCCTCAAAGAAATAAACGCAGTAGACGCTGCTGGTGTGCATCCCCTGCTGCTGGCAATTGGCAGCGAGCGGTACACGCCTTACGCGCAAACAAAGCAACCCGCTGAAATCTTAACCATCGCCAATCATATTCTTGGTACCGGCCAACTAAGCCTCGCCAAATTTTTATTTATCACGGCTGATGGCACCAATCAATTATCAACCAAAAAAGTGCAACCCTTTTTAGAATATCTATTAGAAAGAATTGATTTTGCCCGTGACATTCATTTTTACACTAATACCACAATCGACACCCTGGATTATTCCGGCACTTCCTTAAACAGCGGCAGCAAAGTGGTTTTTGCCGCCTATGGCGATATAAAAAGAAGGCTGTGTACTGAAGTGCCTCCTGCGTTAAAAGAGTGGAATGGCTTTAATAACTCCAAAATTGCAATGCCCGGCGTTATTGCCATACAGGTGGATAAGTTTGCAAATTATCATACAGCGCAAAAAGAAACGGAAGACCTGAACCAAAACCTTTCCGCCATCTCAAATCAGCTTGCAGGAATAGCAATTATTATATTATGTGACGATTCAAATTTTGTAAGTGCTGACCTCCGTAATTTTTTATGGGTAACGTTTACACGTTGCAATCCATCCCACGACATTTATGGCATTGGCGCTTTTACTGAAAATAAACATTGGGGTTGCAAAGGCCCAATTGTGATAGATGCACGTATCAAACCCCACCATGCCCCACTCGTTGAAAAAAATGCCGCTGTCGAAGAAAAAATTCAGCGCTTATTTAATAAAGGGGGAAGCCTTTATAACCTATAGGGGTAATTATCTTCAGAAAGCTATTTTCATTTATATAAGCCTTTTTTTAGGCTTGGAGCTTCAAAAATTGAAGGTGCCGGACGTTCGGCTGTGGGTAGCGGAAGCTTCGCTACCCACAGCTAAGGGTTCGCTACCCACAGCTAAGGGTTCGCTACCCACAGCCAAGAGTTCGCTACCCTACAGCCAAGAGTTCGTTACCCACAACGAAGTGCTCGCTACCCACAACCAAGAGTTCGCTACCTACAGCCAAGAGTTCGCTACCTACAGCCAAGAGTTCGCTACCTACAGCCAAGAGTTCGTTACCCACAACGAAGCCTACGCTACCTCTCAAAAATTGACTTTTAAGGCCGTTTTTCATCATTTTTAATACAAAAAACTAGAAAATCGCCTGCTGGCTTTTCAATCCTGCTAAAATCTTTCCAGGTTAGAAAAGAAAAAATTGCCTTCTATAGCTGCGTTTTCGTCGCTGTCGCTGCCATGAACGGCATTTTCGCCTATAGAAGAGGCAAATTGTTTGCGGATAGTACCTTCTTCAGCCTTGGCAGGGTCGGTTGCACCAATCAATTTCCTGAAATCAGCTACTGCGTTATCCTTTTCTAAAATAGCCGCTACAATTGGCCCACTGCTCATAAAAGAAACCAGTTCATTGTAAAATGATCTTTCTTTATGCACCGCGTAAAAGTCGCCTGCCTGTTCTGCGGTAAGCTTTGTCCATTTCATGGCTTTAATTTGAAAACCGCCCTTGATCATGGCGCCTAAAATCCCTCCCGTATGGCCTTTGGATGTGGCGTCGGGTTTGATCATTGTAAAAGTTCTGTTACTCATAGCTTTTAAATTTTTGCGCAAAAGTATGTTTTGAAGAAAGAAATAAAAGCGAAACGCGATTATTATGAAAACATTTATCGATCGTTTACAAAATAAGATTTGAAGGAATGAAGTGAAACCTGCAATTTTGCCGCCATTTATGCAGGATATAAGCGCGGTTTACCCGCAACTGGCTCACCCAAAAAAAATCGTGATCACTATGCATCAGAAACCGGATGGTGATGCGATGGGTTCGTCTTTAGGCTTATATCATTTTTTAAAATTGCTTGGTCATGAGCCAACCGTTATTTCGCCCACCAACTGGGCAGATTTCTTAAACTGGATGCCCGGTTGCAACACGGTTATTGATTTTGAAAAGTACAGAGAGAAGGCAACTGAAATTGTAGCCAATGCTGAAATTATTTTTTGCCTTGATTTCAATATACTTTCCCGCACAAAAAATCTTGCTCCTTTTATTGAAAGATCTTCTGCCGTTAAAGTATTAATTGATCATCACCAGCAGCCCGACGAAATCGCATTTGATTTTGGCATCAGCGATACGGCTAAAAGCTCTACCTGCGAAATGATCGTATGATTTTATCAGGTCATCTTCGTTCGCAGATAAAATAAATAATGATATTGCGACCTGTATTTACACTGGTGTTATGACGGATACGGGTTCATTCCGGTTTGCATCTACAACTGCTTCAGTTCATGAACTGGTGGCCGATCTTATGCGGAAAACAAATTTTGATCATACGGTCATTCATGAAAATATCTTTGATAATTTTCTTGAAGAACGGCTTCGTTTTCTTGGTCACGCTTTGCTAAACAGGTTAGAGGTTTTGTATGAAGAAAATACTGCCCTGATGGTTATTCCCAAGGCTGATCTGCTGAAGTTTCACATGAAAACAGGCGACACAGAGGGTTTGGTCAATTATTTATTATCCATTGAAGGGGTCAAGTTTGGCGCTTTACTTATAGATCGCGATGAAGAGCGGAAATGGAGTTTCAGGAGCAAGAGAGGATTTGATGTGAACAGTTTCGCACGCCTGCATTTTCAAGGCGGCGGCCACAAAAACGCTTCCGGCGGAAGAAGTAATGATCCGGTGGAAGCAAACGTAATAAAATTTAAAAACGTTTTAAAACAATATAAAGAACAACTACAATAAACATGAAACAAGTACTATTTCTTGCAGCAGCAATATTGATATTTGCATCCTGCAACGTTAATTATCAGAAAAGCCCCTCGGGCCTCTTGTATAAGATATTCCCGGGGAAAGAAAAAGGCCCGTTACTTAAGCCGGGACAATTTGCCAAACTCGATATTATTTATAGCGTGCATTTGGCAGGAAGCAATAAAGATTCAATTCTAAATGCCACCGCTGGCAAAATTCCCGCCTATTCGCCGGTAGATACATCCGCCAGGTCGCGCTATACACCAACTGAAATACTCAATAAATGCAGGGTGGGGGATTCTATAGAATGCCTCATCAATGTTGATACCTTAAAGAACAGGGGTGAAATTCCTGAATATACAAAAGCGTTTGCGCGTGGCGGTGTCATTCATTGCAATGGAAGGATATTGCAGGTTTTTGATAACCAGAAAGACGTAATGGAGGATTATCAAAATGCGGTTAAAAAATTAACTGCTGATGAAACAAAAGACCTGCAGGCTTATGTTGATAAAAAAGGGGTAAAGACCCAAAGTACAAAAAGTGGAGTTTTGGTGCATGTAGAAAATGTCGGCGATACCGCAAATATGGCTGATTCAGGCAAACAGGCAAGTATCTATTATAAAGGATCACTTGAAACAACAGGCACAGTGTTTGAAACTAATATGGATACCTTAAAAGTATTGGATACCTCAAAAAGGAAAAAGCCCATAGACGTTATTTTGGGCATGCATCGTGTTATTCCCGGTTGGGAAGAAGGGTTGCAACTGTTTGGAAAAGGAGGCAAGGGCACGCTATATATTCCAGCAATGCTTGCTTATGGTGGGCAGGGCAGGCCGCCGGTTATTCCGCAATATTCAAATTTAATTTTTGACATAGAGGTTGTTGACGTGAAAATAGCTCCGCCACAACCAATGCGCAACCCAATGGGGCACCTTACACCCCAGCAGATGCAGCAAATGCAGCAGATGATGCAAAAAGCGCAGCATCCAAAAGACAGCACAGGGAAAAAGAAATAGCTGATTTATTAAAAGAAACTCAGAAGGAGCAACCTGTTGTAGGGCGCTTCTTCTGAGTTTTTTATTGCCATAAAGATGACTTTCCCAACAACAATTGCCTGTTGAGAAGTCCTCAATGCCTTGTTGAGAGTCTCCACTGCCTGTTGAGGAGTCCTCAATGCCTTGTTGAGAGTTTCAACTGCCTGTTGAGAAGTCCTCAATGCCTTGTTGAGAGTCTCCACTGCCTGTTGAGGAGTCTTCAATGCCTTGTTGAGAGTTTCAACTCCCAACTGAAGGAATAGAAGTAAATTGGGTTTTATTGATTTTTTTGGTAAGCCCCGACGAGTTTTATAGCCTCAACAGCTTCCTTAACGTCATGGGTGCGGAGGACAGATGCGCCATTTAACAGGGCGATGGTTTGCAAAACGGTGGTTCCGTTCAATGCTTCTTCGGGGGTAATGTGGAGCGTTTTATAAATTGTGGACTTTCGGGAAACTCCGGCAAGGACCGGCCTGTCAAGCATTTTGAAAGCGGATAGATTTCTGAGCAGTTCGAAATTATGCGCAATAGTTTTGCCAAAACCAAAGCCTGAGTCTACTATCACATCATTGATTCCAGCAAGGCGGCAATTTTCAATTTGACGGATAAAAAAATCCAACACTTCGCGGGAAACATTTTCATAAACAGCATTTTGCTGCATGGTTTGAGGTGTGCCTTTCATGTGCATACAAATAAATGGCACTTTCAATAACGCAACTGTTGAAAGCATCTCAGCATCTAAATTTCCGCCACTGATGTCGTTCACTATTAGTGCCCCGGCTTCAGCCGCCTGTTTTGCAACAGGCGCATAAAAAGTATCCACAGAAATAAATGTTTGCGGAAATTTTTTTGCAATTGCTTCAATAACGGGCAAAATCCTTTTTGATTCCTCCTCTGCTGAAACTTGTAAGCTGCCTGGGCGCGTGCTTTGACCTCCAATATCAAGGATGGTAGCGCCTTCGGCGATCATTTTCTCTGCAAGCGTTAAAGCATCGGGAAGATCGGTTTTCCGGCTGCCACTGCAAAATGAATCAGGCGTAATATTGATCACGCCCATAACTATTGGCTTACCAATTATTAACGATCTTCCATTGCAGTTGAGTGTAAACATTGTATGCTTTCCTTTATTTTTGAACGAAGTTATGAGTTAGGCAAGGGCAGCAGGAGTTTTCTTTTCAATCAAAATAAATATTTTTAAAGCAATAAAAAATGAACGCCACAAATGACCAATATGATAAAGTGATTGAAAATTGTAGGGATATTTTTATTAAAAAAACAAAGGATTATGGCACTTCATGGCGGGTGTTGCGTACAATTTCAGTTATTGACCAGATCTTTATAAAGGCGCTGCGGATAAGAAATATCCAGGAATTAAAAGAGCAAAAAATAAGTGATGATATAGTTTCTGAATTTATAGGCGTAATAAATTATGCGGTCATTGGCCTTGTGCAATTGAAATTGAATGACCCTGAGGTTGAAGACCTTGAAATCGGCGAAGCAGTTGCAAAATATAATGAGCAAATATTAGTAACTAAAAAATTAATGCAGGATAAGAATCACGATTACGGTGAAGCGTGGCGGGAAATGGCACAGGAAAGTTTTGTTGATCTGATATTAATGAAACTAATGCGTGCAAGGCAAATTTTACAGAATGATGGCAGAACATTAATAAGCGAAGGCATTGATGCAAATTATGTGGACATACTTAATTATGCAGTGTTTGCTTTGATACTTATCGGGGAAAGGAGTTAGGAGCAGTATAGTTATTTTTTACTTTTTACTTTTTAAATTCAATAAATGAAAATCTTTATAAATATTGTCCGCTGGATCGTGGGCTTGCTTTTTATTTTTTCCGGTTTAATAAAAGCGAATGACCCGCTGGGATTGAGTTATAAGATGCAGGAATTTTTTTCTGCGTGGAATTTTCATTTGCTTGATAATTACACACTTTCGTTTGCGCTACTGATGAATGTGTTGGAAGTGCTTGCCGGAGTAGCAGTAATAGTTGGCTGGCGCATGAAGTTTTTCACGCGGCTTCTCTTTGTCTTAATTATTTTCTTTGCTTTTTTAACGGGTTACGCATTGCTTTCAGGAAAGATCAAGGAATGTGGATGTTTTGGCGATTGTTTCCCTATGACAGATCTGCAATCATTCTTAAAAGACATTTTTTTACTCCTGCTGACACTTGTTTTATGTTTTAATTACAAAAAAATATCACCTCTTCTCAGAAACAATATTGTTTCATCTTTCTTATTAATTATTGTAGTTGTTTTTGTTTGTGGTTTAGAAGCGTATGTGCTAAAGCACTTACCTATTGTAGATTGTCTTCCATACAAGATCGGTAAAAATATTCCTGAAGAAATGAAAATACCTGCCGGCGCGCGTGCCGACAGCATGGCTATGATGTTTCGCTACAAGAAAGAAGACAAAATAATAGAATTTGATGAAAACCATATCCCTGAAAACCTTGACTCTACCTATACTTTTCTTGACCGGTATGATAAATTAATAAAAAAAGGGAATGACCTTCCAGTGATAGCAGATTTCTCCTTGAGAAAATTGAATGGGGACGATACAACTCTTGCCATTTTAAACCAGGGGAATAAATATGTATTGGTATTTAACCAGGATTTTAATGACTGGGATAGGCAAAAAGATGCTTTTAATAAAGTGCTAAATAATTCTAAAGAATTAAAAATACCTGTGTTTATCGTCACCTCGTCTCCGGATGAAGCCTTAAAAATATTTGATCAAAGTGAAGTAACCATTTTGCGCTGCGATAACACAATCGTAAGAACTGCCGCACGCTCTAACGCAACTTATTTTTTAATGAAGCAGGGGAATATTTTGGATAAAAAAAGTCATGCTGATATAGACGCTTTTATTTCAAAAATAAAATAACATCTCTGAATGTTTTATTTTATTATCCGGAAACTCCTTTATGGATTGCTTGTTCTTGCAGGCGTAGTTGGTGTAGTTTTTTTTCTTTTCCAGGGATTTGGAGATCCTGCAAGATTGATTATGGGGCAAACCGGCGACAGCACAACCATTCAAAACATGCGCAAAGAACTTGGTTTAGACCAGCCAAAATGGAAACAATTTCTTTTATATGCGGATGATATTTCACCTGTTTCCATTTATTCAAAAGAAGAAATAAAAACAAAAAATTTAAAAGGATTTTTCTTTGGCGGAGAAACGAAATTTGGAATTAAAGTACCTTATTTGAGGCGCTCTTATCAAACTAAGCAAAATGTTTCGGATCTTTTGTTTAATGTATTGCCAAATACGATCGTACTCACAATTACAGCCATGTTCATCGCCACTTTTTTTGGAATATTACTTGGCGTGTTAGCTGCAGTTAAAAAAGATGCCTGGGTTGATACCTCTGCTATTTTCACAAGTGTGCTGGGCATTTCAGCGCCCTCTTTTTTTATGGGTATTTTATTAGCGTATCTGTTTGGTTTTGTTTTAAGCAATCATACAGGGCTTCATATGACGGGCAGTTTGTACGATTATGAAGCATTGAAAGGAAAGCAGTTGGCTCTAAAAAACCTGATCCTTCCTGCAATTACCTTAGGTATTCGACCACTTGCCATCATAACACAACTCACCCGGAGCGCAATGCTTGATGTGCTTTCTATGGATTACATAAGAACAGCTTATTCCAAAGGGCTCAATAAAAAAACAGTGGTGTTTAGACATGCTTTGCCTAATGCCTTAAATCCAGTTATCACCGCCGTTACAGGATGGTTTGCTGAATTGCTTGCAGGCGCTTTTTTTGTTGAATATATTTTTGGATGGAATGGCTTTGGTAAAACAACCGTGGATGCTTTAGAAAAACTTGATTATCCAGTAGTAATGGGCAGTGTTCTTATTACTGCCGCTTTTTTTATTTTGATAAATATTATAGCCGATATCTTGTATAGTGTTAACGATCCAAGATTGAAGATAGGGAGCTGATAGAAATTGCTGTTAAATAGATTTATTTTTTGTTTGTTATCGATCTTTTTTTAAACTTTACGCTCTTTATAAACCCCTAAATTACTCCTATACACACAGTAGCAGAAATTCGTGATGTAAAAATAGAAAATTCAATCATATTGATGCGCAAGTTGCCATTTTTGTTGCCATCAATATTATGAAAAATGAAAACCTGCACTATTTGAGTGTTTTTGATAAAGAAAATATGAGGGTATTTTTTCAGAATCTGATTATCTGCGCAATAGTGCTTTTGTTGAAAAGCAACCGTTACATGCACCTGTAAAAGATGTAATGTCTTCAAAATTGACAATGGTAATTGCAAAAGATTCTGCCAGGAATTGCATGAAACTAATGGATATATCAAATGGGATGGTTACCTGTATTTGATGGGTTTAATTTTAAAGGAATGATAGGTATCAATGATGTTATGACCGATGTCATAAATTTTGTAGAGGATTGATTATTGTATCACAACTTCATTCACTGTGCCATCCCCTAGAGCCTCATTTATTCTTTCAATGATCTTTGTTTTTTGATAAAGCAATTCCTGCTTCAGCGGGCCTACATAAGTGCATATGAATAATGTTTTATTGATGATCTCGATCTTTACAGTATAGCGAACAATTGTCTTCCCCATTAGTATTTCCCACACTTCTTCTATCTGCACAGCCCGCAGACCATTTTTCAGTTTGCTTTTGCTGATAAATTGTTTGAGTGCATCGCCAAGTTGTTGTGCCATGGTATAAAATTAGATTTTTTGTAGAAAATGTTATTGATCATCTTTATTTGTGCAATTCAATAAGTTGATAGGGAGTGTTTAAGTTTTCAAAAGTTTGTTGCAATCGTTCTTTGTGAGTATCTGTGATAAAAACTTGCGCATCTTCTTTTATACACACTTCGCAGAGTAAATTATTAATCCTTTGTTCATCCAATTTTTCAAATACATCATCTAATAATAAAACTGGCGAAAATCCTTTATGTTCTTTCAAGGTTAGAAACTCAGTAAGTTTCATAGCAAATAATAAACTTTTCCGCTGTCCCTGCGAAGCTATATTTTTAAAAACTTCTCCGTTCATTTTTATTTCAAGATCATCTTTATGAATGCCACAACCCGTACGTTGCAAATACAAATCCTTGTTGCGATTTTCTTTCAATAGATCGATCATATTTATTTTATGCAACTGGCTATCAAATTCAATTTCAATTTTGTCGGTTATTCCCGCGATCATTTGATATTGTTGTATTATCTGCAAAAGAAACTGTTGTAAAAAATCTTTTCGCCTGTCAAAAATATATTGTCCCGTTTCAGATAACTGTTCATCTAGAGTATTAAACAAGTCTTCATCCAAACGATGATGCTCCGCAACAGCCTTTAAGAAACTGTTCCTTTGCTGTAATATTTTATTATAATCAATTAAACTTTTTAAATACTCTTTATAAAGCTGTGATAAAATGGCGTCAATAAATTTTCTTCGTTCCTCGCTGTTGCCGGTTATTAAAACCACGTCATCAGGCGCAACCATGACGCAAGGAAACTTGCCTATATGCTCAGAAAATTTTTTATAAACTTCCCCATCCATCAAAAACTCTTTCCTGTTGTTTTCCCGAAGAATGCAAACAAGGTTGTGTGTTTTATTCTCTTCTGTCAAAAACCCTTCAATCCGAAATCCCCCCTGGTCATAATGCACGCTTTGGCTTTCCGGCCTTGTAAAATAGCTTTTGGTAAAACATAGATAATGCAAAGCATCCAACAGATTTGTTTTGCCGCTGCCGTTTGCACCACAAATGCCAATTATTTTCTCAGTAAAAGAAAATGATCGAAAAATATAATTCCGGAACTGCGTTATTTTAATTTCGTTGAAAGACAACATCGGTTTGCAAGATAAGAGGCAGGCAAGTTACAAGGGGGGTTATTATAAATTTGTTTTTCTTTTTGTTTCCAAACCTATTCTCCTTATCTTCGCGCCTCGAAAAATAAAAAATAGCACGGCAAAATCCGCGCAACTAAAATAAAAGATCATGAAAGAAGGCATCCATCCAAAAAATTACAAGTTTGTTGTGTTCAAAGATATGAGTAACGGCATTTCCTTTCTAGGGCGCTCTACAGGAGGAATCAAAAGAAATGGTAAAATGGGAAGACGGTAACGAATACCCGCTGATAAAGCTGGAAATTTCCAACACCTCGCATCCTTTCTACACTGGGAAGAATATGTTGGTTGATACTGCCGGCCGTATTGACAAATTCAACAAGCGCTACGCAAAGAAAAAATAATTTTCAAAGCATGTTCAATAAGTCCCTCCGAAAACCGGGGGGATTTTTTTTTATTTTAGCCGATTTTAAAGACAACAAAAATGAGCGACATAACAAGTTATCCTAAGGAAAAAATAAACATTCTTTTTTTAGAAAATATCAGCGATAAAGCGGTAGAGCGATTTAAACAAAATGGTTACGCTGCTGTTCGCAAAATAAACGGCGCGTTAAGTGAGGATGACCTGGTGAATGTAATAAAAGATGTGCATCTCTTGGGCATTCGTTCCAAAACAAAAATTACCCCCCATGTGCTTGAGGCCGCCGACAAACTGCAGGCAATCGGTTGTTTCTGCATCGGCGTTAATCAGGTAAACCTGAAAGAAGCCACCAAAAAAGGCGTCGCAGTTTTTAATGCGCCATACAGCAACACGAGAAGCGTGGCTGAACTTGTCATCGGCGCTTCCATCATGCTGATAAGGCGAATCCCTGATAAAAATAAAGCGGCCCATGAAGGCCTTTGGATGAAAGAAGCAAAGGGCAGCTTTGAGCTTCGCGGCAAAACGCTGGGCATTATTGGTTATGGCAATATTGGCTCGCAGTTGAGTGTGCTTGCCGAATCGTTGGGCATGAAGGTGCTGTTTTATGATGTGGAAACAAAACTCCCGCTAGGGAATGCTTCTTCAGCAAAGGGTCTGAAAGATGTGGTAGCTAACGCCGATATTGTTTCCCTGCATGTGCCGGAAACAAAGCAGACAAAAAACCTTATCAATAAAACCACGCTTAAATATTTTAAAAAGGGCTCTATACTTATTAATTACGCCCGCGGAGAAGTGGTTGACCTCACTGCGCTTGCAAGATCTCTAAAAGATGGCGACCTGAGCGGCGCGGCCATTGACGTTTACCCATGGGAGCCTGAAAAGAATGGCGATAAGTTTGAAACCCCTTTGCAGGGCCTGCCCAATGTTATCCTTACGCCACATATTGGCGGCTCCACTGAGGAGGCACAGCAAAACATTGGCGAAGACGTGAGCATTAAATTGTTTAATTACCTTGAAAAAGGCATTACCAACGGCTCGCATACAGTGCCGGCTATTGGCTTGCCGCCCGTGGAAGGCGCGCATCGCATTTTGCATATTCATAAAAATGTGCCGGGGGTGCTGAGCGAAATAAACACACAGCTTTCCAAATACAACATCAATATTGTGGGGCAATACTTGAAAACGAATGATGATATTGGCTACGTGGTGCTGGACGTGGATAAAAAACTCTCTACCCAGGCGCTGGATCTGTTGAAAAAGGTAAAGGAAACGATTAAGGTAAGGCTGTTGTATTAGCAGATTTATTCCTTTTAAACTCTCCAAAATGCCAAAGTATGCCCGAAGGGTCGTGCATAAAGCATTCTTTTCCCCAGTCTAATTTTTTAATGGGCGTGAGCCTTACATTTTTATACTTGTGCTGCAGGCCGAGGCTTTTCAGCTCCTCCCAATATTCATCAACATTGTCAACTTCAAGAAATATCATTGAATTATCCACCCAATCTTTTACGTAGCCATCCTGCAGGTAAAAACCTAAGGTTTCGGAAATGCTGAAGTAAGACATATTTTTTGCGACCACTGATTCCTGGAAACCTAAGTCTTTATAAAACTGCCTGGATTCTTCAAAATTTATTGCTCCAATAAAAGCTCTTATTGATCTTGCTTGATGTTTCATGGCTTATAAATTTTTTCTAAAGTTAAATATCGAATAAAGTAAGAAATTCTAAATCTACCCCAAAAAATACTATCAAGGTAGGGTTGTTGTATTAACTTGTTCTGTCTGTTTCAGTTTTGTCAGATCAAATCCTTTTTCTTCCAGGCGGGAAATGATCTGCCGGTAAGTTTCCTCGTTCATTTTAGGCGTCCTGGAAAGTATCCACAAATATTTTTTGTTCGGGTGGCTAACCACCGCATAGCTGTAATCATCTGCCAGGTCAATGATCCAGTATTTGCCCCTAAAGGGCCAAAAGAACTGAACTTTCAGTTTTGCATTGCCTGAATTTTTCTCCACAAATGCTTTGCCTTTGATATACGATTTTTTGCCGGTAACGCTGTCTTTATTGCAGCGGTTTTCTACTACCACGTACCCCTTTTCGCTTAAAGTATATTCGGCAGTGGTGCAATGGCAGTTTTTCTGAAACCACTGCGGGTAACAAGCGATCTCGTACCATTTGCCCGCATATTTTTTCAGATCCACTTGTGCAACTGTTTGCAGCGATTGGGCTCTTGAATTGTTTATTGTCATAAAAAAGAATAAAAACGAAAGGATATACTTTGCCATAAACAAATTTGGTACTGCTTCGCAATTTACCTCAAAAAAAACTTGCGCAAACCTCATTCTTTCGAATGCATTTGCGCAAGTAACCGATCATCCAAATTAAAGATCACACATTTCCATAAACCGTAATTACCACTTCACTGCTCCAAGCCCCGGCCTGCTGGTTTTGATACACATAGATCGCTTTAAACTTACAGGTGGCGCTTGCACCGGCAAGGGGCAGCGTTGAAAGGTCTAAAAAATCAGGGCGAACGCTTAAGTTCAACAAAACATAACCATTGCCGTCGCCGCTGTCTTTCCAAATTTGAAAACCATCATACTGCCCTATTTTAACGTGCAGCAGCGGGTGGCCGCCAGCGGCAAGGCTCACTTTCAGCATGGGCGCGCCTGCCTGGGGCTCAAAAACAGTTGTTGGTTTAACAATGCCCAAAGACTCGCCAATGTTAACGGTGTAGTTGCCGCTGCGCACACAATCCTGAATAAGGTCTGCAAACTGCCCCTGCACGTTGGCCGTGGTTACTTCGGGCAGCGGGTCAGGATACACCGGCGGCGCAAGCAGCGGCCCCAGCACTTCGGTGCCATTGCCATAGCGCAGCAAATTTTTGTACTTAATAACGCCATGAAAATAATTTTCCGCATCTTCTGCCTGCTGCTCCACAAACGCTACCAGTGTGTTGCTCGCCTGCAGGTTTGCGATCTTTGTGTCGTCCAGGTCCAGTTCTTTTTGAACTCCCGGCGCACCGATGCAAAAAGTGTTCAGTTGTTTGTCGAAAGGGAGGTCTTTTGCCTCAATGTAAGTTGCCATTTTAGATTTTTTTATGGTTTAAAAATTAAGAAAATACAGTTTTACGTCTAAAAACAGCTAAAAAAGGGTTTAGACTGCTCTGGACTAAGGTTAAAATGCTCTGGACTAAGCTTAGTCCGCTCTGGTCTAAGTTTAAAATGGTCTGGACTATTCTTAGTCTGCTCTGGACTAAGCTTAAAATGCCGTGGACTATTCTTAGTCCGCTCTGGACTAAGCTTAAAATGCTCTGGACTATTCTTAGTCTGCTCTGGTCTAAACTGGGAGAATCCTTCCAAAACTTCTTTTTGTTCCTAATAACATTTTGCAAAAATAGACGGCGCTTATTTCTTAAAAAACCGTATTTATACGGTATTTTTTACCGTATAAATACGGTAACGAGCACCGTATTTATACGGTAACGAGCACCGTATAAATACGGTAACGGGTACCGTATAAATACGGTAATTAAGTAAAAAGGGGAATTATTCCACGGTGAGATGCAGTATGCTGGTTTGTGCGGGCAAATGCCCTTTTTCAAACGGCCTTGAATAAAAAAACTTAATGTCTTCTTTTCCTTTGGCCGTGGCGATGAGGGAAATTTCCTGAATGGTGGTTCCGCCCATTAACCCTTTTGGCGTTTTTTCGTAATTGACCGCGTCAAGGGTGCAGGTGGCGGGCTTGCCTTCAACCTGCCAAACGAAACCTGTTCCGGCAACCATGGGCATTTTTACTAGTATAGTATCGTCTTTATGAACGGAGAGCGCTGCCTGCCCTTTGTCTAAATTTACTGAAACTTTTGTGTGAGTTATTTTTTTCATGGCACAACAGCTTAGAAAGAGCAATATTAAAAATGAAAAGCGGGCGGGATATTTCATGGAAATGATGTTTGGAAATGTTAACTGTGCCCAAATATAGCACGGCCTGTTTATTTTTTGTAAAATAAAAGATCCTGTAAGCTTAATTTACAGGATCTTTAAAAGATATTGGGATTTGTGACCGCGTCAGGATTCAAACCTGAAACCTTCTGATCCGTAGTCAGATACTCTATTCAGTTGAGCTACGCAGCCATGATTTTCGAGCTGCAAATATATAAAAATATTGCGGAGGAAAAAGTTGTTAGTCCTGGTAGATCTTTGCGGCTACGCTTTCAGTTAAACTTTTGGGCGCTAACCATGCAAGGAACACCCCCAGTTTGTTCACGAAACCCGTTATCACTTCCTTTTTCTTTTTAAAAAGGCCTTCGACGGCGATCTTTGCCACTTCCCCCGGTTGCATGTTTAGCTTTTCTCCAGCTTTGATGGCTTTTACGCCAATATTTGCACGATTGCCAAAGTCAGTTTCTGTGCCGCCTGGGCAAACACAGGTAACAGAGACACTGGTATCTTTTAACTCGTAATTCAGCCCTCTCGAAAAGCTAAGCACAAAGGCTTTGGTAGCGGAATATAAACTTAAATATGGAATGGATTGATAAGCGGCAGCACTGGCTATATTTAAAACGTAAGATTGTGGTTGTTTTTTTAACTTGGGCAGAAAAAGATGAGTTAATCCAACAAGGGTATCCATATTTAAATGCATCATGTCCTCATGTTCAGCTAATCCGTATTTCTCAAAATGGCCGCTTAAACCATAACCGGCATTGTTTACAAGGATATTAACAGTATAGTCGTTTGCAGTACACCAGTCGAATACTGCCTTGGCAGCTCCCGGTTTTGAAAGATCAGTGGCAAAACAGGCTGCTTTTACGTTGTATTTTGTTTCTACTTCTGTTTTTAATTGTTGCAATAAAATTTCGCTTCTTGCCACAAGCAGAACGTCTATTTTTCTTTCACAAAGCTGATAAACAATTTCTTTACCGATCCCTTTGCTAGCTCCGGTTATCAATGCGTAGGCCATAAGTTGTTTTAAATAAAAAGCCAACGAACTGTTGGCTTTTGGAGTTGTAAAGCTAATGCAATTTTATCTGAAATAATGATAGAGTGCGGTTCTGCTTCTTTCATTCTTTGGCATGTATTTGCCGGTTATGATAGGCACATACAATACACGCCTGCGGCTTGCTGCACCAAAGTTTGGCGATTGCTTTACTCTGTGCCATGTACGGCCTTCATGAATAGTGAGATCGCCCGCCTCAATATTAAAGCCGACTTCCCTTTTGTCATCGCCATTGCTGTAATATCTTTTGCCGAAAACAAGGTTCATGGTGCCTTTTTTATGTGTGCCGGGCAATACACGCAAGCCACCGTTTTCAAAGGGGCAGTCGTCCATATGGATGCCTACATTGAGCATGGGGGTTATCTTTTGGCCTAAAAATAAGTCGCGTGGACAGTCAGTATGCCAACCCATTTTGCTGAAAACACCGCCTTCAACACGTACATAATGGTTTAAAACAAGGCCGTCTTTTTCATCTTCAGTAAGGCGACCTTCGTAAGGGTACAGCAGTTCTATGAACGATTGGAAACGTGGGTCCTGCAATACTTCGTGCAGATAGGGGCTGAATTGAGAAAGAAAACAGGAGCGCTGGATGAGTTTGTTGCCATATTCATCAATCCCAAACTTAAGCAGGGTGCCGTTTACTTTTGTGCGGCCTTCTGCTATCCATTCTTTATCTATTCGGTCAGTTTCGCTGATTATTTTTGTTATAACATCTTTCTTAAAGAACCCTGGAAAACGCATTACACCGTTCTTGCGGAAATATTTTAGTTGTTCCTCTGATAGTTTATCTTCTAGGGCGAATGTTTTTGTTTCAATTTTTGACATAGAATAATTTTTTTTAAAGAGAAATGTTGTGTAAAAAAATACTGCTATGAAAATATTTTATTGAATTTGCCTTCCCATTCTTTATGATTGTTTACGGCATCTTTAACATGGGAAGAACCAATGATCAAATTTATAATTCCGCGATTAATATTGGAGAAAGGGCTTTTAAAAGGACGGATGGTATCGATCAGCAGCACCACACGTATACCATTGGAATCATTCCATACTTCATGGGTGTAAGTGTCGTCAAAAACAACTGCTTTTCCTTCTTTCCAGGAAATGGTTTTGTCACCAACCTGCATCCTGCATTCGTTACTCGCATTATTGTTCGGAATGATCATCCCTAAATGCGTGCGTACGATGCCTTTAAACAAACCTTCATGTGCGGGTATGTGTTTGCTGGGGTACATGATAGAGAAAAAAGCAGTAAGCAAATCAGGTATCTCTTCTAGTGTTTTTGTTGTTTCAGGACAAGCGGCACAATTTTGTTCAGACTTGGTACCAAAGCCAAACAGAAAAAAAGTTTTCCATTTTTGGTCAGAAGAAAGTACAGACTGTTCCTGCTGTATATCCTGTATGGCGGGCAATGCTTCATGAAATTGCATCACTTGCTCTAATTCTCTTCTTATGGCAGGCCAGTTCTTTTCCAATGATTGTGTAAAAGGAAACAGGTCATTTGAAAAAACAGGAGGATTGCCTACGGTTGAAAAAGGAGCTATAGCTTTTCCCATTCCAATTAATAGTGGCCGCAAAACATTAAACTTGATCCATTCTCTTCCTGATAATACTGTGCTATCTGTCATGAAAATCAAAATTTTTTAAATTCTGGTCAAAATTACCCTTATCCGTTAACCAATGCTGAATTATAAATAATACGTTTGTTTTAAGCATTTAAGATGTGCCAAAGATAAAAGTTATTAAATTATGAATTTAATGTTAAACTAAAAATTAATCAAACTTGATTCTTTATCCGTTTGATGAAAAATAACTGGTCTTTATACCGATAAGATAAACCATGTAAGCAAAAAAAGGCGCTACGATAACATCCAATGAATAATGTACATGTTGTACCAATACTAAAAACCCTATGATGATCGTAGAGCAAAATGTAATTATTTTATCTATTCGTTTCTGCAAACATAAAAACATAAGAAATTGTGTAGCTGTGTGGCCAGAATAAAAAAGATCTTTTGTGATAAATTTTTCTGGATAAAAAAAATTACTAATGGGGTCTATAAGAGGAATTAATCCCTTTGGGGGATTCAGTGGAATTAATGAAATTGTAATAATGCGCGAAATGCAGAGAAATAGAAATGAATATAAGAACAAGAGGAAAAGACGTGGTTGTTGCAAAAGTCTTACAAGTGTAAGCAGTGCAGTGGACCATAATAAAATAAAAATAACACTGGAAACATTTTTGATGGGTATTCTATCAAGAAGCCAATCATTCACTTCAAAGCCATTTCTTTTTTCAATCAAATTAAAGAAAAACGGAAAATAAATTAATACAGCAATTAGAGCTACCGAGCCGATTAGAGCTTTTTTTCTGAATAAAGGATTTTGCCAGATCAGTTTCCATGTTGTTTTATTTTCTGCCAAAGTGGCTATTCTAATTTTGTTCAAATTTAAATTTTTTGTAAAAAGTAATATTTAGAGCATAACATGGTGCTAAATCGCACCAAATAAAATTATTCCACTTTTGTTATTTTCAAAATATTGGTTGGCAAATGTAAGGATACCGGTGTACTGCCAGTATTTATCACAACATCTCCCTGCTTTAGGTATCCTCTTTCTTTTAAAATATTTAGCTGATCGTTTATAATTTTATCAAGGCTCTCTTCTTCGTCATAATAAAATGCGCGCACTCCCCAACTCAGGCTTAGCTGGTTTACAAGGGTTTTCTTTTTGGTAAAAACAAACAGGGCGGATTGAGGACGGTAACTACTCACGATAAAAGCTGTGTAACCGGACGCTGACATTGCGATTATTGCCTGCGCACTAACATCTCTTGCAATTTTGCAGGCATTATAACAAATAGCATCGCTGAGAAAAGACGGTGATTTAGGTTGTGGTTTAAGATCTTCTTCCCTGTTATAACGATATTCTGTTCTTTCTACTTCCATGATTATTTTCCGCATGGTTTCTACCACCAGTGACGGATGATTGCCGGTAGCAGTTTCAGCACTAAGCATTACAGCATCAGCACCTTCAAGCACCGCATTTGCCACGTCGGTTATTTCGCTGCGGTTAGGCTTTACGTGTTCAATCATGCTTTCCATCATTTGTGTTGCCACGATCACAGGTTTTGCCCGATGGATGCATTTGCGGATAATTTCTCTTTGCGCCATGGGCACTTTTTCTACTGGCAGTTCTACTCCAAGATCTCCCCGCGCCACCATTACTCCATCAGATTCAAGAATAATATTTCTCAGATCAGCCAGTGCTGAAGGCATTTCTATTTTTGCGATCACTTTTAATTCGCTCTTAGTTTCTGCCAGTCTTTTTTTCAGATCAACTATGTCCTCCGCTTTTCTTACAAAAGAAAGCGCTAACCAATCTACCTCCTGTGTCACAATAAATGCAAGGTCTGCAACATCTTTTTCGGTCATTGAAGGCAAAGAAATAGCTGTATCAGGAAGGTTAACCCCTTTTTTAGGAAGCAAAATGCCCCCATAGGTAACGGCTACTTTCACTTCGTCTTCTTTTGTGATCTCTATCACCACAACCTCCAGTTTGCCATCATCGATCAATATCTTGTCGCCCGGTTTTACATCCAAATGAAGATTGGGATAGGACACATATATCTTTTCCTTTGTGCCAACTACCTTTTCTTTTGAAGTAAAAGTGAGTATATCGCCTGTTTTAATTGTGAGGGCGCCATTCTCAATTTCCCCAACCCTTAGTTTTGGCCCTTGCAGGTCTGCGAGGATCGAGATATTATAGGGTTCTGTTTTGTTTATTTTGAGAATGTGCTGTATGATGTCCGCTTTGTCTTCATGTGTGCCGTGAGAAAAATTTAGCCGAAAAACATTTACGCCTGCCTTAACCAACTCCAGCAATTTATCATACGTATTGCAGGCAGGCCCTACGGTCGCAACAATTTTAGTTCGGTGAAAACTGTGTTTTATACCGGCAGTATTATCCATATCTGGATAGGTGTATTTGGATAGATCTTTTGCCATGGGAATTTTTTGATTAATTGTTTTTTAGCTCGCTAATATTTTTACGATTTTCAGCCATTCGTCGCTGATCTTTTGTTTTTCGCGGATAGCGATCTCAATAGGAGTATAAGCCATTGCATTATTCACCACCCCTACCATTACATTATATCGCCCTTCCAGCAACGATTCTATGGCATGGTAACCCATGCGGCTTGCTATAAGCCTGTCAAGGCAAGTGGGGGAGCCGCCTCTCTGTATATGGCCAAGTATAGAAACCCGTGTATCCAAATGCGGCAGCTTTTCTTTTACTGCGCGTGCAACTTCATTAGCGCCGCCAAATTCATCGCCTTCTGCCACCACAATAAGGTTAACGAGTTTTTTTCTTTTTTCTTTTTCTGAAAGCGAAGCGATCACATCGTCCATATTGGTTTCCGCTTCGGGGATCAGAATATTTTCAGCGCCCGTGGCTATGCCGCTGTGCAGCGCTATATATCCCGCATGGCGGCCCATCACTTCCACAATAAATAAACGGTCGTGCGCGTCGGCGGTATCACGGATCTTATCAATGGCCTCAACGGCAGTGTTGGCCGCGGTATCAAAACCAATGGTATAATCAGTGCCGTAAAGGTCTTTGTCAATTGTGCCGGGGATGCAAACGCAGGGAAGGTTAAATTCTGTGGCCAGCTTTAAAGCGCCGGTGAAGCTGCCGTCGCCGCCGATAACAACCAGCGCATCAATGCCGCGGTTCACAAGGTTATTATAAGCCCGCTGCCTGCCTTCCGGGGAAAAAAAATCTTTGCTGCGGGCGGTTTTTAAAATGGTGCCCCCGCGCTGGATGATGTTAGCAACAGAACGCGAGTTCATTTGAAAAATATCATCCTCGATCATGCCAAGATAGCCGCGCATAACCCCAAACATTTCCAGGCCATAATAAATGCCCGTGCGAACTACTGCGCGGATGGCAGCATTCATGCCGGGGGAATCGCCACCGGAAGTAAGAACGCCAACTTTTTTGATCTCGCCTGCCATTTGAAGTGTTGTAATTAAATATTTATATTCTTAAATAATTTTCACCAAAAGCATACAATTGTTAGTTTAAATATAAAATATTTACTACGCTCCAAAAATAAGCATTTGCAGTATATAACGGAGAATGTAGTAATAATTTTGGAAGAAGAAAGTGGTTTGGCTATTAAAAAGAATGAACAAAATATCAATGCTTAGGGGTTTCAAAAGTTTGTACTGTTGTTCCTTTCTCCAGATATATTTTTATTTCAGAATACTGATCCTGATTTGAAACATAATTTTTAATTCTCAATGATCGATAACCATTTTTTGAAACAAGCAGATCGAAGATGCCACCCAATAAAGTTAAAGTAAATTGTCCATTAGCATTTGTAAATACACTTTTACCGGAACTTTCGACTTTTATTGAAACGTTTGATAAACTGATCAAAGAGTCTTTTGTATTTACGGTAGTGTCCAATTGAAAAACTTCTCCATTTAAAGTTGAACAAACAGTATCATCATAACCACCATAATTAAAATATACAACCCTGCTTTTTAGTTTCGGAATATGATTTTTAGCTGAACAGCCAAAAACAGCGATCAATACGAGAAATAGAATTACAGGACGATGGTTTATTTTATTATTACGATTTGTTTATAGATCTTTTTAGCTTAAAATTTTTGGCTGATCATTGTTTGAAAATCTCCTTTCAGCCTTTTATCTCCATCTTTCAGCCTTTTTACCCGGCCTTTCGGGCTATTATCCTCAAGTTTCGGCCTTTTATCCTGAAACTTCAGCTTATTATCTCCAAACTTCGGGCTTTTTACCTCAACGTTCAGCCTTTTTACCCCATTCATCAAGCTAAAAAGCTGAAACTTCAGGCTTTTTTCCTGAAGCTTCAGCTTTGCAACCTGAAAGATGGAGCTATTTGCCTGAAGGGGCGGAACCTCCGGTTGTTGTCTTTGAATGAGCTTTTGACTGTGCTGCATAACGTTCAGCAATTTGAGCAACCAATGTTTTTACTGCCGAAGTACCTACTCCCGTTTTCAGGTAGCCATAAACACTGTTTGCTTCCTGCATGGCATCAGAACCTGCGGCGAGAAGGCTGTCGTTAATTTTTTCCAGCAGCGAAGCCAAAGGCACCTGTATCGCCAGTAATTGAGTTACAAGCGCCACATCGCTGGCAAATTCTTTTGAATCGAACACTGAAGGGATCAATTCAGGAAAGTTCATGACGCCCTGCAGGTTCAGCGTTACGTACTCAACGCTTTTGGGCCCCATTTTAGGAAGCGTTTTTCTTTCTGCTTCAGTTAATGTAATTAAAAACGGGAAAAGCGCAAGTATTTGCGCAATAAACCCAGTGGCAGTCGTTACATCTGCATCAGGTATAACGGCTGAAATTTTGTTTTTGTTTGTTGCCATAATTGATTTTTTTTTATTTGTTAGGGTAAAATTAAAAAAATAAAATTGACAATAACCAAAAAAATCTCTTTTTATTGCCCATGTATAAGCGCTTCTACTTTTTGCCGCTTTATATCTATGTTCTGCCGGATGGCATCGGACGATGGCGGAATGGGCAGGTCGGGAAAAATGCCGCGGCCGGTTTTGGGGCGGCTGCCCGAAAAAACACAGCGGTAGAGGGGGAGCACGACGCGCACGTGGCTGTGGGGCAAAACGATGGTGGGCAAATTGATGGAGGAATTGCCGTAGCTGCCGCCGCCGGTTTCCTCGCCGGCGATGGTGGTGTTTGGCTGGCCTTTTAACTGGCTGATGAGCAGCGTGGCTGCGGAAAAAGTGTAGCCGCCCTGCAGAATGTAAATTTTTCCGCTGAAATGGTTGTTGGTTTTGGGGGAGAACGAGTGGTTTTCGAGGTGGCTTAGATGGAACCTGCCATCGGCTTTTTTGTGGGTGAGGAACCGGAGCCTTAGCGCATATTCAAAGGAGGGGTGGATGTAGCGGCTGTAAGCAAGATGGCGCCTGCGGGCGGCGATGGTGTCTGCAACGCGGAATTTTTGGTTGCTGAGATATTTTGTGAGAAGGATGCTTTTTCGTAGGATGCCGCCGCCGTTTTCGCGCAGATCGATGATGAGGTTTTTGGTTTGATATTGTTGTATCAGGGCGAATGAGCTTTTAAAAAAACTTCTTAAATGGCCTCCCGAAAAAGTGGTGAGGCGCATGTACGCGATGTTATGGGAGGGGTCGAAACTGAGTGACCGAAAAGGATTTTGCGGTAAAGGAGGCTTTTTTTGTAGCGGGAAAGGTGGTTTTTGTTTTATTGTTGCCGTAGCGGGGGTGTAATTATGAATGACCGTTGCCTGATCATTGCCCGCTTGATTAGATAATGTATAACATAGCGATAGGGCACCCCGAAAGCGTCTCTGTAAGCTGCCGCAAAATTGAAGCTGGTTACCTGGCTTTTGAAATTATCAGAATAACCATCTGTGCTGATAAATTGGAATATAGAATCGAGCACCAGGCGATTGCTGATGTTGTTAATGGAAGTGATGATGGTGCCCCGCCTTAAAACGGAATCGTTTTGTAAAGCGCTGCCAAGCACCACAAGACTGTCGCCCCAGGTTTTTATAGCAAGAGGAAACCGGGGTTGTTTTATCTTTTGAATTGCTCTTTCATACTGATCTGAAAGGCCCACCTCTGTATGGCCGCAACGTATTTTGCTTACAAGCCAGGCAATTTTATTTTTGAACTCAAGGCCATCCATAGAATCCTTAAGGCTGCTGATGGTTTGGGCGAAATACACATCTATGCTGTCTTTTGGTGTGTACCAGTAAAGGCTTGGATGATCCGCCTCAAGAATTTTTTGGAGAAGAATGACATCTTTTTGCAAGTCAGCCGGGGCATATTTTTGGTTGATGGCGGTAGCCGCTTTTTGGGGAGACATGCAGGAAGAAATAAAAAATAAAAAGGAAAAACAAATAAGTGCAGCCTTATCAAAAGATAGAAATGTATTCATCGGCTGAGTGATTATTTGGCTGTTCTATTGAAAGGCATTCCAGCCCTGCGCGGTGATGTTGAACATATTGCCGCCTTTTGATAAAAGCTTTGTGCCTTCGCTTATTTCGGTCATGTAACCGATTACACTGATCTCTTCATTGAGCACGATCTTTTCATAGTCTTCCTGCTTCAGGGTAAAAAGAAGTTCATAATCTTCACCGCCGTTGAGCGCGCAAACGGTTGGATCCAGGCCGAATTTATAAGCAGCCAGGCGGCTTTGTTCGTTTAGAGGCAGCTTATCTTCTACTACAACACAACCTAGATTGCTTTGTTTGCAAATGTGTAATAGGTCGCTGCTAACGCCGTCGCTTACGTCTATCATTGCAGTGGGGATGATATTATTTTCTTCAAAAAAATCGATGATATATTTTCTTGCTTCAGGCTTTAAAATCCTGCTTACAATATAATCCTCGCCTTCAAGGTCAGGTTGGATTTTAGGATTCTCTAAGAAGATCTTCTTTTCTCTTTCCAAAAGGGTAAGGCCTAAAAATGCCCCGCCCAAATCGCCCGACACACAAATCAGGTCGCCTTTTTGGGCAGTACTTCTTTTTACAAATTTATCGGGCGCAACCTCACCAATTGCAGTAACGGAAATAATAAATCCTTTTTGCGAAGCGGAAGTATCGCCGCCGATAAGGTCAACGTTATATTTTTTACATGCGGCATAAACGCCTTCATAAAACTCATCAAGCGCTTCGAGGCTAACACGATTGCTGAATGCCAATGCTTAGGGTAATGTGCGTGGGTGTAGCATTCATTGCATAAATATCGCTGACGTTTACCACTACACTTTTATAACCGAGGTGTTTTAAAGGGGTATACATAAAATCGAAATGAACATCTTCTATCAACAGGTCAGTAGTAATTATCGTTTGTTTTCCAAAATGATCAATAACTGCAGCATCATCACCCACGCTCACGATAGTAGAAGCATGTTGAATTTCAAAGTTTTTGGTAAGATGGTCTATCAAACCAAATTCTCCAAGAGATGATATTTCGGTTCTTTGTTCGCTCATAGATCTTTTTTGTCGTTGATCAATTTCAATAACTCTTCATGAATTTTTCCATTAGTGGCAACAATACCATGTTTGTAGGGATTGTAATATTCACCTTTCAGATCGGTTACTTTTCCTCCAGCTTCTTCAACAATTAAAAAACCTGCGGCGCTATCCCATGCCTGTAATTGATGCTCATAAAAACCATCGAACCTCCCACAGGCAACCCAACATAGATCAAGCGCTGCACTTCCTAATCGGCGTACTGGGACACCTTTGCGTATTAATTTCTCAAATACCTGCAGCGGTCCATTTTCAGAATCAAGATAAGTATATGGAAAACCCGTAACAAGGCAGCTTTTAATTACTTCTGCTTTATTGCTCACATGAATGATCTGTTCATTTAATGTGGCGCCAAAACCTGTTTGTGCAAAAAACAGCTCGTTCATAAAAGGGTTATAAACCGCCCCCATGATCATTTTACCCTCCTGTTCAATACCGATGGAAACCGCACAAATGGGAATATTATTGGAGAAATTGATAGTGCCATCAATAGGGTCTATGATCCATTTAAAAGCGGAATCCTGGATAATTTCGCCAGCTTCTTCACTTAAAATAAAATGATCAGGAAAATTCTTTTTGATTACTTCAAAAATTGCTTTCTCAGAAGCATGGTCAGCTTCCGTCACGGGATTATTAATACCTTCTTTGTTGAATATTTTATAATCAGTATTAAAAAATCTTCTGAGTTCCTGCAGCGCCTGCCTCTGTAGCCTCTAATAAAGTTTGTTTTAACATCAAGCAAAGATAAGCGCAAGCGTCACAGATAATTTTGGAAGAAAATTATTCAGATAGGAGGCTTTTTATAAACGTTGTCTTAAATTTGTGATTGATATTTTTTTTGATTTGTGAGAATTATTTATGTTGTAATTTTACTTTTGATAAAAAATTTAAAGAGATCAATAAAAGGTTTAAAGAACTTATTTGATATTTTTTCATAACAGTTAGTTTTGGTTACGGCTCTTGTTTCTACAGGAGCCATTTTATTACTCCTATTTTATTATTTCATTTAATCTCTAATTTTGATTTTTATAAATTAAAAAATAACAATATGCCGGGATTTGAATTTTTTGGAAAAGAAGAGCAAAAAGAGGTAAATGAAGTACTTGAAACAGGCATCCTCATGCGTTATGGATTTGATGCCCAAAGAAAAAATATTTGGAAGTCACAAGAGTTGGAAAAAGCCATTACTGAAAAATTTGGATGCAATCATGCACAACTCACTTCAAGCGGCACAGCAGCATTAACCACTGCACTTAGTGCTCTTGGCATTGGGGCTGGGGATGAAGTAATTATGCCTGCTTTCACATTTGTTGCAAGCTTTGAAGCAGTCCTTAGCACAGGTGCTGTGCCCGTACTGGTGGATATTGATAAAACGCTAACAATTGCACCTGGCGCAGTTCGCAATACGATCACAAAGCAAACAAAATGCGTAATGCCTGTTCACATGTGTGGCAGTATGGCTGATTTAGATGAACTGAAAGATATTTGCGATAAACATAATTTGCTCCTTCTTGAAGATGCATGCCAAAGCATTGGTGCAACTTATAATGGACAGGCCCTTGGTACTATTGGCCATGCAGGAACTTTGTCTTTTGACTTTGTAAAAACAATCACCTGCGGTGAAGGCGGCGCAGTATTGACAAACAATGAAGATGTCTTCATAAAATGTGATGGATTTACCGATCATGGCCATGACCATAATGGCATTGACCGTGGAGCAGACCTTCATCCTTTTATTGGATATAATTTTCGCATCAGTGAATTACATGCAGCAGTAGGGTTGGCGCAAATAAAAAAGTTGGACACCTTCTTATCCATCCAAAGAAAAAATCATTCCATCCTAAAAAATATTTTTTTAGAAATTCCCGAAATAACATTTCGCAGGATACCTGACGAAGCAGGGGATAGCTGTACTTTTTTAAGTTGGTTTTTGCCAACAGAAGTTTTAGCAAAAGCTGTCGTTGCGGAAATGAAATTGCAAAATATTCTTGCAGGCAGCTTTTACTGGTATGATAACAATTGGCATTACATCCGCAAATGGGCTCATTTAAAGAATGCTGCTGCAATAAATACGCTTAGCAATGTGCAGCGGGAAGCATTAATGGCCCTACAGGAAAAAGATTTCTCCGTAAGTGATAGTATTATGCAGTGCTGTGTTTCCACAAGCATCAGCCTCTTGTGGACTGAGGAACAAGTAAAAGAAAAGGGAGAAAAAATTAAAGCGGTTATTCAAAAAGTACTTAACCAAGAAAAAGTGACTGTCTGATTTTAGTTTATTACAAAGTGGATTATTTACCTTCCATCTTATTGCAATAGTCAATTGACCCCAAACGGAAACGGAAAGGAATTTTAGTTTTCTTTTCTATTTGCAATTCTTTTTTACAAAAAAAACCAAGATTGCAATAATAATAATTCGCAGGCAGCAAATACATGGGGAGGGGAGGGGGTAATAAAGATATTTTTGGTTTAAAAATGCTGGAGTCTTTTCGCTGCTGTGCATATCCAGTGCAAGTAAGTATTAGCATTAAATTTATAAACAAACAAATCTTCTTCATTGTTTTGTACTATTTCTTTGTGTGTAAATTTACAGCGTTTATATAAACTAATTTTACTTGATGAAAGAAAGGATGTTAAATTACTGATAGTCTGGCTTAACTTTAATTAATAGATCATGGCATTATCACAAACATTACAGCAAAAACTTTTACAAAAATTATCGCCGCAACAAATTCAGTTGATGAAACTGTTGCAGATCCCTACTACGAACCTTGAAGAACGTATTAAAGAAGAGCTGGAAGAAAATCCTGCACTTGAAATAAGCGAGGAAGGTCAGGAAGACAGTTTTTCTGAAGATAAACAGGAAGAATTTGACACTTCAGAAGAAGAGTTCGAAGAACCTGCTACAAATGATGAATATGAAAATATTGACATCAGCGATTATATATCGGAAGGCGATGACGAAATAGCTGATTATAAAATGCGCGATGAGAATTATCCTGAAGCCGATGAAAACAAAACCATCCCTTTTAAAATAGAAAATAGTTTTCATGAAGTACTGCTCGATCAGGTCGGGATGCTTTCGCTAAACGAGAAAGATCAAAAAATTGCAGAGCAAATAGTGGGAAGTATTGATGATGATGGTTACCTCCGCAGGGAACTCTCTTCAATAGCCGATGACCTTGCTTTTCGCCAGGATATTATGGCCGACGAAAAAGAAATTGAGATACTTATCAAACGCATACAGCAATTCGACCCTCCCGGTATCTGCGCACGAAATTTACAGGAATGCCTGCTTTTGCAGCTATACCGCCAGCTTATTGAAGGTAGGGACGTATCATCAGCTATTAATGTGATAGAAAAATATTTTGACGAGTTTACAAAAAAGCATTACGAAAAGATTCAACGTGGGCTTGATCTTACAGATGATCAGATCAAAGACGTTATTAATACCATTATAAAGCTGAACCCTAGGCCCGGAGGCAATGTTGGTGATACGAATAAAGGAGAAACGTATGTGATTCCTGATTTCTTTATTGTAAACAATGGTAACAAATTTGAGCTTACACTCAACTCAAAAAATGCTCCTGATTTACGCATAAGCGAAGGTTATCGTAATATGCTCAAAGATTATGATCGGGGTAGCAAAAAAGATAAACGCCAGAAAGAAGCAGTACTTTTTATTAAACAAAAAATTGATTCTGCAAAATGGTTTATAGACATGATAAAACAAAGGCAACATACGCTTTTGAGCACAATGGATGCTATCATGAATTATCAGAAAGATTTTTTTCAAACCGGTGATGAGACGACTTTACGGCCGATGATTTTAAAAGATATTGCAGGAATAACGGGGCTTGATATTTCCACAGTAAGCCGCGTGGCAAACAGCAAATTTGTACAAACAGAATTTGGCACTTACCGATTAAAGTTTTTCTTTAGTGAATCCTTAAGTACAGACAGTGGTGAAGAAGTAAGTACTCGTGAAGTAAAAAAAATATTAAGCGACATGATTGAAGGGGAGGATAAACATAAACCACTAAGTGACGAGAATCTTACGGAAATGCTCCAGGAAAAAGGATATAATATTGCACGGCGCACTGTTGCCAAATACCGTGAGCAGTTAAACGTACCTGTAGCAAGGCTGCGAAAAGAATTATAGCAAAAACTTTAATTATGGAAAATGTGATCTCTGCAACGCTCCAGCCTGCTTCTGTAAAGATTCCTGCAAAAATTATATCATATATTTTTCACCCCCTTTTTATTCCGCTCTATATTTTCTTTTGGCTTACACTCCGCTTTCCGATACACTTTGCAGGGATTACGCCTTTTGATTTGTTCGCAAGAAAAATAAATGTTACCCTCAATACCGCCTTTTACCCCGCATTTTCTGTATTTCTTTTATGGCGTTTAAAATTCATCAATTCCATTTTTTTAAAAACACAAAAAGAAAGGATCATCCCTTACATCATCACGATGATCTTTTATTGGTGGATGTGGTACCTCAGTCGCAGTTTTACTGATCAGCCAGCAGTACTTAAATTCTTTTATTTTGGTATTTTTCTTTCAACAGTCGCAGGGCTTAGCTTCAACAATTTCTTCAAAATAAGCATGCACGCAATGGGCATTGGTGCAGCTTTTATTTTTGTGCTTGTTACTTGTTTATATTATCATGTTCATTTTGGAGCAGACATTTGCATTGTCACCCTCATCACCGGGGCCGTATGCTCAGCAAGGCTTTTGCTTAATGAACATTATCCCGGCGACATATATATGGGTTTATTTGTTGGCATTCTTTGCCAGTTAATTGCTTATCCCTTGGTCATGTAATAAGAGAACTTTTCTCTTAATTCGTTTGCCCTTTATTTTTAGAATAGATTAGTGTCAACAAAAAAGGTGTTAGTTCCAGATAGGGAATGCGCATCACCAGATAGTCCATTATCAAAAATAAAATAAAAGCAAGCACTAAAAGCCTGTCATACTTTTTTGTAAAGAAACCAACGGCAAAAGCTAACTCTATCACAGCACTACTGAGATATAAAGCATAAGACAAGATCTGGTGATTAATTAAATAAACAATAAACCTTGATTGCCAGTAACCGGGTGAATTTATAAGCATATCTTTATGCTGAAACACAAGCACACCGCTCATTTGCTGCACATTAAAAAGCCCTCCCTGCACTATTTTCCAGACTCCCGAAGAAAAAAATAAGAACAGGAAAAAATACCTTAACCCATCAAACAAAAGCCGGAAAGTCTTTTCATTATCCGGCAAGAAAACAATAGGAAAAAGTAGCCACACAACATGCCCTTCAATAGAGTTGGTCGGATAAAGCGTGTAGCATTCAACATAGCACCAATTAACCAGCAACATCAATATGCAAACAGTAAAAGACAGTTTTTGTTTCCACTTAAAGGCCAGTAAATAAATAAGCGGCATCTCATAAAACAACACATCCATCAATATTTGCCCTGGTCTATTATTTAGCAGCCATTGATGCAAATGTGTCTTGCATAAATAGCCACGTAAAAACATCCATCCTGTTATAAAAAAAGAATGGCTGCATTTGATATAGGAACATCCCGTTCAGCCATTTATAAACCATCAGCACATAAAAAACAATGCAGTAAGCAACAATGATCTTATGTTTAAAAGTTCGCTTCACTGCTTCACGGCTACTGCTTATTTGCAGCAATAGTTTTTATATTTAATGAATCAATTTTTATCTGGAGTATAGATGCTAAGTAAGTTTGATACCAGTTTTTAAACTCAGCAGAAGTATAATTATTTACATAAGCAGAAGAGTCTTTTGTGTGCAAAAACCTTTTCACAAGTTCATCATACAAACTGCTATTCCATTGCTGCTGAGTATTATTCATAGAAAGTGGCAGCATTATTTTATCCCATGCCTGCGGTGTAAAACCCTTTGTCTGCAATGGTTTTCCGTTCACATCAATTTCTATTACATCATATTTCTCCGAAGGCATCATCACCGCTGAATACATCCCGTAATGATAAAACGGAGAGAACACAACCCCGTGTTTATAATTTATAAACAATTGCCCGATCATAAACAATACCACAAACACAAACCATCCTTTATGCTGTTGATATAGCTTTTGCAGGTACATTTTGCAAATTGAGAATGAGTGACGAATCGTGAATCATGAGTTTAGTGTTTACTCACCATTCACGATTCACCACTCACTTTTATAAATAGCTCAAATTCGTTTGCGGCGTAAGTTTATCAATGTTTCATACATCAACTCAATGGTTGTTCAATATCTCTTCTGTGCAGCATTTCCACCGTTGTATGCATATAACGCAAGGGAATGGAAATAAGTACAGACGGGCAGCCGTCGTTGGCATAGGCAAAATGAATCGGTATCGGTTCCGGTGCTGCGGCTAACAGCGCGCATTTGCACCGGAATGTTATTCTTCTCGGCAACAGTTTCCAGCACAATGTCCAGTAACTTGTTGTGCACCGCCGGACCATAAGCCAACGATGGCCCTTTGCCGCACTGCATATCACCTTCAATCATTTTATTGATCATGGGCGTTTGGTATCGTGAGTTACATCTGTAATAATGGCCATGTCCGGCTTTATGCGCCTGGCAATCATTTCTGCGCCGCGCAAACCTATTTCTTCCTGCACCGCATTTACCATGTACAAACCATAAGGCAACTTCTTTTTATTTTCTTTCAGCAGCCGCGCCACTTCTGCAATCATAAAACCACCGATGCGGTTGTCAAAAGCACGGCCGATATAATAGTCATGCGCCAGTTCATCAAAACCATCTTCGTAAGTAACCACCGCACCAATATGCACTCCCATCTCCTCCACTTCTTTTTTATTCGCGCGCCGCAGTCAAGGAACAGATTTTCCACTTTTGGCTGCGTTTCTTTTCATCATCGTACCGCCCATACGCGTGTGTATAGCCGGCCATCCAAATACAGCCTTCACCAGTCCTTTTTTACCATGTATCAATACCCGTTGCGAAGGCGCAACCTGGTGGTCAACGCCGCCATTTCTTTTCAAATAGATCAACCCTTCGCTCGTAATATAATTTACAAACCAGCTTATCTCATCAGCATGCGCTTCAATCACTACTTTAAAATTTTCAGTAGGGATTAACTAACACCAACCGCTGTGCCATAAGGATCGCTGAAATGTGTATCAATAAAAGGTTGCAGATAATTGAGCCAAAGTTTCTGGCCGCTGCTTTCAAACCCAACGGGAGAAGGGTTATTGATATAATCCCTTAAGAATAAAAGCGATTCCGGTGTAAGGATTGATTTATGTTTTGTATTTTTTGCCATGTTTACTGTTTAATAATTTATGATGATACTTGGTGAACAAGACTTTCAAAGGTAAAGCCCGTAATTGTTTTTCCTTTTTCCTTTTTATTTTTTACTTCATATGATTTTATAAAAATGCGGTCTGTTCCGTATGATAGCAGGTGCAAGCCCCCAAACCTTCATCACATTATTCGCAAACCCTTCTATTTTATCACTGTTCCGTAACGGGTTCTTCCAATGAAAAAGGCTGTCAAAAAGATTGCACAAACTGAACACAGGGATTTCTATCGTATAAACAAACAAATGAAAAAGAAACCACCCCACCCCAAACTGTTTGCGGATACGCACCATCTGCGAAACCATCAACTGCAACCCTTTTTTATCATACAAATTAAAATACCCCTTATCGTTTGTAGCGGTCGCAGCATTAATGCTCTCCCCTTGCAAATGGATCGTATGCAGGTCACCGTAAACAACTATTTCCCCCGCCTTTTTCAGGCGGCTGCACCATTCAATTTCCTCTGCGTACAAAAAGAAGTCCTCATCAAACATGCCCGCCTTTTCTATCGCCTTTTTTTTCACCATCATAAAAGCCCCGTTTATCCAGTCCACTTTTTCTTCAGCCGCAGCCAGGGGCACATTTGTTTTCTTGACCTTTATAGCAAAGGCAATTTCCCGCAGAAGATCGCCAAGATAAGGCAGCGGCAGCAAGTGGTTAAGCCCTCCTTTCATAAAAAAATTACCGGTTATCTGCGACGAACCATCAGCATTTAGAAGCTGCACACTACACGCAATAAAAGAAGAAGCAACAAAGCGTTCATAACATTTCTCAACAGCATTATCAATTATAATGGTGTCAGGGTTAAGCAATAAAACAATCTCATTTCTTGATTGCCTGATACCCTCATTGTTAGCCCGCCCAAAGCCCGCATTATACCCCATATCCATCCATTTCACAAACGGGAACCGCTGCAAAACAATAGCTTTGCTATCGTCCCCCGAATCATTATCAACAATGATCCATTCCATTTCCTGCATCAGTGCAAACCGCATAGCGCTATTCATACAATCCACGATTAACCTCGCCGAACGGTAATTGACTATAATGATTGAAACTGGCAAATGGTAGTTCTTGTTTGGCAAAACAAATGATTAAATATCTAAAATCAAACTTTCATTCGAGTTAGTATGGATGCAATTATTCATTTTTGCTGAATGAAACAGCTGAGCATTATTATCATTTCATACAACCGTGCCGCAGATACAATAGAATTATTGAGAGATTTTTGCATGCTTGATAATGTAGAATTACTGGAAGAAATAATTCTGCTTAACAATCATTCAACCGAGGATTATTCGGCAGTAAAAACATTTATTGATGCAAACAAAAACATACCATTCATCTATATCGAAGCTCCTGAAAATCTTGGTGTATCGCGCGGAAGGAATTATGCAACGGAATTTGCAAAGGGAGAAATATTTGTTTACCTGGATGATGATGTGAATTTTAAGGATAAAGATATTTTAAAGAAAATGCTTAACTGCTTTGCAATAAAAGATAACAATGAAAGAAAATTAGGCGTCGTAAGCTTCAAGGTCTATTACAGTTCAACCTTGCAAATGCAGGCAAATGCTTTCCCACATAAGAATTTTGAAAAGTATAAAAGCCTGCATGAATTTCTCACCTACTATTACGCAGGTTGCGCCCATGCTATAACAAAAGAGGCATGGCTAGAAACTGGGAATTATCCAGAAAACTTCTTTTATGGAATGGAAGAATATGATTTCAGTTACAGGTTGTTAAACAAAGGGTTCTCCATAAAATACAACGATACAGTTGTCATTTATCACAAAGAATCTCCTCTTGGAAGAAAAACAAAGGCTGAAAAACAAAGAATGATGTGGGTAAATAAAACAAAAGTTGCATGGTGCTATTTACCTAAGAAGTATTTTTACTCTACTGCATTTATGTGGAGCATAGAATATTTATTAAAGACAGGATTTAAATTTTCAGACTATTTTAAAGGATGGAAAGAAATATCAAAAATACCTTCAACTGAAAAAAGAAACACTATAGATAGATCTACGTTTGATTATTTAAACAAAGTGGAAGCGAGGCTGTGGTACTGATATTTCAAAAGTAATTAGCATTGTTTAAATTATTTTTAAAAATTTTTTAACTTATGGTGTTGTTATTCATAACCTTCTATTAAGTTTGTAAAAAATCATTTTATGAAAAACTTTTATCCTTTTAAAAAGCCTGCTACAACACTCAAACTATCCTATTGGGCACTGCCTTTTTTAATGCTGATACTATCCTTCCAACAGGCACATTCCCAGGTAAATTTAGATTCCGGCCTTGTTGCCTATTATCCTTTCAACGGTAACGCAAATGATGAAAGTGGCAATAATAATAATGCCACATTCAACAATGCAACGCTAACGAATGATTATTACGGCAACCCCAATAGCGCATACTCTTTTAATGGCACAGACAACTATATACAAATACCCAACAGTCCTTCCCTTAATCCTGCAAACAACACTTTAAGTTTGTGTGCATGGGTAAAGGTTGAAGGCTTCTATTCTGGCGCCTGCCACGGGAACAAAATAATTCAAAAAGGCGATTTTGAAGGACTCACTGGCGATTATAGTATTACTTTTAGCGATACTTATATAGAGAACGAGCAAAATTGTTCGATTCCTACTGTTGATTCAGCACAGGAAAGTTATTACGGCATAGGCGATAACGATACGCTTAGTTATGTAAATAAAAATGTGTGGCATAGCTTGGTATATACTTATGATGGCACAAATACAGTTTTTTATTTAGATTGTGTACCAGAGGTAACTCCTGTAAGTGGTCTTACATTTACAAATTCCTATGATCTCTTTTTGGGTAGATTAAACAGAAGTGATTATCCTTTTTGGTATAATGGAGTAATGGATGAAGTGCGTATTTACAACCGAGCTCTTGATACTGCTGAAGTAAGGGAGTATTCCCTTTATTGTGCTACTGCTATGCCCCTTACACTAACAGATTTCAAAGTCGTTATGGTTAAACAGCGGGCACAACTTTCATGGACAACATTTGACGAAGTAAACACGGCCTCGAATATTATACAAAGAAGCTATACAGGCAGTAACTTTTCTAATGTTGGCGTTCTGCCTTCAAAGGGTTCCACTTCAATAAACAACTACGGGTTTAATGATGCCCCTTCCTTTGCAAATGCAAATGTTTATTACAGGTTGAAGTTCATGGACAAAGATGGAAGATCTACTTTCAGCAAGGTTATTGAACTTCCTTTAGGAAGCAGTACAAATACTACTATAAAAGTATTTCCCAATCCCGCCGTGAACTATGCAACTGTTACCTTTCCTGCAACAACAAATACTACCACACAACTCAAAGTGTTAGATATGATGGGCAGAACAATCAATGTAACAACCGTTGCAGCAAATACTCTTCAAACGAATATCAATACAAACAATCTCAGTTCAGGCATTTATGAAATTGTTTGGGTTAACGGCACCACCAGACAAAACCAAAAACTAATAGTAAAGTAATTCTTCAATTATTTTGTTGATGTTCATTTTATCAAAAAAATCAACCTTGTTATAGGGTTGATTTTTTTGTATTGTATAGAAAGTAAACAATTTTATTATTTCTAACCTGTCAAAATTTCATTTATTCATCCAAAAAATTTCCCGTTTAGCCCCTTCCTCCTCCCTGCCACCTTGCTGCGTCCTTCCTGCCACCTTCACCAGACTCCCACATTTTCCTTATGCATTATTACCTCCTGCCATAAGTGCAGGCACAAAAAAACCACTCTAAAGAGTGGTTAGTGCCCGGGACTGGATTCGAACCAGCACATCCTTGCGAACGCTGCGACCTGAACACAGTGCGTCTACCAGTTTCGCCACCCGGGCATTTTCGGGCCTGCAAATATAAGCAGCCATCCATGAGAAGCAAAAGCATTTTTATATTGCCAGCAAGCTACACCCGCGTAAGTCAGCCGCATCCAACCTGCCCTGCACTTCAAAAGTATCATCGGCATTAATGACTCCTATATCATCCACCGCAATAAAAGCGCAGCTATATACATTTGCAAGGTCAATAATATTCAACACGCCTTTGCCCGTCTTTTTTACAGTCAATGGGTCTTCCTCATCCCGCGCCAATACTTTCATCCACGGCGGGCAAACAAATATCCCTTCCCCTTTTGAATAGGCTTGGACTCAGCAGTTCCGTCATCCCATATTCTGAATGTATTTTATTAACCCCAAAACATTTCTTTAATATCTTATGTACCTCCTGTCTGGTTATTTCTTTCTGCCTGCCTTTCATGCCACCGGTTTCCATGACGGTCGTATTATTCAAAGGTTGCACTGGATATTGCTCGGCAAAATCAAGTAGCGCGTAAGTTACCCCAAACAATAAGGTTTTTTGATTGTTCTTTTCTAGTTCTTTCAATTCCTTAGCTAGCTTTTCAAAATCATATAAATAAAAACCACTTTGTGTATGCCCCGAAAGCTTTTATCAATTCATCTGCCATCATTACTAAAGACGAATTATTTCTTTCAAGATAGGAGGGAAGCAGGGCTATGATGCACCATTCTTTTATATCGCCATAAAACAATTCAAATGCTTTTGTAAAGCTCTTTTTATAAAGCGAAACGTCCTTTACATAATGCCTACTGTTTATTGTTTGCGTGGTTCCGCTGCTTTCAAAAATTGTTTCAGGCTCAAAATGTCCGCAAATGATCTTATGCGTTTTAAAAAAAGAAACTGGTAAAAAAGGAATTTGGGATATATCTTTTACTGTTGCAGGTACAATGCCTAATGCATCACACCAGCTTTTATAAACAGCGTTATTTTGATATTGATAATTAAATAATTCAATTGCCTTCTCGTCAAAAGAAAGGCGGTCGTCCAAAATATTGTTAACAAAAAATGCGTTCACGGAAAGAGATAATTTGTTTTGTTTAAATTTGAGCCGAAATAAAAAAAATGAAAGCAAAAGTATTGATAGTTTTTATTGCCCTTGCGATGGTTTCCTGCGGGAAGGATGTTTACACCACCAACCCTCACCTTACCTTCACCAGCGTGAATGGCACCTATTTTCCAAATGGCGCTTTAGTTCAGTTCAAACTTAACGTGACGGATAAACAAGGCGATATTCAGGATAGCATTTTTATGAAACGCATCACATTTATTCCCGCCTGTATTGGCAATGATTCTACCGGCAATGATTCTACTATCAGGGGGAATGGTTTTTCAATGCCGCAGTTTACCGGAAACAATAATATTAATGCAACCATAACCATGAGTTTTACCAATGCAACCGAAGATGGAGTAAATGGGAGCATTTCGCCCTGCACTGAAGGCACTGGCGGAGAGCAGATAACGGATTCCTGCTACTTTAGGTTCTGGATGAAAGATAATGCCGGGAACATAAGCGATACGGTAGCATCGCCAACCATCGTTCTTTTGCCTCAATAAATTTTGCCCTTTTATAAACTATAGCTTTTATAAACCTTCCATAAAAGCGCGCCTCGAACAGGTTGACATATTCTTTTTCAAAAAACTCATCCATATTTATAAGTTGCTGCGCTTCTATATTGCAGGCGATGCGAAAGAAAACATACATTGTCTTTAAAAGTAATTGCTGCCACCATATCCCATTTTTTTTATCATCCACAAAATCGGCAAATAGCCATAAGCCTTCCTTTTTAAGCATTGAATTTAATTTGCTGAAAACAATTTTTATTTTTTCTTCCCGAAAATTATCAAACAAAAAAGCGGTTAGTATCACATCCTGTCTATCTCTTGAAATATAATTTTCTATTGGTTCATTAATAAATACTACTCTATTCTTTCCACGATCTCTTTTTGCGCAAGCGCGATCATTTTTGAGGAATTTTCGACATAAATAATGGTCAGGCCTTCTTGATGAATTTTCGCCAACTCTTCCAAAACCCAACCTGTGCCGCCGCCGATAATTAAAACAGAACTATTAGCCGGAATAAACTTTAATAAACTCACCTGTGCTTTAATGATGGCTTTGCCATAAACCAGTCGGCTTATAAGATCATAATACTTCGCAATTTTATTATAGTTAGTAGGCATCGATTTATTAATAAATCATCATTTTACAAACTGCATCCCGGCAATGCCGCAAAGGGCTTTTAAAAATATAAGCCCATCGATCACCACCAGGTAATAAATTATTTTATGCGGCTTTTGCATTGACCAGGCGATGATGAGAAATAAAATAAAAGGAAAAAGATTGAAAAGAATAGGGATCCATCCTAAATGCCTTGTAGTGGTTACGGCAAGAACTGACAGCATGCCCACCACCACCAGCGGAAGCAGCACATAGAATATTGTTTTGCGCAGCCCAAACCGTACTACAAAAGTTTTTAGCTGGCGGTTGGAGTCGTCGGCATAATCTTTAATGTCGAACATGATGGCGTTCACTGTGCAGAACATCCAGTTTTTTACAAAAAGCCACGCGAACACCTGCGGATCTGCGGGATAATTTCCTTTTTCCATCCGCAGGGCGATGAACGATAAAAGATTGGCGCAACATGCCCAAACAAAACCGATCACAAAGGCTTTGAACCAGCCGGTATTGCGCAAATTGAGGCGGTAAAAGGATTTAGGAAGCAGGCCATAATACAAAAACCCGGCAAGCAAAACCAAGGTTATGGCGCCCCAGCACCATAATGGTAAATGCTGAATGAAAATATGATCTTCACTCAAAAAAATGATGCCGCACACCAGGCAAACCGCCAGCAAAACCCGCTGGCTCCAAACAATAAAGCGGTGATTTGCCCTGTACCATTCCGTTCTGGGATTAACAGATGCACCTGCGCTGAGTGGCCCCATGTAAGCATAACTATAATAAATGACCGTGGCGGAAAAAAGAGCCAGGTAGTAAGGAATCGTGTTGAGAGGCAATCTCAGTTGCATGGCAGACTCCACGGAAAGCGCAATGGCAAGGAGGCCTATAAAATAATTGCCAAAGAAAATGAACTCCACTGCGCGTTTTGCCATGATGGCTGCAAATTGCCGCAATATTTTGGGGAATAGGAAATTTAATTTATAAAATAAATATTTGTGAATAATGCAGTTCCTGTAATTTGTGTTTTGTTCGAACTCAGTTAGACATGCTTAAAAAATTTACACGTTCTCTTCTTGCCGCAATTGGTTTTCTTTTTGTCGTAATTGGATTTATCGGCTATGTGTTTTTTAGATCCTATAACGGTTCTGTAATTCCTTTGTCAACATTTTGGTTTTTTGTGAGCATTGCTATTGGATCTGCAGGGCTTTATTTTATTTATATTTTCTTATCAACTAAAGTTTCTAACCAGGAAAAATTTAATAAAGAACATCTTGAGGCACTTAAACTAAAGGGGGAAAAATTTTTGCTTACCGCTGATAATTGTGAGATCAGAAATAATAATCATTATGAAGAAGCGGAAAGTGAAAGTAGTTCCAGAGCTAAACTGATTGACGGACTGTACGATCCCAATAGAAATTATAGACAAGACTATATGGAGCAATCTGTAATTATTTATAATTATCACGATGGTGACAAAAAAATCCGAATGACAAGCCAATCATTCCCTTTAGATGCAGTAACGCTAGCAAGCTATATTGAAAACAAAAAGGGTTCCCTTTACGTTGATCGTTTTAACAAAAATGACTTTGTTTTTGACATCAGCAGTTAACCTCTCGTAAAACATCTTCCTCCACCCCAAGTCCATGTTTTCCCGCTTAAAAAACATGTTTTTTCTCCCGGTTTACATGCTTTTTCTTCCAAAATCCACCTTACTTATGCGAGTGTAATGGATCTGAGGGTAAAAAAATTGGATCTGAAGGGGTAGATCCAATTTTTTTGGGCAAGTGTAATGGATATTGCCTCAAAAGACATGGATTTGCGCGCCAGATTCGATTATTTTGGCCTTCGGAAGTGGATTTTGCCTTTAGGGAACATGGGATGAGCACGTAGGGAAAATATTTTTTAAAAAAATTTACCCTGAATTAGCGAGTATTTATAATTTTTTTTAATTTTATTTTTTCAAAAACAATTTTTAAACTGCTAAAACAAAGCTTTATGACACTTCAAGTTCACTGTTCACTCGATTTTTTGAACGAACCTGTTCCGGACAAGCTCATTCTCGGCGGCAAAGTCATTTTAGGGTTAACTAACAACACCACTGACCTGCCAAATCCGCCCATTTCAATCAAAACATTGCAGGCAGACACGGATGCGATGCAGGCTGCCGCCGGGTTGGCTGCTTCCGGCGACCACACAGAGGTGGCTAAATTGACCGGCGCGGTGAAGATTTGGAACGATGATTTTAGGCAAACAGCGATCTATGTTAGCTCTATTGCCAACGGAAATTTAGTTATTATAAGGGAGTCTGGCTACACGCCTACCCAAAGCGAAAGCGTTCCCACGCCGTTGCCCGGGGTGATGGTTAATTTTAATGTAAACCCTGAAAAACCAAAGGGCACATTTACAGCTTCTGCTGATTCTATGCACAATGCCGCCGCCTACTTATTGGCTGCTTTTCCTGATGGCGTAACTGTTGCGCAAAACGGGGATACGCTTATTTTCACCGTTGGCACCACCAATATATATGTCATTGTAGATACGCATCCCAAAATTCATGTGGGAGATCTGCCAAGCAAAGTGCCGCTGAATGTAGTAATGTGCGCCGTGAACCGTGCAGGCGCCGGCCCGCTTACCGACAGCCAGGAAGTGACGCCGCAATAAAAATAATTTAAGAAGGTTCTTAGGTTTTAAATGGGTGATTCATAGTTTTAGGTCAAAAAATGAAAATGCAGCGTGTCTACGCCGCATTTTTTTTATTAAGAATAAATTAAGAAAAGATTTTTTGGGGAATAAGGAACTGTGGCATTTGGTTGGAAATGATATTAATAGTATTTTTGTTTTTTACTGATGACCGAATGATGAAAACTTTACGCAACTATCTTATTTCTTTAAAAACTTTGCTCCTTTCGGCTTTGCTGGCAGGAGGAATGTTGCTGGTTTTTTCATCATTTAATGATTCTCCAGACCCAACTGTACAGGTAAAAGAAGTAAAATGCTATCCGAACCCCGCCACTTCTTTTATTAATTTTGATTTTGAGAAAGATATTGACCATAGTTTCGTGTTGCAGGTATATAGTTTTAGCGGAAGAAAAATGACTGAGCTGCCTGTTTTAGCTTCTACGCTTACTATTGGCCTTAATGATTATTACCGCGGCATTTATGTTTTCCAGCTTCGCGATAAAGAGGGACGCATCGTTGAAAGCGGAAAGTTCCAAGTGGTGAAATAGTTTTATTCTCAATTTTCCTTTCTCAATTCTCATTTATCTCTTACTTCCACAATTAAGAATTTAAGATAGTTTGTATTTTCCATACCCCAGATAATAGGGTGGTCACTGGATTGTGATTGAAAAATTACCTGCCTTATTTTTTTATGAGCATCTTTAGCGGCTATTTCAATGGTCTGCAAAAACATTTCAGGTGAAACAAGATTGGTGCAGCTTGAGGTTACCAAGAAACCGCCATTTTTCAACAATTTCATCCCGCGAAGATTTATTTCCTTATAACCGGTAAGCGCTTTGTTTATATTCTCACGGCTTTTTGTAAAAGCAGGCGGGTCAAGCATTACCACATCGTATTGCCTGCCTCCTTTTGACCATAATTTTAATGCATCAAAAGCATTTACTGTTTCAAATTTGCAAATATTATCAAGGCCGTTTAAAGCAGCATTTTTATTTGCCTGCGCAATGGCGTTTTCAGAAATATCGATTCCGAGTACACTTTTAGCTCCATAATGCGCCGCATGAATTTCAAAAGTGCCGGTATAAGAAAATGCTCCTAAAACATCTGCATCTTTTACTATATGCTGAATGGCGAGGCGGTTATCATGCTGGTCAAGAAAATAGCCGGTCTTTTGCCCGTTTTCGATGTCAACAAAAAACTGTAAACCATTTTCATTAATGATGATATTTGTATCAAAAGGCGCAGATAAAAATCCTTTTTGCTGCGGCAATCCTTCGAGTTCACGGACCGGCACATCATTTCTTTCATAAATGCCTTTTGGATTAAAAATACCTTGCAATGCTTTTACAATGGCAGGTTTCCAAACATCAATGCCAAAGGATAAAGTCTGGATAACAAAATAATCGTTGAATTTATCAATGATGAGCGCAGGTAATTCATCCGCTTCGCCAAAAACCAAACGGCAGTTTTCTGTGTAGCCAATCTTTTGCCTGTAAAGCCATGCAGCTTCTATCTTTTTATAAAAAAATTGTTCATTAATTTCTTCCTTTTTGCGTGTGAGCAATCGTACGGCGATCTGGGATTGTTGATTAATATATCCCCTGCCGCAAAACTTTTCTCCTGCAAAGAACACATCTACTATATCGCCCGGAGTTATATCTCCTGAAATACTTTCAATCTCATTTCCATATATCCATGGATGGCCATTCGCAATGCGAGGCGCAATTCTTTTTTTCAACAGAACTTTTATCATTAAAGCAAATATAGCTTTACAGAAGGGGCTTTTCCATAAAAGGATTTTTGGCGGGATATTAACGCTGTTTATCCAGGTAGACTTTTACTTTCTCATGCAGATGATTACTTAGAGGAACAAGTGGAAGGCGAAGGTTGTTTTCAATCAATCCTAATTCGGCCATAAAAGCTTTTACTCCTGCGGGATTATTTTCTGTAAACAACAAATGATAGGCTTCAATTAAAGTGTCGTTTAAGGCTTTTGCGTTTATAAAATCGAATTTCAACCCTGCACGTACCATATCAGAAAATTTTTGTGGGAAACAATTTGCTGCAACACTTATTACACCATCTATGCCGCAGGCAAGTTCAGGTAAAACTAAATCATCATCCCCACTTAATACTAAAAAACCTTTTGGCCTGTGTTGCAGCACTTTCATGATTTGGGTTATACTGTTACCTGCTTCCTTTATGCCTGCAATATTTTCTACTTCACTTGCTAGGCGGATGGTTGTTTCAGGCTCCATGTTCCTTCCCGTCCTGCCGGGAACATTGTATAGAATTATGGGTTTAGGAGAAGCTTTGGCAAGTGCGCTATAATGCTGGAACAAGCCTTCCTGCGATGGCTTGTTGTAATATGGGGAAGCGCTTAAAACAGCAACTGCATTTTCTAAAGGAAATGTTTCGAGGTCTTCCAGCAATGCTGCGGTATTGTTTCCGCCAATGCCTACTACTATAGGAACGCGGCTGTTAACTTTTAAAACAGCTTCTTTTATGAGCGTCATTTTTTCCTGCCTTCTCAACGTGGGTGTTTCGCCGGTAGTGCCAAGCACAACAACATATTCTACGCCACCGTCTATAACGAAATCAATGACTTTACCGAAGGCGTCAAAATCTATATCATTATTTTTTTTGAATGGAGTGATAAGCGCGACACCTGTACCTTTTAAAGTATTTAGTAGTGACATTTGTAAATATTTATTTGAATAGTTCCTAAGCAAACCGAATTCTAGCTTTCATTCCAGAAACCCATTTTGCCATATTTTTCAATTCGATTGTTAATGCGCTTTTCTGGTGAAATAGGTTTTAATTCTTTGAGTGCATTCAATATATGTTGTTTAAGGATACAAGCTGATGCATCATAATCCCAATGTGCGCCACCAATCGGCTCAGGTACAATTTCATCTACTAGACCAAAGCCTTTCATATCTGTTGCAGTTAAATGAAGTTGCTCGGCGGCAATTTCTTTTTTATCCCAACTGCGCCATAAAATAGAACTGCAGCTTTCAGGGGAAATAACACTATACCATGTGTTTTCCATCATCAAGGTTTTATCACCAACGCCTATACCAAGTGCACCTCCGCTTGCACCTTCGCCAATAATGACGATGATAATTGGCACTTTTAGCCTTATCATTTCATAAATATTCCGGGCAATAGCTTCTCCCTGGCCGCGCTCTTCCGCTTCTAAACCGGGGAAAGCTCCTGGTGTATCAATTAAACAGATAACAGGTTTGTCGAATTTTTCAGCCAGCCTCATTAAACGCAATGCTTTTCTGTAACCTTCGGGATTTGCCATCCCGAAATTTCGCATTTGACGCATTTTGGTATTGGCACCTTTTTGTTGCCCAATAAACATTACAGTTTGTCCTTCTATTTGGCCTAATCCCCCAATCATTGCCTTATCGTCTCTTACATTTCTGTCGCCGTGAAGCTCAATAAAGTTGGTAGATATTTTTTGAATGTATTTTAAAGAATAAGGCCTGTCTGGATGGCGGCTGAGTTGCACCCTTTGCCATGGAGTGAGCTGTTCTGTAACTTCTTTTCGTTTATCAACGATAGCATCTTCAAGCTTTTTGATGCTATCTGTCATATCAATTTTGCTTTTCTCGGCCGTTTGTTTCAGTTTATCAATCTCTTCATACAACATTTTTATTGGTTGTTCAAAATCGAGAAACTGCCTGTTAGGGTATTGTGGCATACGCTTAATGAAAACTTAGTGGGCGGTAAAATTACAATTTGATTTTTTTAAAAGAAAAGTTTTGTTTTAAAGGGTTATTTAGCTTTATATTTGCGCTCCCCAAAACGGGGTAGTTGATTGAGTTGGATCGGTAGTTCAGTTGGTTAGAATGCCGCCCTGTCACGGCGGAGGTCGCGGGTTCGAGTCCCGTCCGGTCCGCAGAAAATTTCTTAACCCTTGCTTATAGCAGGGGTTTTGTTATTTATAAATGCGCCATGCTATCTTTGTTTTCGATGAAGAAACTTGATTGGTACATACTTAAAAAATTTCTCACTACTTTTTTCTTTTCTATATTCCTATTTACAATTATATCGGTGGTTATTGATGTGGGCGAAAAGACCGATGATTTTGTGAAGAGCGGCTGGACGTTCACGCAAATTATAATGAATTATTACATTGCCTTTATCCCACATATTATTGCTTTGCTTTTTCCATTGTTTGTTTTTATCTCGGTTATATTTTTCAGTTCGAAGATGGCGGGGCAGAGTGAGTTTATCGCAATATTGGCGAGCGGCACTTCTTTTAACCGGATGCTGAGACCGTATTGGGTGGGTGGGATCGCACTTGGAGGGCTTTTGTGGTATGCTAACCAATATGTGATACCGCAGGCGGAATATAAAAGGACTGCTTTTGAAACGAATTATGTGAACGCTAATTCTTCCTACAATCCATTATTGCCGCACACAAGCAGTTATTATTTCAGGGTTGATTCTTTTACTTATGCGGGGGTTCATGCGTATGATACAACGTCTAAAGGGGGAGGGCCTTTTTTTATGAATACTATTAAAAATAACCAGGTAGTTTATAATATGAGGGCTACAAATATCAGGTGGGATACGGGGAAGGGGAAATGGGAACTTTCCAATGCATTTGAGCGGACGATAAACGGGATGAATGAAAAAATTGTGCGAACGCCAATAAAATATGTGGCGTTTAATTTCAGGCCGATGGACCTGATGCAGGATGAGTTTACGAAGGATAAATTGACTACTCCCGAACTGAAGCGGATGATAAATCTTGGAGAAATGAGGGGTTCTGAGGGATTAAATGAGCTGAAAGTGGAGCGATATAGAAGGGATGCTACTTCGGTGGCGGTGCTTTTGCTGACCTTGATCGGGGCGGCGGTTGCAATAAGGAAGGTGAGGGGTGGGAGCGGGGCGCACCTGGCCATCGGGTTTGTGACGGCTGCTTTGTTTATTTTGACGGACAGGTTTTCTACTATTTTTTCTACGAAGGGAAATTTGCCACCGATGCTTGCGGCGTGGCTGCCTGATATTATTTTTTCGATAGTGGCGGTTTATATTTACCGGCAGGCGCCGAAATAAGTTTGCGTTAAGCCGTTTATTTTATTGATTCTTTTTAGCTTGGTGGATAGTTCTTTTTATCTTTACAGCGGGATTTGGGAGAGCTTATCTTTTTTGGCAGCAAAGGCGTCGTCCCAACCCTTCTTCAAGGGAAAAGGGCAAGAAGAGGGTAGAGATTGTAAAGAAATGAAGAAAATGTATGAAGCAATGTCAGACGCATACTGAAACAATGGCAGAGAAGTTGAAGCAATGAGGTTGGGAGTGTAAGCAATGAGGTTTGGAGTGAAAGCAATGAGGTTGGAGGTGAAAGCAATGAGGTTGGGAGTGAAAGCAATGAGGTTGGGAGGGGAAGCAATGAGGTTGGGAGTGAAAGCAATGAGGTTGGGAGTGAAAGCAATGAGGTTGGGAGTGAAAGCAATGAGGTTAGGAGGGGAAGCAATGAGGTATGAATGAGGAATGATGAATTATGAATATGAGGAAAAGTGGGGAGAGGGGATAGATTGAACTTTGGTTTGAATTTGAGGTTTGCTGAGTTTAGGTGCTGAATAGAGATTCTGCTGCTGAAGGGCTGCGGGATGGTAATGGAAAGCCCGGTGAAGGTTTTATGGCGGGGCTTGTGCCGGACTAGCAACGGACAGCCGGAACGAAAGATGAGGAGGGAGACGGAAAGGGAGAGCCCCAAATGAGATCACAGATGTTGGTTGACAGATGAGCAAAGGCGAAAAATTATTTTATGGGAATTATAAAAGACAGATTTAAGGCAAAGGCTGATGCTGCGTTTGCAGAAATTAAGGAACTGGTGAAGGAGCATGGGGCGAAGAAAATTGGGGAGGTAACGCTAGCGCAGGTGTACCAAGGGATGCGCGGGATAACGGGGCTTGTGACGGAGACGAGCTTGCTGGATGCGCAGGAGGGAATCAGGTTTAGGGGATATTCGATACCTGAGTTGCAGGTAAAGTTGCCGAAGGCGCATGATGGGGGGGAGCCGCTGCCGGAGGGGCTGTTTTTGCTGATGTTGCTGGGTGAACTGCCGAGTGAGGAGGATGTGCATCATTTGTCGAGCGTGCTTCAGCGGAGGAGCCATGTACCCAACCATGTGTTTGCGGTGATCGATGCACTGCCTGTGACGGCACACCCGATGACTATGTTTGTGGCGGGGGTGATGGCGTTGCAGACGGAGAGTAATTTTGCGAAGGAATATGCGAAGGGGATAAACAAGAAGGATTACTGGAACCCGATGTATGATGATGTGCTGGATCTGATTTCGCGGCTGCCCCGTATTGCTGCATACGTGTATAGGAGGAAATATAAAAATAATGACCATATTAACCCGAATGGTTTGCTAGACTGGGCGGGGAACCTGGCGCATATGCTGGGTTTTGAGGACGAAAGCTTTAAAGAATTAATGCGGCTGTATATGACGATCCATGCGGATCATGAGGGTGGGAATGTGTCGGCGCATACGACACATTTGGTGGGAAGCGCATTGAGCGACCCCTATTTGAGTTATGCGGCGGGGATGAATGGACTGGCAGGACCGCTGCACGGGCTGGCGAACCAGGAGATGATAAAATGGATATTTGAAATGGAGAAGGAACTGGGGACGGAGGAGCCGACGAAAGAGCAGATAGCGGCATACGTTCAAAAAACACTGACGGCGGGGAAGGTGGTGCCGGGGTATGGACATGCAGTGCTGCGGAAGACAGACCCGCGCTTTACAGCACAGATGGAGTTTGGTAAGAAGCATATGCCGGATGACAAGCTGGTGAATACGGTTTGGAAAATATATGAGACGGTGCCGCCGATATTGCAATCGTTGGGGAAAATCAAAAACCCTTGGCCGAATGTGGATGCGCATAGTGGGGCACTGCTGGTGCATTATGGACTGGTGGAGTATGAGTTTTATACTGTGTTGTTTGCTGTAAGCCGGTCGCTGGGAGTGCTGGCAAGCCTTTGCTGGGACAGGGCGTTGGGATTTCCGTTGGAGAGGCCGAAGAGTGTGACTACTGCTTCCGTGAAAGGATGGCTGGAGGGGAAAGATGAGATTTGGGAATGAGAAAAAATTTGTGGTTTATAGTTGATTCAATCGAATGCCTTAATTTTATTTTTTTATAAGACGATGACTAAATAACTGCTATATGAAATCTTCAATCCGCATTCAGCTTTCGTTCATGATGTTCCTTGAGTTTTTTATCTGGGGGGCGTGGTTTGTGACCTTAGGGACTTTTTTAGCCAATAAACCCCTTTTTGCAAATGGGTTGCAGACAGCGAATATTTTTTCCACGCAATCGTTTGGGGCTATTATTGCGCCATTTATTATTGGATTGATAGCAGATAGGTTTTTTAATGCTGAAAGGATATTGGGAGTGCTGCATTTGGTGGGGGCAGTGTTGATGTACCAGATGTATACTTCAACAGATGTATCGGTATTTTATCCGTATACCCTTGCTTATATGATAGCTTATATGCCTACGCTGGCATTGGTAAATTCGGTATCGTTCCGCCAAATAAATAGCCCGGAAAAAGAATTTGCAACTATTCGTGTTTGGGGGACAGTCGGTTGGATCGTTGCAGGGTTGACTATTAGTTATTTGTTTCATTGGGATTCTAAAACAGGCGTGCCAGCAGGTTTATTGAAAAATACCTTTTTAATGGCAGGAATAGCATCACTTGTTTTAGGTTTATACAGTTTTACTTTGCCTAAGACGCCTCCGGTTAAAAGCAAAGAGAAAAGAACCAGTGTTTCTGAAATATTGGGGCTGGATGCAATCAAATTGCTTGGTAACAGGAACTTTTTAGTGTTTTTTATTTCGTCTATACTTATCTGTATACCATTGGCCTTTTATTATCAAAATGCAAACCCTTTCCTGCAGAGCATTGGACTGCCAAAGCCAACGGGTATGATGGCATTGGGGCAGGTATCAGAGGCGTTATGCATTTTGCTAATCCCTTTTTTCTTTTCAAGATTTGGGTTTAAAAAGACGATCATCATGGGTATGCTTGCATGGGCAGTGAGATATTTGCTGTTTGCTTATGGGAACGCAGGTGATTTGTCTTTCCTGCTTATTTTAGGAATTATATTACATGGTATATGTTATGATTTCTTTTTTGTTGCAGGACAAATTTATACAGATAAACGTGCAGGGCTACAAATTAGATCTGCTGCACAAGGTATGATCACGCTTGCAACTTACGGCGCAGGAATGCTGATCGGGTTTTGGATCGCGGGCTTAATAACAGATCATTATAAAACAACTACAAGCCATGATTGGCAGCATATCTGGTTAATACCTTCAGGAATTGCTGCGGTAGTGTTGATATTCTTTATGCTTTTTTTCAGGAACAAAGAAGAGGTGGCCTTTAAGGAAGAAAGAATTGAAATGGTTTAACTGAGATTAAAAAACAAGTTCAGAGGCGGTTGTTTTATTTTTTGAATATTGATTAAATATTAAATCGATAATAGAATCGGTATAATTTTTATAGTCAACAGCGATGATAGAAGGATCATTCAACCAAGCTTTAATCTTGTCTATATACTTTTTGTTTAGGCTTCTAATTACAGGTATGCCCATTTCATTCAAAGCAGCCGCATTGCATTGTTGTTCATATTGACCTTTCATAGGTATCACCATTAATTTTTTCTTCAGATACATTACTTCGGCAGGTGTTTCAAAACCAGCACCACACAAGATTCCCTTTGCACTTGTCATACTTTTAATAAAATCTTCGTTATTGATAGGGGAAATAGTAATGTTGTCTTTTTTAAAACTTTTGTTATTGTGTTTTGAAAAGACTTGCCAGTTTATATCTTCAAAAAGTGAAAGCGTTTCTAGGATGTGCTGGTCATCGTAAGCAGGAAGATAAACAGTATAATGGTTTTGATTTGTAGGCGTAAGATCTCTTATTTCATTTCTTATAACGGGTGTAAAAATATTATCATCATAAGCCTTAAAATGGAACCCATAGGTTATTGTGACAGGAGCATAATATTTGAGGATAGCACTTCCAATCATAGAACGCTCTGAGGGCTTAGGCGCCTTTTTATTTATTACCGCAGCCTGATGGCTTAGACCTATACAGGGTTTATGTTTGTTGTGGCAGGCCCACGCACTTACAGGTTCAAAATCGTTGATAACAATGTCATAAGTATCAACAGGTAACAAGTGTATTTCGGATAATAATCTTTTTAAATTACTTTTTCTAAAGGTTGCTGCAATATCAACACCTCCATCTTTACCAAAAATAAAACTAAGGCCGTCATATCTGTATTTTATTGTATAAGGTAGCTCAACATCTGCCTGCGTGCCACTTACCAGAATATCTACATCCCCTTTTTTTTGAAGTGCAGGGATAATATCTCTTGCCCTGCTTAAATGCCCGTTTCCCGTTCCTTGTATGGCGTATAATATTTTCATGGATATTTTGTTAACTCCATTAAGAAGGAGCCTTACAAATTAACTGCCAGTCAAACTTTATTAATGAGGTGAAGCCAATACAATAAGAAGCTTGAAAAAATGTGGAGGATACCGGATTCGAACCGGTGACCTCTTGCATGCCATGCAAGCGCTCTAGCCAACTGAGCTAATCCCCCAAATGTTGATGATGGCAAAAATATAAGAATAAGAATTGTAGGCAAAACTTTTTTAGAGTATATCTTCGGGGTCACAAATGCTGTAATTGATCCCAGAATTTTTCTGCAATTTTTTTTCGTTGAAAATTTTGTTCCACATATTTTTTGCCATTCTCTCCTAACGCTTTCGAAATATGAGGATTTTGATAGAGATAAAGAATGGCATTCGTAAGGTCGTTTGCATTTTCAGGTTCAAAAAACAAACCGCAATTTCCTTCATCAATAAATAATTCTTTTGCTTCACCTTCAACACCTAGTAAAATCGGTTTTGCAAAATAAAGAGGCTCAAAAAGCTTTGAAGGAATAGCCCCTTTAAATAAGTCAAGCTTGCGTAGCGGAACAATGTAGGCATTGCATCTATGTAACCAAGAGGCAATTTTTTCTGAAGGTTGATTATCAACGAAGGTTACATTATCTAATTCCATTGATTCTTGCAAAGCGATAAGATTTTCTTTTACAGGACCATCTCCAATGATGTAAAAATGAATATTTTTTTCATTTTTTAATTGGGAAGCGGCATGTAAAATTACTTCAAGACCTTGCGCTAAACCAATAATACCTGCATATAAAAGATTGAATTGGTCTGATGTGGCAGGTATGCCATTTTGTGAGAAAGTAAATTTTTTTGTCTCAATGCCGTTAGCTAGCCAAAATACTTTTTTATTCGGCTGCATATTGTTTATAGCGCCTATGATTCCCTGTGTTTGACCTGAAATCAGGTCTGCATTTTTATAAATCCAGTTCACAAGTTTATAAGCACGCCTCAATAGCCATTTATTCTTTATAAGCCCCATTTTCTCTACACTTTCAGGCCAGAGATCGGATACATTAAAAACTAATTTTGTTTTCCATTTTCTTTTTAAATACACGGCCGTGATTCCCAGAAAAAGCGGCGGAGATTCACATATAATAATATCAGGTCGCGTTATATGTTTTTTTGCGGTGAAATAAGAATTGAAAGCAAAAGAAAAATAATTGAGCAACCGATAAACCATTCCTCTTTTTTTGGAAACATAAATATTGCTGCGATAAACACAAATGTCATCAATAATTTCCTTATGAAATTTTTTGTGATGATAACCTTCAAATATTTCGCTTTTAGGATAACTGGGCAATGCAGTCAATATTTCCACATTATTACCAAACAACTGCAAATGATGCGCAAGACTTGAAAGCCGGTTTTGAGGTGCGCCAGTTTCCGGCGGATAATATTGAGTAAGGATGAGGATTTTCAACTTGCTGCAAATATGCTTGATTCTATTAATTCAGCAATTTTTTCGCCAGCATTTCCATGGCCGAAAAGCATTAAGTTGTCGTTAAATAATTGTGTTGAAAAGTAATTCACCGCTGAAAGGATCTTTTTTTTATCAGCCCCAACAAGTTCATTGCAATTGTTTGTTACTAACTCAACCCATTCGGTTTCATCACGTAGTGTTACACAAAACTTCTTAAAAAAGAAAGCTTCTTTTTGTAAGCCACCGCTGTCAGTCAATATCATTTTGCTGTTTGCAATAAATTGAAGCATATCAAAATAACCAACAGGTTCAATAATTTTAAACGAAGTGCTAATTGAGTATTCGGCTAAATATTTTACAGTGCGCGGATGCAGCGGAATAATAACCGGGTGTTCATTATTTAATTGGTTCAATGCGTCAACAATAGCGCTTAAACGCACCATGTTATTTGTATTTTCTGCCCGATGTAGCGTACACAAAAAATATTTTTCTTTTTCTAAGTTTAATTTTTCAAGAATAGCAGGAGAAGAATTTTTATAATAATAAGTTGCAGCTTCTTCCATCACATCACCTGTCCAATGCATTGAGCAATCAAGATCCAAAAACCCTTCATCCACTAAATTTTCCATTGACGTAATAGTTGGGCAAAACAATAAACTACTGATACGGTCTGTAATGATGCGATTGATCTCTTCTGGCATTTTTTTATTAAAACTTCTTAAGCCTGCTTCAACATGGGCGATAGGAACATGTAGTTTTGATGCTGCCAAAGCTCCGGCAAGTGTGCTGTTAGTATCGCCATAAACCAATACCATTGCTGGTCTTTCATCAATTAATATTTTTTCAATGCCTTCTAGCATTTTGCCCGTCATGGCACCATGTAAAGACTCTTTTATTTCAAGATTATACTGCGGCTTAGGAATTTGCATTTCATCAAAAAAAATAGAAGACATATTGTTGTCATAGTGCTGGCCTGTGTGTATAATAATTTCCTGAATATTTTTTTTATACTTTAAAGCACGCGATACAACCGCAGCCTTTACAAATTGTGGCCTTGCGCCTACAACGGTTATGATCTTCATTCCAATTTTCTTTTTACTTTCGAAATAACAGCCTGGTACTTCCCATTATTGTTTAATGGTATTTCATTTACTTCTTCCAAAAAAATTGCTATATCGCCCAATTGGCTTTCGATACGCTGCCTGATGGTTTTTTCATCATCTGCATTTAATTTAATATCAGGCACTATTTTTATTTTCATTTCATCAAAACTTTCCTGGATCACCTGTGCATTTTTTACTGATACCAATCCATTAAAAATCCCATGAAAACGAACCATTTCCCTCCCGTCTTTTCCAATTACGACATCTTCCACGCGGCCAAGAATTTCCTGCACAATGGGCATGTTCCTTCCACAGGAACATTTTTTTTCCGATAAAATAATTTCATCTCCAATTTCATAACGTATTAAAGGCTGATCAAAATTTAAATAACCTGTGCAATATACCCTGCCTTGTTTTCCAAATGGAACAGGTTGCATATTTTCGTCCAATACCTCTATCAAACCTGCATCAGGGCTGATATGCAGGCTGCCGTGCTCACATTCAGTTATTAATGCACAGGCTTCCACACCGCTCCATCCGTCATAAGTTTTGCAATGATAAACCTCATTGAACATATCCCTCATTTCATCGGTTAATTTCTCGCTGGACGTAATAACAGCTTGTAAAAAAGGCGCATCAACATCCAGCTCTTTAAAAGATCTTGCCAAAAAGAAATTGCTCATCGCATAGCCGGTCATATACTGCACATCATATTTCTCCATTCCATGCAAATAATTGGCTGCATTTTTTTTGCTGATATGATAAGCCGAAAAATAAACCTGTTTTTCAAAAGAATTATAACGGTAAAACGGCGCGTTATTTTTTGAAGATGGCAACACACGCCTGCCCCCGATCATGCCGCGTGGTGTGTGGCTGGTAACGCCTGCCCAGTTGCGCACACGCGCTTCAAAGATGGCGAACCAACGCTGGTGCATTGCATGTGAAAACAAAATTTGCGTGGGTGTTCCCGTGCTGCCGCTGCTGGCAAAAAATTCGCCATGTGGCTCTTTTTTCATGGAGAGGAGGGAAAGTGGTTCCAAACTGCCGCAGTTGTTCTTTGGTAAGGACCGGCAGTTTATGGATAGTGTCAACGGTTATTTTTTTTATATCATCGATCGTTGATCCAACCTCTGAAAATGTTTTTTTGTAATAAGGCACGTTTTCAAAAGCATGAACCAGCATTTTTTGCAAAGCTGCGTTTTCAAGATCATTCCATTGGCTCTCCGTAAAGCTTTCCCGCTCTTTAGCGGCTTTATATAATTCGCTGAAGCTGCCACCCATCCTGCGTTTCATCCAATGATAACCATATAAGGAAATCATTGCATTCTGCACTAACAATGGACTGTGGCTATAAATTTTATCGTAAAAACCCAATTAAATAGGTGTTGGTTTACACGAATCTCTCAAAAATATTTTAAAAGATGCAATTGATTTTATTTTTGCCCTCTTTAAAACTTCACAGGAAGCTTATTCTTTCAAAAATGTCTCAGGAATTGCATCTACAGGCTCTATCATTATGTGTTTGTAAAATATTTCTGCGCCTTCTGACTGGAGCTGGAATTTTCCTTTTGTGAGTGGAATTACCTGTCCTTTTTCGAGCTGGCGTGAATGATAGAGCACCATCATTACTTTTCCGTTTATCATTTGCACGCTTGTGTCGCCGTGAGCGTATAGGTCAAGGGTATTCCATTGCCCTGTTGGGTTTTCTGCATCGCCTCTTTTGATACACCGGCGGCCGGCTTTGCTTGTGGCGCTGAATATGGTCATTTGCCCCGCAGTATTATATACATACTCACTGTCTGATTTTTTTGTTACCGGCACATCTTCCATGCCGCCTGCTACGCCCCAATAGTCGCCGCAATTACCTTCTTCAATTTGAAACTCCTGTGAGCGCATCCAGGCGCCATAATCTGCGCCGTTGTCGCCTACTGAAAAATACAAAAGGCCACTGTCTCTTTTTCTATTTTTCTTTTGCCCCCATTTTAGCGTTCCCCATTTAAACATTAGCTGCAAATGAAAATCTGCATATTCCTTTTTCGGTTGAGATGCAACCCCAGTTCTCGCCCGGAGATGCGTATTACTTTTTCGCCATCCTGTTTAACTACCGTAAAAACATGCTCTGGGTCTTTGTTTGATCCAATAGGCGTATCAGTTAGTTTTTTTCCTGCATCATCCAATGGTGGCCCGATGTAGCGAGTTCCAACCTTTTAGATCTTTACCATTAAATAAGGGAACCTGTTTGGTTTGTGCACGCAGGTTTATTGTATTAAATAAGCAAAATAATAAAAAGAAAAAAAGGCAGGATATATGCTTCATCGCAATCGTTTTATTTCAGCAATGTTGTGTATTTATTTTTGTTAACCCAAAAGCTTCTTCTTCCAGGCGTTCGCGGTGGTTGGGGTGAGCGATATTTATTAAAGCTTTTATACGTTCTTTTAAATTCTTTGCATAAACATAAGCGATCCCAAATTCGGTGACGATGTAATGAATATGCGACCTTGTGGTAACTACGCCTGCGCCGGGTTTCAGCATGTTCACGATCTTGCTTTCGCCGCGCGCTGTGCAGGAAGGCAACGCGATGATGGGCTTGCCGCCTTCTGACAAAGACGCGCCGCGCATGAAATCCATCTGGCCGCCAACGCCTGAATACATTTTGCAGCCAATGGAATCTGCACAGATCTGCCCCGTCAGATCAACTTCTATTGCACTATTAATGGCCGTTACTTTTGGGTTCTGGCGGATGACGTGCGTGTCGTTCACATAAGCAATGTCCAGCATTTCGATCAATGGGTTATCGTCCACAAATTTGTAAAGCCTTTTTGTGCCGATCATAAAACCGGAAACGATCCTGTATTGGTGTTTTTTCTTCATCTCGCCAGTAATTACCCCCGCTTGAATCAGATCAATAATGCCATCAGAAAACATTTCCGTGTGTATGCCTAATCTTTTGTGGTTGCCGAGCATGCTGAGAACCGCATTGGGAATATTGCCGATGCCCATTTGAAGTGTTGCGCCGTCGTCAATTAAAGAGGCCACGTTCTCTCCAATTTTGCATTGAACATCATCCGGCGCTTCTATTTCTATTTCAGGGATCTTCATCAGTCACTTCCACCATCGCTTCAATATTGCTCATGTGAATAAACCCGCTGCCATGCGTTCGCGGCATGTTTGGGTTTACCTGCGCAATGATATGTTTTGCATTTTCCAGCACGGCGGGGGCAATATCAATAGAAGTGCCGAGGGTGCAATAGCCATGCGCATCCGGCGGCGAAACATGGATGAGCGCATAATCAATTTGAATCACTTTTTTGCGGAACAAAGCGGGTATCTCGCTGAGAAAAACCGGGATATATTGCGCGCGCCCTTCCTGAACTGCGCGGCGGATGTTCGCACTGATAAAAAAACAATTCACGTTAAAAATGCCTGCCATTTCAGCCGCGGCATAAGGCGCAGGGCCTTCCGTGTGCATCTGGTAAATGGTGACGCCGCTCAACTCGTGCGCCCTTGCCGTCATTGCCTTGATGAGCTTTTGCGGCGCAGCGGCTGCGGTTTGAATAAAAACATTGCTGCCGGACTTTATGAGTGCCGCAGCTTCCTGCAAAGTGGTGTACATGCTGTTGATTTAGTGCCTGAATTTTTTTAGCAAATCTTTATTTTACCGGCGGTGGAGCCACCGGCGTTTTAGTTTCTTCGTGAACCTTAATAATACTTTCGTCAAAAAACATGGAAGCTGCGCCCTTGTTGCCAATATTTGCCAGCGCAATGGTGAGCAGGTTTTGGGTTAATTGAAGCGCCACTGTTGCCTGCGTTCCCACAATTGCGTCGCTGTCGCCGCTCACCGTACCTTTTTGGCCAAGTTGTGTGCCGCGCGCAGTTTCAAAAGACTTATATATGCCGGTAAATTCTGTCTGTAAGGCCAAGCCCAGGTCCGCCGAATGGCTGGTGCTGGCGTTTATCATGCGCGTCATTAAAATTTCCACGTTCAGGAGGGTGGCGTCACTGAATTCAGAAAGCCCGCGCGGAAAAAATTCAATATAATCAGGGCTGCCTTTTCCGTAAGTAGTGCGCACAAGCCCTTCGCGCTGGCTCACGGTATGTTGAAAAGTGGCGAACACATTGTTCATGCTCACGGTTCGCCCTTTCTGGATGGCAAGGTTGGTATCGCGGTCGGTCAAATTGCCAAAATAAGACGTGTATGCCGCCTGCGTGTCCGTTATCATTTGGTCGTACTGGTTTGCTGTGTTCTGGACCGAGAGGCGCTGCAGGTGGTCTTCGGTAAATTTGCCGAGCTTTTCGCGGCTGATGTTTTTTTCAGTAAACTGGATTCTCAAAAATGCGCTCAAGAAATGTCATAATGTGCTGGGTTTAGGTGATAAAGTTAATAAAATGTAAATTTATGCGGTAAATCTTTTTTTCCAAAATTTGGAATGAGGCAGAAATGTTTCGCCGGGCACTTCCAAATTTTGGAATGGGGCAGAAATGTTTCGCCGGGCACTTCCAAATTTTGGAATGGGGCAGAAATGTTTCGCCGGGCTGTTCCAAATTTTGGAACGGGGCAGAAATGTTTCGCCGGGCACTTCCAAAATTTGGAATGGGGCAAAAATGTTTCGCCGGGCTGTTCCAAAACTTGGAATGGCATAAATAAGTTTTGGGAACGGGCCAATTAATTTGGAGAAACAGGGAGTTCATGCAATATTTGTGTCAAGGATCATTTTTTATGCGAAAATTCTATTCCTTAATAACTTTTTGCCTTTTAGCCATAAACGTTTATGCGCAGATCGACACAACGCACAAAGTTATTTTAGAAAATTTGGTTCGCTCGGCACAGCCTAAGGGAACTATTTATTATTGTCAGAATGTTTCGGAAGATGTAATTGATAAAGTGATCAGGTCGCTGAAAAAAAGAAAGATATTTGGCTTAACCAGGGATACTAAAAATAATTTTATCATTCTTACAACGAAAGAAAAAGCAGGTTTGACCAGGAGTCTAAAAAATTCGATCACATCAAATTGGAAAGACAGTCTTTTTACAAATTCAAAACGCATACCATCAGATAGTTTAGAAGCACAGATCTCTATAAACGCAAAAAAATTTGAACAGTTTGCAAATAACATTGCAAATATTGATAGTTTCAGGAGAATTAAAGGAGACGACTATTATCAATATTATATGGTTTTTATTTTTTCAGACGTATTTTTCATAAGAAATAACTCTATTTTTTTAAATTATTTGATGTGGTTTTGTGGTGGAGAGTGCGGGCTTGAAGAATATAGTTTTTATAAAAAAGAAAACGGCAATTGGAAAAGATGGATCTATTTGGGTGGGGGAGTGTGGTGATAAATGAAAAAACATTTCAGGCTTGTGTTTATTTTCCATTAATTCCCATTCGGCATTATCACTTTATCTTTCGATCGGGCCAGCGCCGCCAGCCCTTTTTTTATCAGGTTGCTGCGAACCGTGGAGGCTTTTTTTGGGTCAACAAGATAAATGACCAGTGCTTCCACCCACGTGTTGTCGTTGATATGGAAATTTACAAAGGGAAATTCTTTCACTTCCAGTTCGTCAACGGGTGTTTCTTTTATCAGTTGCCTTAGATCCTGCACTTTGTCCTGCATTTCTGCGCCAAGTTCTTCCTGTGCAATGCTGCGCAAGGTCTGCTCCACAAAAACCAGGTCGCTTTGAAAAGCCACATAAAAAGGAATTTCGTTCCATATATAAGGAAATCTTTTCCATGAATAATTATACACCTGGTATTGCCAAACCAAAATGTTGGGGAAACGTATCAGGCGCCCGCTTGGCAGGTCGTTGGTCATGTAGTTGCCGGCAAATTCCCAAAGAGTGGTGTCGAAATAATTGATCTCCACCACATCGCCGGTAAAATCCTGCACCTGTATCCTGTCGCCCACTTTATATGGAACACGGATCACCAAATAGAACCAGCCAATAAGAGAGGCAATCGGCGACTGAAGCGCAAAGCCAAGTATCAGCGAAATAAGCCCCAGCGAAACAGCCGCAGTGTACCAGTTATTGTTGAAAAAAGAAATAATGAGGAAAGCAAGAATGATAATGGTTATTAACCGAATGAGGCGGATAATATTATAAGAAATGCCTTTTGTGTGAGAGCGCTTAGCAACAACGGACTCTGCAAACTTTGAAAGTGTCAACACAACAGAACAAAAGAAACCAGCAAGCGACAGTTTCAACAGATAAGTGTTGTAAACAGGCTTTATGTCAAGGAATTTAAGGCGAAAAATAAAATATGCAGCAAGGCAGCAGATGGCCAAAACTATGTATGTGCCTATCCAAACTTTGTGTGTTACGTTCTTTGTTGCGCCTTTCACTTCTTCCTGCTCTGCCGAATATTGATCCTGTGTTTTTATGTCCATTTTCTTAATTAACCTCAAAAAGGCTTCTATAAATGTGCCAGTTCTATAAAAGTTTAGATAAGAAGGTTATTAGCTGTTTTCTTAGCAACAGGAGCAAAATATTTATTAAGTTTGAAAAAACTTTTAAACCATGGGAATTTGGCGGCAGTTTGCAGAATATCTTTTTATAAAAAAGCACGACCCAAAAGACAAGCTCACCCAATCTGAGAAATACATGCACGGAATGAACCGTATTGCTTTGTATATGTTTTTGTTTGCAATTATTTTAATGCTTGTGAAGTTGGTGATAATACCGCTAATGCATAAGTAGTTTACAATCCGGCATAATAATCATACCCTCTTTCAGCCCAATAATCAGGTGGCTTTTGATTGCTGAAATATATGGTGCCAATAGCTTTCAAGTGCTTAATGCCATATTTCACAGGTATAATTAAACGCACAGGATAGCCCTGGTTCATAGGCAAGGTCTTGCCGTTCATCTCATAACAAAGTATCGTTTGTGGCTGCAAAAAACTTTCCATATCGATGCCTACATAATATTCGTTATCGGCCGTGTGAAGGCCGGCATAATTCATTTGTTCCTGCCCGGTCAAATGATAATGGTCCATAAAATCTTTCACTGAAACGCCCGCCCAGTGGGTTATCTGGCTCCACCCTTCAATACATTTAAAATCAAAGATCACTTCCTTTTTAGGCAACTGTAATAGCTCAGGATAAGATACTTTTAAAGTATCACCGGGGCCGCGCAATACGATTAGGCACCATGTATTAATATTAACTGAATCAGGCATGCCTACATCGCCATTCACCCGTACATTTTTTACAGCATCTTTTTCTGAGAATGATTTTGCGAGCCTATTTTTATTGAAATAAGCGCCGAAGATCTTATCATCGGCTGTAAGACCTTTGCGCAAGGGCTTCAATGCGCCTGCCTCCTGTGGTTGATCATTGAGCCATTTCCATGAATAAAAAGCAGTAACGCTTAACACAATAAATATTATAAAGGCAATGACCGATCTTCTTCTGAAAGATGAACTGCTTACAGTTTCGGTGCGGTCAAAATAGTCACGCTTCTTCATTTGTAGGGCTTTGAATGACAGGTTCAGAAATTTGTGCAACGGGTTCAGGAACAGGTGCAGGACTGCGTTCGTGAGCAGGTTTTATGATCTCAATGCCGGTGATCATTGCCTGGAAATTATTCCATCCTGCAATGATGACCTGGATGATGTGAATGAGAAAAAATAAAACATAACCAATTGTCAGAATAAAATGCTCCACACGTGCGGCTTCGTAACCGCCGCAGAGCCAGCAAAGCCAGTTGAACTGAATAGGTTTGTAAATGGATAAACCTGTGATAAGCGAGCCGATGCCCATGATGATTATAGCTGTATAAGCTACACGTTGGGCGCTATTGTATTTTATTTGGGGAGGGCTGTATTTGCTGATGTGAAGGTCGTATAATAAAACTTGCCAGGCTTCTTTAAAAGATTTTTTATTCGGTAAAAGATAACGCCATTCACCTGAAAAGAGAGTGTATGAAACATAAAGCAGCCCGTTGAAAATAAAGACCCACATAAATACAAAATGGAAGCTCATTCCTTCCGCCAAATGAAACGGAACGTTCAATGCTTTGTATAAACCATCAGGGAAAAAGTGAAAAATATCTTTTCCGAAAAGATGAATTTTGTATTGATCGTTTGCCCAATAGATCAAAAGTCCGCTCCATATCATGACAGTTAAGATAGGGAAATTTATCCAGTGAAACCATCGGATAGCGAGAGGATGTTTATGGACAACTTTTTTCATGCGTTAAAATTAATGTTTTAAATAATTAAGCACAAAAAAGCTCTATTATATTTTGGTTGTTAATAGAGCTGGATGATTTGCATCCTTTAAATTAAACTATTTGGCCGCAACAAATTTCATTGCTGCTGAATTCATGCAATAGCGTAAGCCCGTTGGCTTTGGGCCATCGTTGAATACATGACCTAAGTGTGCGCCGCATCTTGTGCAGTAAACTTCATCGCGCTCCATACCAAAGCTGTTATCGGTTCTCACGCCAACATTAGCCTTACTGATCGGCCCCCAAAAACTTGGCCAGCCGGTATGGCTGTCAAACTTTGTATCGCTGCTAAACAATACCTGTCCGCAACAAACGCAGTAGTAGGTGCCTTTTACATGATTATCCCAGTAAGCCCCTGTGTATGATGTTTCTGTTCCGGCATGGCGTGTGACGTCATAAGATTCAGGGGAAAGTATTTTTTTCCACTCAGCATCAGTTTTTGTAACTACAAACTGCTGCGCGTGGGATATGGTAAATGACGTTGCAATAGCAAAAACAAACAAGAGTATTTTTTTCATTAGTAGGAAATTTTAATTAAAAATGATGACGGTAAATGAACGAAAAACTTACAGATACAGATTTGTTAAACCTGTTTAGAAGAAGAAAGTGCACAACAATAAACAGCCTTTGCTGCTTTAGCAGAAGCATCCCCACCGGCAGATAAAAGCGTTTTTAAATCAGTATAATCCTGCTGCAATTGTTGAAGATGGTAGATGTCACTTAATAATCCTGATAATTCTCTTGCAAGGTTGTTTGTTGTAAGTTCGTTCTGTATTAACTCCGTTACAACTAACCTTTCCATGATGAGATTAACAAGTGAAATATATTTGACTTTAATTAATCTTTTTGCAATTTGATAACTGATATTGCTGCCCTTATAGCAAACTATCTCAGGTACGCCGAATAAGGCAGTTTCCAAAGTGGCGGTGCCGCTGGTAACCAAAGCCGCCTTTGTACGAAGCAGTAAATTATAAGTATCGTTTCTTACAGAAGAAACATTTTCATAAGGCTGAATTATACTCTCATAAAAACTATCTTCCAGCCCGGGAGCCTTTGCAACAACAAATTGAAGCCCGGGAAATAATTTAGTTACCCCAAGCATGATCGGCAGCTTTATTTTGATCTCCTGCTTACGGCTACCGGGAAGAAGGGCAATAATATTTGATCTGTTATGTGGTAAGATGCCATTTGATGCCCGACAGCTATCAATTACTTTTACTAAAGGGTGTCCTACATACTCAACATCCCAATTCCATTTTGTTTTATAATATTCCTTTTCAAAAGGGAGTATGACAAGCATCTTGTCAATGTTCTTTTTCATTTTTGGCACACGGTTTTCTTTCCATGCCCAAACTTGTGGCGAAATATAAAAGACAATTTTAAAACCCTTCTTCTTTGCCCATTCAGCAATTCTCAAATTAAAACCGGGGTAATCGATCAGAACCAATATATCCGGTTTAAACTGAAGAATGTCTTCTTTGCAGAATTTTAGATTTTTTAGAATAGTCCTCAAGTTCATCACCACTTCAACAAAGCCCATAAACGCAAGTTCGTTGTAATGGTTTACCAGTGTAGCTCCTGTATCAGCTATCTTGTCACCACCCCATGCGCGAATGAATGCATCCGCATCAAGCAATTGCAATTCTTTAATAAGATTGCTGCCGTGAAGGTCTCCACTGGCTTCTCCTGCAATAATGTAATAACGCATCTTTTTCCCTATGATTCGGGCCTTGGTTTAAAAAAATAATTAAATCATAAAGTTGATAGGAAATATTATAATGGGTCTATTGTCTTTCCACAATCCCTTTTATCTGTTCCAAGAAAGCGGCCATGCCATTTACAGAATGTTTATAGCCTTCTTCTGTACCATATCCTTCCTGTGTCCACGTAAAATTAGTGGTTTTATTATCACTGCTTTTTAAAGTATATGTTACCATAGAATAATTTTCGGGCACATCTTCCAAACCTGAAAAACCGCTCCAATACCGGTAACTTAGTTTTTCATTTGGAATGTTTACTTGTACAACACCCTTGTCCCGGTAGCTATGTTCATTGTTGTCACCATAAGTTCCCTGGAAAATTATTTCACTTCCCGGCTCCCAGTCGGTAATGGTTTCAGTGCCGAATAAATACTCTTTAATTATCTCAGGATTTGTCAATGCTTCCCATACTTTAGATGGTTCGGCATTGATGTCTACGGATCGCGAAACTTTTAAATCGAGAAGCATATTTTTATATTTTAATTTAAAATTTGATATAAAACTACCTAACTACATACTTAAATATCAACGCTGCAACACCATATATAACCGTCGCAATAAAAATGCCGATGGCTGTTTTATCCCTCCGTTTGTTGAGGAAAAGCGTAAGAAAAACAACATTTACAAACATGGAAAGGCTCGCTACTGAGTTTATGAGCAACGGTTCCTGAAGCAAACTACTCAAAAAAGCGATAAGAGAATAAGTAGGGAAGAACTTTAAAAAATAAAACAATAATAACCCAAACAAGGGGGCTATCAAGCCAAGCGCTAACCCAAAATAAAGACTGTCTTTTTTTAGCATCAGTTATGAATTATTTTCTCAAGTTTTGTTTTTAAAGCATAATCGGTCAGGTCAAATTCCACTGGCACCACGCTTATATAATTATTTTCCAGCGCCCAAACATCAGTGTCTGTTCCTTTATCAAAATTCACAAACTCTCCTGTAAGCCAGTAATAATTTTTGCCCTGCGGATCTTTGCGTTCGTCAAATTTTTCTTCATATTTTGCATAAGCCTGTCTGCAAACTTTCAATCCCTTTAATAACTCAATAGGCGCTTCGGGAATATTTACGTTCAAACACAAATGCTTGTCAATTTTTTTGCCCAAAATTTCGCTGCACCAATATTCTTGCATATTTCTGCGCGCCTGTAAAATCAGCTTCAAGGCTGTAATCAAGCAGGCTGAAACCAATGCTCGGAATGCTTTCAATAGCGGCTTCCAGCGCGGCGCTCATTGTGCCGGAATAAATAACATTAATGGAATGGTTGGCGCCGTGGTTTATACCGCTTAAACAAATATCCGGCTTGCGGTGCAGCACTTTGTCAACGGCCAACTTAACGCAGTCAACAGGCGTGCCGCTGCATTGCCAGGATTCCACATCTTTAAACATCTGAACCTTATGCAATACGAAGCGGTTGGCCGATCGTGATGGCATGGCCCATTCCGCTTTGCGGTTTATCCGGCGCCACCACCACTATTTTTGCCATATCAGCCACACATTCCACAAGCGCTTTAATTCCCGGGGAAGATATCCCATCGTCATTTGTAATTAAAATAACAGGCTTTTCCTTCTTTGCTTTTGCCATAGACGCCGCAAGATACGGAGAAGGCGGTTTAACAGGTGGGGCGGGAATTATGAATGATGAATTATGAGTGATGAATTTCGCCTTTATAGGTGTTCTTTACTAACTAACATTGTGGCAGTATACCTGCTTTAGCCACGAGCTTGTAACCAAGGATGGCGGACAGGGTGTCAGCCAGGTAGAGAAAATTATCGTAAAATAATCGTTTTTTAAGCCGATTGTCACAGTAAGTAACGCAACTGTCACAGTCACCTTCGCAACTGTCACAGTCGGTAACGTGACTGTCACAGTCATCTTCGCTACTGTCACAGTTGGTAACGTAACTGTCACAGTCATCTTCGCTACTGTCACAGTTGGTAACGTGACTGTCACAGTCACCTTCGCAACTGTCACAGTCGGTAACGTGACTGTCACAGTCACCTTCGCAACTGTCACAGTCACCTTCGTGATTGTCATAGTTGACTTAGGTTTTGGTATAATGAGTAAGGTGATTCAATCATTTGCTTTAGCTTTTGATTGAATAGGTAAGGCAATTCAATCTTTTGGCTTCGCTTTTGATTGAATAGGCAAGGTGATTCAATCTTTTGCCTTAGCTTTTGATTGAATAGGTAAAGCAATTCAATCTTTTACCTTAGCTTTTGATTGAATAGGCAAGGCAATTCAATATTTTGCTTTAGCATTTGATTGATTAGGTAAGGTGATTCAATCATTTGCCTTAGCTTTTGATTGAATTTCGCATATATTGCTCTTAATCACCGATGAATAAATAAGAATGATGTTGGGAAGGAAGGGAAGAGTGGCTAAATTTGTAATGATAAAAAGTTGTAGAATTGCATTGGCGCTGCTGGCTGCTATTTTATCACATTCAACAATTATGAAAATTTCGGTATTATTTCTATTTGCATTTTTATTTTGTATCAGGGCAAAGTCATTTTGTCAAAATAGTTTGCTGACAACATATAAAACTTATTTTTATAAAGACTTAAAAAGCTGGACATATTCCTTTGTGAATTTTAAGCTTTCCGATTTTAAATCTTCCGACACAATAAAATTTGGGAATGTTTCATTCGGTGACACAAATAACATAAACGATTTTTACGAATTATATAAACCTGGATTAAGCTTTTCATCTGACAGTAGTAAGTTCATTGATATTTATAGCTATTGGCTTAATCTCGAAAAAAAAGGAAAAAAGATAGTTGCGAATCCAGAAGTTGACCAAGCTATTTTCCTTTGTGATTTAAAAAACAATAAATGGACACGGGTATTCTTTTGTGGCGTTTCTACAAGAATTGACGAAGCGATTTGGTTGACAAATAAAAGGTTTATTCTTGCGGGCACATTCACAGATGAAAACAATTTATTACATCCAAAGGTTCTTATTGGTGACGTGACAAAAAAATTCATTTATGTATATACTGACGATTTAAGTGTTTCGTCTAAAACTGGCTATACCCCTATAAAATTAAAAAACTTAAATATTCAAGATTTATAAGAAAAGTCTTCGCTGTTCGATATTTGCAATCCCGAACTCCTATCAAAGGATTTATAACAACCTTCATTTCTCTTAGCTTTTACTTTCTTTAAATCATTCCTTACTTTTGCCGATACCTAATTTTTAAGGATGATAAATATTACGTTACCGGATGGGGCTGTGCGACAGTATGAAAGCGGCGTTACAGCGATGGATATTGCAAAATCTATCAGCGAGGGGCTGGCACGCAAAGTGCTGGCGGCAAATGTGAACGGTAAAGTGTGGGATGCCACACGGCCAATAACCGATGATGCCACGCTGCAATTATTGACCTGGAGCGATGCGGACGGCAAAGCAACTTTTTGGCATTCTTCTGCGCATTTGATGGCTGAGGCAGTGGAAGACAGGTTTCCCGGTGTGAAATTTTGGGTGGGCCCGGCAGTGGAGAATGGGTTTTATTATGATATGGATCTGGGCGATAAGAAATTGAGCGAAGAAGATCTGCTGGCGCTTGAAAAAAAGATGAATGAACTGGCGAAAGCAAATAATGCTTATCAAAGAAAAGAAATAGCAAAGGCCGATGCTGTAAAATATTTTGAGGAAAAAGGCGATGAGTATAAGCTGGACTTGCTGCAAAACCTGAACGACGGGGAAATTACTTTTTACACGCAGGGAAATTTTACTGACCTCTGCCGCGGGCCGCATATCCCTAACACGGGCTCGGTGAAGGCTATAAAGCTCACCAACATTGCAGGCGCTTACTGGAAAGGCGATGAAAAAAACAAGATGCTCACGCGTGTGTACGGCATTACTTTCCCCAACCAAAAAGAACTGGACGAATATTTATTGATGCTGGAGGAAGCCAAAAAACGCGACCACCGCAAACTGGGCAAAGAACTTGGCATTTTTACGATGGATGATGATGTTGGCCCCGGCCTTGTTTTGTGGATGCCCAACGGCACCATCATTATTGAAGAACTGGAAAAGCTGGCGAAAGAAACGGAGTCCGCAGCAGGCTACAAACGTGTGGTGACGCCGCATATAGCCAAAGAAAGCATGTACATCACCAGCGGACATTTGCCTTATTACAAGGAAAGTATGTTTCCGCCAATGGAACTGGATGGTACAAAATATTACCTGAAAGCGATGAACTGCCCGCACCATCATAAGATATTTGCGGCAGAGCAACGCAGTTATAAAGACCTGCCATTGCGGCTGGCAGAATATGGAACCTGCTACCGTTATGAACAAAGCGGCGAGCTGTTTGGGCTGATGCGTGTGCGCTGCCTGCACATGAACGATGCGCATATCTATTGCACCAAAGAGCAGTTTGCACAGGAGTTCAAGGCGGTGAATGAAATGTACCTGAAGTATTTTAAAATATTTGGGGTAGATAAATTTGTGATGCGGCTGAGCCTGCATGACCCGTCAAAGCTTGGGAAGAAATATGTTAATGAGCCTGAATTGTGGAAAGAAACAGAAGAATTGGTGCGCAATGTGTTGATAGAAACGAATACGCCGTTTATAGAAGTGCAGGATGAAGCTGCGTTTTATGGGCCTAAGATAGATGTGCAGATATGGAGCATTATCGGACGGGAGTTTACACTGGCAACGAACCAAGTAGATTTTTCCCAGGGAAGAAGTTTCAAGCTTGAATTTACCAATCAGAATAACACTGCCGAAACACCATTGATCATTCACCGTGCGCCATTGGGAACGCATGAACGGTTTATTGGATTCCTGTTAGAACATTATGCAGGAAAGTTTCCCGTATGGTTATCGCCATTGCAGGTAAAGGTTCTGCCCATCAGCGATAAATTTTTGCCTTATGCGGAAGAAGTAAAAAACAAACTCCTTAAAGAAAATATACGTATTGATATAGATGACCGCAATGAAAAGATAGGAAAAAAGATACGTGAGGCAGAACTAAGCCGCGTGCCCTATATGCTTGTTGTGGGTGAAAAAGAGATGAATGAAAACAAAGTATCGGTTCGCAGGCAGGGCAAAGGCGATGCAGGAATGGAAGATATAGGAGCATTTATAAACATGATAGCAGAAGAAATTAAAGAAAGAAAAGGATAGTTTATTATTTTTACAGAATGGCGGCTATACAGTTTATTAATAGCTGGCACTGTTTTAGCATTTGCAAGTTCTTTTTTAAACTAAAAACATTTTTTAACTAAACAACACTTAATGGCATTACCACCCCGGAGCGGCGGAAGATTTAATCCCAGGTTTAACAGGCAGCCCGAGCCTGAACATCGTATCAACGAAAAAATAAGGGTGCCGCAGGTGCGGCTTGTAGGCGACAACGTAACGATTGGAGTTTATCCCACTGAAGAAGCTCTAAAAATTGCCCATAAACAGGAGCTTGACCTTGTAGAGATTTCACCAAATGCTGATCCTCCCGTTTGCAAAGTAATTGATTATAAAAAGTTTCTTTACGAGAAAAAGCGTAAGGAAAAAGAAATGAAAGCTAACGCCAAACAAAGCGAAGTGAAGGAAATACGCTTTACTCCCGGAACAGACGATCATGATTTTGATTTTAAGGTAAAACATGCACTTAACTTTTTAAAGGACGGCAATAAGGTAAAAGCTTATGTGCAGTTCAAAGGCCGTGCAATCATGTTCCAGGACAGGGGACAGCTATTGTTGCTAAAGTTTGCTGAGAAGCTTGCAGAAGCAGGCGCCCTTGAAAGTATGCCTAAGATGGAAGGCAAAAGAATGCTTGCGATGTTTGCCCCAAAAAGCCAAAAGAAAAAGGTAGAGAAAGAAAAATAAACTATCACGATAACGAAAAAGCCAACAAATTTTGTTGGCTTTTTCGTTAGTTATACACTAGGTTGAGTTCCATCTCTGCAACATCAACGCTTGCATAATTCTTTATTTCATTATACAAAGTATCTCTTTCCACAGGTTCTCTTTTTACTTGTTTTATCAGTGAAACCAACTCCGTTGTTGATAAAGATGGCTTTTGTTCTTCACTGCCTGCCATAGAGTAGATTTTAGTGGTATCATCAATTGTTCCATCCAAATCATTTACACCGAAAGATAAACTTAACTGTGCATTCTGCCTGCCAAGCATGGGCCAGTACGCTTTTAAATGTGGGAAGTTATCCATGTACAAACGCGCCACGGCATACAGCTTCATATCTTCAATAACAGAGCTTTCGGGCACATTGCTCATGTCATTATTCTTGTTACGGAATTTTAGAGGGATAAACGTATTGAAGCCTCCTGTTTCATCCTGAAGGCTGCGCAAACGTTCCATGTGGTCGACGCGGTGCCAATATTTTTCTACATGTCCATAAAGCATTGTTGCATTGCTATGCATGCCTAGATGATGTGCAGTACGATGAATGCTCAACCAACCTTCTGCATCTACCTTATCTGCACAAATTTGTTCCCTTATTTCAGGGTGGAATATTTCAGCACCTCCTCCAGGCATAGAATCCAGCCCTGCTTCATATAACATTTTCATGCCTTCTTCAGCTGAAACTTTTGCCTTACGGAACATATAGTCCAATTCAACAGCAGTATATCCTTTAATGTGCAGATCCGGCCTGTGTGCCTTAATCTGTTTCATCAGGTCAATAAAAAAAGCAAGGTTCAGCTTTGGATGTACCCCACCAACAATGTGCACTTCAGTAATAGGCTTACTATCATAACTTTTCACAATATCCATCATCTGCTGTGTGCTAAGCTCCCAACCTTCGTCACGATGTGCGTACAAGCGAGAATAAGCACAAAACGCGCAGGAGAACACGCAAACATTTGTTGGTTCTATATGGAAGTTGCGGTTGAAATAGGTTTTATCTCCATGCCTTTTTTCACGAACATAGTTAGCAAGCACTCCTACAAAGGGTAATGGGGCTTTTTCAAAGAGCAGCACGCCTTCCTTAAAATTGATGCGTTCTGCGTTTAAAACTTTCTCTCCTATATATTTAAGCTGGGGATCATTGGTATTATTTACAATTTCCTGTACTGCATTTTCCTTGTTCATTGCTTCGTTTTAAAAACGCAAAGGTATCTCTCAAAAATTAAACAAAGAAGGTGTTTGCTTTAAGCAGGTTACAACAGAATACCGGCAATTGTGGCCGAAAGATAGGAAGCCAAGGTGCCGCAGAGCAAAGCTTTCATACCAAGGCGAGCGAGGTCTGTTCTTCTTTCAGGCGCCAATGTACTTATCCCGCCTATCTGCATACCTACACTGCTGAAATTAGCGAAACCACAAATTGCAATACTGATAATAAGCAATCCTTTTTCAGTTAGCACAGGAACAGATTTATTGGTAAGGTTGGTAAAAGCTACAAACTCATTGATGGTTAATTTCTGCCCGAGCAGGGTTGAGGCACTTCCAACATCCTGCTGAGGTACACCCATCGCCCATGCGAATGGGTAAAATATTTTACTGAATATCCAGTTAAGGTTGAGATCAAAAGCGAGATGAAAAAGATGATGCCCCAGCCACATCAACAGGTCATCCAGCAAAGCAATAACAGCAATAAACCCAATAAGCATAGCGATAACGTTCATGGCTATTTTAAAACCATCGCCTGCTCCATGAGAGATGGCATCAATGATATTGGTGTACGGGCTTTTCACTTCCAGCTTCACCTTGCCCATTGTTTCGCTTTCCTGTGTTTCCGGGAAAACTATTTTTGAAATAACGAGCGCCCCTGGTGCAGCCATCAAACTGGCAACTATTAACTTGGGCGCAAGATCCAAACCTGCCTGCGCACCCATATTTGCATAAACTATTAATATACCTCCCGCAATACACGCAAGGCTCCCGCTCATGCTCGCAAGCAGTTCACTGTTTGTCATGCCTGCTAAATAAGGGCGGATCATTACCTGCGCTTCTATCTGCCCGACAAAAGCGCTTGCTACATTGCTTAAGGCTTCCGCGCCGCTAACGCGCATTACAAAGTGCATGGCCTTCGCGATCAACGATACCACTTTTTGCATCAACCCTATATGATAAAAAATGGCAACTAATACGCAAACAAGTATAATGGCAGCCGTTACATTGAAAGCAAACACAAACCCATTGTTTAAAAAATTTCCTATTGTTCCATTTGGTTGCACTACAGCTATGCCGCTATACACAAAAGCAGCACCCTGCCTTGCATAACCTTCAATTTTTTCCATGCCATGGCCAAGTTTTTGAAAGAACGTTGCAACTATAGGCACTTTAAAAACCAATACACCTATCAGAACTTGCAAGCCTATGCCACTCAGCACCAACCGGTAGTTGATCTTCTTTTTATTGTTTGAAAACAAAAAAGCGATACCCAGTATAAGCGCAATACCTATCAGCCCGCGGAAACGTTCCATATTTAAAAACAGTTTTTTTGGTTTAATTAAAAACGCCTTAGCTCTTATTCTTCCTTCCTTCTCCTTATCTTTTTAGCAGCTAATTGTTGCAGTTGGCTAAAGTCTGCGGACACGCGAAAATATAACACCGGGAAAACATATAAACATGCAAACACAATACTTCTTATCGCTACATCAATAATGATATTCTTTTGCGAAGGAATAAAATAAGCAATCGCAAAAGCAATCGCACCTATGGACAAGGCATATAGGTTCTTTTTATCAAAGGGCTGCAGCTTAAACAGTTTCCAGATAAAGATATAACGGGCAAGATTATAAAATAGGTTGGCGATAAGTGTACCGTAAGCGGCGCCCATCAGGTTATATCTTTTTACCAAAAAAACATTTAATGGAACAGAGAGCACCACATAACACATGCTGCTGATAAAATCAACGCGCCAGTATTTGGAGGAAAGCAATATCTGTGCATTTAAGCCAGTGCCGAGGTCTATCACTTTTGCCAAACCAAGCACCAGCAGCAACGTGGGCAGCATGATATATTTTGCTCCAAAATATCCCACTGCATCCTGCGCATTCAGCATCAGCAGGCAAAAAATGCCAAGGCCTACAATGATGAGGTTCAACGCCGTTTTTTTATAGATACTCTCTATCTTTTTCATATCCTTATCCTTCCAGGCATAGGCAACAACTGATGCTGCAATGCCCACCAATCCACGCATAGGAACATCCATCAACGCAGCCATATAAGTGGCGATGGTAAACACCGCCGTATCAGCAAGACCGCCAACAGACTGACTTGAAATGATAATAGCAGTGGCAGTAACAGCTAACACATTCAGGAACTGCCCTGAGAAAAGAAACAAACTGAAAATAACAATTTGCTTCCACAATCTTTTTGTGACCGAACTGATACTGAACTGTATCACAAACTTTTTTGTGCTCAACAGGTATAGCAGCAACACAATGACGGGTATAATATACAGCGTGGAATAGATATGGATGAACCTGTCAAAATCAACGATATGCGTAACATACAGCCCGATAAAAATAACTGTAATCAGCCTGAACCCAAGTTCTTTGAGCATGTTTGGGAGCACGGTGTTCTGTAAACTCCAGCAATACCCTTCAAACAGCGTCCAGAAAGTGAAGGCAATGGTTAATGGGAATATCAGCGAGAAATACTGGACAAACAGGGGGGAGCGGGCGCCAAATTTTCTAATGATAAAGTCTTTGTTGGCAGGTATCAGTACCAGCAGCAGCACACAGCCAACGATGCAGGCCGCAATGGTAAGGAAGGGCAGGTCATTTTTCTCTGCGGGCAGGTAAGACCTGTAAAACGGGTTGAACTTTAGAGTGGCGGGAACGCTGCCCAGCGTGCAGAATGTAGCCAGCAGCATAGATACATCCAGCAGCAAACGCGTGAGGCCAAACTGTGCAATCGTAAAAAAATGCGGGAACAGGTACAGCGTATTAAAAGCCCCGAAAACAAACCCGACATAAATAAGTACAGAAGACTGTATGGATTGTTTTCTAACGATGCCCATAATTGCAATTGAGGGCGAATATATAAATTCTTAAGGAAGGGCTGACTGTTGGTTGCTGAGATACAATTAAATATTAGGAAAGAAGACGAACAGCAATAGCGCTTCTTCTTATTTCTTCGTCAATTTGTATCTCAGGTGTGTTGTCAGGTCTGATGGTATTACTTCTGCAATTTGAATATCATATTTGTCTTTGTCCATGCCGTCAAACAGCCGGATACCGCTTCCTAAAAAAACGGGGGCAATGTGAATGAAAAATTCGTCCACAAGCCCTGCATTGAGAAATTGTTGAATAGTATCCGCACCACCTTGTATCCTTATGTCCTTTCCTTTGGCTGATTGTCTTGCTTTTTCTAATGCGCTTTGTATTCCGTCATTGATGAAATAAAAAGTTGTTGTGCCCTTTTGAACCCAGGGTTCCCGTTTTTCATGTGTCAGCACATAAACATCTGCTTTGAATAGATCTTCTGCCCAATGGACTTCGCCTTCTTCAAACATTCGTTTTCCCATAATGTAAGCGCCTGTTCTTGCAAACACATCATCAATTAATTTACTGTCTGCACCGTATTCTTCACCGCCTTCCATATTGATGTGTTTCCAAAATGCTTTTTGTTTAAACATCCATTGGTGAATTTTTCCTGAAACGCCGCCCATTGGGTTGGCCGGACTCCTGTTATCGCCTGCGAAAAAGCCATCAAGTGATATTCCGCTGTCAAAGATAATTTTGCTCATAATTTTATATTTGATAGGAGTTTGAGATTGCAGATATTGAACAGTGAAATACTGATGTTAGCCGCCGTACTTTGTCAAATCTGGTGGCACTAATTTTTTTATTGCTTGTTTTGCTTTCTCAACTTTCTCTGGAAAAAGTACCACATTGGTATATTGGTTCAATGACTTGTCAATTCGTACGACTGGTACTTTCTTTTCGTTTAATTCAAGTATATTTTTCATAAATCAAATTTAATGCTTTTTTCTTTGTACAACGAATGCCTCGTAATTTTTTCCGCTTATATATTGCTCCCATTCACTTTCTGTCTGCCCAAATATCATAAAGTCTTCTTGCACTATGTCATAATATTTGTTAATCCCCATTCTGTAAAGCCGTGTCCTCGCTGCTGTGCTTCCCGTGGCGTAAATCAAAGCATTAGGTTTTTTGTCGCAAAAAGCATAAATCGCTGCAACAACGCTTGCCAAAACTTTTTCACTATCATCATTATCTGTCACAACTTTATCATCAATTTGTCCTGTCAGGTAACTTCTATCTCCAAAAGCAAGGTTGTATAGATTATCTTCATAAATAAGAGTGAACTGTACCACCTTTTCAATTTTTCCTTTTGGCCCTTCACTCAAAAAATTGAATGTTGTTAATTGCTCATCAGACTTTAGTTCATATCAATTAAGTTTCATATTGCTTTGTTATCGCGAAAATAAGGTTTCCCGTTTTGTATAAACTATAAGTATAACCGAAGTTTTCGTATAGGCAACCGACAAATAGGATTATAAATCCTTTGGTAGGAGTTCGGGATTGCAAATCTCGAACAGGGAGGAGGGTAAAAAGTTTTATTGTTTTTCTTTTGCCAGTCCTTCACTTAGTTCTTGCTTCGTGAATTCCCAAGCAGCGTCTGTTAAGTCATTACAATAAAAGCCCTCAAAATTTAATGTGTCAACTATTTTATTTAAGTTTTGTTTGTTAGAACAAATAAGAAAGAAAAAATCGTCCCAGCCAACCGCAAATAGTAATTCCTTACCGCTGTCATAAATATAATAGTCTTTAAAGCTAATGAGGTCGACGAATTCTTTTTCAGTTACAGAAGTTATGTCTATTATTTTTTTATTTTTTTTATTAAAGTAAAATTCTTCTTCAACGATGATTTCTGTATTATTAAATAAACGAAATGCTTTAAATATTTCCTTTTTTGAAAGAATTTCAAAATGACCTTCGGTCGGGTAAAATATTTGATTAGGTTCTGTATATTTTGAAAGTTGTTCCACTAAATCCTGCCTTTCAAAAACTTTCTTGTATGCACCTATGGAAGTTTTTAATGCTTTATTTATGTCGCCCAAGTTTTGAAAATTACACCCGACTTGAATGTCATGCCATGATACAGGAAAAGCAAACTCATAAATCTCTTCGTCTGTTGGATAACCGCCGCTATTATCGTAAGAAAAAATTGAAGCATTGGGCTTAGAAATCTTTCGAAATCCTTCTATTTCTTGTTGCAGTTCTTCAAAGGATATTTCGTGTGATTTTTGAGAACTACAATTAAATGAATTTAGAGTTTGAATTTTAAAAAATGGTGAGAAGGCAATGAAAACTGTGTCAAAATATTCTGCGTAATGTTCTATTATTATTTTGTCATATCCAGGATGAAGTCTATGTTCTTTAAAAATATCCATTAGTAATTCTAACGTTTTCTTTTGATGTTAACCCCAATGCAATTCTACACCTTTTTATCCTTAAAAATCCGCCCCTCTTTCCCTTCCTTCCAACCCCATTCTTACTTATCCATTGGTGAGTAAGAGCAATAAAGGAAAATATCCTTGAAAAAGCTCATTTTCTACCCAAAAAACCCATTCTTTAACGAATAGAACACGTTCGTTAACGAATAGCAGGTGTTCCTTAAGGAATAGCTCACGTTCCTTAACGAATAGTACCCGTTCGTTAACGAATAGCACATGTTCGTTAACGAATAGCGTATGTTCCTTAACGAACAGCACCCGTTCGTTAACGAATAGCGCCTGTTCCTTAAGGAATAGCGCCTGTTCTTTAACGAATAGCCCGTGTTCGTTAAAGAACGTGTTTTGAGCTGAAAAAGAAATTTTTGGCGGATTTTATTATTCATTCTAATTTTATTTTTCAAATTATTTATTAACGATTAAAACTTAAAAACATGGCAAGATTAATTGTGGTTTTAATGTCCTGGATAAAATTAGCGGCTACGGATATGGCTGCTTTTGCGCTTACGGTGGTAACCAAAATGACTGATAATGCTAATTTCCCCACACCTGACGTTTCGCTGAAAGATTTGTCTGATCAGGCTAATTTAGTGGTATCAACGTATGGCGACCGCAAAAACGGGTCAATTGCCAAAACAGCTTTTGACGATGCGCTTGCGGCGCTGGACAATATGCTGCACCTGCAGGCCTATTATGTAAACGATATTGCAAACCAGCCCGGCAACAGCCCTACTACAGTGAATGATATTATAGTTAGTGCAGGCTACACCAGCACTAAAACCGGGCATACTGCCGCCACAAGGCCGATAGCGACTGACGCGCCTATATTAACCACAGAAGAGGGCGGCATTCTGCACCTGTTTTTGAAACACGGCATACCGGGCGCAGGTAGTTACTGCTGGGTGATATTTTTGGATGCGGTGGTGAACATCGCCATTTTAAATAACACGCTGATAATACCTACGGGGGGCAATATTATCATCATTCCGGAAGGTACCACCCGCGAACAGGTGACAGGCCTTACCCCCGGCACAACGGTTCATGTGATGGTGCTGGCACAAAACGCTGCGGGCAAAAGCCCCTGGAGCCCCATGATGAGCAAATTAATTCAGTAATTTTTTTTGGATGAATATTGGTACCAGAGCAGTCAAGAAATTGGCTGCTTTTTTTGCAGCGTTTATCATTGCTTATTAAAGCCTACCCATAAAACCATTGCTTAATCAAGTAAAAACCTTACTTAATGTAAAACATTTACCTGCCCTATAGATTTTTAGTCTTTTTGGGTTGTAATTCTTTTATCGATCATTTAAAAAAAATAAACATCATGGACAACGAAAAACTAATTCAGGAAATGGAGAACAACGATGGCATTGACAGGGCTGGCTTTTTAAAATGTATGGCATGGGCTGGCACGGGTGTATTGTGGATGATGTCAGGGGGTGTTATGCGGTCTTTTGGTATGAGCCAGATGATAGACAGGTCAACGGGCCGCCTGAAAGAAGGGTTGATAATGCCTAAAACAGACTTCAGCTTTGTGCAGATAAGCGATAGCCATATCGGGTTCAACAAGCCGGCTAATACTGATGTGCTGGGAACCTTGCAGGCTGCCATTGCCAAAATAAATGCCATGCCTGTGCTGCCCTCTTTTGTGCTGCACACCGGCGACCTTACCCAGCTTGCCCAGCCTGATGAATTTGATACGCTGCAACAGGCCTTGACGGGTGTTAAAACAGAAAAAATATTTTATGTGCCGGGTGAGCATGATGTGACTGATAACGGAAAGCTATACATGGAACGCTATGGAAAGGATACCATTGGCGATGGCTGGTATAGTTTTGATTCGCACGGGGTGCATTTTGTGGGCCTGGTGAATGTATTAACGCAGGGTGACGGCAGCTTTGGTGTGATGGGCGCTGCACAGCTTGCATGGCTGGAAAAAGATTTGAAGGGCTTTTCAAACAGTACGCCTGTGGTGGTTTTTGCGCATGTGCCGCTATGGAGCATTTACCCGCAATGGGGTTGGGGAACCAAAGATGGCGAACAGGCGCTTACACTTTTAAGGCGCTTTGGGTCTGTAACTGTGCTGAACGGCCACATCCATCAAAACATACAAAAAGTGGAGGGCAATATTACTTTTCATACGGCTATGTCAACCGCATTCCCGCAACCTGCTCCCGGAAGCGCTCCTTCAGCAGGGCCTATGAAGGTTCCGGCAGAAAAACTACGGACTGTTCTAGGGCTTACAAGTGTTAATTATGTGGAGCATCATCATACTTTGGCTATTACCGACATACCTTTAATTGAAGCTTCGGCTATGCCTCAACCTCAACAACCGTAGTTTTGTAATTAGAAGTATCAATAGTTTTAGCAAAAGAGTTATTCCTGTTATGCCTTTTTACGTACTTAATAATATGATTCTAAAAAAAGCCTTCCTGTTTATAGTAATTGCAGTTGCAGCAACCGCAGCAATGGCGCAATACAAACCTGTGGACAAAGAGTCTTCTGTAAAATTTACCATAAAGAATTTCGGCATCAATACAAACGGCACATTTACAGGGTTGCAGGGCAATATTGTGTTTGATATCAATAACCTCAATACGGCAAGCTTTAATGTAAGTATTGATGCCTCCACGGTAAGCACCGGCAACAATATGCGGGATGACCATTTGCGTGAAGAGAGTTATTTTGATGTAAAAAACTATCCGCGCCTCTCCTTTGTTTCAACAAAAATAGCAACCACTGCACAGGCAGGCGTGCTACAGATATCTGGAAAGCTCACCATCAAGAATGTAACAAAGGATATATCATTTCCATTTACTGCCGTGCCGGCCAAGAACGGGTATATTTTTAAAGGCACAGTTACTATAAACAGGAGGGACTTTGGCGTAGGAGGGGGGAGTACCATCTCAGATAACCTGCAGGTGCAATTAAGCATAGCGGCAACCAAATAAAGACCCTTTTTAGGGTTCAAAAACCATCATTTCTCTATCATGCGTATAAAGAAAAAGTCAATTGTATTGGCAATAGTAATTATTGCCGGAGCTACAGCTATAGCTGCAATAAAGCCCGTATATCAACCTGCTAATGTCTACACAAACCTGCAGGTGCTGCCAAAAGAGATAACGCCAAAGAACTTACAACATATAATGGTAGACGAATTTCAAGATGGGCTTGGAGTCGGTTGCAACTACTGCCACGCCCAGGAAAAAGGCACTATGCACCTTGATTACGCCAGCGATGAAAAACCAGAGAAGGAGATTGCACGCTCCATGATGCGTATGGCAATGGACATCAATCAAAAATACTTTGGAGCAGAGCACCCATTAATTGGCGACAGCGTGATGACAGTGTCCTGTATTACCTGCCACCACGGAGTACCACATCCCGAACAATAAAAAAACAGGTTTATTACAGCCAATCACTGCACTTGCTTTTATGCAATTTTCTGTTTCTTTAGCTGGTTCAGGTATTCTAAATCTGTGCCCTGGCATATCCTTGTCATTTGCCTTCCTCTTTCAAACCATTCACACACATATTTGTTTATGCATGAATAGGCATTATCACTTTCCTTAGCAGGTAAGATATACGTAATTTTCATTGGTATATCCCTGCGTTTTTCTTTTACAATTTCGCCTAATTGAAAATTATCCTGTGTCATGATGTGTCATTTAATTATTGGTAAATAAAAAACTGCTTCATTAGCAAAAAAGGGTATCTATACTGGAATGTTTACTAACTGAGCTTTTGTTCCGCGAGCTTTGTTCCTTCCACGCGTGCCCTGATTTTTGCAAAGGCTGTATCCCTTGAAGTAGAAAGGTCATCTGCAAAAGGCGAGAACCCGCAATCATCTGTTGTACTAATTTGCCCGACAGGAATTATACCTGCGGCTTCTAAAATAGTATCCCTTATCTCTTCAGGTGTTTCAACTCTTGGGTCGAGCACATTGGTAACGCCAATAAAAACAGATTGTTCAGGGCGTATATTTTCTTTTATAGAAGCTAGTACTGTCTGTTTGTCTTTTTCCCCTGCATATTCCAGGTAAAAATTACCTGCATTTAATTCAAACAGCAACGGAAGCAAATCGGCATAGCTGATATCTGCACTATGTGTAGAATCATGGTCCCCGCCAGGGCATGAATGCACACCTATTTTCTTTCTTTCTTCTTGTGTAAACCTTGAAATAACTTTATTATTCAAATCAATAAATGATCTCAATAAACCTTTGCTTGGGTCGAGCTTTAAGGCAAGCCTTGCCTCAGTAAAATCAATTTGCACATTATAAGCGCCATTGTTTAAACATCTTCTTATATCAGCTTCCGCTTCATTCAGCAGGTCATTGATAAACTGCTCCTGGGAGTAGCCTTCAATTCCCTGTTGTGGGTATAATAAACTGATAGCTGAAACAGCTATCACAGCCTGTTTTACGGGTAGCGTTGTAAATTGTTTTGCCTTTGTGAGATAAGCATCTGCATAATTTGAATAATGAAAGGGCCCTGATGTAATGGTTGGCAATTGCCTTGTATGCCCGTCTGCAAACGGAATTACTACGCCATTGGGCGAAAGGTTTTGCAAGCCACTGATGGGATAAGTTGCAAAACTTGGTTTTGTTTGTTCGCCATCTGTAATTACAGGCGAGCCTGTTTCTTCAAACCTTTTGATAGTATCCTTCAACGCTTCATCAAACAACTTTGACATTTCGCTTTGATTTATCTGCTTGCCTACAAATGCCTGCATCGCTTCAACGAGGTATTTGGGGCGGGGCACACTGCCGACAGGTTCTGTTCTGATTTTCATGTGATATATTTTGAATTTTTAAAATGATTATTGATAATTTCTATTTGTATAAATTAAGGTCTGCATACCCTTCCTCTGCACGCATTGCCGCACGTGCTATATATACCTGCCTGTCCCGCTGGCGCCCATGTATTCAACCCGTCAACATAGCGGTTAAACATGCAAAACGCGGCGGCTATCAAAACAGTGTCATGTATCTCTTTATCAGTAGCGCCAAGGCTTTTAGCGGTTTCAATTTGTTGAAGAGTAACAAACTTTCCACCTTGCTGCACACTTCCTGCTATAGCAAGCAATGCTTTTAATTTATCTGAAATAGGAGCTGACTGGTAATCTTTTTTTATGTTATCAATGAACTGCATATCGCTTTGAAAATAATGTTGAGCAAGGGCGCCATGTACATTCTGGCAATAGAAACAATCATTCTGCGAGGATACATAAGCGCCTATCATTTCTCTTTCCCCCCTTGTAAGGGTATTGTTGTCGTTATGCAGTAATATCTCTGCAAGCTCATTTAAAGCTTTTGCCAGTGTCCGGGCGGTAAGCCATTGGGCCACGAATGCCCGGAAGTTCATTTTGTAAGTCAATAAATGCCATAAAATTTCATTTTTTTTGTTTTTAATTTGATTTATTATTTGGGCATTGTATAGCCCTTAGCCATGCGTTCGCCCATTGCCTCATATACCTCTGGTTCTGTTGGGGTAAAGCTTGCAAGCCCGTCAACATAGCGGTTGAACATGCAAAAAGCCGCAGCAATTAAAACAGTATCATGTATCTCCCTGTCGGTTGCCCCAAGTTCTCTTGCTGCTTCAACATCTTCTGCTGTTACTTCTTTGCCAAGTATCTGCACTTTTCCGGCTATATGCAGCAAGGCTTTCAGCTTATCACTAACATGCGATCGCTGCATATCTGTCAATACCTCATCAACTAAATTCTTCTCATCGCCGTATAAACAGCGGGACGCGGCTGCATGACTGCTCATGCAAAACATACAGTTATTCCTGTGTGATACATAAGCTGCTATTAGTTCCCTTTCTGATTCGCTAAGGGTTGATTCGCCCCTTAATAAGATTTGTGCGAGTTCGTATAGTGGTTTCCCCGTCTCCGGGCGAAATAGTACAAGGCTCCTGATGCCCGGTACTCCTTCTTCTACTTTGATATATGCCATAATATTTATGTTTTTTAATTAGTGGTTTGTTGATCTGTTTCTTTTGAGAAAAATGTAGTTGCTAACCCTATTAAGAAGATAAAAGAGAAAATAAAGATGGCATTGCCATACCCACCAAGCAGGCTAACCAAAGCGCCTATAAAAAAAACAACCGTCCCTGTAAACAACCTGCCGATATTAAAACAGAAACCAGTTGCAGAAGCCCTGATAACAGTTGGAAATAACTGTGGTATATAAACAGCCAACACACCCTGGCTAATGCCAAAGAAAAATGCCAGTACGGCCATTTCTATAAAGGTTGCTATGGTAACAGAAGTATTGAGTTTGAATACAACAAACACCATGATAAAGCACATAACAAAACACATCATCATGGTTTTGCGAAGACCAATAGCATTGGCTATCCACCCCGAAACAAAACTTCCGGATATGCCGCCCAATGCCAGTATCATCATTGTTAAACCTCCCTGCTGCCTTGCATCTGCAGCACCTGCTATACTTTGCACGAATGTGGATGCCCATGAAAAAATAGCCCAAAGCCCTATAAGCATAGTACCAAATATTACTGAACCCCTTACCAGGTTACCTTTATACACCTTTGAAAAAAGCTTGCTCTCTGAAGCATTATTCCTGTTATGGAAACCTTTGTCTTTTTTCCATATTTCTGATTCAGGTAAAATATAAATGGATATAATGCCGAGCAACAACGGGGCAATACCCGTTAAAAAGGAAGAATGCCAATCAGGAACAAAATAATTAATAGCACCTGCTGCAAAAAACCCAATTGGCATGGCAACGGAAACAATACCAAGCACAATAGCACGGCTTTTTGGCTGCCATAATTCTGAAATAAGAGTGGTAGTAGTTACAAACATTCCTCCAATGCCGAAACCCGATAAAAAGCGGTAAACACTAACAGTTACCCAAGAGGAAGAAAATGCAGTCAGTAGTGCAAACAAACCATACAATGCTACCGATAATGCTACAGCTTTCGAACGCCCTACCTTATCACAAATAAAACCCCATACAAAGCCGCCGAACATCCACCCAAAAATGAAAACAGCGTTTATACATGCGCTTATATAATTCATCTTTTCGCCTGTTATATTCCCCAACAGGTCTTTAACTACAGCAGGCAGGTAAGCGGACATAAGCATGGTAATTATGCCACTAAAAAAAGTGCTTAAAAAGCAAACAATAAAAACAACAGCAAGCTTATTCTTTTCCTTTAAAGACGAGGCCGCAAACTTTTCCTCAACCACTGTATCTTCTATATTTACAAGTAGTACTGCCATTAGTGCAATTGATTATTTTTCTTCAAATGATCGTATCCCTGTGGCAAACGATCATACCCATGCTGTTTCAACCTTTCCCCCAAACCCTGGTAAAAATCAGGGTTAGCAGGTGTTACCGTAGCAAGGCCATCCACATAGCGGTTGTACAAGCAAAAGAGTGCAGCTATCAAAACGGTATCATGTATCTCCATGTCTGATGCACCTTCTTCTTTTGCCTTTTGAATAGTTGCAGGCGTTACGTTTTTACCACTTTGCTGTACCTGTGCGGCTATGGTCAATAAGGCTTTCATCTTTTCACTAACAGGCGCTGTGAGGATATTATCTTTTACTTTTTGTGAAGTTTCATGCTCGCCCAGCAACACATCGGCTGCGGCTGTATGTGCGGCCGTACAAAACCTGCACTGGTTGCCGTTTGAAACAACGGTTGCTATCAATTCACGCTCAGCTTCCGTTAAGGTTGAACTGCCGCGCAACAATATCTGTGTGAGTTCACGTATTGGCTCAGCACTGTCTTTTCTATATTCGAGCAGGCCCGTGATACCGGGCAAATGCTCCTCAAGAGGAATGTAAGGCATTGTAAAAAATGTTCAGTTGAAATGATATAATTCAGGAAACTATGCTGCCTTGTCTCACAGCGCCATAAAAAACATGTTTTATCGCTTTTGATGAGAACGGCACACAGGCAGAGGTCAGAAAGACGGCAAATACAAACTACCGCTTTACAACTCTTGATGTTACATTATGTAACGCCTAAACTAATTCGGGAGGTTGCTCAGGAGAAAGGTGAAATGCACTAAAGGTCGCATTATCATTGCAGAGCCGGTGCCATACATTACAGGCGCTTATACCGGTCAATTGATAAGAAATATTTGGATTGCTGCTGCCTGTAATTAACATGGCAAGAAGCAACGATGTGGCATTTGTTTTAGAACCTGTCGGGTACTGTATGTTGCTGCCTGTTCCTGCATATTCATTTTGTGCGGCAACTAACTTATTCTGTGCGGCATTTGGCAAACAGTGCAAAATAAGCGTATCGTTTAAAACCTTTCTTTCTACATAATTATAATGCAGCCCCCGCACTTCAATAGACCCGTCATAACGCTCAAACGACTGGGAATTATTAAAGTAAGGCAGGTTAAGCGGTATCTTTATTTCAAACAATCCGGCATTGCAAAAAGCCTGTTTGTCAAGGCTGGCAGCCATTTGCGCCTGTGCTTTATCTTCTAAATAATTAAATAAAAACCTGTAACCGACTAGATTAAAGAGCAAGAGCAGAAGTAATAATATGGCAAAAATTTTCTTCAAAGGCAATTATAGGGTGTGAAAGTAGTATATTTTTATATCACACATAAACCCAGCATGAATTATTTATTTATATGTGGATGTTTGCCGATGAAATGTTTGCCAGGAATGCCAGAATTCCTGGTATGCCTGAACCGGTTGCAACTGTTTCCCCTGCAACGCGCCTGTAACACAGCTTCCATTCAGCAACCATTGGGAATGTGTTTCGGCATCTGTTAAATCATTGCTCGCAGCATCATAAGAAAAATGCAGAATTTGGCCATTTACATTCCTGTTCAATACAAAAAAAGACTTCTTGTCGGGCATCATGGTAAGCAACAAATAATTGCGGTCTATCGAATCTTCAATTACTCTTTTCTTTGCCAGTTCATTCCAGTCATAAGCTTTTGCCACATTACTTATATCTACACCAACTATCCACGATTTCCTCTTCCATGATGCTGTATCACGTGTGTTCCAAATCACTATCAATGGTCCCTTCATCATAACCTTTAAGGCTGTCATACTTACTCTGTAGTTCTGATCCGGTTGCAATACCATAACTATTGGGATGCAGTGCCAGCCAGTCTTTCAGCTCCATTTGCTGAAGAAGCAACTTCTTTTAACCGATGTTCCTTTTAAAGGCCCCGGCAATTGCTTCGCCGCTTTCCTGCCTCCACCAGCTTTTTGTTGTGGCATCTTCAAACATGGCATTGAAATGGTCCATGCCCACCAGCCTGAACTGTTCATATTTCTCATTTAAAAACGGGCTGTACACGCGCCCTGTTCGGCATACCGTGCAGTAAGTAACCATAATAGGTTCGCCGCCAACGGTATCTTTTACCTGGTGATGGTAGCCGATGATCTCAATAGGGTAAGCCTTGGCTTCATCACCAATTGCCACGCCTATCACCAGCCTTGTTCCTGCAGTGGTATCTGTTTGTGCATTTGCAAATAGCTTTTCTTTTGGCTGGTAAAACATTTTATCTGCAAGCAATTTAAAATTTACAGCATAAGCAACAAACCCGTAAATAAGTATTGAAATGGCCAACAATATCTTTTGCCACCACTTTCCATTAACCAGGTAATATAACACAGGGAGTATAACAACAATTATCAGCAATATGCGCATCCACCAGATATTGTTGTTGATAAAATAAGCTATGCCAATGGTATTAGTATACTGGCTGCCCGGGAAAGGCATGATAAAATATACTTTGGATATTTCGAGCAGAACCAACAGCAGGAGGCCGATGATAACAATAAATTTCTTTTTCATAAAGCAGGTACAATGTTAATGGTAAAGACAGGCAAATATAGAAAACGAACATTCACCGAAAAGATATAAAAATTAGTAATGAAAAATATTTTACGTGAAACCTTTCTCCTACTTTTGAGTGGTGTAGTATTTGCCGGCTCAGCACAACCTTGAATTTAACCGCATAAATTATCTTTGAAAAACAAGATCAGGCGCCTTCAATCATGAAAATAACAAAGACCATTTTATATAACCTTACCTTCATCTTCTCCGCCATTTTGTTGGTCTTGTTAAGTGTCTTTTCTTATAACCAGGTTAATCAGCAGGCGGCCGCATCCGACTGGGTTGCGCACTCTTATCTTGTTAAACTAAAATTAGACAATGCTTTCGCCCGGCTTAGAAAAGCCGAATCTTCACAAAGAGGGTACCTCCTTACAAAAGATACAGGTTTTATAACCCAATTAAATGATGCTATAGGCCTGCTTCCTGCACGGCTTGCCGAAATAGATTCTCTTGTGGCTGACAATCCCACGCAGGTACGCAATCTGAAGACGGCAGAAGGTTTGTTTCAACGCCGCCGCTATTTTATACGCATGGTTTTAGATTCCGGAAATACGCTTTCTGCTGCCAGCCTCGATCATAATTTAAGAACGGGCAAAATTATTATGGATTCTTTAGCCAGGCAGATCAACCTTATGAACCAGTCAGAAGATTCCCTGCTTGCCTCCCGCATTGCTCAAAAGGCAAAAGAAAAAGAAAGATCAGCAACATTTATATTGGTCTTTTCTATTATTTCTGTTAGTGTATTGCTGCTTTCTTATTTAAGGATAAAAGCGGAAAGCAAGCTGCTTGACGTATCAGAAATAAATAAAAAAGCTTTAGAAGAGAAAGTATCGGAAAGAACGGCTGAATTAAAAAGAGCTAATGAAATGCTGAGCAGGCAAAACCTGGAGCTGGAACAAAAGAATAAAGAGCTGAACTCGTTCACTTTTGTGGCCAGCCATGATCTGAAAGAACCACTTAGAAAAATAAGTATATTTTCTTCCAGGGTTATAGAAACAGAAGAGCCAAACCTTTCGCCACAAGGCAGCGACTACCTGAATAAGATAGCCGAGAACAGCAGCAGGATGCAAAACCTTATTGACTCTATACTCACCTATGCACGTGCTGAAAAAGAAATGGCATTTACACAAACCGACCTGGCAGAGATCGCAAAAAATGCCATCACTACCCTGCAGGAAACCATTGACGAAAAAGAGGCAACTGTTGAATATGCCAACCTCCCCGCGATAGCAGCCATTCATGAACAGATGGAGCAGCTTTTTATAAATTTAATAAGTAACTCGCTTAAGTATTCCAAAGCTGGTGTGAAGCCACATATAAGGATCAACGCCGAAAAACAAACCCAAACAGGAGCAACCTTTTGGAAGATCAGCTTTGCCGATAACGGTATTGGGTTTGACGAAGCCTATAAAGAAAAGATATTCCAGATATTTCAAAGGCTGCACACCAAAGACCAATATTCAGGAACGGGCATTGGGCTTGCCATCTGCAAAAAAATAATGGATAATCACAACGGCAGCATCTCCGCCACTTCTGTACCAAACGAAGGAGCAGTTTTTACGGTTATTTTACCGGCGGTACATAGTTAATAATTTATGGGCTCTTCATTCAACATACGTTTATCAGTTCCATTTTTTATAGTTCGCGATATGGAAGCTTCACTAAAATTTTATATAGATAAACTTGGTTTCAAGATGATCAATAAATGGGAACCGCGTGACAAAATTGAATGGTGCTGCCTGCAACGCGATGATGTTTCCCTGATGTTGCAGGAGCCGCGCAACAAAGAGAAATTTGATGAGGAACGCCCAAAGGGGAAGGGAGTATCCATTTGCTTTCAATGTGTGGATGCGCTTAGCCTGTATAAGGAATTTACGGAAAAGGGGATCGAAATAAAAGAACCTTTTGTAGGCAATAATATGTGGGTGGTTAATTTTCAGGACCCTGATGGCTACCACTTAGATTTTGAGACCCCTACAGATGTTCCGGAGGAAACTACCTATTCGGAATGGTTTAAGTAAGGTGCTTTTAAGCATGATCTTTATAAAACTACTTCTCCCGTATAAACACTATTAGCCGCGTCTTTTTCATCACTGCTTAGGAAGCCGATCCATGTTTCGGCGGTGTTTCCCTCTAATGAACTGCTGATACATTCACCTTTTCTATCCCCATTAAATGCAGTTCTATATGCCTGTCGTGCGCCTTGTTATGATATTCGCTGATGATCTCTAATATATCGTAGTCTATAAAATTACACTCACTGCCATCTATTGTAAGCACGCTATGTTCGGGCACTTCATCCAACGCTTTGCGTAAGTTCACTTTATTTAAAAAAGTAACATTGCTGTTCAGTTTTATGTAAGCTGTTTCTATGCCGTTATTTTCTGTTTTTGTAAGTTTATATTCTGCCCTGAAATTATTCTGTATAATAAAATAAATGGAGATCAACAACCCGATACTAACGCCTATCAATAAGTCTGTTGAAAGAATGACAATAATGGTAAGCATGAACGGCAGGAACTGTTTCAACCCGACACTCCACATATTGCGGAATAGCTTTGGCTTAGCGAGGTTATATCCCGTCATAAGCAGGATGGCAGCAAGCGATGCATAAGGTATCTTATTTAGCAAAAACGGTACAAGCAACACAGCAAGCAACAAAAAAAGCCCGTGTGTAAAGGCTGACAGCTTCGTTCTGGCTCCTGCGTCCACATTGGCTGCACCCCTCACTACTACTGCTGTTATGGGTATTGCCCCCAGCAACCCGCAGGCCATATTGCCGATGCCCTGTGCAATTAATTCGCGGTTAACAGGAGTGATACGGTTGCGTTTATCTAATTTATCTATTGCTTCAATACACAGTAAAGTTTCTAAAGTGGCAAATAAGCCTATCAATATTCCATCCTTCCATATCTCTATACTGGAAAATAATTTTGAAAACTCGGGAAACTGTATGCCTGCAAATATATTAGCCGGGATATTCACTAACTGCGTCTGCTTTAATGCCAACGCAGGAACGGCATTTGTAAAAAAAATGCCTCCCAAAATACCTATTACAACCACTACCAAAGGCGCAGGTATTATTTTAAACTTTTTAGCAGCAGGCAATTGAAGAATAATTAGAATTGTTAAAGAAACAACGGCTATAACTATTGACCCGCTTGTGATGTGCCGGTTAAAGCTTTTAAAGTTTTCAAAAACATTTTTGGATGAGAACAAGTTGATAAAGCCATCGCTCCAGAAATTGGGCCGGTCATAACCCAGGGCTAAAGGAATTTGTTTTGATATAAGAATAATTCCGATAGCTGCTAACATGCCCTTAATAACGGCAGAAGGAAAATAATTGGCAATAGCCCCAAGTTTAAATAACCCGAGCAAAAGCTGAAACAAACCGGCAATGATAATGGCAAGTACAAAAACCCTGTAGTCGCCGAGGGAAATAATAGAAGCGCCCACCAGTGTTGTTAACCCGGCAGCAGGCCCGGAAACTGCTAATTGTGACCCACTAACTAAGGCAACCACTAACCCACCGATAATGCCGGATAAAAGCCCTGCATACAAAGGTGCGCCGGAAGCTAAAGCAATGCCTAAACAAAGTGGAAGCGCAACCAGAAAAACAGAAAGCCCTGCGGGAAGGTCATGCCTTAACCAAATAATACGGTAATACCTGATGGTTCTTTTCACTTACCTGTAAAAGATTTGGCTGCAAGATAAGGCATTGTGACAGCCTTATTTTCACATCATGCTCACACCTCCACGCTCCCCGTATAAACACTATTCGCAGCGTCTTTTTCATCACTGCTTAAAAAGCCAAGCCATGTTTCGGCAGTGTTTCCCTATAAAATACTGGTTTTTAAAGTAGCTGTTTCGTCTGCCCTTGTGGCTGCATCAAAACTGTATATTATTTTCCCCAGGCCTGTAAAATAGGCCAACAGGATGGCCTTGTCATTTGGCTTTGCTGTGCCTGCCTGGCTATTGTTTTCCCAACTAAACACAATATTGCCCTCTGCATTCACTACAGCGGCAGGATTTTCTGCGAAAGGCAGAACACCTTTAGATATCAATACCTGCTCATAAACTATGGTGAGGTGCGGGAAATTTCCATAAATACCGAGATTAAGCACTACACCCATGGCGCGGTTAAAACCTGTTCCCCTGTTGCCATAAGACGGAAAGCTGCGTGTGAAAAAGCCTGTTCCCACAAACGGTTTCACAAACTCATTGCCTAGTTTTATCTTCTCGCGCTGGTTTGTACGCGCAGGTGACTGAACATGGTCTTTTTCACGCGTGCTGATCCGCATAATGTTCTGCCCGTTACGGATATAACCTGTCACAGTACCGATCCTACCAATAAAGCCCCCTAATATTCCATCCGGCATTCTTGCCATAATATTTTTTTATAAATGAATAACGTTAGAACCCTGCTTCAAAAGTACATGATTCTAATAAATTTTGCTAAAAATAGGTTAAAAACAGGGTTTAAATAAGACTTTAAACTACTAATAAACCATATATGTACCGAATATGTACCACAAATATATACAATCTGGTAGGTAGCAAGTAAGGTTGGTGTATAAATGCAGCTACCATGATCTTAGTAATTTAAATTGTGAGGCCAGGAAGTGAAAAGGGTGAAGAGTAGTAACAAAAATTAAAATTTATGCAGATAATATTGCCCATTTATATTGAATGATGGATCGCACTTAAATAATTTTTGGTTTCGATAATACAAGAAATGGGGGTGCAGGTTCCGATGTTCTGTATGGGTTTTAGACATTGCTTTTCCTTTTTATTGCTTTTGTAATGTTTCAAAAACAGCATTGTTGACTAAATTGTTTACTTAACATTATTCCCTTCCAAAATAATTACTCTAAATACCTTAGTGCAGGAATAGTTATTTCAAGCTTCCCTTATCCTGTTGTTGCATATAGAAACAGGGAGAAACAATATCTTCTTTTTTGGCATTGAATATGTATTAGTTTTAACAAAGAGTTAAATAAAGAAAAAATAATTTACCAGATAGATATTTAACTCTAAAACAGTAATTTAAAAAGAAATATGCTTTTATTAATAATATGAAAAGGTTTAATCAGGATGTTCACTTTAATGTGTTCGTAACACTTTATTAACGTTTCGATAACATTTAATAAATTTAATAAACATTGATTATATATAGATTTGTAAAGTCAATTAAGGACAAGGAAATCAAATTAGCTGTAAAAAATTAAATTCTGTTTCTTTTTATCTTTAAATTTTTAATTAAAAATTAAATCAAATTTTCCATGAAAACATTGCTACGATCATTTAAAGCTTGCAAGGTCAATCTTGTTTTTCTCTGTTTTGTTGTGTTGGGCTCAGTGTTTAGCCAGCATAGTTTTGGACAGTTTACAGCCGGTAACCTGGTTGTAGACGTAGTAGGTAACGGTACGCCTAAAGATACTTTTTCCGGAAGCAGGGCGAGGCTCCTGCAGTTTACAACAGCAGGTGTTCCGGTACCGGGTTCCAGTTATTTTCCTTATACGGGGCAGCCTACTACAGACCCTTATAATCTTGTACAAAGCCTTGTAGCAGATGATGGCTATATCAGCCTGTCTGAGAACAACAGGTTCATTTCCGTACCTGGTTATAATGATTCAGAAGGTACAAGAGATGTAACAAACCAAACAACCAGCAGCACTTCTACGCTGCATGGCAGAACTGTCGGTAAGCTTATACCCGATGGAAAAATGAAAACAAGTGCCACTTATAATGCCTTGTCAGGCGGCAATTATTGTTCAGTAGTTTCTAAAAATGACCACTTTTGGTTATCAGGCCGTGGCGGGATTGTTTATTCTAAAGGGCATCATACAGGCGGGATAGGGTCTGTTGTTACATTGTCAACAGACAGGACCAAGGTATTAGGTATTTTTAATTCTACGCTTTTTGTAAGTATTGATAGCGGTTCAGAACCTAATCGTGTACGCGGTATCTGGCAGGTAGGTAATTTTAAAGAAATGCCTACCTCAGGCACTCCTGCATTAGTTAATATTATTAATACCGGCTTACAGTCTAATTCTTATGCATTTGAATTTAGCCCATCAGGGTTAATTTGTTATATCGCTGATGACAGGCTCATTAGCGTGGGAAATACGGGTGGCATTCAAAAATGGGTTTATTCAGGCACTTTCTCAACTAAAACAGGTTGGGCAGGGGGTACATGGTCATTGGCATATACACTTGGTACAGGAAGTTCCGTTGGTGCAAGAGCCCTGACTGTAGATTTTTCAGGCGCAAATCCTATTATTTATGCTACTACTAATGAAAGATATCCTCAGACAAACAGGATCATTTCTGTAGTTGATGCAGGCGCATCTTCACCTGCAACAACCCTTGCAACTGCTGACCCTTTTTATGCATTTAAAGGTATCGCTTTTGCTCCTTTTGATAAAAATCCAAAAAATCCTACTATTGTAGCATCAGCATTATCACCAAATTCTGCAACTACTGTATATGGCGTTGCTTCTTCAAATATGGTGTTCACTGTAAGCGGTTCAAACTTAACTGCAGGTATTACAATAACTGCACCCGCAGGTTTTGAAGTATCATTGTCTCCAACTTCCGGTTTTGGAAGTTCTGTAGTAGCAGGCACTGGTGGCGTTGTACCAAGCACATCTATTTATGTACGCCTTAAATCTACTGATGCAGTTGGTTCTTATTCAGGCATTATAACTTGTGCAAGCACAGGCGCTGTAACACAAAATGTGGTAATAAGCAACAGCACGGTTACACAAGCTACATTAACTATAACAGCGGGAGATGCCGTTAAATGTCACGGAAGTACTACATTAGATTATAAAGGTGCACAATTTACAACAAGCGGTTTGGTAAACGGTGATGCTGTAAATGGTGTAACGCTTACTAGTACTGGTTCTCCAGCATCTGCACCGGACGGTTCTTACCCAATTGTACCAAGTGACGCTACCGGTACAGGTTTAAGTAACTATAATATAGTTTATGCAAACGGTACATTAACGGTAGGGTCTCTGGAAATAACATTGATACAGGTAAATCCTGATTGCAATATTCCTTTGGGCTCACTTTCAAGTACTATATTGGGAGGTACTGCTCCATACACTTATAGTGTTATAAACAGTAAAACACTTGTTGTAACAAATTCGACTGATCCACTTTTCTCTCTTCCTGCAGGCGAGTATAGCTATTCAGCAAAAGACGTAAATGGTTGTGCCGGCACAGCACCGGGTGTTGGCCTGGAACCTTTGACTAAAACTCCTATCCTTGTAACAAGCCCTGGTAATAGTACTCAGGTATGTTATGGCGGTTCTGTTACAATTACTACGAACGTACTTGGAGGCACAGGGCCATATGGCTATAGTCTTAACGGAGGCCCTTTTGAGCCAACCTCAAGCAGGTATTTTAACGTAAATGCAACGGCAGGTACTTATGTAATTACGGTAAATGATATAAATGGCTGTACAGTTTCAACAGACCCTGTTACAATAACACAGCCATCAGCTCCTGTAACATTTACTACAGCAGAAACTGTAGGATGTACGGGAACAGGAACTATAACAATATCACCATCGGGTGGTTATGGTTCTTACACTTATAGTGATGACGGAGGAAGCAGCTACCAGACCGATCCAATATTTGTTGCTCCTTACGGCACTTACAGCATGGCAGTTAAGGACGAAATGGGCTGTGGCCAATTACTTACACAAACAGTTCATTTAGTTGCATTAAATTCATCAGACATTGTAGGTAATACTACAGTATGCCCAAGCGGGAGTGTTGGAGCAACAACAACCCTTACTATTGTTGCTGCAGGTGGCACACCGCCATATACATACAGCCTTAATGGAGGTATGTTTGTTGCTGCTTCTCAAAGGTACTTTAATGTAGGTGCAGGAACATACAGTATTACGGTTATGGATGCTGCAGGGTGTACGTTTACACCCCCTTCAGTTACAGTATCAACAGTTGACTGCGGGCCTTCTACTGCAGGAAATGTGGGAGGACACGAAGTGCATAATGCACGCAATTCATCTGTAAGCCCAATTGTTGGAAAACAATCATTGGTGCAGGAATTTGAAGCACATTTATCACCAAATCCATCGCCATCATTGTTTCATTTGCAACTTCAGAGCAGCAGCAATGAAGATGTTGAACTTACGGTGACCAATATAATGGGAATGAAAGTATATGAAAGCAAAGGCGGCATTAACGGGGCTTATGATTTTGGTGCCAATTTTAAAAACGGAATGTACGTACTTCAGATAAGGCAGGGTAATACGGTTCATACTGTTAAATTGATAAAAGGGAATTAAAGAAGAATTTATCAATTACCATAAATAAAAAGCCACTCCTAAAAGGGTGGCTTTTATTTTTCTAAAAGGATATTAAATGCAAATTCCTTTTTTTAGGTAGCAAAAATGCTGGTGTAGCTGCCTGCTATAAAAGCATACCATGAAAAAGATATTTTTTGTTTTGCTCTGTTTAGTTTCAACAAATAGTTTTTCTCAAATTAAAATAGGTGTTGATATTATCAAACCTTTTGACATTGGTTTTAATGTTTTAGCAGGAGTGGAATTTAAAGGGTTTCAATTAACAGCAAGATATAGCCGCAGTTTTTCTGAAATATATTCTGATGACGGTTATAATTATAAAAATGCTTCATTTGAATTTTCTATAGCCTATTCATTTTCTTTAAAAAAATAATTTATATTGAAGCAATACCAATAACCTGCATGTTGTTTTATATTCTTTATTTTTGCTTAAGCTAGAAAGGTACTGTTAGAAGTTGCATTAAAAGCAATAGCTTAGATATTGTTGATTCATTAAAATAATACTTTATGAATAATTATCCAATGCCTGCCTATCGTTTTATCGTGGATTGGGGTGGCGACAACGTGAGTTTTACAGAAGTTTCTGGTTTAGACATCTTTAATGACATCAGCGGCTACCGCGATGGTTCAAGCCCCGAATTTAATAAGAGCAAAATGCCGGGGCTGAGAAAATACAGTAACATTATTCTTAAAAGGGGCATTTTTAGTAAAAATAATAATCTCTATAGTTGGTTTAATAATATTGTAGAAAATACAGGTGAGAGAAGGACTGTCACGATATCTTTATTGGATGAAACGGGCGAGCCTGTTGTTGTTTGGGTAGTTACTAATGCTTTTCCAGTAAGGTATTCAGGGCCTGTTCTTCGTGCGTGTGATACAGATATTGCTTATGAAGAACTGGAATTGGCTCATGAGGGGTTAACAGTTCGAAACGAGTAAGGAGTTTTAGAACTGAATTTTACAATAGACTCTTTATAAAACCTTTAATATGAAACAAATCTATGTTTTAGTGATGGCAGTTGTTGTCTGTTCCTGCAACAGTTTTTCAGTAAATAACCCTGATACGAACCCCATTCCGGTTCATGTCGTTGGCAAAGTGGAACGCGATACAGCAACGGGCGGCCCCACAATTTTTAGGGCGATGGGAGCGGGGCAGAGCGATTATATAGTAAAAACAGGAGGCGCAAACAAAACGACCATACAGTACCTGTTTGTGTCTGCCAAGCCGTTTTCGTCCGCAGCAAGCCACGAGATTGACTTTATAATTAAAGATGCGAACGGTGCAGAGATATTTGAAACACCGTTACCGATGGAGGATGAAAGTTTTACAGGCATGGTGCAGTTTCCAATCAATACCAATGAAAGCTGCGAACTGCGCAGTGCCTCTGACAGGTTTACGTATTTGGCTTCAGGGATTAGTGAGGGGGGAAAGTAAGCACCCGAAATATCCCTAACTTTTCCTTCATCTTTAAATAACCCGCTTTACTTGCAGGTAGGCAATCAATATAAATATCCTGCTTCAAAGCAGGATATTTATTTATCACACACAAAAATACTCATTTCACGATGCTTTTAGAAGATGCTTGCCCGTCTATCATTAGTTTCACCATATACATTCCCGCAACGGCTTGGCTTAGATCAAGAGGTATGCTGTAAGTACCCTGTGAAAGGATTCCTTTATTAATTGTTTGTATCACATCGCCACTAAGGGAAACGATTTGGATGGACACATTGTGTTGTTTATCAAGTTGCAGTTGCATCCATTCATTGTTTGATGGGTTGCCAAGCACAGACCAGTCAAGTTTATTAAACTGTAGGTTAATAACTGAAGAATAATTGAATTTGCCATCAAGATCTTCTTGTTTCAGGCGATAGTAATTATTGCCGGTCACTAATTTATAATCAGCGAAAGTATAGTTGCCACCCTTTGTTGCGCCATTGCTATTTACAAACCCAATAGCTGCAAAGTTTTGGCCGTCTATGCTTTTTTCTACTTCAAAACCTTTGTTGTTTGTTTCGCTGGCAGTAATCCATTGTAGCTGGGCTTCGTTGTTTTGCAATACGCCATCAAAGCTAAGGAACTTTAGAGGTAAAGCGCCTTCAGAGCCGTATAGCTGAATCGCCATTGTGCCATAAAATGTAACGTTATCAAAAGTGATATTGGTGGCTTCTACATCGTCAGGTTCAGTATAAAGCCAAAGCCCTCCTGAAATTGCATTAAAAATATTGGGAGATTTGCCACCGCCTGTAAAATTCCAACCATTTGTATTATTGATACTCTGTAAAATACCGATAAAGAAGGTTTTATTTCCTGCGGAAATTTCTTTCATAGGCACTGCTACTTTAAAAAGTGCATGAACAGAATCGCCGAAAGAGATAATCGAAGCGGCGTTTGTAGCAACAGCATCAGAAACAACAAGAGTAGCAACCTTTATAGGTGGAATGGATAACCAGCTTGCATCAGTAGAGTCGCCACTGCCGTTGGGGTTAAGAGGAGCATAATAAAGCGTAAAAGTATCTGTTTCAGCACTAAATCTGTCTATTCCAATATCCACCCTGGTGATAGTAACTGAGTCTTCTGAATTAACAAATGCATCGGGTATTTCAACATCGTCAAATAAAAGCTGGTTGGAACCTAAAGCATTGCCTGCAAGATAGCCGACAACATTGCCAATATTAGAGTAAAGCTGTTGGGCTTTACTAAAACCTGGAAAACAAACCACGAAAAAGCAAACAACTAGGAGAGTTTTTTTCATGAACAATTATTAATAAGTTATTTAAAGAAATGCCCCATTTTCTTAAAGGGGCTTTGCAATATAAAGAGGTTTTATTTAATTTTTAATACTCTCCAATGTGTTTTTATTGCCCGTGAAACGCAGATATCAAGCAAAAAAAAAGTCCTTGTATGAATTTACAAGGACTTTTACAACGTAAGCAGATGTTTTTATTATTTCAGAATTGTTTTAGAAGAGCTTTGCCCGTCAACTATCAATTTCACAATATACATTCCAGAGGCAGTATTGCTTAAATCAAGCGGAATGCTGTAAGTGCCTTGCCCAAGGGTCCCTTTATTAATGGTTTGTACTACTTTACCAGAAAGCGATACAATTTGTATGGATACATTATGTTGTTTATCCAGTTGCAATTGCATCCATTCGTTGTTTGAGGGATTACCAAGTACAGACCAGTCAAGTTTGCTGAATTGCAGGTTAATAACTGAAGAATATGCGATCTTTCCGTCATAGTCTTCCTGTTTTAAACGGTAATAATTGTTGCCGCTAACAAGTTTAGGATCAGAGAAAGTATAGTTGCTCTTGATAGAGGTAGTGCCATTACCCTGAACAAACCCAATTGAAGCAAAATTTTGACCGTCGCTGCTTCTTTCAACATCAAACCCTTTGTTGTTTATTTCGCTTGCAGTGCTCCAGTTAAGTACAGCTTCATTATTTTGAAGAACACCATCAAAACTGATGAATTTAACAGGGAGTGTAAGAACAAAATTCCCATAAACCTCGAGGGCCATTGTGTTTGGAGAATTTCCAGCACTGCTGGTTAAATAAATAGCTTCTTTTGTTGATGGAGGATTATATAACCATAGACCGCCCACACCGGGGTCAGAAATATTAAAGCTATTATCTGCATTGCATATCAACCATCCATTTGTTGTGTCAGCAGGTGCTGCAGAACCATATTGTAAACCAATAAAAAAAGTTTTCTGACCTGTTATAAGTTCTGTTGCTGGTACAGGTATTTCAAAAAGGGTATTAATAGAATCACCGAAATTAACTGTATATGCTCCTGCTCCGGTAGTATTTTTTGGAAGCTTTATAGTAGTAACCTCAGTAGGTGGGATTGAAAACCAGCTTGAATCAGCAGCTCCGCCAGAACCGTTAGGGTTCAACAATGCATAGTACAATACATAGGTTTGTGCCGGCGCAGTGGCATCCCTGTAAATAGCAATTGTAACCTGTGTAACATTAATAGAATCCCCAGGCTGGTCTGGTATTTCTACGTCATCATATAAGCTTGCATTAAGAACACCGGAAAATGCAGATGCAGGTAGTTGTCCTGTGAAATCAGTAAGATTGGAATACAACTGCGCTTTCAAATTACTTGTTGCAGTTAGTACAAGAGTTGTAAGAAAAAAGAAGAGTAGTTTTTTGTTCATTGTAAAAGTTTTAATTGTTAGTAAAATTTGATCGAAAATAAAAAAGTTTCATATCACAGATAAATTTTTTTTGAATAATCTTTATAATATCATGCGAACCTGTAATAAAAGGCAATATACAAAAAAAATTTATCTAATAAATAGTTTTATTTTTTCAGCAATCTTAGGACTCATTGCAACACCCATTCCGTTGCAAACAATCACTGCAATAATCTTATTATTTATTTTTTTGATCAGTGGTTGCTTGTTTTCAGTAAAGCCCATTATGCCGCTCCAGCGGTGATCTATACTGTAATGTTGAAAAGACAGGATATGCCTGGTAAGAAATTTCTCAAGCTCTCCTTGTATTCTATCTGTAGTATTTAATTCATTAGTTGCTTCTTCTTCAAAAGCCTTGTTGCGGGCGCCACCTAATAAAACTCTGTTGCCAACATTTCTGAAATAATAAAAACCTTCATTGAAATGAAATGTGCCCTTTAGTTTTAGGCCTTTTATTTCGTTGGTTACAAATACCTGCCCACGTGCAGGCACAATATTTAATTCAGGCAACAGATGATCAGTAAATGCATTTGTACAAAGAATCAACCAAGAACAGCGTAATACAATACCGAGGGAAGTCTGAATACTTATTTCAATATTTTCTTCATTCCAATTCTTTACTTCAATGCCTGTTAACACATCAACCCCCATGCTTTGTACTTTTGTTGTTAAAACTTGCACTAATTTACCGCTATGCAGGCCCCCTTCCAGGCTGTTTTCGATCATCGCATCAAAACCATGCAAGCCAAAGCTATTAAGTTTATCATTTGCCCGAACAAATGTTTCATCTAGTGACGTGACCTGCTTCAGCTTTTTGTTTAAATAATGAACATCATTTTCCAGTTTCTTTAGATCATGCAACTCATTGCTCAAACATTCATAACCACCAGAATTATCAAATTCTATTAATTTATTTCCCAGGACTTTTCTTGTTTTTTCTATGCCTTTAAAACGCATTTCAACTATTTCCAGCATTTTTTCTTCTCCCATAGTTGCAGCGTCATGCAGCAACTCTGTAGGGCTGCCAAAACAGGCAAATCCTGCATTCCGTGTAGAAGCGCCTAAAGGGATGCTCCCTTTTTCAATAATAAGTATTTTTAAATTTGCATTATCTTTTATTAGTTCATAAGCGCACCAAAGGCCCGCTAACCCTCCTCCAATAATGATGACATCCCGGTGCTTATAAAAACTTTCTTTTTCCCAAATGGATAATTGCATACAATGAAATTACATACTTCAACTGGATTGAGAAAAAACAAAAGCATTTATTTAACGCACTTATTTTGTCGTATATCTTTATTTTTGATTTTTTATAAAAATAATTTATACAGATCATGAAAAAATTCTTAGCTATTGTTCTTGTGTTAATGCTAATTCTAAATATTAGCCACGCTCAAAGCCCTTTGTCTTTATTATCAAACTCTTCACAAAGCCCACTCGGCTCAGGCGATGTAGCTGCTGCCTTAAAACAAGCATTAAATAATGGTGTTCAAAAGGGTACTACACAACTATCTGCAGCTAACGGTTTTTTTGCAAATGCAACAGTGAAAATATTAATGCCACCCGAAGCCAAAAAGGTAGAGGACAGGCTGCGTTCTATGGGCTTTGGCCAACAGGTAGATGATGCTATACTATCCATGAACCGTGCGGCTGAAGATGCTGCCAAAAGCGCTGCCCCTATTTTTTTGAACGCTATAACCAACATGAGTATCAGTGATGCGATAGGTATTCTAAAAGGCAGCGATACTGCTGCTACTCACTATCTCAGGGGAAGTACGACAGTTGCTTTAACTCTTGCATTTACGCCTGTGATAAAGCAATCACTTGAAAAAGTTGGAGCTACAAAATACTGGAACCAGATGTTTACCACCTATAACAAGATCCCTTTTGTATCAAAAGTGAACCCTGACCTCACTGCTTACGTTACTGACAGAGCCTTATCAGGTATCTTTTATGAAATAGGGTTGGAAGAAAAGAATATCAGGAAAAACCCTGTAGCGCGTACTACTGATCTTTTGAAACAGGTGTTCGGGCAACTATAAACTGATCAGCATTATTTCTTCAATGAAATATTTATTCCTGTCTTTGTTAACGCTAAGCTTTTTGGCATGCCATTCTGGTACAAAAAATACCAATCAAGAAAGTTACCAGCAAAATAAAAATTATTTAACAGAAAAGGAAACGAATGCGCCACTTGATTTCCTGCAAATTGAAGAGGCTGATCATAAAAACCTTCTTGGCAAAACTGTTATTAAAACAATTGTTACAAATAGCGCAACCATTTGTTCGTACAAGGATGTGCGGATAAAGCTTTTGTCTTATAACAAAGACAAGCAATTGGTGGAAGAGCACGAAGATATTGTGCCGGATCTTGTAAAACCAGGCACCAGTGTCGCTTTTAAAACAAAATACTTTTTACCTAAAAAAGTTGATAGCATTGCCTTATCAATAATGAGCGCTACAGCGATGGTTGATTCCACCAATAGATGATCCATTAAATGAAAACTAGCCTTTCCTTCCCAACCAACTATTTGATCCATCAACATCAATGCAAACGGCACATATCGGGGCTCTAAAAATGCCAATTCAAATTGGATGCTTTTCAATTTTCCCGTAAACTATAAAGAGGAATTTAGCTGATAAATTGGAAATTGTCGCCATCAAATAAGCCCATATCGCTTAATTTTATATGCGGAATAACCAGCAAAGCCATAAAACTAAGCGTCATAAAGGGGGATGACAATCGGGTACCAAGCTGTTTAGCCATAGCGTCTATTTTTGTGTAAGCATTTGCAATATGGTATCCGTTTTCTGCGCTCATCAATCCCGCTACGGGCAGTCGCAGTATCATTTCTTCATCACCCACGCAACTTACACCACCTTTATTTTTGATGATCAGATTCACCGCCTTCGCGATGCTTTCATCATCTGCGCCAACGGCAACAATATTGTGGCTGTCGTGCGCAACAGAGGAGGCAATGGCTCCTTTTTTTAAATCAAAGGTTTTAATAAAAGCTTTGGCAACCGGCGCATTTTTATAACGGTTCACCACCACTATTTTTAAAATGTCATTTTCAATATCGTTCATCAGTTCTCCGTTCACGACAGGTAATTCAAAACCCAATTTATTGGTGATCAACTGTCCATCAAGGGCCTCAATTACTGTTGCCATCATTTTGCCGTTGTCAGCAGGGGAGGAGCTGGGATGAGGTATAACCTTTAGATCATCAACAGAAATTTCATCGCAATTAAATTGATTGATGATAGAAACAGCAACGGTTTTAATAAATGAACGGCCGCCTTCTGCTACCAGTTTCCCATCAATATAGGTTTGCAGCACGCGGAAATCTTTTAAATCTTCAACCATAATGAAGTCGGCAGCATCACCTTCTCTCAACATGCCCACTCCAAGCTTATAGTGCAATACCGGGTTTATACATGCTGCCTGCAACACTTTAAAAATATCGATGCCTTTGGTAACCGCTCTTGCACAAAGCTGGTTAATATGCCCGGCCACTAAACTATCGGGATGTTTATCGTCGCTGCAGAACATCATTTCGTTTGGATGCTCATTCAGCAGGCCTATCAACGCCTCAAAGTTTTTTGCAGCGCTGCCTTCACGTATCAGGATCTTCATGCCGTATTCCAATTTATCCTCTGCCTCTTCCTGCGTGAAACATTCATGGTCTGTGGAAATGCCCGCATCAATGTATTTTTTTGCTTTTTCTCCGCGCAGGCCCGGGGCGTGGCCGTCGATCGGTTTGTTTAGTTCATGAGCGGCTTGTAGCTTTTTCATCACTTCTTCATCGTGCATCAACACTCCAGGAAAGTTCATCATTTCGCTGAGGTATTTTATTTCGGGTTTCTCCAATAATGTTTTTACACCTTCGCTGTCAATTGCTGCTCCTGCTGTTTCAAAAACGGTAGCGGGAACACAGCTTGGCGCACCGAAATAGAATTTAAAAGGTGTTTGTTTGCCGTTGTTTATCATGAAGTCAACACCTTCTGATCCGCAAACGTTTGCTATTTCATGGGGGTCGCTGACGGTTGCTACAGTGCCATGAACGACGGCGAGGCGAGCAAATTCACTTGGCACCAACATGCTGCTTTCGATGTGTACATGGCTGTCAATAAACCCCGGCAGAATAAAGTTGGTGAATGGTGAGTGGTGAGCGGTGAGCCTGGTAACCGAGCTTATTTTTCCGTCTTCTACTTTTATTTCCGCAGGATAAATTTCTTTTTTCCAAACATCGACAAGGTTTCCCGTTAGTAAGAAGAAGTTCTGCATGGAATTTTTTGTTTATTTGGAAAGAAAGATGTTGAGAAACTATTTAAAGGTTTACGATTACCCAAAATTATCCAAAAACATTGGGTTTTGGGGGGTAAAATTTGGAGGAAGAGGAGGATGGGGTGTATTTAGATAGACGGCGTAAGGTATTTTGGTTGGGTGGATAAGAATAAGACGGCAAGACAAAGCGATATTGAAACGAAACCCAAACGAAACTGATGGATGACACCGCGAAACTGATGGATGACACCGTGAAACTGATGGATGACACCGCGAAACTGATGGATGACACCGTGAAACTGATGGATGACACTGCGAAACTGATGGATGACACTGTGAAACTGATGGATGACACCGTGAAACTGATGGATGGCACCGTGAAACTGATGGATGACACGGTGAAACTGATGGATGGCACCGTGAAACTGATGGATGACACCGTGAAACTGATGGATGACACCGCAAAACTGATGAATGACACCACGAAACTGATGGATGACAGCAGTGGGTATGCAGGTACAGCGGCACATAGTGAGATACAGCGGGGGTAGCGGCACAGTGATTGGGTTGGGGTTGGTTGTGGCTATTGCATTTAGGAAATGGACTATAGTTTAAGGTGCTCAATGCGCGTACAACTGTTGAACGGAGCGTCGTCACTAAGCTAAATTTTTGTACAAAAGCTGATAATCAAGAAATTTTCCTTACAAATATTTCTCCTGTAAGATCTTCTTGTGGTGGAGCAGGTGGCCAAAAATGATGTAGGCGAGGGCATTTACGTCAGTTTCGTGGTTGCTTGCAATTCCGCGGTGGAGGAGCTGATCGTCATTGAATGACTGGAGCAGCAAAATGGTGGAACGATGCATAGCATTGAACTCCTGTTTTATCGAGGCAAGGGGGCGGGCGTTGGCCAAGGAATTGCCGGCCCAACTGTTCTCGTCGAAGCTTGCGAGGGGAGTGGTGTCTTTGCGGGCAATGTGTATGGCGCGGTATGCGAAAACGCGTTCTGTATCAATAACGTGCTGGAACAGTTCTTTTGCCGTCCATTTGCCGTCGGCATAAGCATACAGAGCCTTTTCTTCAGTGATGTTGTTATAGCCAATATAAATTTCATTCTCATGGTTGGTGATGAGTTCGGCAATGGAATCGCCTTTTGTTATGTCAATATAACGCTGAAAATAGGGCGCGTAATACTGGTTGTTTTGCGGACGGGGCATGGATTAATTTTTTTTGGTTTTAAGAGATACCGTTTTTGCTTTGTTGGGCTCCTGGTTGGCAAGGGTATCGGCAAGCTGCAAAGCGGCATAAGCATTTACAATGCCGCCTGCCTTGCAAAGGTTTTTCATGCTTGCAGGCTTTTGTGTTCCGGGGTCAATGGTTTTGATCGAATCGGGTAGGGGAGTGGCGGATCTTATTAAAATATATTTTACCTGAGCTGCGGTCAACTGGGGATAATAAGTGCGAACAAGGGCCGCAACACCGCTTACGACAGGGGCTGCCATGCTGGTGCCGCTTTCGTAACCATAGGCAGAATCGCCCAGCAGGGTGGAATAAATTTTTACGCCGGGGGCGAAGACATCAACGCCCTGTGCACCGTAGTTGCTGAAATAAGCAATTACTTTTCCGTCATAGATATGCGGGTCGCCACTTGCACCAACGTTTATAAAATTGTTTGCGGTTTCGTGCAGGAAGATCAGATCAGGGTTGGGATAATTTTGAATGGTGTCCATGTCTTTGGATTCATTGCCTGCGGCATGAACAAGGAGGACGTCTTTGGACGCAGCGTATTTTACGGCTTCATCCACCCATCTTTTTTCAGGGGAAAAATATTTCCCAAAACTCATGTTGATGACCTTAGCGCCATTGTCTACTGCATAGCGAATAGCAAGGGCAATGTCTTTGTCATATTCATCTCCGCCGGGCACTGCGCGTATCATCATGATCTTTACATGATCGTCTATGCCATCTATGCCGAGGTTATTGTTTCGCTGTGCAGCGATGATGCCGCTAACATGGGTACCGTGCAATGGGCCAGGGCCGGAGATATCATTGTTGCCGTAATACCTGTCGTTGATGTTATAATAATCATCGCCAATTATTTCTTTGCGAACATCGGCAGGAGCTTTTTGTTTGGCTTCAATGTCTTTTGTTTTGCCATCCGTTTCTTCCTGCAACTCTGAAAGCACTGCTTTGTTGGTGACATCAGGAGTTACTTCGAGCATCTTCATGCAGGTTAAGAAATTGTATTTGGCTTTCTTGGCATCGTCTGTGGTTGGAGTAAAGCTTTCAACTTCTTCAATTGAATATTCGGGTTTATTCAGGGCTTTGGACAGGATGACATCCTGTTTTTTTAAGGCATTTAAAGTAAGGCTCATCAGGTTCACTTCCATTTGCTCTTCACTTGAAACTTCCATTTGCTGGGCAGCTCTGAGCCATGTTTCATATTCATATTTGCCTTCTTCATCTAAAGAATCTTCATTTATCTTTTTTCCGGAATATTTATTTTTAAAATGATAATACACCCTTGTTCTTTCTGCGGACGCACTGGTTAAGTTATTGCCATTTTTATTGCCAAGAAAATTCCAGCCGTGCACATCATCAACATAGCCGTTGCCATCATCATCAATACCATTGCCCGGAATTTCTCTTGTGTTTGTCCAAAGCATATTTTTCAGATCCTGCTGGTTGGTATCTATACCTGCATCAATTACGGCGACGATCAAAGGAGTGAACTTTTTTCCTTGCTCAAACTGATAAGCCTTAGCAAGGCTGATACCTAAAATAGTATCCTGTTGCGGGTCCTTAAGATACCATTGTTTGCTGTTTGTCTGTGAAAAACAATAAGTGCCAAAAAAAAGAGGGATAAATAATATAGGCAACAACTTTTGCTTCATAACGATAAATACACTTTAAAGTGGCAAACTTCGGTAAAAGAAAAATGAGATATTGTGAGCAATAATTATTTAGGAAAAATTTAGAGTGATTTACAGATCAAACTTTATTCCCTGCGCCAAGGGCAGGTTTTTGCTTAATTGATGGTATTTGTTTGCCTGCGCATGTAAGCTTTCCATGCATCGGAGCCGGTTTCCCGGCCGCCGCCGGTTTCTTTTTCGCCGCCAAATGCGCCGCCAATTTCGGCGCCGGATGTGCCGATGTTTACATTGGCAATGCCGCAATCGCTGCCCGTGTATGATAGAAATTGTTCTGCTTCGCGCAAGTTCATGGTCATGATGGATGATGATAAACCCTGCGGAACACCATTTTGCAGTGCGATGGCTTCTTCAATGGTTTCATATTTTATTAGATATAATATCGGCGCGAAGGTTTCATGCTGCACGATTGCCTAATCATTTTCCACCTCGGCAATGCAGGGTTTTACATAACAGCCGGATTCATATCCTTCGCCTTCCAGCTCACCGCCTTCCACAACAAATTTTCCGCCTTCTGCTTTGCATTTTTCAATCGCATCCAGATACATATTCTACTGCATCCTTGTCTATCAGCGGGCCCATGTGGTTGTTCTCATCCAGCGGGTCGCCAATGCGTATTTGTCTGTAGGCTTTTACCAGTTTTTGTTTGAATGCATCATAAACAGCTTTCATGAATGATAAGCCTGCGGGTGGTGGTACAACGCTGCCCGGCAGTGCCCACCGCGCCAAATAACGCGCCTATCAAGCGACATGTCCAGGTCGGCATGTTCGCTAATAATGATGGCGTTGTTGCCGCCAAGTTCCAGCATGACTTTTGCCCAGCCGTGCGCCACTGCCGCACCCACCGCTTTACCCATGCGGGTTGAACCGGTTGCAGAAACCAAGCGGTATGCGGGTGTCATTGGCCATCAATTCGCCAATTTCCCGGTCGCCTATAACCAGGCAGCATACGCCTTCGGGAACATTGTTTTTTGCAAATACTTCTGCGCAATATGCTGGCAGGCAATGCCGCATAAAGGTGTTTTTTCGGATGGCTTCCAAATACAAACATCGCCGCAAACCCAGGCCAGCATGGCGTTCCAGCTCCAAACCGCTACCGGGAAATTAAATGCAGATATAATACCCACAATTCCCAAGCGGATGGTATTGCTCATACATCCGGTGCTCGGGCCGTTCGGTGTGCATGGTGAGGCCATATAACTGCCTGCGTAACCCAACGGCAAAATCGCAGATGTCTATCATTTCCTGCACTTCGCCATAACCCTCCTGCAGGCTTTTGCCCATTTCATAGGACACCAGTGTGCCCAGTTGCTCTTTATTTGGCGCAACGCTTCGCCAATCTGGCGCACTATTTCGCCGCGTTTTGGAGCAGGCACCATTCTCCAAAGCGTAAAGGCCTCTTCAGCCTTTTTAATCGCAGCATCATAACTTTCCCTATCGGCTGCGGTTACATTTCCGATAAGCCGCCCGTCCACAGGTGAATAGGATGAAATGGGAGTTCCATTACTTTCCAACCACTGCTTTCCGGTTGATACCCCTTTATTATCTGTATTGATATACAGTTGTGCTACTATTTTTTTCATAATGGAAAATTTGAACGCGCAAGCTAATTGTTTTGCAAAGATAGACGGCAGATACGCATGATTTGTTGTTTTGCTTATTTTCGCAGCTTATAAATTTTTAAAGCTTAATTTTAAGCAATACCAATAACTTAAATCCCATGGCAGATATTTTTGAACGATTAATTAAGAACTACGGCCCCATCGGCCAGCACCGCGAAAGGGCGCACGGTTATTTTACGTTTCCAAAGCTGGAAGGTGATATTGGCAGCCGCATGAATTTCCGCGGCAAAGAAGTGATAGTCTGGAGCCTGAATAACTATCTCGGCTTAGCCAACCATCCTGAAATAAGAAAAGTGGATACTGATGCCTCTGCAGAATTTGGCCTCGCCGCTCCAATGGGCGCGCGCATGATGAGCGGCAACAGCAACCATCACGAGCAGCTTGAAAAAGAATTAGCGGAATTCGAAAATAAGGAAGATGCCATCCTGCTTAATTATGGCTATCAGGGGATCATGAGCACTATTGATGCGCTCTGTGGCAGGCACGATGTAATTATTTATGATGCAGAAAGCCATGCCTGTATTATTGACGGGCTTCGCCTGCATCCCGGGCATCGCTATGTTTATAAGCATAACGATATAGAAGATTGTGAAAAGCAATTGCTTCGGGCAACTGAAATGATCGGGAAACAAAAAAGCGGCGGCATCCTTTTAATTACCGAAGGTGTGTTTGGCATGGCAGGCGACCAGGGCAAATTGAAAGAAATTGTAGCGTTGAAAAATGAATACGATTTCCGTTTGCTGGTCGACGATGCACATGGTTTCGGCACACTGGGTAAAACAGGCGCCGGCGCGGGCGAAGAACAGGAATGCCAGGACGGTATCGATCTGTATTTTTCCACATTTGCAAAAAGCATGGCTTCTATAGGAGCTTTTTTGGCTGGGCCAAAGATCATTATTGATTATATCCGCTACAATATCCGCTCACAGATCTTTGCAAAGAGCCTGCCCATGCCTTTTGTTATTGGCAATCTAAAACGCCTTGAATTATTAAAAACCAAACCCGAACTAAAAGAAAAATTGTGGAGCAACGCTACCAAACTGCAGCAGGGCTTGAAAGAAAGAGGCTTTGATATTGGTAAAACAGATTCTGTTGTTACCCCTATCTACATGAAAGGCGGTGTAGAAGAAGCCACAGCGATGGTGATGGATCTGCGCGAAAACTATCACATTTTTTGCTCTATTGTAGTATATCCGGTTATCCCTAAAGGGCATATTATTTACCGCCTTATCCCAACTGCGGCACATACTGATGCAGATATTGAAATGACCCTGCAAGCTTTCAGCGAAACAAAAGCTAAGCTGGACGCGCACGAATATAAAGCAGAGGCTATTCCTGATATGGCGGAAGCAAAATAGACATTGGCTTTTACAATAATTCTAAAACCCCTTTCATCAGCAAAGGGTTTTTTATTTTGTCGGGTTCGATCTGCTTACATTTTGCACCAAAATCTTAAGTAAATGGTGTGATCTCCTTACATTTTGCACCAAAACCTAAAGTAAATGGTGCATTCACTTTACATTTTACACCAAAACCTAAGGTAAATGTTGTATTCACTTTAGGTTTTGCACCATTAGCAAAGGTGAATGCTATGATCTGGATGAAAATGCATGACACTCGGCGGCGTTATGATTGGGCGAACGGCCACTCCTTCATATTATAAGCTTTAATAAAATAAACAATGCCGCCTAGCAGCAAAACGCCTGCGCCCCATTTCATCATATTCCCCGTAGAATAAAAAATAAACACCCACATAATAATAGCCAGCACAACCGGCAGGGGGAATAAAGGCATTTTCCAGGCAAAAAAACTTCTGCCTTTCACCTTGCTTAATATTAATAGGCCAAACGCCTGCCCGATAAACTGGATGAGTATGCGCATGGCAAGTATGGCGCTGATGGCTTCTCCCAACCTGATCAATAGACTTAAAATAAACGCTATGCTCCCCAACACCCGCAAAGAAACATAAGGAAAATGCCGGGTGGGATGTTCTTTTGCGAAGATCTTGAAAAATGCGCCATCTTTTGCTGCGGCATAAGGTATGCGACTATAACCAAGCGTTGCCGAAAATACGCTTGCAAAAGCTACCCATAAGATCAAACAGGTCACTACAATGCCTGCTGTAGGCCCGGCAATTCTTTCAATAAGATCGCTTACCACAAATTTGCTTTTGATAATATCTGCATACGGAAGCACAGAAGCAACGCTGATGTTCATTAGTAAGTACAATACGGCAATACCAACAATGGAAATGATCATGCTGCGCGGAATGTTTTTTTGGGGATTGATAATATCTCCGCCGAGGTGGCAAACATTATAATAACCCAAATAACTATACACCGTTTTTACGCTGGCGAACCCAAGCGCAATGCCAAAAGAAGCATTAAATTTAAATCCCTGGTTAATATTTCTTATAGGCTGTAGAAAATTACCGTGCATCATACCGCCGCCAATGATCCATGCCATAGTTATTAAAACACCCACCCAAAGCAGCACGCTTATCTTGCCAATGGTTTCTATTTTTCGGTATAATAAAATAACGATCACAATAACCACTATGCCGCTCACCACCCTTGACGTGACGTTGTTTAGCGGAACCAAATAACCAAAGTACTGCGCAAAGCCGATGGCAGCCGAAGCGATCACCAACGGCGCCTGTATCATTGTTTGCCACACGAATAAAAAACTCATCAGTCTGCCCCAGTTTTTTCCATAGCCTTCTTTCAGAAAATTATAACTGCCGCCTGCCAGCGGAAAGGTGGATCCCAGTTCGCTCCATATCATTCCATCTACCAGCGAGAGAAAGGCCCCGCCGATCCATGCATATAAAAAACCCGGGCCACCCATCAATTGCGCCACAATGCTCAACACCACAAACGGTCCGATCCCCACCATGTCCGTCATGTTGATGGCGGTGGCCTGCAACAGGCTTATTTTTCTTTCATGAATATTTTTCTGCATTAACTTCCGGCTTATTTATTCAGAAAATCGTTGATCAGTTTCAGGTCTTTCTTCGGCTCTTCCACCTGCGGGTTATGGCCCGAATGTTCAAACATCACAAACTTCGCCTGCGGGCAATATTCCTTAAACTTCACCATCTGCGAAGGCACAGCCACACGGTCGTAGCGCCCGCCATAGATCAGCACGGGCATCGTTAAATTCTTTAATTGTTTGCGGTAATCAAAATTGCCAATATCGCTGCCAACAATAAAATCCCCATCCTTGCCAACCATCTGGTAATAAAGCTTTGTATTCATCGGGTTAGGGTATGGCACCCTTCTGTGCCCGCGAAAGTTATCAGGGTTATACGCATACAAAAAACCATAAGGCACCCGCCCGTAAATTTCTTGGCAAATGCTGTCGCTTGAAATATAGCCTTGCCGCCGTAGCAGCATCAGTGTATCCCATACTTCAGGATAATTTTCTTTTATTTCATGGTTACTGTTGTCGTCGTTTTCCTGCCACATCACAAAGCTGTGAAAAGTGTTTGCAAGGATAAGATGCTTCACATGTTGCGGATATTTCAGCGCATAGCCCTGCGCCACCAGGCCACCATAAGAATGCCCGAGTACGTTTATTTTATCAAAATGCAAAGCCACCCGCAGGCCTTCAATATCTTCAATGTCCCGCGCCAAACTATATTCACTTACGTTCTTTGCCGTATCAGACTTGCCCCGCCCGAATGCATCAAAATAAACAAGCAGGTTATCGCTCGATAATGAATCAAAATCTCTGTAAGGAAGATGATTGCCACCCGGGCCGCCGGGAATAAAGATCAGCGGGTCGCCTTTGCCAAACATAACCACCCAAAGTTTAGCGCCGTTAACAGTTACATATTTGCCATCAGTGCGGCTGTCAGGAAATGTTTGAGCATGAACAATAACTAAGATTGATAAACTGAAAAACAGCGAGCCAATTTTTTTCATAAAGTAAATTTTATAAACATGATTAATTTCAATTGCTTCGCGTTAAAAATAAACCATTGCGGTTAGAATTACCAAAAGCATTGTTGGATAGTCTGCAAAACCTAAAAGGATTTGACCATGATGCTTTTGTAAAAGTGCATGGATCAGGAGAAAAGATAACTTCCATAAGATATAATCCGGAGAAATTGATAGTTGATAATGGACAATTGACAATTGAAGAATTATCCATTCTCCATTTTCCATTCTCCATTGAAAAAGTTCCCTGGTGCCCCAATGCTTTTTATTTGCCCGAACGCCCATCCTTCACACTCGACCCTTTGTTCCATGCAGGCGTTTATTATGTGCAGGAAGCAAGCAGTATGTTTTTGTGGGAAATGCTAAGACAAACGGTTGGTGAAAATACGGCAGGCTTAAAAGTGTTAGACCTTTGCGCTGCACCAGGTGGCAAAACCACTTTACTGGCAAGCTATTTTAAAGATGGGTTGATAGTAAGCAATGAAGTAATTAAGTCCCGCGCAAATATTTTGGTGGAAAACATTTCAAAATGGGGAAGCTCCAATGTAGTGGTCACCAATAACGACCCTAAAGACCTCACAAAGCTGCAAAGTTATTTCGATGTGATAGTAATTGATGCACCCTGTAGCGGCAGCGGCCTGTTCAGGAAGGACAATGAAGCGATAAATCAATGGAGTGAAGAAAACGTAAACCATTGCAGCCTGCGCCAGCAAAGAATTGCAGCAGATATACTCCCTGCGTTAAAACCCGGCGGCATATTGGTTTATTCCACCTGCTCTTATTCAAAAGAAGAGGATGAGGATATATTAGATTGGCTGCTTTCCAACTATCAACTATCATCTGCCATCTGTCGTCTCAACAAGGATTGGAACATCATTGAAACCGTTTCATCCCGCGGCGCTCACGGCTACCGCTTTTATCCCGATAAAATAAAAGGCGAAGGTTTTTTTATTGCTGCCTTTAAAAAAGAAGATGGGGGAGAAGCATTTCATCAGCAACATTTGCCTTCTTTAATTGCACCTTCAAAACAAGAAACTATTGCGGCTAATGAATGGACAAAACTTGGTGCTGATGTTTTTCTTTTCAAACAGGGAGAAAAAATACTCGCCGTTCCTACGCAATGGAAAAATGAAGTGGCATTCCTTCAAAAAAATCTTTACCTGCGCAAGGCAGGCGTTACCATCGGTTCTTTAAAACAAAAGGATTTGATCCCTGGCCATGAACTGGCATTAAGCCTGCTTGCAAACAATAACATACCAAAAGTTAACCTGACAAAAGAACAGGCCATCCAATATTTAAAAAAGAAAGAAATAAACCTTGCTGTAGAAACAAAAGGCTGGGCGCTGGCTACCTATCTTAATAACAATTTAGGCTGGATGAAAATTCTCCACAACCGTGTGAATAATTATTATCCATCCGAATGGAGAATTTTAAAGGATTAACTTCGCCGCCGTTAATAAAACCACTCTTTTCTCATGAAATTGATACAGAAATTTTTTTACAGCACCTTTTTCGTTTTATTGTTTACCTGCAGCCTTCAGGCGCAAACAGCAACTCCTGCTTACATCAGCCACACCATCGCCCCCGGCGAAACCCTTTCCGGCCTTGCCAAACAATACCACACCACGGTCGGCAACATCATGCGCCTGAACCACATGAACACCAAAAGTGTTTTAACCCTGGGCGAAGTAGTGAAAATACCCACTGTTAAAACGCCCTCGGCCCCTGTCGTTCACCCCACTGCGGCTGTTGCCAGGGACACAACAATGATAACAAGACCTGCTCCTCCCGGCCACTTGATACCTATTATGCACACTGTTGCGAAAGGTGAATCATTATATACACTATCCAAAAAATACAAAACTACTGTTGCAGAAATAAAGGCCTGGAATAAACTTAATAGCAACATTATTGTTGACGGCCACAGCCTTATTGTAGGCTATGCCGGCACCACAAATGCCTTCTTACCCCCACCTGCACCGCCTGCCCAAAGCCAGCCTGAAGCTAATACTTTGCAGGATACTATTATTCAGCAGCAAACCATACAGCAGCCTTCACAAGATACCACAACCGCTCAACCCACAGCAGGATCAACACCTCTTCCCATAGCATCGCCTCCTTCAGCTACTGTTGAGCAAATTCAGAAGCCACAGGCTGCCGCGCCCGTTGTGGATATGGCAAACATACCCGCCGAAGGTTATTTCACATCCTCATTTGGCATAGGTATGGCTGGCCATAAACTACAAACTGTATCTGGCACTTCAATGACTTTTAAAACCACAAGCGGCTGGGATGATAAAAAATATTATATTCTGATCAACAATGTGCCACCCGGCTCCATCGTCAGGGTTCTTTCGGCGGACAATAAAGTCATATATGCTAAAGTGCTCTGGGGTATCACCGGCATGAAAGAAAACGAAGGCCTCGATTTTCGCATCAGCGCTGCCGCAGCCGCAGCTTTGGGTGAAAGCAACGCCAAGTTCCCGCTTTCGGTTACTCTTTACGAATAAATTATTTCAGTGTATAAAAGAAGCTTGCCTGGATGTTTATGATCAGGGTCAAGGAGTTTTAATTAAGTTCAATTCTTTAAAAAAAGTTTTAAACTTAATAATTAACAAGAGTCCGGTTTAAGCAACAAAACAAGGTTGGAAAGCAGCAGTTTCCTTCTCTAAAAATATCTCTTAGCCAGTAATGTTCAATAGGCCATTCTAATTCTTTCCACCTTTATGGATACTTTACTGCAAAGGCTGGGTAACGCCCATATACCTCCGTTTGTCTTACGTCCATCTTCGTTTTTTATGTATATATTATGTGGAGAATCAACTGCTCAGAGAGGAAAAATAGCAGATAAATTAGTGCAGTAAGTATACAATATTATTCACTTTAATATTCCTGTTATCTATCACTTTTTTCTGCTCTTATCCCGAACTCACGTTAATTACTATTTAGTTACCACGCATAAAACCCTCTTTAATAGCAACAAAAAAAGCCCCGCATAAATGCGGGGCTCCTAATAAATATGGCAGCTACCTACTCTCCCAGGGACAAGGCCCAAGTACCATCGGCCATGAGGGGCTTAACTTCTCTGTTCGGTATGGGAAGAGGTGAACACCCTCGGCAAAACCACCATAAAAACTTAAACTAACGGCTAATAGCTATTAGCTAATAAAATACATATTGGGATTGCGAAAAAACAAGAATAAAAAAATTAAAGCTTACGGGCAATTAGTACTACTCGGCTTTTCTATTACCAGCTGT
>CAVYTF010000026.1:0-86925 GCA_963771435.1 uncultured Bacteroidota bacterium | reverse complement strand
CCGAAGGAATGCAAGCGGAGAAGAAGGTGACTTGGCATGCTTGGGATCTGTGAGCGCTGCGAATACTTAGGTCATAATCAGTCTCGTGATACAATTCATCCAGCACGTGGTCTCTCACATGTTACCCCCAGTCACGTGAAGCTACTCTTGCAAGTACCTGTGCTGGCCGTCACTTCATCTTCTGCGATAGCAAATTGTTGGCGTTTTGTAGCTGCCTCAGGCTTCGTCGTCTTCAAAACTCGAGTCAAAGCTCGAAGACATTCCTGTCAATCCGTCGCACCGCATCCGCACATACCTTTGTTACCATCCTTTCACCACACCCAAACAATCGAGCTCGCTACCGCCGTCATGGACACCATGCCTCATCCCAATCTTTTCCAAAAAAAGACGGCCAAGAATGATCTCTAGCGGGAAACGGGGAAGGAGCAGAAAGGAGGATGGTGGCTCATAGATCTAAAGGATCTGAACTGATCATGGCTCGGGGTTTCATATAAGAAGATCCTCTTTCCACTCAGGAGATGAAATCTACCTCATTATTATCCTTTGTTATTTATTTATTATACAAATTTATTAATATATTACACAAAGTCAATAATAAAATATACCAAGTCATTATTTTATTATACAAAGTCAACAATAATTTATACCAAGTTGTTCATTTATTGTATCAAGTTAATAATAAACTGTATCAAGTTATTATTTTATTACATAAAGTCAATAATAAATTGTATAAAGTTGTTTATTTATTACACCAAGTTAATTATTTATTAAACGCAGTTATAAATTTATTAATCAATTTTACAATTATATCATCTCCAAAATAATAACTATCGTCAATTTTATTATAACGATAGATCCCAAAATGGCTTTTATCATCTCCCTATCTATTTTGGGTTATAATAAAAGAGTTTTGGGTTATAAAGAAAAGAGATCGGGCGGTTCGGAAAACTATTTGTTGGGCGGAAAAAGCGCAACGGGGAATTATTGCACGGTAAATATGAATTGAAAACACCCAACCATTGGATCAGCGGGGTGGTTGCAGCCGAGGAAATGCTTAATAGCGGACACCAAATTAAGTTTGTAGTTTGTAGTTTGAGGTTTGTGTTTATCTTTAATTAAAATTTATCAAGTGGTTATTCTTTCACTGAACAACATTACGAAATTTTACGGGCGCATACAGGCGCTGAATAATGTGTCTTTTACTGTGCCGGAAGGAAGTGTTTTTGGCATTTTGGGGCCGAACGGAAGCGGGAAGACGACGATGCTGGGGATCGTGATGGATATATTGCGGGCATCGTCCGGCAGCTTTCAGTTGTTTGAAAAAGCGCCAACCGCCGACACGAGGAAACATATTGGCACTTTGCTGGAGACGCCTAATTTTTATCATTATTTATCGGGCGAAAGAAATTTACGCATTGCTGCGGAAATAAAACAAAAGGGGTTTGATGAGATAGAAGATGTGCTGCGAAAAGTGAACCTATATGAACGCAGGGATAGCAAGTTCAGCACGTATTCGCTGGGCATGAAACAGCGGCTGGCGATTGCGGCTGCGCTGCTTGGAAACCCTGATGTGCTTGTGTTTGACGAGCCGACGAACGGGCTTGACCCTGTTGGCATTTCAGAGATACGCGAGCTGATAAAACGCCTTGCTGTGGAAGGAAAAACTATTATTATGGCAAGCCACCTGCTGGACGAGGTGGAGAAAGTTTGTACGCACGTGGCGATTTTGAAGCGGGGGAATTTGATGACGGCGGGGCCTGTGGATGAGGTATTGGTGAATGAAGATATTGTGGAAGTGGGGGCGGCCGATCTTTCTAAACTATTGGAGGCCTTGCATTTTTTGAAGGGGTATACGAACATTAAACAGATAGGACAAGTAGTTCAGCTTTTTTATCCGAACGGAACTGCGAATATGGAGCATATTAACCGGCATTGTTTCGGCGCGGGAGTGGCGCTGAACCACCTGCAACTGAAAAAGAAAAGCCTTGAAACCCGTTTTCTTGAATTAACCAATAACTAAAATATGCTTCATTTATTAAAAATAGAATGGCTGAAAGTAAAGAACTACCGGACGTTCTGGATATTGGCGGGATTGTTTGTGATAAGCATTTTCGGGATAAATTATATCTCATTCGAGATACAGCAAAGCATTTATCATTCGCAACAGGCCAAAGGCATGGCAGCTATGATTTTAGGTTCCCCACCTTATTCATTCCCCACAACATGGCAAATGACAAGTTATGTAAGTGGCTTTTTGTTGTTTATTCCGGGACTCCTAATGATCATTTCCATTACCAACGAATACAGCTACAAAACGCACCGGCAGAACATTATTGACGGATTGAGCAGGACACAATTTATACTTGTAAAAATGACCTTAGCTATTATCGTAGCACTTGTGTCTTCTGTAATGGTTTTTTTTACTGCATTTGCATTTGGCTTTATTGATGGCAGCGGAAATCTAAGTTTTTCAAACCTGTATTACCTTGGTTATTTCTTTATACAGGCATTCAGTTTTAGCATTGTTGCATTGCTTATTGGCGTGCTTTGCAGGCGTAGCGGCATTGCTATTGGGGTGTATTTTTTATATACTGTAGTAATAGAAAACATGATAGCCGGAGCATTAAACCACTATGCTGATTATTCGGGAAGGTACCTGCCTATACAGGTAAACTATAACCTTATTTCTGCTCCTGTACTGGAGAGTGTCCAGAAAAAATTGTCTCCTGAAATAAATGTTTCTGTGATGTTAGGATTAGCTGTTTTATATCTTGTTGCTTATTTTTTTATTATTAAAAGAAAATTTGAAACAGATGACCTGTAATACCTCAACTTTTCTGTGATATCAACTGCTTAAGAGCATCCTCTAAAGATGGGTATAGGAAAGTGAATCCTGCGTTTTTTATTTTATGGCAATACACGGTGGCTCCTTTGAGCACTTCCACACTCATTTCACCAAGAATCATTTTTAAAAGAATCGCGGGTACTCGAATGGTTTTGAACTTGCTGTCCCGAAGTTTTTTGGCAAGCGCCAACATGAGCGTTCTGTTGCTAACAGGTTCGGGGGCTACTGCATTGTAAACGCCGCTCAGGCTTTCGTTTTCCAGAGCATGTATATACATGCGGCAGAGATCATCTACATGGATCCAGCTTATCATTTGTTCGCCGCTGCCAAGGATGGTGGCAATCCCATATTTTAAAGGCTTTCTAAATTCAGCCAAAGCTCCCCCTTCATTGCTGAGGACAATGCCCGTACGCAGTTTTACAAGCCGTTTGCCAAGCTCGGTTATGGGTTCAATGCTTTCTTCCCATGCAATGCAGGTTTTAGCCAAGAAATCATGGGCGGGAGGATATGTTTCTACAAAGTTTTCTCTTTTTGGAACAAGCTCGGGAATATCAGCCCCATACCAACCAATGGCTGAAGCGCTGACAACGGTCTTTACTTTATTTTCATGATTTTTTAAAGCAGACACTAGAAGAGCGCTGCTTTTGGTGCGGCTTTCTATTATTTCCTTCTTTCTCTCCTTTGTCCATCTTTTTTCGGCAACGTTTGCTCCTGCAAGATGAATGATATGATCAGCTTTAGCGATAGCTTCTTTTTCAATATTTGCCCTTTCAACATCCCATTTGGCATATGAAATAGCTGTTGGCTGATGGCTGATGCCAGATTGCTTTCTGCTTAATATGATCACTTGATAATTTCTTTCGACTAAGAGTTGGGTCAGTCGTTTGCCGATCATTCCTGTTCCACCGGTTATAAGTACTGTTGGCATGTGGATTTTTTAGTTAAAGGTAGTAGGATTGGGAAGAATAAGGTTGTTTTGCTGCGCATGCAGTACTGGTTTGTATTTTTATACGCTTAGAAGGCTTCGCTTAGGTTTAGTCCGGGCTGTCATAATCCTGGTGGATATCTATTGCCCCGTTTGGCATTCGCTTACCTGTCCAAACCTTTGAGCCAAGGAAGATAAGCCCGACAACAACACAAATCAAGAGCTGAAAAAGTACCCCGCTTGTGGTAGGCTTTTGTGCATCAGCGTACTCTTTACCAGAGATCTGGTTATTGAGTGCTTCTACGGCTTTTGTGAGACCATGTAAGTATAATTTCTGAGAAAAATAGGGATTGATGTCGTTTAATATAATGAAGTTTCTATAACCAGGCGACAAAATGCCTTCTAGACCTATAGTTACTGCAATGTTAGCTGCGATATATTGATCTGTTGGGGAAACTACTATTACTTCTCCGTTTGCTGTTGTTGAGTTGCCAATGTTCCAATTTTGCAAAATAGAATCTGCATAGCAATAATTGTTGAGGGGAAGAGTGAGAATAATGATTTGGTTGGAAGAATCGTGGTCAAGATGATTTAATTTTTTTTCTAACTGCAGTAGCTCGGACGAAGATAGAAGATGGGCTTCGTCATTAACATACCTAAATGGCGTGGGTCTTTGCTGGGCAAGAGCAATTGCTGAAAAAAAGGGTAAAGAAAAAAGTATTAAAAAAAGCTTCATTTATCATATATGGAATAGGATTTACCAGCTTCCACTTGCGCCACCACCACCACTACTTCCGCCGCCGAAACCGCCGAAGCCACCACCTCCTCCTCCAAAACTTCCACCGCCAAAGCTACCCCCACCGCCACTTCCACCAAAACTGCCGAAGAGGAGTGGCCAGAAAAGCCAGCCTGAACCGCCGCGGCTCATCATGCCACCGCCGCCGCGGCCAATTCTGGAAAGGATGATAACTACAATGATTATGATAATAACAATGAAACCAACCGGGCTGCCGTCATCGTCGCTGCTTGAGTTTTGTTCCCGGCGTATTTTGTATTCGCCAACGGCTGCTTTTGTGAGTGAATTTACTGCAGCGTCTAGGCCTGCGTAATAATTGCCGCTTTTAAAATTAGGTTTCAGATCGTATTCTATAATGTCGCCGGCAGTAATGTCCGGAATAGCACCTTCGAGTCCGTAACCTACTTCAATGCGGGCAAGGTGGTCATTAACGGCCACAAGAATGAGGACGCCGTTGTTTGTTTTTTTATTGCCAATGCCCCAACTGCGGAAGAGTTTATTGGCGTAGTCTTCAATAGGATGATCGTTGAGGGTAGGAATGGTGACGATTGCTATTTGATTAGAAGTACTGTCATCCAGGGCATCTAATTTCTGCTCGAGCTGCTGAGCCTCGCTTGCTGACAAAACATGCGCTTCATCGTTCACAAGTCGGGGTGGATTGGGGCGGGGCAACAAGTCTTGCGCAAACAGGAAATTGCAACAAAACAGAGCGCAAATGAGCAGGAAGTTTTTTTTCATATTGAACTATTTGCCGAAAACGATCTCGTCGGGCAATTCATTTTTGTTGATTGATGCATTATAAGGAAAATGGACAGCAAGGCTATCGCCGATTTCTCTTACAGTTTCTGCGATGCCATGAGCATAATTTTCTTTGTCGAAATGAGAAAGCATCGTTTTCACTGCATTATCCCAAAATTCTTTGCCTGTCTTCTCATATACACCTACATCTCCATAAACCGCAAGCTGCCGGTCTTTCATTGCAACATAAACAAGAGCTGCATTGTGATATTCAGTAGCTTCCATTTTCAGGGAATAGAATATTTCTTTTGCGCGGTCAACAGCATCCATGAACCTGCAGTGGCTTTCTATAAAAACACGCACCTCGCCGCTGGTGTGGTGCTCTGCAGCCTTGATAGCATCAACAATTTGCTGCTGTTGCTCTGCAGAAAAGAAATGCTTTGGTTTTTTGAAGAGGTTGAACATTATTTTGCCGAGTCTGAAAAGTTAACTTTAGGAGCTTGTGCTGCGCCTTCATCTGCCTGGAAATATCCTTTTTCCTTAAATCCAAACCACCCCGCATAAATATTCTGTGGGAAAGTACGGATGCTGGAATTGTACTGCTGAACAACATCATTAAAATTATTGCGCTCTACGTTTATGCGGTTTTCCGTGCCTTCAAGCTGCGTCTGCAATCCCCGAAAGGCATCATTTGCGCGAAGATTCGGATAGTTTTCAGATACAACAAGCAATCTTCCCAACGCTTGTGATAACTGGCCCTGCGCTGCTTGGTATTGCTGTAATTTCTCAGGAGACAAATCATTTACATCAACTTTTATTTGGGTGGCACTGGCACGGGCCTGTATTACACCTTCCAATGTTGACTTTTCAAAATTGGCTTCTCCTTTTACAGTGTTCACCAAATTCGGAATAAGGTCAGCACGTCGTTGATAAGCGCTCTGCACCTTGCCCCATTGGCTCTTTACTCCCTCATCCAACTGCACGGTAGTGCGCTGAAAGCTAACCGCGCCGCAGCCTACACAGCCGCCCATCAAGATTATAAAACCCAAAATTGCTAATAAAACTATGGTTGTTGTTTTCATGTTTTCTATTTTAAAAGTTTAAAGGTAGGAGCAAATGGGATACCCGATATGAAATAATGACAAGAAGGCAGGAAAGGGTCTATTCCCCCATCGCCGCGATTCCCGGCAACACCTTCCCTTCAAAATATTCAAGCAGTGCGCCACCCCCCGTGCTCACATAACTAACCTTATCGGCAAAGCCAAACTGGTTAACAGCAGCAACGCTGTCTCCGCCGCCAACCAAACTAAAAGCTCCTTTTTCCGTAGCTTCGGCAACTGCTTTTGCAACTGCCTTTGTGCCATGCTGAAATTTTTCCATCTCAAAAACGCCCATCGGTCCGTTCCACAAAATGGTTTTTGACTTATGTATCACATTTGTGAACTGGCTCACAGCCTCGGGGCCAATATCCAATCCCATCCACCCGCTTGGTATATTATTGCTTGGCGCCATAGAAGCGTCAGCATCTACAGCAAATTTATCAGCAATGATAGAATCAAAAGGCAGGTGGATACAAACGCCTTTCGCTTCTGCCTTTTTTAATAACTCCGAAGCAATATCCAGCCGTTCGTCCTCACACAAAGAATTCCCGATACTGCATCCCTGCGATTTAAAAAAAGTGTACGCCATCCCCCCGCCAATAATAATATCAGTCGCACGTTCCAGTAGGTTTTCTATGATAAGTATTTTATCAGAAACCTTCGCCCCTCCAATGATCGCAAGGAATGGCTTCTCTGCTTTATGCAACACTTTCTCAGCGCTCGCCACTTCCGCTTCCATCAACAGCCCGAACATTTTTTTATCCCCAGGAAAGAACTTTGCAATAACTGCCGTTGATGCATGTGCCCGGTGGGCGGTTCCGAAAGCATCATTAACATATACATCACCAAGCTTAGATAGCTTTTCAGCAAAAGCCTCATCCCCTTTTTCCTCTTCGGGATAAAAGCGCAGGTTTTCAAGCAGCAACACTTCACCGGGTTTCAAGTCAGCAGCTTTTTGCACAGCTTCCTCCCCGATGCAATCATTAGCAAATTGAACATTCATGCCAAGCAACCCGCTTAAATGGCCAAGTATATGCTTCAGCGAATATTTGTCTTCGGGGCCTCCTTTTGGCCTCCCTAGGTGGCTCATTAAAATAACGCTCCCACCATCATCCAACACCTTTTTTATAGTTGGTATTGCGCCCCGCATTCTTGTATCGTCAGTAACTGCAAAGCTTTTCTTGTCTAAAGGAACATTAAAGTCCACACGTATCAGGGCCTTCTCGCCTTTAAAACTGTGGGTGGAAAATTTGCTCATAGAGGGGATTATGTAGTTAATTCAATTAGATTTTGATCAGTATTTTTAAATATTTTTATTACCTCATTAAAGCTTTTTAAAAATATTTCTTTCAATTGTTTATTTGAGATATTGCCTGTATTTATGTATAAGATCTTAGGAGGTGAAAATATTTGTGATGCAAATTGCACAAAATCTATATCCTTAGTAGTAATTATAATGATGTTTTATTTTTTCTTGCCAAATTAAATACTTCAAAATCGCTTTTAAAGGCATAACCCAGTTCATAAAAGGATTTAGCCTCTATCCATACTCCTTTTTTATCCATAGCGCAAGAGAAGGTGGAAGATTAAGATCGATCCAAAACTCCATATGTTCAGGCTTCAAAGAGGCTTACGGATAAAACAGGATGGTCAATTTTTTTTGAAGCATAGAGCAGGCTTGCCTCAATGTCTTCTTTTTCTAAATAAGGAAAATCAACTAATAATTCCTGCATTGTCATACCGCTGGCTAAATATCCCAACACATCGGCAACGCCAAACCGCATCCCTCTGATAATTGGTTTGCCTCCAAAGATCTCCGGATTTGTTGTTATCCGCGATAATAAAATATTTATATCCTTCTCATTCATACACCAAATATAAAACAAAAAAACCGCAGCGGTAAACTGCGGTCTGAAAACTTATTATAAATTCTCTCCTACTTGTTTATCAACCCCGCAAAGTAATTCACCGTACGAACCAACTGGCTCACATAACTCATTTCATTGTCATACCAGCTCACCGTTTTCACTAGCTGGCTCTCGCCAACGGTCAATACTTTTGTTTGCGTAGCATCGAATATAGAGCCAAAATGCGTGCCTATCACGTCCGTGCTTACGATCTCATCTTCAGTGTAACCAAAGCTTTCGTTGCTTGCCGCCTTCATAGCAGCATTTATTTCTTCAATGGTCACTTTCTTAGACAAGGTAGAAACCAACTCAGTTAACGACCCTGTTATTACAGGCACACGCTGTGCGCTGCCATCCAGTTTCCCTTTCAGTTCAGGCAACACAAGGCCGATAGCCTTTGCCGCTCCTGTTGAATTAGGAACAATATTCGCAGCCGCAGCCCTCGCACGGCGAAGGTCGCCTTTCGGGTGAGGGGCATCCAGCGTATTTTGGTCATTCGTATAAGCATGGATAGTGGTCATAATACCAGTAACAATGCCATACTCATCATTCAATGTTTTAGCCATTGGCGCAAGGCAATTGGTAGTGCAGGATGCGCAACTGATGATCGTTTCGCTGCCGTCAAGGATATTATGGTTCACATTATATACAACTGTTTTAAGGTCACCTGTTGCAGGTGCAGAAATAACTACTCTCTTTGCTCCAGCCTTTAAATGCGCTTCTGCTTTTGCTTTATCAGTAAAAAAGCCCGTACTTTCTATCACCACGTCAACCCCATGGTCTCCCCATGGAATTTGTGCAGGGTCTTTTTGAGCATATATCTTCACCTCATGTCCGTTCACAACAATTGAATTTTCAGTTGATGTCACTTCATTTTCAAAACGCCCCTGTGCGCTGTCATATTTAAGCAGGTGAGCCAGCACTTTAGGGCTTGTAAGATCATTAATTGCCACTACGTCAATACCTTCCATGTTAAAGATCTGGCGGTAAACCAATCTTCCAATGCGGCCAAAACCATTGATCGCCACTTTTACATTACTCATAATAAATACTTTTACTGTTTTAAAAGGAGTTGCAAAATTACAATTCCTGCGAAGAAACAGTATAAATTTTTTGTTATGCTACAGAGGTGGTTGGAAAAAAGGCGATACATGAAATAATGGCAGAAGGGCATAAATAGAGAAATGGGGAGGCGGATGAGAAGGCTTTTAGTGAAGGTGGCAGGAAGGACGCACGGATGCCGCAGGGAGGTGGCACGGAGTAAAAAAGCTATAAAAACGTGATCTATGCCTGAAAATAATTATTTTGGATAGAGAGTTTCAGACTTATTGTCGGGGTATAAAAAGCCAGGTATATAAGATTTTCCATTTTTGCGTTCGAATTAGGTGGGGCAGCAGGAAGTGGATAAATTTATACTGAAGATATTTAAAAAAAATTATGAAATGATCTCAGTTTAATTCTTACACATCTCATCTTATTACTTAGCGTATAGTTAGTTTTTTGCAGGTATTTTTGTACAAAAATTTTATGGCAGATCTAGTAAGCGATTTTAACGGCTACCGCGAAAGGATGAATGAGGTGATACTCAGTAAAAATAACCTGGTGATGAAACGGCTATGGAACCTGGACACCAATACTTATGAGGATGGTGCGGTTGATAAAAAAACAAAAGAAATGCTTGGCCTTGTGGCAAGTATGGTGCTGCGCTGCGACGACTGTATTAAATATCACCTGGGGAAATGCCATGAACTGAAAGTGAGTACTGAGGAACTGTATGAAATATTTGCAGTGGCTAATATTGTGGGTGGCACTATCGTTATTCCACATACGAGAAGGGCGGCGGAATATTGGGAGGCGTTGATGGGGAATTGAGAATGGAGAATGGAGAATTGAAAATGGAGAATGGAGAGTGGAGAACTTAACTGGTTGAGGAATTTTTGATGGAGAATTGAGAATAATAACTGAAATTTGTTTTTGAAAAGAAATTAATAGTTGAAAAATTTTTGATCTTATGAGTGAAGTGATGACCCCGCCGCGAGTATTGACGGCAAAAGATTTTGCAACAGACCAGGAAGTTCGCTGGTGCCCCGGTTGCGGCGATTATTCTATTTTGGCGCAGGTTCAGAAAGTGATGCCGACCATTGGCATACCCCGCGAGAATATTGTTATCATAAGCGGGATCGGCTGCAGCAGCAGGTTTCCGTACTATATGAACACTTATGGAATGCACTCTATCCACGGGCGGGCTACTGCTATTGCCAGCGGGCTGAAAGCTTCACGACCTGAGCTTAGCGTTTGGATCGTTACCGGTGACGGCGATGGATTGAGCATTGGCGGGAATCATACTATCCATTTATTACGCAGGAACTTTGATGTAAATATTTTATTGTTCAATAACCAGATCTATGGGTTAACTAAGGGGCAATATTCGCCTACTTCGGAAGAAAATAAAGTAACCAAGTCCACACCGTATGGCAGTATTGACCATCCATTCAACCCGCTGGCGTTGGCGATGGGTGCGGATGCTACATTTATTGCGCGGAGCATGGACCGTGACCCTAAACATTTGCAGGCAATGCTAATGCGCAGCCACCAGCACAAGGGCGCTTCTTTTTTAGAGATCTATCAGAACTGCAATATTTTTAACGATGGCGCTTTTGAAGTTTATACAGAAAAAACCTCAAAGCCTGAAGAGGTATTATTTCTTGAACATGGCAAACCACTTGTGTTTGGAGCAGGCGGCAATAAGGGGATAAAGTTTGACGGCCTGAAACCTGTTATTGCTGAATTGAACGAAACGACCACCAAAGATGACCTGTGGGTGCATGATGAAAAAGATTTTTATAAAGCGCAGATCCTGATACGTATGTTTGACGATGCGAGAATAGAAGGGCATTTTCCCCGGCCGTTTGGCGTATTTTACGAAAGCGAACGGGCCTGCTATGAAGATGGTATGGGCCTGCAAATTGCAGACACCATCGCAAGAAAGGGTAAGGGGAATTTAGATAAATTACTGAGGGGAAACGAGGTTTGGGAGATCGTGTAAATCGCCCCACCTATTTTATTATAATCCAAGGCTGATACCAGATAACCCTGGCCTTCAGAAAAGGTTGGTTTTTATAAGATCATAACTGAAACACACCTTTCCAGACAAAACCCATACTTAATTACTTTTACAAAAAAATCTACTATCTATGGAAAAGAAACTACAAGATCAAGTTGCTATTGTCACGGGGGCAAGCAGCGGCATTGGCGAGGGCGTTGCGAAATCATTGGCGGCAGCAGGGGCTATTGTTATTATTAATCATCCAATTGAAGCGACCAAAGATGCTGCAGAAGCTGTTCTTGCAGCCATAAAGAACGAAGGCGGGAGCGGCATTATTTACCAGTGTGATGTTAGCAAAGAAACGGAAGTGCAACAGATGTTTACTGATGTGGTGAAAGAGTTTGGCACTGTTGATATACTTATCAATAATGCAGGCCTGCAGCGCGATTCCCCCTTTGAGAACATGACTTTGGAGCAATGGAATTTTGTGATAAACGTGAACCTTACGGGGCAGTTCCTTTGTGCGCGTGAGGCTGTGCGGGAGTTTATACGCCGTGGTATTGTGCCCGAAAGGTCAAAAGCGGCAGGTAAGATAATCTGTATGAGCAGCGTGCACGAGGTGATACCATGGGGAGGCCATGTGAATTACGCGGCAAGCAAGGGCGGTATTATGATGATGATGAAAAGCATTGCGCAGGAACTTGCGCCAAAAAAGATACGCGTAAACAGCATCTGCCCAGGGGCTATCCAAACGCCTATCAACCGAAGCGCATGGAGTACTCCGGAAGCATTAAATTCCTTGTTGACCCTTATCCCCTATCAACGTATCGGCGAGCCTGAAGATATTGGTAAGACCGCCGTATGGCTTGCCAGTGATGACAGCGATTATATTACCGGTGCATCTATTTTTGTAGATGGAGGCATGACGCTGTATCCCGGGTTTTCTACTAACGGATGAGGCCTTTAATTATGAATGATAATTCTTTATGTACGAATCAACAACACAAATCCGCGTTAGGTACGCAGAAACAGACCAGATGAACTTTGTTTATTATGGCAATTATGCGCAATACTTTGAAGTGGGCCGTGTGGAAAGTATCAGGCAGTTGGGCCTCTCCTACAAAGACATGGAAGCGCAAGGTGTGATAATGCCTGTAGTGGAACTCCACATAAGATACCTGAGGCCGGCAACGTATGACGACCTACTTACAGTGAAGACAATTGTAAGGGAATTGCCAAAGGATCATAAGGTAGAGTTTTTCCAGGAAGTGTATAATGAAGAGGGAAAACTTCTTACATCCGGGAGAGTGATACTTTATTTCCTGGATGAAAAAACAAGGCAGAAGACGTGTATGCCTGAGGCGTTGAAAGAAAGACTAGCGTTTTATTTTGATGGTGTGAAATAATGACTATGGAGAAAATAACAGCATCTATTATAACTATTGGTGATGAACTTTTAATTGGGCAAGTTGTTGACACAAACAGCGGCTGGATGGCGCAGGAACTGAACAAGATAGGCGTTTGGGTTCAATACAGGGTAGCGGTTGGCGATGTAAAAGATGATATTATCAAGGCGCTTGATGAAGAAGGGAAACGCTCCAACATTATTCTTATTACCGGGGGGCTTGGGCCTACTAAGGATGATATAACAAAGCCCCTGCTTTGCGAATACTTTGGCGGCAAAATGGTTGTGGACGAGTCTGCGCTTGCTAATGTGAAGAACATTTTTGAAACCATACTGAAGCTCCCGATGCTTGAAAATAATTTAAAGCAGGCTGAAGTGCCGGATGTTTGCACCGTTATTCAAAACAGAAGAGGAACTGCGCCGGGTATGTGGTTTGAAAAAGAAGGGAAAATATTTGTTAGCATGCCCGGAGTTCCCCACGAAATGAAAGGTATGATGAGCGATAATGTGCTCACGCTCCTGCAGCAAAGGTTTAATATGCCGCATATTGTTCACAGAACTTTACTTGTGGCAGGTATCGGCGAATCTTTTTTGGCAGAACTGATAAAGAATTGGGAAAACAGCCTTCCACCAAATATAAAGCTTGCTTATTTACCGAATTATGGTATGGTAAGGCTGCGCCTGACGACAAACGGCGACAATAAGGATGAAGTAGAAAAAGAACTGGATATACAATTTAATGAGCTTAAAAGGCTGGTCCAGGAATATTTAGTGGTTGATGAAGATATTGCTTTAGAAGCTTTGACAGGCAGGTTGCTAAAAGAAAATAATAAAACCGTTGCAACTGCCGAAAGCTGTACGGGTGGTTATATTGCGCACCTGCTTACTTCCTTTCCGGGAGCCTCTACCTATTATATGGGAGGCATTGTTAGCTATGCCAATGACGTTAAAGAAAACTTATTGTCGGTTGATCAGGATATCATAAATAAACATGGCGCGGTAAGCGAAGAAACAGTGAGAGCAATGGCTAAAAATGTTTTGGAGAAAATAAATGCGAATTATGCTATTGCTGTTTCCGGCATTATGGGCCCTGACGGCGGCTCTGCTGAGAAACCTGTTGGTACTGTTTGGATAGTTGTTGCAAACCAGGAACGCGCAGAAGTAAAAAAAATGTATTTCCGTTTTGACCGGAAAAGGAACATTGAATTAACTGCAACAAATGCCCTAAACCTGTTGCGGATATTTATCTTGAAAGAAGCAAAGTTCAAATAGTCCTTAAAATTAGCTTTCTTTTTAAATCAGTATTGGTTATTTATTTAACTTTGCAAATCACATTTTTCCATAACCTCAATTTCTTTGGATGCCGCTACCCAGTTTGTTTGAAAAGTTGCAGTTGAAAGATGAAAGAAACCTGTTGATACAGGGAGTTCCTTCTACTATTGAAAAGCAGTTCATAAAGCTTTCCTATTCTAAGAATGTTACGCCGCTGCTGCGTATCAAAAAGATAGATTTTGCATTGGTGTTCGCCATCAGCCAAAGTCAAATGTGCAATATCCTGAGTGAAGTTTTTCCTGCCTTGCATGACGAAAGCAAGCTTTGGATAGCTTACCCAAAAACTGCAAGCAAGATTGTCAGCGATCTTAACAGGGATTGCAGTTGGCGTATTTTGAGTGAAAATGGATATGCGGGGGTGATCCAGGAGGCCCTTGACCATGTTTGGACGGCAATGCTCTTTCAAAAGGCTGACAAAGAAGCTCTGCCTAAAGCGAAACCAACGAAGCAAAGAGCAAAATTGGAAGTGGTATAACTTTCCCTACAAAGAATTTCCGTGTTTATAATATTAAAAAAAGGCTTCGAAACGCAGCCTTTTTTGTTTGCCCGGTCATACAACTCCTAATTCACAAACCACTTTTCCTTTAAAATTTCCACTCATCACATACATTCGTTTTAACAATTCATAGCAGTAACATTTTTTAAATTACATGCGTTTTATTGCAGTATCTGCCAATAATAAACCCTGTGTTAATGAAAAAAGTCCTTACTGCTGTTTTTGTTTTACTTTCCTGTTATTCATTTTCACAGACAGCTCCTGCCGTGCACAGAGAGTTAAAAGCGGTTAGAACCAATCAAAAAATAATCATTGACGGCGACATTTCTGATTCAGCATGGAAAACTGCAGCCCATGCAACAGATTTTGTGGAATGGCAACCGGATTTTGGCAAAGCCGAAAATAAAAATAGCAGGACCGAAGTTTATTTACTGTATGATGATGAAGCAATCTATGTAGCCGGCTTCTGCCATGAAGCCTCTTCAGACAGTATTTCAAAAGAACTTGTGGGCAGGGATGTGGTTGGCGTAAATGACTTTGCAGGCGTTTTGTTTGACACTTATAATGACAAAATAAATGGCTTTGGGTATTATGTTACGCCGCTTGGCGAACAGTTTGACGCCAAATATTCCAACGCCGGTGAAGACGGCAGTTGGAACAGTGTATATAAGTCAGAGGCAAAAATTGTAAAAGGCGGCTGGACGTTTGAAATGAAGATTCCTTATTCAGCTATCCGGTTCACAAAAAAGGATGTTCAAACATGGGGCTTCCAAGTTATACGCAGAAGGAGTAAAGCAGGGATCCGCATGATGTGGAACCCTTTTAATCCAAATATAGGCGGCACTTTGTTTGCGCAGGCGGGCTTATTAACTGATATAACAAATGTAAAACCTCCTGTGCGCCTTTCCATTTCACCTTTCTTCTCGGATTATGCCAATCATTATCCTTATGACCAAGCGGGAGTAAAAAACTGGACAAATACTCTTTATGCAGGGATAGATGATCTAAAATTTGGCATCAATCAATCATTAACCCTTGACCTTACTTTATTGCCAGATTTCGGCCAAGTGCAAAGCGATAATGATGTGCTGAATCTTACCCCCTTTGCAATAAAATATCCTGAGCAACGTACTTTTTTCACAGAAGGAACAGATCTGTTCAGCAAAGGGAATTTCTTTTACAGCCGCAGGATAGGTGGCACACCTTTGCATTATTATGATGTTTACAATGACCTGAATGCAAATGAGATTGTTGCTAACGACCCCGCCACAACAAGGCTTATCAGCGCTGCTAAAATAAGCGGACGCACTTCAGACGGCTGGGGGGTTGGAGTCCTGAATGCGGTAACTGACGCACAATATGCCACTGTGCAAGACACCTTAACTAAGGCAACAAGACAAATACAAACCAGCCCTCTCACTGATTATAATATGGTGGTGATCGACAAAAGCCTCAAAAATAATTCCAGTGTTTCATTTGTAAACACAAGCGTGTGGCGCAGTGGCAGCGATTATGATGCAAACGTTACAGGCGCACTTTGGGATTTCTATGATAAAAAGAATGTTTGGAATTTTAATGGTAAAATAGCCGAAAGCCAACTATACGGTTATAACCCCGACAGCACAAGCAAAAACTCCATGTTTGGCACCGAATACGCTTTTGCTTTTGTTAAACAAGGCGGCAGGCTTAACTTTCAACTCTCTGAGGAAGCTGCCGATAGCACGTATCAACAAAATGATTTCGGCTATGCTACCAACAGCAATTATTTAAACAACGATGCCTGGATAGGTTATAAATGGATAGTCCCGAAGTCATTCTACAATAATTTATATCTTAATTTTAATGCTACCTATTCTAACAGGTTTAACCAGGGCGATTACCAAAGTTTTTATTTCAACAGTAATATAAACGGGCAGTTAAAAAACCTATGGAATGGGGGAATCATAGTTTATGGAGATGGCCCTTCTAATGATTTCTATGAACCACGAGTGGAAGGATTGGTTTTTCAAAGGCCTTCTGACGAAGGCGGTGGCTTTTGGATCTATTCCAACAATGCGAAAAAGTATTATGCCGGTATCGAATTTTATTACTCCCACATAAATAAATTCAATGGTGATAATTACCAGTTGATGCTCACCAATCAATTCCGATTCAATAAAAAACTAACTATCTTATTAAATAATAATTTCACGCCGAACTACAATAATGTTGGCTTTGCTTATGACAGTTCCGATGCCATAACAGGAAACCAGGATATATTCTTTGGAAACAGGAACCGCATTACACTTGAAAACATTATAAGCGTCAAATACAATTTCAACAATAAAATGGGACTCACTTTCAGGGCGCGCCATTACTGGAGCAAGGTTGATTACAAACAATTCTACACCTTAAATCCTGATGGCACTTTAGCTACAACGCCTTTGGTCTTTGACAATGATGATGTGAATTATTTTAATATTGACATGCTTTACACATGGGAATTTGCGCCAGGGAGTTTCTTAAATGTAGGCTGGAAAAACGCCATTGCCACAGATGATGCTTTAGTAACCCCCACTTATATAAAAAATGCCGGCAACACTTTTGCCGCTGCGCAAAACAATAATTTCTCCATCAAGGTCATTTATTTCCTGGATTATCTAAAGTTTAAAAAACACCGTTCCGGATCTTAATGCGAAATAGGATATACTATCGTTTTCGTCATCCTGCGCCTGCTTATCAGCTCTACTAAGTTTTATTTTATTTAAATTAGCCCATAAGTCATAAGGAAATGGGCCATTTCTTTATGACTTTGTTCCATTTCCATAAGACTTTGCTGCGTTTCTTTATGACTTTGATCCATCTTCATAAGACTTCGCCTCGTTTCCATAAGGCTTTACTCCGTTTCCATAAGATTTTGCGCCATTTCCTTATGACTTTGCTCCATTTCCATAAGGTTTTAGCTCATCACCCATCTATTTTCAAAAATATTTTTTAAAAATTATTGGATTTTTTGTTACTACTGTTATCGTTTCTGCGACTATTATAGCAGGAACAGAATTGTTCCCATAAAAATAAAAAACATTACACATGGCTATCTCAAAAGTGAAAACAGGTTTTACCAAGTACACAGATAATAACCTGGAGTTGAAAGGCAACTACATTGCAAGTAAAATGAATGGCAATAACAATTTTGCAAACCCCACCCCCACTGTAGCAACAGTGCAGGGCGCAACTGATGAATTCAGCGTTTCCATTGTTGCCGCGCAGGACGGAACGAAGGAAAACACGGCAAATAAAAACGCGATGCGTGCTGCGCTTATTTTGGTGCTGAACAATTTGGCGGTCTTTATACAAGCCAATGGTGGGGGCGATGAAACAATTAATTTATCGAGTGGCTATGATGTTACTAAGAAGCACGCCCGCGTTGGGTTGCTGGCAAAGCCTGAAAATTTTGCAGTAAACGCAGGCCCTAACAGCGGAAGCGTGAAGCTTAGCACGAACACAGTGCCGAAAAAAGCGTTCTATGAATTTGAGTACATGGTTGCCGGCGCTGATGAGAATGGCGTGGATGGATGGTTCACGCAAACAAGCACAAAAAGAAGCTGCATCATAAGCGGGTTAATGGCTGGTGTGCAATACTCGTTTCGTGTTGCAGGCGCGGGCGCGGATCCCGGCCGTGTGTACAGCGATATTATAACAAAGTTCGTATCTTGACTTGTTTTTATTTTTGAATTAATAAGCGCGGCATATCTATGTTGCGCTTTTTTTGTGGGATGTGTTTTAGGAACGCCTGGCGGTGATTAAAAGTTGAGGTCTGCGGGTTCGCCATTCAGTATCCTTCCGTTGATGATGTTTTGATAATGCTTCTTTCTTATAGACTGGTATTGCGCCACTTGCCTCAATGTGTCCGCAGAGGCTCCAAATCCCATACTTTGGCTCAGCTTATATTCATCAAACACATAAGGGAGAAACTCGGCTATCTTTTTTGCAGAATATTGCAGGTATGCCCATCGCAAAGCTTCTTTCATGTCTGTATGCCCCTGCACCGGCACAAGCTCATCAGCCGAAAGCAGTACTTTTATTATTTCCACCAACTCTTCTTCCACATCCCTATGCCTGTTGCAGTGCGTATATGCCTTAAAGTATTGCTGCATTTCTTTGTCTTCAAGCGTTTTTACAGCATCTTCCAATTGCTTGTCATTAAAGTAATCAAGCACGGGGCGGCCGTCTGGCGGTGCTGCCGTTGTCTTTGTGCTTTCTGCATTTTCTTCTTTCTTTTTTGTAAGATATAAGTTGGTATAATATTCTTCCTTCTCCCCTCTTATATCAGGCAGTTCCATCAGAGCGGTAGTACCGCGCTGGGCTGCGGCAAAGCTGTACCAGTCAGAATAGTTTTCGTCCGGTTCGTAATTATTATATGCCTCTTTTATTTCATGATAATCCTGCCATGCATAAAAACTCTCCATATCAAATGCCACATCTTCCTGCTGCATGTATTGGATGTACAGGGCGATGTCATCATCATTTACCGGCGCTATAAAAGGGCAGTACAGCACATTTTGTTCCCACACTTTAAAATCGAAACTTATCTGCACTTCAGCAAAAGTTACCTCCTCCGCGCGCCAGCGGCATTGCTCTTCAAACAATTTCTGTTGCTGTATTATTTTAAGATGCTTTTCCGCCACATTGATCCAGCGCATGTCTTCAGCATCCATCTCCTGTAAGCAGGAATAGCCAAAGAGCGTCCAGCTTTCTTTATTCATTGAATAAAAATCAATGAAAGTTTTAACGCTTGCCGGCTGGAAATTTTTAAAATAGTTGGTATAGCGTTCCTCAGTCTTCAATTCAGCCATTATAGTTTCTATAGTTAATGCTTTAGCAGGCTTCGCTACAGGCTTTTTGCTGTGCTGCTCTTTTTTATCACTATCCATAATATTTATTTTTTAGGTAAATGACTGCATGATGTGTGTTGTGTACCTAAAGTTAATGAGAATAAAGGAAGAAATATTTCATTTGCTCACCGTATTTATTGTTAATGTTGGTGAAGAGAGGTTATGCTAATGGAAGAACACATACCCTATAATTATTGCGCAGATAACCCCGATAATATCAGCGGCTAATCCTGCCCAGATGGCGTAGCGCACTTTCTTTATACCCACACTTCCAAAATATAAGGCGATAATATAAAAAGTGGTGTCCGATGCGCCCTGGAAAGTGCAGGAAAGTTTGCCAACAAAGCTGTCCGGCCCGTAAGTTTTCATGGAATCGATCATCAATCCGCGTGCGCCGCTGCCGCTAAATGGTTTCATAATAGCAACCGGCAGTGAAGGAACAAAGTCAGTATTTAAACCTATGCTTTTTACGAGGTATCCAATGGCGTCTGTAATGTAAGCCAGCGCGCCGCTGTCGCGAAAAACCCTGATGGCCACCAACATGCCTACGAGGTAAGGTAATATTTTTAAAATAGTGGCAAAACCTTCCTTTGCACCTTCAATAAATGTATCAAATACTGACACTTTTTTTAACACTCCGCCCACTATTATTGCCACAATAAGCAACAATAAGATCAGGTTGCCCGAAACTGAGGTAAAAACAGATTTCTGTGCTGCAGCAAGAGTCCCCACAAAGAACAATAAGGCCGCAATTGCAAGGGATAAACCAAACAACCAAAGTACAAGTGTGAGATCCCATTTGATTCTTTGTTTTAAGCTCACAATAATGACCGAAGCAAGCGTGGTACACACCGTTGCTGCCACGCAGGGGATGAAAACGCTGGTTGCATCGGTGGAACCCGCAGCGATCCTGTAAGCAATAATGGATAAGGGTATCAGCGTGAGCCCGCTTGTTTGCAACACGAGGAACATGATCTGCGCATTGCTCGCCGTTTCTTTTGTTGGGTTGATGGATTGCAGGCTCTGCATGGCTTTGAGGCCGAAAGGAGTGGCGGCATTGTCCAGCCCCAGCATGTTTGCGCTGAAGTTCATTACCATTTCGCCCATGGCCGGATGGCCTTGGGGCACTTCAGGGAACAAACGTTTCATCAAGGGATTTAAAAGCCGCGAAAGCCATCGTATTCCGCCCGCTTTCTCCGCAATATTCATAAGCCCAAGAAAAAATATCATCGTTCCTGCAAGTGGAAATGCCACTTCGGTTACAGAAGTCTTTGCTGAATCAAAAATTCCGTCGGCCAGTATTTTAAAAATGTCCGTGTTGCCCGGCACAAACAGGAATTTGATGAAAGCAATGACAAAAGCAATGATGAAAAATGCTGTCCAGACTATGTTTAGCGCCATTTAATAAATATAAATGATGAGTTATGAATGATGAATGATGAGTTATTGCGAAGACTATCTTTGCGCCTTCAAATAAAAAATTAAAAATACAACATTACAATATAGTTTATCACGCCTTTGCTTCAATAAGTGCAGCAAAATAATAAGCAGTTTCAAAATTCATAATTCATAACTCATCATTCATAATTAAAATATGGCTTTACAGGCAGGGATCGTAGGGTTGCCGAACGTTGGCAAATCAACTTTGTTCAATGCATTGAGCAATGCAAAAGCACAGGCGGCAAATTTTCCTTTTTGCACGATAGAACCGAACATCGGCGTAATAACCGTGCCCGATGAAAGGCTCATCGTGCTGGAGAAATTGGTGAAACCAAACAAAGTGGTGCCTACTACGGTGGAAATTGTAGATATAGCAGGCCTTGTGAAAGGAGCAAGTAAGGGAGAAGGGCTGGGAAACCAATTCTTAGGAAATATTAGAGCCACAGATGCCATCATTCATGTGCTCCGCTGCTTTGATGATGACAATGTGATCCATGTTGATGGCAAAATTGATCCGGTAAGCGACAAAGAGATCATTGATACGGAGCTTCAGTTGAAAGATCTGGACACTGTTGATAGAAAATTATCCAAAAATGAGAAAATGGCGAAGACGGATAAGGACGCTGCGGCAAGTTTGGATGTGCTTCGCGGCTTGAAAGCGCATTTGGAGCAGGGAAAAAACGCAAGAGGTTTTGAAATGAGCAAAGAAGACAAGGCAAAACACGTGGATGACCTGTTTTTGCTGACCATGAAGCCCGTTATTTACGTGTGCAACGTGGATGAAAAAAGTGTTGTGCAGGGAAACAGGCACACCACGGCATTAAAAGAAGCAATTAAAGGTGAAAAAGCCGAGGTTTTGTTCATCAGCGCGGAAATTGAAAGCGAAATTGCCGTGATGGAGAGCTATGAAGACAGGCAATTGTTCCTCGAAGACATGGGCCTGCACGAAAGTGGCGTGGCAAGGCTGATAAAATCGACTTATAAGATCCTAAACCTGGCAACTTACTTCACAGCGGGCGTGCAGGAAGTGAGGGCATGGACAATAACGAAGGGAATGTTGGCGCCACAGGCCGCAGGCGTGATACATACTGATTTTGAGAAGGGATTTATACGCGCGGAAGTGATAAAATACAACGATTTTGTGTCGCTTGGCAGCGAAGCCGCCTGCCGCGATGCCGGAAAATTAGCAGTTCAGGGCAAAGATTACCTGGTTGAGGACGGAGACATCATGCATTTCCGGTTTAACGTGTAAATAAGGGGCAAAATATTAAAATAAAGGGGCAGAATTTGGGAAAAAAGGGGCAAAATTTGGGAAGAAAGGGGCGGAATTTTGAAGAAAAGGGGCAGAATTGGGAAGAAAGGGGGCACAATTTGGGAAGAAAAGGGCAGAAACAGTTTACACTAGAATGGCTTTATTCCTTATGGTGATATTCTCAAATAGTTTATAAAAGCTTTTTTGGGAGGCTAGTTCTTTTAAAGCCCGCAAGTGGTTTTCATGGTGCATGTCGGTTCCTAAGAGGTCAACCATATTGTTCTTTAATAATTTTTCGGCGGTCTTTTTTATTGGTTTTCCATAATAACCTAACAACGATAAAAGGTTTATTTGTATTAAACACCCCATATCTATAAACCTTTGGTATTTTTCAAAATCGTTCAAGTAATAATTATACCGCTCAGGATGCGCCAGAACGGGATGGAGGCCCTTTAAGCGCAAATCAAAAATAACTTTCTCAATGTTTGAGGAAGCCACTGCATAAGACATTTCAATTAAAATAAGATTTTTGCCAAAAGTGAGCAGTGGTTCATTGTTTTCGATGCTCATTTCAAAGTCATTGTCAACCATATATTCGGCTGCAGCCTCAATTTCTACAGGAATATTATTTTCTTTTAAGGCATCGCGGACCAACTGTAGCTTCGGTAAAATTGTTTGGGGAGAATTTGGGTACATATCTGAAATGACATGCGGTGTGCAGATCAGTTTTGTATATCCCAACAGGTATAATTCCTTTACAAATTTTAAAGTCTGTTCTAAAGCCTGCAACCCGTCATCCAAGCCGGGAAGCAGGTGAGAATGCATATCAACGCCAATAAAAGAAAGGTCAGGTTTTATCTTACGCGAGCGGAAAGGATTTAAGGTCATGAAACAAAAATAAGCATTAGCATTAAGCTATACATAAGAAGGAGAAGCGAGGTGGGCAATTATTGGAGAATCTTTTTCAATCATTTCTCTATAAACCGTATTGGTGGAAAAATATTCCGGCACTATGTGTTTTATTTGTTTTACAAGAGCTTCCTCGTTATTATTATCGGCAAAAGAAAGTAACTTATCAATGCTGGAGGAGATTTTTTCAAAATCGTACTCAATTACTTTTGCGATCAATATTTTTTTATGATGCGTAGGCACAACTTCTTCATGTTTATTGAGCAGTTCCTCATATAATTTTTCGCCTGGCCGCAAACCCGTAAAATGTATTTCAATATCTTTTCCTGGTTCGTGCCCGCTTAACCATATCATCTTTTTGGCAAGGTCTAAAATCTTCACAGGCTCGCCCATATCAAACAAAAATACTTCGCCGCCATTGCCCATAATCGCTGCTTCTAACACAAGAGAGCAGGCTTCGGGGATGGTCATAAAGAAACGGATGATCTCGGGATGTGTTACTGTTACAGGCCCACCATTGGCGATCTGTTGCTGAAACCTGGGAATCACGGAACCGTTGGAACCTAATACATTTCCAAAACGTGTGGTTATGAACTTTGTCCGTTTTCGCTGATGGTTGCCATGGAGTTGATAAACATAAGGATGCTCATTTATTTCTAAGTTGCGGCCATGCAAAGAATGGCAATAAATTTCAGCAATACGCTTTGATGCGCCCATTATATTGGCAGGATTAATGGCTTTATCTGTAGAAACCAGCACAAACCTTTCCACTTCATACATCTGCGATAAGTCAGCTAAAATTTTTGAACCTAATACATTATTACGAATGGCTTCACAAGGATGTTTTTCCATCATTGACACGTGCTTATATGCTGCAGCATGAAAAATAATGTTTGGCTTGTACAATTCAAACATTTGTTTCATTGAGCTTTCATCCTTTACATCACCAAGAAAAACCTGTAAAGCATTACCCAGCTTAAATTCTTTTTGTAAACTATATTCAACATCATATAATCCTGTCTCTGTTTGATCACAAATGATCAAAGAAGAAGGATAAATACTCGCAATTTGTCTTGCAAGTTCACTTCCAATAGAGCCTGCGGCACCGGTAATTAATATGCGTTTATGGCGTAGTTCATTAACCATGTTCTCATTTCTCAATTCAATAGTAGGCCTGTTAAGCAGCTCTTCTATCTTAACTTCCTGTAATTGATTAATATTGAGATTGCCTTTCATCCAATTATGAATGGGCGGAATGTTCATCACTTTCACGTGCATAAGAAGGCATTCATCCACTACTTTATTTTTTATATGCACATCCACATTTTGACTGGCAAAAAAAAGCATTTGTACATTGTAGGAATAAAGGATGTCATGCAAATTGGCGTAAGAAAATATTTTCAAATTATCGATTGTTTTACCGATCAGTTTTTCATCATCATCAATAAATGCTTTCACTTTATAAGTACCATTGGAAATTTGCTCAATTGTTTTTACAAATAAAGAAGCATTTAAGCCAGCGCCACAAATAACTACAGGTGTTACATTGCCTTCATTAAGACTAGCATTATATAATGATTTTACAAGCAGCCTGTAACCAAAAATGAGAAATGCTCCAATAAAAAAATAAATAAATAAGGCAGAAGTGGAAATGAAAGGGGGTATTTTGAGAATAACAAGAACTATATTTAAAATAAGCATGCTTATGAAAGAACAAAACACAGCACTGATGCTTCTTAATGCTTCCTGAAAATCCGAAAACCTAATTATACCGTCGTAAGTTCTTAAAATAGAAAAAAAGATGCAATTTAGAATACCCGTTATAGATACCATATACCAAAAGACGAGATTAGTTATTGAGATCGAGTGAACGTCTTCTACTAAATAATTGGCATAGACAATAGAAAAAATGCAAATCAGGAGATCTAATATAAAAATCAGCCATTTGGGTGCGATATGCTTCTTTAGCAAAAATCTTCTAAATTCTTTCAAAGCTTTATTTTATTGAGGCACTAAGGATAGATTTGTAAAGGACTTCGCCTTTTTACAACTGAGAAACAAGTGTTAAAGATAATTAAAAAGTAGACCTTGAAGCTTGAATTTGAAATATATTTCTGATTTAATGCTATTTTAATAGGCATTATTTCACTTAGGTAAAAAGCTTCAGGATTTTCTACTGTCATTAAAAGTTCATTTTCGTTCTTGAATAATATTGAAGCATAGTCTGTTATACCTGGCGTAACCGTTAATATTTTCTTTTGTTCATCGTTATAGTGATCCACAAACTTTCTAACTTCCGGCCTTGGCCCTACAATACTCATTTCTCCCTTTAATACATTCCAAAGTTGAGGTAATTCATCTAATTTGTATTCTCGTAAAAACTTCCCCATCCTTGTGATCCGATCATCCTTACCTATTGTTAATGCACTTTTATGTTCTGTATTTATTCGCATCGTCCTGAATTTATACATAACAAAATCCTTATTGTCCTTTCCTACTCTTTTTTGAAAAAAAATTGCAGGGCCTTTGGAATCAAGCTTTATTAAAATAATAATAATCACCAGGAATGGAGAAAGCAAGAGCAATCCAATCAAAGCAAAAACCATATCAAAAAAACGAATCACTTCTTTCATGATTTAAAGCTGTCACAGCTTCTATTACTGAACTGACAACTATTTTACAATCCTCATCAGATAATTGCGGATAAATCGGCAAAGAGATCTTCATTGGCATATTGAATATAAGATCGCGGATAATCTTCAATATTAAAGCCCATTTCTTTAAAAATGCTAAGTGTGGGCAATGGCCTGAAATGTACATTTACCGAAACTCCTTTCTTACTTATGCTATCAATGATCTCGTCGCGTTGCGTTTCAGTCGCATCCTTAATTCTTAAAGGATAGATATGAAATGAGGATGAACAATCTATTTTATGAAATGGCGGTAGAATTGCCCATTCGTGTTCGGCAAAAGAAGTGTCATATATATCAAAAACTCTTTTTCGCTCAACCAACAAATTACCCTTGTATTTTCTAAACTGCGCTAAGCCAATGGCAGCAAGTACGTCAGGTAAATTTATTTTAAAACCGGGATACACGATATCATATTTCCACCCACCTGAAACCGTTTTACTAAAAGCGTCTTTCGTTTGCCCGTTCAGGCTCCACAAACGAAACGTGCTATAAATTTCTTTATTGTTAAAAGGTTGCGGCATATTCAAACAGATCATCCCCCCTTCTGCCGTCGTTACGTTTTTTACTGCATGAAAAGAAAAAACAGTAATATCTGCAAGCGTGCCGCTTTTTTTATTTTTGTAAATAGCGCCGATCGAATGCGCAGCGTCAGCCATAACCAATAATCTCCCCAACGCTTTCTGCTCATCATTGGCAGCTACAAATTTTTTCTTTACTTCTTCATCATTTATTAAACCATTTATTGCGTCATAGTCACAGGGCCATCCCGCAAGATCCACAGTTATTATTGCTTTCGTTTTTGCAGTAATGGCTTCCGCTATCTTTTTTACATCAATATTAAAATCTTCATCCACGTCTACCATCACGGGGGTTCCGCCCACATGCATCACTGCGAGCGCAGTTGCACAATAAGTATATGCCGGAATAATTACCTCATCGCCTTTTTTTATGCCCCACCAATGCAACGCCAGCATAAGGGCAGAAGTGGCAGAGTTTACTCCCAACGCGGCTTCCACTCCGCAAAAAGATGCCACTTCTTCTTCCAGCAATTTCACTTTTGGACCGGTAGTTATCCAACCGCTGTTCAGGGTGTCCATTACTTCCCGCTTTACCTCATCATCAATAAAAGGCGGAGAAAAGGGAATTTTCATCTTTTATTATGCATTTATTGGAATACACGACCTTTTTCCGATAGGAAAAATCATTTGCAGGGTAGGAAAAACCATTTCCGTGACCACTTTTGCGCTAAAAGCTAACACGGAAATCATTTCCGTGGTACCGAAAACCGTTTCAATGACCCTTTTTCGAGTTTTCATGACCCTTTTTGCCTTAAAAAGTAGCACGGAAATTATTTCCGTGCTACTGGAAATCATTTCCATGACCATTTTTTTGGTTTCAACGACCGTTTTTGCGTTAAAAAGCATGCTTTATTCTGCTGCCGAGGCATAAATTTTTTCAATGATCTCAACTGTTTTCAATCCATCATAAGCGTTCACAGAAACAGGCGCACCGTTTTGCAAAACGTCAACAATATTTTCATACACTTTATCATGATTGCTCATGCTGCCTTTATAAAAACCATAATCATTTGCAGCGCTTTCTTTCAAATCCTCCTTAATAGTGAGGCCTTCTATCCGTTGGTATTGTATTTTGTTCAAATACTGGCCGCCAATTTTCACTGTTCCTTTTTCTCCAAAAATGGTGAACGAGCCTTCCATGTTTTCCTGGTAGCTGTTGACCGTGTAATTGAGCGTGCCGATCACTCCGCTTTTCATTTGCAGCATAACCGCGCCGCTATCTTCAAATTCAATTATTCCCTGGTGCGCTGCATTGGCAAAAAGAGCTTTTACATTTTTTACATCTCCCAAAAACCATTGGAGGATATCTACAAAATGGCTGAACTGGGTGAACAATGTACCTCCGTCGAGGGCTTTTTTTCCATGCCAGCTATCTTTATAGTAAGCTGCGCCCCGGTTCCAAAAACAACTTAGCTGAAAACTGTACACTTTCCCAAGCTTATTTTCATCCAATAGTTTTTTTACTTCCAAAACCGCCTCGTTAAACCTGTTTTGTTTCACTATAAAAAGATGACGACTGTTTTTTTGAGCGCTTTCGATCATGCAGGCAGCATCCTTTGTGTTTATTGCCATAGGCTTTTCACACAAAACATGAAAGCCTGCATTAAGCGCAGCAATTGTATGTTCAGCGTGAAGGCCGTTGGGTGTGCAAATAGAAATTACATCAATCCCGTTTTCGCTGTTTATCAGATCTTCATGATCAAAAAACGCCAGCGAGTTAACCGTTTTGGCAAACGAGAGAGCTTTGGTTTTATCAATATCGCAAACGGCAACGAGCTCTCCTGTTTTTAAAATTTCTTCGGCGTGGCGACGGGCAATTCTTCCGCAACCTATAATAGCAAATCTTACCCTCTCTTTTTTTATCATCTAACTTAGCCTGTCAAAAATTTCCTTCCATTTTTCTACAACTATCCTGTCATCATATTGTTTTGCATATTCACATGCATTCCTGATCATTTTTTGGGATAAGATAGAATCCTCTATCAGTCTTTCAATTTGTTCAACCATAGCTGCATCATCATCAACATCAGCAAGAAGCCCTGTTTCACCATCTTTAATGATGAAAGGGATGCCCCCCGCATTTGTTGAAACAATTGGCAAACCGAGCGCCATGAATTCAATAAAAGTTACGGGCGCATTATCAACAGAATTGGTACAGATATAAATATCATATTCATTGGAAAAAGCTATTTTCTGCTGAAGACTAATATATCCGGGGAAAATAATTTTATCAGTTAATCCATATTCTAATGCCATTTGTTTTATGCCATTTTCCATGATGCCCTTGCCAGCCATGACCATTTTAAAAGATCGATATTTTTTTGCGAGCAATGCAGCAACGCGTATGGCCATTGAAGGATTATAAACATCTTCAAAAGCACGCATCCATATGATCCTTGGGCGTAAAAATTTTTTTTGTTGAAATTTATATTCGGCAATATTTACCGGATTTCGAATAAGAAGTGAGGGAATATTAAACCCTATCAAATACTGGTGAAGAAACTCCGAGGGGCAGGTAATAACATCTGATCTTTTTAATGCTTTTAAGAACCTTGCAGGTTTTTTATCCATCCTTGCAGGAATAGATCCGCCGTGAACTGTAAGAATGATTTTTTTTTGAACAATTTTAGTAATCGTGTTAAGATCTCCTGCCATATAAAACTTGGCCATGTACCAAAAAGGGGAATCAATGCTATATCAAAATGGTTTTTGTTTTTAAAGATCGCATTGATATTGTCGATCAATCTTATTGTTCTTTTTGACTTTGCAGAAGAAGTGATAATATTAATATGGCTTTTATGGAAGATCTCTGCAAGCCTGTCTTCTACAGTACGTATATTTTTAGAAGGATGTTCATGGTTTATAAATAATCCTAATGACAAAATTTTTTCATTATTCTTCATTTACTGGTAAGACTTTTGTCATTATTAACCCGTTATTTTCATTGGATAAAACCTGCCAGCCTGCATTTTTATAAGCTGCAATAGCGCGAGCGTTGTTACTTTTTACACTAAGGGATAACTTATTTATTTTTCTTGCAATTGCTTCTGCTTCAAAGTTTTTCATAAGCATTTCAAAAATGCCCTTCCCTCTATGATCAGGATGTACTCCAATAACAACAAGGCCAATTTTTTTTTTTAAATTTATTACGGCTTCAGAAGTATTAGTTTGAGATTTTGAAAAAAATAATTTTTTGATGATATTTTTTATTACAAGGGGATAGAAAGGTCTAAGTTCTTTATTAAACAATAACCATGGCTTTTTCATTATGCCCATAGCAGCTTGCCCCATAGCATATTGCATCATGCCGCTTGTGGAGCCATCGCCTAATTGTCTTGAGATAAAGCCCCCACAATATCCAGTTAAATTGCCATTATCATCTTCAACATGATGAAGAAACCTATTATCCGCCGTCAAAAACCATTCAAATGATTTATTAATATAACCATCTCCAAGTTTAACAGAAAATGAATCTTTAAAACATGATTTATGACAATCGCCTATTTTTTTAAGATCCAATCGCAAACTTTTTTTCAAGAGGAACATTTGGTCTCTTTTTAATTCGCATTACTGATGGCGTGCCAACCGCAAGGGCCATAAGCATAGGCTGTAATGAAATCTTCATTCCGTTATGAATAGTAATTAGAACAAAAAAAACAAAGAAATATAATGCATATTCCCGCTGTATTTTTTTTCGCCCCATTATTTCAAAAAAAAGCAGAACAAAAATCCCCAATAAATTATAATACCTAAAATACCATGCTCAGCAGCTGCTCTTATAAATTCATTATGAGCACCGGATTCACCTCTGAATAAACCTTCCTTTTCTATAGCATATCCAAAATTACCTGTACCTACGCCCGCAATAGGATTTGACTTAAAAAGTGCAATACCAGCCTTAATCAATTCGTCCCTACCGGCAGTTCCATTTTGTGCATATCTCTCCTCAATGACCCCGCCGGTACTTATTGTTACATAATAATATATTCCAATAGCTACAGGGATAAGTAAAAATAATAAAAAATAATTTTTTGCCTTCCCCAAGTTAAATATAAAATAAAGTAATATAAAAATGGCCAAAAAATATAATCCCCCTCTTGAAAAGCTGAGAAGCATAACTACAGTATTGACAGAAAGCAAAATTGTATTCAAAAAAATATTGCTTCTTTCCATATCACTCATAACCGATAGAAAAAAAACAGCAGAAGAAAAACCTAAGTATGCACTTATTTGAACAGGTTCCAAACCATTCGTTGAAGCAAAACTTGATTCTAACGAATAATTAATATTTCCTTTGAAATGAGCCACAAGTATTACTCCACACAAAAAAATACTGGCTATTTTTAAATTCTTAAAAAAAACATTAATTACTTTCGGAGTAAGCTGCGTAAATGATGCCCAACTTACAACCATGAATAGTGAAAGTGAATATATTACTAAAAATCTTGCTGAGTCTGCATTTTTTGCCCTAACGGAATCTGCAATTTCGATGATCACAAAAAATAATAATAGAACAAATCCTTTTGAATGAATTTGAACTTTTCCACTCCTTCGTGTAATTAGTATAAGAAAAACAACTATTAGTAAATAAGCCGAAAAAATATATGGAAGAAATTTGGCATTTCCCTTTACTATTATTTCAGAATAAATAATATAGGGGAGGTAGGTAAAAACTTTTTCTATATTATTTTGAAAAGCAAAAAATAATATTATAGCACTTATATAAAGAAAACCGATCCCTTCAAGAATATTAAGAAATTTAAATGACCCAAAAAGAAGGCCTACAGAAAAGGCAACAAAATAAAGTAAGGGAGAAGTGAGACTATAAGATGAAACAGGTTTATTCAAAATAATTTTGTATTTTTTGTTTGTAAATTTCTGCCCAGTTTTCTAATGTTTGTAACCTTGCATATTCCCTTGCGTTTTTGATCATATAGGGAAAGTCTCTTTTTTTACTTATCGTTTTCAAAATGAATTTAGCCAATATATATGGCTTATTTATTCTAAAAACGAAACCCCTTTCCTTGTCATTTCCTGTCATTTCGCCCGCCATTGCCGTATTGCTTAAAAAAGGTATCACACCATGAAAAAAACCTTCTATCGGCACTTTTCCAAAACCTTCTGAATAAGGGGCTTGAATTAAAAAATGGGCTTTCCTGTAAAGCCTTCTTAAATCCACATCAGTCATTTTTCCTGTAAGGACTATTTTATCTTTTAGGTTGTTTTCTGAAATAAATCGGGTATATGAATTTTTTAAGAACCCATCTCCTACTACATATAATGTGAAATCAAAATGTTGTTCATTCAAAAGTTTGAAAGTATGCAAAATATACTGTTGATTTTTATGAGGCACTAATGACCCTACTGTAACAAATATTGGTAAAAAATCTCTTTTGGCAGTAAAAGATCTGATCTTAAGACTTACATTTTCTGATTCATCATGCCATTCGTTTATTGTATAGGAAGGGCTGAATGTGTTAAAAAAATTACTTGCTCCATTTTCTTCATTATTGTAAATGCCTACAAAGCCCTTAAAATATTTTTTTAATAACCATTTTTGAAGACGATAAGTCAGCGACTCACCTTTAAAATTCTTCCAGGTTCCCGTATAGGTAGCAAATCTTTTGGTTTTTCTAAAATAAAAAAAACCGGGAATATTAAGGTTATTTGGAAATCTTTGATAAATGATATCCGCAAAATCATTTGCCTTTTTAAATGCCTTAAACCAAGAAGGAATTACCCTGATCAAATTGAGCTTAGCTTTCAGGGTAGTGCCTCCAACGTTTTTTAAAGGGTAGAACTGGATAGATCTGTTTGTATAAACGCTGGCAACTTTATCTACAGATTGTGGTGTAAAGGGGCAAAAAATGATAGTTTGCTCAAAAAGTGATGCCAGCATCTCGATCTGTTTTCTATAAATATGATTTTCTGTCATTACCTGCCCATTAGCATTAATAATGTGAACACAATCTGAAAGGATAGCAAGCCTTTTGTATTTCATTGTTGAAGAAAAACTGGCCCCTGATCAGCAGCCTTCATCCGGCTTGCGATTTTTTTTGCCTTTAAATACTGAATAATTAAAAGTGGGGATTTAATAACGGAAATAAATATACTTAACTCAAGCATTCCGCCACTTCTTTTATTTTTATAAGAAATATTTGATAAAAGTATTCCTAAAAGAATGGCATTTCTGCTAAAGCTTTTTGACAGATATTTCTCAAACAAATAAATAACGCTTGGTATTGGCTTAGGCGCAAACCACTTCTTTGGACGAAAACCATCCCAGCTTCCTAACTCACGAAGGCCGCCGCTGCCAACTTTTAAATGGATACGCGAAGCCTTGTGGTTTGATATACTTTTTAATCCATTTTTGTAAGCTCTGAAACCAAATTCAGCATCGCCCATTCTCATGTCGTTATACTGCTCATCAAACAAACCGATCTGTTCAAAAACATTTCTTTTTACCAGTGCATTGCCTGAATCAAATTGAGTGGCCCAACGGAAATATGAATAACTATCGGAAATTTTTTGCCCAATTACTGCGAATGAAACACCTGCAGATATTGATGCTCCAAAATAATCAATACATTTTAAATGTTCAGTTATCCAATTTTTTTCTACACGGGAATCATCATCAAAAAAGAGCAAATATTGAGCTTTGGTTTGTTTAACAGCATTGTTTCTTGCTGTCCATAACTTTTTTTCCTTTTGGCGTATGACTTTACAATTTGCAAATTGGAATTGTTCATAGAAATCAGCATTGAAATCATCTGACTGGTCAACAATGATGGTTTCAAAATTTTTATAGTCCTGTTTTTCCAGATCTGCCAAAACATCTTTTAAATATTCATAACGGTTAAGGGTGGGAATGATGACGGCAACAAGAGGCTGTGAGGCAACCAGTGAAGACTGGAAGTCTTCATAATCGTGATATAAATTGGAAGATCCATAAAGAGCGGCCTTTTGAATGTTCTTTGTTTTTAGAAAACAGTTTATTTCTTTAAAAGGGTTTTTAAAGGAAAAGAGCCTTCTCATTAATGCAAAGGAAGCCCAGGATGTGCCCCAGTATTTTTTTATAAAAATATATTCGTCCTGCAAGGTTGGAGGAGGCAATTTTTTAAATTCTTCGATATCGCTTTGAGTTGACCGGAGCAAAACGCCTTTGTTGACGAGGGAAAAACCAAGATCAGCTAATTGTGCGCTTTTGGTTTGATAGCGTTTATCAAGCATTTCTTCTTTTGTGCTTGCCTCTTTTATATAGCAGGAAGGAAAGCTTTCAACTGTGGGTAAAATATTGAACTGCCAACCGGGTTGCGTGTATTTTATGAACTGAAAAACCATTTTTAATTGCGCAGCAAACAGATTACATTTTGCCCTTTTACGCTAAGTTGATATGGATATGGAGCCACGGCATTGAAGAAGGTGCGTGCTGCCCCTTTGCGCAGCCAATCGTGTAATTCAATGATAATTACCCTGGTTTTCGGCAGCCAATAATCATAATTGCTATCGAATAATTCTTTTTCGGTAAGGCCTGAGTTTGTTTTAATATTAGCGTATAAAAAAAGGCCTTTAATGCCATAAGTTTTAAGTAATACAAAAATTTTATTAAATTTTAGCGCCAAGATGATGCAATTGCAAATAAACCATTGAAGGAAAAAGGATGATCGTGGCTTTTTTGGGTGAGACCGTATGAAACTGAACTTATACCCCGTGAAACTGAACTTGTACCCCGTGAAACTGATATTGTACATTGGGAAACTGAGTTTATACCGAACGAAACTGAGTTTATACCCCGGGATACTGATATTGTACATTGGGAAACCGAGTTTATACTCCACGAAACTGGGTTCGTACCCCGCGATACTGGGTTTATACCCCCCGATACTGGGTTCGTACCCCGCGATACTGGGTTCGTACCCCCCGATACTGGGTTTGTACCCCGCGATACTGGGTTTGTACCCCGCGATACTGGGTTTGTACAGCGGCGGGGGTACTTGTACAGCGGTGGGGGTGCTTGTACAGCGGAGGGGGTGTTTGTACAGCGGTGGGGTATTTTTGGGATCTTCAATTTTATAAACTTATCCGGGGGGCTATTTTTTCTTTTTTGGGGCGCGGAACCGGAGCTTTGTTACCAATCTTGTATTGGCATTTGTTGCGCCAAAAAGGCCTTTTACGTAATCTTTAGCGGCCTGAGCCACATCGAGAATGCCTTTTTCGGGTGTGTAGAGGGCCGCGTCGCGGGTGGTGCGGGCGGTATCAACAGGCTGTATGATAGTTCCGATGTTATCGTTTGCGGCCTTCATTTGGGTGTAAAGGGCGGTGAGGGAAGCGATGGTGAGATCGGTTTCGTTGGGGGCATAATTGGCGTCTGCGCCGTAGAGAGCGATGAGTTCATTAAAATTTTTGGCGCGCTGCACATAGCTGAGGTGGCTGGTGGAGATATGGGCGGGATACGGGATCGCCGTTTGGCAGCCTTACGACTTTAATGCCAAAGCCTCTTATGGTGTTTGCAAGGCTTTTGGCATCTGAGAGGGATGCCGGAGCGCAGCTTTTGTAATAGTTTATGGTGCGGGTAATGAGTTTATCTAAGGCAGCGTTGAGTTTCTCCCGCATATTGATGGGGTTGGTGGCAGCGCCCATTGCTTTGGTGAGGATGTCTTCGGCGGTGTCGGCGGTTGTCCACAGGGTGAGCATGTTGATAATGGTGAGCAGAAGATTGCTTGGGTTGTAAGTTATACCAAAGCCTGTGCAAATGTCAATAAGCAGTTTGAAAGTGGAGATGTTTACTGCGTGGCCGGTTTCTGATTTTGATGCCATGGGGAATTTTTGAGCTAAATTAAGAATTATGAATTATAAATTTATGAATGATAAAGTAAAAATTAAAAAAATTTAGTGCTGCATTTTTACTTTTTATTTTTAATTCTTGTAAACATTTTCAAACACCTGCACTTGTGTATCTATTGCAAACTTTTCAATGACGCGGGAGCGGGCGTTTTTGCCGAAAATGGTGCGGGCTTGTTCGTCGTTGGCTAATAAAAGTAGGTATTCAGCAAGATATTCGCTATTATATACATCAGCTAAAAATCCATTTATGCCGTGAGTGATGACCTCATCCATGCCGCCGGACCTGGTGGAAACAACGGGCAACTGCATGCTCATGGCCTCCAGGGCAACATTGGCAATGCCTTCATAAACGCTGGGAAGGAAAAAACAATCTGCCTGTTTGTATAAGAGCAGAATGTCATCAGTATTTTTTTTGCCGAGAAGCTGAACATGATCTTGCAGCTGCAGGTTATGAATATGGAAAATGATCTCTTCCTGTTGCGGGCCTTCGCCAACAATGAGCCATCTGAAATTGGAGAATTGTTTTTGCAAAGTTTTTATGGCTAAGAGGCCTGTTAGATATCCTTTTTGAAAAGTGAAACGGCCAATGCTTAAAATGGTAAAGGTGTCGTTGTTTTTTTTGAACGCCGAAGGCTGAAAAAAGTTTGTGTCAATGCTTGGGTAATTGATAAAAATTTTTTCGGGATGAGCGCAATAAGGCAATATAGTGCTGCTCATATCCTGCGAGACACAATGAATGGCCTGTACGTTGTCAAAAACTTCTTTAAGACCGGCTTTTCTTTTATCGTCACTTAACAATTTTACTTTTTCAGCAGAGCCGCGGCAGCTAACAATTTTTTTTACGGTAGTTTTTTTTAAGACAGGTAACCAGGCAATGGCAATGCCTGAAAATTCAATATGGAGGACATCGAGGGCTTTATGAATTATACTGTTTTGCCTGAAGCTGTTCAGCAGAAAATGGCTTTTCTTTTGACGCCTAAAAAAAGACCGCAAAACAATGAAAGGATGGAAGAGGAGGTATTTGGCAAGATCATTTTTATCAAGAACGATCACGTTAACGTTTGTTATTTCACCAAAAAAAGTATTGAACAGATCGTCATTTTTACTTGTGCAAAAAACATATAAGCGGTGGCCTTTTTTTGCAAGAGCAAGTACTTTTCGATAAATAAAAGTTTCACTTATGGAAGGGAAGGAATTGGTGACGATGCCAATGTTCAAGTGGCGAGTTTTTTACTGGCCCTGTGGTAAGAATACCAATTGATGAGGGAATAGATGGCCCAAATTATTCCGTCATGGCCTTCCATTAAAACAGTTTGCGCGTGCCATAATTTTTCAACCTGTTTTTTATTGAAGAGGTCTGCAAGCTCAGCGGGCATGTTCATTAATTTTTCTTCCACATCTTTTTTTATTGATTGCCGTAGCCAGGATGACATTGGAATTAAGAAACCTTTTTTATGCCTGAAAGTTGCATCATTGCCTACTTTACCTGCCAGCATAGTTTTTAACTGGAATTTGCCTTCTCCATTTTTAATATGCTGCTGGTGACAAGGGTTGCTGAATGCGGCTTTGAGAATGTCGTTCGCAAGAAAGGGCACACGCACTTCAAGGCTGTTATACATACCTGCGCGGTCTACTTTGAGCAAAATGCGCTGGAGATGAATATTCATTTCTATGTCGCGCACAATGTTCATATAATTTGCTTGTGTGCTGTGGCCTGCATAATGTTTACGGATCTCATTGAGAAAGAATGCTTCAGATGAATCATGTTTATAAACATCCTTTACCCAACTGCTCCCATAAAGAAAAAGGGACCGGTAATAAAAGGAAAAAAAATCTTTTGTTGCAAACATGCGCTTGTTCACAAATGTTTTTTTTCCGGATATTTTTGAACCGAGCAGTAGTGATAATTTTTTATGGCCTGGCTTAAAAAAAATAGCGCCGTTCTTTTGGAACTTATTGTTTCTTTCATAACCCCAAAAAAGTTCATCGGGACCGTCTCCGCTTAAAATTACTTTTACATTTTTAGCCGCAAACTTTGACAGAACAAGGGATGGAATGGATGAGAAATCTGCAAAAGGTTCTGAATAAGCTTTAGTGTTATCTTCCAAAACAGCAAATAGATCTTTCTCAGAAATGTCCTGTATTTTGTGAGGTATATGTAGTTTTTCTGCAATAAAGGAGGCATATTGTTTTTCATCCGTGAAGGCATCATTTGTGCCTATCGTGTAGGCTGTAATGTTTTGCTTTTCAGCAGCCCAGGAAGATATCAAAGAACTATCAACACCGCCTGACAAATAAGTGCCAACAGGTACATCGCTCACTAATTGTTGCCAAACAGCCTTCTGAAAAGAGTTTTCACCCAGAATTGATGCTTTAGCGTTTTCGCCAAAGGCAGACATAGAGGAATAATAAGGAATTTGCCTGTAGCCCGATTTATTAACAACAGCGTAATAGCCATGTGGAAATAAAATTGTATTCTTTATGGCACCACCGTTGTCAGGCACGAAACCTACCTGCAAATAACTGCCTATGGCGGCAGTGTTGATGGGTTGGTTTTTTAAGCTTTCATAGTTGATAATATGATCGTACTGAGAACTGAAGATAACAGCATCGTTGTTGTCAAAACCTATGTATAAAGGCTTAATACCAAGACGGTCGCGAGCCAGCAAAAGCTCATCTTTTTGTTTGTTGTAAAATGCAAATGCAAAAATGCCGTCAAATTCTTCCAAAACTTGTTTTATGCCTAAATGAATGAGGGAGTATAATAGTATTTCTGTGTCGGATGTTGATGAAAATCGCACACCATATTTTTCCAGAGTGGGTTTGAATAAATCAGCATTATAAATTTCGCCATTAAATGTGATAGCGTAATTCTTACAAGATGAAATCATTGGCTGATCACCAAAAGAACTTGTATCCCTTATAGCCAGCCTTACAAAACCTGTGATATAATTTTCTCCATTGTGCCAGAGGCCATCAGAATCAGGGCCTCTATGCTGCATAGTTTGCATACATTGCCTTATAAATGATTCTTTACCTGCAAGGTTTTTTTTATAACTATAAATACCGACTATGCCACACACAGACTTAAAATGTTTCTGATTTTTTTGTTTTTTTTACGCCAAACAATTTTTTAATTTTCTTTTTTATGTTGTAAGGGCTGTAGGAATAGGGGATTACACCGAAATAGGGGATGATGAGTCTTTTACAGGTATATTTATTGAATTGTTTGGCCTTTTTGAGCATTTTTTCATAAGGCAGGGCTATTTGGGTAAGGGTGTTCCACCTTTCACCGTATCGCTCGTGGATTATTTTAATTTCATTATACACAAAGCCGAAAGAATTGGTACCATGGTAATTATATTCAAATGGTAAAGGAGAAATTCTTACGACCATGACATTTTTAAGATATGCTTCCCTAAATGAAGGCATGTCAGCTTTAATATGCATCTCGTTGTGTAGGTCATACCAATCCTGCAATAGCCTTTTTACATTTCCATTCTTTTTAAATATTATAATTCCGGTATTATATTCAGGAATAATTGATTTATATTTTATCATGAATTTGGGATTATATTTTTCAAAAAAACCAGTTCCATGCATAAAATTATCGACTGTCATAGACATATCGAATAATTCAAGTACGCTGAATAAATGATCAATTGAAGAACAAACAAAAGTATCTGAGTCCAAAAAAATCGTTTGTGAAAAAGGAGAACGTTGCATACCAATAATTTTTGCAACAAAATCGCCTGGGATTGATTCATTAATTACAATGTCAAATAGTTCATTTTTATAGCTTTCGTCTTCAGTAATCAGGCAAAGGGGGAGCTTGGTAAAACGTTTTAGGGAGCGGGCAGATGTTTCAGCCTCCAGTATGTATCGCTTTCCAATAGCTATATATAAATATCCGCAACTCAATTTTTTATGTATTAAATTATTTAGTTCAAAGATTTTTTTGATTGGTTTATGACCTGTATAAAAATATCCCGATAATTTTTTATTACAATATCGCGGGTATAATTCTTCAATACCTTTTGGTGCCCTTTTTCACCCAAATTGGTTCGCAGAGTCCTATCTGCTGCTAAAAGATTTATTTTTTCTGCCAGTTGTTTTTCATTTCCCGGTTCAAATAAAAGACCGTCCTCCATATCTGAAACTACAGATCTTATTGCCCCTATGGAAGTACCTATAACCGGTTTTTTACAAGCCCATGCTTCCAAAAAAACCATTCCAAAAGATTCATTCTCAGACGGTGTTACAAAAATATCCAACGACTGCATCAAATCGACTTTGTCCTTTTCAACCATATCCGACAGAAAATATATTTTTTTTTGAAATTGAATATCTAAATTTTCCACTATTTTAATCAGCTTTTTAAAATAAGCAGGATTTTGGTATCCTGCAATAACAAAATGTATTTTATCATTTTTGGATATTGAAAGAGGAATAGCTCTAAGTAAAACTTCTATACTTTTGGTCGATTCAATTCTTCCAATATAGCCTGCAAGCAAGCAGTGTTCATCCAAAAGAAATTTCTTTTTATGATCAAACACCCCCCTTCTTTTAAAGATATTAATATCAATGCAACTGCCACCTACAAAAATTTTATCAGCCTCTATCCCCATTTCTATTAAGCGTTCTTTTTCAAAATCCGTGTTTGAAAGATATGCATTGGAGAGTTTTATTGCTTTGAGTGTTTTGCCATAAATTACTTTTATATTCTTTTCTTCTTTAAAATGAATAGCTCCCTGAAATATAAAAGGTTTTTTTTTCTTATTTTTTTTCAAGGGATAGTTCATATACAAATAGCTTGACGTTCCTGCAAAAATTACATCAGCGTCATTTGATTTAATAGCCCTTGCAAGAGCATTAGATAAAGGTCCTGAGGAATATCTTCTGAATATTTCAGGTATGTAACCAAAAATATTTTTATATATTTTTGAAAAAAAAATTAGTATTGGCAAATGAAATCTTACAAAGTTGAAACGCCTGATTTTAACTTTATTAATTATTTCAGTTTTTTTCTCAATTTTTTTAAAACTTTTCCTGTCAGGCCCAAAAAAAGAATTTGTTGTCAAAACAATTATTTCATCTTTATAATCACGCGCGCATCCTTCAGCTAAAGTTTGAAAAAAGATTTGTGAACCTCCAATAGATGGATAATAATTTTGTATAACAAATAAAATTTTCATTTCCTTACCAAATTGCCCCACGAAAATTACCGTTCACTCTCTTGAAATTTTCAATCCCCTTTATATATGCAGCCTTGTATTTTTCAACAATAATTTTCCAAGTAAACAGAGTTTGTACTTTCTTGTAACCATTTTCTCCCAACAATGCTCCTTTATTCGGATCATTTAACATAAGCTGTAATTTATTTGCAAGGCTGAGGGCATTTCCAGGCTCAAAAGTATAGCTGTTCACATCTTCATCTAACAAAGATGCAATAGCAGGTGTGCGAGCTCCAATTACTGGTTTTTTGCAAGCCCAAGCCTCCAAAAAAACAACCCCAAACGATTCCCCTTTAGATGCCAAAACAAAAATATCAATGGCATTAAAGATGATTGGTTTTAAACTATTTTCAAAATTTTCAATAATAATTATAGGTACTTTGTGCTTTTTTCCTTTTTGTTTAAGCTCAGCTACATAATCAGTAAAAGTTCCCGCTAACAGTAGTTTGTATTTATTGTTTTTTTGTCGCAATTGAATAAAAGCATCCAGCAGCAATCCTGCTCCTTTACCTTCTGATAATCTTCCAATATGCCCGATAAGTATGTCATCATCCCCAACATCATATTTATCTCGGAATTCCTGTACACTTTCTGGCTCATTAGTAAAATCCTCTATATCAATACCAGTACCAATCGTTACAACTTTATTTTCTTTTATGCCGTAATCAATCAGTCTCTGACGCTCATATTCAGTATTTGAAATGTAACAATTGCAAATACGCGCCCTTTTAATAAAGGGCGAATTTTTAGACCAATTTATATGCAAATGCAGGGATCCATATAATATAAATGGTTTTGGATTTTTTGTTTTAAATCGCCAAAGTGGGTAATCGCAAAACATATAATTAATAGTTGATGCCATTATTACATCAGCATCAGTATATTGCATTCTCTTATCAATGCCTCTGCAATCTAATTCCCACTTATATTTCATTAGATAATATGGCAATCGCTTTCGTCTCACCTTTCCCGAAAGTTTATTGCCAAAATTAAGTATGGGAAAATGCCAACGATTGAATGAAAATCTTTTAATGTTTACACCATTAATTATTTCTTCGGATGGCTCAATTTTTTTAAACAAAGGCATCTCAGGACCGAATAAAGAGTTGCTTGTTGCCACTTCTACCTCATCCCCGTAATATGATATAAGCTTTTCAGATAAATGATTCATAGTGTATTGAGGACCGCCAAAGGCAGGATAATAATTTCCACAAACATGCAATATTTTCATTATGAAAAAAAACTTTCTAAAATTGCAGCTACCCGCCCTGTGGATTGCCCGTCATTGTAAGTAATAATTTCCGACACACAATTTTTGCATGATTTATTGTAATCTTTAGGATTTGCAAGTGTTTTATTTACAAGCTCAATCAATTCTTCTTTTGAATGTGCAAGATGTACTGCATTTAATTTCATTATCGGTAAAAAATGTTCCTGGTAATACATTTTCCGCAGCAGGTTTTGTTTTTGTGGAATAATATCATCATAAAAAGGGCCAATTTGAGGTTTATCGAACACACTTCCATCTACAGACATAGTCGAACAAAGATTAATGTGAATATCAGTATATTTCAAAGTTGAAATAAATTTATAAATGTTAGGCATTGTAACATTTGCAAAATCTAATTTTTGTCGTTCACTTTGTAATTTTCCAAAAAAAATAAACTTTGATTCCCCGATGTATTTTTTCCACCTATCTATTTTAGACAACGGATGAGGGCGGAAAAGAACAATTGCATCATGTTTTATTTTGCCTTCTTTTAGCGCATCTTCTAAATGTTTTAAATATTGTGGTTCATGTCGAAAAAGAAAGGCAGAGCCTCCGCTGTATAAAATAATTTTTTTGTTCTCAGGTAATCCAAAATCTTTTAACCACTCTTTTTTGGATTTAAAAAAATGCTCATTAAAATGGAAATCAAATTGCGGTGGTCCCGTAATAGAAATATCACTATCCTTTAGGCAGGGGTTAATTCTTTGCAGTTCAGCTTTATTGTATTTATTCCAAACAATGTAGTGGTCAAAAAAAAAAGCAGGCCACGTTCTTTTTGTTATGTTATCAAATGAATGAATAGATGCTACCACAGACATCTTTCGGCTATGTAATATCCTGCTTAAAATTTCAACCTCTTGTAAAAATGGCGTAACAGTAAACAGTCCTTGTATATTTAATGAACTAAGCCATTTTTCATAAAAAGCATAAGGTGTTTCATTTACAACCATTACACTTTCTTGTTTAATCAGATTTTTAATATATCCCGGAATAAAATTTTGAATAAAATCTTGGACAAGTCTCCTTATTTTTACTTTCACCCACTTTTTCAGTGGCCAGAATTGAGCCCAATAATCGTTGTCAATTTTCGTACTTGGCGACCTTAAAATTTTTTTATAATACCAGTTGTTTATTTTCAACCGCAATTGTGAATATTCAAAGCTGAATTCATGCACGGGCATAATGTATACTTCAAAATTTTTCCCCTTTAATTCTGCAATTAAATCTTCCTGGTTCCATTGAATGGCAATTATTGGCTCACAAAAAAATCTCATTCTTTCCGCCAAACCTGTCCGGATGATATGAGTGATAGAACCCTGCCCGACTATTGTGATAAGAATGCGTTTTTTCAATTTTTGTTTAAAAAATATTCAACAATATTATTAAGAAGGATTCTATTTTTTGCATTGCTCTGATTTATGTATATGCTTAATACATTGCAGAAATGCTTTCAGTATTTGTGGAATTACACATTCTGGTTCAATCATTAGCTTTAATAATCTTAATAAGACCTTGCTTATATTCCGAAAAAGCGATGAAATTATAGGAGTCAATCGGCAACTCTTCCATCAAAGCTTTATATTCATGCAATTTCCATGAAGTATAAGAATGTAACTCGTCAAATAAAATAAGCGTGCCTGGGAAAAAAAATTTCTTGCACAACTGCAATATTGTTTTTGCAGGTGCATAAGTATCTGTATCTATATGAATAAAAGCTATTTTCTTCACGGCATGCGCTTGCAAGAATGTAGGAAGTGTATTTTCAATTAATCCTTTAATAAGCCGTACATTTTGCTCAACTTTAGGCAATAAACCATTACTGCTAAATTGTCCTTGTTTTACATTCCACCCCTTCCAGTCTTCAGGCATGCCTTCAAAAGTATCAAAGCCAAAAAAATTGGTTTGTAAGCCTTTTGCAAAAGAGTTTATAGATGTGCCAGATGCAACGCCAAATTCAAGAAACAAATTGTTATCTAAAAGCAATTCTGAATTTTGAAAATATTTTATTATATAATTTCTTAAATCTACTTTTTTGTTAAAGAAAATAGTATCTCCTATGAAATTTTTTATCCATAATGCAGATTCTTCAACAGAAAGTTTATGCAACACTTGTGAAACTCCATAAGTGTAATATATATCTTCTGTAATTTTTGAAAAATGCTCTTTAGATATAGCAGCACCAAAAACTTTTGACATTCTATATATATAATTTTTGAACATATCGATATTAAAAGTATAAAATGAAGAAATAACTCATTTGAAAAATGGAATTGAGGCAAATGCATATTTCAAAAATTTACTCTCTCCTGTTTTAAAAAATGCTTTTGCTGAGAAAAAAGCAATTTTTTCATATTTTAAAGAATATAAATTTTTTATGCAAAAAAGTAGCCTTTCGAGAAAGAGCAGTTTATATTCTTCATTGCTGTCGTAGCTTGTCATGTATACTTGAAATTCATTACAGAAATATTTTATTTTGGAAGAAGAATTAATTAGTGATGCGGCATGTACTCGATATTTTACTGTCTTTTCGGGTATATAAAAGAACTTAAAATATTTTGACGCTCTTAAGTAGGTATCATGGTCTTCATAAAAAACTTTTTCATTGAACTGCATTAATTTATTGAGTACCTGTCTTTTAAAAATAATACTTGCTGATGTTATAAACGGTTTTTGTATCATTTCCTTATACACGTAACCACTGAAAGTGGGGTGGCCTCGGTCTTCAACAACGCCGACATTATCAATTAAATTTCCTATTTCATTTATTCTATGCATATTAGTATAAATAACTCCATATTCTTTGGGTAATTCTAAAAATTTTTTCATGATTATACTTACAGAATTATCAATAAGTATATCGTCGCAGCCAATTTGTTTTACAAAATCTCCTTTGATAAACGGAATAGCCCGATTAAGATTTTTAGTAACGCCAACGTTTATAGTATTATCCAAAAAAAGTGCAGAAGGATATTCGGTTTTTATCCAATTATTTATAAATTCTTTTGTACCATCTGTTGAGCCGTCATCAGAAATGATAAGCTGTATGGATTGATAAGTTTGATTTTTAATACTTTTTAATGTTTCAATCACATATTTTTCCTGATTGTAAGAAATAGCAATTATGGTAACTATCGGAAGTATAATAGGCATGAATAATATAGTAATTAAAGGTTAATTAATTCATTTATAGAAACACCTTTGTTTTTTATCAACCATTTTAATAAAGTAATTTTCCTCTTAACTACAGGCATTTTTTTGAAATAAATAAATAGTCCTTTTTTCAGCTTTTCATTCATCTCTTTTATAAGAATGTTATCTACAGATATCAAATAATCTTTTTTTAAAGAATGGATAAGTTCAAGTCTATGTCGCCAATGGTAATAATAATAAAGCGGATAAACAGAGGCCTCATCATTAAATATTGCTTCACGGATAATTTTATAATCGGCATCAAAATTTTCTCTTGGCAAGCCGGTTTTTTGATTATTGTGTACCCGATATTCAACCAAGGCAATATTAATAAAACCAATTTTATTAACTTTTGACAATTTTAAAGCTATCCATTCGTCATGCAGCATCTTCCCTTTTTCGGGGAAGGGCAATATCAATTTTAAAGTTTCTTTTTTTATTGTTAAACAAGCTCCAGTAACTACATTTCTGTAAAATAATAAATGACGGAATATATTAACAGTGCCTTTAAAAAGCAGTGAATCCCACAAAGTTTTACTAAGAGATAAAGAAAATTCATTAATTAAATCAGCATTTGAAAAAACAGCATAAAGTAAAGGGTTTTCATCAAAAAAATTACTTGTCTTTTCTACTTTATCTTTCTTCCAAATATCATCTTGATCACATAAAAATATTACATCACCGCTACATAAAGATATTGCTTTTTGAAAATTTCTTACAATTCCAAGGTTATTTTTATTAATATATAGTTTAATTATCTCAGGATATTTTTGCAGAAAACCACTTATAATACTTATTGTATTATCTGTAGAATTATCATCACAAATAATTATTTCATCTACTGAAAAAGATTGGAAAAAAATACTTTCTATTTGCTTTAGCAAAAATTGCTGGCCATTATATGTGCAAAGCGCAACTGATATTTTCATTAAGTCAGCAAACTTATTTTTTTAATATTAAAGTATTAAGGAGGCAGTCTGGTGAAAAATATTGTAGCTCTCCAATCTCGATACCCATTTATATTCTAACAATTTTACCAATCTTTCTTTTTTTCTCAATTCTTAATTTTTATTTTATTTTTTCTGTATAGCCGTCTATAACCATTATTAAATTTGGAAATAAACCTACGTATCAATTCTGAAAGCTGATAACTCTGCGAAGCTTTTAGGAAAGTAATATATTGAGGATAATATTCTATGAGCCATTTTTGTGAAATATTTTCATCTTCTTTTGAATAGTCTGAAAGTTTTTTAAGAAAAACTTTCCAATCCGGCGCGTTCATTAAAACTTTTAAATAAGCTTCTCTGTATACAGCTTTTTGTTTAAATAAAATTTGTTTTACATCAGGTTCAAAAGTTTCCTGCAACAAGAAATCCAATACAATTAACCATTTTTCTAATCGGTTTGTTTTATTATTACTAGACCAAATGCCACCATTGTGACTTCTATAAACAGCCATAGGCTGAGGAAAATATTTTATTGCTCCATGCCTTGCATTAAGCATATGTAATACGTAATCGCCAACCGGAGATATATTAAACCATTGCGGAAATTCAGTAAATAATTTATTGCGAAAAATCACAGAAGGAGTATGAATAAAATTACCCTTTGCTAATTGAGTTATTGTATATGTTTCTTCTTCAAGAGATGTGTTTGTTTTTGAATTTACAAGTTGTCCGTTTATTAATTCAATAACTTTATGAAAGCAGACAGAATATTCGCTATTTGCTTCCAAAAAATCAACTTGTTTTTGCAGTTTATTTTCATCACACCAATAATCATCACCTTCACAAAGAGCGATATATTTGCCCGTACACTGACTTAGAGTTTGAATAAAATTGGGCATCATTCCGATATTTTTTTTATGCCTGATCAAACTTATTCTTCGGGGATATTTTTTTTGATATTCCATGCAAATGATTGCTGTATTATCAGTACTGCAATCATCTCCAACAATTATTTCAAAATCAAAATCAGTATGTTGCATTAAAAATCCATCAAGTGCCTGTGCGATAAACTTTTCCTGGTTATAAGTGATACAGCAAATACTTAATTTATACATTCTATTTTAATTCTCTTGCAGGAACTCCTACCATAGTTTTATTTGAACTTACATCTTTTGTCACTACAGCGCCTGCACCTATTATTACATTGGTTCCAATATTAATTCCCGGTAGTATTACAGCATTAGCACCAATAATGCATTTTTTTTCTACACGAACATTGCCTAATAATTTTGCACCGGGCGAAATTTCACAATACTCACTAATATAAGTATCATGATTAACTACAGCATTTACATTAATCAAAACACCTTTTTCAATATGAACATCATTTTCAATAACAGCTCCAGTAAGAATATTGCATCCTTGCCCGATATCATGTACAAATGAAGATATGTGGGAATGAGGGCTGATGACGCTGCATAATTTGCCTCCTGTGTACTCAAATTTTTCAACCATTTTTTCTCTTATCTGCGGATTTCCAAGCCCAAGACAAAATTCGTTTGAAACACTCTGAAAAACAGACATTGCATCTTCTATGTTTTTTAGAATCTTCCTACCAAACAAAGCATCAGGTATGTTTATTGAAATATCATCATAGAAAAATAAATTTTTTGTATTCTTTGACTGAAAAAAAATTTCAATTAATTGTTTTGCAAAACCCTTTGCTCCTATTATTATCATAATAGATATTTACTTGATCGCATTGTTTATCATGTCGCAAATTTTTTTTATTGTTTCACTTTTCATACCGTAATAGAATGGCAGGCAAAGCACCCTTCTGCTGATGTTTTCAGAAACTTCGCAAGACTGATATGATAAGAAATTCAATTCATTTAATGATGGATAAAAATACCTGCGGCAAAAAATATTCTGCATTTTCAGAGGCTGCATTGCGCTTAGCAATTTTTCTTCTGTTGAAAACAATATAGGGTAATAACCATAATTATAAATCAAGCCTTCCGGTAAAATAAGTTTTTTTATTTTAATGCTTAATAAAGTATCGTATTGTGCTGATGATTTTTTTCGTGAATCAATTATATCAGCCATCTTTGGCAAAACACACAAACCCATTGCAGCATGAAACTCCGAATTTTTTCCATTGATGCCAATGTCAATATAGTCATCGTAAATGTGGCCAAACTGACGATATAAATAGAGTTTTTCAAACACTTGTTTGTTGTTGCAAATAACTGCGCCACCTTCAACCGTATGAAAAATTTTTGTTGCGTGAAAACTACATGTAGAAATATCGCCAAATGATAACAATGATTTTCCCTTATACGTGCAGCCAAACGCATGCGCGCCATCATAAATAACTTTCAACTTATATTTTGCAGCAAGCTTTTCTATTTTATCAACATCACAGGGAAAGCCATAAACATGCGTAGCTAAAATAGCCTGCGTATTTTCTGTAATGGCCGCTTCTATTTTGTTTTCATCAATACAAAAAATATCTTTTCTTATATCAACAAAAACAGGCTTACAATTTTCCCAAAGAATCACATTGGTTGTAGCAACATAAGAAAACGGTGTGGTAATTACTTCTTTGGTAATGTTTAACGCTTTTAATGCCATCTGCAAAACCACTGTGCCGTTACTGCAAAAAAGCAGGTTCTCAACATGCAGGTATTCTTTTAATTTTTTTTCCAGCTCAATAACCAATTCTCCGTTATTGGTTATCAATGCTTTGTCCCACGCACGTTTTAAAACTGAAGCATATTCGTCAAAACGAGGGAGATATGTTTTTGTCACATTAATCATTTATTAGTTGCTTGCAAAGAGTATAGTCTCTTCAGTATGAATAGTATAATGTCCAATATACATTTTATACCCAAGATTTAGACCTGCAATCCACATTGGTATATTCACAATATCTTCCATGCTGTGATAAATAGCAATTGCTAGCTTTGGTCTAAATTTTTTTATAGTTTCAATAGCACCTTCCAAGGCTTTCCGTTCAGCACCTTCAATATCCATTTTTATAAAATTAACATGTGCAAGATTTTTTGACCTTACAAAATCATCAATGCTAATAGTAGTAGCTGAGCCAGTTTGTCCTTCAAAAGGTCTTGTTTCTATCCTGCTTGCCGGTCCATTATCTTTAAAAAAGATTTCCTGCCCTGTCCTGTCAGAGACAGGATGTTTAACAAGTTCAATTCGATTGATAAAAGAAAAATTTAAAGCAATGTTCTTTTTAAATATATGTATATTTTCTGGAATAAACTCAAAAGAATAAACCTTTCCATGCACTCCGGCTTTAGCAGCAAAATATAAAGCAGTATCACCCCAGCATGCACCAAGGTCTAAAACTATATCTTCTTTTTCAGCCGAAACTAAATATTCATTTTTTGACTTGTAAGCATACTGCTCAATAATAAAATCAGTAGCGATACCAAGATCAGTAAAATAAAATTCAATGTTATACCCAATTTCAGCAAGATCATATTTCTTCAGGATAAAATGAAGAAAGTGTGGGTCATGAGTATCCTTATCATCTTTTAAAGTTGCTGCCTTTTCAATTGCATTCCAATAGCTAGGATTATTTATTGGTAATTTTATTTTCTTATAGCCTAAAAGCCTGTAGGCTATAATATCCACCAATAAATTTTTATCCTCCTCATTAACTTGCTCCCAAAAAAATTGAAGTCTATCCAAATAGTTATTTATAGACTTCAATTTCGCATTTACAAACTGCCTTGATTTATACCCTATAATCTTTTTTACTTGTGATTTAAGAATATATGTAAAATTAAATACAGGTTTATTAGTTATATATGCAGTTATTTTTTTTTCAAGATATGGGCCAAATCTATGATCGTCATAATTTTCAATGCCAAAATTATTTTTCTTAGATTCTCTTATTTTTTTTTGTAGCTCAATTTTGAAACTCTTCATCTAATTTATTCTACTCCATTTAAAATATTGCGGCCGTATTAATCCGGGGAATTTTCCTAACCAGGCACCATTTCTTTTATCCTCATTACCTTGTAAAACAAGAACGTTTTTCATATCATGTATAATAATAGAACCTTTTGATACTACCATCAAATCAATCGTATACATGTTATCATTTAAAGTTTTAGAAGGTATAATGCATTTATAAATAGCCTTCCCCCTTTCAAATTTTTCGACTGGAGAACATGTAGCAAAAACTAAGGCACCATCCGGAGTATTAAAAAATAAGTTCACATTAATTTCATTCAGATAAATTTCACTTGAAACATCTACAATTAATTCCAGATCATCTTCAATATTAAAATTACCTTCGACACTATTATTGCTTGCTTTAATAGAGTGTATAGTAAAACCATTTGCTTCCTTCTCTATAGAAGAATAAGAACTGATTTTATTTGTTGAAATATATGCATTCATAACACTATCCATTCTTCCGCTGTTTTCTATCGCACCCTGATTAAGCAATATCCCTTTTGTGCATAAACTTTTAACGGCAATCATATTATGGCTCACAAACAACACAGTCCTACCGTCTTTCACACTTACATCTTTCATTTTACCCAAACATTTTTTTTGAAACTCAGCATCGCCAACAGCAAGCACCTCATCCACAATTAAAATATCCGGTTCAAGATGCGCTGCTACTGCAAATGCCAAACGTACATACATCCCGCTGCTGTAGCGCTTAACTGGAGTTTCAATATACAGCTCTACACCTGCAAAATCTACAATTTCATCAAACTTGCTTTGTATTTCCCTTTTAGTCATGCCTAGTATGGCACCGTTCAGAAAAATATTATCCCTGCCCGAAAGGTCTGGATGAAAACCTGTACCCACTTCAAGCAGCGCAGCCACGCGGCCTTTTATTTTTATACTGCCTGTGGTTGGCGAAGTAACTTTTGAAAGTATTTTTAATAAAGTAGATTTCCCAGCGCCATTCCTGCCAATAATGCCAAGTACTTCTCCCCGCCCCACTTCAAAATTTATATCTTTCAAGGCCCATACATATTCGCTCGTGCCTTTTGTAGTGCGGTCGTTCACCTGGCCTATTTTCAAATAAGGATCCTCTTTGCCACGCACTTTATACCACCACCTGTTTACATCCTGGTTAATTGTTTTCCTACCTACCTGCCCTAACCTGTATTGCTTTGAAACATTTTCTACAAGTATCACCACATCACTCATTTAGCCCCTTTAATTTTTTGTCTGAAATTATCAATTGCTAACTATACAGTATCCATAAATGTCCGCTCTACTTTATTAAAAAGTACAACACCGATAATAAGGCAAATAAATGCAACCACGATACTATATAAAAAATATCGCCAGCTAAAGATGCCAGTACCAAACAATGCATAGCGAAAACCTTCAATCAGTGGAGAAAGTGGGTTCCATTTTATAAAATTATACAACTCATGCCTCTTTTGTGCAAGGTAAAGCAGAGGATAAGCAACAGGTGTAACATACATCAGCAACTGCACACCAAAATTTACAAGGATAGTAAAGTCCCTGTACTTCGTTGTTAAAGAAGAAATAATGATGCCCAAACCAAGCCCCATTGCTGCCATGATAACAGTAATAACAGGAATAAGTAGCATGTGCCACCCAAGTTCAATGGGAAAACGCCTAACAATTGCATAATAGATCATCACTACTAAAACGAGCCCAAACTGAATACCAAACCTTGCCATATTAGATATAACAACAGATAATGGTAGTGCAAGCCTGGGGAAATATACTTTACCAAAAATCCCTGCATTAGTAACAAAAGTTGTTGATGTGGCAGTAAAACAAGTTGAAAAGTAATTCCAAATTGTAATGCTACTGATATAAAATAAAACAGGTGGCAATGGATCTGTTTTTATGTTCGCGATCTTGTTGAACAAAATAAGAAACATCAATGTTGTCAATACTGGCTGAACCACATTCCATACCGGTCCAAGTACTGTTTGCTTATATTGCGCTATCAAATCCCTTTTTACAAAAAGTAAAATGAGGTCGCGATAACGCCAAACTTCATTAAGCCTTAGATCAAGTAAATTGTTTGCCGGAGAAATAACTTCTGTCCATTCTTCCATAAAAGGCCGTTCACTCATCAAATTAATAGTTATTAAAAATTGTGTACATCCTCATTTAAAAAAATAATTCCTGGTACAAGCCTGCTTTTTCCTCAGCACGTTGCCAATCTTCAGGAGTATCAATATTTACATATCGGTCAAAGTCAGTTTGCAAAAAACTTATCTTTTTGCCTAATAATGTATTATACTGCATTGGCAATTCCACTTTAAAAATATAAACGCCGCCATCCCTGATAAATGCTTCCGGCAAATCCTGTCTTGCAGAAATAATTTCTTCCTCTCCTGTTGCTATTTTCAACCAGCCCTCTCCATTTTTTTCAAAAACCCAATGGGGGTTATAGTGGTGCGGAACTGGCACAGATGTAACCAAAGTATCAGCCCCCGTTTCAATAAATTTTCCTATGCATAAATCAATAAGGCCTTTTGTGCGAAAAGGGTAGGTAGGTTGTAACAAACAAATAGCGTCAAATTTTTTATCCACATCTAAATAAAAATTTATAGCATGTTTTACTACCTCAATTGTTGGAGTGTCATCTCCAGCCAATGCAGACGGCCTTTTAAAAGGCACGCTAATATTATACTCTCTTCCCAGCGCTATAATTTTTTCATCATCTGAACTAAGGATTGTTTCGCTTAACAAAGAAGATTTTTGCGCAGCAACTATTGTATAAAGCAACAGGGGTCTTTGCGCAAGCAGTTTTGTATTCTTACCCGGTACCCCTTTACTCCCCCCACGTGCGGGAATAATCCCTAGAACCTCCATCAAAAATTAATCTTTTTATGGTAACGCAATGTTATATCAGCTAATATCTTGGCTATCTTTTTTCCTGCATCGCCGCCGCCATAAACGTCCGAAGATGCTGGCCTTTTATTAATTATAGCATCTTTAATAGCTGAAAAAATATCTTTCTCATTATACCCTACATCAGCAATATTGTTACCCCTGTCTCTCCCTTCCTGCCTTGTGCCAATATTTACAACCGGCACACCGAGATAAGCACATTCCCGGATTCCTGCACTAGAGTTTCCCGCAAGACATTTAGCATTATACAGTAATTTTAAAAAATCTTCAGGGGACATGTTTTTAAAAAAATGTATATTATTCAGTTCATAGTGCTCTCTGAATGACCGTATGCTGTTTGAAATGCCATCTGCGCCTGCATCTGCATTTGGCCAAAACCAAAAAGTAGGGATATCTATTTTTTTTATAGCGCGCAAAGTTTGAAGTATTTGCTGTTTAGCCTTTTCATATTCCGTAGTAACAGGATGCTGCATCACCACAAGATAGCCTTGCGAATAATCAGGCATCTCACCTACCCCCCCGTATTTTTCATAAGGCTTAAAGTTTAATTCAGGCTCTTTTAGTATTTCAGAAGCAAGATCAATTGATGGGCAGCCAGTATTAAACACATAAGACTCGTCCTCTCCTAAACGCAGCACCCGTTTTCTTGCATTTTCGCTTGCCACAAAATGTATGTCAGCAAGCTTGGTATTCGCGTGCCTCACTTTTTCATCAATATTGCCCGTTATTTCACCGCCTTGAACATGCGCAAGGGGAATGTTTTGATATGCTGCTGCAATGGCAACAGAAATAGTTTCGTAGCGATCTGCTATTACTAAAACAACGTCAGGCTTCAGGTTATAAAAAATATTTGCAAACTCTAATAAACTTAAGCCTGTTGTCTTTGCCATTGAAGTCCTGTTTTCACCCTCCATTAGCATAAACACTTTCTCTGTAATAGGAAAACCGTCATCAATAACATTTTTTTCAATACTTCCATATCGGTCAAGCAATGCCGATCCCGCTAGCACCACTTGCAATTCAAGATTTGGGTGCTGCATAATAGCCCTAAGTGCAGTTTTAATTCTGCTATAACTTGGCCGCGCAGTAATAACCACACAAATCTTTCTTTTCTTCATGCTATAAAAAATCATAAGCAGTCAAAAAATCCCACTCCGCTTTATGCTTATTAATTGTTTTGCCAACTATGCTTTTGTATTCATTCGCCGGAACGCCTTTCCCTGCCGGCTTTTTTGCCTCTAATTGTTCAAATTTTATCACTTCACCACTGTTTATTTGCCGGTTGACTGCAAGCGATTTTTCAAAAATATTCTTCAGCGGCAGCATTGCTGTAACATCAGCTTTTTCAACTCTATTTTTCAGCGCTGATTGAATCTCTGCAATTCCCTTTGTTAATACAGGCACTTCCTCAATACTTATTGAAGCCTTGGCATCAGGCCCAAACATTTTTTTATGAAACACAACATGAAATTCAAAAACTTCCCCTCCCAATGCTGCTGCCGCAAGGCAGGCATATATCTTTCCGCTATGATCTGAAAACCCCATTCTCACTCTATATCTTTCCTTCAACTCTTCCAGTACATTCAGCCCCCATTGCTCTGGGCTTGAAGGGTAGGCAGATGTACATTGCAACATAGTAATGTCAACATCTTTTTCACGAAAAATTTCAACCGCAGCATCCAGTTCCTTCCAGTCACTCATGCCCGAAGAAAGTATAACAGGTTTTTTAGTAAGTGCAATCTTTTCCAACAAAAGATGATTCGTAACCTCACCTGAGCCAATCTTATATCTTTTCACTCCAAGTTCTTCCAACAAATCAACAGCCGCATTTGAAAATGGAGAACTGATAAATTCAAGCCCCGCATCTTCGCAATGTTGTTTTATTCCCTTCCACTGTTCAAAACTAAATTCCATCCGCTTCCAGTAATCATAACGCGTAGCATCTTCATAGCTGAATTTAACTCTGAAAGGTTCATCAGCACTACTCTCCGCGTCAGCAATATGCGTTTGAAACTTTACCGCATCAATACCAGTGCCCGCAAGTGCATCAATATAGGAGTGTGCAATGCCCAAACTTCCATCATGTGCCTGTCCTATTTCTGCGATGATCATTTTAAAAGAAATTCAAAAAAACTCAATGAACGCTGCTAAACAATGCCACAAATGTTTTTTGCTTTGATATCTGCCAAAAACTTTTGCGCTTTATTATTTCAAGAAATTTTTCAGCACTGTTTCCATAACCAAAAAGCCTTTTTGGTCTTATGTCTATGTATAATGCTTTTTTTATGCTTTGTTCAAGAGAAGCGATTGTATTATCTGAATTAATAATATCCCCATTACTACTTCTCCTGTTTTGCCTGCTACCAATATTAACGGTAGGCACACCATAATAAGGTGCCTCCCGGATACCAGCGCTGGAGTTCCCAATAATAAATTGTGCATTTTTCAACAACGTCAAAAAATACTCAAAACGCAGCGACGGGTAAACTTTAAAATTTTGATTTGAATGCAGCCCATTTATTTCATTTAATATTATTTCAGACCCTTTGTCATTACTCGGATAAATAATAATATAGTTCAGTCCCGAATTCTTAAGTGCTGTAAAATAATCCACGGCCTGCTCTCTCAATTGCTCAATTTCAGTCGTCACGGGGTGAAATAAAGAAATAGCATACCTCTCAAAAGGAATGTCATAATGTTCCTTCACTTCCTCCAGGCATGGCAGCCCCTCGCTAAGCATTACGTCCATATCGGGCGACCCGATCACAAAAACAGAAGCATCTATTTCACCCATTTGTTGCAACCTGTTTTTTGCATCTTCGTTCGATACAAAATGAGTATGGCTCAATTTTGAGACAGCATGACGGATTAATTCATCAACAGTGCCGGAAACTTCCCCTCCTTCAATATGCGCAATAAGCACATTATTGAGCGCCCCAACTGATGCTCCTGCAAGCGTTTCAATACGATCGCCATGTACCACGATCAGATCAGGCTTTATTAATTGCACAAATTGAGAGAACCCAAAAATGGTTCTTGCCAGCGTCACATCCATCAACGTCTCAGTATCATGATTAATGTATTTAAATATATTTTGATAACCGCAAGCCTCTATTTCTTTCACTGTATAACCATATCGCGAATCCATATGCATGCCAGTAGCAAACAGATGGATCTCAAAATGTTCATTTTCCTGAAGTATATTGATCAGCGGCTTTAGCTTCCCAAAATCTGCCCTTGTCCCCGTCAAAAAAACAATTTTTCTCTTCATCAAGCTATATCCTCCCAACCAACCTGAACATCTTCCATTAGTTCTTTTTTGGTCATTTTTCCAATTATATTATTAAAATTTTCTGCCAATATCCCCCCCTTCCCCGGCCGTTTCACCCATATATTCTCCTCCGTAAATACCTCTCCTTTTTTGATCGGCCTTATCGTACACACCGTCGCAAAAGCAAAATCGATCGTCACCTGCTCCTCCGCCGCCGGCTCCTTTTGGCCGCCTCGCTGCTGTGCAATAATTTTACTCCCCTCTATCAGCTCCCTGCAAGCCTGCCCATCCATCGAACACACAATATCCGGCCCCTTCCGCTCCATCAAATCCGTAAAATGCCTCTCCAGAATACTCGCCCCCAGCGCCACCCCCCCAAAACACGCATGGTTCGTCACCGTATGATTCGCTCAATCCCACCACCACGTCCGGAAAAGCCTTCTGTAGCTCCACCATCGCCCCCAGCCGCACCAGTTTATTCGGTGTCGGGTATAAATTCGTCGTATGCAACAGCGCCACCGCCACCCCATGTTTCTTAAATATCGACACCGCCTTTCTCACACTTTCTATTGTGTTCATCCCCGTACTCAATATCACCGGCTTTCCAAACCCCGCAATATGTTCCAGCAATGGGTAATTATTACACTCCCCGCTCCCTATCTTATATGCCGGCACATCCCACCCCCGCAGCCTGTTTGCCGCCGCCCGGCTAAACGGCGTACTCATAAATATCATCCCCTTCCCCTCCACATAATTTTTCAGTTCCAACTCCTCCCCCTCCGTCAGCGCACACCGCCGCATGATCTCATAAATACTCACATCCGCATTCCCCGGCACCGTATTTTTCGCCGCCCCACTCATCTCGTCCTCCACAATATGCGTCTGATGTTTCACCACTTCCACACCCGCCTTCTCCGCCGCGTCCACCATCTCCTTTGCCACCACCAGGCTCCCCTCATGGTTTATCCCGATCTCAGCGATCACCAGCGGCTCAAAATCATACCCTATCTTCCGCCCCGCTATTTCAATAAAAGGATTCACCTATCAATTAAAAGTTAAGAATTAAAAATTTACTTCCCACCATCAACCCAATCAACTATTCAACTAACTCTTTTGGGGCTCTCATCTTTAAACAGCACGCCTCAACTTCAGTCCGGGCTGTCCGTTCCAAGTCCGGCACAAGGCTATACACAAACCTTCACCGGGCTTTCCACTTCTATCCCGCAGCCCTTCAACAGCAGTAACTCTGCTCATCATCTCAAACCACAACCTCCCTCCCAATATGCAACAGCTAAATCTCATATTTAATCACTCCACTCCATTATTGTCACTTTCATTACTCGCTCCTGCTTCATTCATATTCGCTCCTGCTTCATTCACACTCACTCCGGCTTCATTCATACTCACTCCGGCTACTTTCATACTCGCTCCTGCTTCATTCACACTCACTCCGGCTTCATTCATACTCACTCCTGCTTCATTCATATTCGCTCCGGCTAAAATCGTAGCCATTTTTGCAGTCGACATGTCACTTTGTCTTTCAATCATCAATCTAAAATCAAAAATCATGAATCACCATGCCGTCCATCCCCCATCCACCACCAAATTATGTCCCACCACATGGCTCGCCGCATCGCTCGCCAAATAAACCACCGCCCCCCTTAGTTCACTTTTGTCACTCATCCTTCCAATTGGGTTCAATTGTTTAAACCTTTCCAAAAACAATCCTTCATGATCATTAAAAATACCCCCCGGCGTCAAAGCATTCACCCGCACACCCTTCCCTGCCCACAAAGTCGCCAAATATTTCGTCAGCCCGATCACCCCGTGTTTACTCACGCTATAAGCAATCGGCTGGCTTATCCCCGTTCCCGGGTATATATTATGGTTAGGGCTAACCACCCCATACAAAGACGCCATATTAATGATACATCCCTTTCCCTGCTTCAGCATCTGCTTCCCCACAACCTGGCATCCCAAAAACGTCCCCGTCAGGTTCACATTCATGATCTCATTCCAGTCCTCCAAAGGAAAATCTTCAACCTCCGCATCAAAATTCTTTGATTTACTTTGGTTAGTAAACCCCGCATTATTAATAAGTATATCAACTCTCCCAAGATCTCTCATAACTTCTTCTAACAACCCCTGCCAGCTTTCTTTCCTTGTCACATCACAAACCTTCGCTTCACACACAATACCTTGTTCCATCAAGCCTTCAACTGCCTTATCACATTTCTCTTTATTAACGTCCGCTAGAATCACTTTTGCTCCATAAGCACCCAGCGCAATTGCATGTTCAGTAGCCAGCAATCCTCCGCCACCCGTCACAATCGCTACTCTTCCAGATAAGTCAAACAGCTTATATACGCTCATTCATTAAAAATTCAACCAGTTTAAAATCTGTTTCAGTATCTATATCAATTGCATGTTCCCTTGGAATCTCATACACCATGCACTTTGCCTTGCTCCAGTGTTCATATTCGTACAAAGCCTCTTTTTTAATCACATAAGCAGCAGGTGTCAGGCTAAAAACCTTTGGAGCATCCTGCCTCCGCACAATTGGCTTTTCTGTTTTCTTCACTATTTCCGCAAACCCATATATATTCACTTCCATCATATTAAAGTAAGGATTACGTTCCGGCTCGTAACCAGTAATTACAACATCAACATTTTCATTTTGTTGCGCAAATTGTATCGCGCCATCTATATCTTCCTTCGTTTTCAATGGAACAGTAACATCAAGGTCTACCAGCCAATCCACTTTCTGGCCATATTCTCTTTCATATGTTTCCACCGCATGAATGAACACTGGCCATTTAGATGCAGTATCAGTAGCAAGCTCAGTAGGCCGCATCAATACTTTTTTTACACCAAATTTTTGTGCAACCATCTTAATTTCTTCACTGTCAGTAGAAACAACGATATCATCTATAAGATTGCTTTCAAAAGCAGTTTCAACGGTATAAATAATTAAAGGTTTTTTATTAAGTAGTCTTATATTTTTCTCTTTTACGCCCTTCGACCCCCCTCTGCAGCATATTGTAGCAAGAATAAACAATGAGAAAGGTTAGTAAATAATAACAATTAAAAGTTTCATCATCCAGCAACGCTCGCTACCTTTACAAAACACTGATCCTCACATGATTTTTTTGCCGCCAATACAACCCGCAAACTCTTCAATCCTTCATTTAGGCTTGTAAGCCTTTCATCTTTTTTATGTTCGAGAAAAGCTTTTATAATAGCAATAAACCTGTCATTTCGTTCCATGCCTGAATAATCAAATCCCATTTCTGTTCCATTTTTATCAACCCAATTCACCCAGCATTTTACCACATCCCAAGTAATGGTTCCCTTTGTTCCGGTAAAAATGCAATGCCTGATTATTTTTTTTTGCAAATAATCTAAATGTATTGTAGCGCTGATTCCGCTCTCGAATTTGAGTAATACATTGGCCGATTCTTCAGTTTCAATCTCCAATTCGCCTGAGTTCAAATAATCACAGGCAACAAAATCAACATCGCCAAAAAGCCAGCATAAATAATCAAATTCATGAATCAAATCAAGCAAAACTCCTCCGCCTGTCTCATCCTTTGCACTCATTCCTTCTCTATAATCTTCGTTGGGCCGCCATTGACTTAGATGCTGCCCCACAAAAACATTTGCAGAAAGAATTCTTCCAATTACATTTTCACCAATAAGTTCACGGACTTTTGCAATCCCTAAATCAAAATGCAAATCGTATCCCACAACAATATTGCTTTGACCTAGCAATCCAAGTTTAATTACATCTTCTATTCGATGGTACGAATTACTCAGTGGCTTTTCTATATAAATATTCTTCACTCTGTAATGCAGCAATAAAATCAGATCTTTTATGTGGTAAGAAGTAGGTGTACAAATAAATGCTTTATCAAAAAAGTTATTTTCAAAACTTTCTTCAATTGTATTATAAAATCTTACAAAAGGAAATTCAGTATCATTTTTTTTGGTTCGGCTTATAACTGATACATTTCCATACCCTAGTAATAAAATATTTCCCAAATGCCTTTTACCAATCGAACCGAATCCTATGATGAGAATGTTATTCTTCTCCATTAAAGAATAGAAGAAACATAATTTATTGGAAATTCCACTATCATTATCTGTCCTAGGCTTTCTAATTGCACATAAATTTTTTTGCTTCCGCTTCGTAGCACAATACCCGTATTATCCATGAATATACCCTGTCGTACAATAATTTTATCATTTATTTGAAAAGAGGACTGAGATTGAACAGAAAGTTTTGCATCTTTTTTAAGGAGGTATGATTTAATTAACGCTATTTCTTCATTCCGAATTACTGCAGGTTTTTGCAAGTAGTGTACAAAATTAATTACTCCTTCTGTCTGTAGCACTTTTATTCTTTCATCTTCATTGATTCTTACAAAAACATATGATCGGAAAAGTGGTTCTTCAACAATTTTTTTTCTATCACTCCATTGCTTTTGTATCTTTTGTAATGGGCACCAACTCTCAATTTCTTTTTTAAGCAGCAAGCTATGAACTTTTTTTTCCCATCGTGGTTTAGTGTAAAGCACATACCACTTTTTTATTATTTTATCTATTTGTATCAGCATAGCTCCGCCACTTCACTCACATGACAAAAAAATAATACAACTACTTTATTAACTAATCAAGCATTCTTTTTAAAGAAAGAAAATGCATTTTTGGCTTCTACCTCTTTCTTTTTACTACCACCTTCGTAATACCCATTACCATAGCCATAGCTATAACCATAACCATAACTATAACCGTAGGCATATCCATAACCATACCCCATGCCCTTTACATTTCGTATACCATTAACAATAATGCCAAGGTTTTTAAATCTTTTTTCGGCATATAATCTTTCAATAAACTGTAGTGTGGTCTTATATGAATAAACGTGGCGTACAACAAACAAAGTGGCCTGAGCAAATTGCTCAAGCGAAAAAGTATCTGCAACAAGGCCAATAGGCGATGAATCAATTATGATATAATCATAAACTTTTTCCAACTCTGCAAAGGTATTAGCAAGTTTTGGGCTTGCCAGGAATTCTGTTGGGTTGGGGGGTAATGGTCCAGAAGTAATAATATCAACATCTGTATTTGGCAATTTTGTAATGATATTTTTAACGAGAACATTATTGACAATATAATCCGTTAAGCCATATTCCGGTTTAATATCTAGGTATTTACTAAATTTAGGTTTCCTTAAATCAAGTTCAACTAAAAGCACTCTTGCATTATTTGAAGCAAGGCTCATCGCAAGGTTAATAGAAACAAAGCTTTTCCCCTCACCGCTCATAAAGGATGTAACTAAAATCGTTTTAAGAGGTGTAGAGCCCCCCATATAATGTAGGTTGGTCCGTACAAGTCTCAATTGCTCTGCAATGATGCTTCTACTCCTGGCTGTTGTAACAATATTTTTTATTTTACGGTCAAAGGAAAGTTCACCCATTATAGGTACGCGTGTTCCTTCTTCCACTTCTTTTCTATCAGTTATCTTATTATTAAAAAAGTCAAGCAGAAGCATTATTATTAAAGGGATAAAAACCCCTATTAAAAAAGCAAACATTTTTACCTGTGAGCCCTGTGGTAAAACTACTCCCAAATCAAAAGCTTCATCCACAACACGTGTATTATTAATATTTGAGGCAAGCGAAAGTTGAGTTTCTTCTTTCTTTTGCAAAAGATATAAATATAATTGCTCCACCACTCCGCTTTGGCGTTTTAATTTTACCAGTTCTCTTTCTTTCTCGGGCAAGCCTGCCAATAAGTTGTCAAAATTATTTTCCGAAGAAGTAATTTGTTCAAGATTAGTTTGATACCCTGTTTTTATACTTTCAATATTTTTAATTAGGTTACTCTTTAATTCAATAATAACAGTTTTATACCTTGCCAAAATAGGATCTCTTTCCGTGCTAATTTTTTCCTGACTTTGCAATTGTAAAACAGCCTCGTTATACTGCTCAATCAAACTTTCAAGGGTTGTTTCAGACAATCCTTTGTTAGAAGGAATAATATCAGTGAAACTTTTAGAGTTCTTTATATAATTTTCCAATGACTCCAGCAATAGTATTTTAACCTTTTGTTCAGTTTTACCTTTATCATAATCAAGAGCAGCATTAAGATATTGTTGCCCTGCATCAGTAATATCATTAATTTTATTGGCACTTTTAAAAGCATTAGTTCTTATTTCAAGACTATCAAGTTGTGCAGAAACTGTGTCAATCCGTTCAGTAATAAAACGCATTGTTTTGTATCCTGCAATATCTTTATCAGTAACCCCCGCTGCATTATAAGCTTCTATAAGTTTGTTAATAACATCAATGGCTCGTTGAGGTATTTCATCCAGCATACCTATCTCTAGAATTCCTCCCATATCATGTAATTTTTTTACACTGATGCCGGATTTCAGAGCCATAGCAACATCATGAACACTTCTTACATTGAGTATATAACCTTGATAATTAATTCTCACATTTTTATTCCGAGTAAAATAAACATTTTTTCCTGCAAATAAAAAGGTATCATTATATAGATGATGAGATCTTTGTCCATTTTCAATAATAGAAAAATTATTTTCTTTTAATAGCAGCTTATAAACAGCCGGAACAAACATGGCAGTGTCACCTTTGATAGAATTAATTAAAACGGGGCTTCTATCGCCATATAGTGCTGAAGACGCAATCCTCCCTTGCTCTATTAGTTGCAATTGTAAGTTGAGAGAATCTACTACATCGGAAGCAATACCATAAGACTGCAAAATGTCTATCTCGTTTTGCACATCCATACTGTTGGGCATTACACCAAGTTCTTCTAAAATATGATTATCTGAATTATTTTCTTCTTCGTCTTTTATAAGTAAATTGGCTGCAACTTCATGAAACTTTGGCGTATAACGTAAATAAATCATAGCAGCGCCATATGATAGAAGGACTGACAATACAATCCATGGCAAAAACCCTATGATTTTGTATATAAATTTTTTTATATCAAATTGGGAATTTGACGTTGCTACAAGTTCTGTATCCGTATCATTAACAGGGTAACTCATTCTATTTCTTAAATATCACAAAAACTAAAGCAAGAACACTACTCACTGCAGCAATAACGGCAGAAGTCCTGCCCGTATTATCATTTATTAATTTCACTTTCAGAGGTTCAACAAAAATAATATCATAGCGGTTGAGATAATAATATGGAGAATTGAGTATACTCTTATCATTAAAATTAAGGCCTATAATTTCTCTCGTACCATCAGCAGCCTGACGAATAATCTTTACATCATTTTTTTTGGCGTATTCTGTCATATCACCAGCTAATGCCATTGCTTCAAAAATATTTATTCTTTCATTTTGTACAGAATAATAACCAGGTGCTTTTACTTCGCCTAAAACAGCAAACTTGAAAGGACTCAGATCCAGGCTAATAATGGGATCCTGTAAATATTCTGAATAGGCAGTTTTTATCGTATCTTTTGCTTGATCTTTCGTTAAACCCAACACTTTTATTTTGCCAACTTTTGGAAGATCAATATTACCGTTTATATCAACTGTAAATTGTAGCCCCCCACCACCTACGCCGGGTGATACTCCTATTGCAGCTCCGTTACCTCCAACTAAATATTGATTAATATATTGTACAGTTTTTTCGCTTTCCCCACCAATTCTTATGTATAAAATGTCGTTTATCTGTATGGGCTGCTGCGGAGCAGTTAATACAGCAAGCGGGATGTATGATGAATCAGGAAGATTGTTAAAATAAGTAGCCTTTTTTTGATTAACACAAGAAGATAAAATTAACCAACCAGATAAAACAAACAATAACCATATTTTAATACCCGTGAAGTCCTTTCTCATACAAGGAAATAGTAATTTTTGATACACCAAATGAACTGCAAATATATGATAGACGTTATTAAAATTACAGAATTAATAGGAACTAAATTATTTATAAAAAACATATACTGCCGGAAAACAATTTAATTCACTTGGAGTGTATGGCTACATTCTGTGCATTTACATTAGCCATATCATTAATAACAGCTACAGTTTCATCAATATATATGTCTTTGCTTATTCCTTTTAGCCATTCTTTATACCTTGTTGCTTTTGCTTTATCTGCATTGTTTTCATACCTGTCTTTATCAACATTGAGAAAACTGGCGCTCATGTTATAAGCTTGTTTAGAAAGGCTGTCATCCAACGTTACTATATTATGTATTTGTTTTTCTTCAGTTTTGTATTTTGAAATATTCAGGTTATATTCTTTATTACTGTTTTTATCAAGCCATAAAAAATTGTTGTCAAGCGTTACAAATTTATTATTCTGGCCTATACTCTTTTTTACATCTTCTTCAATCTTGTTAAAATCAACCCCATTATTGCATGGTGTATAATCAGATTTTGCGATCTGATCCCAATTAAGCGCGGAAGGATTGTCTTTTTCCCTGGTTTTGGAATATTCGTATGCATCCAGCAAGATTATATCAGGGGTTACCCCTTTCAATTGTGTTGATGCCCCGCTAACACGATAAAATTTTTGGAAAGTCAATTTGAGTGCCCCGTCAGTCGATTGCCCGGAAAAAAAATCTTGTGGTTTCCCTAATGGAATTTGCTTTTGAACTGTTCCTTTTCCATATGTAGTACTTCCAATAATGATCCCTCTTTTATAATCCTGCATTGCTGCCGCAAAAATCTCTGAAGCGGAGGCGCTCCATTCATTCACCATTACAGCTAATGGGCCTCTATACAAAACCGAGGTATCATTATCCCTCAACACTGTCACATCACCGTCCCGTCCTCTTACCTGAACCACTGGTCCGCTTTTAATAAATAATCCCGCCATTTCCTTCACTTCTGACAAATAGCCCCCACCATTATTTCTTAAATCGATCACTATTCCGTTAACGTTCTCATCTTTTAGTTTTTTCACTTCATTCGCTACATCCTGTGAACAGCGCCTTCCATCGGGTTCATCATAATTGGCATAAAATTCAGGTAAATAAATATAGCCCGTCTTTTTACCATTTTCTTCTATCACTGCACTGCGTGCATAAGATTCATCCTGAACAATCTCATCCCTTATTATCGGAACGACCTGGGAAGTGCCATCTGCCTTTTTCAGGGTCAGCCTCACCTCCGTTCCTTTATCGCCACGGATCAGTTTCACGGCATCAGTTACTCCATAACCCGTTATATCAACGGGCTCGGCTGCTCCCTGTCCAACTTTTAAAATAACATCATTCACTTGTATTTTCTGGCTTTTCCAGGCAGGGGTGCCGGTTATCAGCGCAGAGATCTTTATTCCGTCATCATCTTCCTTCAATTGGGCGCCTATTCCATAAAACTTGCCGCTCATATCCTCGTCAAAACTCCTTTTCTCAACCGGGGGGAAGTATTCTGTATGGGGGTCTATTTCCGTAGTAATAGTAGAAACAAACGTATTAAAAAACTGCGCCTCATCAAACGTTTTTTCAATTCTTTTAAAATTTCTGTTCATGCCCTGCAACACTTTTGTCCTTGCCATTTTTTCAAGATCAGCATCTGTTCTGCTTTTAACGCTGTCAACAACACTTTTTGCCCTTTCGTCCCGCAGGTCTGAAAACCGGTCAAGCGTAAGATATTTCAACCGTTTGCGCCACACTTCTTTTCTCGCTGCTTCGTCAGCCGGATAAGCCAGTTTTTCACGCTCAAGTTGCACTGATTCATCTATATTAAAATCAAACGGCTTTGACAAAATATCGTCACAAACCGCCCTTACATCCTTTAAACGCTGATCATAAATTGCTTCAACCGCCGGGTAAAATTTTATCGGCGCGCCATGAATTTCATCGTCAATAGTTGTTTCGTATTGCTTCAGCGAGTCAATATCGGATGCCAGGAACATATCTTTATCAGCATCCAGCGTTTCCAGGTACTTTTTAAACACTGTTTTAGAGAAATTATCGTCAATTGTTTTGGGGCCATAATGTAATTTTTCAATATAAGCGCCCACTTCGGCAAGTAATTGTCCCTGTTTTTCAAGCAGATCGCTGTCGTTATTGCCCTTGCCTTTAAAAGCCCATAACGTTACGCTCACGCCAACCAGCACTATCAGCACTATAGGCAACACTTTTTTGTTCATAATTATTTTTAAAAATTTTTTAAACATAGAACCCCAAAATTAATATAAAATAAAATCCTTTTCAGCTCGACACTTTCAATTAACATCGTTTTCTAAATAAGCGGTGCACGTAAGCGAGCAACATTGTTTTAAAACGTATAGGCTTCTTTTGCCTGGAAGAAATGCTTTCGGAGAAGTGAATAACGTTTTGGCGAGATGAAAAGCCATTTCTGATACCACGAAAATCATTTCCGGTACCACGGAATTCATTTTGGGTACCACGAAAATCATTCTCGGTACCACGGAATTCATTTTCGGTACCACGAAAATCATTTCCGGTACCACGAAAACCATTTTCGGTACCACGAAAACCATTTTCGGTACCACGGAATTCATTTCCGGTACCACGAAAATAATTTCCGGTACCACGGAATTCATTTTCGGTACCACGGAAAAAGGGGGCGCAAAGCAAATTTTATGCAATAAAAAGAAAGGCTGCCCGAAAACATAAACCTGAGTTTTTTACAATAATTTGCAAAAAATATACAGTCAACCAAATATGACAGAGATATACCCGCTTATCTGGATCGTTGTAACACTCCTTTTATGTTGTTTTTTTGCAGGCATGGAACAAGCTTTTATCACTGCAAACAGGCTTTCTATCGAGCTTAAAAAAAAGCAGGGAAAAAGGTCTGCAATCATAATTTCCAAATTTTTAGATCATCCTTCACGGTTTTTGCTAACCTGCCTTTTGGGTTATTACGTCTGCCTTGTGGCCTATGGCTTGCTCTTTAACGAACTACTGCGTGAGGCCGTGTGGTATCCCGTGAACATCCAGAATGCTTACATAAAACTTACTGTCAACACACTGTTTTCTGCGCTTGTGGCTATCGTTGTTGGCGTATTTATCCCGCGCGTCATTTTTCGCGCAAAGAGTGATCAACTGCTGATCTTCTTTGCACGGCCTATGAATTTTTTTTATGCTTTGCTAGGTTCGTTTGTTTCCTTTTTTTCAGGCTTTTCGAGAAATTTGCTCGATTACTTATTCAACATAAAAATAAAAGACAAAGACGAGCCTTTTACAAAAGTGGATATCGACCATTTCAGCCGTGAGGTGAGCGAACAATACGAGGAAAATAAGGAGTTAAACTCGGAACTGTTTCAAAACGCGCTGTCGCTGCCCACTGTAAAGATTCGCCACTGCCTTATCCCGCGCACCGAAATAGAATCAATAGACATTAATGCTTCCGTTGCTGAGGCAAAGAAAAAGTTTATTGACACCAAGCTGAGCAAACTTGTAGTTTATAGTGAAAATATTGATAACATACAGGGATATATTCACCAGTTGGCTCTTTTTCAAAGGCCTGCGGACATAAACTCCGTGCTGCTGCCCATTTTTGCAGTGCCCGAAAGCATGGGCGCTTTGGACCTGATAACTAAATTTTCAAAAGAACGGAAAAGCATGGCATGGGTCGTGGACGAATTTGGGGGCACAGCCGGAATTATAACTTTGGAAGACGTGCTTGAAAAGATCTTTGGGGATATAAAAGACGAGTACGATACAGAAGAATTCCTGGAAAAAAGAATTTCTGAAGCCGAGTTTGAATTTTCAGGGCGACTGGAATTGGATCACCTGAACGAAAAATATGATTTCACGTTCCCGGAAAATGAATACGAAACTTTGTCGGGTTATATTATAAACGAATACAAAAAAATCCCAGAACTGAACGAACGGATCATTATCGGGTGCTATGAATTTGATATTACAAATGTCAGCGATACAAGAATAGAAACAGTAAAAATGAAGGTGCTGCTATAAGCGGGTTTATTTGGCTAAGCTTTGGATGACGTCGTATTTTGTTACGATATGGTAATCCCCCTTTTCGTCCTTGGCAAGTACAGCACCGTTTTCCTTGTTTATCAGGCTGCCCAGCCTTTCCACTGGGGTATCAAAAGCTACTTCAGGATAGCAGGGTTCCATTAGTGTTTCAACGGTTTCATTTCTGAGTTCAGGGTTATTGAACACCTTTTGAAACAAACCGCTTTCGCTTAAAGAACCTATTAAAACGTAGCCTTTCATCACGGGGATGTGTTCGATATCGTATTTCTTCATCAAAGCTACTGCGTCCGACACCGTTTGGGTTGGTTCAATGCTCACCAACTTTTTGCCGCTACGCCCGTTTACAATATCCTTAAATGTCTTCACTTCCAGGAAGCCACGCTCCATCATCCATTGGTCGTTGTAGATCTTGGCTACATACCTGCTGCCATGGTCATGAAAGATGCAAACCACTACATCATCTTTTGTCAACCTAGCTTTCAATTGCAGCAAGCCTTGCAAGCAACTGCCAGCACTGTAGCCGCAAAACAAACCCTCTTCTTTTGCCAGCCTGCGCGCCATGATAGCACCGTCTTTATCCGTCACCTGTTCAAAATGATCTATGACGCTCATATCATAATTCTTTGGCACAAAGTCTTCCCCAAAACCCTCGCTGATGTAAGGGTGCACATAGTTCATGTCCACCTCCCCTGTTTGGAAATAATGGGTAAGCAAGGAGCCAAACACATCAATAGCCCATATTTGAATGTTGGGGTTTTGTTCTTTAAGGTACATGGCAACGCCGGTTACTGTTCCTCCTGTGCCTGCAGTGCAAACAAGATGGGTTACTCTTCCTTCGGTTTGCTGCCAGATCTCGGGGCCGGTGGTTTCGTAGTGCGCCAACCGGTTGGCAAGGTTATCGTATTGGTTACACAAGTATGCATTGGGTATTTCCTTCTCCAGCCTGCGGGCCACGGAGTAGTAGCTGCGCGGGTCGTCAGGCTCCACATTGGTGGGGCAAACAATCACTTCAGCACCTACGGCTTTTAGGATGTCGGACTTTTCTTTGGATTGTTTGTCAGTGGTGGTGAAGATGCATTTATACCCCCTGACGCAGGCTGCGAGCGCAAGGCCCATACCGGTGTTGCCGCTGGTGCATTCGATGATGGTGCCGCCGGGCTTTAGTTTGCCTTCCCGCTCTGCTACTTCGACCATCTTTAAGGCCATGCGGTCTTTGATGGAATTGCCTGGATTGAAATAATCAACCTTTGCCAAGACAGTGCAGGGAAGGTCTTTGGTTAATTTATTAAGCTTTATTAAGGGGGTATTGCCAATGGTCTCAAGGATATTATTTAGCCACATGATGGTAATCTTTGGGCAAAAATAGGATTTAGAAGTGAGGCGGATCTGATAATTAGATAAGCGGATGGTTGGCTGAAATGAAAAGGGCATAATGGCAGAAGTTATAACGCAGAGAAGGGGGGAGGGTGAATTAGGCGGACTCTAGTGAAGGTGGCAGGAAGGACGCAGGGATGCCGCATGGCTGTGAAAGGGGGTTGACAGGGGCAAATAATGCCTCAAATAGCAGGAAGTAGTAATATCAGAGGAAGGAATTTCGGAATTATTGGCAGAATCAGGGTTGCTAATAAGAGGTTTATTTCTTATTGCCAAATTCCCGGGATATTGTTTTTGGATCAGACCTGGTCATTTCATTTTGCACGAAAGAATGAATTATATACTTTTGCAGCCCTTATGGAGGTAGTAGCTCAGCTGGTTAGAGCGCCGGATTGTGGTTCCGGAGGTCGAGGGTTCAAGCCCCTTTTATCTCCCATTAAATTCTCTATCTAAGCCTTGCTTACAACCGTTCGCAAGGTTTTTTTATAAAATAAATTGACCTAATAATAAAAATGTCTAACCGAATAAAAGTAAAAAACGCAAGCATCTTTATTTCCTTTGCTGTAAAGCAGCACACCGTTTGTATTTATTAACATGTTTTTTTAACCTTCAAGAAAGAATTTTACCCAAATTCAAATATACGTTATGGCAAAAGTTTTATTAGTCTTATTAAGTTTAGTATTTGCAGGACAGTTAATGGCGCAGTACCCTTCAACCGGGGGAGCAGGAAAATATGCAGGAAAAAATATGAGCATCGGGCATTTTTATGGCAAAGTGGTTGATGGCAAAACAAACAAACCTGTTGATGGCGCTACGGTTCAGTTGACAGGAAATAAGTTTGATACCGCCTCCAAATCAATGAAACCATATATATATGCTACAGTGCTTACAGAAGCTAATGGCGATTTCAGCCTTGAAAACCTTCCTGTGTTTGGGAGTTTTAAATTAACCATTTTGTTTGTGGGCTTTAAGAATTATGTGCAGCAACTTTCGTTCAGCCTAAAAATGCCGCAAGGTGGCGCTAATGCAGGAAGCCCAGCGGCAAGCAGTTCAACAGATAACCCAAGCGCCGCCATAAGTAATGCGCAACAGATGATAGGCATGATCGATAAAGACCTGGGCAATATAAAGCTTGAAGAGGATGCGTCTACGCTGGCAGGAGTGACCATTACTGCGACAAAACCTTTTTTTGAGATGGGGGTTGACAGGAAGATATTTAATGTAGATAAAAACATTGTGAGCACGGGGCAAACAGCTACAGAAGTGATGAAGCAAATACCTACGCTGAACGTGGACATTGACGGTAACGTAACACTCCGCAATGCAACGCCCACGCTGTTTATAGACGGAAGGCCAACTACTTTGACATACGACCAAATACCTGCGGACATTATTGACCGAGTGGAACTGATCACTAACCCTTCTGCAAAATATGATGCTTCGGGCGGACAGGGGGGCATTATAAATATTGTATTGAAAAAGAATAATAAATCGGGTTATAACGGGGGCGTGCGTGCTGGTGTGGATAGCCGTGGCAAGATGAATTATGGAGGAGACCTAAACATCAGGCAGAACAAAATAAACTTCTTTTTTAACGGCGCTTATAATGAACGTGAATCTAAAATAACTTCTTCAACAGACCGTATTTCAACGGATCCACCGGGAGAGGTGAATGAATCAGGCAATGGTATCAACGAGGGTTATTTTGAATTTTTGCGCGCAGGGTTTGACTATTTTATCGATAACCGTAATACCCTGACGCTGGGCGGTAATTTAGTACATGGCCATTTTTCTAATAACCAGCCTGAACTCATAGACTCCCTGTTCAACGGTTCGCTTGAATCTTACAGTAATGTTTCCTCCCTGTCTACCTTTGATTTTAAGAATTACGGAGGACAGTTAAGCTTTAAACACAATTTTGCAAAGGCAAACCACGATATAACTGCGGATGTTAATTATAACACCAGCAATAACGTAAATAACAGTTATATCAACACGTACACGTATTTTCCTGACGGGACACTGAGCCAGGACCCTGTGTTGCAGCAAACATTTGGCAATGGTTACAACCATTTCCTGACCATACAAAGCGATTACGAAAACCCTTTGACGGATAACACAAAATTAGAAGCGGGCGTGAGGGCTGCGATAAGGAATTATTACAGCGAAAGCGATAAGTATTTTTTTGATGATAGTTTGCAAAAATATTCCTACCAGCCTGAAATAAGCAGCAAATACAAATACAGCGACGCTGTTTATGCGGCTTATGCAGACTATACGCTAAAGACAAAGAAGTGGAATTACCAGTTGGGGCTACGTTTAGAAAGCTCCAATTACAATGGGGTTTCGCTTGATACTACCAACCAGTTGAACGCGCAAAATTTCAAGACCACTTTCCCGTTAAGCCTTTTCCCAAGCGCATTTATAACCTATAAAGTGACCAATACGCAGGATCTTCAGCTTAACTTTTCAAGGCGCATCAACCGCCCTAATTTTTTCCAGTTGTCGCCCATTATTAACATCAGCGACCCTGAAAACATAAGCATTGGCAACCCCAACCTGAGACCTGAGTTTACGGATGCGTTTGAATTATCTTATGATAAAACGTACCAACATGGAGGGAATTTTCTTGCAACTGTTTACTTTAAATACAGCACAGACCTAATTACCAATTATGTTTACAAGGCGCTGAGCCCTGTAAACCCTTCTGATACTGCATTTTTTAATACTTATGAAAATGCCAACTACAGTTATAGTTACGGGCTTGAACTGACCAATAAGGTGACTGTTGCAAAGATCTGGGATGTGACCGCGAACGTGAATTTTTTCGATTCAAAAATCAATGGGCAAAACATTGACAGCGGCGTTACAAGTTCCGGTATAAGCTGGTTTGGAAAGCTGAACAACAGCTTTAAGTTGCCCAAAGGATTCTCTATACAATTTTCAGGGTTTTACCAGGCCAAAACCGTTGTACCAGCTTCTTCCGGCAGTGGCGGCCCAGGAGGATTCTACCAGCCAACGCTTACTTCTGCCCAAGGCTACATCAACCCCTATTATGGCTTTGATATGGCAATAAAAAAAGACTGGACGTGGAAAGGCGGTAACACTATCTCAATGACCGTTGGCATGAATGACCTGTTCCGCACAGAAACAGTGAGCACTTATTCTGTATCACAATATTTCACTCAAACAACCACGAGGCTGCGCGACCCGCAATTGCTGCGCATTAATTTGAGCTACCGTTTTGGCAAGATAGATGCAAGCCTGTTCAAACGCAAAGACCTGAAAGCAGACCAGGGTGCTGATACAAACACCATGGGGGGACAATAAACGTATTACCAGATATAACAGAAAAGGCAGCCCCTCATGAGGCTGCCTTTTCTTTGTACAAATTAAAAATCAATACTTTTTACCGCCCAGCATAGGCACAAAACTAAACTGTTCAAATGACTCCTCCTGCACTGAACCATCAGCCATCTTAGTGATACGCAACATGCGCTGGCCGCCACTTTCATCGTCTAAAGGAATTACCATTACACCACCAGTTCTCATTTGCTCCACCAGTTTTGGAGGAAGGAAAGGCGCCGCCGCAGTGATGATAACTTTATCAAAAGGTGCGAAAGATGGCAGCCCTTCAAAACCATCGCCGTAAAAGAATTTAATGTTGGGGTATTTGCTTTTAAAGTGATAGTCCCTGTTGTGCTCAAACAATTTCTTTTGCCGTTCGATAGTATACACACGTGCGCGCATTTCAGCTAAAACCGTTGCCTGGTAAGCGCTGCCTGTTCCTATTTCAAGGACTTTCTCGTTCTTGTTTATCTTTAGCAATTGAGTTTGGTAAGCCACTGTGTAAGGCTGTGAGATGGTTTGCCCCTCGGCGATCGGGAAAGCCCGGTCTTCGTAAGCATATTTGTCCAAAGCCGAATCAAGGAAAAAATGGCGAGGGATATTGTTGATGGCAGCTAACACATCTTCATCTGTAATACCCTTCTCTCTTAACAGTTTTACAAGCTGGTTCCTTAATCCTCTGTGGCGATATGTGTCTTCGAAATTGTGCATAATAAAACAAGTTGACAGATGTTTGATGACAGATGACAGAGTCCTAATTATAACAAGCGCTATATTTTGCAGAAATGATGGTGCAGAAGCCTAACAACTGTTATCGATCATCGGCTAACTGACATTTACACCCTACTGCAGCTTCATCTCATCAATAATATTCTTTATCTTCTCTTCCAGCTTGGCTTTCACGGCATCATAATCTTCTTTACTGTGCAGCTTTTCATGTACGCTGAAATAGAACTTTATTTTTGGCTCTGTACCGCTTGGCCTTGCTGATATTCTTGTTTTATCTTCTAAAATAAACTGTAGTACATTGCTTTTGGGGAGCGTAATATCCCATGTTTCGCCCGTTTGTATGTTCTTGCCCACCTGCAACTGGTAATCAAGAAACTCTATCACTTTTTGCTTGTTTATTTCTTTTGGCGGGTTGTTGCGGTAAGCCTGCATCATCTCTCCAATCTCTTCCTGCCCGCGCATTCCCTTCTTCGTTATGCTTATTAGATGCTCCTGAAAGAAGCCGTATTTTACATATAGTTCAAGCAGTTTATCAAATAATGTTTTGCCTGCGTTCTTTTCATAGGCAGCCATTTCGCAAAGCAGCGCCACAGCAGAAACAGCGTCTTTATCACGTACCTTATCCCCAATCATCATCCCAAAACTTTCCTCCCCTCCGATCACATAGTTTTCCTTGCCCTCTTTCTCCTTTATTAGTTCTGCTATCCATTTAAAGCCGGTCAGAACGTTATAACAATTCACGTTATTTTCCTTTGCTACTTCATCGATCATATACGATGTAACAATTGTTTTGACCACCATATCGTTTGGCTGGGCAATGCCCTTCGCCTTGCGTGCTTCCATCATGTAAGAGAAAGCAAGCACTGCGTTCTGGTTGCCGTTCATCAGCACCCATTCCCCGTGATGGTCTTTAATGCCAATGCCCACGCGGTCTGCGTCGGGATCGGTGCCCAGCAAAATGTCAGCATCGAGCGCCTTTGCGGTTCTCAGCCCAATGCTCATGGTCTCCGCTTCTTCGGGGTTTGGGTAATTCACCGTCGGAAAATTACCATCCGGCGTTTCCTGTTCCTTGACAATATTTACGTTCGTGAACCCAAATGCCTGCAAGACCTGCGGCACCAGCATGATGCCCGTGCCATGTATCGGCGTGTAGACTATTTTCAGGTCATGTTGTTTTGTTATCACATCTGGGTAAACGCTCAAACTCTTTACCATGTTGATGTATTGCGCATCCATCTCCTTGCCTATGATAGATATATTGTCTTCGCCCCCCTCCCATTTTATATCGTCCACGCTTGCTATTGCCTCCACTTCACGGATCACATTCTTGTCATGTGGGGGCACCAGTTGCCCACCATCATTCCAGTATGCCTTGTAGCCGTTGTATTCTTTAGGGTTGTGGCTGGCAGTGCAGATAACGCCCGCCTGGCAATGCAACATACGTATCGCAAAACTCAGTTCCGGCGTAGGCCGCAGGGATTCAAACAAGAAAACTTTAATACCGTTCGCCGCAAAAACATGCGCTGTTGTTTCAGCAAAAAAGCGGCTGTTGTTGCGGCTGTCGTGGCCTATTGCCACTTTTACATCGCCTTCTCCATACGTTTTCCGCAGGTAATTCGCGAACCCTTGTGTAGCCGTACCGATGGTATATTTATTCATCCGGTTGGTGCCAACGCCCATCAAGCCGCGCATGCCGCCCGTTCCAAACTCGAGGTTTTGATAGAAGGCATCGTTCAGTTCGTCAGGGCTGTCTTTCTGCAGCCTTTTAATTTCGTCTTTTGTGGCCGGGTCGTAGTTGCCGTTCAGCCAGGTAGTTACTTTTTGTTCAATAGCAGCATTCATGATATTTGTTTTTAGAGGGCATAAAAGTAGGAGTTGTAAAGGAAATGCAGGCGAAGAAAATGAATTAAATGTCGTTTACACTAACGTGAGCTCATGTACTATCTTATCAACACGACGGTTCCGTTCGCGATCGCTTTGTTGCCAAGGTAATTGATGGCTTCTGCGGCAAAAACATAAGTGCCGGAAGGTTCCTTGATTCCTTTATAAGTACCGTCCCATCCCTGCCCTTCCTGTGTTGTACTGTACAAAAGGTTTCCCCAACGGTTATATACACGAAAGAAGTTGAGCTGTTTTATACCAACCAAAATAGGTTTAAGAATGTCGTTCCTGCCGTCACCGTTCGGTGTAAAAGCAGAAGGAATAAAGATGCCCGGCTTTGTTTTAAAAATAACTACAGTGAGGGAATCAGTGTTGTAGCAACCCTGAGGTATGCTTACACGCACAGTATAGGTAATAGAATCGTAAGACGGCCCCAAAATCACAACAGGGTTGGCAATGTTTGGGTTGCTCATGCCCGTGATGGGCGTCCATAAATAAGATTCGCCACCTGAAGCGTTCAACTGTAGCGGCTGGTTGGCAACAATAGAGGTATCATCTCCTGCAAAGGCATTTATTTTTGGAATAACTATAACCGTAACCGTATCGGTAACCGGTTTGGGGCATCCCATAGTGTCGGTTACCGTGATGGAGTATGTAGTGGTACTTTGCGGACCGGCAATGGGATTCAGCGTATTCGGGTTGAGCAGGCTGTTTGAAGGCGACCAGGTGAATGAAGAACCTACAATGATGGCACTAAGAGGCGTAGTGCTCCCATAACAAATGGTGGTGTCGCCAAATGCTTTTACCTGCGGATAAGGGACCACGTTAATAGATTTGGTATCCATAGCGCTGCAATGGCCAACATTAGCGACGACTGTATATGTGGTGTTGACCAGTGGCGCTGCAAGCGGGTTTTCGATATTGGGGTTGCTGAGGCCTATTACAGGCGACCAGATAAAGTGTAAGGCATTTGTAACGGGATCTATCTGTATGCTGTCCGTTTTGCAAATAGTCGTATCCGGCTTAATACTTATCAATGCCTGTGTGACCACATTAACAAGCACTGAGTCTGTGGCTGAACAGCCTTTATGGTCGTCGATGGTAAATACATAAGTGGTAGTGTCTTTGGGAGTAACAAAGGGATCAAAAACAGTAGTGCTGGTGATGTTATAATTCGGCGACCATGAAACACTATAGTTGGCAAGGTTTGTAGTGTTAGAAGAAGCAATTATTTGAAGCGTGTCTATGCTGCAGATCAAAGTGTCTTTAAAGGAGGTGCTGATGGAAGGGTTAGCCAAAACATGTATCACCTTCGAAACAGTGTCCAGGCAGCCTTCATTGCTTCCTACAATCAATTGCACCGTTTTAAAACCGGTGTCAGAATATTTATAAGTTTGATCCTCTCCAAGCACAAAATTAGCGGGCAGAATATTAACGCTGTCAAAATCCCATAGCCAATAATTTACCAGCCCATACCTCGCAATAGTAGAATCTATAAATTGGTAAGACTCGTTTATACAATTACCAGCTACGCCAAAATTCGGGAAGAAGCCGGGATAGACTTTTGCAACTGAAACGGCACTGTCCGTACATTGTTGGCCCGGATTCACAATTAGTTTAACGTAGTACGTTCCTGTGTCCGCATAAGTGTAGGTAGGCGACTGTCGTAAAGAGGTGTCAGTAGTGCTTCCTTTTACCCCAAAATTCCAGTAATATGAATTAATAAGAATAGAGTTGCTTTCGTTGCTGAAAGTGAAAGTATAATTGCCGCAGTTTATATAAGAGGTACTAAGTGTTGCCTGTGGAATATTGCAGTCTGATACTATAAGTATGAAATCTTTTCGGTGGCTGCTTATGACAACGCCATTACGCCACTCATTTGCCTGCACACAAACCACATACGGTGCTGCCGGCGGCGCTATGCCGCTGATAAGTCCTGTGGCAGGGTTAAGGATCACCGTTGCTCCAAGCGGCGCTGCGGCACTGTATGGCGCAACATAATCAACAGGTTGATATTGGGGGTTATCCGGAGGGTTGTCATTCGCATTCACAATATCCCCGCTGTTATAAGCAGCTTGAAAAACATAACTTACTGAATCTTCAGGGTCAGGATCTGGGGCTCCAAAATCAAGAGAGAATTTACTTCCTGCACAAACAAGCGCAGTATCTTTTACTTTGAAAACGGCGCTTGAATTATGCCCTGCGGGCAATGTATTGGTTCCAGGTATGATGCAATCGTACGTTGCGCCCGGAACCATGGTCATATTCATTGCATCATCTTCAACATTTGCTGAGCCAAGCCTGCAGCATGTTTCAAAGGATATCAGGTACCCGGATGGGATGTCCGGCAATTCTATCTGGGAGGTAAAAGTTCCAACTTCATAAGCTATCGCTGGTTTATTAGAAATACATGGCGGATAGGTAGTGAGATAAATAGTATCTTCAATTGTTATGTTAACAGAAATATCTTCTACCAACGTATAAGGAGAAAGATTATCAAATATGCCAAGTGTAACTACTCCTGGCATAGCAGCCGTGTTGGCAGGATTAGAATAAAAATTTCTGAACAGTCGTAATGTTACTGAATAAATACTTTTATTAGTTACATCATCGTGGCCAACATAACTATAATAAACTTCACCGCCCTGCACATGATGCGCAAAAGCTATGCAGTAACTGAAGCAAAAAAACAGGAGAAGGTAAAATTGTTTTTTCATGATGCACTTGTATCCCTTACAAAATTTAATATCGCTTTATTTACTTGTGCAGCATCTTCCCACATACCGATATGACCGATATTTTCGAGGATGTAAATGTACGATGTTGTCGTCAAATGCATTTGCTGCAATATATCGTTCAACGGAACAGCAGCATCTTCAGCACCTGCAATAAACAATACGGGCTTTTTTGCTCCGCGCAAAACGTTTGTTCTGTCAGGCCTGTTCATCATAGCTGTATAATATTGCTGCAGCGCTTCTTTTGAATAATGTTTCCCCTCTTCTATTAATGCTTCTATCTTATCGGGATGATCCCTTTTATAAGAAAAGGAAAACAAATTAGGCGTTGTTGACCGGATGAAAGGGTAGGCGCCATACTCCCCTATTGATTCGATCCCCTTTTTACGCATCTCTTTTTTTTCCGGACTATCAGCAAATGCAGTAGAATGTACCAATCCAAAGCCTTTGAGCATTTGTGGGTATTTTTCTTCAAATGCTAAAGTAATATACCCGCCCATGCTGTGTCCCAGCATAATGCACTCCTGAACATTTTCTTTTTGCAATAAAGCATAGATACGATCTGCATAATATTCTATAGTTGATGGCGTATGGTTTTCCGTCGAATAGGCTTTACTGTCATCCGTCAACTGCCAACTGTCAACTGTAGATCGCCCGCTTCCCGGAAGATCAGGAATAAGTAAAGTGAAATATTTTTGGAGAACATCAACCTGCTCTTTCCATATATTCCCATCAAATGCAAAACCATGAAGCAACACAACAACAGGCAGCATGCTGCCATATTTTCTATAGAAAATGCTTGAACGATCGTATTGGAAAGACTTTTCCATTCTTAATTCGCCGAAAGACGATAGCAGCGATAGGACAAAAGTAGAAAAACAGGTATTAACGATATATTAAATTGCTGCGGAAGCGCTGCCCAAAACAAAAGCAGCAAAATATAAAGGAGCGAGGCACCCCAAAAGTATTTTCTTATCCATTGCGGCCTTTTCCATATAAAAAATGCAGCCACAAAGTTGGTTGGCAACGCCCACAGAAGATTATAATTATCGTGATAAGCTGTGTAATCTGAAAAAAACCATAAAAACAATATTAAAAAACCAAGCACTCCTGTTATGTATAGTAAAAGCGAATCAAAGATCCTTACTGTTTGCGTTGCCCATCTCGCCTTAACAAAAGAAAGCAAGATCAGCGCTGTAGCAAGAATACTGAACAAAAAAATCGGTTCATGGTTATTTGATGTATCTGCTGTAGCATCTCCTTCATTCGCTTTATCTCTTTGTAAGACGATCGCCTTCCCATTGACGCTTGCGCTGTCGACCCCCTTCATTAAATACTCAGGCAGGAACATAGCGCTTTTCTTATCAAGTGGTGCATCTGCTTCGCTGCCAAGCAGTATATCGATCCCTAACTTATTCCATGGCTCGCCGCCCCTGTCCAGGTATTCATACAGAAGATCCCGGTAAGTTGTGTGTGGAGGCACAATAGTTCCGTGCACATTAAACTCAGAAGTATATTTTGAAAGAATATCACGAATGCGCGTGGTGCAGTTGTCGTATAAAAAATCATAATGATAAAAACGGTTGCTGTCCAAAAGGTTTAGCTGAATGGCATTATAAATAGCAGCTTTCTCGCCACCGTTAAGGTTCAATACCTGTTCATATACATTCCGTCGCCCCTCCTGGTACTCTACAATAAAATCGTTGAAATAGGCAGTTGATAAAAAATAAAGCAGCTTGCCCCGTGCAAACTTCATATAAAAGTTTGGTACGCTGATGTCAAAAGTGCCCCAGTTATAAACAATATCGGTATGCTGTGTACTATCAATAATGCGTATGGCACTATGCCCGAAACTTGAATACAACTCATCCCCGGGAGCGCATGTTAAAACGCTTATGCGCAAATGCTCTGTGTTTTGTTGAGCAAAGATCTTATAAGGCAAAAAGTAAAAAGTAAAAAGTAAAAAGAGGCGGCATATTTTAAGCATGGTCAAAATTAAGTGCGAAAGTTAAGCAGATAGTTCTATAGTTTTTTCAACTATAGAATAAACACGCACCCGTATGCCATGGCAAAGTTCAACTATAGTATCTTTCATTTTCTTATCCCTAGCCCACATTAAATACATTTTTCTTTTCAACAAAATAAGATCTTTGGCTTATTTATTCGTCTTACAGAAAATATAAACAATTTCACAGAATACAATTTTTACTATCAACCGCTTAACTATTTTTGAAATAATTAAACAGGAAGCATGAAGCAACAAAAAGCAGCCTTACCAAAATTCACGAGCTATCAAAAAATTGTCATTTTCATTTTGGCGATCACGCAGTTTACGGTAATACTCGACTTTATGATAATGTCCCCGCTCGGCGATATGCTCATGAAATCCATGAACCTTGTCCCTTCTCAGTTTGGAGCAGCAGTATCGGGTTATGCCTTCAGTGCAGGCATTGCAGGTTTGCTCACTGCTGGTTTTGCCGATCGGTTCGATAGAAAAAAACTATTACTATTCTTCTATATTGGTTTTATTGTCGGCACCATTTGCTGCGGTTTTGCCAATTCTTATCCGCTGTTGTTGGCCGCACGCATTGTCACGGGGCTCTTCGGCGGGGTTATCGGTTCCATTTCCATGGCCATTATCACCGATATTTTCCCTTTGCAGGAGCGTGGCCGTGTAATGGGCTTCGTACAAATGGGCTTTGGCGCCAGCCAGGTGCTCGGACTCCCCATTGGTTTATACCTCGCTAATTGGCTGGGCTGGAACGCTCCATTTCTAATGGTTGGCGGCATGGCCATCCTCATCGCAGTTCTTATTATCTTTCGACTGCAACCCATTACTAAACACCTCGCAGTACAACGGGATAAGTCTGCCCTCATGCATCTCTTTCATACTATTTCTAAACGCAATTACCGTATTGGTTTCCTGGCCACTGCATTTTTATCTATAGGGGGGTTTATGCTGATGCCTTTCGGCAGCGCCTTTGCGATCAACAATCTGCACATTACCAACCAGCAATTACCCATCATCTATATGGTTTCGGGCGTTTGTTCATTGGTTGTTATGCCGCTCATTGGCCGCTGGAGCGATAAGGTCAGCAAGTTTACGATCTTTGCAATTGCATCCGTATGGACGATGATAATGGTAATTATTTATACCGATCTTTCCGTCACACCTCTTTGGGAAGTACTCATTTTAAACGTTTTAATGATGTCCGGCATCATGAGCCGCATGATCCCTTCATCGGCATTAACCACTGCTTTACCTGATATGCCTGATCGTGGGGCATTTATGAGCATCAATTCATCTTTGCAACAGATTGCAGGCGGTGTTGCAGCGGCATTTGCGGGCATTATAGTGATAAAAAGATCAAAGTTCAGCCCATTGGAACATTATAATACATTGGGCTATGTTATCGTAGCCATTTCTTTCCTAAGTATTTTCTTGTTATACCGGGTCAATGTGCTGATAAAAAAGAAAACATCCAATGCAAATGCAGTTATAGAAAAAGAGCCTGTTTTGCAGGAGATCTGATAACTTGGTTTTACAGCTTAATTCGATCAATTACTCTTCACAAATCGCTCATTGCATATTTGCCCGTCAGAAGTAATTAATTGAAGTATATAAGTTCCTGAAGGAAGGGTGGATATATCTATAGTTTGCAGGCCATTTGACACATTGGCTGTTTTTAATCTTCTGCCTGAACAATCGTACACTACCAAATAGTTTGTTTTGGGCTCACCGCTATTCACCTGCACCTGCAACATATTTTGTACTGGGTTTTGAATAATATTCAATGCGCTTGACTGCGGTAGTTTTACTAAAAGGGTATTAGAATAAGAACTCTTCCCACTAAGGTCAACTTCCGCTAAGCGATAATAATTTACATTCACTGGGTCATTATCCTGAAAAACGTATTGTTTTTCGCTGTTGCTAACATCGGCTGATATCTCCTTGCCGATTGTACTAAACTTTACTCCGTCAGCGCTTTTTTGAATTAAAAAATAATTACCGTTTATTTCCGAGGCCGTTTCCCATTGCAGTTTTACTGTTTTATTATCTAGTGTATAAGAAAACTCCAATAGGTTAACCGGAAAAACATTTAAAAATATTGAAGCAGCCCCTGTAATGCCAAATGGGCTATGAACTATAGGGGAACAAAGAAGTTGATATGTTCCGTCTGAAGTAGAAACTGAATATGCACTGAGATAAGCAAACCCAATAAGGTTGTCCGATTTGGTAAAATATTCCCTGGCAAGTCCTAAAAAACAAGGTATGGGATAATTCATGCTGTTTACAGGTGTTGAGCTAAGTATTGCAGTATTGGTCCTGTTAAGTACAATTTTGATCAGTTGGTTATATCCTGACATATAAAGAGCCCCATTATACCAGCTTAGATCGCCACATGCATCATATCCAATATTACCAATGTTATAGCTTTGGCCATTGCTCACGTTTATTCCATAAAGTGAATCATTGACCTCACTCAATAAAGTACTATCATTTAAGCCAACCAAAGAAACGCTTTCCGTTCCTTCACTTTGGCCAACATAAGTTGTTGCTGCATTTGTAGGGTTTATTTCATATAAAGATAAACTATTAGTTCCCCAAAGCCTGCCGTCAGAAGTAAAAGCAATATCAGTAAATATCACGCTAGTAAAACCAATGCGGTTGGAACTGCAATTGGTGGGATCTAAAGAATATAAGCCGCCCCCATCATCATTTACAAAGATTTCCTGTTGGGAATACCCCTGTTGGCAAATAAAAAAAAGTAAGATAGTAAATGTAACAGATCGTTTCATAGAAGCATTTATACAGGTTTTTCATTATTTGGCAAAAGTATTTAAAATATTATGCCATATATTAACATTTCTATATTATTGTATCTAAGCATTTTGCCGAACCTTTACACTTAAAAATGCCTAACTATCTCATTATCATACAAAAAAACAGTTCTTAATAAAAGACTGGAGTTGAAACAAATGTTAAATAAAAGCTAAAATATTGCTTATTAAATAAAACGCTCACTAACAATTGCTTGGCGGAACTATCAATTTACTCTAAAAAAAGTAATAAGGAAAATGCCAATATCCCACGATCACCCGGTTTGACCCTCACGAGTTCTCCATGCAGAATGCACCTAAAGTATTATCATAACCTGCAATAATATAATATGCAAAAAAACTCCGGTACTTTTTCCTGATGAAAAAGTACCGGAGGAATATAAAATGTTTTAAAAACTAAATGCTAAGCTTTAATTAAAGGCTCATCCAGTAGCATTGGCCTGCACCAACAATTGTACTGCTTTGGAAAACCGAATATGGCAAATACCAATATCCATGATCGCCCCAGCTTGATCCCCATGAATTTTCCATGTAGAATACACCTAAAGTATTATTATATCCAGCAATGATATTTGCATGGCCTCCTAACAAAGAAGCTCCTTTTACGAGTTTGCCGTTTGCTTGCAAAGGATTATAAGTATAACTTGTAGTATTTAAACCTTCAAATAATGTATAGCCGGAATTGTCATACACATTAAAACCCATACATACAGGGATGTTATTCCTGAGCAAGCTCTTAACAGTAGCAGTGTCTCCCTGTGCGATCAAACCGTATTTTGAACCACCTGCGCCAATTTCCCAGCCCAAAGCATTGCTGATAGCAGCTGCGTTAGGTGCTGTTTTATATGCTGTGCTGCTTGAAGTTGCAGTTGAATCAATATTATTGTTAGGGTAAGCGTAGTCAGCTTCTATACACTGGCCGTAACCTTGTAATGCTTCAGGTATGTCCACCATTTGAGCGCCTTCATCCACAGTAATTTTTTGTTTCTGAATTTTTACACGTTCAATGTAATAAAGATACAGTGGGCTTAAAGTAGTGAATTTGTCACTTTGTGCAAAATAGTGAATTATTTCATTTGCTTCAGAACCGCAAAAACCTGTGCATGAACCAATTTGTTCCTGGTTTCTTACAGCAGGTGTAGGCAAAGTGTAAGTAGCTGGTTCTGGGCCTGATGCGCCTGCTACAGGATTACTGATAATTTCATAGATCTCATTGCCTACATACACGGGCACTTGAGAATAACGTGCAGGGTCTGGGGCTTGTAAGCCATAAACGTGCAATGGAGCAACTACAGGAGTTGTTGCTTGGCTGCTTTGGTTGTTAACACCAGATTTAGAACAACCGGTCAGGATCATTGCCGAAGCTGAAATGACTCCCAAAATTTTAGATACCGTTTTCATGTTTTGTTTCATGTTTTTGTTTTTTTATGTTTTTATGTTGTTAAAAAGATACCGGGCGCAATATAACAAGTGTTAGCAAACCACCAAAAAAAAATTTAAACTTTCATTTAAATTTTTTCTTTACAACAACTCATAAAAAAATATTGTAATGATACAAAGACAACAAGTTTTTGCCATCGCCTTATACAGCCCTTCCTCCTCCCTGCCGCATCCCTGCGTCCTTCCTGCCACCTTCCCTGCACTCCCACTTAAAATAAGTGTCAATATACCTGCTCATCATAAGCAATTTCTTTACCGCCTTCTTCTTTACCTGCCAAAAATTTATTCCTCCCTGCAACAAAGGCAGCCAATAATTCCATCAAGATCAACAGCGACAACGCTTTGGATAGATTTGTTTTTTCAGAAATAAAACCAATTACAGAAGGCCCGGTTAAGAAACCTATAAGGCCACCGGTAGTAACCATTGCATAACCCTCTAGAGTGCCCACCCCTGGAATATTTGCAGACGCCCTGAACAAAACGGGTACAATGCAGCAGCACCCAGACCCTATCATCATATATCCTGCAATTGCAACAGGAACAACAGGCGCAAGCACAACAGTAAGAAACCCCAACGCAGCAAGCAGGCATCCTGCAATGACTATCTTTTTGCTACCCACTTTTCCAATGAGTGTATCGCCATTCAACCTCCCGAAAGTCATAGCTACTGCAAACCCTGCATAGCCAAGGCTTACCAACGCTTTCGGAGAGTGCAATATTTCTTTGAAATAGATAGCGCTCCAGTCTGCCACACAGCCCTCCGCCATAAAGCTGACCATGCATATAAAAGATATGCCTAAAATGGTTAAGGAAGGCAGTTTAATACCTGATCTTGAATGAATAATGTTGTGATTGGTAAGCAAATTGTCTTTACTAAAAGAAATAACTACGATGATAATGGCTGCAACAATAATGATCTGCCATCCCGATGGTACATGTATTGAAAACATCAGTACTGCAAGCCCCGCGCTCACTGCGCCACCCAGGCTATACATACCATGACAGGTGCTCATCATAAGCCGGTTGTATTTTTTCTCCATAATATTCACTGTCGCGTTCGCGGATACGCTATTCAAAAAACTAAGCATCCCGAAGGAATACAAGCAAACCCAGAACATCAAGCGGTTAATTGAATTGATCTGCAAAGCCATAATAACACATAATCCGATATAACCGCTAAACATCCACTTACCAACCTCTATTTTACTGAATATTCTTCCTGAAAGTAACATGCCTGTAACAGCACCAAGCGGCGAAAGCAATAAGGATAAACCGAGGCTGCCATCTGTAAAACCCAATCTGTATTTGATGCCCGGTATACTTGCCACCCAGGTACCAAATAAGAGGCTCGACACTGCAAACAGGAAGCCAACGGCAAGTGCCTGCCTATTTTTTATAAAGGAAGAAATGTTTTTGAGCATAGGCTAAGATAGAAATGGCAATATTTGTTCATTATCGCAGCCTCTCTTTCAAATCCAAGCCAAACTTTCTCGCGGTATCTTTTGCAATATCATATCCTGCATCAGCGTGCCTTATTACACCTAATCCGGTCATTACGCAATACACGTGCAAGCCTTGTTGCCGCTGCTTTAGTGCCATCGGCAACAATTACCATCCCCGCATGAATACTGTATCCCATACCAACACCGCCACCATGATGAAAGCTTACCCGAAGTTGCACCACCCGCTGTATTGATTAGAGCATTAAGCACCGGCCAGTCTGCAACGGCATCGCTGCCATCAAGCATTGCCTCTGTTTCGCGGTTAGGGGAGGCAACACTGCCTGTGTCAAGATGGTCGCGGCCAATAACGATAGGAGCTTTTACTTTTCCAGCTCTAACCAATTCATTAAAAGCTAACCCCGCCTTTTCTCTTTCTCCCTGGCCAAGCCAACAAATACGAGCTGGCAACCCCTGGAAAGCGATGCGCTCTTTGGCAAGCTTTAACCAGCGCAGGAGGCTTTCATTTTCAGGAAATAAGTTCTTTATTACTTCATCAGTTACAGCAATATCATTGGCATCGCCGCTTAATGCCGCCCAGCGGAAAGGGCCCTTGCCTTCGCAGAACAAGGGGCGAATATAGGCAGGTACGAAACCCGGGAAATCAAAGCAGCCATGAGCCGTATGCCGCGTGCCGCCGGTGCTTTGCTCATATTCCTGCGCTCTTGCTCTGATATTGTTTCCGTAATCAAAAGTAACCGCCCCTTTATCCATTAGCTGCAGCATAAGTTGTACATGCAGATACATACTTTCATAGCTTAACTCAATATATTGCTTGGGGTTTGCTTCGCGCAGCACATTTGCCTGCTCATTGGTTAAAGTATGGGGTATGTAGCCAATCAAGGGATCATGTGCTGATGTTTGGTCGGTGAGTATATCGACAGGAATATTTCTGTCAATCAACCTTTGCAAAAGGAATACTGCATTACACAGTACGCCAATGCTTACTCTTTCCTTGTTTGCTTTTGCTTCAAGGGCGCGGTCAATGGCTTCGTCAATATCCAGGTATTTTTCGTCAAGGTATTTAGTATCCAGCCTTTTATCAATGCGCCATTCTTCCACTTCGGCAACGAGGCAAACGCCATTGTTCATCGTAACGGCCAATGGCTGTGCGCCGCCCATTA
>CAVYTF010000025.1:0-51892 GCA_963771435.1 uncultured Bacteroidota bacterium | reverse complement strand
CCAGCACAAGTTCGACGAGAAGGGCTGGAACGCCATCATCAATCTGATGAAGCACGTCAACGTGTCGGGCATCTATCAGGGTCCCGAACACAAGGCGGCCCCGGTGCTCAGCACGACCAGAAGCGGCTGGCGGCCTATCTCGCGCGCGCCCGCGGCCCCGGCGAGACCTCGATGAAGTTCGATTGCGGCCCCGCCCGAGCGGCGAAGCCGCCAAGGTGGTGTTCACCGACTACGAGGCGCCGCCCGATCCGGATGTGGGAATGCCCTACAAGGTGCGCACCAACAACGGCACCGACTGGGAACTTGGCACGCCGTCCTACGTCTATCCCGGCTTCGGCGTGCATGACGCCTGGATCGATGGCGACGGCAAGAGCGTGTACTTCACCTGCAACGTGCCCAACAGCGTGCTCACGCTGGGCAAGTTGACCTGAAGACCGGCGCCTTCACCCCCTGAAGGTGACCGCCGCTAACGGCCTCGCGGCGCCGTCCCACGGCATGACCCGCGATCCGAACGGCACCATCTGGTTCAACATCAATCCGGGCAAGGGCGGCCTCGCCAAGCTCGACAGCAAGACCGACAAGATCGAGGTGTTCATCCACCGGAAGGCATGGCGCCGACCGGCGGTCTGATCGACCGACGCATCGTCGGTCGGCGAGATGCCGGCGTTGTTGAACAGCACGTCGATCCGGCCGAACCGCTCGCGGGCGGCGCCGTACATCGAGACGACCGCCTCCTCGGAGGTGAGGTCGGCCGAGATCGACAGCGCACCGACCGTGTGCTGCAGCAGGTCGACCCCGACCACGATCGCCCCTTCCGCCTCGAACCGGGCCGCGGTCGCCGCGCCGATCCCGCCGGCGGCGCCGGTGATCACGCACACCTTGTCGACCAGGCGGCTCATGCGGTCGCGAAGAAGATCGACTTCTCCTCGGTGTACGCGTCCAATGCGTGGGGCCCGAGCTCGCGTCCGTAGCCGGACTGCTTGAAGCCCCCGAACGGGGTCGAGACCCGCACCGATGTGTTCGAGTTGATCGACAGCACACCGGCGTCGAGCGTCTTTGCTGAAACACAGCAGTGATATTGCCTACAAGCAATGTAGCTACAATAATTAATGCGATCAACATACGCCAGTCAACCCAATTCAAAGCAGGATTATAGCGCATCATTTTTTCATCAAACAATTTTACAAAAGCCACAAAGGCCGCTGCTTTTACAATGGTTGCCATAAAAGAAGTAAAAACTGCGGGGGCGCCATCATATACATCTGGTGTCCAAAAATGAAAAGGAACGGCAGACACTTTGAAACAAAGAGAAACAAACAACAGCAATAGCCCCATTATTTCTAAAAACGAGGCGCCGCTTGTTGACCCAAAAACATTATGAATAGACTCCAGATCAAAGGAGCCAGTAGCGCCATAAATAAGGGTGATCCCCATCAGCATAATGCCGGTAGAAAAAGCCCCCATTAAAAAATATTTTAAGGAAGCTTCGTTGCCGCGAAGGTTTTTTTTATCGCTACCCGTTAGAATATAAAGCGGGATGGAAAGGGTTTCTATTCCTAAAAACAACATCAATAAATTGGCATACGCAGTAAGCATAGACACGCCGCAGAGTACAAAAAATATAAGCGTGAAATATTCGGCAACATAATTCCCAGTCCGTTCAATTTCTTTTCCTGTCAGGAGAACATAAATTAATGTACATGCGATAGCAATACTGTTGAAAAATAAACCAAAAGTATTAAAGCTCAACATGCCTTTGGTATCAACATTAAAAAAGACAATACCATATTTAGCATCAAGAACGTTTGCAATAAGAAGCAAAAGCAAGCCAACAACAGCAATTTGTTTAAAAGCGCTCTTGCTTTTCACCAGAAAGCTGCTGAACATCATCAATACCCCTAAAACCGCCGAAACAATTATTGCATTCATATTATTTTCCGTGACAACTTTTCCTAACTTTTATTATCAAACCCAAGTTTCCTTCTATTTAACCGGGAATTTACCCAATGTCTGCAAGCTTTTGGTGAAAGTCTGCGAACTTTCAGTCATTTCCTTCAGACTTTTGCCAAATGTCTGCGAACTTTCGGCCAATTCATTCAGACTTTTGGTGAAAGTCTGCGAACTTTCAGCTAATTCCTTCAGACTTTTGTTGAAAGTCTGCGAACTTTCAGTCAATTCCTGCAGACTTTCACTTTTAGCCCCTCTAATTCTACTTAACGGCCCCTCAAATTTACATTAGCCAATACAGCTTTTGCAGTATCATGTGTCAATTGAAGCATTGGCTGCGGATAAATGCCCAACAATATCACCACAATTACCAAAATAATAAGCGCCACCTGAACACTGGTATCACCATCAACTGCCTTTTCCGTTGCCGGAACTGTATTACCGTAAAATATTTTTTGAATCATATTAAGGGTATAAACAGCCGCAAGTATTATGCTGATGCCTGCAACTGCGGCCACCCAGAAATTATACCTGAACAATCCATTGAACATTAAAAATTCGCCGATGAAAGAATTGGTTAATGGCAAAGCAATATTTGCCAAAGCCATCACAACAAATAAAATAGCCAACGCCGGTGCTTTTTGTGCAAGGCCGCCAAGTTCACTGAATTTCCTGGTTCCAAGCTGCTGCTCAATGGCATCAGCCACTATCCACAGCCCGATTATATTAATACCATGGTTGAACATTTGTATCATCACACCATCCAAACCAATTTGTTGTTTGGTAAAAATGACAGCACACATTAAACCGATGTGGGCAATGGAAGAATAAGCAACCAGCCTTTTTATATCGTCCTGTTTTATGGCAATTAAGGAGGCGTATAACATGCCAATGACGCTTAATAAAATAACGATATGGCTGAACCTGGAAACGGCATCCGGAAAAATAGGAAGTACCCAGCGGATAACCCCGTATAACCCCATTTTAACCATAACGCCACTTAATATCATTGTAACGGCAGTAGGCGATTGTTCGTATGTATCAGGCTGCCATGTATGAAAGGGAAAGATGGGCATCTTAATGGCAAATGCTATAAAGAAAAGCCAGAAACCAATGTATTGCTGGCTTTGAGAAAGTTTGAGATTGTAAAATGATTGTATAGCAAATGAATGATCAGGTGTTTTGAAATAAAGAAATAAAATGCCAATGAGCATTATCAGCGAGCCTACAAAAGTGTAAATGAAAAACTTGAACGTAACGGCAATTCTTTTCTCGCCGCCCCATTGGGAGCAAAGGAAATAAGCCGGTATTAAAGCAAGTTCCCAAAAGAAATAAAATACCAGCGCATCAGATGCTAAAAAAACACCCATTAAACCCGCCTGCATAAATAACATTAATGCATAAAAATTATTTGCTTTGCTGTAATTGTTTTTATAAACAGCCGCAAAAACAATAGGAAATGCAATTGCGGTTAACAAAGAAAGCATTTTGCTCATGCCGTCCAGCGAAAGGTTGAAACTGCTGCCAAGCATGGGCAACCAATCGGTATTAAAGAATATTTTTGAGGGATTAAAGACACTCATCAAAGAGACTGCAAGAGTAATGATAGCTGTAAACAATGACCAGTTTTTTGCGCCATTTATTCCTTTTATAAAAAAAGAAACCAAGCCTGCAAACAAAGGAATCAATATAAGTAGAACAGCGATCATCTTTTATAATTCGTGCTTTTAAAATACTTTTTCAAAAAATTGAAGTATGACAGCCTGGTTCCAGAAAACAAGAAACAACACAACAATACTCATCACCATAAATAAGATATAGTTACCGACCTGGCCGCTTTGCAACAGGCGCAGTTGGCGTGAAGAATATTTTACAAACTTCCCCACTCCATTTATCAAACCGTCTATTCCCGACTTCTCTACTACGTTTTTAAGAAAAATTGAAAAAGAATCTAAGGGTTTTATGATTACTGCATCATACAATTCGTCAACATACCACTTGTTTTCTAAAACTTTCGCAAACCCTGTAGCCTCTTCGTTTTTGTTTTGATATTTTTTATATTGATTAACGGCAAAAAATATAGTAAGTAAAATAAGGATGGTGCTTACAGTCATGTACATCAATTCCTGTGATGAACTAACAGGCTTAGCTTTTTGAATAGCTGTTGATTGGGCAAAAATTGGCGCCAGGAATTTCTCTAGATTATTTGCATCTTTTGCAAATACTTCAGGAATGTTTATAAAGCCTCCGGCAAAAGAAAGAAGTGCAAGAACAATTAAAGGAATTGTAATTAGAACAGGGCTTTCATGCAAGTGATGATGCTGCTCATCTGTGCCTCTGAAAGTTCCCATGAATGTCAATGCATATAAACGAAACATATAAAAAGCAGTCAACAAAGCACCTCCAACTCCAATGTAGTATAATATTGAATTTTTTGCCAATGCAGCGCTCAATATTTCATCCTTTGAGAAAAACCCTGAAAATGGAGGTATCCCTGCAATAGCTATACAGCCAATTAAAAAAGTAATGTTTGTCACAGGCATATACTTTTTTAGTGCGCCCATTTTCCGCATGTCCTGCTCTCCGCCCATTGCATGGATTACAGAGCCTGCCCCAAGAAATAATAATGCTTTAAAAAAAGCATGGGTCATTACATGAAAAACCGATGCAGTGTACGCTCCTACACCTAATCCCAAAAACATATAACCCAACTGGCTGATTGTAGAATAAGCCAATACTTTTTTTATATCATTTTGTTTAAGTGCTATTGTTGCCGCGAGTATAGCTGTTGCTAAACCAATAATTGCAATAATGCTTTGAGTGAATGGGGCAAGTGTATATAAAATATTGCTACGTGCGATCATGTATATACCAGCAGTAACCATTGTAGCAGCATGTATAAGAGCTGATACAGGCGTTGGGCCAGCCATTGCATCAGGAAGCCAGGTATACAACGGAATTTGTGCACTCTTGCCTGTTGCTCCGATAAAAAGTAATATCGTTATCCAGGTAATATCAACAGATGATAAAAGGTTGGCATGAGAAAATACGTCGCTGTAATTAACCGTGCCCAATCTTGCAAGTATCCAAAAAATAGCAAGTAGAAAACCAAGGTCTCCGATACGGTTCATTACGAAAGCCTTTTTGGCTGCATAATTATAATTATTATTTTTAAACCAAAATCCTATTAATAAGTAAGAGCATAAGCCAACCCCTTCCCAACCAATAAACATAATTACATAATTAGCACCAAGCACTAACAACAACATCGAAAAAATAAATAAATTTAGATAAGAAAAATATCGTGCAAAATGCTCGCTTGGTTCCTCATGCATATAAGATGTTGAATAAATATGAATAAGAAATCCAATCCCCGTAATAATTAATAAAAATATAGATGAAAGTTGGTCAATCTGGAAGGCAAAAGGTATTTTAAAACTGTCAGTGTTTATAAAATTAAAATATGAAACAACAGAACTTCCATTATTTTTCACATCAATAAAAAGTAAAATGCTGATGATGAATGAAGTTAAAATTACCCCGCAACTAATAACACCAGTCGCAGATTTGCTCAACGATTTTCTAAAAAGTCCGTTAATCAAAAAACCTAGGAGCGGAAATAATGGTACTAAATAAGCTAAATTCATATTGCAAAATCGAAGCCAAAACAAAATCTTATTCTAGCTTTATTTAATTTTTCAACCTGTTTAAAAAATTAATATCTACTGAATGCACATTTCGGTACATCATAACAATTATTGCCAAACCTACACTTACTTCTGCTGCTGCGACAACCATTATAAAAAAAACAAAGATTTGTCCATCAATCCCGGAAGATGCTGCAATTGCTCCTTTAGTTGTTACTAGGCTCATTGCATAATGCATCTTTGAAAATGCGACAAGCAGCAAGTTCACTGAATTCAGCATCAGTTCAATGGACATAAAAATAATGATCGCATTTCTGCGCACAAGTACCCCCACAATACCAATACAAAATAATACTGAAGCTAACCCGATATAATATTGAATAGGCATATCTTATTTTAAAACTGATCTTTTTTACCAATAACCACAGCACCAACCATTGCACTTAAAAACAAAACACTGCTTAACTCAAATGGTACTGCGAAATTTTTAAATAACTCCATTCCTAAATTTTTTATTAGTCCAATATTTCCTCCATTCATTTCAGCCATACGGTTATTTAGCTCTGTGGATGACCGCACAACAGATAGTAGTATCCATAGCATTAAGCCACCTGATATAACTCCTGTCAATTTAAACCACGCATTTTTTTGGGGTTCTGTTTCTGCATTTAAATTCATCAACATAATTACGAAAAGAAAAAGTACCATTATTGCTCCTGCATACACAATTATATTTACAATAGCGAGAAATTGTGCGTTTAACAAAATATAATGCCCGGAAATACAAAAGAAAACAACAACAAGCCACAATACACTATGTACAGGATTTTTGCTGATCAATACCATTATCGCACTAAAAACCGCAAGCCCGCTTAAAAACCAAAAAAGTATAGTAGTAATATCCATTTATAATTAGTTTGGATAATTTCTTGCTTTCCCTTTTGCTTTTGCATATCCTTCAGGGTCAGTAATGGGGTTTGGTATCAATAAATTTTCTTTTCCGTAAATAAACCCCTTCCTTGCAAAATTAGATGGTGTAAAAGTCTCGCTTAAATAGATCGCGTCTTTGGGGCAGGCTTCTTCGCAGTAGCCGCAAAAGATGCAGCGCAGCATGTTTATTTCATAACGTACTGCATATTTCTCTTCTCTATACAGGTTTTCTTCGCCGGGCAACCGCTCTGCAGCTTCCATCGTTATAGCTTCCGCGGGGCAGGCAACGGCACATAAACCACAGGCAGTGCAACGCTCACGCCCTTCCTCATCGCGGTTCAGCACTTGCAGCCCGCGAAATACCGGGCTAAATTCCCTCTTCTCTTCAGGATAATTGATGGTGGCTTTCTTTTTAAAAATATGTTTGAAAGTGATAAACATGCCTTTCGCAATATTCCAGAGATACATTTTCTCCAGAAAATTCATAGGCTTTCGTTCGACTTGCTTCACCCTGTTTGTTAATGCTTGCATTTTTAAATTAGCTGCTTTATAAAGGTTTGCAAAAATATTTTTATAAACTATAAAACCCAACTTTATATTTTGATACAAATATCTCTCCCCCCTATTTCTTCAACCACAAAATTACAACCGCTGTTATCAGCATATTTGCAATGGCCAAAGGCAATAAATTTTTCCACCCCAGATTCATCAGCTGATCATACCTAAACCTTGGCACTGTCCATCTTACCCACATAAATAAAAAGATAAAAAATGCTATTTTCAACATCAAAGCAATGATGCCGAAAATTGCTGCAACATTGGGCGACAATAGGCTTTCATTTAAAAAGGGAATATCATATCCCCCAAAGAATAATGTTACTATCACTGCGCTGCTGATAAACATATTCACATATTCTGAAAACAAATAAAATCCAAGTTTCATTGAAGAATATTCCTGGTGGTATCCCATGTTTAGCTCGCTTTCAGCTTCTGATAGGTCAAAGGGAGTACGGTTACATTCAGCAAAAGCGCAAACTAAAAATATGATGAACCCCAGTGGCTGGCGCCAGATATTCCAGCCTAATATTCCACCCCATCCGCCGCTCATTTGTTGGTGTACAATAGTACTCAAACTTAGTGACCCAGTGTGCATCAGCAGTGCGATCAGTGAAATACCCATTGCCAATTCATAACTTATTGCCTGCGATGCGCCGCGCATGGCAGCCATCAAAGAGAATTTATTATTAGATGCCCAACCGCCTATCATTACGCCATACACCCCAAGGCTTACCACTGCAAAAATGTACAGGATACCAATATTTACATCTGCTATCTGCAATTCAAAAGTTCTTCCAAACAATTCCACTTTTCCTCCCCATGGGATCACAGCGCTTGTAAGCAAGGCGGCTGTCATGGCTAACCCGGGGCCAAGAATAAATAAAACTTTGCTGGACGAATTAGGAATAATTTCTTCTTTAAACATCAATTTCACTCCATCTGCAAAAGGCTGCAAAATGCCAAATGGGCCGGCACGGTTTGGTCCATGCCTGTCTTGTATCACTGCGGCAACTTTTCTTTCTGCGTAAGTACTGTACAAGGCAATACCAAGGCTGGCAAAAACAACCACAGCAATTAAAATAAGCTTTTCTAAGAATAGTCCCCAATCGATTGCCATTAAATGAAACATATATCCTCCTTCTTTTTCTATTGATCAAAGTTATTGGAATGTGCCGGCCCTTCGATCAAACTCAGGTCAATATCTTTTTTGTTTACTTCGCTTACGTCATGTATGTCTAAAAAAAGCCTTGGCACACTCCCATCCATCACCTCGGTGATTGTTTCTTGCGGCATTTTCAAACCAACATAATGATTGCCTGAAATAACTGACTGGCGGCTTATCACGCTCGGCCCTTCAATTTCCCAGTCAGCCGTTTTCTTTTTTTCAAACCGGCATTCGTTACATATCCAGCCTGTTTTGCCATTTGCGGCAGTTTTTATTTCTCCCCATTCATCCTTTCGTGCAGTTACCCTGAAAACTTCATCTCCCCTCATCCATAACTGCACTTCGCCGCAGCATTTATCACAATGGCGATGGGCATCAACAGGTTTCGTGAACCATACCCTGTTTTTGAATCTGAAAGTCCTGTCTGTTAGTGCACCCACAGGGCAAACATCGATCACGTTTCCTATAAAATCGTTGTCTAAATTCTTTTCAATATAAGTAGCAATTTCAGAATGGTCGCCGCGGTCTAAAATGCCATGGGCTCTTTTATCAGTAAGCTGGTCTGCAGTGTACACACAGCGAAAACAAAGTATACATCGCGTCATGTGAAGCTGGATATATTCTCCCAAACTATGCTTTTCAAAAGTGCGCCGCTGAAATTCGTAGCGCGTCCCTTCTTTGCCATGCGCATAACTCAAATTCTGCAGATCGCACTCGCCGGCTTGATCACAAACGGGGCAATCCAGCGGGTGATTAATAAGTAGAAACTCTACCACCCCGTTCCTTGCGTCAATTACCTTTTCGCTTGTGATATTTTTCACTTTCATCCCGTCCATCACGGTGGTTCTGCAGCTAGCCACCAGTTTTGGCATGGGGCGCGGGTCTTTTTCAGAACCTTTGCTCACTTCCACTAAGCAGGTGCGGCATTTGCCACCGCTGCCTTTTAGCTTACTATAAAAACACATAGCAGGCGGCGCAACTTCCCCTCCAATTTTTCGCGCGGCTTCAAGAATAGTCGTTCCCGCAGGCACTTCTACGCTTATATTATCAATTGTTACTTTAAATAATGGCTGATCAGGCATTTTTTTATAGAATAGAAGTTACTTTTTCAAAGATGATGCGTGCTAATATTCGTTCCGCAATGCTACTAAATATTTAGTGAATTACTGCAACAATATTAAAGCAAACGCAAATTTATTCCTTCTTTTTAAATTAGTTGAAAGGCTTTATTGTTTTTTGAAACAGGTTTATCTTTAACACCGTTTACTAAATATGCCCGAGCGGCTTCCATGGGATTTGGATTAAATCCCATGGAATTTGAGTTAAATCCCATGAAATTCGAGTTGAATTCCATGGAATTTGAATTGAATCCCATGGAATCTGAGTTGAATCCCATGGAATTTGAGTTAAATCCCATGAAATTTGAGTTGAATCCCATGAAATTTGAGTTGAATCCCATGGATTTGGGTTGAAGTTTATGAAGAATGAGCAGAATTATCCTGCTCTTGAAATTATTTCAGAGATCAACCAATTTTCCTGGCAATACATAAAATGGTGGGGCCATAAAATTTTCCCTGAAGCGAGAGCAAAAGTTTTTTGTAAGTGTTTTTATTTCTCCAGTTAAGGGAGGGAAATGCCCTTGCTTTCAGATACAAAATTTCGAAGCCAAAATGCGGCAGTATTTTTTTCAGGTTTTGAACTGTATAAAAATTAATATGCACAGGTGGTCCTACCTATCCGAGATGTTTGTCGCGCATATTTTCCGGAACATGATAAAAACGCTCAAAATTGGGCACTGTGAAACCAAAATATCCGCCTGGTTTTAAACTTTACCAATAAGCGTAAAATCCAGTTTCAAATCGATGTATTAATCATTTCTTGGCAAATAAACAAAGGATTAAGATCCTGAATTTAAAAATGATCTATGAAGATAACATAGCTTCAAAGCGCTCCGGATGATTTTCTACACTAAATTTTTTTTCAAATGTTTGACGCGCATTTTTTGAAAACAGATCGCGTTTTTCGTCATTTTTTAAAAGAGATACTATTTTACGTGCCAGATCATCACTGTTTTCATTTTCAAATAATGACCCATTATAACCATCCACGATCATATCGGGAATACCCCCAATATTGCTGCCTATTACTGGTGTGCCTGTTGAGAATGCTTCCATCACAACTGTTGGCAGGTTATCTATCCTGCTTGGCACTATAAGAAAATTGATGGATACTAGGAATTCAAATATTTTATCATAAGCGATCCCACTTTCAAAAGAAACATTGTTTTGTAGTTCACAATTTTGTACCAGCGCTTTTAATTTTGTTTCCTCGCTGCCTTTACCAACTATAATAAGCATAATTTTTGGGAAATATTCTACCACTTTCGTTAATGCTTTTATTAGTATATCTACCCCTTTTGAAGGATGCAACCGTCCTATTATCCCGATCTTTTCAATATTTCCGGAAGTGTTTATCATTTTTTTGTCTGTTATCGAATTGGAAAATAAATAGATCCTTGATTCTTTTATTTTATAATATTTTTTCAATTCTTTTTCTCCCGCATTTGATAAAGCTATCATCCTTGTGGCAGCACGAAATACAAAGCCCTTTCTGAAAATATTTATCCGCTGCCGAAGATCCAATTTGCCAAAATCAGCAATATGTTGTGCCACTAATGTATGAAAATAACATATCCTGCATTTTACTCCAGTTAACCATCCGGCAATCATCATAATATTATTCGCTGCAAAGTTTGAGATTATCAGATCCGGCTTATATCTTTTCATGAGTTTAAATGCGAAAACAAAATCCTTATACGTTATCGGTCGTTTACCCGGCCATTCCAAAACAACGAGATTTTCATTTATTTTCTCAACCGGTAAGTCCCTTTTTTTCGCGTTAAGAAAATAAACCTTGTTGCTTAGAGAAAAATATTTTGCCAGTTCAACAGACTGTTTATTTATAGCTGCTTCGGACCAGCTATGAGCAATAAATATTGTTTTATCTTTTATCGCAGTTTTATGCCAAATCATCTAAAAATTTGATTACATTGTTCACATGTCTTTCAATTGTAAAATTATTATTAAACCGATCTTTTCCTTGCTGTGCAATTTTATTTCTGAAAGTAATGTCTGAAACGATCTTTATCATTGCATCAGCAAGCTGAATTACGTTTTCTTGCTCAAACAACATCCCGGTCTTTCCATCTTCTATCATGTCAGTTATTCCGCCAACAGCACTTGCTATAACAGGTACACCTGCTGCAAATCCTTCTAAAATTACCGTGGGAAAATTATCTATCCTGCTCGGTACAATCATGCAATATGCTTTACAAATAAAATTTTCTTTGTCTTGGCGATTACTGATAGAACCCCAAAAAATAACTTTTGATTCCATTTCATGATTTTTTACCCACTCTTTTATTTGTAGCTCTTTACTCCCTTCTCCCCCTATCTCAAGGCAAACATCATGTCTATTTTTAATTAAGATTTCGAAAGCTTTTAATAAAATATCTACGCCCTTACTCTCATCCAATCTGCCTAAATATATTATAGATTTTATTTGACTGAACGAAGTTTGCCCTAAATTCATCGAATTTTTTATAGGCATTATGCCATTATAAATTTTTACAATTTTAGAAATCGGGATTTTATACCCTAAAACTGCATCCTTTTTTGCAAATTCATTTAGCACTATTATATGAGTAGCAAACCAATATGAATACCGCCTTCTATTTATTGCGGTTTTAGCTACTGCACTGTTGCCTTTACTGTCAAGATAAAATTGATCTGTGAGAGTATGCATCCAGCATATGCGATGCTTTACACGAAGCAACCATGATGCAACCATACAAACATTAGTGGCACCAAAATGTACGATCAAAACATCAGGCTTTTCCCTCCTTATTTTTTTTAAAATGAATAAGAAATCTTTTACGGTATTAGGTCTTTTATTAGGCCATTCTACAACAGAAAGCGTGTCAGTTATCTTTAATTCATTTCTGCCAATCCTCGACTGTGAAAAGTAAATAACCGGAATTTTTTCAGAAAGCCTTTTTGCCACTGCTTTTGTTTGAATATTTATTGCTATGTCTGTCCAGCTATGTGCAATAAATGCTTTTCTAATAGTCATGCAAATAAATTTAGAGGGATTATAGCCTCATATTTGTATTTGCAGAGATTCTTGTAACGCATCTGCATAATGAGCAATACCATAATTTCTTTTTTGTGATTCCTCTGGATTTAAAACATGCCACTCAAATTCATCCCTGAAATGCCTTATTGCTGCTGCTACGGGCCATGCGGCTGCATCGCCCAATGGGCAAATGGTGTTTCCTTCTATTTTTCGCTGTATCTCCCATAGCAGGTTTATATCGCTTAGTTTGCCTCTGCCGGAATCAATGTTTTTCAATATTTTTTCCATCCACCCTGTTCCCTCACGGCAGGGAGAGCATTGACCGCAGCTTTCATGGCGGTAAAATCTTGCTAAAGTGTACGTATGTTTTACTACACACTGGTCTTCGTCCAAAACAATAAAGCCGCCGCTTCCCATCATGCTGCCGGTAGCAAAACCCCCATCAGCTAGGCTTTCATAGTTCATAAGCCTTATTTCTCCTTTTGCTGTTTTTAGCAAAAGATTTGCAGGAAGAATGGGTACAGATGACCCTCCGGGAATGCATGCTTTTAATCTTTTGTTGTTTGGAATGCCACCGCAATATTCATCACTATAAATAAACTCTTCAACGGAAATGGTCATGTCAATTTCATACACACCAGGTTTATTAATATTGCCGCAGGCTGAAATTAATTTAGTTCCTGTGCTTCGCCCAACCCCGATCTTAGAGTATTCTTCACCGCCCATATTGATAATCGGAACAACTGCTGCGAGAGTTTCTACATTGTTTACTACGGTAGGCCTGTCCCAAGCACCTCTTACAGCCGGAAAAGGTGGTTTGATGCGGGGATTTCCGCGTTTGCCTTCCAGCGATTCGAGTAAAGCTGTTTCTTCGCCGCAGATATATGCCCCTGCGCCGCGATGCACATATATTTCACAATCGAAACCTGTACCTAAAATATTTTTGCCTAAAAACCCCTTTGCTTTAGCTTCAGCAATTGCCTGTTCAAGTATGTCAATGATCCATGCGTATTCCCCGCGGATGTATATGTAGGTCACGTTTGAGCCAAGTGCAAAAGAAGAAACGATCAGCCCTTCGATCAATAGGTGGGGAATAAACTCCATTAGATATCTGTCTTTAAAGGTACCAGGTTCACTTTCATCTGCATTGCAAACCAAGTGGCGGGGCACACCTTCTGGTTTGGCAATAAAACTCCATTTCATTCCGCAAGGAAAACCAGCGCCTCCCCGGCCACGCAAGCCGCTTTTCTTCACCTCTTCCACAATAGCTTCCGGCGACGTTTTCAATGCTTTTTCAACGCTTCGATAACCGCCTTCGCGGCGATAAACATCATAAAAACGAATGCCTTCAATGTGATTTTTCTCTAATAATAATTTTACACCCATTTAGTATCAACTTTAGCTTTCATTGAAATCCCTATTCTATTTTTTAACGTCGCAATTGAACATCCATCTTATGCCAAATTTGTCTTTTAACATGCCAAATTTTGCACCCCAAAACTGTTCTGTCAAAGGCATTGTTACTGTGCCGCCTTCTGACATTTTATTAAATACAGTTTCTATTTCATCAGGATCAGGTACATCCACTGCCAATTGAATATTTCCGTTGGTTGAGATCTCATGCTCTTTCATGCCGTCAGAAACCATTATTAAATTATTGTCAAATATAAATCTTGCATGCATTATTTTTTGTTTATCCGCTTCTTCGCAGGGCATTGGGCTTTCGCCATAACGGCCAAGTTGAGATATTTCTCCGCCTAAAACACTTTGATAAAAGTTCAATGCCTCTTCAGCGTTGCCGGAAAAAGTTAAATAAGGATTCAGTTTCATCATCATTAATTTTTAAATGTTGGTAAAATAATTACTAGTTATTTGCTGCAGCATTTTTTACACACTCTTCAATTATCATATCCACTTTTTCCTTTGTCAAATGCTCACGGTAAGTTTTTCCGAGCTGCATCATTGGCGCATATCCACAGGCGCCAAGGCATTCTACGGTTTTTAAAGTGAATAACCCGTCTTTTGTTGTTTCGCCTGTTTTAATGCTGAGTTTATCGCCGATGTATTTAATGATATCATCGCTACCGTTCAACATGCAAGGCCCTGTTTGACAAATTTCAAAAACATTTTTGCCAACAGGTTTCAAATTGTACATGCTGTAAAAAGTCGCTACTTCATATACCTCAATTGGGTCCAATTGTAGTAGCTCGGCCACATGATCCATTACAGGAACATCAAGCCAGTTGCCGAAATTTTCCTGCGCCAAATGTAGCACAGGAAGCAATGCACTTTTTTGTTTTCCCTCTGGATAATGAGAGATAAGCTCTTTTACCTGCGCTAATTTTTCCTGTGAGAATTCAATATTCATAGTCGTTAATTCAATTATTTAAGCATCCATCTCGCCAGCGATCAGATTCAGGCTGCTCATGGTTATTACTGCATCGCTAAGCATTGCCCCTTTTGTCAGTTCTGCATAGGCTTGGTAATAAATAAAGCAAGGCCTTCGAAAATGGAGCCGGTATGGTGCTCTGCCGCCATCACTGATAAAATAAAAACCAAGCTCCCCGTTTCCACCTTCCACACTGTTATAGACTTCTCCTTTCGGCATTTCAGTTTCGCCCATTATGATCTTGAAATGCCATATTAGCGCCTCCATTTTTGTGTATACATCTTTTTTATCAGGCAAATAATATTCAGGTATATCTGCATGATAAACTTCTGCTTCGGCGCCCTTAAATTCCTGCACTTTTTTATATGCCTCGTCAATGAGTTTGAGCGACTGCCACATTTCCTCATTGCGAACAAGAAAACGGTCATAACAATCGCCGGTATTTCCAACGGGAATGGTAAAATCAAAATCTTCGTAACTGCTATACGGTGCATGAACACGTACGTCGTAATCCACACCGGCAGCCCGCAAGATTTGGCCCGGTAAAACCGTAGTTCAATGCTCTCTCTGCACTGATTGCCCCCGCCCCGATCGTGCGATCCATAAAGATGCGGTTGCGGCTGAGGAGGTTTTCAAACTCTTTTAGGACTTTTGGATATTCATTTAGAAACTTCTCCAGTTTTGTCCACGCAACAGCGGTAAAATTCCTTTCAAAGCCACCAATTCGTCCAATGTTTGTTGTTAACCGCGAACCACATATTTCTTCATAGATCTCATAGATCAATTCCCGGTATTGCATCACATATAAAAATCCGGTGAAAGCCACCTGCATCAACACCACAACAGAGTTGCAAATCAGATGGTCTGATATTCGCGCCAGTTCCATAATGATGATCCGCATGTAATCAACTCGTTTCGGAGCTTTTACTTTCAACAATTTTTCACAGGTTATATGCCAGCCCATGTTATTGATGGGGCTGACGAGCAATAATTCATGCGGTCGGTAAGTGGCGTAATCTGGTATAAAGGCCTTCGCTCTGCGATCTTTTCAAAAGCACGATGAATGTAACCTACGGTTTGCGTCGGCTGAATACAATTCTCTCGCCATCCATTTCTAATATATTCTGAAATACACCGTGTGTTGCCGGGTGCGTTGGCCCCAAGTTAAGCGTGGTTGTTTGTTTTCCATAGACCCTTCCGGCAATTTTATATGATGTGATATTGTCGGATATAATATATCATGAGATATATCTCTTTATATAAACTCCTTAGACTGACAGTTTAGACACTATCAGTCAATGCAATTATTTATCAATCAATACTTGTCAACAAATGCCAATTCGTCCGCTCCTCTTCCAAACATTTCATCATCTTTATCCGTTCGGGTTTGGTCCTCCAGCGGAAACTCTTTTCGTAGGGGGAAATAATCCATTTCATCTACATTCAAAATTCGTTTTAAGGTTTGGATGGCCAACGAAATTAACACCGTAAAAATCATATGTTTCACGTTCCATCCAGTTAGCCGCCGAAAACAGATTTGTTGGCAGTAAATATGTCGGGTTGATTTACATCGGTAAAGATTTTTAATCTTACACGAACATTGTCAACCAGGTTATGCAAATGATAAACAACGGCCAATTTCTCTTCCAGCCTGCTCAGGATAATGAACAGCACATAGATCGAGTTAAAAACTGGAAATGCAGTTCCTCATCCTCATACAAATAGTTGCAATACCTTTAAATTGTTTTCTTTAGGCGCTTCAAAAGTAAGCATTCCATAAGGCTCCTCAAAATTGAAAACTTTATCTCCAAATTTATCAACCAGTTTTTGTTTAATTCTTTCGTTGGTTAAAGGCATTTAAAGCTTTTTAATTTATAATGATAGGACTTTGCACGGATTATTGTATGTCATAAGTTCCTAACAGTTTTTGGTAATGCTCACTTTTTCTTCTCCGCAGGCTTTCCTTACCTACTAATTCCTGTATTCGCATAACGCCATCTAATAATTGCTTCAGGCCTTGGCGGGCAACCCGGTACATACACATCAACCGGTATAATTTGGTCAATGCCCTGCAACACGGAATAAGTATCAAAAATACCGCCTGAAGATGCACACGCACCAACGGCTATCACCCATCGCGGCTCTGCCATTTGCAAATAAACTTGACTTCAATACCGGCCCCATTTTTTTTGGCAATAGTGCCCATCACCATTAGCAAATCGCATTGGCGTGGCGTAAAGCCTAAACGCTCTGAGCCAAAACGTGCAAGATCGTAAGTGAGAAGCCATGTGGCCATGAATTCAATACCGCAACAAGAAGTGGCAAAGGGTAAAGGCCAGAAAGAATTTTTTCGGCCTAACGCAACAACCCTTTCAAATTTAGTAGCAAAATATCCTTCTCCCATTGAACCCTCAGGCATTTCGGCAATAGCGATATTGTTATGAATATCCGGTTTCTTGGGATTTATATTGAAACGTACTGGGCGCATTACTTTTAAATTTAATTGATTAATCCTCCCATTTCAGTGCCCCTTTCTTTATTATGTAAATAAAGCCGGCAAGAAAGGATGCTACAAACAAAAGCACTTCCCCAAATCCGCTCCAGCCAAGTGCTTTAAAGTTCACTGCGTAAGGATAAAAAAATATAACCTCAACATCAAAAAGCACAAACAGGATAGCAATTAAAAAATACTTGATGGCCATTGGCTGTCGGGCATCTCCATGGCTGGCTATCCCACTTGCAAAACCTTCTAGCTTGTCAGAGGTCTTTCTTTTGGGGCCAACCATTGCAGATACCCATATCATGGTAGCTACAAATCCTGCTGCAAAAATAATTTGCAGTCCGATAGGAAAATAATCAGCGGATGTTCCCTGCTTTGTCGCTTCCAAAAGAATACTAAGCAAACTCATGAATTTTATTTATACAAAAGTAAGGGCTGCATTTAAAAAAGAAAAACCTCTCTTTTGAGAAGCTTTTCTTATAACATTTTATTTATTCGATTTAGGAGGGCTGCTGTTTCTTCTGCTGGTACTTGTTCACGATACCGGTAAACTTATCATATATATTTTTTGCAGCCTTGTTGTTTTCATCATTCGGGTCAGGGAAAAGCGCCATCATTTGCGAAGCAATGTCAATTACTTTTTTATATGCATCTATTTTAGGCATATCCTTTACGTATTGTGCATAATATATAAGCAAAAAATAATCGTTCACATAGATTCCATTTTTGGCGCCTGCAGAGGTATCTTTTGAAAGATAATCATTTTGTTGTGCCATCGGTTCAATTGCCAGTCCTTTTGTAGTGTCATAGTCTGCTATCTTTGCAGCCCGCACCCGGAAAGAATATCCTTGAGGCTTAGTTGGATATGCATTGATATATGCTTTGTCAATAGAGTCTGCAAGGGCATAAGTTTTCATAATGGTAACTGTATCGTGCTGTGAAACATAGGCTGAGTCAGCCATTACCAATGCCTTGTCTGCAGAACTGCTTAATTTATAATAATTAGCCTCGCTGACACCTCCGCCATTCAAGGCGCCAAGTTTACTCATCCAATACATCTCCTGTGTAAGGTTTCCTGCATTAGCCATGATAGTAATAGCAGTATTAATGTACGCCATTTTGTTTCTTACAATTGTATCCACATCAATTGCTTTTTGTAGATATATAGAGGCAGTATCCTGGTAGCCTGGAATTTTAGAGTATAATTTACCTGCAAAAATATAAGCAGAGGGTTCTATTTTATCTGACGGCACAGTACCAAAATATTTATCCATATAAGATTTTGCTTGCATGGAATCTCCCGTTTTGTCATAGTTTAGAGCAAATAAAAGATTAAGTCCCGGATAGTTTTTGCAATCGCTTGCTTGCATAGCCTTAGCCCTGGTCAACGATTCAGGGAAATTGCCTGCACGCAAATAATAATCTGCAACAAAGAAAGAACTCTGGCAATCCTGGTCCGAATTCGCAACCCACTTATCAAGATAAACTTTCGCCTGGTTCACATCTCTTTCCTCGTAATACTTAAAGTATTCCAGGTACACAGGTCCATATGTAGCATCAGCAGCAATAGCTTTATCAAACCACTGTGTCATGTATTCTTTATTATCCTGGCTTTCATACACTTTGCCTATTTTAGTATACGCCTTTGCATATTGAGGACTACGGATAATAGCATCCTGGAAAGCGGTCACTGCCTCTCCCCCATTTTCCCCTCCCAGTTTCAAATAGCATATACCAAGGCTAATATCCATATCCGGGTTCTTTGTATCAATTGCCAATGCTCTTTTAAGAACATCTATACCATAATTTGGGTCTCCCTGTGTGCTTTGTCCTTCCGCATTTGCGCGGCCGATAGCTGCAAGTATCTCAGGGTTTTCACCCTTTTTTGTTTTGCTCGAAGTAATAGCCTGTTCAAAATTTTGCTTGGCAGCATTTACATCGCCTTTCCCGTCAAGTAACTCTACATTACCCATACCTACCCATATCCATGGGTCATTGATACCATCTGCTAGTGCCTTTTGGTAAAGTGCTTTTGCATCTTTCACATCTTGGTCTTCGCTCGCAAGAAAAGCTTGCCCCAACCAATAAATTGCGCGCGCATCTTTAGGGTTAGCTGCCACTACTTTTTGTAGCGTCTGCACCGCAGAGGTATTTTTTTCATAGTACAAAAGTTTGATACCGTCATCAACTGTTTGCGCCTCAGTAAATGTTGCAATAAATGCAAAAGCAATACCTGTTAATAAAAACTGCTTCATGTAATAATTGTTTTGTCTTTTTTAATACGCCTTTTTATATTTATTTCCCGTAACCCTTTTTAAAATACGGCTACTTTCTTGTATGCCAACCGTTAAGCAATAATACATTATTCACCATTAACCCCAAAATCGTACCGCTTCCATTCAACAATATTTATTTTCATTCAATACTGCTCCTCCTTATTTTAAAGTCCATTTTTGCAGGAACCAAATTAGCCCTCCTGAAGATCAATTGTCCTCTTTCCTGGCTTAAAAAACCGCTGAAACCCGTTCCCAAACCCGCTGTACTTTCTTTCAGGATATAGTACAATGGCCTCACCAATGGGTACCATCCATATGTAATACTTTCTTGCGAAGGCTTTGCAAAATAATTCTTTCCGCAGGGTTTACATTCCAGTAATGCCAGTCGTATCGTATTATCGTATGCTTTCTGGTCAGGGTCTTCATCATTCCCTACCCAGCCGGAGCCAACAAAACCTATAGCATCCACATTTCTGGAAACATAGTCAAGCACCGCTTTACTTCCGTTTGCGGCTCTCACATTTGCCCCAAAACTCTTTCCATGCAAAACAGAATCAATTAAAAACCTTACGGTGCTTGTAGCATTATTCCCGTCTACAACAGCTTCATGTTTATTGCTTGAATCCGTAAGCAATTTCTTTAGCTGCTTTATCGTGAACACACTGTCTTTCGACGCCTGGTTTACTATCATGCTCACTGCGTCGTATGCCACCAGGTCCCATACAGGCTTATATTGCAGCTTTGCCTGGTAATATCTATATTCCTCGCTATCTAACCCTCGCGCCACAATGATCATCCTTGTACTGTCACTCTCAAGGTCCTTAAAACAATCCGCCTGCGATTTATAAGATGCTATGATATGTGCCTCAGGATAAGAAGACTCATACACTTTTATTTCTTCATCTATCACTGGCTTAAAACTCTCGTCCACACTTATATTTATCGTCCCTTTTATAGGCGTATCATATTCCTGCACCTTATTACTGCTGCACGATGCAAGCGTTAGTAAAGATATTAAAACTATGTTCCAAAAATTTCCTTTCATTTTCTCTTTTCAATATTCATGCTTTAAGCCCCGGTACAATCTAAAACCTCCATACAAAAGGCATAGGCCCCCAAATAAGTAACGCAGGTTAACATCAATATTTGTCATAATAGTAGTAAGCGCCGGTATTTTTAGTCTTTCCCCAAACAGCATTATCACTCCGATAAACAAAATAAGACCGCCCATACCAACATCATATATCATACGCATCATCACGTAGCTTTTGCGCTGCCTTTCCCTTTCCTCGTTTTCCATTACAATAGTTTTAAAAATAAGCGAAGCAAAATACTCATTTTTTATTCATCTGGCCCCACGAAAGTAACAGGCAATCTAAAATACACTGCAACATTCCTACCGTTTTGAACCCCCGGTATCCATTTCGGCATTTTATTCAGTACCCTTATCACCTCCGCATCAAGGTCATTTCTCCCGCTTTGGATAATTTCAATTCCTTTCACATTGCCGTCGGCATCTACAATAAATCTTGCGTTCACAAGCAGCTTATCATTAGGTCCAAGGTCTTCTGCCTGCTTTAAATTCCGCATCATAAATTTCTGAAAAGCATCCATTCCTCCCGGAAATTGGGGCATTATATCAGCATTTTCAAGTACAGTAGGCACAATAGGTTTTGTTACTTTAGCCGCTTCTCCATTACCGTTTCCATTACCTCCTGTACCTGCCACCTCCGGTCCTGCTGGCGGCCCATCTATCGTTTCTGCACCAATTTTATTATTGTTCAATTCTTCAACCTTTGCCACAGTATCCTTAGCCACGCTGTCTTTCACAATTAAAGGCAGCGGAGACTGTATTTGAGCCTGTCGCCTTGGTTGAATAACCCTTTTGGCGATCGGCTGTTTCACTTCGGGACTAAGCGTCACTGGCAAAACAGTAATAGAATCAATGATTGGCGGAGCAATATTTTTATACTTTCCTTTTAGTTCAAATTGCAGCAACGCAATAACCAGCACAAGCCCTGTCACAGCAGCCATAGCAGCTTTCAACCGTTGGGGGTAATTTTTGCGTAAAACATAAGCCCCGTAAGCTTTGTTACGGTTTTCAAATAGCAGGTCTAGAACATCGCTTTGTAAAATATTGTTGGGTAACATAAACATATTTTTTGGTTTAATAAAATGTTGATACCGTTTTTTATAACAAAGCGCTTGTTACTATTGAGATGCTGCAACAAACAAATTCCATAAGGCATATTCTTTTGTTTTTCAATGCTCTCGTCTTATAACAGATCCTTATACTTTTTTACTTTTTATTTTTTACTTTTTACTTCCTTTAATTACCCTTCTATCTTTGCCCCCATGAAAATTCTTATGGTCTGCCTCGGCAACATTTGCCGCAGCCCTTTGGCAGAAGGCATTTTGAGGGATAAAGCAAAACAGGCAGCATTAGATTGGGAAATAGACAGCGCAGGAACCGGCGCTTATCATATTGGCGAACCGCCGCACATCTTATCGCAAAAAGTAGCATTACAACATGGTATCGATATCAGCGGCCTGCGGGCAAGGCAATTTGTAAAAACAGACATGGTTTTCTTTGATAAGATATATGTTATGGATACCGAGAATTATACTGATGTAAAGCGCATGAGCAAAGAATTGTGGAACGCAAACAAAACAGATTTCCTCATGAATGAACTCTATCCCGGCGAAGACAGGATAGTCCCCGACCCTTGGTACGGAACAGAAGAAGATTTTAAGGCCGTATATAATATGCTGGATGAAGTTTGCGAAACAATAATTCAAAAGGCAAAACCAAACCTCCAAAATATCTAACCCTTTTTTCTTTTTACTTTTGATTTTTTACTTTTTACTTTATCATGAAACCATCCATACCACAGGGCACAAGAGATTTCAACGCAGAAACAATCCGCAAGCGTAATTATATTTTTGATACTATTCGCATTGTGTTTGAGTTATACGGCTTCCAGCCACTAGAAACACCTGCAATGGAGAACCTTGAAACATTGATGGGTAAGTATGGCGATGAGGGTGATAAGCTAATTTATAAAATTTTAAATAATGGAGAATATTTATCGGGGCTAAAACCAGAAGATTTTGAAGGAATTGCTTTGGGAAATCTTAAAAATATTCCAACAAATAAAGAAGTTTATTTAAGCCCCTCAGAATATAAAGAAGCTTATTATAGAATTACAAACCATATTTCCAGTAGAGCCCTCCGTTACGACCTCACAATCCCATTTGCTCGTTACATTGCAATAAACCATGGCCAACTAACCTTCCCATTCAAACGCTATCAAATACAACCCGTATGGCGCGCAGACCGCCCGCAACGCGGGCGTTACAGGGAATTTTACCAATGCGATGCAGATGTAGTAGGAAGTAATTCTTTATTGAATGAAGTAGAACTTGCAATTATTTATGCAACAGTTTTTGAGAAACTGGGAATTGATGTAGAAGTAAAGATCAACAGTCGCAAAATATTAACTGCACTCGCTGAAACCTGCGGTGGCGCTGATAAAATGATGGATATTACAATCGCCATTGATAAGCTCGATAAAATTGGAATAGAAAAAGTAAAGGACGAATTAAGAGGCAAAAGCCTGGATGAAAACCAAATAAGTACAATAGAAAAATATTTACTCATCAATGGGAACAATGAAGAAAAAATAAACGCCGCAAAAGAACTATTTGGGGAAAATGAAACTGCCAAAAAAGGTCTTTCAGAAATTGAATTCCTTCTTAACTACCAACCACCAACCACCAACCACCAACTACAGATCGATTTTACGCTCGCCCGCGGCCTCAATTACTATACCGGAATTATCTTCGAAGTAAAAGCCAACAATGTACAAATGGGCAGCATCGGCGGCGGCGGCAGGTACGATGACCTCACTGGCTTATTTGGTGTACCAAATATCCCCGGAGTAGGCATCAGCTTTGGCGTTGACAGGATTTATGATGTAATGGAAGAACTAAAGCTATTCCCCCCGCAACTGCAAACAGGCACACAACTTTTATTTTTCAACTTAGGCGAAGCCGAAAGCAAAGCGGCATTTGCATTAATGCAGCAACTCCGCAGCAACAACATCAAGTGTGAACTCTTCCACGAACCCTCCAAATTTGACAAACAGTTCAAATACGCAGAGAAAAAAAACATTCCATTTATCGCCATCCTCGGCAGCAAAGAATTAGAAGAAAATACCTGTACCATAAAAAACCTAAAAACAGGAGAACAGCAAACAATTCTTCAAAGCAATGTTTTACTATTTTCCTTTTAGGACAACAAATACATTTGCTATCAACAAACTTTTTCTTTACCTTTCAGACCTGCAGCAAAAAAGCCTTCAAACTAAAAAATTCCACCTCATTCTACCCAATTTTCCATACCCTTACAGAAACCTTATAGAGACATTATAGAGACCTTATAGAGACCCTACTCCCACTCAAAGCCCACCTAAAGCCATCCCAACTCCCACCTAACCCTATGCCTACTACCATACAACCACATCTCATACCCTCCCAGCCTTTGGCATGATATTAGAATTATCCTATACCAAACCACTTATTCAATGCGTAAAACCCTTCCAATTATTCTTACTGTTCTTATTCTTGCAAGCTGCCACCGCCATACAGCCCCCGCAACCACCACAACCAATTCCCCCTCAAACACAGCGTCCACAGCCCCTTATACCAAACCGATCATCATCGTAGATGCCCATGGAAATATAGTCGCAGCAGCAACAGACCTTCCCCGTGAAGCTGACAAAACCATATTAAACCCTGAAAATGCTCGTGCTTATACCCCTGAACAAACAAAAAAGTTAGCCTATCGTTTTAAATACATCCCCCCGAAAATATTATACGTTCCTGCCTCACTTTCAAAAACAATTAACCGCGGCACCTACTATGTTTACCGAGGCAAGTTCTGGTACTGGAAAAAACCAAACGGCTACTATTACCTTGATGACACTTACTACGACTAATTAAGTCCTTCATAGATCACAGCCGCCCCCTGCCCTACCCCAACACACATGGTAGCTAGTCCGTACCTAGCCTTTCTCCTTCGCATCTCATGTATCAATGTTGTTGATATCCTAGCGCCACTACAGCCAAGCGGATGCCCGAGGGCTATAGCACCTCCGTTTACATTTACTTTTACTTCATCCAATTCTAAATCATGAATACATGCAATACTTTGCGATGCAAATGCCTCATTTAATTCTATTAGATCCAGGTCATTCACGTTCAAACCTGCACGCTGCAAGGCTTTCCGCGTGGCAGGCACAGGGCCAATACCCATAATAGACGGGTCTACTCCTGCAACAGCCATGCTTACAATTCTTGCAATAGGCTGCAGGTCAAATTGCTTCACAGCTTCCTCGCTTGCAACTAAAATGGCTGCTGCTCCATCATTTATACCAGAAGAATTGCCTGCTGTTACCGTTCCTTCTTTTGCAAAAGCAGGCCTTAAACTAGCCAGCTTCTCCAGCGTTGTTTCCCGTGGGTGTTCGTCTTGCGCAAACCATGTTATCATTCTGTCATTGATCATTTCTATTGCCACTATTTCATCATCCCATTTGCTCTCTTTTAATGCAACAAAATATTTCTGCTGCGAGTGAAACGCAAACTCATCCTGCCTTTCACGCGATATCTTCCATTGCTTTGCAACATTCTCAGCCGTTTCCCCCATTGAATAAGGATAATACATTGCAGCTAATTCTTTATTAGTAAAACGCCAACCAATGGTCGTGTCAAAGGTTTCATTCTTACGGCTCCATGCACCATCACTCTTCCCTGTTACAAACGGTGCGCGTGTCATGTTTTCCACTCCGCAAGCTATGTACATCATTCCTTCGCCGCACATTATTGCACGCGCTGCATCCATTATTGCCTGTAGGCCGGAAGCGCACAAACGGTTTACTGTATTACCAGCAACCGTTACGGGCAAGCCCGCTAGCAACGCAGCCATACGTGCAACATTCCTGTTATCTTCCCCTGCCTGGTTTGCTGCCCCAGCAATAACATCTTCAATAACATTCGCATCAACCGAGTCATTCCTTTGCATCAACGTCTTTATTACATGTGCCAGCAGATCATCCGGTCTTATAGAACTTAATTTGCCGCCATATCTTCCAATGGGGGTGCGCACCGCATCAATTATATAAGCTGTTTTCATGTGCGCAAGTTAAAGAGGAGTTTGGAGACATGAGTTAGGAGTTAGAATGATGAGCTATAAATTATCCCGTATCCGCTCATCGCCCATCATCGATAACTCATCCTTCACAACCCTATCTTTGCACCATGATCTCTCCTGAATTAAAAAACATAAGGCACTTGACCCTTTCCGAACTGGATGATTATTTTCTTTCCATGGGTGAAAAAAAGTTCCGCGCTAAACAAACCTATGAATGGATATGGCAAAAGGGCGCTCAAAGCTTTGATGACATGACTAACCTTAGCAAGGAATTGCGCAGCAAACTCTCTGCTGAATTCTCCTTTCCCGCACTGGTAACCGATGCCACGCAAACCAGCGAAGACGGCACTATCAAAAGCCGTTTTAAAACATATGATGGCCATTTTATTGAAGGCGTTTTGATACCTACCGAAGAAAGAAGGACTGCCTGCGTTTCCTCACAGATCGGCTGTAGCCTGAACTGTAAGTTTTGCGCCACAGGTTATATGGGCCGCAAACGCAACCTGACTTATGACGAGATCTACGACCAGGTAGTGCTCATCAATAAACAAAGCGAATCAATATTTGAAAAGAAATTATCCAATATTGTTTTCATGGGCATGGGTGAACCACTGCTCAACTATGGCAATGTTTTGAAAGCGATCGAAAGGATCAGCGCTGAGGACGGCCTCGCCATGAGCCAACGCCGCATCACGGTTTCAACTGCCGGTGTAGCGAAGATGATACGTAAACTGGGTGAAGACCAGGTACGTTTTAAACTGGCGCTTTCGCTTCACGCGGGCAACGATAAAAAGCGCAACGAGATAATGCCAATCAACGAAACCAACAACATAAAAGCATTGACCGATGCACTGAATTATTTTTATAAACAAACAGGCAACGAGATCACTTTTGAATATATCCTGCTCAAAAACTTCAACGACTCCCAAAAAGACGCGGACGAACTGATAAAAATATACCGCCAGGTGCCCGCAGACCTAATCAACATTATTGAATATAATCCCATTGATGCCTTCCGTTTTGGAAAACCGGACGAAGAGGAAACAGAGAAATTTCTGCACTATCTCGAAACCAATCGCGTGAACGCCCGCCTGCGCCGCAGCCGTGGCAAAGACATTGACGCAGCCTGCGGGCAACTGGCAAATAAGAAATAAGTGGAGAGGGAGTCGAAATTCTCCCCTTGAACCTGTATCAACCGTTGACCTGGTTTAAAATTCTCCCCCTGAACCTCCGTACAGGGTTGTATTAGTTAAAAATTCTTCCCCTGAGCCTATGTTCTCTGTTTATAGGGTTTAAAAATATACATATTTTAATTTGAAGGCATTGATACTAATTGAGGGAAACTAAAAATTTATTTCACCACATTCCCTTCTTTTGCTATTTTCCCATTTCATTTAAAAAATAGACTGCCATGAGCAATTCTCTTTTCCGCACAAAGAATATTGATAAGATCTTGAAAGACGCGGCTGCGCAGGATGACTCCTCACATGGTGGTAGCGGGTTGAAACGTGTATTGACGCTTAAAGATCTTACCTTTTTCGGCATCGCGGCGATAATTGGCGCAGGTAGTTTTAGCAGCCTTGGGCAGGCATGTTTTAACGGTGGCCCTGGGGTTATTATCCTCTTTATTATATGTGCGGTGGCATGTGGCTTCACAGCTTTGTGCTATTCAGAATTTGCAAGCCGAATTCCCGTGGCAGGCAGCGCTTACACTTATGCGTACGCTTCGTTTGGCGAATTGTTTGCATGGATAATAGGCTGGGCGCTAATCATGGAATATTCCATTGGAAACATTTATGTGGCTTTTTCATGGAGTGATTATTTCACGCTGTTCATGAGCCGCCTCGGTATCCATATCCCTGATTTTTTAACCTGCAGTTATATGGAAGCGCACGAAGCAGTGGTGTCAAACGTGGGTGTACCGCTGGCTTCGTTAACTTCTGACACCAAAGAATTGATAACCGCATGGAACAATGCACCAATGGTCGGTGGCCTGCGGATCATTTTTGACATGCCGGCACTCATCATCTGCGTATTAATAACCGCGCTGGTATATGTAGGCGTGAAGGAATCGAGGAACTTCAGCAATGTGATGGTGATATTAAAGCTATGCATCATAACACTGGTGATCGCAGTAGGGGCTTATTATATTGATCCTAAAAACTGGACACCGTTGAACAGCGCAGGCGTACACTCGTTTATGCCTAACGGTTTCAGCGGGGTAATGCGCGCAGTGAGCGGGGTGTTTTTTGCTTATATCGGTTTTGATGCGATAAGCGTAATGGCGGAGGAAAGCAAAAACCCGCAACGCGACCTGCCGCGAAGTATGATACTTTCGCTGGTCATTTGCACCATCGTTTATATTTTGCTCACGCTGGTTTTAACAGGCGTTATCAGCTACGAAAAGTTTAATAATGTGGGCGACCCGCTTGCTAAAATATTCCAGGATACTAATGTTGGATGGATGCAGTTCCTTGTTTCCTTTGCTGCGGTAATTGCTATGACAAGCGTCCTGCTCGTGTTCCAGATGGGGCAGCCACGCATCTGGATGAGCATGAGCCGTGACGGCCTCTTGCCTCCACGCTTTGAAAAGATACATCCGAAATATAAAACGCCCTCTTTTGCCACCATTGTTACCGGATTAGTTGTTGGCGTTCCCCTCCTGTTTACTGATAAAGTATTTGTACTTGATTTCACCAGCATTGCCACTCTGTTTGCTTTTGTTTTAGTGTGTGGCGGCATCCTATTGATTCCCCGCAAAAAGAAAGAAGCAGGGAAATTTAATATGCCTTATATCAACGGCAAGTTTATTTTCCCGCTCATCATCATCGTAGGCATCGTTCTTCTCTCTATGTTTAAAGGGCAGAACGGACAAAGCTATTTTTCAGAACTATTCAACGGAGACTTTAAAGACCATAGCGATGATAGCCTAAAAGATGTGCTGTATTTTAATAATGCTTCGCTAAAACTTTCGACCATCATTTTATGGGTGATCATGGCGGTGCTGGCAGTCCTCGCCTTCATTAAAAACCTTTCTTTGATCCCACTGCTCGGCCTTTCTTCTTGTTTATATCTGCTCACGGGCATGACCGGCAAAAACTGGGCATGGTTCGCTTCTTGGCTTGTGTTGGGGCTGATTGTTTATTTTATGTACGGCTACAGGAAAAGCAAACTACGGGAGTTCAATGCGTCAACTATTTAATATCACTTTATAAATAGTTTATTGGCAACTTCTGCATCGTGCCCATAAATATCTTTCCTGAAATTGAGCTTTCCATCGCCATCAACCCATGCAGTGAAATAAACAATAAACACAGGCACCTGCTGGCTGGCTGGTAGCGTAACCCAATCCTCCTTTACGAGGTGCATACAGGAATCAATTTTATCAGGCGTCCATGTGGTATCATTACGCAGTAAGAACTCAGCTATTTTTGTAGGGTTCGATAACCTGATACAACCATGGCTCAAACTCCTGCTTGCTTCTGAAAACAAGTCATGGTTGGGTGTATCATGTAGGTAAATATCATAGCTGTTAGGAAATAAAAACTTCACCAACCCAAGTGAATTATCAGGCCCTGGCTTTTGCCGCACCACTGGCAGGCCATTGCTGCGGCCGGTTATCTCCATATGGTGGTCAGCAATATAATTCCTGTTCTTCTGCATTCCGGGCACTACTTCTTTTTGTACTATGCTTGGAGGCAGGTTCCAGTAGGGGCTAAACACGATATATTTTAATTTGCCGTTGAAAATAACTGTGCTGGTGGCAGCCGCCCCAACAATTACGTTCATATTAAACTTCACTTTGCCGCTATCGAATACATATATCTTATAGGCAGGAATATTCACTAAGAAATAAATAGAGTCATTTTCAGCAGGCATCCAGCGAAGCCTTTCCATGTTCACCAAAATTTGCTTGATACGCTCCGTGATGGGAACATTTAATTCATCCATTGTTTTCTTTCCAACTATTCCTGCAGCAGGCAAACCCATACGCTGTTGAAAAGACTTAATGCCGGCCAAAAGAATGGTATCAAACTTTATTGCCTTGTCGTCTTCTGCAATATCACCCATCAAAAAAAGCCTATGCCTGATAGTGGCTACGAGGCTATCCTTATCCCCCAATTTCCATATTTTATCAGGCATGGGCAAAGAATCCCATTTTTCTTTTTTTGAAATAGCAGTATATCTTGGAAGAAACGCCTGCAGTTTACCATAGCCAGCATTCATGGTCGTGTCGCCGGCAGGTGCCGCTCCTTTTGATAGGATGGAAGAATCAAGCATAGCAGCAAGGTTCACTTTTTTACGGGGGATGAACCAGCCAAGCTGCGTTACATCTACATCGCTGCCCTTATACACCTTTGCCGCATAATCAAAGAACTGACCGGTCAGGAGCAATTCCGTTTCAAGAGCAGAATCTTTCTTAATTTTTTTGAGACCTGCATATTTGTAATATAATGCCTGTAAGTGTGGATTGTACAAACTGCTATCCTGCAGGTCTTCCATCGCATGGTTCAGGAGGTTCATAAAATTGCTCGCCTGCTCACCCAAACTTCCAGTATCAAACCATGCAAATTCGTAATTGCGCTGTTTATAAAAGTCGGAGAACTGGTCGCTGTATTTAGCAAAAACAGTATCACCAGCAAGAAAATCATCTATTGCCGCGCTGTCTAAGAAAAGGTTATTGAAAGATGTCCTCACATTGATGCTGGTGTCCCGTTCCACATTTTTGCGTCCTTTCCGGTGGCAACTGAAGATAGCAACAGCAACTAACAAAATAAAAGCAACCTTTCTGAATCTCATATTTCTTTCTTAGGATAAAAATATACTTTCTTAGCCATTTATTAATAACGCAGCAGCAACAACAGCCGCTGTCTCAGTTCGCAATCTTGTATCCCCTAAACTTACGGGTAAATAATTATGTTGGATGGCAAGCTTTATTTCATCTTCATCAAAATCTCCCTCCGGCCCTATCAGCAACTGAACACTTTTGTCAACTATCAGATTTTTTATAACGCTCTTTTCACCATCCGCACAAGTCGCAATAAGCTTCTGCTCATAATAGGAGGATTGTACTAATTCTTCAAACAAAAAAGGCTCTCTTAAAACAGGCAACCAAACCTGCCTGCTCTGTAACATGGCAGAAACAAGTATATTTTTCATCCTGTCTAACCGGAAATGGCTTCGTTCGGTTCGCTTACACAATAGAGGCACTATCTCCAGCACTCCCATCTCCGTTGCTTTCTCCAGGAACCATTCAAAACGGTTAGCGCTTTTCAGCAACGAAACAGCTATCGAAACATTCCTCTTTCCCTTCTCCTCAAAACTGCTTTCCTCGATCTTCACCCCGCAGTGCTTTTTATCAGCCTCAACAATAGTACAGGCAAAAAGGTTGCCTGACCCGTCCGTCAGTTGTAGTTGCTCTCCTTTTTTCATACGTAACACCCCTATGCAGTGCCTGCTTGTTTCCTCGCTCAGAGCAATAGCATTATTGCCAGCTGAAATATGTTCTTCAAAGAAATAAGGCAATTGCATCTGCAAATGAAGCTATTTTTTATGATAATTTTTGCAGCAGGTTCAGCAGGATAAATGTCAGGTTCAAAAAAATCCCAAATGAAAAAAATCATCCTTTCCCTTTTATGCTTTACGGCATCTTATAGTTTTTCACAATTCAGCATAGGGCTCACAGGCGGTTATAACTCTTCCAAATTCTTTGAATCAGGTTCTGTGCCCAGCCAGTATGGCATTTCCACCTCAGCCATAAGCTCTTTTAATGCAGGCGTCTTGGCAGAAATAAAGCTTTCCGGTCAATTTTTTTTGCAACCTGCATTACTTTATTATGCAAATGGCTCAGCAGTTCTGAGCAGCAGTTTTTTATCCTCTAATACTTCTTATTCTAACACCACCATAAGGGCGAACTATCTCCGTTTGCCGGTAAATGTTGTTTATAAACTTTTTATAAGTGACCAATTTAACGCTTTGGGGGGCGCAGGGTTATATGTAGCAAGAGGATTATCAGGCACCGAAAAAGGATATCAATATTCTAATGGAGATTTCCCCCCTTATTTAACTGACTCAATACAGGTCAACAATAAAGTTCAATTTACAAATGGGTCTGCTTCAGGAGAAAATACGACTGCCCTCAAACCTATGGACTTTGGATACGATGTCTTATTAGGTGTTGAATACCATTCCTTTGAACTTACCGCAAATTACAGCCGCGGCCTTTTAAAAGCCGATACCAATCCCGCTTTCGATTATAATTTCAAGAATAATACACTCGCCATTTCTGTAGCTTATTTATTCTCCCTAAAAAAGGAGGCAAAAAGTAAGCAGCCTTAATATTAATACCCTTGTCTCGTAGGAAACGCCGGTATGAAAAAACTGTTTCCTTTAACATTATTATTATGCCTCATTGCAATTCATGGCTCTTCACAAATAAAAATAGGCTTACAAGGCGGCTACAACGCTGCAAACTTTAACCAGGCAGGAGATAGCCTTCATCTATCAATGCTTTTAATGCTGGGGTTCTTGTAGAATTTCGCCTAAGCCGTTCATTATATTTACAACCATCATTGCTTTACTATCAAAGCGGTTCACATATCATCGCTGCTCCTCCTGCCGCCATCCCCGAAGACCATAGTTATATTAATATTACAACAAGGCTTTCCTACCTGCGCCTTCCTTTAAACTTAGTTTACAAAATACACTTACATAAGCAATTCAACATTTTAGCAGGCATAGGATCATATATCGCAAGAGGCTTATCAGGAACTGAAAAAGGGACGCAGTATTTTAGTTATCTTTCATATAACCCCCCTTATAACGATACCGCATCAAATATGCAGATAAACAACAAAGTAGATTTTAATAACAATAGAACTTACGGGCAAGGCAAAACAACTATCCCGTCTTTCGATATTGGTCTAGATCTTTTGGCAGGCATAGAATGGAAACATTTTCAACTAGCGGCAAACTATTCCAGTGGCTTTTCTCAATTATTTTCTACCCAGGGAGGTTATTATTTCAGTAACACCTCCTTTGGCGTCTCCGCTTCTTATCTCTTTTCCTTAAAATAACTACATCGGCGCATCTTCTCCAAATCCATCATCAAATTCCCCGCTGTTCATCCGGCTTCCTTTCTGAATAAAGAATCTTCCCCCCTCATTTGCGCCGCCACCATTTTCTGTAACCGGCGCTGGCCCGGTTGGTTTCCAGTTTCCTCCACCCTTAAAACCGGGCGAACTATTCCCTTCGTCTCCCCATTCCTCAAACTTCTGTATATGCAGCAGCGCGCGCAGTTTGATATTTTCAAGTGAACCATTCCTGTGTTTAGCTATACGTATATTGGTTTCTCCGCGGGTGCTTTCGCCGTTTTCGTTCGCCATCTGTTCATAATATTCAGGGCGGTAAATAAACATCACCATGTCTGCATCCTGCTCTATCGCGCCCGATTCGCGCAGGTCGCTCAACTGTGGCATCTTGCTTTCTTTACGGGTTTCAACAGCACGGCTCAATTGGGATAATGCAAGAATTGGAACTTGTAATTCCTTAGCAAGCCCTTTAAGGCCGCGGGAAATAGCGCTTATTTCCTGTTCGCGGTTCCCGTTATGATTGTTGGACAAGCCACTCATCAACTGCAGGTAGTCTATAATAATCAACCCACTTTATGGTTATTTACCAGCCTGCGGCTTTGGCGCGAAACTCAAATATGTTTAACGCCGCGGAATCATCAATATAAATAGGTGCCTGCTCCAGCCGCTGTATCCCTTTTGTGTGCAATTGTTGGTATTCATAATCCTCCAGTTTCCCGCGGGATATCTTTTCCAGTGCTATTTCACTTTCCGCGCTGAGTATACGGCTCACCAGTTGCCCTGCGCTCATTTCCAAAGAAAAAAAACCAACGCCCGTAGGCTTGGTAGGATGTAAAGCCGCATTACGGGCAAGGTTAAGCGCAAAAGCTGTTTTACCAACAGACGGGCGTGCTGCAAGAATGATAAGGTCAGTTGGCTGCCATCCGTAAGTAATGCGGTCAATACTCGGAAAACCGCTTGGAACACCCGAAATATCGTCCTTCTTTGTCCTTAATTCATCAATACGGTTGATAGTTTTTGCAAGCGCATTACCAATGTCTTCATAATTCTTTTTCAGGTGATTGTTGGTAATATGAAATATCTTTTCTTCTGCGTCATCCAGCAGGTCAAAAACATCCGTGCTGTCTTCATAAGAATCAGCAATAACTTCCCCGCTTATTCTTATCAATTCCCTCTGGATAAATTTTTGGACAATGATTCTCGCATGTGCCTCAATATTTGCAGTAGATACAACAGCATTGGTCAATCGAGTTATCACGTAAGGGCCGCCAACCTCTTGAAGAATTCTTGGTCAACTTTAATTCCTCCACTACTGTTAAAATATCTATCGGCGAACTTTTCTGCGCCAGGCCCTCAAAACCTTAAAAATACGCTGGTGCGCATCCACATAAAAACATTCTGGGTTTAATATTTCCATCACGGTGTCAAATGCGCTTTTCTCAAGCATAATGGCGCCCAGCACCGCTTCTTCCAGGTCTTTTGCCTGCGGCGGCACTTTGCCATACACCATTGTGCTGAAATCAATAGAAGGCTTTCTGCGCGTCTTTCTATCCTTATTTACATTCGTGAACTCCATGTTTTTTTTAAATATCGAAGGGTTATAGATCAGTTTAGCTTCCCTTTACTTGTACACCGCTTTTATTGCTTTTCTAAAATAAAGGACGGCGAATATGAACTATCACAACGGAAAGAAAAAATATTTCTCTTTCAATTTTAATGCACATCAATTCACAATATTATCCACACTAAAACCCTGTTCATTCACATTTATTGTCTAACTTCTCCACAATATAAAAAAGTTTTGCGCTAATTGTCCCAAATAATTAACACCAAATGTGCAGAAAGATTTTTAACTTTTTGGGGGCTAAAAAGGATCTTTTTCTTTAAGCTAAAGGCGGCCATATTTTCTCTTTTTTTACTATTAAAATAGGAATAGCCTATACTTAGGTCCTGTTATTAAATGTCTATCTGCTACACCCGCATCCAGCCTGCTTTTTACCAGTTTTTACTTTTTCTTTTTTACTTTTTACTTTGTACAGAACCATGGTTTCTCCCCTTTTCAGCCATAGCACCACGCAATCGCTTAACTTTGCGCCTCTAAATTTAGCTATATGAGCCTCGGACATTTCCATTATCCCATGCCTGCAAACGAGCCTGTGCTGCAATATGCGCCCGGTTCCCCTGAACGGGCAGCATTAAAGAAAACTCTTGCAGAACTTAAAAGCAAACAGCCCGATATACCAATGTATATAGGCGAAAAGGAAGTAAGAACAGGTAAAAAAATCGCATTGCATCCCCCGCACGAAATAGCCCATACCCTCGGCCATTTCCATGAAGGAGATGAAACGCACGTAACTATGGCAATAGAAGCAGCCATGAAAGCCCACGAAAGCTGGTCCGCTATGCCTTGGGAAGACCGGGCCCACATCTTTCTCAAAGCCGCTGACCTCATGGCCACCAAATACCGTTACCACATGAACGGCACCACCATGCTCGGACAAAGCAAGAACGCTTACCAGGCAGAGATTGACAGCGCTTGTGAACTAATTGATTTCCTCCGCTTCAATGTCCATTTCTTGAGTGAAATATACAGCCAGCAACCGATCTCCTCACCCGGCATGCACAACCGCCTTGAGTGGCGCCCTTTAGAAGGTTTTGTGCTGGCAATTACTCCCTTTAACTTCACCGCTATCGCAGGCAACCTCCCCACAAGCGCAGCCATGTGCGGCAATGTGGTCGTTTGGAAACCGGCAAATACACAGGTTTTTGCTGCGCAAATGATCATGCGCATCCTCAAAGAAGCAGGTCTGCCTGATGGTGTCATTAACCTTATTTATGTTGACGGCCCCCTGCTTGGCAATATCTGTTTCTCTCACAGGGATTTTGCAGGCATACATTTTACCGGCTCAACTGGCGTATTTAACCACATGTGGAAGACTATTGGCGGGAATGTCTCCAAATACAAATCCTATCCCCGCATTGTTGGTGAAACAGGCGGAAAGGATTTTGTCCTTATCCATAAAAGTGCAGACATTGATGTTGCTGTAACAGCCCTCGCCCGTGGCGCCTTCGAATACCAGGGTCAGAAGTGTTCAGCAGCTTCCCGGGCTTATTTGCCTTCCAACCTTGCAGGCGAAATAAAAGAGAAATTAGTGGCGGCAGTTAAAACCATGAAGATGGGAACAGTAGAAGATTTCAGCAACTTTATCAATGCGGTCATTGATGAGAGAGCCTTCAACAACATCACAAAATATATTGATTCTGCAAAGCAGGACGGCAGATCAACCATTTTAGTAGGCGGCAATTATGACAAAACCAAAGGCTACTTTATTGAACCAACAGTAATAGAAACAACCGATCCTAAATCCCTCACCATGTGCGAAGAAGTCTTCGGCCCCGTATTAACCATTTATGTGTACGACGCAGAAAAGTTTGAAGAAACACTTGCCTTAGTTGACACCACTTCTCCTTATGCACTAACAGGCGCCATCATTGCGCAGGACAGGAATGCAGTGCTTCTTGCAACAAACAAACTACGCTATGCAGCCGGCAATTTCTATGTGAATGATAAACCAACAGGGGCTGTTGTTGGCCAGCAACCTTTTGGCGGCGCTAGGGCAAGCGGCACCAACGACAAAGCAGGCAGCATGTTGAACCTATACCGTTGGCTCAGTGCAAGAACAATCAAGGAAACCTTTAACCCGCCAACAGATTATACCTACCCTTTTTTAAAAGAAAGCTGAGAAAAGGCAGGAGGCTTGGTTTTAGAATTATGTAAGACTTATGTGTATTTTTGAGAAAATATAAACTGATGATGGAAAGGTCAAAAGAAGAAGCCAGGCAATCAGCTACAAGAGATGATTTGAGCAATACTAAAATTGACCTTATAAAATGGATGTTTGGTTTTTGGGTTACACTTGTTTTACTTATTTTAGCCAATTGGTTTTTAAAACACTGACAACACTTCCTTAGACCTGTTTCAAATATTTTATCTCTATAACTAAAAAGCCTCCAGAATAATCAGGAGGCTTTTTAATACAATTCGTTTATATACTTAATTCCAGGTCTTTTCTCCTGCCTTCATCTTATCAATTGTATCCTGGAATTGCTTTTTGTCAGCATCGCTTTCAGAACCATCCATCGCTTTCTGTTCCCATTTAATTGCATCATCTTTTTTGCCCATCTTGTACAGGATATTCGCATACGTATCTATAAACGCAGGATTATTATTCCCTTCAAAAGATTTTTTGCTCCAGTCCAGCGCGTCTGCCACACAGGTCATATCACTGCAATTCTGAAACACGGTCCATGCAAAGCTATTCAGTTGGTCATCGCTTGCAGTATTGCCATACAGTTTCATATAAGCCGTAATAGCAGGCGCAAAGTGCTGCCAGTCTTGCTTTTTCATATAAAAAACAACCTTAGCATAGTCCATCACTTCCTCCGTTTTAGAAGGATATTTTGCCTGCACTTTTGCCTGTATCGCTGCCCAGTCAGGTTCAGCTAGGTCTTGAGGCTTTGCCACTTTTTGCCCAAACATCACTGGGTAAGCTTCTTCCTGCAAAATAATATTCTCCACTGTTCTGTCTGCATAGCCCACACCCATCACGGCATCCACCTTGCCTCCATTGTTCAGCATAATGCCAAAACCCTTGTCCTTACTCGTTTGTGTGAACTGGCTTATAAATTCCAGGTTATCTTTTGTGTAAAGGTTTGTCAGTTTGTTGATGTATTCATTAGCTATTGCATTTGCATTTTTCATGTCATATGCTTCCCCCGCCGTTAACGCAAGCGAATGCAGGAACGCAGTATCTTTTTTACCATCAGTATATTCTTTCAGCAGTGTATAGTATTGTGTTTTTGGGTTAAGCGCCTTATCAGCCTTGGCGATAAACTCCTCAGGCGTTTGCGTAGACCCAACCACACGGTGCACAACGTTGCCATTTTCATCAAAGAATAAGTAAGTTGGGTATGCTATCACATGATACTGTTCCGCAATAGTATGCCCATCCGCATACCAGCTTTTCACGGCGGCATCATCGCCCTTAGTTGTGTCTAACTGCACTTTCACGCTGATAAAACTTGCATTGATATTATCACCCACCGCCTTCTGCGGGAAAATAGTAGCGCTCATATATCTGCACGGTCCGCACCAGGTAGTATAACAATCCATAAAAATGAACTTATGCTGCGCCTTTGCCATCGCCTGCACCTCCTGCCAGCTGCTTGCATGCTGAAATTTAACCCCGTCCTGTGCAAACAGCAGTGTGGGAATAAGCGCAAAGAGTACGGTGAACTTTTTCATGATTTTTCTTTCTTTAAGGAACGAAGGTAAGAAGTCTTCCCCTTATAGCGCCACAGGGTAATTTTCTTTAAACCATTTTAGATCATGTATGGCCACAGGGCTTTCCGCAAAACCAAGTAATGCTTTCTCCTGCGATACTATTACCTCGCTGTCCGTTTGCAGGGCAAGGTCGAAAAGAAAATCGTCCTTAGGATCAGGGCTTTGATTAAAATAAGGTTTGGTATCAACAAAAAGTGTAGCTGCTTTTATTTCTGCAAGAATATCTGCAGTAGTTGCATTGGTAATTTTAAGAGCGCGTGGTATATTTTTTTCAAGCTCGTAAAGCAACTGTCGGTTTAAAAATACTGCCAGTTCGTATTCGATAATTGCATCAGCCAGGCGGTATATTTTATTATAGGCTGCATACGTAATGTAGACTGATGTATCAATCACGAAGCGATTCTTCATACCATTTTCTCCTGTTTTCGCTTACCATTTCTGCAATTTCATCTTCCGTCATTTCCTTCCACATACCTGCATATTTTTCGTCTACTGCCTTTGCCCCGGCAAGTATTTCGTCTTTGCGAAGTTGCAGCAGCAACAGGTGCTGTTGCACTTCATCCAAAACATCCACGGCATCTATTATTTGCCGCAACAGGGAAGGTTCCTTTTTCTCAGGTATAACTGATGCTGCTTCCATATAATGTACAGTTTATTGCAAGTTACTATTTTTTTAAAAGGAATATCCTTGCCAATGCATTTTTTTGAACGCACTGGCTTTTCATAAAGCCAACCACTAAGTTTTTCAGGCATTATTTTTACTTATAAATGTTTACTATTGGGGCAATGAAAGAAAGAGTGATCATCGTTGGTGCAGGCGCGGCGGGGCTGATGGCGGCTAAAATATTGGCTGAAAAAGGCAAGCTGGTAACCGTGCTTGAGGCACGTGAAAGGATCGGCGGCAGGATATTCACGTTGGTAAGGGATGATTTCAGCGAACCGGTTGAAGTAGGTGCAGAGTTTGTACATGGCGATCCGCCGCTTACCATGGCGTTGCTGAAAGAGTCAGGGGCTCCATACCAGGGCGTGAAAGGCAAAAGCCGCACGGTGAAAAACGGCGATTGGATAAAGGAAAGCCAGCAGGGAGATGATTGGGATGAAATGGAAGACAGGCTGAAAGCACAGCAGGTGGACATGCCTTTTGATGCTTTTTTAGATAAATATTTTGCTGATACAAAACATGCATCGCTCCGTGAACACGCTGTAAGATTCGCAGAGGGCTTTGATTTAGCGGACATCTCAAAGGCAAGCACACTGGCCCTTCGGGACGAATGGTTGCATGAAGAAAGCACGCAATACCGCATAGAAGGCGGCTATGAGAAGCTGGTGCAATACATGGAGGATTCGATCATACAAAACGAAGGCTCCATACATAGAAGTTGCATAGTGAAAAAGATAGAATGGCAAAGTGGAAAAGTGAAGCTGAGCACAGCTTTGGGCGATATTTTTGAGGCTGACAAATGCATTGTCACTGTGCCTTTAGGCGTGCTTACAGCAGCCAGGGAAGAGGAAGCTTTTATAGAATTTCAACCATCAGTTGCTTCATATATAAATGCAGCAAAGCAAATTGGCTATGGCGATGTGGTAAAGTTGCTGCTCGAATTTAAAGAACCTTTTTGGGAGAAATGGGAGAGCAAATTAGGCTTCCTGATGAGTGAGGGGGAGTTTCCTGTGTGGTGGACACAGCAACCATCGCCGCAGCCCATGCTAACAGCCTGGCTTGGCGGCCCCAAAGCCACGGCTTTAAAGGGTTTGGATGAAATTACACTGCTGGCTATGGCGCTGGATTCATTGGCTGATATTTTCTCTTTGCCTGCGGCGAAATTAAGAACAATGCTTTGCGGGTTTTACTATCACAACTGGAGCACCGATCCCTTTTCTCTTGGAGGTTACAGCTATGCCCTTCCCGAAACAGCAGAAGCACTCCGTCTCTTGATGCAGCCATTGGAAAACACGCTCTTTTTTGCCGGGGAAGCTATCTATAAAGGAGCATCCCCCGCCACAGTAGAAGCCGCACTTGAAAGCGGCAGGATGGTTGCAACCATGGCAGGTTAAATTATCCCTCCACCAAAAACAGCCTCTTGCTAATGGGTGAAAAGGTATGGCATTCTTTCGCGCCTTTGTTTCAATTGCCAATTTGCTCAACCCACCACCATATGTTTTTATTGTAAGAACTACCTATATCATTCTCCTCATAAAGATCCTTTTTCCTTAAACAATTTTGCACTAAACTATTCTTATTCCCTGCCACCTTCATGGATATTCTCTGGCAATGTAAGCCCAATGCCCACACAACCTCGTTCGGCTTACGTCAGTCCTTCGCTCATCCTTCGTCATTTATGTATGATTTACTGGAGAAAATTAGCCTTGTCGGTAGGAAAAAATCACAGGTTAGGTAGCTGGGTAAATATACAGGTTTTATTCCTTTATTTATCACTTTTTCTCCTGCTCTCATCCCTAACCTAACGAAGGGTTTAGGTGAGGCCTCTCCACGTTATCTTTGCTGCTTATGGATAAAAAAGTAAGAGTACGTTTTGCCCCGTCTCCGACTGGCGGATTGCATCTTGGAGGAGTGCGCACAGTGTTATTCAATTACCTATTTGCCAAACAGCATGGCGGCGATTTTGTCCTGCGCATAGAAGACACAGACCAAACGCGTTTCGTGCAGGGCGCAGAAGACTACATCTATGAAACCCTTGCATGGTGCGGCTTAAACCCTGATGAAAGCCCGCTCCAGGGGGGCCCTTATGGCCCTTACCGCCAGAGTGAACGCAAAGCATTATACCGCGAATATGCAGAAAAATTAATAAACGATGGACATGCCTATTATGCATTTGACACTGCTGCAGAGCTGGATGCAAAGCGTAGAGAGGCTGGCAATTTCCAGTATAATCATGCATCCAGGTCGGGTTTGAAGAATTCTTTGGTAATGAGCGAAGCGGAAACAAAGCAACTGCTGGATGAAAAAACGCCTTATGTCATTCGTATAAAAATGCCGCATGAGGAGGAAATTAATTTTACTGATATGATAAGAGGCGCGGTACAGTTCAGTTCCACGCAGGTTGATGACAAAGTACTATTTAAAGCTGATGGTATGCCAACGTACCATTTGGCTGTTGTTGTGGACGATTATTTGATGCAGATTACGCATGCTTTCCGTGGGGAAGAATGGTTGCCGAGTGCGCCTGTGCATGTGCTTTTGTGGAAGTATTTATTCGGCTTAGAAAATATGCCCCAATGGGCTCACCTGCCTTTAATATTAAAACCCGATGGTAATGGCAAGCTAAGCAAGCGAGATGGCGACAGGCTCGGTTTTCCTACTGTTGCTTTAAACTGGACCGACCCTGTCACAAGGGAGTTTTCAGAAGGCTTTCGTGAAAAAGGGTTTCTGCCAGAAGCATTTGTAAACATGTTGGCAGTACTCGGCTGGAACGACGGAACAGAGCAGGAAATATTTACAATAGAAGAATTGATCGAGAAATTCTCTATGGATAAAGTGCATAAAGGCGGGGCTAAATTTGATTATGAAAAAGCAAAGTGGTTCAACCATGAATGGATAAAGAAGCTGCCGGTTAGCAGTTGGCTGTTGACAGTAAAGAAGATGTTTGCAGAGAAAGGAATTTTTATTGATGATGAAGATAAATTTGAAAAGGTTTTGGAATTAGTAAAAGACCGCTGCGCCCTGCTGCCGGATTTTGTTCTCCAGGCATCCTTCTTTTTTCAACCTCCTGCAAGCATTGATATTGCTGCTATTCAGCCAAAATGGAATGAACAAAAGAACCAGTTTTTCATTGAATTGATACGCGCGTATGAATTAACTCCATCCTGGCAGCACGATGATCTTGAAAAAGAATTAAAAGAAATGGCAGCAGCACATCAAATTAAAAGCGGTGACTTGATGTTGCCTTTGCGCATTATGCTGGTAGGCGGAAAGTTTGGCCCCCATGTTTTTAACATCGCAGAAATATTGGGCAAAGAAGAAACGATAAAACGCATCAAACACACTTTGCAAATGCTGCAGTAATAAAATGTTTGCACCTTTTAAATGCCCATTGTAACTTTCCGCAAATCAAATCCGTTACACCCCCATGAATAAAACCAACAGGCTTTTATACTTGCTTGCCCTCATTAGGATCATCATTCCTTATTTATTGCAAAGCCCCGCATACCAGCCGCAGCGCGATGAGTTCCTATACCTTGCAGAAGGCCACCACCTTGCTTTTGGGTTTATGGAAGTGCCACCGATGCTCTCCGTTTTTGCATGGCTAACTAATCTCTTTGGGGGCGGCATGTTCTGGATAAAGCTTTGGCCTTCGCTTTTTTGCGCAGCAACTTTTATTGTGTGCGGTAAAATAATACAATCGCTTGGCGGCAAAAGTTTTTCATTATTCCTGCTGTTCCTTTCATTCGTTTTTAGTTCATACCTGCGCCTTTTCTTTTTATTCCAGCCAAACCCGCCTGAAGTATTTTTCTTTACAATGATCGCATTCAGTTTTGTCCGTTTTATTCAAACGGGAAAAAATAAATGGCTCTATGTCTTTGGCGTAAGCGCAGGCTTAGGAATGCTTGGTAAATATTCTGTTGCTTTTTATGCAGTAAGTGTTTTAGTGGCGTTGCTCTTTACACCATATAGAAGAATATTCATCAACAAACATTTTTGGTTTGCATCGCTCATCGGGCTTTTAATTTTCCTGCCAACAATTCTGTGGGAATATGCCCATTCACTACCCGTGCTCCACCACATGCAACAGCTTCGCGAGTACCAGTTGCAGTATGTAAGCCCGTCAACTTTTTTGATCAACCAGGTGATGATGAACCTGGCATGCACGTTTATTTGGATGGTAGGTTTGTGGTATGTAAGCTTTAATAAAGCCGCGAAGAACTATCGTTTCATCGGGCTTGCGTATGTGCTTGTGCTGGCATTGTTACTGGCATTGCACGGCAAGGATTATTATGCATTGGGCTTATACCCTCCACTCTTTGCATTTGGGGCGTTCAGGCTGGAACAGTTGACAGCCGTTCGTTTCAGGGTATGGAGGTATATTATAACAGGTTTTGTGGTAATACTGGGTGCATTGATGGTTCCGGTACTATTGCCCATCTTACCTCCTGCGAAACTTGCAGCTTATTATCAAGTGATGCACACAGAAAAGACCGGTTTCCTCCGGTGGGAAGACCAGCAAAACCATCCCCTGCCGCAGGACTTTGCAGACATGCTTGGTTGGGATGAAATGGCGCAGAAAGCCGCAGCAGCGTATGAAACCCTCGACAGCGCAGAAAAAAAACACACTATTTTATTTTGTGATAATTACGGAGAGGCAGGTGCAGTTAGCTTTTACGCTCATAAATACAACCTGCCCCAGGCATACAGCGACAATGCAAGTTTTCTCTATTGGTTACCCGATACCATGCACATTGAAAACCTCTTGCTGATCACGGATGATCAAAACGAAATGCAGCATCCGTTCATAAAAAACTTCTCCTCCACACGTTTGTGCGACAGCGTTACAAATACTTATGCGCGTGAACAAGGCACGCTCATCATTCTTTTAAAAGGTGCGAACGACGACTTCAATAAAATGTTCAAAGAAAAAATAGAGAAGGATAAAGCGGCTTTCAAGTATTAGCTTTATTTATTTTTGGATCTATTAATAACGATCAAATGATAGAATTAAACCGCCCCGTTCGTGTGCTTGTTGCTAAAGTGGGGCTTGACGGCCACGACCGCGGCGCTAAAATAATTGCCGCTGCCCTACGCGATGCCGGTATGGAAGTCATTTACACCGGCCTTCGCCAAACGGCTGAAATGGTGGTGAATGCAGCCCTGCAGGAAGACGTGGATGCCATTGGCATCAGCATTTTAAGCGGCGCACACATGACCGTTTTCCCCAAAATCATTAAGCTCATGAAAGAAAAAGAAATGAACGACGTGCTGCTCACCGGCGGCGGCATTATTCCTGAAGATGATATGCAGCTACTGAACGAAATGGGCGTCGGCAAACTATTTGCTCCCGGTGCAGCCACCGTAGACATCGCGCTTTATATAAAAAATTGGGTTAAAGAAAACAGGCCATTTTAAACTTTAAAAAACAACAATAACTACACTCTCTTTATCCATCAATAGTTGCGCAGAAGTAGGATCTACAGCAACAGGCATCATTAAATTAAACGACGCTTTCCTGCAATTAGTTAGTATGTTTCAAGCAAAGAAAGGTACTTTCGCTATAAGTTTAAAAAGAGGTTATGCTGACTAAGATCTTTTTTATTTGCAGTTTACTTTTACTGCATTTGTTTGCGGCCGCGCAGAACCAGCAAATTGTAAAAGACAGCAGCACTATTATTTTCCCCCCAGATTTTCCAACGCATAAACCATCAAAGCAGGCGGGTCAAAATAATATTATTAAAATAGCGCCGCTGGGTTTTTTAAGCGGCACATTCCCCTTGTTGTACGAAAGAAAAATAAATGATTTTTTTAGCGTGGTTGTTGGTGGCGGCCTTACAGGAAAAGATTATTCCCGCAGCATCGTTGTTCAAAACGAGAATAATGTAAAACTACAATACCCCGGCGCCGATACCGGTTACAACGATATTTCAGAGGCCCTCTATAGTTTTAATATTCGCACTCCCACTACCGGGTACATGTTTTCTGTGCAACCACGTGTCTACTTCAAAAGTGAGGCATTGAAAGGTTCGTTCATGGGTATATCATACGATCATTACACTTATAATTTCAATATTCCTGCTGTCATTGCCACTACAATATCGCCTGCTGAAGGCCCCAGCTACAGCCAAACCGGCCCGATACAACAGGAACATGAGAACATCACTGATTACATGGTTCATTTTGGTTACCAGAATATTTATGACAGGCTTACATACGAGAACTCGTTCGACATCGGCATGCGCAATGTGAGCGGCATAAAATATGTTGCCTCCAGCAACAACGGTATTATTAAGGGCGGATTTGCCAGTTACAAAGAGGCCATCATCAATATTAATTTCGGCATTAAAGTAGGCTTTCATTTTTAATTTATTTAAAATTCAAAATGCTCTAAATTGTCTTTTTCTAACCCCCCAATAAATTCATAACATCATGCCATATCAAACTTTATTGACCACCCTCGAAGGCGGAATTTTCACCATCACCATCAACCGGCCGGATAAGCTGAATGCACTGAACAAAACCGTGATGCAGGATCTCAGCGGCGCCGTTGATGAAGTCTATCATAACCCCGAAATAAGATCCGCCATTATCACCGGCGCGGGCGCAAAGGCTTTTGTGGCGGGGGCTGACATCAGCGAGTTTGTTGGTTTAACTGTGGAGGAAGGCAAGGCGCTGGCGAAAAAAGGGCAGGACATTTTTTTTAAGATCGAAAATTCTCCAAAGCCCATCATTGCCTGTGTGAACGGTTTTGCCCTTGGCGGCGGCTGCGAACTGGCCATGAGCTGCCATTTTCGCCTTGCCGCAGAAAATGCAAAGTTTGGCCAGCCGGAAGTGAACCTCGGCCTGATACCCGGATATGGCGGCACACAGCGGCTCACACAACTTATCGGCAAAGGCCGCGCACTGGAACTGCTGCTCAGCGGCGGGCTCATTGACGCCGCAACCGCCCTGCAATATGGCCTCGTCAACTACGTGTTGACGCAGGAGGAACTGCTTAATAAGGCCAAAACCATCCTTCAAACCATCAACAGCAAAGCGCCGCTTGCCGTCGCAAACTGCATAAGCGCGGCAAACGCGGTTTTTGATAATAATAAAAATGGCTATGAAACAGAACTTGAAGCTTTCGGCGCCTGTTTCGGAACGGAGGATATGAAGGAAGGAACGGCTGCTTTTCTCGAAAAAAGGAAGGCAGAATTTAAGGGGAGATGAGAATGATGAGTTATGAATGATGAATGATGAATAATGAAATGCACCCAGCTCTCTTGTTGATAAACCATAACCCATTAACCATTAACCCCCAATTTTTCAGCTAATTTTATACTATTTCTGCGTAAAACCGTCGGTTTTAAACCTAAAACCGGCTTATTTTCATCTTTCGGCTTAGTGTTTAAGAGTAAAGTTTTAGGCATTTAGGTTAATACTAATAAGCTATTAGTATTAACTAATAGTTTATTAGTAAGTACTAATCATTCATTAGTAGATACTAATAATTTAAAAGTATTAACTAATAACTTATAAGTATATACTAATAAATTAACAGTATATACTAATAGTTCATAAGTAGTTACCAATAATTTAAAAGTAAATACTAACAACTTATAAGTATTAACTAATAACTTTAAAGTATTTACCTTTGCAGCTTAAAAATTGACTGTTTTTATTAAAGTAAACAATAGAACATAAACCTGATCACTTAATACAATACAAGCAAACATGCCAGATGGTTCACGTGTTCCCGGAAAGATCTCAGTGTTTCATGAATACATTGACAACACTAACACCCGCCTGCAAGCCATTAATGGAGCCACGGGAAACCCTTATTATGTAGATTACGGCATTGATGCCGCCACGGCAGCAGAATGGAGCGCGCGCCGAACCAACTGGTACACGAAAATTCACCCAGCCTGGAGCAACCCAACCACCAGCACCAGCATTGCAAAGGAAAATGTGCAGGCGTTCATCAAAAGTTTCAGGGTTTTTGCGAGGCCGGTGCTGGCGAAAATTATGGCGAGCGGCGTGGCGGGCAACGCGGAGGCGCAAACTTTTCGTTTTGTGCTGGTGCGAAAAGACCCCACCATGGCGCGAACCCGCATTCACAAGGATTGCTCGGCGGGTTTCCAAAGCCTTGGCGGCGGCAGGTATAAAATATTCTGTCGTTCGGACAAAGAAGAGGGGCGCGCGCACAAGGTGGATGGGGCGGACAGTGTGCAGTATGCTTACACCATCAGCCCGCAGCAACCCAAGCCCTCGCCAACGCCGGACGACGGGACGATGACGCTGGCCATTTCAACCAAGGCGGTTTTTATAAAAGATCTTGGTGTCCACAATCAGGCAAATTGGCTGGCCATTTATTTCAGGTGGTATAATACAAAACACCCGCAACTGGCTGGTGGCTGGAGCCCGATGCATCTGCTGCCCATTGGTTAGGGGCGGATGGGTTAAGCCCCGTGTTCTTTTTTCTTGAAGTTAAACGATTGGCGGATGAGGCTTTCCAGCACGGTAGTGTCCACGTCTTTTAGCTTTTTGATGTAAAGGCAACCGCCGCCGGTCTTGTGTTTGCCCAGTTTTTCAAGCAGCGCCTCCTGTCCGTCAAAGCCGCAGAGCACATAGAGCGTGATGTTTTGCTTGCGCGGTGAGAAACCCATGAGGCAGATCTCGCCTTCGCGGCCGCTTTCGTATTTGTAACTGTATTTGCCAAAACCGATGATGGCCGTGCCCCACATAACGGGCGGCATACCTGAGACCTGCTGCATCATTTTGCTGATGGCGAAACAGTCAGCGCGCAGGGTTTCGTCTTCAATTTTGTTTAAAAAGGCTTCGGCGGTTTGTTCGGTGGGTTTGGTTTTATTTTCAGGCATGGGGATGGTTTTTGAAAATTGACCGAGCTAAGATAGGAATAGTGGCAATTATATTTTCGCTTTCCCTATTTTTGTTCTTCAGAAGTAAAATAAATTCATGGTTGATGTAATTCTTGGCTTGCAGTGGGGCGATGAAGGAAAAGGTAAAATTGTAGATTATTTCGCTCCGCAATATGATATCATTGCCCGTTTCCAGGGCGGCCCAAACGCAGGCCATACGCTGTATGTAGAGGGAAAAAAAGTAGTGCTTCACCAGATACCGTCCGGCATCTTTCATCAAAATACGCTCAATTTTATCGGCAACGGCGTAGTGCTCGACCCCGTTACGCTCAAAAGAGAGTGCGAAACTGTAGCCGCGTTTGGCATTGATGTGAAGAAAAACCTGTTCATTTCTGAAAGAACAAATCTCATTATCCCCACGCACCGCGCGCTGGACAAGGCGTCTGAAACATCCAAAGGCGATTCCAAAATAGGCTCTACGCTAAAAGGTATCGGCCCGGCTTATATGGATAAAACTGGCCGCAATGCATTGCGGGTCGGCGATATTTTAAATAAATATTTTACTACGGATTATATAAAACTGCGCCTCAAGCACCAGCGCATATTGGACAGTTTTAATTTTAATGAAGATATTTCCGCATGGGAAGAAGAGTTTTTTGAAGCGCTGGAATTCCTTCGCACACTCAACATTGTAAACGGGGAATATTTTATTAATGATAAAATAGCCAAGGGCAACAAAGTACTTGCAGAAGGCGCGCAGGGCAGCATGCTGGATATTGATTTTGGCACTTTCCCATTTGTCACTTCCTCAAACACAATATCAGCAGGCGTTTGCACAGGTCTGGGAGTAGCACCGCAACAGATAAACCGTGTACTCGGCGTAACAAAAGCTTATTGCACCCGCGTAGGTAGCGGCCCCTTCCCTACCGAACTTGACGATGCAACGGGGGAGGAATTGAGGAAGATCGGCAGTGAATTTGGCGCTACCACAGGCAGGCCGCGCCGTTGCGGATGGATAGACCTGGTGGCTCTGAAATATACCTGCATGATAAATGGCGTGACTGAAGTAGTAATGACCAAGGCTGATGTGCTGGATTCTTTTGCTGAATTAAATGTTTGCACTGCATACAATATTAATGGGCAAGTTCAACAGCAAGTGCCCTATCAAATGGCAAAAACAAAAATAATTCCTGAATATAGATCCTTTGAAGGATGGAATACGGATTCTACTCTTATAAAAGATGCAACATTTTTGCCTTTAAACATGTCAACATACATTAACTTTATAAATGAATATATCGGCGCACCTGTTAAATATGTTTCCAATGGGCCAGGGCGCGAACAAATTATTTTATTATAATTTGGTATAAGATTTGGCAGAAAAAATTAATTTGGTTGATTAAAAAACTCGTTGAAATTTTACGTTGAAATTTCTTTTGTTATGGCACCAAAATCGAATAAAGAAAAAAAAGTAACCGGCAAGAATAACTTGCCGAAAAGATCCAAAATCAACCGCTAATTCTTCTAAAAGGAAAAAAGAATCCGAAGATGATGAGAATAGCGGTCTTGAGGGTAATGATGATGAAACAAATTCAGGATCATCATTGAAAAAGCCTCTAAAACCTTTATCCAAAAAGAAAGGGGATAATGACGAGGACGATATAGAAGATGAACAGGAAAAGGAGGACGAATGGGAAAAAGTTGAGGACGAAGAAAACTGGGATCCGGATTTTGATGAATTTGATATTCCGAGATCTAAAACTCCAAAGCCAACAGGCACTCCCAAAAAAAGCTCAGAAGAGGGTGACGAAGATTTGAAGGTAGATGATGATTTTAAAGAGTTTGAACTCTTTAATGATAGCGGCTTTGAGGATGACGATGATGATTTTTAAATCATCTTTACATTGGCGCAACGAAACATATCTTCATTTGAAATAGTTGATTCATCCGCTTTTAAACAGCGGATGCTTTCTTTTGCAACCCGTTTCGATATTTGCTGTTATTTGGAAAGCAATCAATATCCTGATAAATATCATTCGCACGATTGCTTACTTGCACTTGGCGCAGAATATATTTTTTCTCCAAAAAAAAATATATTAACCAGCCTTAAAACTTTTCTTTCTCAGCATAAAGACTGGTTATTCGGGCATGTAAATTATGATCTTGAAGAATGAAATAGAACAGCTTACCTCTACTCATGAAGACAAGATCGGCTTTCCCGAAATATTTTTATTTCAGCCTAAAATTGTAATTGAGTGCCGTAACAATGAAGCAGTTATTTCCTGCATCAATTTTTCTCCCCAAAAGATCTTTGCAGAAATAGAGAATTTCAAAATAGATGAAAACCAGAATAACCTTCATGTTGAATTAACGCCCCGCATTAGTAAGGAAAATTATCTTACGATCATCAGCCAGTTGCAAAAACATATTCTACGTGGCGACTGCTACGAGATAAATTTTTGCCAGGAATTTTTTGCTGAAGAAGCAGTCATTGCTCCGCTTGATGTATATAATAAGTTATCTTCTATTTCTCCTGCGCCTTTTTCGGCTTTTTATAAAGTTCACGATAAATATCTCTTCTGTGCCAGCCCCGAAAGATATTTGAAAAAGACTGGGAACAAAATCATTGCTCAGCCAATTAAAGGCACTTTGAGGCGAAATATAAATGATAAAGTAAAAGACAATTTGCTTAGTGAACAATTGTATAACAGTGAAAAAGACCGTAGTGAAAATGTAATGATAGTTGATCTTATAAGAAATGATCTAAGTAAGATCTGTAAAGAAGGTACTGTGAAAGTGGATGAATTATTTGGCATCTATAGCTTCCCCCAAGTACACCAAATGATCTCAACCGTTAAGGGAGAATCAAACGATTCTATCGATTTTGCGGATATGCTCAAAGCCACATTTCCTATGGGTTCTATGACAGGAGCGCCTAAAAGAAAAGTGATGGAACTGATAGAAAAATATGAGCACAGCAAGCGCGGCATTTACTCAGGCTGCCTTGGTTACATTTCACCAAACGGCGATATGGATTTTAATGTGGTGATAAGGAGCATTATGTATAATACCTCAGAAAAATACCTGGGTTGCCAGGCAGGGAGTGCTATTACTTTTTACAGTAACGCAGAAGAAGAGTACGCCGAATGTTTGCTAAAAATATCCGCGATGAAAGAGGCTTTGTTATGAGATTAAAAGTGGCCTCAAAATAATTTCTTCTTTCTCCATTACAAAGAATCTGCGGTTTTAGTTTTTTTTATTTGAATAAACTTCTCAAGATCTGTAACAAGCTTACCTCATCATTAATAGGAGTCATTACTTGCAACCCGAAATCCATCCCGTTTGAATGGCTGAAAAGTGGAAGTGAAATCGCCGGTATTCCTGTGAGATTTGCAAAAACAGTATAAATATCTGCAAGAAACATTTCAACAGGATCGCTGCTTTTTTCGCCGAACTTAAATGCAGGCGCAGGAACGGTGGGGCAGAGAATAGCATCAAAATTGCTGAAAATGCCGTTTGTTTTCTCTACTAATAACCCTCGTATTTGCTGAGCTTTGGTAAAATAAGCATCAAAATAACCTTCGCATAATACGAAATTTCCCAGCATGATACGTAGCTGTACTTCTTTACCAAAAGCAATGCTACGGGTTTGTTTATAAAAATCTGTAAGGTTTGCCAAGTTGCCTGACACGTGATACCCATATTTTATTCCATCATATCTTGAAAGATTGCTGGATGCTTCGGCAGTGGTTAAAATATAATAAGCAGGAACCACATGATCCAGCATATCAAAATTTATGGCTTCTATCTCATGCCCATGATCTTCAAGCCTTTTTATGAAAGCATAAAAGGCAGCAGCAATTTCCTTGTCTAAAGAAGGGTGTTCAAGAGCTTGCCTAAAATAAGCGAATTTATATTTTTTATTGTTTTCAATGCTCGATGAATATGCAAAAACCATTTCGTCGGCTGTGCTATCAAAATCATCCGGGCCGCCAATTACTTCGAACACTAAAGCTGCGTCAGCCACTGTATTTGCTAATATTCCGATTTGGTCAAACGACGATGCGTAAGCTATAAGCCCATATCTTGAAACTCTCCCGTAACTTGGCTTCAAGCCAACAATGCCGCAAAAGTCTCAGGCTGTCGCACAGAACCGCCGGTATCACTTCCCAAACTAA
>CAVYTF010000024.1:0-43761 GCA_963771435.1 uncultured Bacteroidota bacterium | reverse complement strand
ATAATACATTGTAAACAAAGCTGATATAGTAGAGGCCTCCGACATATGGATTGCCGGGGGCGTTGAGATAGTAGTGGTTCAGCAGGTTGGTGGCGCCGAGTTTGAGCAATGACTTCATTGCGGGGAACTTGTAGCTGATGTCTGCATCTAAGGAGCTATAAGCGTTCACATAGCCGTTGATAAAGTCTGCCTGCACATAGAAGTTATCCTGCCAATGCCATATAAGATTAAATCCCATCCTGTTTTTAGGGCCAAAACCACTGTTGCCGATGCCTATGTTTGAGCGGTATTTTGGTGTGTTGAAATAAGAAATAAACGTTGCCGTTGGGCTATAAACTGAATCTTTATTGCTGATGTTATCTGAAGAGAAATTAGCGGTAAGATAGTAGTTGTGGCGAAGCAGGTATTGCAGGGATGCGCCAAAGCCACTGGTGTGAACGTTGATCGGGCTGTTTACTGAGACAGAGTAGCCTGTGTAATTGCCATCTAAAAGGCCTGTGGGTGTGCCGTCATTTGACTGTACAATGCTTACCCTCGTGAGGAGGTTTTGGTATTCTGTAAAATACCCGTACACATCGATGAGGAGTTTATTGTTTGCTACGAGGCCTTTGTAGCCTGCTTCAAATGAATTGGCTGTTTCAGGAGTAAACTTTCCAAAGGCCTGAACCTGTAACAGAGCAGGATTGGGGGCACCAGCCAGGGCACTTGCGCCAAATGCCTGAACACTTGCAGGCGTATAGCCGGGGTTGTAATTTGCATCGTTTGGATTTAAATGATAGAAATCCCTTAACTGCGGTAAGCCACCAATCAAAAGGCCTTCGCCTGTATTCAGGTTGATCCATTGGTTTTGGGTAGTAGGGAAACGATAGGCTTCCTGGTAGGAGAGGCGAATGTTTTGGTTTTTGGCAATGGTTATAACAGCGCTTGCACGAGGGGTGAAGCGGCCATCGAAGTTCTGGTTCTTATCGTACCTGCCCGAAACGGAAAGCTTCAGAACATCCTTAAACAGCTTTTGAGAAACCTGTGCATAAGCGCCCACTTCACTGATGCCTATCTTGCCGGTTGTGTCTGCAAACAAAGTGCCCTGTGAGTTTAGTTCATATTCTTTATAATCCCCGCCTATCAATACATTTGTTCCGGCCTTTGTTAAACCCAGTGCATCGGTAAGGTTGTATTGGCCTTCCACATAATACAGATCTGTGCGGTCGAGAAAATGGCCGCCTGCGGGGATAGGAAGTTTTGCAATAGAATCGGAAAGATGGTTGAACTCTGCAGAGCCTGGAGCTGGCCGTCCCATGTCTGCTGCTGCTCGTGCGGCATTGGCTGCTGCAATCGGAGATAACCCCCCGCTTAGATATTCTGCATAAGCAGTCATATAAGTAGGATACCATACCGTGCTGCCCTTACCCGTGCTGTTCTCATCCCAAGCTTCATTCAACAATTGGGTGTTTACAGTTGCGTTATAGGCATCGCCAGAGTTTTCCTGTGTTGTATAAGCCCGAAAAAACCAGTTCTTGCTTTTCAGCTCCACTTTATACTGCCCCATTTGGAGGTTCTTTAACACATACCTATCCGCGCCTGTGTAAACCGTATTGCCTGTGCCGTAGTTGCCTGTGAGGGATAGAGTTAGTTGATCTGTGAATTTATAATAAAGGCCGCCGGAGATCTTTATATCCTCAGTTGTGGGATGAACAATATCTGCTTCGTTATAACCTGTTCTGCTAACATTTGAATTGAAATAGTTTATGTTAGAATTGGCGCCGTAAATAATAGGTGCATAGGGAAGAAGGCCGGCCAACGCAGGATTAACCTGGATTGCCTGGGTGAGTTCCTGGGTAAACTGGGTTAATGTAGTTCCGGTAGTAATAAGTGAATTTGCGTAAGCAAGGCCGGGCCCACCACCTGCGCCAGTAATGCCTGCAAAAACATTGCTTGCAATATAACTTAAGGATTCGCTGGTTTCATCACCATAAACGTTTACACCGTTATAGTTGGGGTCAGATGCTCTTGTGCCGGGTATTTTTTGTCCCAGAGTAGCGCTATAATCACTGCTGTCGTTGGCTACCCAATCGTTGGCAGTGATATATTGAGCAGAAACTTTGAACGCGAACTTATCTGTTATTTTATCGGCCCAACGGAAGGTATAGTCCTGATAAGGCGATGCGCTTCTTGAGCCGCTATTGATGTTCATCACGCCTTCTTTCACTTCAAAACTTACCCCCTGGTATTTGTAAGGGTCTTTGGCGTTTATAATTAAAGTGCCGTTCATGCCGCCCGGGCCGTATAAGGCAGAAGAAGCACCTTCGAGAAGTTCCAGGTTGTCAACATCAAGCTCTGTTAAGCCAATAACGCTGCCTACAGAAAAGTTTAAGCCGGGTGCCTGATTGTCCATACCGTCCACGATCTGGTTGAGGCGTTCGTTACCGCTACCGTTGAAACCGCGGGTGCTGGGGGTTTGAAAGGTTAAGCTTGAAGTGGTCATATCAACACCCGGAATGGTGCGCAAAATGTCGTAATAAGAGTTGGTAGGGGTTAATACAATATTTGCATTGCTTATTCTTTCAATGGAAACGGGGGATTCCAAAATATGTTCAGGAACGCGTGATGCAGCAACCACAATATCATTGCCGATGGCATAATAAGGCTCAAGGTTAACAGCAACTGTTTGGCCTGTAGCGGTGACCTGTACTTCCTGGTCTGAAAAGCCTACAGAGCTTATGATGAGCGTAAAAGGAGGTTTTTGGTTGGTTACCAGTTTAAACTTTCCTTTATCATCAGTAAAGGTTCCTGAAGTGCCGCCTTTCACAGTAATAGAAACAGCCCCCAAACTTTCTTTGGAGAAGTTGTTTTTTACAGTTCCTGAAACGGTTGTTGTTTGTGCAAACGCAAAGTGGGCAAGGAAAGTAAGGCTCAGCAAAGAAGCAATCGCTTTTAATTTAATTCTCATACGGCTTATTTTATTATTAGTTTAAGTGCAAAGTAGCAATAGTTATAACTGTGTGAAAATAATTATTCTTCACAATTGTGGGAAGAATAATTATTGATACAGTGCAGCCTTTTTATTTTTGTGACAACAATAAATTCATTATGAAAGAATTCTCGTTTCCGCAGCAAACTTCTTTTTATAAAGGCAAGGTTAGGGATGTATATTATATAGGCAGCGAATGGTTGGTGATGGTTGCAAGCGACCGAATTAGCGCCTTTGATGTGGTGCTGCCGAGGGCTATCCCGTATAAAGGGCAGGTGCTTAACCAACTTGCTGCATATATGCTGGAAGCAACAAAAGATATTTGTCCCAACTGGCTGCGGGTTGTGCCTGCGCCAAATGTTGCCATAGGAAAAAAATGTGAACCTTTTAAGATAGAAATGGTTGTTCGTGGAAACCTTACAGGACATGCATGGCGCACATATAGCAGCGGACAAAGAACATTGTGCGGCGTTGCAATGCCTGAAGGGATGAGGGAGAATGATCACTTTCCTTCACCTATTATTACACCATCTACCAAAGCCGAGGAAGGGCATGATGAAGATATTTCTAAAGAGGAGATTATAGCAGCAGGGCTTGCAAGCGAAGGGGAATGGTTGGTGCTTGAGAAATATGCTTTGGCGCTTTTTGCCAAGGGGAAGGAAATGGCTAAGGAAAAGGGGTTGATACTGGTTGATACAAAATATGAGTTTGGCAAGTTAGATGGTGAAATAGTGTTGATGGATGAAGTGCATACGCCAGATTCCTCGCGGTATTTTTATGCAGATGGTTTTGAAGAAAGACAGGCAGCAGGAGAGAGGCAGCGGCAGTTAAGCAAGGAGTTTGTGAGGGAATGGTTGATAGTAAATGGCTTTATGGGTAAGGATGGGCAAACTGTGCCCATGATGGATGATGAATGGGTGGATACTATTTCAGGAAGGTATATTGAACTGTATGAAAAAATAACGGGGCAGGATTTTGTTCCGGAAATGCTTGGTGATGATGAGACTTATAAAAGGATCGTGAAAACATTAGAAACCTTGTAATTAAAAGCACTGTTTACAAGTATAATTTTTCTTTTTCAGAGGGTTTCTATAATGTTCCCTATCTTGTAGCTAAATTAATTATTATGAAAATGAAACATTTATTATTCCTGTTTATTGTTGCCATTTCTTTTGCTTCCTGCGTGGTGCAGGCAGGGACACCAGTTTATTATCAACCCGTGTATTATGGGCCGGGTATTGGATTAGGTTCTATAGTAGCTGCTATTATTTCCTGGAACCGCAATAGATCAATCCTATTGGCTATAGTTTGTGCTTTGTTTGGATGGTTATATGTTATTTATGCGCTTATTGTTCCTAAAAAATAGTGTATTTTTCGGGGTAATTTGTTCTTCTTTAAAAAGGCCGTGTTGAAAAAGCAGGATTAATTTTGTAAAAATTAATAGCAATGGAAGATATTGAGCAACATTATAACGCTTTGGAAAAAGAGCTGGCAATGCTTGTAAGGTATCATATCTCCCGAATAGAATTGCTAAATAAAAATAACATTATTCGCAGCGACGATGCGGAAGGACTACGCGTTTTAAATTATACATTTGAAGTTATAAACAGGGATGTGAAGGAAAGGCTTGCCTTTGCAGAGCATGAAAGGAAAGAAGAAGAAAGCCTATTGGCTCAACGTACTATCGCTGAATGCCCAACTTGTAATGAGAACAGAAAAGTGGTGATAAAGGGCGAAACAATCACTAAAAAATCTTTGAGGGTTGACATAGTAGAATGCACAGTTTGTAATAGAAGATTTGCAAATTATGTACCCAACAACACAAAGGACCTGATACTTTTTAATGAAAACTTTTTTGAACAGTTATATAAGGTGCGGGAAGACGGAAAGACATACGCAGATAAATTTGATATAAATGAAAAATACGACCGTGAAAAAATGTTAGAAGACTTAGCTCAGTTTAAAAAAGCATACGAGGAAGCAGAAAAGAGAAAGAAAGAATATTTTGTTATGATTAAAAATTCGGCCAAAACGCTGGAAAACTGCCGCGACCAGCTATTACTGGCAAAAATAAAAGATGATAATTGGAACATGAAAACTTATATGGCATAAGAAAAGATAAAGAGCAAAGCTTTCTTATCTAAATAAATTACTATGAGAAAAAATAAAGTTGGTAAACTATTCCAATATTTCTTGCTGGCCTTTTTTGCAATGGCGTTCACAGTAACTACTGCTTATAGCCAGGATATAAAACAAGACTTTTTTCAATTCCGTATTTATCAATTAAAAAATGAACAGCAGATACAACAAGTAGATTCTTTTTTAAGGGATGCTTATTTGCCTGCATTGCATCGTGCGGGTATTCTAAAAGTTGGAGTTTTTAAGCCTTTAACCAATGATACTGCGGCGATTAAGAAAGTTTATGTTTTTATTCCTTTCCATTCTTGTGATGAATGGATGAAACTTGCTGATAAACTGAATAAAGACGATGTTTATAAAACAGCAGGCAAAGATTTTATTGAAGCAGATGTTGCCAATGCACCCTATGCAAGAATGGTATCGGTGTTGCTGGAAGCCATGCCCGTGAAGCCTCATTTTATGTTGCCTGATCCAAAGTCAACAACGAGAGTTTTTGAACTGAGGGATTATGAAAGCCCTACCGAAGACCTGCTTGCGAAGAAATTAGCGATGTTTAATGAAGGCGGGGAAACAGATATTTTCAAGCGGCTTGATTTTGCCCCTGTGTTTTATTCAAAAGTTATTTCCGGCAGCCATATGCCTGACCTGGTTTACATGACATCCTTTGAAAGTGTTGCCGCACGCGATGACCATTGGAAAAGTTTTGGAGCAGATGCCAAATGGAAAGAAATATCTACTGATCCTAAATATGAGAACAAGGTTTCTGTTTCTCATATTGAAAGCATTTTAATGCACTCTACTGATTATTCTGATTTCTAGATCTTCATTTACGTTTTGCAGTTCATATAAAAAGCCGCAGATATTTTTACCTGCGGCTTTTTTAATTAAGAGGTCTTAATCATGTGTTATCAAAGCCTCATTAGACGGCAAAATATCCACGTCATAATCTCTTTCTGATGGCTCGACCTTTCCTTCTTTAATAAACATTATAAGGTCCTGGTTCAGTTTGTCTTTATCTGTATAAAATAAACCATGTGGCGCGCCTCCATACTTTATAAAAGTATTCTCAGGAATTAATTTAGCCGCCTGCTCGCTGCTTGTTTCAATTGGCACCGTTTTGTCTGAGTCACCATGAATTATTAAAGTGGGCACATTAATTTTTGTAGCATCTTCCCTAAAATCTGTAGTTCCGAAAGCTGTCATGCAATCCTGCGTTGCTTTTGGCGAAGCAACCGAAGCCAGCGCCAAATAATAATTAAGCAATGGCGCACTTACCGGATGGTTTAGCATATTGATGCCAAAGAAGGTTTTTCCAAAATTATCCAGGATGCCTATCCTGTCGTTTTGTAAGGCTTTCATCCATTCCTGCATATCATCTTCAGCCACGCCATCAGGATTGGTATCTGTTTTTAGCAGGTAAGGGACAATGCTGCTTATAAGTATCGCTTTTGAAATATTTTGCCCGTTGTATTTGGCAAAATATCTTGCCACTTCCCCTCCGCCCATAGAAAAACCTACCAGCGTAACATCGGTTAAATACAGTTGGTCTATCACCGCTTTCAAATCGTCAGTGAGAGAGTCATAATCATAACCTGACCATGGTTTTGATGATTTGCCAAATCCTCTTCTGTCGTAGGTAATCACCCTGAAGCCTGCGTTTACCAAAGGTTGTAACTGGTATTCCCACATTTCTTTGCTTAAAGGCCATCCGTGTATTAAAACTACCGGTTTTCCCTGTCCAAAGTCTTCGTAGGAGAGTTTAATTTTTTCTGAACTATTCGTGTCAGTTGTTTCAATAAATTTCATAGTTTTTTATTTTAATTAGATGATTTAATAATAATACCATGCCAGACCAATTTATTAAGCATAATGATAGCATAAAATTTATTTTTGGGGTTATTCTCTCAACTTGCAGATAAAATGAACACTTCAGGATATTCAGGAACTCCGCTTGCAAAAAAGCTGGGCATTAAAGCTGGTTTTAAAATAAGGCTGGTAAATCAGCCTGCGCACTATTTTGATCTATTTGCCGATATGCCGGAAAATATCACCATTATAAATGACAAACAACCAAAAAAGAACTTCATTCATTATTTTGCGCTGAACGCGAAAAACTTTCAAAAGGATATCCCATCAATTAAAAATGAAATAGAGCAGGATGGTATCATTTGGGTGTCATGGCCTAAAAAAGCATCAAAAATGCCTACTGACCTCACGGAAGACATCGTTCGTAACACCGCCTTAGCAAACGGCCTTGTAGATATTAAAGTTTGTGCCGTTGACGAGACCTGGTCTGCCCTTAAATTGGTTATTCCTGTGAAAGACAGAATGGCACGTAATGCTTAATTTCCCCAAAAATTTCTCAACCCCAAAACTTGAATATTCAGTGGTTGATGAAAACTCGGTTATCAAACCTGCTTTTTAAATATTTCATGTCAGAGAAGACAAACCTAAATTCACTTATAGTTTACCCCCAACTCCTAACTCCTTGTTCCCTTTCCCTTCAACGAGAATCGTTTCGGCTTCAACGAGACCCACTTTCGCTTCAACGAGAAGCACTTTCTCTTCAACGAGATACACTTTCGCTTCAACGAGATACACTTTCGCTTCAACGAGAAGCACTTTCGCTTCAACGAGATGCACTTTCGCTTCAACGAGAAGCACTTTCGCTTCAACGAGAAGCACTTTCGCTTCAACGAGAAGCACTTTTGCTTCAACGAGAAGCACTTTCGCTAAAATGGTGGACATTTTTGGAGCCCGCATGACATTTTATCATCACTTCACCACTCAAAAAAGCGATTTACTTACTTAGCTTTGTAGCCTATCCTGCAAAAAACCATATCTTTAATTCAAAACATTCTGAAATCATGCCCGTAACCAAACCAATTTCTGCCCCTTTCTACGCCCGCCTTGCACTCGTGATGGTAAGTATAATTTCAATCACTTACATTGTAATTATAGGAAAAGAGATACTTTCCCCACTTGTTTTTTCTTTCTTATTTGCGGTGGTATTATTACCCGTTGCGAAATTCCTCGAAAGAAAACTAAGGTTTAAAAGAGGCCTCTCATCGATGACAGCTGTGTTGTTTTTCGTCTTTATCATTGCCTGCGTTTTTTATCTTATCGGCTCCCAGGTAAGTAATCTTTTTCACGACTGGCCTGTATTTAAAGAACAATTGCTTGGCGCTGTAGACAGCATTCAGCACTGGATATCGGTAACTTTTCATATTAACATTGCTAAACAGGAAACTTATATAGACAATGCCGCCTCTAAGGCTGTTTCCACGGGCACAGCGGTTGTAGGCGCCACGGTATTGTCTATATCATCACTTCTTTTCTTTATCGTTTTAGTTTTGATCTATACTTTCTTTTTTCTTCTTTACCGGAAAATGATCATGAAGTTTTTTATCACCGTGTTTGAAAAGAAAGACGGCTATATTGTTAAGGACGTTATTGAAAATGTACAATTCATCATCAGGAATTACATCGTTGGGCTTCTGCTGGAAATGGCCATTGTTTCTACTGTTTGTTGCGGCTCTTTTATGATAATCGGTATAAAATACGCCATTCTCTTGGGGGTATTAACAGGTGTACTGAATATTATTCCTTATATAGGCATGTTCACTTCTCTTGCCCTGAGCACTTTGATCACTTTTGCTACTGCTGCCGGCAGCGGCAAAGTTTGGGGCGTGATCATTACCATAGTTGGCATGCACCTTATCGACAGTAACGTATTACTGCCCGTTATTGTGGGCTCGAAAGTGAGGATAAATGCGATGATCACTTTGCTGGGTGTATTAATAGGCGGTACGATCTGGGGCCTGAGCGGCACTTTTCTATCTATACCCATGGTTGCCATTGGCAAAATAATCTTTGACCGGGTGGAAAGCCTGAAACCGTGGGGGCTGTTGCTGGGGGATGAAAAAGACGAAGGCGCGCCACGCAAGAAAAAGAGTTTGGAACAACAGATGGAAGGTTCAGGCAACCTTCCTTAGCTTACTTGTCATCCACTTTTGGTTTAATTGCCTGCTGTACCGAATCGGGCAGGTTTGAGAGGAAATGGTAACCAGTGGCGCCCTCTATGGTATAGATACTGGTCCTGTAAATTTCCCAGTTGCTGTTGATGGCGTTGGTATTGGGTGTATTCACAGTAATAACACGGGTGGCTGAGTTAACCCTTGAGAGGTCATTATTCCCGTTGGGAAGCAATACTACTATTTTATAGATAAAAGAAGGCACTGTTACATGGCCATTGCCGATGATCGTTACAAGTCCGTCATCACCCGTGCCGCCAACTCCATAGGAACCCATAATAATGTAAGCTTCATAACCTTGTGTAATATAAGCCCTGATATAATCCTCCATATTTACCCAGGTGTTCTCGTTGTTATAGGGGGCCTGCGGGACCATATTGGTCATATAATAAGTGGCGGAATTTACAGAATCACTGCTTGTCCTGTCGCCCGAAGGGCAATTATGCCCCCTGTCGAAGCCGCTGCCGGAATAGTCCGTGCCCTGTACTTCGTACCATTGTGAAGGTACAAGCGGGTCGCCACGGTAATTGTCCTGCCTGTCTGAACTGCCCAGATCTGAAGCGCCTAAATGCCAGCATACCCAATTGGGTGTACCTCTTGTGCTGCTGTATGAGAGGTCATAGTAGGTTTTTACCATGAGGTAATTATTGGAGCTGTCGGTTGTGGGGGCGGCATTGCTGGGGTTGCCCATGAGTAAATTATCATTATCTGGAGGGATAAGGGCAGTATTGTTCGAACTGCTGCCAGCCATATCCTTTTTGCAGGCTGTGAAAAACAGGCTAACCGATAGTAAGGATGTAAAAAGAAGTTTATATATTCTCATGCAGGATGATCCATTTTATTTAACCAAAACTTTCCGGTTTATTGGGGTGTTGTTATACGAAATGAAGCAATAGTAATTATGCTCCATTTGTCCTATAAAACAGCGAAAGTAAAAGCTTTCCTGATGAAAAGATCTGGATATGGGCCTTAAGAGGAAATGATAATATTAAATTAATCAGGGCAAGGTGATCTCGAAATGGTAGGCATTAAAGGTCAACAGCGCCTGGTTATCGCAGGTGCCGTTGCCATAATCAAGGAGAGCCTGTAAATCACCCAAAGAAATCTGCTCTTCCCCTTCCACTATCCACTGGCAGGTGAATTCGTGAATGTATGGCTGGGTGATGGCTGCGGACCACTGCTGGTGAACAAAATTGGGGGTATAAAGCTGCGTGGAATCGTTATAAATGGAGTCGTTTACAGCCACTGTGCCGGATGATGTTCCGCCTATGCTGAACATGTTATCCTGCAAGGGTTGCAAAAGATGGCCGCTGATGAGTTTCCAGGTTTTAGTGTTGGCCCATACAATGCTGTCGCCGTTGTTGGCGATAAGTAAGCCGTTCTGTACCGCAGTAGTAAAAGTAAGGGTATCGGCGGTGGAAATGTTTGTTATAACGTTCGTGCCCTGCACACTGAAACTATCGAAATAATAATTATTAAAAGTGGTGGTAGCCGTGCTGCCTGTTTTTGACAGCGGCCCGGAGTAAACCGTGATGATCTGCCCGGTTCTATAATGCCCATCCTGCCCTGTGCAGCCAGAGCCAAAGTCGATGGTGACTGTTTTGGGAAATGTGGTAGTATCAGCGGGAGAAAAAGTTACGTTAAAACAGGGCGAAACAGAATCGGGCAGCGTAGTGAAAACGCCAATGCCGGTGCCCAAACCAACGTAGCTGGTGGCGCCTAATACATTGTCAGTAACATTGTTAAAAATGCCATCTGCGTCTACCTCTGCACTGGTAGTGACGGCAAAAAGTTGAGGGTTGGAGGTGGCGTCGATAGTGCTGTTGTAATATTTGTGACAGCCCGCCAGCAATAAAACGGGCGCAAGCACTATCAAAAACGGTAACCTTATGTGTTTTATCATCTTTGCTGATCAATTAAAGAGTAAACGCCCGCTTCCTGCATCTTCGTGTGATAAGATCAATAAAAAAAGTGAATAAATTTGCGATCACGCCGTAATATTGATGTAATCAAATGCGTACAAAAATAAAAGCATCGGTTGAATAATCAACAGGCATTATAAAGTTTACATTTCCTTATATGAACAGACTCATGAAAAAGATAGCAGCAGCGTTGGTTTTTATGTTTATCGTGACCCATATTAATGCACAGGCGTTCGAGTATGCGCCAAACCCTTCTCCTTCCTGGTTCATTATAGATTCAAGCGTTGCCAGGATAGCTGCGTTTACTGATACACTTTTAAAAGGCTCCCGCAGCCTGTATTTGCTGCAAAGCATTGACAGCAGCACAAAGAACCTGACCTATAGTTATCACTATGTTGATGGCAACGGCACTTCACTTACTTTTAATTATAACTACGCCAAGCACAATGGGATCAAGACCGTAACCCTGATCGAAATAGATGGCCAGAAGCAAGCGCTGATGGATATTTATAACCATTACTTTCACACAAACCATGTATGGGAAAAGGAAAAAGAGAATGCTAACCTGCGGGAATTTGTTTTTGGGGAGAAGAAATACGTGCTGAAAATGGGTGACGGGAAGGACAAGGATGGCAACCTGACGGGGGTGACCCGCAGTGGAATGATGAATTATTAAATCTATTTCTATTTACCAAAAAGCAAAATATATGAAAAGAAGATCAGTAAAGATAATAATTACGTTGGCTGTATTGATGCTAATAGTTACCCTGATCGGCAAACAGCAAACTGCAATAGCCACACCGGAACGACTGGATGCTTCGATGTATAAACAATTCAAAAAGGGTTTTACCTCAGCCATACCAATGCCTGATCATGTGGTGATACTGATCATGGAAAACCATGCATATTCACAGATAATTGGGGCAGCCGATGCACCTTATATTAATTCTTTGGCAACGGACGCATCAGCAGCACTTTTTACAAACTCTCATGCAATTGAACACCCCAGCGAACCAAATTATCTTGACCTGTTCTCAGGCTCCAACCAAGGGGTGACCAATGATGGTTTCCCACAGGACGTGCCTTTTACTACTGATAACCTGGGCAGGCAATTGATAAACAAGGGCAAAACGTTTTGCAGTTATATGGAGGGGCTGCCAAGTGTTGGTTTTGACGGCATGAAAAGCGGTGAATATGTGCGCAAACATAACCCTTCTGTTAGCTGGATAGGTAAGGGAACCAACCAAGTGCCCGCCGCTACCAACCAGCCTTTTACAGCGTTTCCTTCCAACTTTTCCAGCCTTCCGACGGTGAGCTTCGTTGTTCCCGATCTTAATAATGATATGCACGACGGAACGGTTAAAATGGGTGATAACTGGATAAAAAAGAATATGGATGCCTATGTGCAATGGGCAAAAGCGAACAACAGCTTATTAATAGTGACCTTTGATGAAGATGATACTTACCATGGCAATTTGATACCTACGATATTTATCGGCAGCATGGTTAAGGGTGGCAAGGATGCTTCTTCCATCAACCATTATTCTGTATTAAGGACCATTGAGGATATGTATAAGCTTCCTTATGCAGGGGGCGCCTCAAATGCTAAATCTATTACAGACCGCTGGAAATAGGAAGTATTATAAAGCGTTAGGGCTAAATTTGTAACTAAATTGTAAACATTATGAATACACTAAATAATAAGGTTGCCTATATAACAGGCGGCAGCAAAGGAATCGGGTATGGAATAGCAAAGATATTGCTGGATAATGGTATGAGGGTGGCTATAACGAGCCGCAGCTTATCTGCAGCAAAAGAGGCTGCAGCATCCTTAACTAACGATCCTTTAAAAGTACTGGCATTGGAATCAGATGTAAGTTCGTTTGCTTCTGAGGCCAAAGCGATCAAGGATGTGGTTGAGCATTTCGGGCAGCTTGATGTGCTTGTTGCCAATGCAGGCGTTGGCCATTTTGCGTCTATTGAAAGCATGACCGAAGCAGACTGGAAAGATACTATTGATACTAACCTAACCGGTGTTTTCAACAGTGTGAAAGCATGTATTGAGCCATTGAAACAATCTAAAGGATATATCATTACAATCGCCAGCCTTGCAGGGACAAACTTCTTTGAAAATGGCTCTGCTTACAATGCCAGCAAGTTTGGATTGGTGGGATTTACGCAGGCGATCATGCTGGACTTAAGAAAATATAATATTAAGGTTACTACTATTATGCCCGGCTCGGTTGCCACGCATTTTAATGACCATACTCCAAATGATGCTGATTCATGGAAGATACAACCTGAAGATATAGGGCACATGGTGTTTAATCTTCTAAACATGCACCCGCGCACGTTGCCAAGCAAGATAGAGGTGAGGCCTGCGATGCCGGGGAAATGATCTTATTGTCAGAGTACGACGCCTTCACTAATAGCATAGTAAACTTAACAGCTTATGCAATTTATATCTCCCGGTTCTTTATATGGAGAAAAGTTTGAGCCTTTGCCTGACAAAAAGAGCCTTCAACTGGAAAGGAAAAAGCTTTTAGCAGAGCTGGAAATAAATGGCACTGATACCATTACGATCCACCAAATTACCCTCACTAAAAGCGATATAATTAGCTATTTCGATGGCCTCCAAACAGGTGAAACCCTTAAATATTACCAGGTAATAGAACGAGACAGGGTTTTACTGCTTTTCCTGGAAGAGCAGTTTATTGACTATAAGCAGAAGTTCAACAAGAATGATCTGTATTATGACAACCAGTTTATTAATTGGGTAAGCCCCTATTTTTCTACCGCTTTTAAATCTTTTGCAGGCGCCTGTTTTAAGCAAATTGACAGCCAGGCATTAAAAACCATGCTGGATAATCATTTGCTCATGACTGATGAAGATACCGAAGCTTGCCTCACATTTATTGGAAATATACTTAATAACAATATAGCCCGCATAAACTATTATGCAGAACAGGGCAAACAGCATGCTGATGCAAAAGTGCCTCTTGAAACCGTTTCTTTACTAATGGGTTCCGCCTTTGTCAGGATGATCAAACTGCTGCCTGAAAAAAGATTTGGGGAAATAAGGGATGTATATGCTTTTGCCATCATGCAGGCATGTATATATGCTTTCAACAAAAATGTTCAGGATAGGGAGTGGGCAAAAACAATTCTTGAACATGCTGCATTGCTTGCCTTTTCTCCTGAAATGAAAGACACCCTGCAGCAGAAGCTTGATGAAATGAATCGCATTACTGCCAAAAGCAAAAAAAAGCAATCATTTTTAATATTCAGGCTGGTTTTTGTCGCACTTTTTATAATTGTAAAACTGGCAACATGCGCCGACACTGATAGCGCCGTCAATTATAAGTTCCAAAATACACCTGTTTATTACGGCCAACCTCGCGATAGCTCACAACCGCAACTTGACCCAATGGTAGATTCAGCATTACGCGCAATTCGCAAAAAAGATGATTCAACGGATAGGGCAGGTTCGGATAAATACAAACTGGCAGACACAACCATTAAAAGCGTTTTTAAAACCAAACCTTACGAATAGATCGGTTGCATAAGCATTTTTTACCCCCGCAAGCCGGTTCCTTTTATTTCTTCTTCTTTATTCTTATCAATCAACAGGTCATACATTTTATAAATAATGCTCACTATCTCATCCACGTTTTGCCTTGCCAAAGCCTCATCCCCTCTCTTCTTTAATATTTTTATTTGGGAAATATTATTGTACGCCTCGTTAGGTTTCACAGCATAGTATAAATAAAGGTCTGTCATATGCTCCAGGTCTTTCTTTCTGATATTCCAGTTAAGCCGGTTCATCTCATCGGTCTTCCATCGAATAAACTGCGTACTGCAATTGCTCATCCATTCGCTTTCCTCAGCCTGTAAAGTTTCAAACCTTTTCAGCAGTTCTGCATTATTGGCCTGTTTTAAAAAATAAAGGCACCTTTCCTTTGCATAATAATATTCCTCTTTCTGCAGCAGGATTTTGTCTGCCTTTCCTTTGTTGTCAATTACCTGGGCCAGTTTTCTTTTTTGATCGTCTAATTGGTATTTTACATCAGTTACGTCATCAGCGCTTAACTCGGCCAATTTCCCCTGTATTGCTTCCAATTCTGTCAGTGCCTGCTGCATGGCTGCGCTTTCCTCATACTTCTCATTATTAATAAATTCAGCCAGTTGCTTTTTGCCAATACGTTGCAGGTAATCTACTTCCTGCTCCATTCTTCCTATATTAACTACACGGGCAGAGGGGCTGAATACCTGCTTAAACTCCTGGTCTATCATGCATATAAAAGCTATGATTGTTATGTCCCGGCTTTCACTTATCTCAAACGCAAGATCAATATCGCAGCCTTTAACCAGGTCCGCATTAATATCCTTTCCTGTTATACTGATAATGCCTATCGGCAGAATAGATTGGGGGAAGCATACCTACTGCCTTCCAGTATGTTTATCAGCAGTTGCTCATCGCTGCCCTTGGCAATAGTGCGACTTAGCGTTTTGGTAATTGATTTTTTTATGGGCAGAATAGCATTGCGTTCAAATATCACTTCCAGGTGGGTAATATTATTATAAGTATCATCTACTTCAAGGCAAATATCATTGGGCAATGGTTGTCCGTGAATGGAAAACTTTCCTTGTGTTATGATGATCTCCGGCACATCAGCTTTCAGAAGCCCCTGCTTTTCGTCATATAACTTTAGTGTAAACACATTCATGGTGTTGGGCAGCAGCGCCAGCATTTCATTTATCCTTTCTGCAAGGCGTTTGATACCGCTGTCAACCCCCCCGTCTTCACGAACGATCCTGTAAAAACTGTTAGGCGGGCAATTGATCGATCTTCGCCGTAAAATATTCTTCTTTTTCACGGCTGTTCTTTTGGTAAGCAGTCTTCACCTCAATACCCGAATCGTCTTTTACTATACTGGCTGGTTTAACCTCCGTTGCCAATTTCTGTAGCCTGCTGGATTTTCCGCCTGCATAATAAGCAGCCCCCTCCACCACAGCAGTACCAGGGTCAATACCCGCATTTACTTTTATATCCAATTCCTGTACAAGTAATGCACGAACCAATGGGATAAGGGTACTCCCGCCTACCAGCACTATTTCATGAATGTCTTTTGAAACCAAGTTATTTCTTTCCAATAGATTTTTAATAAACGCTATCGAATACATTATTTTCTCCCTGATGATATCCTCAAATTGCGAACGTGTGATGGTGAAAAATACTTCCTCAGTCTCTCCGTCTTCCTTTATCAGATCAAATTCAATATCAGCGCTTGCAGCATTGCTTAATGCTATCTTAGCCTCTTCAGCCTTATATAATAATTGGTAATACAAACTGTTATACCTGCCTTTTGCGCTTAGCATTTTTGCAGGTAATTCGTTTATCAAATATTGTTCTTCAATATAAGGTATCAGCAGGTCTCTTACTATTAGCTGGTCAAGGTCAAGGCCGCCTAAAAAGTTATCGCCCTCATGGTCTGTAACTTTCATTTCATCATCTTCTATCTTTATCAATGCCACATCAAATGTTCCCCCTCCCAGGTCATACACAAGCCATTGCCCGCTAAACCCTTCTTTCCCCTCTTTGTTGGCAAATGCAAGGCTTGCGGCAATAGGCTCCTGCAGCAGCAGCACCTCCTTAAAACCTGCAGCATATCCTGCCTCTTTTGTAGCATTGCTTTGCAGCGTATCAAAGCTTGCAGGTATCGTTATAACAACACTTTCAGGCGTTTCACCAGTATAAATAAAATGCGTAAGCTCTTGAAGAATAAGAGCGCTAAGCTCTATAGGCGTTTTAAACGAACCGTGGTTAGGAATAAAAAAACTTTCTCCGGTGCCCATCTTTCTTTTAAAACAGGAGAATACATTCGCGGGGTCTTTTTCTACATATTCCCTTGCTTTATCCCCAATAAGTATTCTTTCTTTTCTAAAAGCAACCACGCTTGGCAGGTTCACTTTCATGCCCGCAGGGTTTTTAAATATCTCCACGCCTCCGTTAACAGCTTTTGCTATCAGCGAATTTGTAGTTCCTAGATCTATTGCAAAATTGATAGTTGCTGACATGAATTACACTTTTAAATAATTGTTTTTTAAAATAATACTCTTTATTTATTACCCACTATTACCACAGCTTTCTGTACTAAACTCCGGGTACCATCCTTAGCTGCGTAAACAATAGGTTTTATCACGTCTGTTATCACAAGCAATCCCTTTCCCGTACCCGCAATGCTTGCCTCCAGTTCAGTACGCGTTTCGTTATACGTTTCTCCAATAGGGTTCAACACCATAAGCCCTGCTTCTGCCAAAATATCTTTCATCTTATCTATATTCCGTTTCACACTTGGCGATTGCCCCTGGAAGGATATTTTTTTTTCCAGTTCAAATACAAGGTTTGCCATTCTCAACCATAATTGTGACATAATAAATAGTATTTATTGACAATATTATTTTACCTGTAATGAAACGCAAAATAATTTTTCATTGCTGGGGAAATAATTTTATTGTACTACTGCAATAATTAATACCTTAGACCTATAAAACTAATACTCATGAAAGCTTATGTACTTACTGTTTTGCTTGTCTTATCCTCTTTAGTTTTGTTTTCACAAACTGATACAGCGTTTTATTCTGGAGTTAGTAAAGGAAAGATAACGGGCGTTCAAAAAATATGGAGTAATGGCAACAATGAATATCATTATTCCTTTTACTACAATGACCGCGGGCGTGGGGATAGTACACAAACGGTGATACATACCAATGATGCAGGCCTTATAACTACGCTTAATATAACGGGTGTTGATTACATGAAAACTCCTTATGCCGAAACTTTCGCTATTGCCGGAGATTCAGCAGTTTGGACAATTAACGGTGATAAGAAAGCAAAAAAGTTTGATAACCAGTTTTATAATTTGAATGCCTATGTGCCTGCAGCATTTGAATTGCTTATTCAGCAAATGATGAAACATCCAAACAGAAAAATAGACCTTCTGCCGGGCGGAACAATGCATTGCGATGAACCCTTTTTGAAAACTATCTCATTCAATAGTAAACCTGTAAATCTAAAGCTGTATGCTGTTTATTTCGATCCCGCACCAGAACCCGTGTATGTTTGGATGACAGAGGATAACCACTTATTTGCGTTTGTAACAGGCTGGTTTAACGTGCTTCCAAAAGGGTATGAAACATGGGGCGATTCTATGTATGCAGTACAGGAAACGGCAAGCCAGGGCTATTATGAAAATGAAGTAAAAAAGAAGTCGACACCATTGCCACATCATATAGCTTTCACACATGCAAACCTATTTCAGTCTTCAACGGCAACGGTGGCAAAGGATATGACAGTAGAAGTAGTTGACGGAAAAGTGACCTCAGTTTTTGCTTCAACCTCCACGCAAAAGCTTTCAAGAGCGGATACTGTTATTGATTGCAAAGGCAAATTCTTAATGCCAGGGTTATGGGATATGCACGCACACTATGCAAAAGAAGAGGGTGTGCCATACCTTGCAGGTGGGGTAACGCATATACGTGACATGGGCAATGAAAAAATACTGCTTACATATAAAAGACAGATCGCGGACAATTTATTATTAGGGCCAGATATAAGCTATCTGTCAGGATTTATAGACAAGGAAGACCCTTTCCAGGGGCCAACGGGAACAATTGTTAAGTCTCTTGACGAAGCGCTTAAGGCAATTGACGATTATCACCGGTTTGGCTACCAGCAAATAAAGATATACAGTGCTATTAAGCCAGAATGGGTGGCCCCGATGGCTGCGCGGGCGCATAGCTATGGCATGCGTGTAGCAGGACATATACCAGCGTTTATGACAGCAACACAAGCTATAAACGCAGGCTATAATGAGATAACACACATGAATTTCATATTCCTGAACTTTATGGGTGACACAGTTGATACACGCGGCCCTGCCCGTTTCAGCCTTGTGGGGCTTAACGGTGGAAGTTTAAACTTAAAGAGCAAAGAAGTACAGGATCTTATAACCCTCATGAAACAAAAAAACATTGCCCTTGACCCTACCATGAATGTTTGGGATGAGATGTTCAACACCTTTAAAGGCGATACTTCTCATGTTTTGGCGCCCATTGTTAACTGGCTTCCGGCACAAATGCTTCCAGGTATCATTACAGAAGCTCCTTATGCAAATGAACATGATGCTCCTGTTTACCATACCTCCTTCAACAATATGCTTAATATGCTAAAGCTACTGTACGACAACGGTATCCGTATTGTGGCAGGAACAGACGGCGAAGAGGCAAAAGCATTGCATCATGAACTTGAATTGTATGTACAGGCAGGCATTTCCGCAAACGAGGTTCTCAAAATCGCTACCTATAATGCAGCCTTAGATTGCAACCTGCAGGATAAATACGGGGAAATAAAAGCAGGGAGGGATGCAGACCTTATTTTAATTGACGGCAACCCTGCTAAAAATATAAGCGATATACGCCGCGTAGAATTAGTTATAAAAAATAATAAAGAATACCGTCCCAAAGAATTACTTGCGGCACAGGGCTGGAAATATTATTATTAAAGCCTTTTTAATATAACAAGTGGAGTAATTATGTTTCTCACATTGCCAGCAAACTAATTATTTTAATTATTTTGTAAAATAATTTGGTTTATAATACAAACTATTCTATGTTTGTGTTTTGAAAGAATATATTGTATGAAAAATTTGATACTTCTAATACTTCTTTTTTCTTCAGTGGGCTTGAATGCACAAGTAAAGGTTAGTGGAAAAATAAAAGATAACCGGGGCAAGCCTCTTGCGGGAGCGAGCATTACATTAAAAGGTACTTATGATGGGGGCACTTCTGATTCTACAGGTAACTTTACTTTTACTACTTCTGAAACAGGAGCGCATGTGCTGGAAATACAAAGCGTAGGGTTTAATACAGTTGATAACAATATTACAATAGCAAAAGAACCTTTAGTAGTGAACATTTCTCTTAAGGAAAAGTTAGATGAACTAAAGGCAGTAACTATTAGTGCAGGGGCTTTTGCTGCGGGCGATACAAAAAAGGCAACAGTTGTTCTTAATGCAATTGACATAGCTACTGTTGGCGGGGGGAATGCTGATATTACTTCTGCATTAAAAACTTTACCGGGAGCTCAGCAAATTGGCGAACAGGAAGGGTTGTTTGTTCGTGGAGGGGAAGGCTACGAAACAAAACAGTTTATTGATGGCACACTTGTTAATAATCCTTATTACACCACCATACCTGACATTGCTACGCGCGGCCGCTTTTCTCCTTTTCTTTTTAAAGGCACGATATTTACTACAGGTGGTTATTCCGCTTTGTATGGACAGGCTTTGTCTTCTGCTTTGCTGCTTGAATCTATAGACCTGCCTGAAAAGTCGCAGGTTACTGCTTCTTTTTCTCCATTGCTTGTTGGCGTAGGAACGCAGCAATTATCCAAAGACAAGAACTACTCATGGGGTTTTGATTATGACTATGTGAACGTACAATTATATTTTGATGCGGTTAAACAGACACCTGATTATTTTAAAGTGCCTCAGTTTCATACTGCTGATGCCAACTTCCGCATAAAGACGAAAAATAACGGCATGATAAAGTATTATACCACCTTCAACTACAATAACCTTGGCTTGAGAAGGCAGGATGTTGACAGCCTTATTATGAAAGATGCTTTTTCATTGATCAATCATAACTGGTATAATAATTTAAGCTGGCGTCAAAACCTGGGTGATGGATGGAGGATAAACCTCGGCACGAGTTATAGTACAAACCTTGATAATATCGTTGCTCAATTACAGAACCAGCAAAACCAGGTAGTAGCATTTCCCAATTCACCATGGTATTATGGAAAGGCATTTACTCTAGACAGCCGGCAGGATCTCTTCCAGATAAAAGCAGTTATTGAAAAGAGTTTAGGCGGAATCAGTACTATTCGTTTTGGTGCTGAAGACTGGTATGGTTACAACAAGTATATTTATAATGATACTACAACAATATTAAAAGATAACCTTACCGCCGTTTTTGCCGAAGCTGATGTTCATTTTACTAATGAGCTGGCTGCAGAAGTTGGCGTTCGTTTTGAACATTCAACCATTATTAACAGATCGGATATTGCCCCACGCATTTCTCTTGCTTATAAAGTAGGGAAGGGGGCACAAATTTCAGCGGCGTATGGCATCTTTTACCAAAAGCCTGAACTGGAGCAATTGCTTTTCACTACCAACCTTAGTTTTATACAAGCAACTCATTATATAATCAACTACCAAAAGATAGTTAAAGACAGAATATTCCGCGTAGAGGCATTTTATAAGCAATATAATGACCTGATAAAAACAGTTCCTGTAAGTTATAGTTATGACCAATACAACAATGCTGGCAGTGGTTATGCAAAAGGCATTGAACTTTTCTGGAGAGATAAAAAGACTTTTAAAGACTTCGATTACTGGATAAGCTATTCTTACCTGGACACGAAAAGAGACTTTATGAATTATCCTTCAGAGATAAAACCCGATTTCGCGGCCACCCATACTGCTTCAATTGTAACCAAGCGGTTTATTACCAAGATAAAAACAGGCTTCAATTTCACCTACAGCTTTGCCACGGGAAGGCCTTATTATGATTTCTTGTATAACCCTTCACAAAATAATTATTCTATCGGTGACCAGGGCACTACAAAAGATTATAACAGCCTTGGCTTCAGCGTAAACTATTTGCCCAACCTTGGCAAAACAAATGCCCGCAACTTTTGGGTTCTTGTTGCTTCGGTAACAAATGTGCTGGGTGCAAATAATGTGTATGGCTATAATTATTCTTTAAACGGAGAAAATAAATTGCCCATACTGCCACCTGCAAAAAGGTTCTATTTTATCGGCATATTTTTAAGCCGTGGGGTTGACAGGTCACAGGATGCGATCAATAATAATTTGTAACATTTAAAAATAAACAAACAATGGATAACCAGGAAAAAGAAGAAGAATTATCACCGGAAGAAAGCCTAAAGGTTATTAGTAAAATGCTTGATAAGGTAAAGGACGATGCCCTGTGGAAAATAGCAAAAAAGAGGTCGTCTTTTAAATTATCCCTTTCTGTTTATGTTATTATAAACCTTATGCTTGTTGGCCTTTGGTATTTTACCAGTGGTGTTAATTCTTATTTCTGGCCTGCATGGCCAATGTTTGGCTGGGGACTCGGCATTGCGTTTCAATACTTTGATGCTTATCTCGGAACTGGCCCTTTTTCAGAAGAACGAGAGTTTGAAAAAATGAAAAGGAAACAAAACAAAGATTCTCCTGGACAGCTATATCAAATAAATAAAAACTTTAAATTTTTCACCAATAAAAATCAATTATATGCAAACACAGGAACAAAAAGACGATGCTCTCTGGAAAATAGCAAAAAAGAGAGCCGCCTTTAAACAAACATGTACTATCTATTTTTTTGTAAACGCTTTCCTGGTCGGGATATGGTTTTTTTCTTCCGGCCCGTTCAGTTATTTCTGGCCTGTATGGCCCATGCTTGGCTGGGGGTTTGGCCTTGCCGTTCAATATTATCATGCTTATCATAGCGATCACATTTTCTCTGCTGAAGATGAGTACATCAAACTAAAAGAGGAAACAAACAAATAATAATTCATTAACATTCTTCCATAATAAATTCATCACAAAAAAAATCATCATGAAAAAAATCCTTCTTGCCGTTGCCATCATTTGCGTAATAAGTGCAAATGCACAAAGCGAAAAATATGTTTCTGCCATGCAGGACAAACTTTCACAACTTGACACTTCAAAAACCCCTGCCGATCTCTTAAAGGTATCCGATGCCTTTGCGCGTATTGGCGACGCGGAAAAAACACAATGGCTTCCTTATTATTACGCCGGGCTTGCCTTATCAACCATGGGCTGGATGGATCAAAACGTTGACAAAGACGAAAACAGCGCTGCCATAAAAAGCTATTGCGACAAAGCTGAAGCGAACGCTACTTCCCCATCTGACAAGGCTGAAATTTATACGGTTCGCAATATGGCCGCCACCCAGCAAATGATGGTTGACCCGCAAAACCGTTACATGACCTACGGACAGGAAGCAGCAGCTGACCTGGAAAAAGGCATTCAGCTTGACCCCGCCAACCCCCGCATTTATTACCTGCAGGGCATGAGTATGTTCAAAACGCCTGAACAATATGGCGGAGGAAAGGATAAAGCAAAACCATTGTTTGAAAAATCTGTCCTCCTGTTTACAAGATTCCCCGTAAAACCTTTATATCCCAAATGGGGACAAAAGCAAGCAGCAGAAAAGCTTGCCGAATGCAGTAAATAGTTGATGGTTGTTAGTTGGCAGTTGATGGAAGTTAAAAACCATCAACTGCCAACTATCAACTACCAACAAAAAATCAAAGCCATGCAACAAGAACAGGAACTCAGCAGCGAAGAAAGCCTTCGCCTCATAACCACAATGATCAGCAAAGCAAAGTGCGATTATGAAGAAACAGGCGTCAGTGCACTATTATGGGGCAGCATCATCACCTTTTGCGCCTTGTTCACTTTCGCAAACAACTGGTGGCAGCAGGCGTGGGCCGGCTATATTTGGCTCCTTACATTCTTTGCCATTGTCCCCCAGGTAATGATTTCGATCAGCGAAAGCAAGCAGAAAAAAGTGAGATCCCATTCTCACGACGCTATAAGTGGCATCTGGATAAGCTTTGGCATCAGTATAACGCTTCTATCCTTCTACACCGCCAGCGTTCAGTGGCAAAATACAGAGCCCGTTTACCTCATCATGTACAGCATCCCCACTTTTGCAACAGGCTATGCAATAAAATTTAAGCCAATGCTTATTGGCGCCATCGCTTGCTGGATATTAGCTATTGCTACAGTTTACATTCATTATCCCTATTCCATGTTATTGGTTGCAGCAGGGGCGCAGCTTGTATGGTTTATACCAGGCTTGATCCTGAGAAGAAGGTACCTGAAGCTAAAAGCCGAACATGTTTAAAGAACTCGATCCCATATTACACTCCCAGTTGCGCCTCGCCGTTATGAGTTTGCTCATCAGCGTGAAACAGGCAGACTTTATTTTTATAAGGGAAAAAACAAACGCCACAGCCGGCAACCTCAGCGTGCAGATACAGAAACTAAAAGAAGCCGGCTACATTGAAGTGATAAAAGAATTTAAAGACAACTACCCAAACACCACCTGCAAAATAACCTCCCGGGGCATCAAAGCTTTTGAACAATATGTAATAGCCTTGCAGGAATATTTAAAGGTGAGCAGGCCGAAGTGAGGGAAGAGAGGAGTTCGCCTTTGTTTTTATTTTTTTATGACCTTAGGTAATATCTCTACTCATTTACTTTGATCAGGCAAACGTAATTTTTCAAGATCTTTATTTGGTCAGTAAATGTTTTATTTGATAATTGATGAGAACCAATAGGGGCATTGCCGTCGGGCAACATATTTATCAGGTTGATCAGATACGCAGCCTTCACAGCGTAATTTACATTTTCTATATGGTTCCCTTCAATGCCACCAGTAAGCTTTGATGATGTAATGCCGATCACATTTCCATCCTTATTAAAAAGTGGGCCACCACTATTGCCGGGTTGTATCGGAACACTTATCTGGTAATACCTGATATCATCGGACAGCCCTGATTTAGCACTTACTATTCCATCGGTAACTTTATAATTTATTCCCATAATATCGTTCAAAGGATAACCAATGGTAAAAGCCTTCTCCCCAATATCAGCAATATCTGATAATCCATAAGGAATGGAATCCAGTTCCTTGAATGCCGGGTCATTTATTTGAATTAATGATACATCGTTCTTAGGATCAAGTAACAGGACTTTCGCATTGTAGTTAAAATTTCCAAGATCATTTGATACACTTACCTGTATTGTTTTTGCACCATTTACTACGTGCGCATTTGTGGCAATTATTCCAGTCTTTGAAACAAAGAATCCGCTTCCTGATACACTCAATGTTTTTTTATAGGTAAAGCCTGAGTCGTCTGCGGAAGGATACATTTTAATATACTTGCTTACCTCCTTTTCGCCCTTCTTAGCAGCTAGCTCAATAGACAATATTGCTTCGTTTTCCATTGTTCCAAAGGTTTCAAAGGATGTTTTATCACCTAAAAACCATTTTACAGAATACAAACCATTCAGTGAGCTTTTTTCAAATACTGCTTTTACTTCACCTGTTTTCCATACTTTATTGCCCGCTTCCAGTACTATCGCTATATACTTATCTTCTTTTTTCTTTATAGCAAATTTGTAATATCCAATTCCTTCTTCACCGTAAGATTTATAAATACCTTCTATCATGCTCAATTTGCCCGTGTCAAAGTATTTTTTTAAAGAAGCTTCCGTCTCGTCTACAGAGTCAACAACAGGATATACCATTTTAGGAGTTAACTGCGCGTTGAATTTATATTTCAGGTTATCCAATTTGTCGAGGGCTCTTTTTGTGGCTTTTTCATAGTTCCCCTGCAAATTGGGAAAGTAGGCATCACATTTTCCGGTGTTTGAATATATAATAGTGTTTTTGCAATTTTTGATCGTCAGCGTTACTGCAATTCTATCAGTATATTTAGTTTCAACTGAACAAAATAATGCCATACAAGGATCATTCAATATTTCTTCCGCCGATTTGGTATCAGTTGGCAGAGGAGTAAAGCCTTTAGCAACAAAATAATCATTTACTACCGATACCACTCCAAAAGGGTCGGCGCTTGATCCTGGATATTTTGACGTGCTTACTATAACATATTTATAAGCGTTAAAGCTGTCCAGTGATTGAGCGCTTAACTGAAGCGAAATAAAAAATAAAGGCAGTGTGTAAAGAAATTTTATTTTCATCTTTTTTATTTTAGCAATTAGTTCTTCAAATATAATTAACCTTCATGAAGTGCAGTGAAGATCAAATTGAAATAATATCTTTATTTGATAGAAAAATTTATACCTGAGCAGATACCATTTTTATTACCCCTTAGAAAAAATTACAAACAATGAAATTCATTCTTCTTTTTTCTTTTAGCCTGGTGTGTTTTTGTACAGCCTTTTCACAAATAAAACAATTCGTGTCCATAGACCCAAATTGGGATATTAACAAAGCCTCCCTTATTAGAGAAACAGGAGTTCGAATAGATTCTGTTTTTCTTTATCCCAAAAAAGAAAGAAGTCATGACAGCACTTTGATGCTGGTAGATTTCTTTGATACAACAGGCAACATAGTCGAAAAGGATGAATATGCTTTCAACAGATCGGGGCTTTGGAGGCTTACCACTTACAGTTATTCAAACGGATTGCTTCTTAATAAACAAGTACATGCTAAACCAAATTTTATTATCAATGACAAAAGCTATGGTACAAAAGACATATATACTTATGACTATGACAGTGCTGGAAATAACATAACAGAAAAGCTATATTCTTATACAGGTGCTGCTTTAGATCACTACTCTTTAACTATATGGAACAGGGAATATGATAGCGCCGGGCATTTAATAAAAGAATATGAAACACTTTCAGGCCAAGAACCTTATCTCCACTGTACCTATAATTATAATAATGGATCCCTCTCAGAAACCAGTTATTACGACAAGGATAAAAATTTAATGTATGCTTATCTTCATCGTTATGATACTGAATTAAATGTAGCAAGTATTAGTCTAACAAATCGCTACAATTCAAATTCTCTGCAAAGTGAATTATTTTACGATGATAAAAAAAGGCTGATACAGGAAAAACATTATTCTTATGTTCATCTGTATTTAGACCATACTACTCAAAACTATTTTTACGATGCCAATGGCCTTATACAAAAGCAAAGTTTCCAGGATCTTAGCGGCAACAATTATTATTACAAACATTTCTACTTTCTTTTGGGCAAATAGCGAGTTTTATTAATGCTATAAAACAACAGAATTTTCTTTTTTGGGAAATTGAAGATTTGCCTTCCCTCTATCGGTAGTCGTTTCTTCCCCCTTCTCCTTCGTAAAAAGGTTGAAATGAGGTCAATATCCCACCCGTCAATACCAATATTCTTCACGTAGATATCGTTCTTCTTAATGTAGATATCGATATTCCTCACGTAGATGCCAATCTTTGACACGTCGATACCGATATTCCTCACGTAGATGCCAATCTTTGACACGTAGATATCGATATTGCTAACGTAGATGCCAACCTTTGACACGTAGATACCGATATTCCTTATGTAGATGCCGATATTTGCCATGTAGATACCGATAATCTTCACGTAGATGCCAATCTTTGACACATTGAGAATTGTCATATTGACGCTGGTTTTAGCCCTATCACGTTCCAAAAGTAGCCTCCCAAAACCTCTTTCTTCCCCCCTTCGTACCTTTATTGTTCAAAATAAACCAATGCATAAAACTATGATCTCCATTTGTATGCTTCTCTCAGTAGTTACAATCGCCTCCTGCCAGCAAAAAAAGCCTAAAGAATTAACTGTTGGCGATGCCACCCCAGCCTTTTCCCTGCCCGACCAGGATGGCAAATCGTTCAACAGCGCCGACTATATTGGTAAAAACTGGCTCGTCATTTTCTTTTACCCAAAAGACGAAAGCATGGTCTGCACAAAGGAAGCCTGCGCTTTCCGCGACATGTATGCAGAGTTCAAAGAGGCAGGCGCCGTGGTTGCAGGCATCAACAGCGGCGATGCCGGCAGCCATAAGAGCTTTGTAACAAACCGCAAACTACCTTACCCCCTGCTTATCGACTCGGCTAATAAAACCCTCCACGCCTTTGGGGTTCCCGATGCCTTCTTTATGACCGGCCGCAAAACTTTTGTTATTGACAAAACCGGCAAAATCGTTTTTGTGTACGATGCTTCTTTAAAAGGCGCCAAACATGCAGAAGAAGCATTGGCATACATTAAAAAGCACAATGGGTAGGAGTCAAGCACTTTTTGCCCTTCTCCCTTAAGAAGGGTTCGGATGAGGCAAAAACCTAAAGAGCATTTTGTTAAGTTTTCCTAAAAACTATTCACATTCACTTCCACTTTACGATTGTGTTCGTATTTTGCCGTACGAATATAATCGTAACGAATGAACAAACAATTATTAAAGCCCACAGAAAGCGAATTGGAAATATTACAGGTCATCTGGGAGAAGGGCAAAGCAACCGTCCGGGAAGTCCATGAAAGCCTTGCTGCTTTTAAAGACAGCGGCTACACGACTACGTTGAAGTTAATGCAGATAATGTATGAAAAAGGCATCGTAAAAAGGGACGACAGCAACAAAACACATGTGTACGAAGCGCTTGTTACCCGCGAAAACACGCAGAAGCAGTTTGTGGGCAAAATGGTGAACTCACTTTTTGGCGGCTCATCCTCCCAATTAGTTATGCAGGCACTCGGCAACAACGAGCACAGCAGATCCGAGCTTGAGGAAATTCAACAACTGCTGGATAACCTAAAAAATAAATAACATGCACGCGCTTTCCCAATCTCCTTTTTTGCAGGCTTTGGGTTATGCCATCGCCAACAGCCTTTGGCAGATGGCCTTATTGTGGATAATTGTTGTGCTCCTCACGGGCGTGTTCAGGTTTTCTTCTCCCGCAAAATATAAAATTGCCTTGTACGCACAGTTTGCAGGCTTTGCCTGGTTTATTATAACGCTGCAGTTTTACTACACCCAATGCACCGAAACCCTTGCACAAACACAGGCGTTAAACGATGGCAGCACTGCTTCTTTTGCTGAAACATCCTCAAAAGATTTTCTTTCCTTGTTGTTTAATGGCATGATAAAACTGGAGCAACTGCTTCCTTATTTATCGCTTGCCTACCTCTTGCTTCTTGTTTTTCTCTCTGCAAAATGGATAAGGAATTACCGCTTTGCTCAGCACATTAAAACAGAAGGCCTGCAAAAGCCGGATATACATTGGAAGCTGTTTGTGAGCAGAATTTCTTCAATGCTAAGCATAAAAAGCAAAGTGCGCATCTATCTGTCCGAACTGGTTAAAAGCCCGCTCACGGTTGGATTTTTAAAGCCCTTCATCTTAATACCCGTTGCAAGCATCAACCACCTCACCACAGAACAGTTGGAGGCAGTCATACTTCATGAACTGGCGCATATAAAACGTGCCGACTACATCATAAACCTCTTCCAGTCAGTCATTGAACTGGCTTTATTCTTCAACCCGTTCACACAATTATTAAGCAAAATAATAAAGAAAGAAAGAGAGAACAGTTGTGACGATTGGGTGCTTCAGTTTCAATACAACCCATCCATGTATGCCGATGCATTGCTCCGGATAGCCTACCTCCAAACCCAACCAGCGCTCTTGATGCAGGCTACAGGCAGAAAAGGTGACTTGCTCGGCAGGGTAAAAAGAATGGTTGATACAAACGAAAAAGTATTCAACTACAGGCAGCAACTGATCGCATTATTGCTCATGACAGGCATCTTAAGCGCTGTGGCATGGATACAACCTTCCGCCAAACACCCTGTTAACATTGCACGGATTGCAATAAAGCCGCAAATAGCTGCACCAGTTGTGGCAACGGTTGATAACCCTTTCTTTAGCCCCACTTTCTTCTTAGCGAAGCCAATAAAGGAAGAATTTAGTAAAGCCATGGATGTTGCTGAAAAAGAAATAAGTGACCAACATACTGATTTGGATGATGCAAAAGGCGAGTTTTCAAAAATGCTTCCTGCCGCAATGTGTGAGTTAAAGAAGATGAACTTAGATGACAGCATAAAGCTGGCAATGGAAAATGTAAAAGACAGTATGCAGGGGTTGATGGCAAATGAAAAAGAATGGGGTACAGTGTTGAAAGAAAAAGACCTTGTAGATACTGCATTGATTGCTTCATCTTTAAGAACCGCCTATGCACAAATGAAGCAGCTGGATTTTCAAAAGATAATACAGCAGGGCTTTGCTGATGCAAATAAGCAGATTGCTAAGATGCAAAAAGACCAAAAGCTACAGTTATTATTGAAAACAAAGGCTAACAAGGCGCTTAACAATGCCTTTGACATGCTTAACAATAAGCTATTGATGGTTATCCCGCAAGCGCCTTCATCTGCGGTAGCGCCCGGCAACAATGTGATAGTTCGGCAGTATACAAAAGCGCTTGATAAGCAAAAGATGCAGCAGGAACTGTTCAAAATAAAAGAGTTAAAACTGCGGCTAGATTCGCTCAATGAAACCGTTATTGATGGCCACCCGGAACAGAACAACTCCAACCAGAACTGGTCATACAGCTACCCTGTTTATATTGAACATGATAATGATGATACAGCAAGGAATTTTGCTTTCACGGTCTCTGATAATACAACCGATTCTGCATACACTACAGCTAATGTTTTCTATACTTCAGGCAGCCAAAAAAGGCATTCAAAAAATAGCTATCCTCCCACACCCAATAAGCAAACCATACATATTACAAAGACAGACGACGGCAGGTCTGTCAACATAATCATCAGCATTTTATAGAAAGGAACGGGGTTTAGTTTTATCTTTCCTTTTTTAAATCATAAAACAGGAGCAATGGATTTTGTTGATTATTATAAAATATTGGGTGTTGATAAGAGCGCCTCTGCAGATGATATAAAAAAAGCTTACCGTAAACTGGCAAGAAAACATCATCCTGACCTCAACCCAAACGATAAGGACGCTAAGCAGAAATTCCAGCAGATTAATGAGGCCAATGAGGTATTAAGCGACCCGGAGAAACGCAAAAAGTATGATGCTTACGGAAAAGATTGGCAGCATGCAGAGCAGTTTCAGCAGGCAAACCAGCAACAGCAGCGCCAGTACCGCAACACAGGCGCAGAAAGCTTTTCAGGCAATTTTGATGAAGGAGGTTTCTCTGATTTCTTTAGTTCTTTGTTTGGGGGCACTGGCAAAAGAAGCACTGCAAAGTACCGTGGTGAAGATTATAATGCAGAGCTTCAGTTAAACCTGAAAGAGGCTTACAAAACGCACCAGCAAACCTTTACGGTAAATGGAAAAAACATACGCATCACCATCCCCGCAGGCGTGGAGAATGCCCAGCAAATAAAGTTAAAAGGCCATGGCAACCCTGGTGTAAATGGCGGCCCTAACGGGGATTTATACATCACTTTTATGATAGCAAACGATAGTAAATTTAAGCGCGACGGCAATGATTTGTACACAACAGAGAACATTGATTTATACACAGCGGTACTTGGCGGCGAAACAATTATTGAAACAATGGACGGCAAAGTAAAGCTGAAGATTAAGCCTGAAACGCAGAATGGCACTAAGATACGGCTCAAAGGAAAGGGTTTCCCCGTTTACAAAAGAGAAGGCTCATTCGGCGATTTGATCATTACTCTGAACGTGTTGTTGCCAACTAATTTGTCACAGGAACAAAAAGACATGTTCACTAAATTGTCCCAAACAAAAGCATAAACATATACTTTATGGAAAATGAAGATTTAATTTCTGCAGACGACTTCTCGCTTCACCACAATATTGAGATTTCCTTCATCAGTTCGCTGCACGAATCAGGATTGATACAAACAACAACCATCGAAGAGAGAAGGTTCATACGCTCCAACGATTTGCCCCAACTGGAAAAGTTCATCCACCTTCATTACGACATGGACATTAACATAGAAGGCATCGAAGCAATAAACAATCTATTACAAAGAATGACTGAAATGCAGCGCCAGCTTGCCTCTCTCCGCAACAGGCTCTTGCTATATGAGGACTAACAACCACAAACCACAAACCACAAACTGCAAACTTTCCTCATGTCCCCCGTCCTCCTCTTCTCCCTAGTCTTCGTTTATTTTATCATACTGCTTGTTGTTGCATGGCGCACTGGCCGCAACGCCGGCAACGAATCTTTTTTCATCGGCAACCGAAACAGCAACTGGATGCTCGTTGCTTTCGGTATGATAGGCACATCATTAAGCGGTGTAACCTTCGTAAGTGTTCCGGGAACTGTTGGTAGCAATGGTTTTGGCTATTTCCAGGTGGTCATGGGAAACTTCATCGGTTACTTCATCGTCGCGTTTGTACTGCTGCCATTGTATTACAGGCTAAACCTCACATCCATCTATACTTACCTACAGCAGCGCTTTGGCAACACGGCATACAAAACGGGCGCAGTGTTTTTTATCGCCTCGCGCATAGTTGGCGCCACAGCAAGGCTGTACTTGGTCATAAACGTACTGCAGGTCTTCATCCTGGATAATATGCACGTTCCCTTTGGAATAACCACCTTTATTATCTTATTGATGATACTCCTTTACACCTTTAAAGGCGGCGTTAAAACCATTGTTTTTACTGATACTTTGCAAACAACCTTCATGCTCTTTGGCTTAGTCGTCTGCGTAATATACATAATGAACAGCATGGGCTTTTCTTTCAGCGATACAATTCATGTCCTGCATCAAAGAAACTACTCTTCCATTTTCAACACCAACATTAAGAGCCCCGGTTTTTGGCTGAAAAGCATACTGGGCGGCGCTTTTTTAACCATCGGGCTGAACGGCCTCGACCAGGAAATGATGCAGAAGAACATCAGCATCAAAACCCTCAAAGGCGCGCAGAAGAACATGATGAGCTTCAGCGCCATCATGCTCCTCGTCAATTTTTTATTCCTGCTGCTTGGCGGCTTGCTCTATGTTTTTGCCGCATCAAAAAACATCAACACCAAAGCCGATGATTTATTCCCAACCATTGCGCTCAACTATCTGCCGCCCTTTATCGGCATCATCTTTATCATCGGCCTCATCTCCGCCCTCTTCCCAAGTGCAGACGGCGCCCTCACTGCCATCACCTCTTCTTTCTGCATTGATATCTTGGGCATGAAGAAAAACGAGTTGCAAACCGAAACGCAAAAGAAGCAAACCAGAATGGTTGTCCATCTCATTTTTGCCATCGTATTTTTCATCTGTGTACTTATTTTTAAATGGATAAACGACAAATCCATCATCAATATCATTTTAAAACTTGCAGGCTACACCTACGGTCCCCTCCTCGGCCTCTTCGCCTTTGGCATATTAACCAAAAGAACTCTCCCCAAAAGCCCTGCCCTTATATTTGTTTGCATTGCCGCACCCGTCATTTGTTACATCCTCAGCGACAACGCTGCCAAATGGTTCAGCGGCTTTCAAATAGGCATTGAATTATTGATACTAAACGGCCTCCTTACTTTTTTGGGCTTATGGCTAATTTCAAGCAAACCCGAAAACATCACTACTGCTTAATAAAGAGCTATGCGAAGTCTCCGGACTTCGCAGCAGTATGCCGAAAAACTCTGACTTTCCTCACGTTCCTAAGAAATAAATTTCCTCAACTGTAGATAAAGTTGTTTTCCTCTCTGCCAATTTTTCCGATACGACCCCTTTTTTACTTTTTATTTTTACCTTTTTACTTTACCCTAACCCCCTTCCACCTCCCTGCCGCATCCCTGCGTCCTTCCTGCCACCTTCACGGGAGTCCACTAATTCACACCCGCCCCATTAACCCTGCCTCCTTGTATTAATGCCCCCATGACTTTCTGGCATAAATACTGACCCCAGGAAGCAACAACAAAACACCTGCTTGCTTAACTTTGCAGGAACAATAAAACTATGGAACTAATTAATGCCTTAGCCGAGAAATATGCAGATGAAATAACCAGCAGTGATAGCCCATTGCTCAATAAAATTCATGCTGATACCCTTGCTCATCACCCTCATTCCGACATGATGAGCAGCCGGGTACAGGGAAAATTCTTATCATTCATCAGCACAATGCTCCGCCCAAAGTATATCTTAGAGGTCGGCACCTTCGTAGGTTTCAGCGCCATTTGCCTATCCGAAGGCTTACAACCCGACGGCGAACTCCACACACTTGAGCTTCGTGAAGAGGATGCTAACAGAGCAAGGACAAATTTTACAGCAGCAAAAAAGAATAATCAAATATATTTGCATGTAGGCGATGCGAAGGAAACGATTGCACAATTAGACAGAGCTTGGGATTTGGTTTTCATAGACGCAGATAAGACTGGCTATATAGAATACTACGAAATGGTTTTGCAGCGTTTAAGTGATAATGGTTTTATTCTTGCCGACAATGTGCTTTTTCACGGTGAAGTGCTTGGGGAAATTATCACAAGTAAAAATGCTAGAGCCATTGACGCATTCAACAAGCATGTTGCCGCTGACAAAAGAACAGAACAGGTTTTAGTAACTATACGCGATGGATTATTGCTCATCAAAAAGAAACATATATCCAATGAATAAGTTTTTTTTGTTTGCCGCTTCCCTTTTTGCCATTGTTGGTTTGCATGCACAAACGAATGAAGACATTCAGAACTACATAAATACTTACAAAGCAATTGCCATCAGCGAGATGCAACGTACTGGTGTTCCCGCTTCTATCTCTCTTGCGCAAGGCATTTTAGAATCACAGGCAGGTTTAGGCGACCTTACAAGACAATCAAACAATCATTTTGGTATTAAGTGCAAAAAAGACTGGACAGGCCAGGTGGTGTATCATGATGATGACGAAAAAAATGAATGTTTCAGGGTTTATTCCTGCGCAACAGATTCTTATAAGGACCATTCTGATTTTCTAAAAAACCGTCCTAATTACGCTTTCCTTTTCCAGCTTGACCCGACTGATTATGAAGCTTGGGCAAATGGCCTAAAAACTGCCGGCTATGCTACTGAAAAAGATTACCCCCAATCTTTGATAAAACTAATTGTAGACAATCATCTTCAGGATTATACTTTGGCTGCATTGCAAAAAGCCCCTGCCGCACAGCCAATCATTTCCTATACTACTGAAAATGCAACCGCCATATCAGGTTCACGGAACGATAATGACGGATCCGTTACCATAAATTATGTGGCGCCAAAGAAAAAGGCGGATAAACCCGCAGCAGTTTCTTATCCTTCCGGTGTTTTTGAAATAAATCAAACCAAAGTGGTTTATGCCAAAGCAGGTACTTCCCTTTTTGCGCTTGCAAGCAATTACAATGTTGAATACGAGAAATTATTGGCGTTCAATGAACTGGATAAAAAAGATATTCTCACAAACGATTATCTTATTTTCTTAGATAAAAAGCCCAAAAAAGGCATAGACGATTTTCATGTAGTTGCTCCAAACGAAACTATAGAATCTATTGCCCAGCAAGAGGGTGTGCGCCTTGAAAATTTGCTTGCTTACAATCATCTTTCAAAAGGTGATGAACCACTGGCAGGAGAAAAGATCTATCTTAAAGCATTAGCCTCCAATATTCCCAAACTTGGACATTCTGATTATACTTCTTCCACGAATTAGGTATAAATCGAAACCATGCATCTTATCAAAGTGCACGATAAATACTTTACCCCGTATCTAACTGAGGAAGCTATTCTCGAAAAAGTAAAAGAAATTGCTGCAAAGATCAATGCGGATCATGCAGGCAAAAAGCCCCTCTTCATTGCCATCCTTAACGGTGCATTCATGTTTGCCGCAGATCTTTTTAAACAATTAACCATTGATGCTGAAATTTGTTTCATCAAGCTTGCTTCTTATAAAGGATCAAAGTCGAGTGGCCATGTTATTACTGCCATTGGGCTTGACGCTGAAATCACCGGCAGGGATGTTATTATTGTAGAAGACATCCTTGATACCGGCAAAACCCTCCACGATTTTTTACCCCAACTCATGAACCAGCAGCCATCTTCTCTAAAGATAGCTGTATTGCTCCACAAAGCTGAAGCAACTGTTTATCCTGTAAACCCAGATTACCTCGGTTTTGCCATTCCTGATAAATTTATGGTTGGTTATGGCTTGGATTATGACGGCCTTGGGCGCAACCTGCGCGAGATATACCAACTTCACACAAAAGGATAATATTACTTTTTAAATATTTTAACCTTGGGTTAGCTTAATTTGCATACAAATAAAATCTTTCTCCCTGAAACTTTTTTACACGATCATTTTTTTTTGCATCTGCATAGCAAACCAAAGCGCTGCGCAAAGTTACCTGCGTGGCGAAGTGCATGATGAACTGGGTAACCTTCTGCCAAACGTGCAAATAGCAATTGCTTCAAAAGCTGACCTTGTTTACAGCAGCACTATTGCAGGCACTTTCACGATCCCGGATTCATTGCAAAATGATACTGTCATTTTTAGCGCTGATGGATATGAAACTTTAAAAATGCCGGTTGAAACAGGCAAGTATTCAACCATAGTTATGAAGGGCCTGGCCAACAATGAAAGCGTTAGCAAAAAACATTTATTATCGCTTACGAAGGACCAGGACAAACAATACCGCTTGTTCTACATGAACAACGAAGAAAGCTATAACAACACCGTTGAAAATAAATTCATCAATGCAGCCCGGTTCCCCGAAACAGGTTTCGCGCTGAACATAGACCGTGCCTCATACAGCAACATCAGGCGTTTTCTAAATAATGAAGAAATAGTGCCGCCGGATGCCGTGCGTATTGAAGAGATGCTGAACTATTTTGACCTTAATAATAACACCCAAAAAGATCTGCACGATTCTTTTTCCTGCAACACGCATCTTACTTCTGTGCCCTGGAAAAGCCCTACCAGCAACCAATTGTTTTTTGTAAACCTCCAGGCGCCCAAGCTTAAGCTTGATAGTTTGCCGCCTTCCAACTTCGTTTTTTTGATCGACGCTTCCGGCTCTATGGAAGACCCGAAAAAACTCCCGCTTCTGCAAAGCGCTTTCAAGATGCTTGTGGAGAACCTGCGCCCGCAGGACACCGTGGCCATTGTTGCCTACGGCGGAACGGTGGGTGTGCAGTTGCTACCTACTTCCGGCGGCAATAAGAAAAAGATCATCGACGCCATCGATAAACTTACCGCCAGCGGAGAAACGCCCGGCAGCGCTGGCATTCAAACGGCTTATACGCTTGCCGAACGTTCCTTCAACCGCAACGCCAACAACCGCATCATCCTCGCCACCGACGGCGACTTCAACGTAGGCCAAACATCAGATAAAGAACTGGAAGACCTTGTTGCGCAGCACAAACAGTCGGGCATTTACCTCACCTGCCTCGGCGTGGGCATGGGCAATTACAAAGACAGCAAACTCGTTGCGCTCGCCACAAAAGGCAACGGCAATTTTGCTTATATCGACGATCTCCAGGAAGCGCAAAAAGTCCTCATCCGCGAATTCACCAAAACCTTGTACGCAGTAGCAGAGGACGCATTCCTGTCAGTGCATTTCAATGCTGATATGGTAAAAGATTATCGCCTTATCGGCTTCGACAATAACAGGTCAGCGCTCAACGACAGCGCGAGCGAACTGGAAGGCGGCGAAGTAGGCAGCGGCCATTCCCTCATGGCTGTTTTTGAGATCGTGCCCACCGACAAAAACCTTGCAGCCGCAAACGGCGGCATTCTTCCCAGCGCACCCATCGCCACGCTCCAGCTTCGCTATAAAGAGATCGAGAAAAAAGAAGGCCGCCAGCAAAACTTCCAGGCGCCATTTAATTACCAGTACATTCAGAATGCTGATTCCTGCATTCGTTTTGCCGCCTCCGTCGCCATGTTTGGCGAGTTGCTAAAGCAGTCTGATTTTGCAAACACATACACCTGGCCCGACCTTGAAAAGGCCACAGCCTCCTGCGTTAACATGAACGATGCCCCCCAAAAAGAGTTTTTTGAACTTGTAGAAAAAGCTGCTAAAATTTACGCCCCGGTAAAGCAAAAACACAGGCGCTAGACTTCACCTTCTCTCCAAAGAAGAGGACTTTCTATCATAGAAAATAGACCTCATCAAAATCTTCTTTAAAAGACTTGGACTTTTATGCTTTATGCTTTTGTTAGCATGATGACGTAAGAATTTTCTTTGCCTGAAAGGATGTGGATGGAGGAGGCGTAAGTGGTGTAACCTGCGGCGGTGATGGTGACAATCGGGTTGCCCTGGCCGATGCGGTTAACGAGGAGAACGCCATTTGCATCGGTAATGGCGGTTTTTTTTGAGTTGCTGAATTGGGCACGGGCACTAGGGATGAAGGCGCCTGTTGCGCTGTCTGTGATGGTGAGCATTATGGAGGTATGGCGGACGTTTGCGGGTGGTATTTTACATATTTTTTTGAGGCTTTGATAGAAAGTAAGGTTGGTGAGCTGGTATTTTCTGGCGAGTTTGAGCAATATTTTTACATCAGTATTTAAGACGGTTAAAGCGGTTTTGAACCTGGCAGTGAGCTGGGGAGAAAGGGTATTGACCTCCTGCGAGGAACCCTCTGCCTGGACGAAGGTGTTGATGAGCGTTTGAAGGTTGTCCAAATCGGAGGTGGTGAGGTAATCGGGGGTGATGGTGGCGAGGTTTTCATTAAGAAGTTTGAAGGTGGCGGCCATGCGGGCGGCGGCGGTTGCATCGGCGGGAGCGATGTAGTAGGTTTCGGTACTGTTGAGGGCGCGGGAGATGGAGTAGAGGCCAAGGCTATCTAAACATTACCTGCGCGCGGGCGCAACAGGAGGCTGCTGACTGGCCTGCGGCGGTTTTTGCATTTAATTTTTCGCGGTTGAAGCCTGTGTTGTCCTGGCCGGTTTGAGAGGCATAGGCAAGGAGGGTTGCATAATCTGTAACGTATTTATTTTTTGAATTGATGAACGCATTATCAGCGGCATAGGCGGAGGTATTGTCTGCCAGGAATTGGTTTAGGCCACCATTGCGTTGCATTTTGGCTTGTTCGACATTGGTCATGGAGCTGGGAGTTTTTATTAGAAGTAAAGATAAGGGAACATTTTGAATGCTCATGTGAGTTTTATTGATACTCATGTTTACTTTATTGATGCTAATGTTTGCTTTATTAATACTCATATTTACTTTATTGATGTTCATATTTACTTTATTGATACTCATGCTTGCTTTATTGATGCTCGTGTTTACTTTATTGATACTCATGTTTGCTTTATTAATGCTCGTGTTTGCTTTATTAATACTCATGTTTACTTTATTGATACTCGTGCTTACTTTATTAATGCTCATGTTTATTTTATTAATGCTCGTATTTATTTTATTAATGCTCGTATTTGCTTTATTAATACTCGTGTTTATTAATGAATGGGCCACAAACACACGAAGGCACAAAGAGGCAGGAAGAAGAATGATGAATAATGAATAATGAATGATGAATGATAAATGATGAATTGATGAGGAAGGCGAAATGGGAGGAGTGGTGGGGCTTTGGTTTGAGGTTGAGGCTGACTGCGTTTAGTTGCTGAATAGAGCTACTACTGCTGAAGGGCTGCGGGATGGTAGTGGAAAGCCCGGTGAAGTTTTTGTGCATCAGCCCGTGTACCGGACTTGGAACGGACAGCCCGAACTGAAGCTGAGGGGAGAGGAGGATGAGAGCCCTAAAATGAATTATGAATGATGAATTATGAACGATGAATGTGTGGAGGCGATTGCGTTATACGCCATCGACGTCGGGGATTATTTGTACGCTCCTGTATCTCTTGTTTGATTGAACGATGACCGCTTGCTGTGCAATTTCCATTTTGCATTGCTGTATGAACTGCGCATCCTTCGGCAGCTTCACAAGTATCTCCCACAGGAATTTGTCGCGCACCCTGTTCACCATCGGCTGCGCAGGGCCGCTGAGGTATTTTGCGAAATTGGTCTTCAGGCCTTGCATTAAAATATTCGCCGCTTCCTCCGCAACCCCGTTTTCCTTATGCCTGAAAATAATATTGATAAGCCGGGAGAAGGGGGGATAAAAGAAATTGCGGCGGTTCTCGATCTCAAAGTCATAAAGGTGCGTGTAATTATGCTCCATCACGAACTTGAGCACGGGATGCTGCGTGTTGCTCACCTGTATCAGCACAAGCCCCGTTTCATTCTTCCTTCCGGCCCGCCCGCTCACCTGCTCCATCAGTTGAAATGCCCGTTCGTTCACGCGGAAATCCGCAAAGTTCAGAAGCGCATCCGCATCGAGAATGCCGACGAGGTTGACATGTTCAAAGTCGAGGCCTTTGACGACCATTTGGGTGCCTGCGAGAATGTCTATGCGCCTTTGCTCAAACAATTTTATCAGGTTGTCATGGTCATATTTGCCTTTCACGCTATCGAAGTCCATCCGTGCGATGCGGGCGTTTGGGAGTAGCTCGACCAATATCTCCTCTATCTTTTCCGTCCCGAAATTCTTTTGAAAGAAGTTGTGGCTGCCGCAAGCCATGCACGTCTGAACAGCGGGATATTCCGTGCCGCAATAATGGCAGAGCAGTTTGTTCTTTGCTTTATGGAAAGTGAGCGTGACGTTGCAGTTCCTGCATTGTGGTATCCAGCCGCAAACCCCGCAAATGACGTAAGGAGAATAGCCCCTCCTGTTTTGAAAGAGGATGACCTGCTTGCCGGCAGCAAGGGAGGCCTCGATGGCTTCTTTTAATTGTGGGGTAATGGCTATTTTGTCCTTTGTTTTTGTGGCAATGGCCTTTATGTCTATTAATTTTATGACGGGCATTTCAAGATTGCCGAATCTTTCGGAGAGAGTTACGAGGCCATACTTTTTTGTTTTGCAGTTATAATAGCTTTCGATGGAAGGCGTGGCGCTGCCCAGCAACACATTGGCGCCAAAGAGCGAAGCGTAATAAATGGCGGTATCGCGGGCGTGATAACGTGGCGCAGGCTCCTGTTGTTTATAAGAAGGGTCGTGTTCTTCGTCGCAGATAATGAGGCCTAACTCCTTAAAAGGGAGAAACAATGCCGATCGTGCGCCGATGACCATCTTTGTTTCGCCGCTTTTTATCTTGTTCCATATCTCTACCCGCTCGTTGGGATTAAATTTGGAATGATAAACAGCGATATGGCCGCCAAAATGTTGCTGCAACCTGCGTATTATTTGTGATGTGAGCGCAATTTCAGGAAGCATGTACAGCACTTGTTTGCCTTGCTTAACTACCTGCTCAACCAGTTTCGCATAGATATTTGTTTTGCCGCTTGAAGTGACGCCATGCAGCAGGCAAACGGGTTTCTCTTTCAGGGAAATGAGTGTTTCTTCCAAAGCCTTTCGTTGCGCAGCAGATAAGGTGAAATCTATGTTGATGTTCTTGGGCAAATAGTTGATGCGGTTAACGGAGCGTTTCTCTGCGAGAAGCATGTTCTTGTCAATTAAACCTCTTAATTGCGCTAAACTAGCACCAGCCTTTTTAAGAAGGGCGGCTTGGGTCACTTCGCCTTCAGTTTTTATAAGATGGAGGAAGGCGAGCAGCAGTTCAAACTGCTTTGGGGCTTTGTTGGCGCCCCATTCATTCAGTGTTTTTTCAAGGGCTTCCTCATTATGATAAGTAGGGTGGAGGGTAATATAAGTCTCTGTTTTTTCTTTGTATTTCTCCTTTAATTCTTCCCAGACAAAACAGACCTTCTTGTCTATTAACCGCTTTATAACGGGGTAGACATGCCGGGCATCCAGCAGTTGCTGCACTTCGCCGAGGCGTAGTTCTTTCTTAATGTGCAATGCTTCGGCTACCACATATTCATCATTATCCAGCGCGTGAAGGTCTTCTCCGTATTCATCATTCCAGATAAGGATGCTTTCTCCTGAAAGCTTCAGGTTGGCAGGAACGGCGGCCTGCATCACTTCGCCCTCGCTGCACATGTAATAACTCGCCATCCATTGCCATAATTGTAGCTGCTGGGGGTGAACAAGGGGCTCATCATCCAGTATATTCAGGATGTCTTTGGGGGCAAAGGCTTCGGGTTTCTGGTCAAATAACCGTTTGACAATGCCTGAGTATTTCTTATTACGCAGCTCCACTTCTACTCTTATCCCAGAGTGCATGGCGTGCTGCAAATGCACAGGCACAGCCCATGTGTAGTTCTGGGGCAGGGCAAGTGGTATGATAACTTCTGCAAACATTGTTGCGAAGGTAGGGATAGCAACAGTTAGAAGAAAGATGCCTGTAATAATGGCAGAGGTTTACGGGGATCTAAGGCGGGATGTGGTTTAGTGGGTCCTGGTGAAGGTGGCACGAAGGACGCAGGAAGGCGGAAGGAGGGAGGAAGGGGGTTGACGGAGCAAATAAAAAGTAAAAAGTAAAAAAATAAGGCGAGATTCTCCGAAATTTTGGCAGTTGAATATTGAGCCATACCAATTCTTGACCGCAAGGATAAAGAAAGGTTTCAAAAGTATCTGAAAAAGGTATTAAAAAATGTAAATGCGAGTTTACAATTTCATCATAAAAACTTAACCCTGAAAATTGGTATAAATCCCTTATCCGAAATAGTTTCGCCCTTTTTAAGCATTGTAAAATTGTACCTGACCTCTTTGCTTTTACAATTGGAAAGTTTGAATCACAATTATGAATAAGACCTGTACACGCGAGCCATTTCCTTCTATCTTTCTTTTTGTTTCGTTCATTGCTTTGATGTGCTTTGCCCCTTTTATAAGTTTTGGCCAATATTCTCTTACAGGTACTACTTACTCTCAAAGCTTTGATGGATTAGGAAACAGTGCTACTAATATCTGTGCAGGCGGAGATCTGAGTACTATTAACACTTCGCTGAAAGGGTGGTTTTTCTCCGAATCGGGAACCAATGCTAATACAACTATCACTACAAATACGGGTAGTTCCACCACTGGCGATACCTATAATTATGGGTTAACAGGCAATTCTAACAGGTCGCTTGGGGGCCTTCAGACCGGTTCGTTAGTTCCAACGTATGGATTTTATTTTACTAATAATACAGGCAGTACCATCACATCGCTGGCTATCAGTTATACCGGCGAAGTGTGGCGAGAAGGTAATACCGGCAGAACTGATGAAATAGATTTCCAGTATAGTTCTAATGCTACTTCTCTTACTACAGGTACGTGGACGGCGTATTCGGCACTTAATTACCAGGATACCGGCTCAACTGTAGTGCAAGGGGGATCGCTGTTGCAATCTGCAACGATATCTTCAACCCTGGCGGGATTAAATATTGCGAGCGGAAGTACATTTTTTATTAGCTGGTTAAGACTTAAATGCCAGCGGAGCTGATGATGGGATGAGCATAGATAATTTTTCATTCACCGCCAGCAATACAGGTTCCACGCCTACTGTTACACTAAGTACACAACACCCTGCAGCGGCAAATATTAATACAGGGAGCACAAGTAATATTATTGCTATCTATGAGATGGTTGCATCTAACACGACTATTGTAACAACAGCAATGTTGTTTACAACTGCAGGTTTATATACAAATGGGGGAACAGATATAAGTAAATTTACTGTTTATCAAAATACCATAGCGAGCTTAGCAGGCAGCCCAACCAGTTTAAATTTGCAAGCAAGTGTTGTCAATATGGGGGGTAATATTCAAGTACTTTCAGGCTTCTTGCCTATTCCATCGGGTACAATAAGCTATATTATTATAACAGCAGATGTGGCATCGACCGGAACTGTGGGTGATTATGTAAGCATTGCGTCATCAACTGCTGCATATAATTTTAGTTTCGCCGGTGGTGCAACTGTTGCAGGCGTCTTTCCTCTTAGCGCAAGTAATACTTTTACAATTGTTTCAGGCTCCTTTTCTTCAGACAGGCTGGCTGTAGCCAGGGTCGGGAATGGAGCATCGCTAACTGCCAGCGCTTTTCCTATATCTATCTTACAATTTAATACTTCAGGTACCAGCCAAAGCGGAACGTTGATCATACCAACAATGCCTATCACGCCGGGTTGATGGATCATCCGGAAATCGGGCATTGACACAAAGCGGTGTAGCTACTTCTGAAGGG
>CAVYTF010000023.1:0-41274 GCA_963771435.1 uncultured Bacteroidota bacterium | reverse complement strand
TTTAGCAACATGCGCAATGCCGCTTCCTGTATCCATCCTTTGCAGGTGAGTTGCGTGCCTGTTGGGGTTTTGTATTTTACTGCGTCGTATTTAGTCTGAAGCATGATGTATCTGTTGATTTATTAGTATAATGGTTTTAGTTCCTGCGTACAAAGATAATTGGCTTATAAATAAAAGGCCTTTTCAGCCTTGCGAGAATGTAGTATCATATTTCTACCACTTCTGTACCGCTCAGGTAGTCATGCAGGGCTTTTTCGTTGAGGAAGGGGAAGGCGAGCCAGTCAATTAAGAGGAGAAGGCGGATAAGGCTGCGCAGAATAATTTGGGGAAAGGAGGGTTTGCCGCCGGTATTGTTGACCACTTTGGTGAAGGTGAGCCATTTGCCGGGTGTGCGGCGGAAAATGCTTTCAAAAAAGAGGTAGTAGAGGAATATGATGGCAAAAAAGAAGTAATAGAAGGGGAAATAAATGATATGCCAGTAATAGGCGTAGAACTCCCACACGCTGTAGGCGGCATAGCTTAAGCCGAAAATAAGGAGGATATCAACAAGGAAGTTGAGGACACGGGTGCCGATGCCAACTGGTTTCATGCGGCAAAATAAACCTATTATTTGTTATTTGCAGCGGTTTGCAAGTGGGAGTGCCGGGAAGGTGGCAGGGAGGACGCAGGGATGCGGCAGGGAGGTGGCGGGTAAGTAAAAAGTAAAAAATAAAAAGTAAAAATGGTGAGAGAGGAATGTTTTGGAAATATTGTCAGATAGGGTTAATGAGTAGTTTGTATTAAGGCAGGCTGATGGTGTGAAATGGTTATATAATGAACACCCCCAAGGTTATAGAAATTAATAGAAGATCTATAATTCTGAAGAATTATTTTTCTACTGCTTTAAGGTGTGCTGCGCTAACAGCTTGAAGAACGTGGATGATCGGGCTATAAAAATATGACTAAGTTAGAAATAATCAGGTCCCGATTATACCTTTACAATTGGGGTTAATAAATCAGCCCAAATGCTTACTTTTTCTTTTTCATTTGGAAACAACTATTGCCAATCAAAAACATATTTGACCATACATATTTAGCTAATGATAATGAAGCAGGAACTTATACAGCAAATTCACGGTATCATTGCCACTGCAAAAGACAGGGCAATACGTTCGGTAGATACTGAAAGGGTGCTAATGTATTGGCAAATTGGCAAGGTGATCTTTGAAGAAGAGCAGCAAGGGAAAGACCGGGCTGAATATGGAAGATCTCTGATAAAATCTATTTCCGATGAATTCCAACCACAGTTTGGTTCCGGCTTTACCATTCGTCAATTAGAAATGAACAGGCAATTTTACTGCACATTTCCAAATACGAACGCACTGCGTTCGCAATTCAGTTGGACACATTACCGAACTCTAATACGCATTGATGATGGCGATAAAAGAGAGTTTTATATAGCTGAAGCCGATAAAAATTAATTGGACGGCAAGGCAATTAGAGCGCCAGGTAAACAGCCAGTTATTTGAACGCCTTTTATTAAGTAACGATGTACAAGCCGTTTTGGCAGTAGCCCGTGAAGAAAAGCTTCCTACCGAACCAACTGAGATCATGTACCGACAAAAACGATGCTGTAGTAAAAATAACCTTACCCGAAAATAACAAAACCATATTGGCAAGCAAATACCAATTGTATTTACCCACGGAACAGCAATTGATAGATGAGGTGAAAAAGGAAATAGAAAAATTGGATAGCGAAAGCAGCAAAGGATAAATGACCACGATATATAATAAAGATCGCTTTTACCTTAAAATTACCGACATATACGAGCAGTTAAAAGACCTTTCGCCTATCTAACAGGTATCCAATTACTTATAGCTTGTAATGTTCCCTAGTGTGCCTTAATGTGCCTTAGTGTGCCTTAGTGTGCCGTAATGGGAAATGGGGGAAATGGGGCGTTGTAATGTTGCATTATGAACGGTGAGTTCAAGTAAAAAGTGAAAAGTAAAAAGTAAAAAAGTAAAAGTAAAAAGTAAAATTTCTAAACAATTAAAAACTTAAACAATGGCAAAACAAGAAGGTATTATCAGGTTAAGAGGTACGGTGGGTAACATCACTTTTCAAAAAACGCCTAACGGGTATTTGGCAAGGAACAAGGCGTTTGTAACCAAGGAAAGAATTGAGAGAGACCCGAGTTTTCAACGAACGAGGGAAAACAATGCGGAGTTTAAAAACGCGACGGTTAGCGGCAAGCTGCTAAGGGTATCTATAGCAAGCTTGCTGCAAAATGTAAAAGACTTTCTGCTGGTGGCGCGGCTTACAAAGGTGATGCTGGCAGTGGTGAAGAGCGACCCAACTGACGTGCGTGGGGCTCGTACTGTTGCGAACGGAGACAGCAGTTTATTGCAGGGCTTTAACTTTAACGGTAATGCGGAACTGACGACCGTGTTTACACAGCCTTATACCACGGCTGTGGACAGGGTGGGCGGCACGTTAGACGTGACCGTCCCGTCGTTTGTTCCAACAGATGGTATTGTTGCACCGGAGGGGACCACGCATTTTATGATAGTGAGTGCGGGTATGGAAGTGGACTTTGCAGGTGGCGTATTTGTATCAGCGTACAGCAGTTCGGATGTGACCCCCTGGGACAGCACGGCTACTGATGAAATTGACCTTAGCAATGCTGTGACCGCGGCGAGCACTAACCCGCTGTTTTTAGTGCTGGGAATACAGTTCTTTCAACAGGTGAACGGTGTTAACTATAGCCTGAAGAACGGGATCTATAATCCGCTGACGGTGGTGGCGGTGAATGCAGAATAGTGAGTGGTGAATGGTGAGTAGTGAGAACTTAGAACCTGTGGAGGTCGTTCTCCGCAGGTTTTTGTTTGAAGGAAAATAAAAAGTGAAAAAAGGACCTTACCTCATCAGATACATTTTGCCATAGCCTTTGGTGAAGTACTGGTCAGTGTTGACGGCGTTGCCGAAGGCGTCGTAGGTGGGGAATTTGCTGAGGGACTGGTTGTTGAGGTTGGTGAGGACGCGGTAGAGGTATACGCCGTTGGCGAGTTTGCCGCCATACATATCTGTTCCGTTCCATTTGCCCTGCGTGATGTTCCTGCCGATGTGGAGGGGGCCGAGGTCGGTTTCGGTGAGTTCTTTGACTATCTTACCCGTTATGGTGAGTATCTCTATGCGGATGTTCTGCGGTATTTGGCTGCCTGTGATGGTGAAGACAAAGGCGGTGGAAGTGGTGAAGGGGTTGGGATAATTGAATATATTGGTGATCATGGCCTTGTTGATGACCTGGAACTGGACGGCATATTGTGTGGCGCCGGCCATGTTGCCGCTGGAATCCCTTCCTGTTACGTACAGTTCATAGTTGCCATCTTCAGAAAGGGTAGGCGTGAGAATGGCAGTGCCTATATTTTGCGGGCCGCCGCCGGGGGCAGGGATAAAGCGCAGGGAGTCGGTGCCGTATTGAAAGCGGTGTGTTGTGCCGTCAGGATACTGCAAGACCAAGGTGATGTCCGCAGTGTCGGTGATGAGCAGGTATTGCGAGAGACTTTTGAGCTTTACTTCTATGGATGGCTTTGCGGAAACAATGTCGTTGTTGAGAATGTGGGTGCCATCAAAAGTGACGTCAAGAGAAGGATTGTAAGCAGTATTATTCACGAAAAAGTTGTGATAGAAAAAGTTATTGAAATGGTATTCCTCCGGCTGGTGAAACTGCGGTGGCGGTGGCGTGAGCGGGTTTACATCAATATAAAAATTATCAAGGCCGCCAAGGTTTTGCGTGCCTATGTTTGCGCGGATCATTGCTGTGTCGCCGGGCATTATCTTTTTTAAAGGCTTTATGGGGATGACCGTTGCCACGTTATTCTTGTTATACACCGTTATGTTCACATTAATGCTGTCTGCAAAAGGCACATCACTTATATTTTTAAAGGCGAAGGCAGGCGTAAAGGGCTGGCCTACCGCAAGCGTATCCTGGAACGTGTAGCCTAAATTGGGGGCAAGAGCGCCTTCGGGAACGGGGGTGTAATACAGCCGCCACCAGCGAAGCTGATAGGGCGTAAAATGGATGCTGTCGCTGTTGTGCATCCGTAACTGGATGTTTGGGTAGGTAATGGCGCTTACGGATGAGATGTCAAAATTCTGCTGTGCGGTGGACAGGTTATAGAGCAATGTTTGCTGACCTGCGGCATTGATGCCAAGCACATCCACTGTTGCTATATCACCCGGGGTGGCGTCAAGGCTGTAGCCGTTCCACTGTACGTTTTTCCATGAAGCCGCGGGACCAAATACGGGAGAGGTGATGATGCCCGTGGAATCAGCTGATAAAATGTTTTTGCTAAGAGAAACAATGTCTGAAGTGCCCGCTGTAAAGAGATCCTGCGGATGGTAAGCGGGTGTGTTTTTCTGATAAGTAAATACCCATGCACGGGGGAAGGTGTAGCTGCTCAAATCAGAAAAGCCTGCGTTTACCAAGCTTAAATAAAGGTTGGTGCCGTTTACAAGAGGGTCTTTTTGCCAATCGGTTGCGTAGGTTTGACCATCGTTATAAGGCGCAGCAATGATAACCCTTGCTGTAACAATATAGCCAGAAGGAATCCAGTTCATAAAGGCGGCCATGTTGTTGCGGCCGGTAACGTTATCATAAGAGAACTCAAAATTGAATGCTGTGCCCATATGCGCGCAAGCAATATTATAACTTCCCATAAAGCCAGGGGAAGTGCCGTTTGGTATAACGGAAGGAACTGACTGGTTATATAATGGCAGCAATGTATTAGGATCAAACACATTGAAAATAATAGACTTCCCGAGACAGGCAGATTCGGTTACATACTTGTCATTTATCTGAACACTGAAAGATGCATCATAATCCTGCGGGGCGATAGGCCCATATACAGTATTGGTTAGTATCATCGTGGAAGTGACCTTCGAAAAGTTCCATAGCCTGCTGAAACTGTCGATGTAAATGGTTTGCCCCGTGCTTTGGAGGTGCTGGTAGAGATGGGACTGGTTGAAGCCGTCTATCGTTCCGCCAAGATATACAAAGCTGCTGTTGTTCCAGTGATAAGGGCCGGAAGCAGGAACAGGAGCTACGCGCCAGTAATACACTACGCTGTCCTGGTAAACGATGCCCGGTACAAAGCCGATGACACCACCGATAGAAGTAACCGTCTTTGTAACAAATGCAGGGGAATTGAAGAATGTGGTGGTGTCCAACTGCATTACATATTGTTCAACAGGCTGCAATGGGTTGGATGTGGAGGCATAGAGCGTATCCATGTTCTTGCTGATGATAGCGAAGTTATATGGATAGACGGGGGTTATATCGTCTGTATAAATCACAAACTGCTCCGTTGCCGTATTATTCGTTAATGTTGTTTCGTTCACTACGTTGGGGAGATCAATTGAAGCTATTATTTCGTTGGTTCCTGCATCGAGGGAGCCGTTTATAGGGACGATTATGGAAACAGAATCCTCATAATAAAAAAGTACTTTTTGTGAAAGCAGTATTTGGGTGGTGCCGTTTGGCAACTGCCATTTGACTGTGATATTGACTGAATCGTTAACCGCTTGCCCAATATTGTAAACATAGACCTTTACAGTAAAGTTTGCATTGTTCACTGAAATGAAGGACGGGCTGGTAGAGATGCCCGACTGCTCCACAACATAATCAGGCCGTGCGGTTGCGTTGATCTTTAATGCCGGATCGCCATTTATAACATATTGCTGCGCCTCAATAAATGCCGAAACATCGGAGGTGTTTTGGACGAGGGCTGTAGTGCCTGCGATCATGTTATTCCCTACGGGCTTGTTGTATCCATTTGTGCTGAGGGAAGCATAAAAGCCGGTAATGTAAGTGTTGAGGTAGGTGGAAACGCCAAAGTTTGTGCCTGCGATAAAGGCTATGCCGCCGTTGTTTGGTTCAAGCAAATAGTTTTCTGCAAGGTTGGAAAGGGTAGTGAACCTTGTGGTGTCATACGTATAAACATTGCCCGCGTTGCATCCATTCACAAAAAAGACGGGGTATTTGCCGGGGTTGCTGAAATCTGTAGGGTTATTCAGATCGAAGTCTAAAGTGGAAGGGGAGCCATGGCCAAAATAGTTTATAAGCCCAAGCCCCTCTGAAAAAAGCTGCTGTAGGAAAGTGCTTGTGCCCTGGTTGCCCTGTGAAGAAGTGAATTTGTTGAAAGTATATACCTCGCCGCCGAAAGAAGGCCCCATTATAGTGTTCGCATAGGTTGCCATATAAGGGCTGATGGAGTTGTTCTCATTTTCATCATCCACGCCTATTATATGGGCTATGTTTCTTCATCCATAGCTTGTTTTCCGTGGTTTGAGAAGAAGCAGAAGTATCCTGCTGCGCAGCTTCGTATTGCTTTAGCTTAGACAGGTAAATAGAAGCTTCGTGAGAGGAAACAACTGACAACCTACCGAACAGCATTGCAGGGATGGGACTGAAGCTTGTGGAGGCAAGCAGGGCATCTGAACAAAAAGGGGCGCCAAAAGAGGGAACAAGGTTCAGGCGGTCTGCATAAGGGGAGGATTCATTGTACCTATACTGGTCATACTGAACGGCTTTGCCGATCATGAAAACAGCCTGCGGCTTGGTTGCAAATTTGTTTACTGCATAAGTTACAAAGTTCTTTATGCTGAGCGGGTGCTTTTTTATGCCATAGGCAAACTCATCAACCAGTTGGTCAATATCATATACCTGTGCATTATAGCCACCGCCAGCCACGGAGCTGCGGTACTGGCGGAAAGAATCAATCGTTTGGTTGGGGGCAATGCCCAGTATCTTGTTGGAAATGATCAGGTAGTTGCCCTGGTTGGAAGCTGCGTAATTAATAAAAGTAGGTTGGGTGAAAGTAGTTACCGAGCGTATGTTGCCATTATCCTCACTTACTAAAACCAAGGTGCGGTTAAGGGCGCTTGGAGGCAAGGCAAATGTGTAAGCGTTAGGAGTGGAAGTATTGGCAGTAAAGCGTTGGTTATTTGTAAGGTCGTATAAAATAGGTATTGCTCCTCCCGCATTGAAACTACTACTGCTTACCTGGAAATAGTTTCCCTGGCCGGTAGCAGGAAGCGTGAAAGTGAAATTGCTTGTGCCGTCAAAAACAAATTGACGGGGGTATTGGAGGTCAATGAACCCTATGACAAGCCTGCTGGAAAGGCCGTTGGCATTATCATTAAATGCAAAAGAGGCAGTGCCGCCGCTGAGATCATTTAAGGGAATGCCTGTAGCGCTGAATATCTGGGCTCCAAAGGGTGGCAGGTTTGCATTTGTAATGACCGTGTTACCATTAATTGTTGCACTTATGGCAGTAGCGTTCTGGTAAGAATTATTTGCACCTGAGAACTGTAAAGAAGCAGACACGCCGCTGTTAGTGGCAACGTACAAATTACCAGAAGCGTTTGTTATCGGGCCACCTATTGCCTGTATCTCATAGCTGCTCCACCACTCGCCTGCGTCATAAGTGGAGGAGTATAAGTTCTCCGTATAGTTTACTGCAAAGCCCCAGTTTATCTGTGTCTTGAAGTCGTAGCGGTAATCATACATGAAATAAGACTGTAGCGGTAACTGGTTGCCCGAGACATTGTTTGTGGCATTTGCTATCCTGGCGTTTGCTCCTGATGTGTTTACAGTAAGGTAATAAGCGGCAGTATCTGTTTCCAGACTGTAGGTATTATCCAACTGGTTGGAGGGGACGGTGTATAAAGCGCTATCAGGTTTGCCGTCGTTTTGCAGCCCCCAAAATTCTATGTAATCAGTAGAAGATAAAGGGCCGGAAGCTACGCTGGTATAAATGGCAACCTGCTGACCGTTTCGCCATAGTTGAAATAAGTCCGCAGATGTGCTACTAATCGCCGCAGGCAGACTGGGTGCATTTATTCGATACAAACCCGTAGCGCCTACTTTAAACTTGTAGTAGGTTTTAGAATAGTCTATCCATTCATTATCATAATGCTGCGCGTGGAGGCTATTTGCGCCCAGAAAACATGCTAATAATATGAAAAGCCATTTCTTCATCACTGAAATTGAGGATAATATACTTTTTGCTGTTTCGGCTGTGCATTTCCAGGCAACTTGGGAGCATATCCCTTACGATTTAATACTCTTTCCTTCTTTGGCTGAAAATCTATTTTTAAAGAGAAAACATTTGTGTACAAAGGATTTGACTGATTCGCCAAATTTGTAAAAGCGTAATCTATAGACACATTCCCAATTTTAAACCCAGCCCCGATGCTTGGTTGAAATATCCATACTTTCTTCTGGTTGAGCGTATCGCCGTCTGCAAGCGCCTGCTGAAAGTTTGATACGCCGCCCCTTATAAAAACAGTGTTCGCAATGTTCGCCTCAAGGCCTACACGCGGGTCAATGCTTAATGCACTGGTACTCACAAGCGTGTTCTCCTGCCCGTCAAAGGTCATATTAAAATCGGCTTCCGCGAGCAGGTGAAGCTTCTCTCCAATAGCAAAGTTATAACCTCCTCCTACCAATAGACTCGGCGCTGTCAGTTCCGTTGATTTTACAGGAATGCTATTATCAGTCAAATACAATTCCTGCTTTTCCGCATCCGTAAAATTAAAGCTCCACGCATTAAATGTGGTGGTCAAGTCCTTTGCCACCACGCCGAAACGCCAGGTAGATGTACGCGCCATAAATCCCGCATCAAAGCCAAAGCCCCATGCGTTTGCAAAGCTACCCACGTTGCGGTAAATAATTTTAGCATTGCCCCCAAAACTCATGTCTATATTCCGGTCGTTTTTTATTATCTGTGAATAAGAGAATAAAAAAGCATAATCCGCAGAGGAAAAGGTGGTGATATTGTCATAATTGACGGAACCGTCAGAGTTAACCAGAAACAGTGTGTTGGGAATGTCATCCACGCCAAAACGCAGCAGTGTGAATCCAATGGTGCGCATGCTGTCTGCCAATGGAAAGGCTGCCGACACAAAGTCATACTTGCCGATGCCTGAAAAATAATCTGCGTGCATAATAGAAACCTGCGGGTCTTCATCCACATACACCAATCCTGCCGGATTCCAGTAGCCTGCCGTTGCATCGTCTACGCTAGCCACCTGCGCGCTGCCCATGCCCAAAGCGCGTGCGCCAGCCCCGATATTCAAAAAGTCGTTGGAATATTTGGCAAACTGTGCTTCAGCATCTATAGAAGAAAACAGAATTTCAGCAAGTAAAACTATAAAACAGGTTAGTTTCATTCAATCAAATTGATATAAGTTTTGCATGATCTTGCTTTGTTTATTACCGTTCCCGCATCCAATTATTCCATTTCGCACCACACACTTCTGAGAAAGGCAGCACAAAGAGCATAAAGGATGTCTCAATACTATTTTTTAACAGCTTCTTAAGCACGGGTCAAAATTAAACGAAAGCAGGATGTCTTTAGTATAAAAAAGCCGGCTATAATTTATAACCGGCTTTTTCTTTTATGTTGAAAGAATCAATGCTGTTTTTGCAGTTTAAAGGTTTTTACCCCCAAGCCGTTGTCAACAGTAACGATATAACTACCCGCCGCAAGACTGCTAAGGTCAAAGGAAGCAGCCGCCCCTGAGAAGGCTTTATGCATAACTTCCAGCCCCGATGTATTTATAATGCGCACCGTGTAATTGCCCTGCGTTTTGGCGTTCACAGAGATATTTAAAGCGCTTACAAAGGGGTTCGGATAAACGCGTATCTCCGTTCCAAAATCAACTTGCTGAACGTCAGAATAAGTGATGCCGCCGTTAACCTTTATGGCTTTCACCCTGTAATAATTTATGCCAACTACAGGATTTGTATGTATCAAATTATAGTTTTTGGCTGATGCCTTATCCGTGGTGGCGCTCACATCCCCAACAGGCGAGAAATTAACGCCATCTGTGCTGTGCTGGAGCTGGTAACTACTAACGTCATCTTCGTTCATCACGACCCACTGCCCGTTTACCGTATTGTTCACGGGCGTTGCCACTAGATGTAAAGATAATGGCGCCGAACTTGTCCTTTCAATATATATATACTTGTATAACAGGTTATTAAACAGGTATTGTTCCGGCTGTTGAAAAGGAGGGTTCACTTCCAAAAGGAAATTATACTTACCTGCGTTGAGGTATTCAGCATTAATGTTAAACGCAATATGAAGCGTATCCCCCGGCATGAAGCACTTTTGTTTTTGGCAATACAAAAGTGTCGGCATTGTTAAGTGAATCATACAGAATTACCCGCAGGTATAATGGGTTGAATTTTACAGGGCTTACATTTTTAAATACTACATAACCAGACAATGTATCATAACCCACACCACTTGCTTCCTTGTAGGATACCGTATCAGGAATGCTGATGCCTAAATTAGGTGCGAGGCCACCTTCGGGCGCGGGTGAATACTGAACCGACCAGTTCTGTAACTGGTAGGGGAATGCAGTTGAATCCTGTGTGTTCAACTGCAACTGCAAGTAAGGGTAGGTGCCTGCATTAATGGATGAAATATTAAAACTTTGCTGGCCTAGGCTTAACGTATCCAGCACCTTTTGTGTTCCGTTGTTTTTAATGCCTATTATATTAACAGTCGTGTTGTTATATGAATCAGGAACATAGCCGTTCCACAGCATACTGGACCACGCGAGTGCGGGACCGATCTTGGGTGACATGATAATGCCGCTTGTATCCCTGGTATTTATGTTTTGAGATAGAGTGATGGCATCATAAACACCCAATGTAAATACCGACAACGGTTGAAAATGAGTGGCATCATTTTTCCTGAAAAGGAAAATAAAAGTGCGTGGGTAATCGAAGGAATCTATAGGCAATCCCTGTGACTTAAACACGTTGTAAAGAGAATTGCCGGAACCATATAAAAGAGTATCAGACGCCCATACAGAAGCGAAATCAGCATCTCCAAGATTATAAATTTCCCTTGCTATTACATAGTCGCCATTAGGGATGCTGTTAAAAAACTGCACTGCGCTGTCTCTCCAGTTTGAAGATAAGGTACTATACTCAAAATTTAACCGCCTGTCAGGCAGGCACGGGCTGGCTGCACCAAACGGATCTGTTGTATTAGACCATGGGTTAAACGTGAGCGTATCAAATACATTAAATATGATCGAGCTGCCAACACAGGCACTTTCGCTGATAAAAGAACCATTTACAGAAACGCTGAACTGGTTATCCTCATCCCCACCCGTGGGGTAAATAGTTTGTTGCACAAACACATTGGTCAACCCCTGGCTGAATTTATATTTCCTGGAAACAGAATCTAAAAGAAGGCCATTAAGAGAAGATCGGGTATTTTGATAAAAATGATCTTGCGCAAACCCAACGCTGTCTTTAGAATTATAAGTGAATGAAAACCCATACCAATACTGCGGCTTTGCGGCTCTTGCTACTCTCCAGTAATAAACGGTGGAGTCATGGGGCAATGATACATTAAAGCTTAATACACCACCTGTTGATGTTACATTCTGTATCTGCAGGGAAGGGGAATTAAACAAAGCTGTGGTGTCAAGCTGCATGACGTATTGAGTAGATGGTGCAAGCGGGTTTTCGGTGGACGCAAAAAGTGTCAGCGAATGCTTTGTGACGATAGAATAATTATAAGGATAAATAGGCCTTATGTCTGTATTGTTAATAGTATAGCTCGCCCTGCCGGTGTTATTGGCAAGCGTTAATTCCGAGACAGTATTCAGGTCATTTATGGTAGCAGTTATATAACCCGTTCCCGCATCCCTGTCTGCCACGATAGGGAGGTTTAAGCTTACAGAGTCTAATGAATAAATATTTTTTATCCAGGTAGATAATACTGTAGCGGAGGCCCCGTTCGGGTATTGTCTTGTTACCAAAAGATGGACGCTGTCAGGGATGGCCCTGCCGATATTGTAAATGCGTATTTTCACATTAAAAGAATCATCCCCAATAGATAAATAAGAAGGGGAAATGATCACCTGGCTTGAATCGATCACATAATCCGGTTTGCTGTAACTGTTCATTTTTACAGCAGGGTCGCCATGAAAAGTATATTGGTCTGCCTGGATGGTTCCATAAAAATCAGTGGAGCCCGTCACATTCAGCCCTTGTGTGATCCCATATTGCATAACATCCCCAAAACCTTTTCCATACTCTTTCCTGGCGATGCCATCATAAAACTTAGTTGTGAAAATATTCAGGTAGTTCGTGATACCAAAACTTGTTGTTGCCAGGTATCCTACAGCCCCTTCTGAAGGCGCCAGGATAAACTTTTCAGAAATAGTAGTAGGCTCATTTAAGCGGTCTACATCAAAATCGAAAATGTTTCCTGCAAGGCAGCCGTTAACAATAAACATAGGGTATTTTCCCGTGTTATTGTAACTGTCAGGGTTGCCAAGATTAAAATCAAGACTGGTTTCGGAAGAATGGCCAAAGTAAGAAATAAGGCCTGAACCTGAATTATAAATATTCGTAAAATTAACCACCTCCTGCGGATAGGCTGCCGGGTCAGCGCTTTTACTAAAGCTGATCACGTTGCCACCAAATAAAGTGTCGCTTATAATTTTTTTATATGCTGCCATATAACCATCCAGTTCGGGGCCGATACTTGGGTCATCAGCACCCGTAAGCTGCAGCACAGTTTTCATCCAGCCCTTATTTGCTAATGTTTGTGTTGTATCCATTTGAGCAGCCTCATATTGTTTCACTTTTGCCAGGTAAACACCAACTTCCTCCGCAGACACTGCTGATAATCGGCCAATAGGCGTAGCGGGTATAGGCGAATAATTATTGCCACTAAGCAAATTATCTGACCCGGGATAACCCCATGTTGGAACAAGGTCTAATTCGTCGTCAAGCGGGTCTGTTTCGTTTGGCTCATAATTATCATAAGTAACCCCCTTGCCAATAAAGAATGCAAAAGCCGGAACCGGTCTAAAATTGTTTCTTGCATACAGTAGGAAATCACTTACAGCAAGCGGGTCTTTTTTTACACCCCATGCAAACTGGTCTGTAATTTCATTTATGTCTATTGTTTTGGCATTATAGCCCCCACCGGTAGTCGAGCTTCTGTACTCCCTGTACTGTTCTACATAATTAGAAGAGCCGCTGCCATAAATAGTAGGATTGCTTATGATAAGATAATTGCCCTGGTTAGCTTTTTGCGAGAACGGCACAAAATTCCGCTGTTGCAATGTATTTATTACAGTAGCAGTAGAACCGTCCCCCCTTACCAAAACTAATTGATATGTTTGCGTTGAGGGAGTAAGCAAAAAGCTTACTGTACCGGGAACAGAAACATCTGCCACATATCTTGTTCCGTTTGCCATATCATACAAAACAGGTGCTGAGACATCGCTGCTAAAATTAGTTATATGTATCAATCTCCCTTTTGCTGATGGTGCCAGGTTAAAAGCAAAGCTGCTGTTATTCCCAAAATTAAAAAGGCGTGGATACTCCAGCTCTACAAACGAAAAGTATATTACATCAGAGGGGCCAGAAGTAATATCTTCCATATAAAAAGACGCTTCGTCCCCGCCGATAGTATTAGCAGGAATATTTGTTGTAGTAATAATAGAATCGGCAAAGTTATCCAGCTCCGTTACCCCGAGAAGTGTATTATTCAGGTTTACCTGTACATGCCTGGGGTTAGGGGCGCCCCCCAAAGCAGCAACACGCGCTGTCATGGCAGGGCCGCTGGTATCAAGATATAACGATGTAAAATATTCCGGTACGGGATAGGTTGTATCAACACCCCTGCTCGTCCACATTTCTCCCACATCATATTGAGAAGAATATAATGTAAAGCCATCTACTACTACTCCATAGCCCGGGTTAATTTGGGTATGATAATAACGCCCCTGCGTGTACATAAAGTTTTTGTCGGCCGGAATGGTTGCCCCTGAAGTATTGTTTGGAGTAGGCACATATCTTTCATTTACGCCGCTGGCAGAAGTAGTAAGGTAATATGCAGCGCTGTCTGCCTGCATGCTCCAGTGAGTAGATACCTGGTAACTCGGATCAGGATAAAGATATTTATCAAGTGTTCCGTCATTGATCGCCCCCCAGAACTCTATATAATCATTGGGGCCAAACACACCTGTTTGCACAGAGGTATACAGAGGTACCTGTGCACCGTTATGCCAAAGTTGAAACTGGTTTGCAGGTGTACTTCCTAACCCGCTTGCAGCCAAAGCAGATGCCGGTATCCGCACCACGCCATTAGTAATAGGAGCCCCTACGCTGTCCCATCCAAATGGCCCGATCATAAACTTGTAGTACGTATTGCTATAATTGATCCATTCATTTTTATATCCCCCGGCAGGTGGTGTACCACTTTTTGGTTGTGCGAATAATAAGGAAGAGCAAAGGCAGCAGGTCAATGTAAAAAGTAGTTTTTTATTCATAGCATTATATTAAACTTGTTGAGATATATTTCAACAAATTTCTGCTTTTTAAGATTAATATCCAAGAGAAGAAATTAATTAACTATTAAAACTCTTTCTGATTGCCGGTACATTTATAAATGATCTGTTTTGGAATATTGTAAAACAGAGGCATTTTTCTTAACAAAAAAGCCACCCCGTTTCCGCAGGATGGCTTTTTGCTTTTGAATTTTTATTTTATTTTTAATTCCCTTTTATCAGTTTAACAGTATGTATCTTATTCCCCTGCCTGATCTGTAATATATACATGCCGCTCGCAAAGTCTCCTCCGAACTCGTATGTACCGTCTATGCCTCCCTTGCCTTCATATACTTTTGCTCCCATCACATTTGTTACTATTAGCTCTACATCTTCCCTGCTGCTGCTCTGCATCTGCAGGTGAAATATGGACTGTGACGGGTTGGGCGATATATGCGTTGTAAATTCAGGCGTTGTTGTTACAACTTTTTCCAAGGGCTGATTTACCCCTCCTTCTACCAAACCAGCGCAGCTACCTGTAGTAACAATTACTGAAGGTGGCGTATGAACGTCCCTGACTCTCAGGCTCCCTCTCTTTCAGACTTCCTGTCTTCCAGGCTTCCCGTCTTCCGAACTTCTTAATACTTTTGCCCAAAAAGAATACACATGAACCTTATTGAAGAACTGCGGTGGAGAGGCCTCATACAAGACATAATGCCCGGAACAGAAGAGCAACTGCAAAAGGAAATGACTGCCGCCTACATAGGCTTTGACCCCACGGCTGATAGCTTGCACATCGGCAGCCTCGTGCCCATTTTGCTATTGGTTCATTTGCAAAAGGCGGGACACAAGCCTTTCGCGCTCGTAGGTGGCGCTACCGGCATGGTCGGCGACCCCAGCGGCAAAAGCGAAGAACGTAACCTGCTCAACGAAGAAACCCTCTACCATAACCTTAACTGCGTAAAAAACCAGTTGGAAAAATACCTCGACTTCGATACCTCCAAACCCAACGCCGCCGAAATGGTCAACAACTATGACTGGTTTAAGGATTATTCCTTCCTCCATTTCATCCGCGACGTTGGCAAACACATCACCGTAAACTATATGATGAGCAAGGAGAGTGTCAAAAAACGCCTCGAAGGGGAGAACGGCATGAGCTTTACCGAGTTCACTTACCAGTTAGTACAGGGCTACGATTTTTACTGGCTCTACAAAAACAAGAACTGCAAGCTGCAAATGGGCGGCAGCGACCAATGGGGCAACATAGTCACGGGCACAGAACTCATACGCCGCAAAGCGGGCGGCGAAGCATTCGCCTTTACGTGCCCGCTATTGACAAAAAGCGATGGCGGCAAGTTCGGCAAAACCGAACAAGGCAATATCTGGCTTGATGCCAACAAAACCTCCCCCTTCCAGTTCTACCAGTTTTGGCTCAACGCAGGCGATGACGATGCCAAAAAATGGATAAAGATCTTCGCCTTCTTAAATAGGGAAGAAACTGCAAACCTTATTGCAGAACACGATACAAATGCTTCCCTCCGGCTTTTACAAAAACGGCTGGCGAAGGAAATAACCATTTTTGTACATGGAGAAAAAGAGTACAACGAGGCCATTGAAACAACGGAGAAGCTATTTGCTGACCAGAACGCCCCCGCAGAAACTTTAACCAAAGACGACCTTGAAAACATGGAAGGCGTTGTAAAATGCAACTACAGCCTGGACAAAATAAAAGCAGGCACAGACCTCACCACATTCCTTGCAGAAACCGCCATCTTTCCAAGCAAAGGCGAAGCACGCAAAATGATTCAGAACGGGGGCATAAACATCAACAGGAAAAAAACAAGCAGCCCACAATCAATGATGGACGAAACAATGCTCCTGCACGGACAGTATCTTCTCGTCCAGAAAGGGAAGAGAAACTACTTTTTAGTAAGTGTCACTTAATACAGCCGCAAATCTTATAAAAAACCTCTATGCCAAAGCAATTGATCTCCTCAGGAACGGTTTGGGAAATAAACTTCGGCTATAGCCGCGCAGTCAGAACAGGCAACATGGTCTTTGTTGCAGGCACAACCGCCGTCAATGAAAAAGGAGAAATAGTTGGCATCAATGACCCCTACGCACAGGCTTCCTTCATATACAAAAAGATAGAAAAAGCCTTGCAGGAAGCAGGCGCTTCATTAACTGACGTAGTCCGCATCCGCACTTTTGTAACAGACATTTCCCGTTGGGAGGAAGTAGCAAAAGCGCAGGGAGAGGTCTTCAAAAACATAAGGCCTGCTGCTACTTTGGTAGAAATAACAGCCTTGGTCGACCCAAACCTATTGGTCGAAATAGAGGCCGATGCTGTAATTGAATAACCCAATAATAACAATAATATCACTGCTATTATTGTTATTGTTTAATACTGTTAAAATTAGCTGAACACTCTCTGCATTAAGATACTTTTACATCCTGTTAGGATATGCGCCTAAAAATTGTATCCATATTATTTCTTTTTTCTTTTATCTCGGTAAAGATTTTCGCGCAATGCACCACCCTTGGGCAAACGCCAAACACTGCCTTTCCGGTTTGTGGTGTTGATACCTTTTATCAAAATACAGTTCCCATTTGCTCAAACAACACAATACTTGCCCCTGGCTGTGGTGGCAATGGCTACCCTTATCCCGACGCAAACCCTTTTTGGTATAAGTTCACCTGTTTCTCCGCAGGCTATCTTTCTTTCACCCTTATCCCTAATAATTTAGGTGATGATTATGACTGGGAGTTATTTGATGTAACAGGCTTTACAAACCTTGACATTGTTTATAACAATACCTCATTAATTGTGGTGGGTAACTGGTCAGGCAGTTATGGCGAAACAGGAGCATCCTTATCCGCAACTGCGAACATAGAATGTGCATCCTTCCCTGGTGATAATGAACCTACTTTCAGCAGGGCGCCTTTACTCAAACTTGGCCACAACTACCTCCTGCTCATAAGCCATTATACACAATCGCAAAGTGGGTATAGTTTAAGTTTCAACAACATAAGTTCCCCCCAATTGCCTGCCGCTGGCATTACAGATACTACGCCGCCCCGTCTCAGCAGTGCTGAAGCAAATTGCAACGGGCAGCAAATAACCATTCTATTAAACAAAAGAATGCAGTGCAGCAGTGTAGCGTCAAACGGCAGCGATTTTTCCATTTCGCCAAATGCCGCCTCCCCCGCCAGCGCCTCGGGGCTTAATTGCAGTAATGGTTTCGACATGGATTCGCTTACTCTCACACTCAACCAGCCACTACCGCCTGGTAATTATTTTATCGTAGCAAAGACTGGAACAGATCAAAATACATTATTAGACAATTGCGGCACCCCTGTGCCCGTTGGCGATAGTATCCCGTTGACCATACTCCCGGAAGCCCCTACCCCAATGGACAGTATCACACCCCTATCTTGCGCTCCCGATACCTTACAGCTTGTTTTCCTGCGGAATTTCCGGTGCAGCAGCATAGCCGAGGATGGCAGCGATTTTGTCATTACAGGCCCCTCCCCCGTCACTATAAAAAGCGCCTCAGGAAACATTTGCAACAACGGTCTCAGCAATATTGTAGATGTGGTTTTAAAGTCCCCCATAGTCCATGCTGGCACTTACACCATAACACTAAAACAGGGCAACGATGGCAACACCATTATTGATGAATGTGGAGAAGAAACGCCTGCAGGAGAGTTTTTAAACTTTACTGCCTATGATACTGTTTCCGCCGCATTCACGTACAACGTCTTTCTTGGTTGCAAGGAAGACAGCATCCAGTTCAGCAACAATGGCAACAATAATATAAGCCAATGGACATGGTTATTTGACAACACCGATACCAGCCATCTCCCAAGCCCTTTAGAGGTCTATACAGTATATGGGCAAAAAACGGCTCAGTTGCTTGTCTCAAACGGAGTATGTACCGATACAGCTTCTGCAACTATTTCATTAGGTAATTACTTAAAAGCCTTATTCCAGGGCCCTTCTGTTCTCTGTCCCAATGATGATGCATTATTCCAGGACAGCAGTATCGGTCAGATTACAAGCTGGTATTGGAGTTTTGGCGACGGCGTATATTCCACTCAGCAAGACCCGCTACCCCAATCTTATCCCATCACATCCGAAAGAAAAGGCCAGGTATATCCAGTACAGCTTGTCGTTGAAAACAACCTTAATTGTTTTGACACTACTGTAAGCCAATTACAGGTACTGTACAACTGCTACATTGCCGTGCCCAGTGCTTTCACCCCCAATGGCGATGGCCTCAATGATTACCTTTATCCCCTCAATGCCTACAAAGCCCAAAACCTCCAGTTCAGTGTCTATAACCGCCTCGGCCAGCTCGTTTTCCACACAAACAACTGGACCATCAAATGGGACGGCACCCTGAAAAGCATTCCCCAGCCCAGCGGCACCTATGTATGGGTACTCACCTACACCGACAGTGATACAGGTAAACATGTGTTTCAAAAAGGCACTTCGGTATTGATAAGGTAAGTTTGCAGGTCGCTCTTCTGTTACCCTATTCTCGATTCCTTTTCTGGCGGCTCTCCGATACATTCATAAATGATCTTCATCTGGCGCGCAGTAAAGTAGCGGCTTCTCCGTTCGCCTATCTTTTCCACATGCGGTTCCAGCCATGTCCGTAAGGTTTTAGTACTAACGCTGTACTGTTCCGCCAGTTCCTTCAGGTTGCAGGGCCTTACCAGTAATTCCTTTTCCTCTGTGTATGTAGTATTCATATCGTTTTACTTTTACTTTTACTTTTTTACTTTTTATTTTTTACTTTAAGAGGATAAATTTAGCTAACTATTTTAGCTTTTTAGCATTCAACCCCATCTTTTTTTATCCACTTTTTTCAGCAACCTGGCGATCAGACAATTAACCAACTTCCCCATCTCATGCACTTTTTTCCTTTTTAATTTTTCCTTTTTACTTCCCTGAACAAAAACCCTCCGGCCAGTAAAACTGCCGGAGGGCCTTAAACTTCCCACCAACCATCAACCACCAACCTTCTTCCTGTCATCTAACATCTGTCAACTAACATCTCCTCCATCGCCACCAACCACCAACCATCAACCTTCTTCCTGTCATCTAACATCTGTCAACTAACATCTCCTCTCCAACCACAAACTACAAACTCACCCCCACCACCGTCAGCGGGTTATACTTCCCGTTCTTCAGGCTATAGTTAACACCATTCACCTGCTGAAAGAACTGTATTCCCAGCATCAGGAACAGCGGGGCCGTGCTCGCCGCCGTCACAGCGTTGCTAAGAGTAATTTCCGTGGTCGCCGTGCCATTCCAGGGCAGCACATCCGAACTGCTGTATGCCGAAACAAATACACCACCTGCAAAGTCAACCTCGGCTCCCGCACTAACAATTGTGAAGTGTGTGGTCCCTTCAGGAGCCACAAGGTCATTCACCGGAGTGAACACAGGAACCGTTACTGCTAATGTCCCTGCAACCCTGTCCACTACCGTTATGTACGGCTGCGCAAACACGCTCGTCAATTCAGCATTACTGTTAAAGTCAAACCCCTCCAGCAAACTGATGTCCCCTGCAGCCACAGTGCGTTCCCCGCGCATGTTCGTGGTGTCGCTCTTCACCACCGCCAGCGTACTCTTCATTAGCCTTGCCACCAGCAAACGGTCTTTTGCATTTTGCAGTAAATTAGTGATGGACCTTCTCAGCAGTTTGTTACCCGCTGCTGCATTAATAAACTCCGCATTGTTCTCCCTTGTGCGTTGAAAACTCGGGTCTGTCTCAATACGCTCTTTTGTCACAAACGCCTTGTCTCTTGCCAAATACCCGTTGGGCGTTTTCTGAAAGGTGATGTTACCTACTGTACCAGTCAACCTGATGATCCCTGCTTGTTTTGCCATTTTCTTAAGTTTTAAACGTTTTGAAATTGTTCACTTTTTTTACTTTTTCTTTTTTACTTTTTCTTTTTTACTTTTTACTTTGCCAGACCTGATCAGGGTCTTTATAACAGCGCTGCCGTTCACAATGCAACATTACGCCGCCCCATTTCCTCCATTCCCCATTACGGCACACTAGGGCACACTAAGGAACACTAAGGAACAGAAAGGCACACTACGTCACATTAGGGAACACTAAGGCACACTAGGGAACATTACAGGATACAAATAAGTGAATATCAGTACTAATACTCGTAAGCTGAAGCGAGTTAATTCATACTAAGCCCCAAAATATATTTCAGGCAGGTTTCCCACCACCAACACTTTTAATATACGTATTGCACAGTTCTTGCATTTCAGCCGTTTTAAGGTTATAAAAATAAATGAGGCAACCAAATGGCTGCCTCACTTTTTAATACAAGAAAATATTTTTTAGTTGATTATCAATACCTGAAACTCTGAAAATTGCCGTACCAACACTTTTAATACATTATCCATTACTTTATTATTCATTAGGAAGACAATACAGGTCTAAATCAAATTCTATATTCAATTCTTTAATCACTCTATTGTAACGCGAGTTCAAATGTAATGATGGTGTACTTTCATTATTATCATAGCGTACAAATATTGCACAAGAAAACTCACAACAATATTTTTGACAAAAGGGTCTAAACAAATCAATTTTTGATTCAATAATATCCAACATTGCATTCATCTGATCTTCAAATGATGAGTATTCATCTAACTGAGATTTCAGTATCCAGCGATTGCGCTTAACTAATGTTAAGACTGAAGAAGCAGGATATTTTTTTTGTCCTTTAATGTAAATTTTAGAAGGCTTAATATCAAGTATTTTAGTAATATCATCATGATTGATGTCATCAAAATCAGCGATTATAAAACTTAAATGGATTTCATTTTTCATAATAGGATTTTATTCTTTATTTATGGAGTAGCTCCAGCCAGGATTAATGAAGCGCCTCCCGTTTCTGGTGCCAATACAGCTGCGGCAGTCCATTTAATTCCTTCATAGAGTCCGTAAGCTGCAATTGCTAAAATTCCAACTTTAGCTGTTTCAGTTGCAAGTTTGATGACTTCCCCACACTGGCGCAAGTATGCAGCATGGCCTTGTGCAAAGCGTACTTGTGCATTGAAGGCTCTTGAATTATACCCCACACTGGCGCAAGTATGCAGCATGGCCTTGTGCAAAGCGTACTTGTGCATTTAAGGCTCTTGCATTATACCTGCCACACACTGACTGTGTCTTACAACACATACAACCATAGCTTACCCCACACTGGCGCAAGTATGCAGCATGGCCTTGTGCAAAGCGTACTTGTGCATTTAAGGCTCTTGCATTATACCTGCCACACACTGACTGTGTCTTACAACACATACAACCATAGCTTACACCGTTATATTTCTTGGCTGCATAAAACATATATCAAGCATTCCTTTACTACCATAAAAATAATCTTTTGCACTACTATACAGCCAGTCTTCTGCCTTATCTGTAAATCCTGCAGCAACCGGGTTATTATGCAGGTAGTCCAGCCGTTGGTACATCATCTCTTCCGTTGACAACATCATAGGCTGATTATTTTGTTGCCATAATTGAAAACCCCTGTTATTACTGTTTTCCGTACCAGCTTTCGTCATCATATCCATCATCCATTCCTTTCTGCTCTCAGCTAAATGTCTTTGCAACAATTTATGCAATTCCTCCGAAGTATGCCGTTTCAAATCCCGCATAATATTCTGTAAAGCATTGGTAGCACTGCTAATAATCAAATGCACATGGCTCGTCATGATACACCATGCATACAACTCAAGCCCTTTTTTTTCAATGCAATACTGCAAGCTTTTTACAACAACATCTTTATATTCTTTCCGAACAAACAGGTCTATCCATCCAACTACAGCAAAGCTTACAAAATACAATTTATCTCCATCTTTAAATTTATACTTACGGCTCATATCAAAGATTTTAAACAAACAAGCCCATTCATAAAGATAAACAAGTAAAAACCAAAACCATCTTTTCACTTGCGCAAGTATGCAGCATAGCCTTGTGCAAGGCGTACTTGTGCCTTGAAGGGCATTTCTTCTATCGTATCTATCCTCACCTACCGAAATGACTTCCCCTCTTAGCCACACCACCTCACTTCCTCTCAATATCCTTCAATATTTTAATGATCATTTTATTCTGATTTTCCAGGTGCAGAAGGATCGTTTCATTTTCAAGCGCAGCCTGCACATTAATTTCCAGGTCTGCTTCCGCCCTCAGGTCAGAATGGTTCGCTTGCACATTTTGCCCAAGCATGATCAGTGGCATCAAAAACAACTGTATCATGTTAGAAATAAACAACCACAGCACAAACCCCGGGAACGGGTCAAAACGAAATTGCTTTGGGGCAAAAATATTCCAGCCCAACCATGATATCGTCCATATAAATATGATCAGGAAAAACCCCATACTCCCCACATTTGTGGTTATCCAGACCGCTATCTTGCCTAATACAGAAGTCTTATTTTCCTCTGATTTTAACTTACTCAAAATGCGTTCTCGTTTTATTTTAAGATCCGCCAATGACAACGGCAATTGCTCTTCCATGCGTTAATTATTTAATGAAAATTTCGGTTTAGAATATTGGTCTCATCCCTCGGTCAAAAGTATATATACTTTCTTCACTTCCCATCCGAAACTTGATCCTCTCGTAGAAATGCTGAACCCATTTCCTGAAAATTGCTTATTATGCAGGGATGAAACCCGTCTATTTCCCCAATGCAGAACTTTCTTATCTAAAAAACTATGGTTCAGCAACCGTTCAAAATGCATTCGATTGGATAGCCCACGACTCACAAATTGAATTTAATTTCCCCCAGGGCGGTTGCCAGCAAAGGGCGCAGATAATGTCAATGATCCTCACAAAAAAATTCAATATAGATCATTGCAAGGTCTGGCTCTTTCCACCAGTCGCCCTGTATATGGGTGACCCAAGAACCTTATACATTGAAGATAAAAACGAAATGACACCCGACAACCGCATTGAGTGGAGCTATCATGTAGCCCCCATTGTGCAGGTGCTTTCCGGCAATGTTTTAAATACGATGGTTATCGACCCTTCTATAAACAACAAAGAGCCCATACTGTTAGATAACTGGTTTGCCGCCATAGGCAACAGCAGCTTAAGCAAGTATAGCTTTCTCCTGCCCGACAAATATTTCTTCTACTGCCTTTACACAAGCAACGATATGCTCACCACTCTTTTCGATGGCACTTTTTTTAATTATGACAATTCATTAATAGATGATCTGGCCGTTGAAAAAGGTTTAGCCATAAACGACATGGCCATCAAAATAATTCACAAACACATAAAGCCACTACTCTCTTCCAACCACGAAGCCGACAAAATAAAGCTCAACGATCTCAAAGACATCTTTGGAAACACAACCGCTTTAGACCTGTTGATCTCCCAAAACATAAGTGGCTTTTCTCATAATTCAAAACACAGGTACGCGCTAACCCATTACAGCGAAATTATCACCGAAGCCCGCAACATATTCAACGAACGGCTAACCTACTGGGCCCACATTACCAACGATTTATTATAAAGCCTGGCCAATCCCTCCAAAAAACACACAGCACTAACTCAACAAGCCTGATTTATTATTGTCTTTCTCAAATTCCAGCCTGCCATTATCTCCGAACTTATTTTTTGCTTTTTCTTTTTTACTTTTTACTTGCCACCCAATCCCCCTTCCTCCCTCATGCCACCTCCCTGCGTCCTTCCTGCCACCTTCACTAGAGTTCACCGCTTCAACCCTAAAGCAAGAAGGTCTCCCTGGCAACTCAATTATGAATAATTGGCAGGCTAAAAGCAAAAACGCTGCCTTCACCTAATTCGCTGTTTACCCAGATCCGCCCCTGTTGCGCCTCAATAAACTCCCTGGATATAGCAAGCCCTAGTCCTGTTCCGCTCTGATCCTGCCCCGGCACTTTAAAATACCGCTCGAAGATCTTGCCCAAATATTTCTTGTCAATGCCCCGGCCATGATCTTTTATCAGGAATTCAACCGCGCTATCTTTTTTCTGAACGCTTATTTCTACGGATGAGGATTCATTTGAAAACTTTATCGCGTTACTAAGAAAATTGATAAGCACCCAGGAAGTTTTCTCTTGGTCTGCATTGATCAGTGGAAGTGCATCCTGCATGTAAGTATGTATGGAAACGCTCTTTTGCAGCGCCTGTGCCTGGACAGTATTCACAGCAAGTAAAACTATTTCATCCGGGTTTGTCGGTTGTATCTTTAATTGAATATTACCGGATTCTACCTGCGACATGTTAAGCAGCTCGCCGGTTATTTTCAAAAGGCGCTCAGCATCGTCGCTGATACTCTGCACCAGCTCCTTTTGTTCTACGCTAAGGTCGCTTACTCTTTCGTCGTTAAGCAGCTGTGCGCTCATTTTTATGGAAGAAAGAGGGGTCTTCAATTCGTGGGAAACCGTGGCGATAAAGTTTGTTTTAGCTTCGTCCAGCTCGTGAAAGGGCGTAACATTTCGCAGCACAATTACCTCCCCTATCTTCACTTCGCCGTTCTGCACAGTGATGGGCTCGGTTATAAAGAAACTTTCTTTGCCATCAGCATAAATTTTCAATTCCTTTTTGCCGCCATCACGTAGGAGTGTGCGCATCAGGTCGTTGCGTAGGGCAACGTCGGGAGCGTATTTGCCCACGATCTCTTTTTCTTTTAACTCTAGTAAGTTTTCTGCAACTGCATTGATGAACAGGATGTTTCTTTTCTCATCAAAGCCAATAATACCGTCTTTCATTTGGTTGATTATGGTTTCAATACGCGTTTTTTGAAACAGGATGTTGGCGAGGTTGCTGTTCTCATAATCATCCAGCTTGGCCGCCATGGTGTTGAAAGCATTTGCAAGGTCCCCAAACTCATCGTCCTGCTCCAGGCGTATGCGTTTACCGTAGTTTTTATTAGCGATGGCAGTGATGCCGTCTGAAAGCGCCTTTATGGGCGCTGAAATGATGCCGGGGAAATTAACGATGAACGTGAAAGCGACGATGGTGAGTATGGTAACAATGATGGTTAGCCACAGGTTGGCCTGCTCCGCAGTGGCGGAAGCAACCTTGTCTTTTTTCAGGATGGCCTGCTGGTTTAATTCCTGTATGTTGAAAATGGCTCGGCGGATGTCCTTATAATTGCCGGTGTCGGCGGGGTTGGCTTTTAGCTCTCGGAAGTTTTTATCCACGAGTTGCGTTGCTTCCATTTCTCCCGGCTCTGTGATGTTTTTATCTTGCAGGGCCATGTTTTTTTCAAAAGATTGCAGGGCGGTCGTGTCGCCGGGCAATTCCTCCAGCGCCCGCAGCATGTTGTTGCAGTATAACAGGGTGTTGTAATTGTCTTTAAGAATGGCGCCCGCATCGCCGCTAAGTTTGTTTATATAAAAAATGCCGAGCACGCCAAACGCAAGGATTACCACAAATAAAAACCCGAGGCCGAGCGTAAGTTTTGTTTTCAGGCGCATGCTCATGAGAGAATTATTAGGTCAATGTCCGACTTATTTAATTTTTTAAGCAAGTCGTTAAAGATAGCTGTACGCAAAATTATGTTAGCAAGAGATAAATGCGGCTTGCCGATGCAAAGCGTGGTGATCTTCTTTTCTTCCGCCATCTGCAGAATGCCGTGCCCCACGTTTGTATTTTGTACGCGGATCACTTTCTGCCCCCATTTCCGTTGCCAACTTAAAGTTATTGATCAAATGCCGCTGGGCAGCCAGCCCGATGTTATCTGCGCTTTCTTTTGGCGTTTGCACGTACAGCACGAACCATTTGGCATTGTAGTAGGTGGCAAGCCGCGCCGTTTTGCGGATGATGGTCCGGGCAATTTCTTCGTTGCTGCTGATGCACACCATCAGGTTTTCCTGCCGGGATTGTATGCTGCGGGGCAGTTCAAACTCAATTTTCCGCTCTACCTGCGAAGCCACTTCCCGCAAAGCCATTTCCCGCAGTTGGAGTATCTTCTCCGGCTGAAAGAAATTCTGCAACGCAGTCTGTATTTTTTCTTTAGTATAAATTTTCCCTTCTTTCAGCCTTGCTATTAATTCATCCGCCGTAAGGTCAATATTTACTACTTCATCTGCCTGGCGAAGCACATTATCCGGCACCCTCTCGGCTACTTCAATGCCTGTTATTTCCTTTACCTCTTTATTGAGGCTTTCAATATGCTGGATGTTCAGCGCGCTGATAACGTTGATGCCTTCATCGAGAATCTCCATCACATCCTGCCAGCGTTTTTCGTTTTTGCTGCCTTCAATGTTGGTGTGTGCCAGTTCATCAATAATCACAATTTCAGGCCGCAGGTTAATGATGGCCTGCACGTCCATCTCTTCCAATTCCTTGCCTTTATAAAACAATTTTCGGTGCGGGATAATTGGTAACCCTTCCATCAGCATTTCTGTTTCCTTTCTTCCATGCGTTTCCACATAGCCTATTTTCACATCAACGCCATTCCGCAATAAAGACTGAGCCTCCTGCAACATGCGAAAAGTTTTGCCTACACCAGCGCTCATGCCAATGTAAATCTTAAACTTTCCACGTCGTGACTTGCGTATGAGGTCAAGAAAATGTTCTGTATTTTGTATGTCGGTCAAATTATTATTAAGCCTCTAATTTAATTATTTAATGTGATTCCGGCATTAGCAACCATTCTCCTCAGTCCTTTTGCACTCCACCTATAGATAAACTTTGCACAAATACCCCATTTGTCTCCTTCATAAACTCTATTTATTAATACATAGCTGCTATGTTTTAATGTATAGCACTCATGTATTAACACATAGCGCCTGTTTATTAGAACATAGCCGCTATGTTTTAAAACATAGGCCTGAATATTAAAACATAGAACTCATGCATTAAAACATAGCGCTCAAACATTAAAACATGAGTGCTATACATTAAAACATAGGAGCTTTGTATTAAAACTCAGCCCCGGATATTAAAACATGGCGCCCATGTATTAAAACATGAGTTCTATGTATTAATAAATAGCTTCTATGTATTAAAACATGGGTGCTATGTATTAGAATCCTGTGTTAAATGAGCTCAAAATAAAGATCATAGTGCAAGGCCTTATCCTAACACTTCTTCGGGTAACCTAAAACCGCACCAGCACTGCCAGCACTATCCGGGTCTCGCTTTTAACAAGGTCGGGCATCCAGCCGCCCCAACTGCTCAGCGGCGGCGCAATGGAACCGCCATTGGAAGTATAAGTATAATCGCCGGTGTTTGTATATCCTGAAGGGGATGTAACACCGCCGGCGCCGGCAAAATAACCATTTAAGGGGGTTGTGCCCGGCGCTGCGCCTATGTCAACAATGGAGCGGTGAACGAGTTCCACTTTAAGCGTAAGATTTTGAAATGCGATGTAATCAATTGAGGTAGAGAAGTCCCATGCATCAAAGGTGGAGCCGGGGCCGGTTTGCTTTTGGAATAAAGTATCGCCATAGCCGGTGGGCGCAAGCACAAGGTACTGCCCGGGGTTATGCATATAGCCGCCGCCAACTGTCCATGCAAATGATTTGCCTATCCAAAGCCTGTTATAAGCCATACCGCTGATGAAATTCTGCGCAGGCAAGTTGTTTGTTTTTGATAAGAATGGCTGCACACCATCCCCGTCTTCAAAACCAAAGTCGCCTGTAACTGAAAAAGCAGCTTTTGTAATAAATTTCCCCTTAGGCCTGTTCACGTAACGCAGTTCATAGCTGTCATCGCTGTGAAAACGTATACCTTCCGGGTGCGCCTTCATCGTCCTTTCCGTAATAATTATTAAAAACAAAAGCCACGGGTTCTTTGGGCCTGTAATAAATTGAACACCCCACGCCCGGGGAATGGTTGAACATGCCATAGCTCTGCCAACCGTTCACTAACCAAAATTCAACCTTTAGTTTATCCGTGGGGAAGGTCTGCAACCGCAGCCCGTTAAAAAACCAGGGCGTATTATCCGAAGTATAAGAAGGCTGGTAGCCCCAGTTTTCAAAATTATTGTAAGAAAACAAACCGATATAAGACATAAATATGCCTGCGTCCAGGTTAATGCCATGCCAAACATCCCAGTGATAACCCGCGTATGCCTCGCTGATGTACCTGTAAATGGTTTGCAGGTCGTATTGCCCTTTGTAAGAACTTCCGTCGTTGCGGGGAACCACGTCAGACCTTGTACCGAACTGCATCATTATTCTTCCCCGCACATTATCCACATGGAAATCTCCCCCAAAGCCGAGGAAAGACAATTGAGCTTCATTATCACGGGCTAATGCCGTTGAGCCAACAACTGTATTATCAATAGGCTTATTAAAAGAATGGGTATAGTTTATATCAAGGGTTACATCCCCTGTAAAGTATTTTGTGTCTAAAATGGAAGGGGTTGTTTTGCGGCTTGTACCGTTTAGCCAGCTAAAGTCTCCAAATGCAAAAGGTTCGGTGGCCTGTAGTTTTACTTTAATAGGCGGCATACTATCCTTTTTACTCATTTGCATACTGTCTTTTTGAGCAAAAGAGTTTAATAAGATGCCCATTAAAATGATGCATCCTGAAATTTTCTTTATCATGGTCTTTTGGTATTTAAAAATTTATTTAATGGTGTCTAATGCAATATTCAATTTTAGCACATTCACTTTTGATGTCCCGAATAATCCGAGCAATGGTTGTTGAATATTATTTTCAACCAATTGCTTTATTTTTTCCTGCGGGATATTCCTGGTCTTAGCAATTCGGCCTACCTGTATAAATGCGCCTTGTGGAGAAATATCGGGGTCTAACCCACTGCCTGATGCCGTAATTAAATCAGAAGGTATCTGCGCTCTCTTAACAGAAGGGTTATGCACCAGAAAGCTATCAATATTATTTTGAACTGATTTTAAGTATTCAAGGCTTGAAGGCCCCTTGTTACTGCCTGAACCTGCAGTAGCATTATAGTTTGCAGCTGACAGGCGCCCTTGAAAGTATTTATCCTTATTAAAGTTCTGCCCCTCTAAAACATAACCCACTACTTTGTTATTTAATGAAATAGTTTCTCCGTCTCCCTTAGTAGGAGTAGCCTGTGCAATACCCCATATCAATAATGTATATACTCCGCAGAAAACGATGATGCAGATAAGGGTTAGTCTCAATGCTGGAAGAATATGTTGTTTCATTTTATAATCTTTTAGGTTTTAAAACCAAATACTAACTGCCAGGTCAAGCAACTTGATACCAATAAAAGGTATAAGCAGCCCACCAAGCCCATATATAAACAAGTTTCTCCTCAGCAAAGCGCTTGCTCCGATAGGCTTATAAGCAACACCCTTGAGGGCCAACGGTATCAGCAAAGGAATAATGATAGCATTAAAGATAACGGCCGATAATATCGCGCTTTCAGGGCTGTGCAGGTGCATGATATTCATACCTTGTAAGGCAGGAATAGATACAATAAATAATGCAGGTACAATAGCGAAATACTTGGCAACGTCATTGGCAATGGAGAACGTTGTAAGTGTTCCTCTTGTCATTAAAAGCTGCTTGCCTATCTCCACTATCTCTATCAGCTTTGTAGGGTCATTATCCAGGTCAACCATATTACCAGCCTCTTTTGCAGCCTGTGTTCCGCTGTTCATTGCAACGCCAACATCTGCTTGTGCCAGGGCAGGTGCATCGTTTGTGCCATCGCCCATCATGGCAACCAGCTTGCCGCCTTGCTGTTCTTTCTTTATATAATTCATTTTGTCCTCTGGCTTTGCTTCTGCTATAAAGTCATCTACCCCCGCTTTTTCGGCAATATACTTTGCCGTTAATGGGTTATCGCCGGTAACCATTACGGTCTTCACACCCATTTTTCTCAACCGTTCAAAACGTTCCTGTATGCCGGGTTTAATAATATCCTGCAGTTCAATAACCCCAAGCACTTCATTATTTTGACTTACAACCAGCGGTGTACCGCCGTTTGATGAGATAAGCCTTACCCTTTCTATAGTTTCTGCGGGGAAAATATTACCAGCCTTTATCACCATATTTCTTATTGAATCAAAGGCGCCTTTGCGTATTTTTAAACCATTTGGCAGGTCTATGCCGCTGCTTCTTGTTTCTGCAGTAAACTCAATGAACTTCGCACCATTAGTGTTGAATGAGTTTACATTCATATTTGCTAGTTCAACAATTGATTTTCCCTCCGGTGTTTCATCTGCCAAAGAAGACATAACGCAGGCTTCAGCAAATGTTCTTTCATCTACATCTTTTGCAGGCCAAAAGTTTGTTGCCTTTCGGTTACCAATTGTTATCGTCCCCGTTTTATCAAGTAATAAAGTATCAAGGTCGCCTGCTGTTTCAACTGCCTTACCACTCTTTGTTATCACATTTGCACGCAACGCCCTGTCCATACCAGCGATACCTATAGCAGACAGTAAGCCGCCTATAGTAGTTGGTATCAGGCAAACAAACAAGGCAATAAAAGCCGCAATGGGAATGGGCGTAAGCGCATAATCACCAAAGGGCTTCAAGGTTACGCAAACAATAATAAAAACCAAAGTAAACCCTGCAAGCAGGATGGTCAGCGCAATTTCATTGGGTGTTTTTTGTCTTGAAGCGCCTTCCACCAATGCGATCATTTTATCAAGGAAACTCTCTCCCGGATTTGTAGTAACGCAAACCTTTATTTTATCACTCAATACCTTCGTGCCACCTGTTACAGAAGATTTATCGCCACCACTTTCCCTTATCACAGGGGCGCTTTCTCCCGTTATAGCAGACTCATCAATTGTAGCAATACCATGTATAATTTCACCATCCATAGGGATCGTGTCACCGGTTTCGCAAATAAAAAGATCGCCTTTTTTAAGTTGTGAAGAAGGGACAACTTTTATCTCATCCATAAAGATATCCCCAATAGCAAACACTTTTTTTGCAGGCGTATCTTCTCTTGTTTTGCGCAGCGAATCAGCCTGTGCCTTGCCCCTTGCTTCTGCAATGGCTTCCGCAAAATTGGCAAACAGCAATGTGATGAACAGTACAAGAAATACGGTGAGATTATAAGCAAAACTCCCTTGTGTTTTTTCACCTGTCAATATCCACACCCAAACGCCAAGCATTATGGCAGTTCCTATTTCCACTGTGAACATCACTGGGTTCCTGAACATTATTCCTGGATTGAGTTTAATAAAAGAATGCTTGATTGCTTCTTTTACAAGAGAACCTTCAAAAAGTTTATTTGACCTGTCTTTCGGCATAATTTTTTTATTTAGGATCCTTAACGATTTTTATTTCATTCCAAAATATTCAGCAATAGGCCCAAGCGACAATGCAGGAAAAAAGCTTAATGCTGCAATTATAAATATCACTGCAAACACCATGATAGCAAACGTGGATGTATCTGTTTTTAAAGTGCCTGCACTTTCTGGTACATATTTTTTCTTTGCAAGGATGCCTGCAATGGCAAGGGGGCCAATGATGGGAAGAAAGCGCGCAAGCAGCATAACGATACCATCCGCGATATTCCAGAACTGTGTATTAGCGCCAAGTCCCGCAAACTCAGAACCATTATTTGCTGACGCTGACGAAAACTCATACAGCATTTCACTAAATCCGTGGTTGCCGGGATTGTTGAGCCAGCCAGCATAGGCGGCAGGGTCATGAGAAAATAGATAAGAAGAGATAGCCGTTCCTGCAAGAATTAACAAGGGATGCAGCAACGCAATAATGGCCGCTATCTTCATTTCTTTCGCTTCTATCTTTTTACCCAAAAACTCAGGCGTCCTTCCCACCATCAATCCAGAAATGAAAACCGCAATGATGATGAAAATATAAAAGTTGAGAAAGCCCACACCGACGCCGCCATAAAAAGAATTGATCATCATACCAAGCATGGTAAACATGCCCGTCAGTGGCATAAAACTATCATGCATGGCGTTAACAGACCCGTTGGAAGTAACGGTAGTACTGATGCCCCAATAAGCGCTCGCAGCAGGCCCAAAGCGCACTTCCTTGCCTTCCATATTGCCCATGTTTTGCATGATGCCCATATGCGCAATGCTTGGGTTGCCTTTCATTTCATAATAAATGGAAGGAATGGCAAAGAGTAAAAAGCCAACCGTCATCACCCCAAAAACCATCCACGCAAACCGCTTTCTTTTTATCATGTAACCCAGTGCAAAAACCAAAGCAATAGGAATAAGAATGATACATATATTCTCAACCATATTGGTAAAATAGTTCGGGTTTTCAAACGGATGCGCAGAGTTGGCGCCAAAAAAACCGCCCCCATTGGTGCCAAGTTGTTTAATGGCAACCATCGCCGCAGCAGGCCCACGGGAAACCTGAATGGTATCTCCTTGCAGGGAAATAAAACTGTCCTTTCCTTTAAAGCTCATCGGTGTGCCATTAAGCAACAATATCACCGCAACAATGATCGACAACGGTAGCAACACCCTCGTACAGCTTTTAATAAAATAAACATAGATATTCCCCAGCTTTTCTGTCGTTCTTTCCTTCATCGCCTTGAACACAACCGCACAGGCAGCCATACCAATACCTGCACTCACAAACTGGAACAGCATCAACACTAACTGCCCTAAATAGGACATCGAAGATTCCCCTGAATAGTGTTGAATATTAGTGTTTGATATAAAACTGATAGAGGTATTAAATGCAAGGTCGGCACCCATGGACGGGTTCACGTCAGGGTTTAATGGCAGCCAGCCCTGGTTCATCAAAATAAACATGGACAATAAAAACCAAACAAGGTTCATCGTAAGCAGCGCCATAAGGCTTTGTTTCCATGTCATCTCTATCTTTGGTTTGATTCCGCCCACCTTGAAAAACAATTGGTCGAGGGGGTTAAATATAGGATCAAGCCATGTTCTATCGCCCTCATACACTTTACCTATGTAACGCCCCAAAGGGATAGCGAGCAGCACCATAACGGCATACATAAAAACGACACCCGTAATTTCTGTGTTCATAAATTTATTTAATTGAGTTCCTTAAAATTTTTCTGGCTTTATCAGCACATAACAGATATAGCAGAAAACTAGGATCGCGATAATAAATAGTAACAGCATAATGTAATTTTTAGATCTTATCGAAAAAGTCAATTGCTTTAAAAAGGATGAAAAAGAAAACGACGGTTCCTGCAACTAGAATAAAAGCTATCATTTTTTAAATTTTATGTACTGCACATTTGCCAAAGGCATACCCGTTTAGCTGTAGATAATAACAAACCACCTCAAAAGCAATACAGGCTTCGTTTATAAAATATATGGTTAAATAGCCCTCCTTTCTTCGCAAACAAAAAAGCCTTCCGTTTTGGAAAGGCTTTTTTCAAAATGAAAATTATTCATTCAACTGATCTTATACTCCTCTATCTTCCTGTACAATGTCGTTAACCCTATATCCAGCAACCGGGCAGCCTCGGTCTTATTTCCTTTGGTATGGTTTAAGATACGCTGAATATGCAGCTTTTCAGCGCTTGCCAATGAAAAAGCTGAAAACTGTAAAGCATTTGACTGTTGGGAAGAGAATTGAAACTCAATAGGCAGGTTTTCAACAGTAATCTCCTCTCCTTCAGTTAAGATACATGCACGTTCTATCACATTTTTCAGTTCGCGTATATTGCCTTTCCAGTTGTGCTGCTCCAACAATTTTAGAACCTCAGGCTGCACACTTTTTATATTCCTCCCCACTTTTGCCCCAAAGGATCGCAGGTAAAGATCAACCATTGCAGGAATATCTTCTATCCTGTCATTCAGCTTGGGTAACTCTATAGCAAACACATTCAGCCTGTAAAACAGGTCTTCGCGGAAACGCCCCTCCTTCACTTCATTTTCTATTTGCCTGTTTGTTGCAGCAATAATGCGCACATCGGCTTTTATTGTTTTAGTATCACCTACTTTTATAAACTCTCTCGCCTCTAAAACCCTCAGTAGTTTTGCCTGCAGTTCCAGCGGCATTTCGCCTATCTCGTCTAAAAACAATGTTCCTTTATCTGCTTCTTCCACCAGCCCTTTTTTATCTTTTACAGCACCTGTAAATGCACCCGCTCTATGTCCGAATATCTCACTCTCCAGCAGCTCTTTAGAAAAAGCGCTGCAGTTAACAGCAACAAAATTCTGCTGCGCCCGCTTGCTGTTGTAATGTATCGCCTGCGCAAAAACCTCTTTCCCCGTCCCTGTTTCGCCCGTTAATAATACAGTGGCATCGGTAACGCTCACTTTCTTTGCCATAGCGATACAGTGCTGTATCAATGGAGACTTACCAAGTATACTCTCAAAGCTGTAGCGCTTACCTATCTTTTGTTCAAGCTGGCAGATACGTTTCTGTAGTTGCACCTTTTCAAAAGCCCTCGCCACCAGCGGAATGATCTTTTCATTATCATCCCCCTTTACAATATAATCAAAAGCCCCGTTTTTGATTGCCTGGACACCGTCAGGAATATTTCCGTATGCAGTCAGTAGAATTATTTCCACCAACGAATTATCCTGTTTTATTTGCTTTATCAGGTCAACGCCGTTAGCATCCGGCAGTTTAACGTCGCACAACACCACTTCAAACATTTCTTTACCTAACAATTTCATGGCCTGCTGTGCCGTACCTGCCTCCGCTACTGTATATCCCTCCAACCGCAAAATTCTTCCAAGCAGGCTGCGCAGTTTTTCTTCATCATCAATAATTAAGACCCTATCATTCATCTTGCAAAAGTAACACATCACATGCCTCCCGGTTGTCGCCACCATAGAAGCTATAGTATCTTTGCAACTTTAATGATCAAACAAAATGAAGTTCCAGGTAGGCGATGATATAATTGTGCTGCTAAGCAAGGAGGAAGGCAAGGTGGTTGAAATTATCAACAACCAAATGCTGATGGTGGAGGTGCGCGGCGTAAAGTTCCCTGCCTATATAGACCAGCTTGATTTCCCATACTTCCACCGCTTCTCTCAAAACAAACTGTTTGAAGAAAAAAACCCCCCTAAAAAGTATGCTGACCAGATACCTAAAGAAAAGAATGCCCCAAAAAAGGAGGAAGTTTCAGAAGGGGTTTTGCTTGCGTTTATCCCTAAGTTCAGGTTTGATGAGTTTGACGATGAGATAGTGGATGAGCTGAAAGTGTACCTGCTTAATAAAACACCTAAAGGATATAAGTTTATTTACACCCAGCAGTTTGAGGGCAAGACAAACTTTGAACTGAACAATGAAATAGCCCCTTTTAAAGACTTCTACCTGCACGATATTGCCTTTGAGAACATCAACGACAGCCCTGCTTTTTATTTTGAGTTCTCCTTGCTGCAACCAGAGAAGATAAAGGCTGATTATTTTGAAACATCCATAAAACTGAAGCCTAAGCAGGTTTTTCAGCGGATAGAGAAGATGAAGGAGAAGAACGAACCATCTTTTTCTTACATGCTTTTTGAGAATTATCCTGGTAAAATTATTGAAGATAAGTACGACTATACGCCATCATTATCCAAAGAGTTTAAAATATACAACGCAAAAGAAATACGCCAAAACCTGGAGCCGGCGAGAAGTATTATTGACCTGCATATTGAGAAGCTGATAACGGACTGGCAGCGCCTTAGCAACTTTGAAATACTCACCATACAATTAAAGGAGTTGGAAAAGTGGCTAACGCTTGCCATTGCCCACAGGCAGCAGAGCATGATAGTGATACATGGCATCGGGACGGGGAAGCTGCGGGATGAAGTACATGATATTTTGAAAACAAAGCGGGAAGTAAGGTTTTTTGTGAACCAATATGACCCAAGATTTGGCTATGGGGCAACGGGAGATATTTTTTGAGGGGTAGATAGGAAGTCCGGAAGAAGGGTGCTGTGAACTCCAACTCAGGCGCTGTTAATAATAATTGGAACTTTTTGGCAGGTGGGGACGCTACAATAGAACAAAAATAGCCTTATCCCCCTACAAAAAACGGCCACCCGGACAAAAAAACGCTTTACCTGCAAGCAAAAGGTACCTACCTATGAGCGAAAGGTACGTACCAGCAAGTGAAGGTACGTACACGTGGGCGATAGGTACGTACCGGCAAGCGAAAGGTATGTACCTGTAAGCGATGGGTAAATGACATTCCTTAGGTACTGTTTTGGTTTTTAGAAGGAAAATTGCCGGGGTTGTCCCTGTTCAACGATACTTGCCTGCCCGCCATACATCCAGCTCAAATTAGTTAAATAAGTGCCGGTAGGCCAAAGGCGATAAATTGGTTTTGCTTTTAAATAATTTAGTAAATGATTGCGGATGTTCAAAACCTAAGGCGTAGGCAATTTCGCTGATAGAAAAATCGGTTACTGCTAATTTTTCTTTGGCTTTTTCGATCAGTTTATCGTGTATCAGTTGCTGCGTGTTTTGCCCTGTTAATACTTTAAGCAAACCCCGAAGGTAATTGGGCGATATATTTAGTGTTTCGGAAATATATTGAACGGAAGGCAAACCTTTTGTTATCAACTCAGCGCTGTTAAAATAACCATCAAGTAATGTTTCCAGTTTTTCCAGCAGTTGGTGATTGGCTTTTTCACGCGTAATAAACTGCCGGTGATAAAAACGGTCGGCATAGGAAAGCAAACCTTCTATCTGCGAAATAATGATCTGTTTGCTAAAGCGGTCAATATTGGCTTGGTATTCCTGCCGTATATTTTTAAAGATCTGAATGAGTGTGGCTTCTTCTTTTGCCGAAAGAAATAAAGATTCATGTACAGCATAACCCCAAAAATCATATTTCCTTATCGATCTGGACAATGCAGTATTCCATAAAAAATCGGGATGAATGAGCAGCAACCATCCCGATTGTCTTACTTCCTGCTTGTTTTCGACAGCAAGGCTCATTACCTGGTTAGGCGCAACGAAGGATAAAATACCCTCGTTGAAATCGAAAGGCTGCTGGCCGTAGCGGAAATTGACAGGGCTTGAAAACGAAACTCTTTTTATACCTACAGCAAAAAAGTCATAACACCAGCTCATCGATCCCGCTGCGTCAGTTTGTTTCACCTGGTCAATTTGGGTAATGCTTATCAACGGGTGTTCCGGCGCAGGCAGTTGCCGCGCCTCGTGAAATTCACCGATGGTTTTGAACCGCTTCATGTTGGTTAATCTTCTTTTCTTATTTCCAACACAATTTTACCCCGAACGTGTTTTGTTTCCACTTCAGCATGTGCTTCAGCGGCTTTTTCAAGCGGGTAAACCTTGCTGATAACTATACGCACTTTGCCTTCTTCAATTAATTTTGCAATCTCGGTAAGTGATTGTTTAACATCCAGCTCCCGCCTTATCATTTTTGCTTCGGCGTGTTTTTTTTCAAGTATGCCCAGCAATGCTTCGCTGAAAGGGTGCGGCAACTGAACAGACAAAAACCTGCCGCCGTTATTTAATGCACCCACCATCACCATCCTTGCTTCTTCATTAAATATCGGGGAAGCGTCAAACACCACATCAATATCATGCAGCAAAGCGGCAAAGTTTTGACCTTTATAATCAATTACTTCATCCGCCCCAAGTTGTTTTAAAAATTCAAAATTGGGGGCTGAAGCGGTGCCAATAACGTAGGCACCTCTTGCTTTCGCAAATTGCACGGCCAGGCTGCCTATGCCCCCTGCGGCGCCATGTACCATCACTTTTTGGTCGGCACCCACTTTACCAAGCTCCATACCATTCCAGGCCATCAAAGCGCACGATGGGATAGCGCCGGCCTCGTTAAAGCTTACATTGTTAGGCATTAGGGCAAACTGGGTGGCTTTAGCAGCAATGAATTCCGCGTAAGTGCCGCTTAAAAAATTAGGGATGCCATAAACTTTATCGCCTTTGTTAAAGCCGATAACACCGCTTCCAACCTCCTCTATTTCACCTGCTCCATCCAGGCCAAGCCCCAACGGTAGTTTCAGGAACGGTTTTAACAACTCGTTACCTCCCTGCCGCACAACGTGATCGGCCGGGTTAACGCCGCTGGCGTACATTTTTACCAGTATTTCATCGGCCTTGGGCACCGGGCGTTCAACCTCTTCCAGTTTCATCACTTCGGGACCGCCAAATTCATAAATTTTTATTGCTTTCATTTTGTCTGATCTTTTAATACAGCAAAGGTGGGTGTAATTACAAAAACAGGCTAAGCCAAAACGCCTTTTGTCTTAGCCTGAAAATAAGATTAGTTAATAAATAGGCTTCAACAGGGTATAATATTGAATAAGCCTATAAAAAACGAACCCTGCCTGGGCAGGGTCTGACGCTGAATTTGGGTGATGAGACACCCACCAATAGGAAAAAGTTAATGGTGAAGAATACCATCAACTGGGGAAAAAATACTTCCGTCCCATTATCCTTCATTTTTTTGCGTTATGAATTTAAAACCCATACATACCACCCGAAACGGAAATTTGCTCTCCCGTAATCCACGCTGCATCATCGGAAGCAAGAAATACGGCAGCTTTCGCAATATCTTCGGGCTGGCCCTCTGCGGCCAAGCGGTGTATTGGCAATAAACATTTTTTCATACTCACTGCCGGCAGTAACGCCCGCACTGGTTGCACCTTCTGTTTCCGTAGCGCCCGGCAAAATAGAATTGATACGAATGTTTTTTGCACCCAGTTCTTTCGACAAAGAAATGGTTATAGGCATCTAATGCCGCTTTAGTTGCAGAGTACAACGAGGCTCCCGGAAGCGGCATTTTGCTTGCACCCGAACTGATATTGATGATATTGCCGCCCTTATCGCCAAACAGTTTCAAAGCTGCCTGGATAGTAAGTATAGGGCCCAAAACATTGACGTTGAAATGCTGATGAAAAGCTTCTACCGATACCTGTTCAATAGGTGCGTATTGCTGAAAGACCGCGTTGTTTACCAAAATATCCAACGTGCCGAAAGCCTTCTTTGTTTCTTCAAACAGCCTGGTTACATCGGCTTCTTTCGATACATCGGCCTGTACCGCAATGGCTATGCCTCCATTGTCGGTTATCTCCTTAACCACTTTATCTGCGCCTTCTTTACTTGAGGCATAATTCACAACAACCTTTGCGCCTTCTGCCGCAAAGTGTTTTGCGATAGATGCACCTATTCCTTTTGAAGCACCGGTAACTACCGCTACTTTGTTTTTTAATTTACTCATTATTTTTATATTTAAAGGTTTAATTATTTAGCCAAATAGGTCATACCACCATCAACAAGGAGTTCAGCACCAAGCATAAACGAAGAATCATCAGAGGCCAGGAAAACCGCTGTTTTACCAATGTCAGCTGGTTGCCCGATCCTGCCTATCGGCATTTCACTTGCAAAGTGTTTTTTTACAGCTTCAATTTGTTCTGCGGGAACAAACTTGTCAAATGCCGGTGTATCTGTTGTACCTGGTGTTATCACATTTGCCCTGATCTTTCTATCTAAAAGGTCGCTTGAAAATCCTTTTGCTAAATAGATCACAGCCGCTTTTGCAGCGCCATAAAGCGTAAAATTCGCATATGCCCGATGTGCAGCATTTGACCCGATCAAAATAATAGAACCACCATCATTCATATAGGGCAGTGCTTTTTGAACAGTGAAGTAAACACTTTTCAGGTTCAGATCCATTGCCTTGTCATAGTCGGCTTCGCCAATAGTTGCCACAGTTCCTACAGCTCCGCCACCCGCATTGGCTACAATCACGTCTATTTTACCAAATTTTTCAGCTGTTTCTTTAAACACCCTTTCCAGGTCGGCAAGGTTGGTTACATCGGCATTGATGGCTATAAAATTATCGCCAAGCTGAGCCACAGCACTATCTAAAGTTTCCTGGTTTCTGCCGACAATAACTCCTTTAGCACCTTCATTTTTAAATTCTTGGCAATGCCAAACCCAATACCACTATTACCGCCTGTAATAACTGCTACTTTATTTTTTAATCTACTCATTATTTCTTTTTTTAAGATTGAGCGACAAAGGTAGATTAATTAAGTTATTTTTAGTAACTTTGTACTGAAAAATAACAGTAACACAGAGGTAACCAAGTAACATTATGGGGTGTAAAATAGAAGAGTTTCAACAGGAACAAAAGAAAAGAATGAGAGCCGTTCAGGATTCAATGGACGTGCTGAACGGGAAATGGAAGATTTCTATTATCTCGTCTATTTGCTGTTACGGTAAAAGGCGGTTTTCCGATATTTTGAATGATATAGAAGGAATTTCCAACAGGATGCTGAGCAAAGAATTAAAGGAATTGGAAATAAACCAGTTGGTAAAACGAACCGTTTTAGATACACAACCCATAACGGTTCAATATGAACTTACGGAACACGGCAATACGCTGCAAACCATCATCAGTAATCTTGACAGATTGGGGAATTGTACACCGAAAGAAAATTGTAGGGAAATAATGTTCGTTATTTTGGGGCAATTATTTAAAACATTACTTTTCTTCTTCTAACAATTCTCCGCCGTTGATGGTGTTCTTCACCATCAACTCTTTCCCCTTTCTAACCGCTCTTCGAGATTTACAATCTCGAACTCCTATCAAAGGATTTGTAATCCTTTTCCACTGCCTCGATTCATATCCGCAGGAACCGAAAGTTCAAAACTCAATTGCTTTTTTATCTTTGCTTCGGGAAGAAATAGGGATATGAAAGAAACTTCTAACAATAAACTTATGGTATGAGATACTATATTGAAAATGATGTTATATCAATAGCGGTGGATTCAAAAGGTGCTGAATTGCAAAACCTTTTGAGTAAAGAAACCGGCCTTGACTATTTATGGAGCGGGGATGAGAAATTCTGGGCCAAGCACAGCCCGATACTGTTTCCCATTATTGGTTCTTTGAAGGGCAACAGCTATGAATATGAGGGAAGAACTTATCATTTGGGTAGGCATGGTTTTGCAAGGGATATGGAATTCAAACTGGAGGCGCAAACGGATGATTCGCTTGTTTTTTCATTAGAAGATAATGAAGACACCTTTTTAAAATATCCGTTCCA
>CAVYTF010000022.1:0-138532 GCA_963771435.1 uncultured Bacteroidota bacterium | reverse complement strand
CGTTACGATAGACTGCTTTTGCAATCCCACAACTTTTCAGCTGTGAAAACTCTATGAGCCACTGAGCTCCAACAAGCCCGTCATCTAGAGAAGGAAGACCCGCGGAACAACATAAACGCCGCATTCATCCCTACATAGCTGGACGCCGGCTCTTGAGACCAGTAAATGCATGTACCTCTTTCAAACTCCGAGTCCATTTCCTTCATGATGCAATACCTTTTCGCCCGGCGCTGCCATGTTCGCCTGATTTCAAAACACAAACAAAACTTTCAAGGTGCGCTGCTGTCAACGAAAGGTACAAACTTTTCACGACCTGCAAATCTGTCCTCATCCATCTCTCCTACATCTTCCATCTCAGTGTCCTCGTTGAAAGTATCTTCAATATGTCTCTTGCCGAAATTACCCGCTTGAATGATTGGACTGTCTACCGCCTTTGGCTGTTGCAAGTATTGATGGTTCGCTTTACCGACGTCTCTTTGAGCCTGCAGGATATCCTGAAATGACCAAAGCAATCCTTTCATATCATCACCAAGTGCAACGCAGAAGCGCTGAGATTGAACGAACTGCACTGCGTGCACAAGGTCCATACCGTACATTGCCATAACATACGCCGCGACGACGCAAGCAGAGCGTTCATTACCAGACTCACAGAATACCAAAACTTTGCCTCTCTGAAAAGACTCCACGTTGATCGTTATATTTCCCTGAGTTTGGTCGGTGCCATTGAGAGCCTGTCGGCGGTACACGGACAATAAGTGGTCGTTGATATGTTTGATTGCGACAGGAAATGCAGCGATCAGCGCTTGAGGTCCCTCAACATCCACCGCCACCGATTCGATCTTTAGTTCTTGCGCCATTTTGTCTGCATTCAGTAGGCGCGCCAGTGCAGACTTCATGTCCCTAATGACCAACAACATCGTGATGCCTTCCTTTATAAGAAAGTCTTTGTCTTTGGCGACAGAAGACGGACCGAGGTAGAGGAAGGGGAGAATTAGTTGTGCTTCTCGTCGGCGCTCGTATTTCCATTTTGAGGTCTGATCTACCGCGACAAAAGGGAGGCATCGACCTGGTAAATATCCCTTCCTCTGCAAAGGGCTACCGTGAATGCATTGGGCGTTGTGTTCATTATTGCCCCATGGAATTATCCTTTTCAGTTGCTGTTTATTCCTTTGGTTGGCGCCATTGCCGGGGGGAATTGCGTGGTGCTGAACCTTCAGAATTTGCGCCTGCAACTGCAGCTATGATGCAGCAAATAGTTGATGAAATTTATCGCAAAGAATACGTAAGCCTCGTACAGGGCGATGGAGCAGAAACGGTTCCTGCACTGATGAAGGCCTTTCGGTTCGATCATATATTTTATACCGGGAGCATTCCTGTCGGGAAGATAATTTATAAGCTGGCTGCGAAAGACCTGATCCCTGTTACGCTTGAGCTAGGCGGCAAAAGTCCCTGCATTGTGGAGGCAGACGCAAATATTGCTGTTGCTGCAAAAAGAATTGTGCTGGGGAAATTTATTAATGCCGGACAGACCTGTATTGCGCCTGACTACCTGTTGGTGCATGAATCGGTAAAAGAGGCGCTGGTGGACAAAATGAAATTTTATATTGAACAGTTTTATACGGCTAATGCAGCTGAAAGCTATGATTACGGCAAGATCATCAACCGAAACCGCTTTGATAAACTTCTAACTTATCTGAAAGAAGGCGATATTATTTGGGGAGGAACCTATGTTGCTGAAAAGCTGTTTATCCAACCGACCTTAATTGAAAATATTGCTGCAGGCGCTTTGCTTATGAATGAAGAGATATTCGGGCCTATACTTCCTGTCATTGCTTTCAAAACAAGGTCAGAAGCGCAGGCGATTGTGGAGAAAAATAAAAATCCTCTTGCTTTTTATCTTTTTACATCAGACAAAAAAGCAGCGCAGGAATGGGTCGAAAGCGTTTCTTTTGGCGGAGGTTGTATTAATAATGCTGACTGGCATTTTACGAATCATCACCTCCCTTTTGGCGGCATTGGCAACAGCGGCACAGGCGCATATCATGGCAAATTTACTTTTGACACTTTCACACGCTTAAAGCCTGTAATGAGCACACCGGCATGGTTTGACCCTGCGGTAAAATACCCGCCTTACAAAGGCAGGTTGAAATTGTTTAGGTTGTTGTTTAAATAAAAGAAGAGCTATGACCATCCGTACTATATTGCTGGCTCGTGGGGCTGTAAGTAAGGGGAAGTCATTTAGAGAAGAAGATCGAAGTCTATTAACCTGCGTCTGATATAATGTTGGCTGCAAATCTTCTCAATCTTGTTAATGCATCGAAGAAACTTTATTTAAGAATTCAGCAAAATAAAATGTGGATACAGGATCAACTATTTTGTGATTTCCTATGATTAGTGTCTTATTATTAATTTCTATTACAAAATCATTTATCGGAATTTCTAAGATCGCTTTTCGAAACGATGAATTCATTGTCACCCTTGCTTTGTCTTTATCATTCGTTATGACATAGAATTTTTTACTGAACTCTGAGTCATCTTCAAAATCTAGTTCAATTGGTTTTATTAGTTCGACAATTTTGTCAGCTAAGGTTTCTTGCCTGATAAGTATATTTCCAAAATCTTTTTGCATTGTGCAGAAGCCCCAAGTTTGATATTCGCAACCTTCACGTTCTCCACCTTTGGAGCCAGAATAATAATATTCAATAGAACTAAAAGTAATAAATGAACTGTTGTCATGGATGTTCAAATCAATCACATATTCAATATCCACATTTGCACAATTGCTGAATGTTTCAAATCCTTTAAAACTAAAATCAAAATCGTCTTTGAAATTGGGTTGGAATCTTGTTTTGAGTTTATTAAAAGTTTCTGAAAAGCGTTCAATTTCATCATCTTCAAGTCCGAAACTATTAAAAGGCAAATTATTAATCATTTTTTTAAATATTATGTCTTGTCAATAATGTGGACTTGAAGATTACATTCAACATGCAAATATAAAAAGATCATGGTTTGATTATCAACATATTAATTGAATATATTTTGTATAGCAGCAAAAACATATATTTTACCATTCATTTTCTACTAGAGTTTTTTCTTAGTTTTGTTCCCGATAACATTTACTCATTCCTAAAAAATCATTATAATGAAATACTTTCTTTCAGCAGCGATCATCTTACTGGCAATTGCTATGGTAAGCTTCACGCCTAAACATTTGAATATGGCAAAAAATATTTACGATTTTAAAATAAAATCTCTTGACGGGGGCACGATAGACTTCTCTAAATATAAAGGCAAGAAGATATTGATAGTAAACACGGCCTCTCATTGTGGTTTTACACCGCAGTACGCCGCGCTGGAGAAATTGTATGAACAATACAAGGGCAAGCTGGTGATAGTTGGTTTTCCGTCTGCGGACTTTGGCGACCAGGAGTTTCACAACGACAGCGATATCCATAGTTTCTGCCAGAAAAACTATGGCGTTAGTTTCCCGCTGACGACAAGGGTTGACGTAAAAGGCGATAATACCACACCTATCTATAAATACCTCTGCAACAAAAGCGAGAACGGCGTGCTGGACGCTACCATCGGCTGGAATTTCAACAAGTTCATCATTGACGAAAAGGGCAACCTGCTGGCGCATTTTGACAGCAAGGTGACACCTGACAGCGATGAGTTGCTGAAATATATTAAGTAAAACGTTACAAGGGCTGATGATAAAGGTTGATGATGTCAACCTTTTGTTTTGTGCAATAAATAATTCTCCATTCTAATGCAGTTTAAAGACGTGATCGGGCAGGCTGAAACAAAAAAGCATTTGGCAGAGATGGTTCATGAAAACCGCCTGAGCCATGCTTTATTGTTTTTAGGGAAGGAAGGAGGGGGTGCTTTGCCGTTGGCGCTTGCGTTTTCGCAGTTCGTGGTTTGTGAAAAGGTGAATGGCGTACAGCCTGCTGCATCCCTGTTTGGTTTTGATGAACCACTAACCAGTAACCACCAACTGTTAACTGATTCCTGTGGTGTTTGCCCTGCCTGTTTGAAAGCCGCTCAATACGTTCATCCTGATATACATTTTTCTTATCCTGTTGTTCCTGCAAAATCGGGTGATAAGCCTGTGGCAACTGACTATGTAAAAGATTGGCGGGAATTCATCACGCATCATGCTTATGGCAATGCGTTTGACTGGATAGAAAAAATAAAGGTTAAGGAAAATCAACAGGGGAATATTACGGCGGAAGAATGCAACGACATCATCCACAAGCTGAGCCTAAAAAGCTTTGAAAGCGGGTATAAGATACTTGTGATGTGGATGCCGGAATACCTGGGCAAGGAAGGAAATAAATTATTGAAGCTGATAGAAGAGCCGCCGCCTAATACTTTGTTTATCCTGGTGGCTGAAAATGAGGAGCAGGTGTTGGCTACTATACTGAGCCGCTGCCAGTTGGTGAAAGTGCCTGCGCTGGAGATAAAGGATATTGAGGACGCGCTGATAACGCGGAATAATACACCTGCGGAAACGGCGAGGCAAACGGCCATTATTGCTGAAGGGAATTACCGGGAGGCATTGCAGTTGCTGCAACATGCGGGCGAAGACTGGCAGTCGCTGCTGCGGGAATGGCTGAATGCAGCTATTAAGGGTGGCCCGGTGGCACAGGTGAAGTGGGTGGAAGAAATGAGCAAGCTGGGCAGGGAAAAGCAAAAGCAGTTCCTGCGGTATTTTAATCATTTGCTGGGGCAGAGCATAAGGATAAGAATTATCGGTGCTGACAGACTGGCACTGGATGAAAAGGAGCGGGATTTTTCGCAACGGCTTAATAAAATTGCAGGTATCAGCCAGCAACAGGCTATTATTGAAGAGCTTGACAAAGCTACCTACCATATTGAGCGAAACGCTAATGCTAAAATGCTGTTTATGGCGCTTACCATTAAGCTGGTGCATGTGATCAGGGATAAAACATTAATTTTGGCGGAATGAGGGGGAGGAGCGAAGTTGTTAGATGTTAGTTGACAGTTGATAGAAAGAAACAATATTTGGAAAGTATTATGGAAACAATCTTATTACAACCTGCTGACGAGGCAGAACTGGAGAGGCTGAAAGCTTTTCTAAATGAGACACATATTAGAAGCCGAATACTTTCAGAAGAAGATAAAGAGGACTTTGCGCTTGGGTTAATGATGCAGGAAACTGATTATAATGATGTGGTGGGAACGGATGAATTTATAAAAGGGTTGCCAGGCAAATGAATATAGCAATTACAAAAAAGTTTGCCAAAGATGTCGAGAATGAATTAAACCTTAAACAAAACAGCAATTGGCAGTTATACTCAGTTCGCTTAAAAGTTGCAATACACTGAATGAAACTGCTGAATGCAAAAAAAATAAAAGGGTTTAAAAATGCTTATCGTATAAAGTTCGGAGATTTTAGAATGGGTTTCTTATGGGAAGATGAAAGCATAAAACTTAGTAGAGTACTGAACAGAAAAGACGTCTATAAATATTTTCCTTAGGGAATAAACGTCTTTGATTTATTTACAAATTTTTAAACTGAAAAAATAAATGGGTTGTGGAAGTTGTGGTACGGGTACACCCAACGGGTGTAAAAGCAACGGGAGCTGCGGAACAGGGAGCTGTAACAGGATGAATGTGCATGACTGGCTGATGAACCTGCCGTTCAGCGACCCTGAAAGCATGTGTAGAGTAGTAGAAGTGAGTTTTAAGCAGGGTAGCAGGAAAGAGTTTTTCAGAAATCCGCTGCTGCAATATTTTGAAAAAGGGGAGTACGTGACGGTTGAAGGCACTGGTGGTTTTGACGTTGGGGAGGTGAGTATAACCGGAGAGATGGTTCGCCTGCAATTGAAGAAGAGGGGGGTGGATGAATTTAACCCTGAGATAAAAAGAATATTACGCCGTAGCAGTGAGCGCGACATTGAATTGTTTCACCAAAACAAAGCACGGGAACAGGAAACCTTGATGCGCAGCCGGGCAATTGCACGCACCCTGAACCTTCAAATGAAACTGAGTGAGGTAGAGTACCAGGCGGATGGTAGAAAAGCTACTTTTTTTTACACGTCCGATGATAGGGTTGATTTCAGGGAAATGATAAAGGCGCTGGCAAATGACTTTAAAATAAAAGTGGAGATGCGCCAAATAGGCATCCGGCAGGAAGCGGGGAAAGTAGGTGGGATTGGCAGTTGCGGCAGGGAACTTTGTTGCTCTACCTGGCTAACGGACTTTAAAAGCGTTACAACTACTGCTGCGCGGTATCAAAACCTGTCGATTAATCAAACAAAGCTTAGCGGGCAATGCGGACGGTTGAAATGCTGTTTGAATTATGAACTGGATACATACCTGGATGCGTTACAACATTTTCCTGATAATGCTGAAAATATTCAAACAACAAAGGGGAACGCACATCTTATAAAGAAAGATATTTTTAAGAACCTGATGTGGTATATGCTGCCAGACAACAGCATGCACTACCCATTGAGCATTAAACGGGTAAAGGAAATCCAAAGTATGAATGCCCGTGGCGAAAGGCCTGACGATCTGCAGCCAGTTGATCTCTCTGCAAATAAAACAAAAGAAATAGAACCTGCATATGTAGATCTTGTTGGCCAAATAAGCCTGCGCAGCCTGGAGCGCAATGATAGAAAACGAAAGGACAGGGAAAGAGGCCAGGAAAACAGGAACCAACAGCCAAGAGAACAACAGGGGAGGCAGCAGGAAGCAAGAAGGGGAGATGCCAGGCCACAAGGTGAAAGAAACCAGAATACAAGAAACGAGGGGCCAAGGCAACAGGATCCGCGTAATCAAGGTGGCAGAAACCAGGGAAATCAACAGGGAAGGCAACAACAACCAAAAAGACCGCCACAGCAAAGGCCCACACAAAACAGGCCGCCCCAACAGCAAAAGCCCCCTGAAGCTCCGAAGGAATAGCTTATAATATACATTTAGTAGAAGGCTGATCTATTTTAACTTGGGATTATCCTTATGCCGTTGTGCATCGCGGATGCTTTTCTTCTCAAAGTTTTGCTGAAGTGCTTCTGTTAAGTCAATACCCGTTTGATTGGCAATACAGATCAACACCCATAATACATCAGCCATTTCATCAGCTAAATTCACTTCCTTATCGCTTTCTTTAAATGATTGCTCACCGTATTTGCGCACCATTATTCTTGACAATTCTCCTACCTCCTCCATCAATATGCCAAGGTTGGTCAGTTCGCTGAAATAGCGCACACCAACTGTTTTTATCCATTCGTCCACCTGTTGCTGTGCTTCCTGTATGGTCATTATGACTTATTTTATAATCTATCAATAATCACTCCCGGGGCGGAATTTCTTTCTATTTTCTTTTATACCGGACACTATCTTCTTCCCTTCTATCCTTTTCTCTTTGGCAGCCTTTGATGGTTTTGTGGCAATGCGCATTTTCTTTTTCACCAGCGCTTCATTCACCAGGGCATTCATCTTTTTTATTACTGCCTCTTTGTTGCCAAGTTGTGTTCTTTCTGTTTGAGATTTTACTAATAAAAGGCCATCGGCAGTGATCCTATTTTTCAGCCGGTGCAAAACCATTTCCTTTTGCTCCTCCGTCACAAGGTATGAGGCACCTATATTCCATCGCCCCTCCACCATGGTTTCCACCTTGTTCACGTTCTGGCCGCCGCTGCCACCGCTTCGCGCTGTTTGAAAGATCATTTCATTAGTTATATCTATCTTCATCGCGCTAAAAGTAAATACTTTTTGCCAAAAAGGCATTAACGCTAAAGAAGGGGACTTCAGTGAAGGTGGCAGGAATGCCGCACGAAGGACGCATGAAGGAGGAGGCTGGGAAAAGAGATAAAACTCAGGATTTTTTGTAATATTGGCAGATGACAGATTTTATTACAAAATGAAAAAACTACTTTTTTTGCAAAATGTGAGAGACCCCCACTTGATCATCACATCCCATTTTAGATGTAATAAGGAATTATATCAGGAACCTACTATTTAAACCTTATGCGAGCAGTAATCCAAAGAGTTTCAGAAGCATCTGTAACAGTCAATGAAGAACTAATCAGCCAAATAAAAACAGGCCTCCTCGTTTTGCTGGGTATTGAAGATGCAGACACAATTGAAGACATTCAGTGGCTAAGCAATAAAATAATAAACCTTCGCATATTTAATGATACAGAAGGGGTAATGAATATCAGCCTTAAAGATGCTGGAGGCGATATCTTACTCGTTAGCCAGTTCACTTTGCATGCCTCCACCAAAAAAGGCAACCGCCCTTCTTATATAAAAGCAAGCAAGCCGGAAATCGCTATCCCATTGTATAAAAGAATGATTGCCCAGTTAGAAACAGACCTTGGCAAAACAATTTCCACAGGCATCTTCGGCGCCGATATGAAGGTGCATTTACTTAATGACGGCCCTGTTACCATCATCATCGACAGCAAACAAAGAGAATGATGCAATACCTATTCTCCCCTTACTGCACACTTACCATTATTTTTGCAAAAATTTCCTGATTGAGCATTCAAAAACTGGCAGGGCAAACGCTTTGGTATGGCGTCAGCAGCATTGCCGCAAGGTTTATTAATTACATCCTCACTCCCTATCTTACTTACGCGCTCACCACGGCAGATTATGGAAGAATGGGCGCCATCTATTCCGCCATCCCTTTGATGAACGTTGTTTTCACCTATGGTATGGAAACAGCTTATTTCCGTTTCGTGCAAAAGAAAGACCGTACGGAGGCAGTCAACAACACCGCCACCATCAGCCTGCTTTTCAGCACAATCTTTCTTTCTATTGTGCTTTGGCTCAACCAGACCTTCCTCGCAAAAGTCACTACCCTGCAGGAGCTCCCACTGCTCATCCAGTTAAGCATCATTATCATCGGCCTTGATGCTTTAAGCACCATTCCTTTTGCCCGTTTGCGTAATGAGAACCGCCCCTTACTCTTTGCCTTTACAAAAGTCTGCAACATCGGCCTGAATATTATTTTCACTGTTTTCTTCATCAGCTATTGTGCTGGAAAGATAAAAGCCGACCCAAACAGTTGGGTGCATTTCATTTATAATCCAGCCCTCAACCCTATTGTCTATGTGCTTATCGCAAACCTTATCGCATCCGCCTTCACCTTATTATTACTCGGCAAATGGGCATTCCCCAAAAAATGGAGCTTCAACTTCGCCCTCTGGAAAGAAATGATGGTCTACGCCCTCCCCATGCTTATCGCCGGTATGGGCGGCATGGTCAACGAAACCTTCGACAGGCTCATGCTTGGGTGGTGGCTTCCGCCGCTCACTGCCAATTATGCCGATGAGCAACGCGGCATCTACAACGCCTGCTACAAACTCTCCCTGCTCATCACCCTCTTCATCCAGGCCTTCCGTATGGGTGCTGAACCTTTTTTCTTCAAACAGGCAGAAGGCAAAGACCCGCATCTCGTGTATGCCCGCGTCATGAAGTTCTTCGTCATCATCATCAGCCTCATGTTCCTTGTGGTCAGCCTGTATATCCCCGTCTGGAAATATTTCATCTCCCCCAAAGAGTGGGCAGGCCTCAGCGTCGTTCCCATCCTGCTCCTTGCAAACATGAGCCTTGGCATCTATTACAATCTAAGCGTATGGTACAAGGTTACTAATAACACCCTTTCCGGCGCGTGGATCACCCTTATCGGCACCAGCATCACTATCGCCATCAACTGGCTTTTCATCCCACGCTATAGTTATGTCGCCAGCGCATGGGCAACCTTCTTTTGCTATTTCACCATGATGGTGGTGAGTTATTTATGGGGGCAAAAAAAATACTACGTACCCTATGCCTGGAAAAAACTCTGCTCCTATCTCGTCATTGTTGTCCTGCTGTTTTTCATCCATAAATTCCTCACTGCCTACATTGGCGGCATCGCTTTCAGCCTTTCCCTTGCTTTAATTTTTACGCTCGCTTATTTATATTTTATTTTGCGCGTGGAGAAAAAAGAATTTCAACGCATTCCCCTCATCAATAAGTTTCTAAAATAATGGCGCACGATCATTCACATCACGGGCATCACCACCATGATCATTCCGTACAGTTAACCAATGTCAATGCAGCATTCATCATCGGCATCATTCTCAATTTATCTTTTGTAATAATAGAGGTCGTTTACGGCCTCGCCATCCATTCGCTCTCCTTGCTCTCCGATGCCGGCCACAACTTTGCCGATGTTGCCGCCCTTTCCCTCTCCCTGCTTGCCTTCCGCCTCATGAAGGTGAAGAGCAACGAAAACTATACTTATGGCTATCGCAAAACATCCGTCATCGTTGCCCTTTTTAATGCCGCCGTTCTCCTCGCCTCCATCGGGTTCATCATTTACCAGGCAGTTGTCCGCCTTTTCCATCCTGAGGCATTGCCCGGCAAAACCATCGCCATCATTGCTGCCATCGGCATTGCGGTCAACGGCATCTCCGCTTTTCTTTTTATGAAGGATAAAGAAAAAGACCTCAACGTAAAAAGCGCTTATCTCCACCTCCTTTCCGATGCGGTTGTCTCCTTCGGCATCGTTATCGGCGGCGTTATTATCTATTTCACCGGTTGGTATTGGCTCGATGCTGTGCTCGGCATCGTCATCGCCGTGGTCATTTTGCTTGGTACTTTCAGTTTATTCAAAAGCAGCCTGCGCCTCTCCCTCGACGGAGTGCCTGACGATATTCATCTGCCGGATATAAAAGCTGTTGCAGAAAAGATTAAAGGCGTAAAAGAACTCCACCACGTCCATATTTGGGCAATGAGCACCACCGAAAACGCCCTCACCGCCCATCTTGTCCTTGAAGAAAACATCTCTACAGAAGAAGAACAGCGCATCAAAGCAAAACTCAAACACGAACTCCTCCACAAGAACATCCAGCACACCACGCTCGAAACCGAAAGGGAGAATATGCCCTGCGGGGATGAGGTAGAGCACCATCATCACTGATTATTCTCAACCGAAGCAACCCAAAATCACTTCATCCGTGTAAATCCCCTAAATCCGTGAGAAAATAAAAAAGATTTTGGGCCCGGCAGCAGTATCCCTTCTCATCGTTCCCCGCGTCGCACTCTTGTACTTCCCTGTCCATTATTCAGCCCTCAAACCACAACTATCCCCACAAAATGCACTTGCGTAACCGTATATTCATCAATCATCATTCATATTTAATCCATAAACCCTGCATTATTCTCATTTAACAGTCAAAAACAACTATTTAATAATCAAAAACAAATATTTAGCATTCAAAAACAGATATTTAATATCTATAATCACATATTTAAAAACCAAAAACAAGTATTTAATAAAGTAAAACAGATATTTAATAATAAAAAACAATTATTTAATAATTAAAAACATATATTTGATTATCAAAAACAAACATTTAGTAATCAAAAACAGCAGAAAATGAAAAAGCGCGAAACTGCCAGGTATGATGCCGGAACACGGGTTCAGGAATTCCGTTTATAAGTTTTATCATCGCGTTCGCCCGGCTTATCCCCTCGTCCGCCGTCCCTAAAATAAAATAGCGTTCTGGCTTGGCCAATTCAACAGCCAATTCCGTGTTACCCGCCCGTTTGGCCTTCACCATCCCTCGGGATGCATAGGTAACAATAAGCTTAGCCATTGCCACCCGCAGGTTCAATTTATTCTGCGCTACGCCCCCATCATCAGTCGCCTGAATTGTTATTGCCATGCCAATTTGCGCTATGATGCCATTCAAAGCAGCCTGCTCATCATCATAACCATCAATAGTTGCCACTTCCGTGGCAAACTTTTCATGAAACCTTGCTTTATTAGCAAATATTACTGCGGCGAATGTAGCGGACATGATGACGGCGGTGGGGGCTTTTGCGGCTGTGAAGGATGTGCCGGTGAGTTTGCGGCAAACGAAGAAAGTGATGGGGACGGGCCAACTGCCGAAACTGCTGGCGGCGATGGATGTGTGTATTGATAATATGGGAAAGCTGATACAATCTTATTTTTACGGCACGGTGATGGCAGCGGAATTTGCTAAGGCGAGCAAGCTGCTTGTGCTGGGTGTTCGGCATACGGCGGTGATGCTGGTGCTTCTGGATGCGACGACGGGGGCGGCGATCAGGGGTGGCCTGGTGAGAACGGCGAACGGAAAGCGAAGAGAGGTGGCGGCGGATGGAAAAGGGGTGGCTCTTTTTAACCGGATAAGAAACGGGAACCGGGTTTTTATAGTTTCGGCGGAGGGGTATGCGGAGCAGGAGGTTTCAGTGAAGGTGGTGCATGGAAAGCACGTGGAGGTGGTGGTGAAGATGGTGAAGGAGTGAGAAGTGAGTAGTGAGTGGTGAGATGTGAGTGGTGAATATGATGAATGGTAAGTTTTTTGAGGTATAAAGGCTCTGAGGCATAAAGTGGCACAAAGTTTTCAGAAAGGAGACAATGATGTGAGAAGATCAAAGGATATTGGGGAACCGGAGCAAAAGGACAGAAACATAGTAAAACAACTTAAAATAACATACTATGACAAAGAGTAAAATGAATCCAAAAGTTGATTTTTATTTTAGTAAAGCCAAAAAGTGGCAGGAAGAATATGAGCAATTACGGACAATAGTTCTTGACTGCGGGCTGAACGAAGAGTTGAAGTGGGGTTGCCCGTGTTACACTTTCCAGGAAAGCAATATCGTTTTGATACATGGATTTAAAGAATACTGTGCGCTTTTGTTTTTTAAAGGCGCTTTGTTGAACGATGCAAAAGGTATACTGATACAACAAACGGAGAATGTACAGTCGGCAAGACAAATCAGATTTACGAATGCTGAGGAGATAGTTAAGATGGCTGCTACGCTGAAAGCCTATATTTATGAAGCTATTGAGGTGGAAAAGGCCGGCTTGAAAGTGACTTTGAAAAAGACCTCGGAATACCCGATGCCTGAAGAATTTAAAAAGAAATTAGACGAAGATGCTGACTTGAAAACTGCTTTTAAGGCATTGACGCCGGGACGGCAAAGAGGCTACCTGTTTTATTTCTCTCAACCAAAATTATCCAAGACCCGGGAGACGAGGGTTGAGAAAAGCATGCAGCAAATTCTAGAGGGGAAGGGATTTGATGAGGAGTAAGCAGTGAACTTATTCGCCCCGGCAATTATTGTTTATTTTGCTGTATTCGGCTACAAATACATGAAGGCACAAAGCGGCATAAAAGGTTTTACAAAGAACGACAGCCTTGACAGGATGAAGGGGCTATTTTTTTGCATAATGATCTTGTGGAGTGGCGCAAAGCCGTTTGAAGGGTTCGGGCAAAGCAGGGGATCAATTGATTCGATAAATAAGGTGATCGGGCCGAATTATTCTGTTAAGGGATACGTTGAAACAATCAATGTTTATGGCGGAAAGCAATTTGTTTTTATGGCTGAGGGTTTTGGAGAGGGCCGGGATATGAGAAAAATATTTGTGTTGAAAAAAGAACAGAATAAACTAACGATATTTGATAGTTCTGCGGCGTTTGAGTGTGTGAGTACCTGCGGGCTGGTAGTAAAAGGAGATTCGATCATAGTTGGGGATGGTTTTAGCCATGGCAGTTGTGAATTGATCTATAAACTTGATCCTGTTTCACAGAAGTTTGCACTTATTAAATTAAAGAGCAGCAAGATCATTGAGACGTATAAGCAGGGCAATGCGGATGGGGGTGCCGTAGACCTGGCATATATTGTTGAGTATATTGAAGCATACGATGTTTTAAAACAGGAATTAAGATTAGAATCTGTTATAAGCAACGCGGGCAGTGATAGTGGTATGGTGCATAAAGAAAAAATCATTCAAAGAAAAATGCCGAATTTAAAAACTTCTTTGAAAGGGATGAAAGAACCACAGGACCATGGAGAAGTATTTAATTACGGAGATGATAAGGTATATAAATACATGACAAGCTATACAATAAAATAAAAAATAATGGTTAATCCGGCGCCTCCTTTTAGTTGTATTTATACGCCAAATGTGGCGGAACTGCTGACACAGTTAGGTTGCTCGCTGGCAATCACTACTTACCAGGCAGGGAAGCTGATCTTCCTGTCGCCGGAGAATGAGAATGCTATGCGGCAGCTTCCGAGGGATTTTGAAAAGGCAATGGGGCTTGCTATCAATAAAGACCGTATGGCCATTGCCATAAAGGAGGAAATTGTGGTATTGGCGAATGCACCGGGGCTGGCTGTAGATTATGCAACAAAGCCGGGGTTTTATGATGCTTTTTATGTTCCGAGAGCGAGCTACTATACAGGCAGTGTGGATATACATGATATGGACTGGGATAAGGAGGGAAAGTTGTGGGCGGTAAACACGTTGTTCTCCTGCCTAGTGACAATTGATGATTCATACAGCTTTAGGCCACAATGGATGCCGCCATTTATAAAAAAGCTTGAAAGCGCTGATCTATGCCATTTGAACGGGATGGCAATGGTTGATGGGAAACCGCAGTATGTAAGCATGTTCGGGCAAACCAATACTGTAAAAGGATGGCGTGAAGGAGTGGAGAAAAATGGTTTGCTGATGGATGTTGATACTAATGAAGTAGTAGCCGCTTCGCTGCCTATGCCACACTCGCCAAGGTGGTTTGATGGTGATCTTTATTGTTTGCTTTCTGCAACAGGAGAATTTATAAAAATAGATATTGGTACGGGGAAATATGATGTGGTAACGAAACTGAAAGGTTTTGTGAGGGGGATGGCAAAATATGGCGATTATGTTTTTATAGGCCTTTCCAGACTGCGGCAGAATGCATCTGTTTTCCGCGACCTTGCTATAAGTAAGGATGCTATTTATTGCGGTGTGGAAATAATACATCTACCTACGGGGGCTAATGTGGGCAATATCCGCTACCAACAAAGCGTGGAAGAAATATATGATGTGCAGGTATTGCCTAATACTCTACGACCAGGGATACTGAATCACACTGCACCGACGCACAGGCTGGCGCTGCATACACCTGAAAATTCTTTTTGGGGGCAACCAGTTAAAAAATAAGTTTTTAACAAATAAAGAAATACTGCTACCTTAGCTTTTCTGTTTATTTAAAATTAGACCACATGAAAAATCTTTACCATTTTAATTCGGCTGAGAATTATAATAAAGTACTTGTAAGGTTAGAAAAGAATATAAGCACCGGCCGTTTTGCCGCCTATACGCAGCAAAAAAAACAACAGGTATGGAACCGCCTTTGCCGATATGCAAGGCAAATCGGGATTGCTGTAAAAGGATCCCTTGCTGCTGCGTGTATAGCTGCCGGACTTAGCCTGGTAGCGTCATCGGCAAAAGCTCAAACTTTTGTGCAACAAACAGGAGCCGCAAACCCTTTTAACAGCTTTAACAAGGTGATAGTGGGCGATGCCCCCCACCCGACCTTTGCAGATATTGACGGCGATGGAGACCAGGATGCTTTTACCTGTGACGATTATGGACAAATCTACTATTACAAGAATACAGGGACAAAGACCTCCCCGGTATTCACCCTAGAAACAGGCGCTGCTAATCCTTTGGGTTCAATAAATTATTCTTCTCCATGGGTAATAGCTTTTGCAGACCTGGACGGTGATGGGGATATGGATGCCATTATAGGAGGTTATTACGGAAGTATTCTTTATTATGAGAACACAGGAACAAAAACAGCCCCGGTTTTTACACAGCAATTAGGGGCTGCCAACCCGTTTGATGGCATTGTTAACGGCGATGGTTTTACAGCAGCGCTTGCTTTTGCAGATGTAGATGGGGATGGCGATATGGATATGGTTGCCGGAGATGCAGATGGAAACCTTTTTTATTATGAGAATACAGGAACAAAAACGGCACCTGTATTTACCTTAGAAACAGGCGCGGCAAACCCTTTTAATACAATACAAGTTGAATACAACGCTACTCCTGCATTAGTAGATGTTGACAATGACGGGGACGTTGATCTTTTTATTGGCGACTATTATGGCAATATTACTTATTACAAGAATACAGGTACTAAAACAGCCCCGATCTTTACACTGGAAACGGCCGCTAATAATCCTTTTAATGCTGTAAACACTGAATCTTTTGCAGCTCCATACTTTGTAGATATAGATGGTGATGGAGACCAGGATGCCTTTATTGGCGGAGGGGACAGCACGATCAGTTATTATGAGAATATGCTTATTTTCCCAGTTAGGCTGCTTAGCTTTACGGGGGGCCAAAAAGGGGTGGAAAATTACCTTCAATGGCAAACTACCAATGAGGTAAATACGGCCGATTTTGAAGTGGAAAGAAGCGCAGCTGCAACAACCTTCACCACTCTTGGGAAAGTGACGGCAACAGGCAATTCTGTATCTGAAAAGACGTATAATTTTACAGATGTACAGCCTTTGCAGGGGAAAAATTATTACCGTTTGAAAATGGCGGATAAAGACGGTAAGTTTACTTACAGCAACGTTGTCGAATTAACTACAAATATTCCAAACGGGATAAAAGTATTTCCAAACCCGACGGCATCTGTATTGTATATAACTCCAAATAATGCAGCTACTAATGCCGGGAATATTGCATTATCGTTGAAAGATATTAATGGGAAGGTTTTGTGGAGTATGCAAAGTACAAATACCTCCCAGATTCAGGCAGATGTAAGTAAACTGCCCAACGGAACTTATATGCTTGAGATACTGAACACGGATAAAACAATTAGCACACAGAAAGTAGTTATCAGCAGGTAAAAGATTATGTTTTTTTAGCAATTGATGCCTGCTGATTATCAGCAGGCATTTTTTATGCACGTAGTTCGTATGTTCCCTATTATGCTTTTATTTTGCTTCAATCATAGTTACAAACGTTTATTTTAAATAATGGAATACGATTTCAGGAAAATAGAACAATACTGGCAGGAAGAATGGAAAGACAACGGGGCTTATAAAGTAAGCAATGACTTTGCAAAGCCAAAGTGCTATGTATTGGATATGTTCCCTTACCCAAGTGGTGCGGGGCTACATGTAGGGCACCCGCTGGGATATATAGCAAGCGATATTTATGCACGGTTTAAAAGGCTGAAAGGCTTTAATGTGCTGCATCCAATGGGGTATGATGCATTTGGCCTGCCTGCTGAGCAGTATGCAATAGAGCATGGGGTGCACCCAGCGGAGTCAACCAAAAAGAATATAGAGAACTTCAGGAAGCAATTAGACAAAATAGGGTTTTGTTTTGACTGGAGCCGTGAGGTGAACACGAGCAACCCGCATTATTATAAATGGACGCAATGGATATTCCTGCAACTGTTTAAGAGTTATTATAACAGGGAGAAAAATAAGGCGGAGCCTATTGAGGAATTGGTGAAGAGGTTTGAGACAGAAGGGAGCAGTGAGCTATTAGCTGTAGGCAGTCAGCAGCCAGGGATGTTTACGGCTGAAGAATGGAAAGGGTTTGATGAGAAGACACAGCAGGATGTTTTGATGAACTACCGGTTGGCGTATTGCGGTATTGGTGAAGTTAACTGGTGCGAGGCGCTTGGGACGGTGCTTGCAAACGATGAAGTGGTGAATGGCGTGAGTGAACGGGGCGGTTATCCCGTGGTGAAAAAGAAGCTGCGACAGTGGTACCTGCGCATTACTGAATATGCAGACAGGTTGCTGGAAGGATTGCAAACAGTGGACTTCAGCGAGGCAATGAAAGAGATGCAGGGGAATTGGATTGGAAAGAGCTGGGGAGCGGAGGTGAGTTTTAAGATGGCAGCGGTCAGCTCAAAGCTGACTGTTTACACCACACGCCCAGAAACCATCTTTGGGGTTGACTTTATGGTTATTGCACCGGAACATGAATTGATACCTGCGATCACTTCGGCAGGACAGCAGCGGCCTGTTGATGAATATATTGCTTATGTAAAAAGCCGTAGCGACAGGGAAAGGCAGGCGGAGAAGAAGATATCGGGCGTGTTTACGGGAGGTTATGCTGTCAACCCGTTTAACCAAAGGGAAATCCCTATATGGATATCAGAGTATGTGCTTGCGGGTTATGGCACTGGCGCTATTATGGCTGTGCCTTGCGGCGATGAGCGCGACTTTAAGTTTGCAAAGCATTTTGATATTCCTATTACCAATATTATTGGCAAACATTTCGATGGCAAGGAATCCAACCCAACCAAAGATGCTGTGCTGGAGAACAGTGCTTTCTTAAATGGTATGGTGATGCGCGATGCAATAAATGTGACGATTGATAAACTGGAGGAGCTGGGCATTGGTAAGAGGAAAGTGAACTATAAAATGCGCGATGCGGCGTTTAGCAGGCAGCGTTATTGGGGAGAGCCGTTCCCTATTGTTTGGAAGGATGGGATTGCTTATCCTTTGGATGAAAGTGAACTGCCGCTTAAGTTACCTTATGTGGAAAGTTATAAGCCCGGGCCTGAAGGAGAGGGGCCACTGGCGAATATAACTTCATGGACGGAGCAACATTTAGAAACCAACACTATGCCCGGCTATGCAGGCAGCAGTTGGTACTTTCTCCGATATATGGACCCGCATAATGAAAAGGTGTTTTGTGATAGAAAAGCAAGCGATTACTGGAACCAGGTAGATGTATATGTCGGTGGTACGGAACATGCAGTAGGGCATTTGCTTTACAGCCGTATGTGGACGAAAGCTTTGTATGACTTGGGTTATATTGGTTTTGATGAGCCGTATAGAAAGTTGGTTAACCAGGGGATGATACAGGGGAGTTCGAGGTTTGTGTATAGATTGGCTTTTAGATTTTCTTTGACATCTAATCAAAATGAATATTCATTTCCAAATACTCCCATTCTATTTCTTTCTTTAAAACATTACAATGCAATTAATATATTGAAGGAGAATCCAGATGATGTTGTAAAGTATATTAGTATGTTGGATACATGTATTTACAACGATATTAATATTAGTGAGTTGACTATTGTTGACATAAATGAATTGCATGTTGACGTAAACATGGTCGATGGTATTGAATTGAATATTGAGGGCTTTAAGAAATGGAAAAATGGAGAATATGCTGATGCTGAATTCATTTTAGAAGATGGTAAGTACATCTGCGGCGTTGAAATTGAAAAGATGTCCAAATCAAAATTCAATACAGTCAATCCCGATGATCTTGTAGAAAAATACGGCGCAGACACTTTTCGCATGTATGAAATGTTTCTCGGCCCTGTGGAGCAAAGCAAACCATGGGATACCAAAGGCATTGAAGGAGTGCATCGCTTTCTTAGAAAGCTATGGCGTTTGTTCTTATGATGAAACGAAAGGTAAGGTTTGGAATGATGCGCAACCAACTGATGCAGAACTGAAAGTATTACACAAAGCCATTAAAAAGATTGAAGAAGATACAGAACGGTTTTCATATAATACGGCCGTTAGTGCGTTCATGGTTTGTGTGAATGAACTGAATGATTTGAAATGCAGCAAAAAAGCAATTCTTGAACAGGTTATCATTTTACTAACTCCTTATGCGCCGCATATTGCAGAAGAACTGTGGCATGAACTGGGCAATACCTTAAGCATTCTTGATGCTTCCTACCCCGTTTTTGAAAGCAAATATTTAATTGAATCTTCTAAAGAATATCCTGTGAGTGTGAACGGTAAATTGCGCACACAAATTAACCTTGCATTGGATGTATCTCAAAACGAAGTAGAGCAAATAGTGCTGGAAAATGAAGTGGTAAAGAAATGGCTCGATGGAAAAGCTCCCAAAAAGATCATTTATGTAAAAAACAAAATGGTGAACGTAGTGGTGTAGTCGCCTATTTCAATTCATTTCCTACCGATAATTTTGAAATAGTTTTTTAGCCATAGCTAATTTTATCAAAACCCATGGGCTGTGTTTTTCTTTATTTAAATAAAAAGAACATAATGAAGCACCTCATCTTTATTTTTATCGCCCTATTGCCTGCTTTATTGTTGCACGCGCAGTTCCCCCCATCCGGAACTATTGCAGGAAGGCTGCTTGATACTGCCAACAAACAGCAACTACAGGGCGCTGGTATACGCGTTGTAAACGCAAATGATACTGCACATAGCGAAAACACCTTATCGCAAAAAGACGGTTCTTTTATTATCAAAAATATTCCCTTAGGCAGTAATGTTGCATACATCAGTTTTATAGGTTATGAAACAATAAAGATCAGGTTTCATGTTTCGGCAGATTCGCCCTCTGTTTTTCTTGGTAATATTTATGTAAAACAAAAGTCCGGCCTGCTTGCCAATGTTACAATACAAACGCCACCCATCACTATAAAAACAGATACAGTCGAGTACAACGCTAACATGTACACTGTAAAGCCTGATGCCAACGTAGAAGACCTGTTGAAGAAGTTGCCAGGTGTTGATGTTGACCAAAATGGCAATATAAAAGCACAGGGCGAAACAGTGCAAAGGGTGTTGGTTAATGGCAAACGTTTCTTTGGCGACGACCCAAAAATGGCCACGCAAAACCTGCCTCCTGATGTGGTTGATAAGATACAGGTATTCGACGACCTGAGTGACCAAAGCGCTTTCACAGGCTTTGACGATGGCACCCGCGTAAAGACCATCAACATCATTACCAAGAAAAATAAAAGCAAGGGATATTTTGGCAAAGTCACGGTGGGCGCGGGAAACAAAGGATTGTATGAAGATGCACTAAGCCTAAGCCGTTTTGACGGCAACCAGCAAATAACTTTGATCGGGCAGGGGAATAACACAAACCAGCAGGCTTTTACGATCCAGGATATTTTAGGTACATCAGGTAGTGGAGGTGCTATGTCACGCGGATATGCAGGGGCAGCAGGTAATGGCGGTGGCAGCAGGGGCAATAGTGCTTCGGGAGGTGGTGGCGGCACTACTGGCGGCAGTAGCAGGTCTTTTATACAAGGGGCTTTGGGCACTAATAATGGGGGCAGCAACGGTATCACTAGCACATGGGCAGGAGGGCTGAATTACCGCGATGACTGGAGCAAGAAAACCCAGGCTTACGGCAGCTACTTTTATAATAACCTGCAGGTAGTAACCAATCAGAAAAGTACCACGCAAAACCTTTTTGCGGCCAATGATTCCTCCACTTTTGATAATGAAAACCAATTGTCCGTTTCCCGCAGTGTCAACCAGCGTTTCCAGTTTAATATCGAAACAACATTCGACTCTTCCAATTCGCTTATCGTGAGGCCAAATGTCAGTTATCAAAACACAAACTCCACTTCCCAATCCACTGAAAACATCACGACCGATAAAGGTGCGCAGGTAAGCAATTCGGTTGCCAATGCAAATGCTGCGAACAATGGCTATAACGGCAATGTGGATATGGTTTTCCGCCATCGTTTCAAAAAGAAAGGCCGCACTTTTTCTATTGATGAAAATGTATCCGGCAACAGCAACAATGGCAATGGCACCAACTTTTCTGTACTCACAGATTCTGCCGGTGTTGACACCACCAACCAGCAATACATCACTAGATCCAATGGCTACGGGCTTAGCAGCACATTGGCTTATACAGAGCCCGTTGGTAAAAATCAAATGCTGGAATTTACTTACAACAACACCTACACAAACAGCACCGCCAGTCGCTACACCTATAACTTCGATGACCTCACAAAAACGTTTAGTGAAATAGACACAACCCTCACTAACTCTTTTGCGAACACTTACGTGGCAAACAGGCTGGTGCTGAATTACCTCGTCCGAACCGACAAAATGAACCTCAACTTTGGCGCGGGCATTCAACTTGGCAAACTCAGCAGCCTCAACGAAACAAAAGACAGCACGCTCACCCATAGCTTCACCAATCTATACCCCACGGTCAATTTCAATTACCGTTTCACCAAAACAAAAAACCTGCGCATCAATTACAGTGGCCGCACCACGCAGCCCACCGTCCAGCAGCTCGAACCCGTCACCGACAACAGCGATCCGCTCAACATAAAGATCGGCAACCCCGGCCTCAAGCAGGAGTTCACCAACAGCCTCCGATTGCTCTATACTTCGTTCAATCCGGTCACCTATGTAAACACATTCGCGTCCATCAACGCCAGCGTCATCGGCAACGATATCGTAAACTCCACCACCATTCTTTCAAACGGTGCGCAGATCATACAGCCTGTAAACCTCAATGGGGCCTTTAATATATCAGGCTTTTTCAACTATGGTTTCCCCGTTAAAAAGCCAAAATCAAATCTCAATTTCACCACCAACCTCACCTATACGCAAGGAGTCAGTTTGGTTGATGCCGTTATAAATTATACCCGCAACTCCACCTTCGGCGAAACCTTTAAATGGACCACCAACCTCAAAAAGAATTTCGATATGAACTTTTCCGCCACGCCCACTTACAACATCGCTACCTATTCCGTGCAGCCTACAGAAAACGCCAATTATTTCTCAAACATACTCAGTGCTGAGCCTACTTACTATACCAAAAACGGTTGGATACTCTCCTCCACTTTCAACTACACCTCATACAGTGGCCGCGCCGCAGGATACAACACCAGCGTGCCTTTGCTCAATGCAAGCATCGCAAAAAAGTTCTTAAAAAATCAGGCAGGGGAACTTAAATTCTTTGTCTTCGATATCCTCAACCAAAACGTAAGCATCACTCGCAATATCACCGAGAACTACATACAGGACGTGCAGACAAAAGTCCTCACGCGCTATTTTTTAATCTCTTTCATTTACAACCTCCGTAAGTTCGGCCAGCAAATGCCCAACATGTTTCACAAGAATAATGGGGATCATTTCATGCGCGATGGAAACATGGATACGCCCCCACCTTCAGGCCCTCCACCAGGAGGAAACGGAAGCGGAGGAACACCACCACCAGCCCCGCCACCAGGAGAGTAAGTAAAATATCGGAGTCCAAAAGTCCTCTCCTTCGGAGAGGATTTCAGGTGAGGTCTATTAAACAAGGTCTATCACTTTTGTTTAACCACCGCCACCATTCTAAATCCAACCGAGCTTGTTCCCGGCCTGTATGGCACTTGAGAATTTGGCCTGCAGTTTCTCGCATAGTCTTTATAAGAACCGCCATACACATCATCTTTGTCGCACACCATTTCCCAAACATTCCCCGTCATGTTTATCAGCCCCATCTGGTTTATTTCCCCATAAAATATCGGGTTAGGCAAAAATTGTTTCGTTGTATCATTAAAGTTTTCCCGCGACACCGGCGCAGCATTTTCCGCCCTCTTCCCTGCCGCCATTCGCCATTCATCTTCGGTCGGCAGCCTGAACGACACCTGCGCAGGAAATTGTTTCATTTTTCGCGCATTCAGCCGCCCATAAAAAATCCTGTAATCCTCCGTCCTGAATTTGCAATATGCCGCCGCCTGCTCTTTGCACACATTCACTATCGGCCGGTCCTCCAAATAAGCCGTAACCGATACCCCGCTGTCAGTCACAGTTATCAGGTCATTATCAAAAACTATTTTTGAATTTTGGTAAACATTCCACGCCGTCCAGTCAGTATAATTTGGCTTCGGCAAAGCACTGTAAAGAAGCGTGCTGTCGTTCAGTTTGGCCTTTATATACAGCAAAAAGTTCGCATACTCTTTGATCGAAACCTCGTACAGGCCAACAAAAACCGAATCATTCAATTGCACATACCCCGGCAGCTCCACCGGTTTAGGGGCGGCGGTCTGGCCGTTCACATCAAACGCAATTAGTCCGGGAATAAGCAGTGCAAAGCAATACTTCATATCGTCAAAATGGCATCGCAAATCTACTAAAGTTTATTCTCTAATTACAGCAACCAATCTAAATCCAATGGAATTCGTTCCTCGAACAAACGGCGCTTTAGATGTTGGAGTACAATTTTTTAGACCATCTTTGAAAGAACCACCATAGACAGAATCATTGTCGCTTACTATTTCTGAAACATTACCGGTCATATTAAAGATCCCGATGGCATTTCTTTGTCCATAGAAAATTGGTTCAGGCATAAATGTCTTTGTTAAATCATAAAAAAATTCTTTACATATAGTAACAGAGTCCTTTGATTCCATTACGGCAAACATTTCCCATTCCTTCACGGTTGGCAATCGGAACAAAACATTTGAAGGATATTTTTTCTTTTTTCTTCTTGATAACCTTTTATAAAAGACCTGATAATCTTCGGTTCTCCAATTACAATATTGTACTGCTTGCGCTTTGCTAATATTCACAATTGGGCAATCCCTTAGTGCCAGTTTGAAAGATATTCGACTACTGTCGTTTATTGAAATAATATCATCATTAAAGATTGTTTGCGATTTTGTATATGAATTCCAATATGTCCAATTTGTATAATTTGGATCAGGCAAAGATTTTTGAAGAAGAACAGTGTCTTTCAGGTTTGATCTTATATAAACTAACGACTTTACATAATCAATGATCGATACCTCATATTTTCCTGCGAAAAAGGTATCATTTATTTGAACATAGCCAGGTAAGTTTATTTTTTTAGAAATAGATTGACCTGGCAAATTCAATGCGATGAGGCTAAGAATAATTACGATTAAACAATTTTTCATTGCAATTAATTTCCCCCCACAAATCTACTCCAAAAAAACAGCCCATCTCCAAAAAGGAAACAAGCTGCTCAATTCATTTCCACATTCTCCCATTTCCACATTCTCCCTACAAACTCTTCATCCCCACCGCCACCTTCCCGATCCTCCCCCTTTCAATTGTCACCGTCAGCGTCTGCTCCACATAACCTTCCGCGCTAAACACCACATGATATCTCCCCCATTTCATCTTCACTATCGATGCCACCCCCTCAATATTCGTCACTGCCATTTTCCCCAGCGCCTCTATTGCCATCATTGCCCCTTCCAGCGCCGCCCCCGTCACCGCGTCCGTCAGCGTAGACAACAGGCCGCTATGCCGCACCTCACTGTTGTTTATCAAACGGTTACTGCGGTATGCCAGTACCATCTCCGCGGCGCTCGTCTTGTAAGCGTTCACCAGCAGGTCATCGATCACCTCCAGGCTCCTGTCGATCGCCACCATCGTTTCCACCATACTTTTTCGCGCCCCCACACGCGCACTCTTCGCCACCCCCGGCGCGGGTTGCTGCCCCGTAAAAGCACTCGATCCCGTCCTCGATCGCGCCAATATCCTCCGCGCTCACCATATAATCCGCCAGCGCCGCCGCGTTCCCCTCTAAAATGCCAAAGATCTGCTCCATCCTCGCCAACGCCCTCACTCCGGCCAACTGATCAAAATCCCTCTCCCGCACATCCAGCGCCGCCTGCATCGCCTCGTTCCCCTGGTCTTTTGCAAACACCAGCGCCTTCCTTGCCGCCGTCACAATATCAGTCACAAGCTCCCCAAAAACCGTCTTTTTCCCCGCCGCGATCCCACTCGTCACCTGCCCCTGTTGCTGAATAAACCCGTCCAGCGACCCGTTCAGCGCTATAAAATTGTTTATCTCTGTCACCAATCGCGCAAACCCTCCAAAAACCGTCACATTCGCCTTCAAAAAACTCAGCACCTTCTTATACATCTTGTTTTTCGCATTCTGTCTCTGTGTCATAACCCTTATTTTTTTAATTTATATTGTAAAAAAACTCAACTCCGCCCTCAAAAACCCCCGTTCATCCTCCCTTCCATCCAAATAACTCTCCGCAAACGTAGGTAATATTCCAATTACTATCGTGCAATATTCAATTATCTTAATGTAATATTTAATTATCACACTGTAATGTTAGAATAGCAGTCGGTAATGTTGTATTATCTCAATGTAATATCTAATTATCACACTGTAATATTAGAATAGCAGTTTGTAATGTTGGATTATCTCAATGTAATATCTAATTATCGCATTGTAATATTAGAATAGCAGTCTATAATGTTGTATTATCTTAATGTAATATCTAATTATCACATTGTAATATTATAATAGCAATGTGTAATGTTGGATTATCTCAATGTAATATCTAATTATCGCATTGTAATATTAGAATAGCAGTCTGTAATGTTGTATTATATTAATGTAATATCTAATTATCACATTGTAATATTATAATAGCAATGTGTAATGTTGGATTATCTCAATGTAATATTTAATTATCATATTGTAATGTTAGAATAGCAATGTGTAATATTAGATTATTTTAATGTAGTATCTAATTATCATATTGTAATATTAGAGTAACAGTGTGTAATGTTTAATTACCACAATGCAATATTAAAATATCATACTGTAAAACTTGATTATCTCTGTGTGATCATAGGTTATTATATCGCAATACTCAGTTAGCCCAAATCAATAAAAACAAAACAAAAACCCATCCATGAAGATCAGTAAAATCCGTGAGAAAAACTCCCCTTCTCCTCACTTCACATCAAAATCGATCACCACCCTCTCCGTCCTCGGCCTCGATTGGCACGTAAGAATAAACCCCCGCTCAATTTCATCCTTCTCCAGCCCATAATGAACCTCCATATCCACCATTCCTTCTATAAGTTTCGCCTTACAAGTACAGCAAACCCCTCCCTTGCAACTATATGGCAGATCCGCACCCCTGTGCAGTGCCGCATCCAATATATTTTCCCCATCCGCAGCCAGGTCAAACTCAAAACTCCTCCCATCCAGCCTCACAGTAACCTTACTTTTCACCTCCCCATCCTCCTCCATTTTTACTTTTTCCTTTTCACTTTTTCCTTTGCCCGCCACAAACAATTCCACATGTATTTTATGTTCTTCCACACCCTTCCCTTTCAAAAAATCCTTCACACAAAATATCATTTCCTCCGGCCCGCATATAAAAAATTCATCAGCATTTACATCAGCAAATTTGGTAAACAGCAGTTCACATTTCTCTCCATCTATCCTCCCATAATTCACCGCCGCATCCATCATCTCCCTGCTCAGCACATGCACCATGCTAAAGCGCGTCATGTATTTATTCTTCAGCCCTTCCAGTTCTTCTTTAAAAATGATCGAATGAACATTCCTGTTCCCATACACCAGCAGGAAACTACTTTGCGGCTCCGCAATAAGAGTAGTTTTTATCAATGAAATGATGGGAGTAATACCACTCCCCGCCGCAAAAGCGATGTATTGTTTTTTATTATTAGCATCAAGAGGCGTAAAAAAGTTCCCGATAGGCGGCATCAGTTCGATCATATCCCCCGCTTTCAGTGTCTCCATCGCATAAGCAGAAAAAACACCACCCGCAACTTTCTTCACAGCGATCCTCCATTCCTTCTCCACCGGCGAACTGCACAATGAATAAGACCGCCGCACTTCTTCACCACCAATAAAGGCCCGCAGCGTAAGGTATTGCCCCGCCTTATACTCAAACTTCTCCCGCAATGTTTCAGGAATATCAAACGCGATCGAAACACAATCAGTAGTCTCCGTCCGTATCTTTTTTACAGTAACCTTTTCAAAATGTAAAGACATGCAATGCAAGTAATTTTTGTATTAATTCCTCAACCCATCGATCATGATCGTGATCATGTTTTGCTCCAGTTCTTCCCCGCTTATTTTTTCCGTAGCCCTATGCCAGCTCTCTATCCCACTCACCGCATGAAGCATGATAAGCACCGCAGTTGATGCATCAATTTCTTTTATTTCCTTCTTCTGAATACCCTGTTCAATGATCGCAGCAAAACGCTTGCGGTAACCCCGACGTTGGTTTTTATAATTGGATAAATAAGGTTCTAAGAGGTAACGCCATTCTCTGTCACTTACATAAACTTCCTCATAATTCTCGATCATCTGCTTAATATGAAAACGTAAAAGCGTTTCTATTTTCCCAATAGCATTCCCTTTTGACTTCTCCGCGTCATTAATATGTTGCAGGTAAAGATTGGCAGTATTAAAACAAATGTCATGCAACAGTTCTGTTTTTGAACTGATGTGGTTATAAAGGCTTGCAGCTTCCACCCCCACTTTTTCAGCCAGGTCTCTCATGCTTGCAGCCTTGTAACCTTTCTCACGAAAAAGCGTTGCCGCCGCTCTTAAGATCACTTCTTTTCGCGAGACATCTTTTTGTGTTTTTATTCTTGCCATATTTTGAAAATCTTATATCACCGTTAGTTCATAGAAGCTTTCTTCAATAAAATATTTGTTCGCCAGAGCTTGCAACTCTTCCGCGCCAATGGTTTTGATGGTTTTAATGCTGTCGTAGAAAAAAGAATCTGTCAGGTTATTTATCACATAATTCTTCCATCTTCCAATAATTTGAAACGGGCCGTCAAGGTCGCCAAGTATACTTCCTATCATATAATTCCGCACCAATGATAATTCTTGGTCGTCGATTTTTTCTTCGCGCAACAATTTCATCTCCTTATATACTTCCTTCACGGTTGCTTCGCATACATCTCTGCCTGCTTCAGTACTGATCATCCATGCACTATTATGTATATGATTTTGAAAATAACTATGTATACCATAAGTATAACCTTTCTCTTCGCGAATATTACTCATCAGCCTTGAACCAAAATAACCACCGAAAATATTGTTCAATACCTGCACTTTCATAAAGTCAGGATGATGCCTGTTACCAAAAGGTATCGCCATTCTTATAGCTCCCTGCACACCGGTTGCATCATTTATGATATTGTATTTCTTTCCAGTTGAAGGATGAATTTGATGAATGATATCAGGCAATACATTTTGGTTAAAAGGCAATTGTCCATATACATTATTCAATTGCTTTTCAATATCAAGAGGGGTCTTGCCTGCAACAAACATCAGGCATTTACCTTTAGTATAAAATTGATTGTAAAATTTTTTAAGTTCCTCTTTTTGTAAGTTATTATAATCAGCAGTCGAAGTATATTTTCCATAAGGATGATCGATTCCAAAAATATATTCGTCAATCAGGCGTCCTGCGACAAAGTCGCATTTCTTCAAATTTACCTGCAGCTTTTGTTTCTGGTTTTGTTTATAGATATCCAATTCCTTTTCCGGGAAAACAGATTCAGTTAATATTTCTGCAACCACAGGAAGTAAATGAGACAAATGTTTGCTAAGGCAATGCAGGGTAACGGTTGCAGTTTCATTATAACAGTGCCTGTTTAAATAAGCGCCATAAAATTCAAAGTGCTCATTTATTTCAAAAGCAGTTTTGAATTTGGTGCCATTCTTCAACATAAAATTTGTAGTAGCAGCAACAATATTTTTTTCTTCATACCAGTTGCCTGCATAAAACACCCATTCAATTTGTAGCACTTCTTCTGCACCTGCATCAATGGTATATACAGGAACATTATTATCTAAATTAAACTGTGTGCAGGGTCTCAACTTCAAATCAAATTCAACGGCATCGAGTATCTGTGGAGCTATAGTTCTGTTGGGCATGTGTCAAAATAATATTTTCCTAATTCCTGCTGTAATATTTTAGCGTGCTGCAATTTTTTTCTGCGAATATTTTTTTTGAATGATCCTGGATATCACTCACCGTGATGGCATAATAATTATCAAGCTCTTTGTTCATTAAGTCTGCATCGCCAAGCAATTCATAATTCGCCAGGCTCATGGCACGGTTCATTACACTCATGTCTTCAAAAGCGATCATGCTTTCCGTTTTGTTTTTTACCTTTTGCAGTTCATTTTCCTGTACCAATTCATTCTTGATTTTCTCTAATTCTTCATTTACTGCATTTTCTGCATCCTCCATTTTCACTCCTTTCACCAATTTTCCTTCAATAGCAAGCAGCCCTTTATCGATGCTGCCGGAATGGTGGCATTCAATATTGCTGAACAATTGTTTTTCTTTTACAAGTGCCTGGTATAAACGTGAAGAACCGCCGCCGCCAAGTATTTCTGTAATCAGTTCCGCTGCATAATATCCTTTATCAAGCCGTGCATCCATATGCCAGGCTTTGTACAAAGCATCAAGCGGCACATCTGCATATACTTCTTGTGTGCGTGGCTCTGTTTGCACAGGTTCCTGTGGCAGGTTGCGGTTATATTTTTCTCCGGCAGGAATATCGCCAAACCATTTTTCCACCAAGCTTTTTTATTTCATCTGTTTTCACATTTCCCGCGACACCAAGAATGGCATTTGCAGGCGTATAATGTTTGAAAAAAAATTTTTTTACATCTTCCAATTTTGCATTTTCAACATGGCTTAATTCTTTGCCGATCGTCATCCATTGATAAGGATGTACCTTATAAGCCAGCTCCCGCATCTTGTGCCATGCATCGCCATAAGGCTTATTGATGTAATGTTCTTTAAATTCTTCGCACACCACTTTTCGTTGCACTTCCAAACTTTTTTTGCTAAAAGCAAGGCTCAACATCCGATCGCTTTCCAGCCAAAAAGCAGTTTCTATATTTTCCGCAGGAAGCTGGCAATAATAATTCGTAAGATCTTTTGTGGTAAAGGCATTATTTTCGCCGCCCGCCATTTGCAAAGGTGCATCATATCAGGAATATTGACGCTGCCGCCAAACATCAGATGTTCAAACAAATGCGCAAAACCTGTCTGCTGTGGGTCTTCATCGCGTGCGCCCACATCATACATCATATTCAAACACGGCCATAGGCGTAGATTTATCTTCATGAACCAGTACCCGCAAACCATTGTTTAAAACAAATCTTTATACTCGATCATGACTTATTCAGGATTAAAGTATTTACAAAACTCCAAGCGAAAAAAATGATCTTAAAAAACGTCTATAAAATGCTTCCAACATCAATGGTTATATTCAACAGTTTATGTTCGCTTATACAACTACCTTCACCTTTGTCCTTGTGTTTTGAATGCAAGTTTATAAATCCTGCAATGTATTACCTGATACATCATTATTTACGGCAAGTATTATATCCCCCACCAGGAAACCGGCTTTTTACTGCAGGAAATTTTTCATCATTCCCCTCACTTCTATATTTCCATTAATGATAATACATGCCAAGCCCGCTGTAGGAATAATCGAAATGAATCTGCATAATGATAGTTTGGCTTAATATAAATTTCTTTTTTCGGGATAATTGAATACTATATTAAACCTGCGCATCATATCATTTCCCATCAGGCCTCCTAAAAAAGGATAAGCCGTTACGTTGATATTCATCATCAAAAATATTAACGGGCACTTGTCTGAAATCATAAGGACCTATTTTCAACTTCTTTAATTACAGGAGCATCATCTCTTTTTTACCCCCTAAGCCTTGCGCCTGAATTTCCACGTGTTTTCTACGCCTTTTTAATAGACGGCACTGTCTTTTCAAATGCCTTGCTTATCAAAAAGCACAATCCCGCGCCAGTGTCAATGTAAAAATTTGCTCGTTACGGTTCTGGTATCTTTTATAGTTAACAGATTGAATAGGCAATGTAGTAAAAAGAGGATGCAACATATAACCATTTGTGGATATTTAAATCGTACCTTGTGTAAAAACCTCCACTATAAGATCTATTATAATTAATTTTTACAATGTAGCGGCGTAGGAAACTATAACCAATAATGCCATCGATTTTCTCCCATAAACACTTGTTAGATGACATAATCATTAATATAGAAATCAAGGCTGTCAACTGAAAGTCCCGGGAAATGTAAACTGTGGTTATAAGTGAAGGCCACCGTTTTTATGCCGGCAATGCCGCGTATAGTACGGTCGCTCATCTCAGTTTTTAATTTCAGATCAGCACAAGTAGCTGAATCGAGTGAGATGCCTCCGCTGCCTGTATCCATTATAAAGTTGAGCGTGTCAGGAAAATTGTCCAGTTGCGCCTTTACTATCATTATGCCACCCGTAAGCAGTTCAAAAGAAAATGAGGTGATTTTTTTTGCCACAGGCGGCACAAATACTTCCTGTGCCTGGCAAAGCGGGCAAACAAAAGCCGTGTAACAAAGAACGCTGCTCAAGAGCATTGCTTTTTTCCATCGTGTAGCCATTGGGTTTTAATTATTACGTTGAAATTACAGCTTTTTACAATGAAAAAGGAGTTTATTGAGCGATCCAATAATGTTGTTGAGCGATCCAATAACATTGTTGAGCGATCCAATAATGTTGTTGAGTGATCCAATAATGTTGTTGAGTGATCCAACAATGTTGTTGAGCGGCTCAATAAGTGTAAAAAGTGAAGAATTATACCTAAAAAAAGGTAAGACAACCCTGTTCAGGCAGCTAAAAGGAAAGCCGGAGCCGCGATATTTAATAAAAAAGCAAAGAGCGATCAGCCTGTTCCTAAGCTGCTAACTGAACAAATACTCAATATCTTCTTTGGTGAGGGATTTTACGAAACCGCTGTCGTCGGTGATCAGGTCGGCGGCGAGCGCTTTTTTCTTTTGCTGCAATTGGAGAATTTTATCTTCTACCGTGTCTTTGCAGATCATTCTGTAAGCAAAAATATTTTTAGTTTGACCGATACGGTGAGTGCGGTCAATGGCCTGTTGCTCCACCGCAGGGTTCCACCACGGGTCAACGATATATACATAGTCTGCAGCGGTTAAATTTATGCCAACGCCACCCGCTTTCAGCGAAATTAAAAACACGCGGCAATTCTCTTCACTTTGAAAACGGTCAATTGCTTTTTGCCTGTCGGGCGCGGAAGTGCTGCCGTCAAAATATTCATGATCCACCCCAAGTTCGTTCAACTTTGCCCTTATCAGCGCCAGCATGCCCAAAAATTGCGAGAACACAAGCGCTTTGTGGTTGCTGATATTTTCCGTTATCTCTCTTCCTATTTCTTCCAGCTTAACAGATACGTTTGGTAATTTTTCTTCATCTTTCATGATTGCCGGGCTGTCGCATATCTGGCGCAACTTCATTAATCCCTGCAAAATGGTTAGTTGAGATTTATTCACTCCCTGCTCTTCAACAACGCCTAAGATCTTATCGCGGTAATCATTACGGTATGCATCATAAATTTTTCTTTGCTCATCGCCCATTTCGCAGAACAGGATCATTTCAGATTTTTCGGGCAGATCGCGCGCTACCTGCTCTTTTGTTCTCCGCAGGATGAAGGGGTATAATAGCCTGCGCAAATGTTCTTTTTGTTCTTTTTCACCAAACTTATCAATAGGGATAGAAAATTCCTGTTTAAAAAAATCGATCGTACCCAACATACCTGGGTTTAAAAAATTCATTTGAGCATAAATATCAAAAGTATTATTCTGCAGGGGTGTGCCGCTCAAACAAAGACGGTTAGCGGCTTTCAGCAAGGATGATGCTTTTGCAACTTTACTTGCGGGGTTTTTTATTGCCTGGCTTTCATCCAGTATCACATAATCAAAAGGCACTTCTACAAATTGTTTTATATCGCTGCGCAAAGTGCCGTAAGTGGTAATAATAATGTCTGTTTCATGGGTTGCCAAAGTAGTTTTCGTTCTTGCGCCGCCATGATGTATATAATAAGTAAGCGATGGAGTGAATTTTTTTATTTCATTTTCCCAGTTATACATAAGTGTTGTGGGGCAAACAACCAGGGAAGTTAATTTGCCGTTTTTTTCTCTCAGGTGGTGCAAGAAAGACAAGGCCTGTATTGTTTTCCCCAAACCCATATCATCAGCCAGAATGCCTCCCCATTGTACTCCGCTCAGATAGTTGAGCCATTGAAAACCTGAAGTTTGGTATGGGCGAAGCACGCTCTGCAAGTGAGCAGGAGCATCGATTTTGGAAATAGCGTGGTTATCTTTTAACCGTTCATACTTTTCTTCCAGCTTAAAAACAAGTTCCTCTTCATCACGCTGTTCATACAAGTCCTCAATGATGCTGAAATGATATTTGCTCAGCTTCATGTTATTCGCTTTGCCATCCCCCACGCGAAAAAGCAACGAATATTTCTTTACCCATTCTTCAGGCAAAATACCAAGTGTGCCGTCATTTAAATGCACATACTGCTGTTTATTCGCAAGTGCTTTTTTTACATCATCTACAGTCACTTTTTGCTCACCAAACTGGATATCCACTTTTGCATCAAACCAATCTGTGTGGCTGCTGATATGGATTTTAGTGGCAGGCTTAGAGGTATTAAAGCGAAAGTTTTTCAGCGCATCGAAACCATATACAGGCACATTCATTTCCTTCGCTGCATCAATAAAAAGAAAGAACCAGTTGTTTTTTAAAACATCCGTTCCTTTCAGGGCAAGGCTGTCCGTGCCTTCCGGACGAACAAAACCGGAGTGGAGGTTTTCTATTTTTTTTATGTATGATTCTTCTATCTCTAAGTCACGCTTTATTACAAGTAGCTTATTCGCAGACGGAAGAATAATTTTTTCTTTGTCGTTTTGCTTTATATCATAACCATGATAAGTAAATACCGGCTGAAATAATAAATAATCACCCCGCTCTCGCAGCAGTATTTTTATCCCGGGCTTCACGTTTATCAGTTCTTCTTTCTCAACGTTGCTGAAGCGGAGATTATAATTTTTAGACAAAGGCAAAACAAAATCCTGCAACTGCTTATTCCATTCTTCTGCATTAAAAATTATTTTGCCCGATGGCAGGAATTTTTCAATAAGGATAACATCTTCCGGCTTTTGCCACAAATAAAACTGGTCATCAACCTGGAAAAGCAATGAGGAAGCAAGCGCGTTGTCTGACACATTCTTTTCACCCATAAGTGTTTTCACTATGGCAGAAATTTCATATTTCCCATCAACAAAGTTTACAGTAAACTCTGGGGTAATGAAATTAATTGAGTAGTTAGCGCTTCGCAAGTTTGCTGTTTGAAAGCTTTTGTGCTGCGGCAGGTAAAAAGTAAAGTGGCTTTCCGCCACATCAGTAAATAGCTTTTTAAATTTCGGATGAAGATATTCAATAATGAGGTGACGGGTCTCTTCAGGCAACTCATCGTCATGCTGTTGCACAATGTTTTCCCAAATGCCGCTGAAAGGAGAATTGCGGTTGAGATACCGGCTCACATCTCCTGGCATTAATTTCCTTATTTGCTGAACAAGCTGCCTGTCATTTTCTCCAAAAAGCTCTGTGTTAATAAATTTTGCAAGGTCAATGCGCTCTATACGCCCAATAAAAGCATCGTTCTCCATATTGCTTTCTCCCTGCACAGCATCCATTTGCGCATACGGGTATTGATGCGCATTGTTGCTGATAACAATGCCAAGCGTTAAAGCAGGTTTAGTGCTCATTTCTGCTTCTTCAACTCCCACTGCTTCCTCCTGGAGAACAGGTTTGGGGCGCAAAGGCATGGCAGAAGGCACTACTCTTTTGATGGATATGTCAAGCACCCGCAAAAAGGGTTTCCCATCTTTATAAGTAAACTCAAACTTATCTTCTATGTCGTCTTTTATAGAATAGCCATAGAGCGAGAGCAACTTATTTTTTTCTTTATCCCAGTTCCTTATGCTGTCAAAATAAGAAGGGCCGTAATTATGCAGTAACTGCAGCAGCGCTATTGCTTTGTGCAGGCACAGCGGATGTTTATTCTCTGTATCACAAGTGCAGCTCGTATCAAAATTACGTTCTTCATTCTTCTGGATAACTACTTTAAAATTGTCGTGGTCGATCTTTATTTCAGCCACCACCCTTTCATCTTTTGCTTCAATAATATTTGCGTGGCTGGCGCGTAGGTATTCTTCTGCCTTGGTAAAGCTTTCATGGGATGAAAGCATTTTTATCATCTTCAACTCCAGTTGCTTCATTTTTATCACCGTATGCTTTTGGTCATAGTTCATGTCTCTTTCACCAAGCATATTTTTATCAAGCATTTCCTGCAACTGAAAGAGCGAAGCAGCTTCGTGTCGGCAAATGTCACCAAGGTTATAAGGGCAGCCACAACGAAGCGAAAGGCCCTGAGCGTCTTTGTACTTTGAAATATAAACTTTATAAAAAGTAAAATAAGAATCATCCTTTACACGAAAAGTAACCGTGCCCATCAGGTCATCATGGTCAACTAATTCTACATTGCCAAGCGCATGAATTTTCTTTCCCCGGCGGATAACTTCGTCGGTTCCGTTGTTATAAATGTATTTTACTAGGTATGGTAAAGCCATGAATAGTTAATGCTTTTGTGTATGATTAGACAGCAGATGTGCTACTATGTTAAAAGAAAAACATCAGCATCTTTAAAAAAAAGCAAGTTGCGAAAATAAGGAATTATACGGCAGGGAGCTAATGTAGAATTTGTTAACACCGGAAAATGTATACAATAATTTGGTTCAACCCCCTATTGCAATCATGCTCCGGTTATGGATATCCTCTGTATGTATCTTTTCAAAGTCCGTTGTAAACTGTCCGCCCAGTTCTTTTGCTTTTGATTGAACATTCTCAACGATCAACGGCACTATGCTCTCCCCGTTTCTAAAAGCGGCAAGCAGGTCTGTTTCTTTTTTAGAGAAGAGGCAGTTCTTCATTTTGCCGTCCGCGGTGAGGCGCATCCTATTGCAGCCGCTGCAAAAAGGTGCACTCATGGTACTGATAACAGCAAAACTACCTTTATGCCCTTCTATTTGATATTTCTTTGAAGTGTCATGGATATCACCGGCAACACGGGCAACAGAATATTGTTTTTCTATTCTGTCCAGCATTTCTTTCCATGTAAATACTTTATTACTCGTCCAGCGGTTGCTTTCAAATGGCATGAATTCTATAAAGCGTACATGCACAGCGGTCTTTTTTGTCCATTCAACAAAATCAATTATTTCATTATCGTTCAACCCTTTCATCACCACCATATTCACTTTCACATGGAAGCCCTTTTCAACCAACAATTGAATGGTTTCCAAAACCCTGTAAAACAAATTGCGCCTTGTTATAAGTTGGAACTTCTCCGGCTGCAACGTATCCAAACTAATATTTAGTGATTGCACATTTGCTTCCTTCAGCACATCTATAAAATCATGAAGCCTTGTAGCGTTAGTAGTGAGGGTAAGATGGACTGGCAATTTTGACAACCGAAGTATAATGTCTGCAGCGTCTTTCCTCACAAGAGGCTCTCCGCCGGTAAGCCTTATTTTATTTACACCTTGTTCTACAAATATTTTTGCAATAGCTTCTATTTCATCGGCTTGCATTAGCTTGGCAGCCGGCGTAAACTCGTAATCTTCTTCAGGCATGCAATAAAAACAGCGCAGGTTGCAATTATCCGTCAGCGAAATGCGCAGGTAATCATGCACTCTGCTATAGTTATCAACGATCATTCAGGTAATTTAAAACATAAACGCGGCTTATTTCCTAACCCTACACAAATAAAGTTAAACTATATTCTCATACATTTAAACTATTTGTAAACTGCGTTGCCCGTGTATATTGTATAGCTTCGCAAAAGTAAATTGCTGGCAGGCAATAACACTTAAACAGATTCTTTAGCCATGGAGGAACGCAAAATAAAAAATATCTTCTACCAGGGGCCAATTCCAGCCTCCTTCATTGCAGAAAGCATCCAAAAACACAGCACCCAAACTGCAATTGGATGCCACAGCATTTTTTTAGGCCAAATAAGAGCGGATGAAATAGACGGGAAAATAATAGCTGCCATAGAATACACCGCTTACGAGCAAATGGCTTTGGAAAAAATGCACCTGCTCCGCGAAGCCATCTTTGCCGAATACCCACTCACCTGCATGCACGTATTCCATAGCCTTGGCAGGGTCGCCGCAGGCGAAATATGTTTTTTTGTATTCACATCATCAGCACACCGCAAAGCCGCCATAAGTGCATGTGAAAAAACGGTGGAAAGAATAAAGACCGAACTGCCCATTTGGGGCAAGGAGCTTTTCGAGGACGAAACCTATCAATGGAAACAGAATAAATAGACCTATGATCCTTGTTGAAGAAGCTGAAAAGATTATCCTGCAGCAATGCCGTGATTTTGGAACGGAAACCCTTGCGCTTGATAACTCTTTGGGTAGGGTTTTAGCAGAAGGCATTTATGCAGACCGCGATATGCCTCCTTTCAACCGCACCACCATGGATGGCATTGCAATAAAACACAAAGCTTTTGAAAACGGTATCCGCTCCTTTCAAATACAAGCAACTCAGTCGGCCGGACAGCCCCCCATTGACATCATCAACGATGAATATTGTATCGAAATAATGACCGGCGCCGTATTGCCTTCAACCACCGATACAATTATTCCCTATGAAGACATTGAGATACAGAACGGCATTGCAACCATTAAAACAACCACAGTATCCATCAACCAGAACATTCATTATAAAGGAAAAGACAAAAAGCAGGGCGAGGTCTTGGTGGAAGCCAATCAGTTCATCACACCAACCATAATAACAATTGCTGCAACCGTTGGCAAAGTCACAATGACAGTAAAAAAATTGCCAATTATTGTTATCATTTCTACCGGTGATGAATTGGTAGATATAGCTGAACCCCCCACCCCCTTTCAAATAAGGCGCTCAAACAATTACACTCTACAGGCTATTCTCAAACAATACGCTGTAAAAGCAGACCTGCTTCACCTGCCCGACAACCCCGCAATCATAGAAGAACATCTTGAACACTACATTAACGAATACGATATCATCATTTTAAGCGGGGGTGTTTCCATGGGCAAATTTGATTATGTGCCGGCTGCATTGGAAAAGCTACAGGTAAAAAGACTATTTCACAAAGTACAGCAACGGCCGGGCAAACCTTTTTGGTTTGGAACACATGCAAAAGGCACAGTTATATTCGCTTTCCCCGGCAACCCCGTTTCAACCTTTCTATGTTTTCACCGTTATTTCCTGCCTTGGCTCAAAGCATCATTGAATATAGAAATACCTAACATCTATGCAATTCTGTCTGAAGCCTTCTCTTTCAAACCCTCATTGCAATATTTCTTACAGGTAAAGCTGCACATCAGTGAGAAAGGTCAGTTGCTTGCTATTCCAGTCGAAGGGAACGGCTCGGGAGATTTCGCTAACTTGCTCCAAACAGACGCCTTCATGGAACTGCCTTTGGAAAGAACTGATTTTCAAAAAGAAGAGGTTTTCAGGATATGGCCTTTTAAACAGATAATGTAAATAAATCAACAAACAGATGAACGATTTTTCGCACATAGACACGAAGGGAAGGCCTGAAATGGTTGATGTGAGTGAAAAGAAAGTTTCGCAACGAACGGCAACTGCAAGAACAATTGTCGTACTGCCAAAGGAAGTATTGGTTCAATTAACGAACGGCGATATTCAAACAAAAAAAGGCGCAGTCTTCCAAACCGCTATCATCGCAGGCATCATGGCCGCAAAAAAGACGGGAGAATTAATCCCCCTCTGCCATCCTTTAGGGCTTGACAATTGCCATATTGATATACAACTCAACAAAGACTATGAAGTACTAATTGATTGCACGGCAAGCATCGAAGCAAAAACAGGCGTAGAAATGGAAGCCTTGGTTGGTGCTACCATCGCAGCATTAACGGTGTACGATATGTGCAAGGCTTTAAGCCATGACATCGTCATTAAAGAAACAAAGCTTCTAAAAAAGACAGGCGGCAAAAGAGACTTTGAACGTAAATGATAAATAAGCAACCCATATTAAATGGCCTCGTATTAGCAGGCGGCAAAAGCCTTCGCATGGGCCGCGATAAAAGCGCCATCCCCTGGCATGGAAAAGAACAGCAGTACTACATGGCAGACCTGCTAAAGCCTTTCTGCAATGAGGTCTTCATCTCCCGCCGAAACGAACAGGAAATCGCCACCAACACCGATTATAAAACACTCATTGACTCATACACCGGCATCGGCGCATACGGCGCCATCCTTTCTGCCTTTAAGTCTCAGCCCGAAGCCGCTTGGTTTGTCGTCGCCTGCGACCTACCCTTGCTTGATAACGCCACTTTAGAATACCTTATTCAAAACAGGAGCGCTGAAAAAATGGCAACAACCTTTCAAAGCCCTTTTGACGGTCTCCCCGAACCATTAATTACAATCTGGGAACCGCAGAGCTTTGAGGTCATCCTTTCCTTCTTAGCCAACGGCTACACCTGCCCGCGCAAAGTCCTTATAAAAAGCAACAATGCTCACATCCTCCAGCCACCTGATGCCGATGCATTGATGAATGTAAATACGCCGGAAGACTTTGCAAAAGCAGAGCAGCTCATCCATCAACGAAAAGAAGGGCAACAAACAGCACGCTACAGTTGCCAGCTAAACCTGCCTGGCTTCGGAACAGAAAGACAGCTCAAACTGCAAAACGCTAAAGTCCTCCTTGTGGGCGCGGGCGGCCTCGGTTGCCCTGCTGCTCAATATTTGGCTGCTACCGGCGTAGGAACGATCGCCATTGCAGACTTCGACACTATCTCAACTAGCAATCTTCACCGCCAGCTTTTATATACTCCCTCAGAGGTTGGCTTATTAAAAGCCGAGGTGGCCTGCAATAAACTGCAACAGCAAAACCCTCAAATAACACTGCTACCTATAACTGATAAGATAACTTCACCCAATATAATGGGCATTATTAAGGACTATGATATCATAGTGGATTGTACAGACAACTTCGAAACAAAATATTTACTCAACGATGCCTGCTCACTAGCAGGCAAACCTCTTGTCTATGCAGCCATTTACCAGTACGAAGGCCAGTTGTCCGTATTAAATACCTTGAACAAAGATGGAACCCGCTCTCCCAACTACAGGGATATATTCCCCGATGTCAACGCCCCCCAAATCCCTTCCTGTGCCGAAGGCGGCGTCCTGCCAACCATTGCCGGCATCATCGGCTGCATGCAGGCAAACGAAGTAATTAAATACATCACCGGCACAGGTGAACTCCTTACAGGAAAGCTTTTGATACTCGATGCCCTCACCCTCCAAAGCCGCATCATCAAAACAGGCATCACAACCAAAACAACCATTACCGCATTGCCGTCAACAGAACCTATAAAACTCATCTCAGTGAATGAGCTAAGAAACGGTATGGTGGATGGTTTGTTTGAATTAATTGACGTCAGGAATATCGAAGAAAGAAACCACTACCACATCGGCGGCAAACACATACCCTTTGCAGAAATAGAAACAAACCTCTCTCTAATTGATAGCAATAAGCCTGTCGTCTTCTATTGCCAATCCGGAAGGCGTAGCGCAGAAGCCATAAGGCTTATAAATAAACAGTTTGAAAGTTGCGAACTCCTCTCTCTTGATGGCGGCCTCAAAGCATGGAGGGAAAAACAATTTGCCGCCCCTATCCTCCACTCACAGGCGGAATAACAGCCACTTCATCCCCCTCTTCGATCAGCAGTCCATCCTCAGCATATTCATTATTCACGGCTATCATATAGCTCCCCAACCCCTTTAGCCCAGGATATTTTTCCTCCAATATTATCTTAAGGTTGCCCACCGTACTTACCTGCGCCCATTCAACAACAATGGCGCTATCCTTAACCATCTCTTTCGCTATGCCAAATGCAAGTATCTTCGTTTTCATTTTTCTTTGCGCTCTTTGCGTGCCCTTTGTGCCCTTTGCGGTAAAAAACACAACCACCAACCACGAACAGCCCTTCGTATGTCTTTGTTCCTTGGAGCCTTAGTGGTTCAAAACTCCTACTCCTTCACAAACCTCCCCTCCGTTTCCCCTTCCTCACCAACCAACCACACATTATAAACCCCATTACTCAATCCCCCAACATTAATACCCTGCGTCGATGCCCCTGCAGCAACCTCTATCTGCTGCGTCGCAACCCTCACTGCCGCAAGTATGCAGCATAGCCAAGTGTAAAGCGTACTTGTGGCTTATAGATCACTCCTTCACAAACCTCTCCTCCGTCTCTCCCTCACTTCCAACCACCCTCACATAATAAACCCCGCTACTCAACCCACCTACATTCATACCCTGTATCGATACCCCTGCAGCCACCCCCATTTCTTGCGTCGCAACCACCTTCCCTTCATTATCAACCACCTCAACCTGCACCTCCATCGCCTTATCACTACTAAAGCTCAGGTTCAAATTATTCTGCACCGGGTTAGGATAAATACTCGCCACAAAACTCACCGCTTCATTAATAGTCCTTACCAAACTATAACTAAACTCCCCATCCTTATCCATCATCTTCAACCTGTAATAATTCATACCATTTACAGGCTTGGCATCAACCAACGAATAATTCTTTGCAACACTACTGTTCACAGTCCCATTCACTTGCCCAATAGCTTTATAATTAACTCCGTCACCACTCCTCTCCACTTCAAAATAACTACTATTCACTTCCTGCTCTGTTGTCCATTGCAGCAGGTTCTTACTACCCTCTTTAATAGCTGTAAAGTTTAGCAGTTTTATCGGCAACGTCTGATCATTCCCTGTCCCACCGCCACCCCCGCCTGAGAAACTTGCTACGCTGAACTCTGCATAGCTTGTAGTATCTGTCAATTGGTGATAAGTCCATGTAGTATCACTTGCATAAGTAGATGGCAATATGCTTATAATTGCTGTTGCCCCTGCAAGATCAGTAGTTGGGTCAGGGTTGCCTCCTATTTCTTTATAAAAAATAAGCTGTTGATTGGTAAGGTTATGAGTTGGATAAGAGCCGTTTACATCTGCAAGATCTTGAGCGTTATAATAAAACCTCACGCCTACATTAGCCATTGGCTCTTTTGTAGCAGTTACTAGCCAATACCTGTTCATCACCCAATAGCCCGAAGGGTTTGTGATCAACGGGTTGGTTAACTCAATACCTGAATTACTGCCCGCGCCTGCCGTAGCCACCAGCTTTACAGCAAACATACCATCGCCAATAGTGCCTATGTTTTGCCCATGCGTATTTAAAGATAGCAGCAGCGTATCATCCGTATAATCATTCGGCGTGTTATTGTCCCAATAATAATACGTCCACCCGCTCGTGTCTATGTACTGGCGGTCAGCGTATTCAACACGTGGATGCGCCGGCATGATCAAAGAATCTCCCCCAATAATAATTGTATCACTATACAAAGTGAGATTATTATAGGTCTTGGTAGCAGCAGTTATTACTGAATTAGTGACAGCTACAGAATATCTGCCTGAAACATTTGAAGAAAATGTAGAATCACCAACATTGACAGCTATTAATTGACTGCCGTTATACCAATGAAAAGTATCATTAGCTAAAGTGCCTCCTGCTGTTACAGAAAATGTTCCACTCGCATAGTGAAGTGAAATTGCCGCCTGCGGAGTAAATTCAAGTCCTGTATCACGATACGGCGCCCTGTAAGCAGCTATCGGCTCAATTCCTGAAAAATTATAGTCATTATTATAAAAATAAAAATATCCATGCCCAAAAGAAGTAGGGATGTTCCCCGATAATTGGTTATTGTAAACATACAGGTACTCAAGTCTGCTGATGCCTAACGAAGCAGGGATGCTGTCAGACAAAAGGTTTACTGAAAGATCCAAAGCATAAAGCTTTGTAAGATTACCCAACGTTGCCGGAATACTCCCGCTTAATTCATTCCCGCCAAGTAACAGGTACGTCAAATTGGTAAGATTACCAAGGGAAGCAGGAATACTGCCACTTAGCTCATTGGTGTACAGATCAAGAATAGTAAGCATAGAAAGAGTTCCCAATGAAGTTGAAAGGGCGCCAACTAAGTTATTACTTTCCATCTCAATGGTAGTTACCCTCCCTCCTGATACGGTAACGCCATACCACCCACTCACAGGTGTATTCAGATCCCATGTATTTGTCCAGCTTGCCCCGCCCGCACTATCATACAAACTCACCAATGCCAGCGAATCCCCCACATTCACCTGTGCAAAACTCCCCGTTGTTTTACAAACACAAGCAGCAACCAAAACAAAGAGTACAATTTTTTTCATAGCAGATAGTTCTATTTCCCCACAAAATACAAAAAATCCAAAACTTACAGTATTATTTTTGGTAGCCTAAAACTTCCGTGTAGATCAGTAAGATCAGTGAGAAACTCCTTGTAAAGAATTACATCCGCTCCAATATCCTCAACAGCAAATTCTCCTCACTCGTCAACCCGGATATATTATCCGGCTTTTCCAGTTTATCAAGCTCCTTAAAATATTTCGCCAGCCTTTTCTCTTCATACATTTTCACCAGCCCCGGATGCACATAATATTTCTTGCACACCGTCCTCGTGTTCCCAAGTTTCTTGCTCACCTCATCCATCACAATAACAACATTCTTCTTCGTTTCCGCGTCGCTCAAGGCCTCACCCAACGAACGGAACGATTGCAGCGCATGAAGCGTCCCCGCCCATGTCCTGAAATCCTTCGCGCTAAACTCCCCGTTCGTAGCCTGCTTTATATAATTATTCACCATCCCCGAGTCAACAGGCCGGTGCTTCCCCTCCGCGTCATAATACTGAAACAGTTCCTTCCCCGGTATATCCCGGCATTCCTTCACCGCCTTCGCCAGCTTTTTATTCCGCAAACTAATGTTCTGATGCACCCCCTTTTTTCCCCTGAACGAGAATGTTAACTGGTCGCCTTTTATCACAGCATGTTTATCTTTTAATGTCGTTAACCCGTAAGAGCCATACAGTTTTTCATAATCATTATTCCCTATACGGATATACGTCCTTTCCATCAGGCTTATCACCGTTGCTATCACTTTTTCTTCGTTTAATTCTTTACGTGCAAGATCTTCCTCAAGTTTCAAACGAAGCTGTGGCAATGCTTTCCCAAACTCAATCATGTGGTGAAACTTTGTTTCATTGCGCAGCAGGTTCCATACAGCATGGTAGCGGTATTGTTTTCTCTGTCGTTTGTCCAAACCAGTTGCCTGTATGTGCCCGTTTTCCAGGGGGCATATCCACACGTTCGTCCACGCCGGCGGTATCGCCAGTTTTTTTATCCGCTTTAGCTCATCTTCTTTTTTAAAAGGCTTATTTCCGTACACATACAAAAAGCTGTCTCCTTCTTTTATGCGCACAATACCCTCTTCATTATCATGCACATACACAAGATGCACAAGCGTCGCCGCCTTCTCATAATTATGGTCGATCTTTAAAAACTGTTTGTGGGATAAGGCAGGCAAGTCAATATCCATAAAATATTTTTAAGGATGATATTAAAATAATATGCCGATCCGTTGGCGGAGTTGTTTATTGCCTCATAGGGGCAAAATTGTTGGGTAGAAATGTTATCTAAAAGAAGCAATAAAACCCATAAAGCCGGGTTTTTTCCGTCCCCGAGCCATATTTGCAATACAATGTTAGCTCCCCCTTGTCTTATCTGTCAGTAAGCAAGTTTTTTGTCATTAAGTTCAACGTTAAAATTCACTTTCACTCCTAAAGCATCAAACACTTTCATAATCGTTTAGTATGTTTCTAACTGTATCAATCTTTTCTCAGAGTTTTGGTCGTGGCTTGGTAAAAAGATTGTCGGTTGTTTTAGCATAAAAGTTTTTAATAAGCCATAAGTCTGCTCAGCCATTTTGAAATTTTGACTTACACCGGCAAAAGCGTTGTTTTTCATTTGCTCCTGATTGTAAACAACATCACCTGCAAAGATTACGGAAATGTCTGTGCCCTTTAGCAAAATAGAACAATGCCCCAAAGTATGGCCTGGCGTATGGATAAGAAATAAATCGTTGTTCTCCGTTAATGGAAATGAATTGAAAGCCTCTATAATAGCCTTGTCAGTTGTTACAAGTGTTGGCTTAAACCATTTTGGAAATAGTGCGGGGATTGAAAAATTCGGCTTTTCCCACTCAAATTTATTTATGATGATATCAACGCCTTCAAAGTCGTGTAATCCGTCAAAATGGTCGATATGAAGATGCGTTAAGACTACTTTTTTTATTCTGTAGTTTGTGATTCCCAACTCTTTTAATTGGTTTCCAATTTCTTGTTTTGGCTGTACTTCAAATTTGAATTGTGTTTTATTAATCCATTTAGTAAGAAAGTCGGCTTTGTCAAAATAATTGCTTTCGTTTACTTTAGAATTTTCGCCGGTATCAATAATAAAAATTCCTTCAGGATGTTTTATGACCCAAACCCAAATAGGCATTTGTTCTGTAAAAAATTTGTCGAACAAAAAATCAGGTTTGCTCAAAAAGCTTTTAAACCTGCCATCTCTAAATTTTTGTTTTACTGCAACCGTTCCTGTCTGGATAGGGATAATTTCGATTTTTCCTGAGCTAGAATTTATTATCATTTTAGTAAGTATCAAAGTTTAGGGTAATCCTAAAATTACACACAACGGCAGGGCTTTATGCAGGTTGGGTATTAGTATTCCGTCTGCCCGTAACCACTGCTGATTGAAAATATATTGTTGAAGTTAATTACAAAAGTTGATAGTTATTTGTCTGCTGAAACTGAAGCTAATAGCGGACTACAGCCGAATTTCACAACGTACCGTCCTGCTATTGCCAAACCCCATGTTGCCTGCTGGCGTTTTGTGTCTACCGAAAGCTGCTAATGTTTTACCAACCACTTGTGTATTGATGTGTCGGTTCAATTACAACTCTTCCTGTTTTATCAATAGCACCCCAAAGATTATTCAGTTCAAATTTTGCTTGTCCATTTTCAAAGTTGTTTGCGTATTGAAATTTAATATCAATAACAACTTTTCCTGTCGTATCTATGTAACCATATTTACCTGAACCAATTTTGCCGTTGTCGTTACGAACTACGCAAAGTCCTTCTGAAAAGTCGCCAACCCAATCAAATTGTGGTTTGATTATTTCTTGTCCTTTAATATTTATAAACCCTACTATGTCATTAGTTCTAAAACTTGCAAGTCCGTTATGAACACTACCTAAAAATTCATATGATTGTAATGGTAAAACAAATTTTCCTGTCTCGTCAATCAGTCCATATTTTTTACCTACTTGAACAGATGAATAACCTTCTGAAAACATTTCTGCATTGTCAAACTTTGGTTCAATTACAATGTTGCCATCAAGGTCACGAAAACCTGTCTTGCCGTTCTTAATTACTTGAAAATATTTTATTTCCTCACGTTCACCGACTTCTTTTGAATTTACTCTTGGGTCATTGAGTATTTCTTCAAATGTTTCTTTGATCGATTTCTCCTTTGGTTTGGTGTTACAAGAAATCAAAAATCCAATTGCAATAAGAAATAAAAGTCCAAATATGAATGTCATTTTCATTTTCGTGGTGTGTCAATTTACGCATTGCAGCCAACTCTTAATTGACGCATGTTTGTTATCTAAAGCCTGATTTCATAAATGACCCTCAAACTCTTTTCCTGCATCGTTCCAATACCAAATATAGCGGTTTATTTCAGTAAGTACATTTTGTATTGTTTCTATGTGTACATATTCTATTGTTTAGTTTTAATTGTCATTTCTTTCCATCCTTCTTTCATAATATTTTATCAAATGGGCTCTATTTCAATACCCCTTTCCCTTTCGGCATTTCTTTTGAATAGATAGAACTATTAATTTAATTTAAAAACAAACGATTATGCCTACAAAACATCATGAAGAAGCCGCTCGTCACAACGACGAAGCCGCAAAACATCATCGCGAAGCCGCTAAACATTCATCAGCGGGCAACAATGAAAAGGCAGCTAGCCACGGACAGGCAGCCCATGGTCATCAGACTAAAGCTGCCGAACATTCAGCAAAAGCCGCTACAAAACATGCTCACAAATCCGGAACCATGAAAGATGAAGATATGGACGGCGACGGCATGGGCATGAGGTCTTCTTCAAAGAGTTAAGCTCACAGTTTTTATGTTGTAAGGGGGGATAATTTATTATCCCCCTTTTTTATTTTTGTTGCACAAAATCCACATTTCTCTCCCCGCCTGTTTAAGAACTTCCCTTAGAAAACCTTAAATCTTTTATTTCTTTCAAACCTTAAACTTTTTTTCAATCCCAAACCTCTCTTCTGCCAATACTTCCGGAATTTTCATATCACTTTAAGTCTATTTATAATAAATTCATCAAAAAACCCCGCTTTTATTCCCTTGTAATGTCCATGTAATGCCCACTCAATTCCCACTCAATGTTCACTCACCCCCACTCAACTATATTAACAACCTTATTTTGCCTCCATTCTGCCATAATAACAATAACTTTATTCCTTCTTTTACTGGCACAGAATTTCTAAGTAAAACATAATAAAACCATCATAATGAAAGCGATCTGGACAGGCGCCATTGGCTTTGGCCTTGTAAACATACCCGTAAAAATGTACAGCGCTACCCAGTCCAGCGACCTTGACCTTGACATGCTCGATAAGAAAGACCATGCAAACATCAAGTTCAAAAGGGTGAACGAGAACACAGGCAAGGAGGTAGCGTATGACAATATAGTAAAGGGTTACAAGATAGATGAGCGCTATGTTGTTCTTACCGATGAGGATTTCGCCAAGGCCAGCCCTGAAAAAAGCAAGATCATAGAAATAGCTGAATTTATAAATGTCACTGATGTTGACAGCGTTTATTTTGAAATGCCTTATTACCTCGAACCGGATAAATCAGGCGTAAAGGCTTATGCCCTTCTACGGGATGCCCTTGGTAAAACAAATAAAGCCGGGCTTGGCACCTTCGTCATGCGTAGCAAAGAAAGCCTCTGCATTATAAAGGCTATGGACAATGTGCTTGTAGTAAACAGGATCAGGTTTGATGAAGAAATAAGAAAGACCGATAGCCTGAATATCCCCACTTCATCAAGCAAGCCCGCCGAAATGAAAATGGCTATTGAGCTCATAAACAAACTCACCGGCGACTTTGATATATCGAAATACAAAGACACTTATTCTGCTGAATTAATGAAACTCATTGAGGCTAAAGCCAAAGGCAAGAAGCCTGCTGCCCCGCACATGCATGTGGTGCATTCAACAGCTACCGATTTAATGTCGCAGTTAAAAGCAAGCCTTGGAAATAATAGCAAGCGTAAAGCATCCTGATATGTCATTAGAGAAATATAACCAAAAGAGAAACTTTAAAGCCACTTCCGAACCCGAAGGGAAGGCAGAAATAAACAAAGATTTTCGCTTTGTAGTGCAGCGCCACCATGCCTCTCACCTGCATTATGATTTCAGGCTGGAGCTGGATGGGGTGTTGAAAAGCTGGGCTGTTCCCAAAGGGCCATCCCTTAATCCAAAAGATAAAAGATTGGCAATGATGGTGGAAGACCATCCCGTAAGTTATATACATTTTGAAGGCAATATCCCCGAAGGGAATTATGGCGCAGGTAATGTGATTGTGTGGGACAAAGGTTCCTTTACTCCGGTGAATGAAAAGCACGAACCCATCACAGAAAAACAAGCACTCGCAGGCCTTCACAAAGGAGAAATGAAATTTTCCCTGGAAGGAAAAAAACTAAAAGGCGAATTCGTTTTGGTGCATTTAAAAAATGATACCAGTTCAAAAAACAATAGTTGGCTTTTGATAAAACACAAAGATGAATTCGCGACAGATAAACCTTACAACAGCGAAGACACTGTTTCTGAAAAAGTGAAAGAGGCCGGTTTAAAAAAAAAGCACCTGCAGTGACTCCCCGCAGGATAAATATCCGCTTCCCCGCCGCTTCGCAAAAGTTTACAGATTATTATACCCCCATGCTTGCGACTTTGGTCGATAAGGCTTTCGACGATAAACAATGGATATTTGAAATAAAGTGGGATGGGTACCGCGCCATTGCAGAAATCAATGATAAACCAAGATTATACTCCCGTAACGGGCTTTCTTTCAGCGAAAAATTTCCAGTTATTGCAGATGCACTGAAAGACATTAAGCACAATGCAGTGCTTGACGGCGAGATAGTTCTGCTGGATGAGAATGGCAAACCAAGCTTTCAGAAGCTGCAACATTATGAAGATAATACCAACCTGCCCCTTGTTTATTATGTGTTCGACCTGTTGTTCCTCGACAAAAAAGATGTGCGCCATTTTCCCTTGTTGCAAAGAAAAGAATTGCTGAAAGACCTGCTGGAGCAAAACAAAAACGAGTCGGTACGCTACTGCGACCATGTTGCCGAAACAGGCATCGGTATGTTTAAGTTTGCGGTGGAAAAAGATCTGGAAGGCATCATCGCCAAAAAAATTGACAGCGAATATTTCTGCGGTTCCAGAAGTAAGGAATGGTTGAAAATAAAACACCAAAATTCCCGCGAGGGTATTATTGTTGGCTACACGGAACCGCGCAACAGCCGCAAATATTTTGGGGCGCTGGTACTGGGGCAATATGACGGCAATGAATTAAAATACATGGGCCATACCGGCACAGGCTTCGACCAGAAAGGTTTGAAGGAATTGTGGGATAAAATGCAGCCGCTCATCACCAATAAATCTCCTTTTAAAGAGAAGGTGAAAGTGAACATGCCCGTTACCTGGATAAAACCAAAGCTGGTTTGCCAATTGCATTTTACAGAAGTAACAAAAGATGGCCTGCTGCGCCACCCTGTTTATATGGGTTTACGAAACGACAAAAAAACTACACAAGTGAAAAAAACAAACGAAGAGCCTAAACCGTTAGAGACACTGAAAGAGGCTGCCAAAATGGAAACAGAAAATGAAGTGGTGATAGGCAACCGCACCGTGCCGCTGAGCAATGTTTCCAAGATATTCTGGCCGGAAGAAAAATATACCAAAGGCGACATGATAGAATATTACAAAACCATTGCGCCTTACATTCTACCCTATCTTAAAAACCGCCCCCTCTCGCTGAAACGAAACCCCAACGGCATTACCGACGATGGCTTTTTCCAGAAAGACGCCGGTGCAAGCGCCCCTGAATGGGTGGAGAAAATAAATGTTCATTCGGACTCCAACAACAAAACCATTCACTACATCATGTGCAACGATGCGGCTTCGCTCATTTACATCGCCAACCTCGGCTGCATCGAGATGAACCCCTGGTTCTCCACTTCCGTAAAAATTGAAAACCCCACGTACATGGTCATTGACATTGACCCTTCGGATAAAAACACGTTCGACGAGGTGATAGAAACCGCCATCGTGGTGAAAAGCGTGCTGGACAAAGCGGGCGCCCCCTGCTATTGCAAAACCTCCGGCGCCACCGGCCTGCATGTGTACGTGCCCATGGGCGATAAATATCCTTTTGAACAGGTAAAAGATTTCGCGCACATCATCGCCACCCTTGCCAACGAACAGTTGCCCGACACCACTACCCTCACACGCTCACTCTCCAAACGCAGCGACCGGAAAATTTACATTGATTACCTGCAAAACCGCAGGGGGCAAACGCTCGCCTGCGCCTACAGCCTGAGGCCAAAACCGGGCGCTACCGTTAGCACGCCGCTGGAGTGGAAGGAGGTGAAAAAAGGGCTGCACCCATCGCAGTTTACCATGCAAAACATACACGCGCGCCTTGAAAAAACGGGCGACCTGTTTGCCGACGTATTAAAAAAAGGCGTTGACCTGGGGAAATGCTTGAAGAAGTTATCGTGAGGGATATTTCGAGTAGTAAATTTTCCTTTTAAAGAACATAAAACCATTTTACAGCCCGCAAGGCAGACTTTACAGCTTTTCACTCAAACTTTGTAAAGTAATTCATTTTCTTTCCAGAGAAAATCGTTTTCTTTATAAAGAAAATCATTTTCTTTACGGAGTTTGCCTTAAACTTTGCAGCTTTTCCCGAAAACTTTACAAGGTTTTCCTTTTTCTTTACAAGGAAAATCTTTTTCTTTATAAAGTTTGCCTCTGACTTTGTAGCTTTTGCCGTAAACTTTACAAACTTTGAGTGAAAAGCTGCAAAGTCGGGGTTTTGGGGGGTATGAAGTGATTTATGAAAGGGATTAACCCCGAAGGTGTTAGTAACAACATCTTTTTTCAATACAATACCTGGCAATTATTGCAGAAGAAACTGCGGCGTTTGTTTTTGCCCAATTGTTTTTTAATGAGGGGTATGTGGCAGCGGGGGCAGGTCTTTTTATTATAAACAAGCCAATGCTGTTTCAGCTCAAAAGCTTTTTTCCATTCCAAAAAATCAAAGCTGTAGTTGCGCGCCTCTTTCACTAAGCTGTTCAATTGCTTTGCGGGTAACCCGCTCACCACGCTCTCCGGGTGCACCTTTATGCGAAACAGCACTTCGTTCTTTATAATATTCCCCACACCGGAAAATATCTGCTGGTCAAGCAGGGCATCGCAGGCAAACATGTCAGGGTTTTCTTTTAATTTTTGTTTTGCTTTCCTGGGGTTCCAGGCATCGTTCATTATATCGGCACTCCAGTCATATATTTTATCGGGGCTGCCTTCCAGCAGTTTTACGGCAGCGGTGTAAATATTCAGCTCCCCGTTTTTAAACTCCAGCGAAAGCCGTGGTGCCCTGTCCTTTTTTTCGTTAATGGTATAAGACCCGAACATAAGAAAATGCACCCGCACTGTGGCAGCCTTGCAACAAATAAGGAAATGTTTGCCCCATGTTTTAAAATGCACTTTTTGCCCCTGCAGCAAGCCCATATCTATTTTGGCATTGCCATGTGCGTGAAAGATCTTTTCTCCTTCAAACTGCTGCACGGCTTCTTTCAGTATCACTATGCTTGGGCCTTCGGGCATGATTTCTTTTGTGTTTCAAATTTTACAAAACCTACGCCACTTCGTTCTTACTACAAACCGCAAACTATAAACTATAAACTATAAACTAATTGGTATGCTTTGTGCATTCCATTACCCATTATTAATCTAAAAACTTAAAATTATGTTACGCTGGACCCTTATCTTTTTAGTAATTGCCATAGTAGCTGCTATATTCGGTTTCACAGGCATTGCAGCAAGTGCAGCCTATATAGCCAAGATCATTTTCTATATTTTCATTGTGCTGGTGTTGCTCTCCTTCATTTTAGGACGGAGAGGGATATAATTTACTCACATGAATAATTCAAGTCCAAAAAAGAAAGTTCACTTTTTTGAAAACTTTGCTATGGCGGTAAGCAAAGCCACAGGAACCACTCCTGCCTTTATTGTTGCATTTGTATTGGTAGTTGTTTGGGGCGCAACCGGCCCTATGTTTCATTATTCTGATGCCTGGCAAATGATCATCAATACCGGCACTACCATTATCACTTTTTTGATGGTCTTTCTCATTCAAAAAGCTCAGAATAAAGATTCTTTGGCTATACAATTAAAGCTGAATGAACTGGTTGCAGCGCATGAAAATGCAAGTAACCGCCTGGTGAATGTGGAAGACATGACGGAAGATGAATTGCGGATAATCCAGAAATACTACAGTAAAATAAGCGACTTCACTAAGAGGGAGGACAGCCTGCGTCAATCACATTCCATTGACGAAATGCATGTAGACCATAACTTTAAAGAAGAGATGGAAGCAGAACTGGAAATGGAACAAAAGATAAACCCGGAAAAATAGAGTTAGCTTTTGCCTCCGGCTTTTGCTATTATAAAAATGATAAGGGCTATAACAGCCACTACAATTAAAACGCCCACCCAAACTCCTGCTTTAAAAATACCGCCGATCAATTCGCACCCTGAAAATAAAATGGCTGCTGCTGCAATGGCTGCTAATGGGGTTAATTTTTTCATTTTTTATCTTTTGTTTTTTATTTTTCCAATTTCCCTGCCATATACTTTCTGCATAAAGGATAAAGCAGTGCAAAAAAATATGGGTATAAATTTCTTCTAATAAGCAACCCCATTCTACATTTTCAACTATAATAAACTATAACTTTTGGGAAGATAATATTGGCACAGTATTTTAAACAAAGGAAGATATTGCTAATTAAAAAACCACTTTAAAATGAAAAATACAAATTCAACAAACGGCAGTACCACTGCTTCAAAAATGAAAGGCAATGAGCCTAAATCTTCAGATCCTGCATTGCAGGAATTTTTTATTGATGAATTAAAAGACATTTACTGGGCTGAAAAGCTGCTGGTAAAAACGCTTCCTAAAATGAAAAAAGCCGCTACGACAGCAGAATTGCAGCAAGCTTTTGGAGACCACCTGGAACAAACAAAAACGCATGTTAGCAGGCTGGAACAGGTATTTGAATTAATGGGAGAAAAAGCCCAGGCAAAAAAATGCGATGCCATGGATGGGATCACAAAAGAAGGAGAAGAGATCATTGGCGATACAGAAGAAGGCACAGCAACAAGGGATGTAGGCCTCGTTCTTGCAGGGCAAAAAGTAGAGCACTATGAAATTTCTACTTACGGTGGACTTGCACAGCTTGCAAAAACATTGGGTAAAGATGATGTTGCGCAACTTCTTGAAACCACTTTAGGTGAAGAAAAAGAAGCTGACCAATTACTAAGTTCTATTGCTGAAAGCAAGATCAACTACCAGGCGGTAGCAGAACAGGAAGAAGATTAATTTTATTTATTCAAAATGATTTATTTAAAAGCCGGATCATATCCGGCTTTTTTATTTTAGGAAAAGGGGAATAGAGAATCTCGGCATCTTATATTAATGTACATGTATTATTTTAGTATAGAATTAATTTTGAGTAATTGATATTTAATTCTCTTTGCAAAAAAAGAATGGGCATTAAAGAGTTTAATCAAGACAAAGAAATGAAGCAAATTGACCACCATATTTTCAATGGCTCCATTGCAATGTTGGCTGTATCAATAACAGTAGTTTCTTTGTTTCGTGTCACCAAAACAGGAATAGAAACTTATGCAGATGAAGTAATGGGCATTGCGGCTGTAGTTTTTATGGCGTCGGCTTTTCTTTCTTATATGTCTCTTCGAAAAAACAACCAGGTATTGCTTGAGCGCATTGCCGATATTCTCTTCTTTTTAGGATTGATCCTGACGATTTTAACGGGCGTTATCATCCTTTTCGATCTATAAAATAAAAAACTTTAAATCACAACATTCTTTATGACCAATATATTAGTTGCTGGTCATTGAAAAATAGAGGCCCTTATTAAAAGAATTGAATTTTATTGATGAGCTTATTTGATAGCGATATAGCAATGGAAGCAAATCTGGGTAGTTTTTTGTCAAAGCAATATTCAAAGGCTAGCCTAAAAACATATCGAATATCAGACAAAAAAATCCAATTATTAGGTGTTGATCTTATTTTAGAAACTGATGGAGGAGTTAATTTTAAAGTAGATGAAAAAGCTCAATTGCACTACTTAAATAAGGGCCTGCCAACTTTTGCGCTGGAGATCGATTATCTAAAAAATGGAACCATTAAAAACGGGTGGCTATTTGATTCTCAAAAAATCACTGAGATATATGCATTTGTTTTCAGCATACATTTAATTGAAGGAATAAAAAAGCTCACAAAAGAGGAAGATATAGAAAGTTGTGAGGTTGTTTTTGTACGAAGGTTCAGGCTCATAAATGAACTCTCTAAACGTGCTTTAGATTTTAAAACCTGCATCGATAAAAGTAAAGAGTTAAGAGCAGGTGCTGGTAAAATAAAAATAGACCATGATTTGGGGTTTAATTTTCAAATTTCTCATCAACTTGCTGAGCAGCCGGTAAATCTAATTGTTAAAAAAACATTTCTTGAAGGAATCGGGAAAAAGTTTCAGTTTAAAAGATCTTAAACCTCTATCAATTGAAACGATAAAAAAAACTTCTTGATCTTCAAGAAGTTTTTTGTGGTGTGAGCCGGGATTGAACCGGCGACACAAGGATTTTCAGTCCTTTGCTCTACCAACTGAGCTACCGCACCATCCCTTTTGGGGCTGCAAATATAATAGCAAACTACTAATTGCAAAAATCAAATTGTGGTGAGCTTTCAGTAATCAGCCTTGAGCAATGAGCTTTCAGCCTTGAGCTTTGAGCAGTCCTATGCACTTCTCCATAATTGCTGATAGCTCAAGGCTCATAACTGACAGCTCATTAAAACTCGCAATTCTTGGGCGTTCTTGCAAAAGGTATCACGTCCCTGATATTGGTCATACCAGTTACAAACTGCACCATTCTTTCAAAACCTAAACCAAAACCGGCGTGGGGAACGCTGCCAAATCTTCTTATGTCTAAATACCAGTTCATTTCTTCCAACGGTATGTGCATTTCTTTCATTCTTACTTCCAGCTTTTCCAGTCTTTCTTCGCGCTGGCTGCCGCCGACAATTTCGCCGATGCCCGGAGCAAGAATATCCATTGCTGCAACAGTTTTGCCGTCGTCATTCATACGCATATAAAAAGCCTTTATGGCTGCAGGATAGCCCGTAACGATCACCGGTTTTTTAAAATGCTTTTCCACTAAATATCTTTCGTGTTCGCTTTGTAGGTCAATGCCCCATTTTATTTCGTACTGGAATTTTTTCTTTTTATAATGATTGCTTTCCAGCAAAATATTGATCGCCTCGGTATAAGTTATTCTTTCAAAATCATTATTAAGCACAAACTCTAATTTCTCCAATAACCCCAGATCGCTTCTCTTATCCTGCGGCAATTGCTTTTCTTCTTCTGCCAACCGCTGCGACAAAAATTCTATATCATCCCTGTTATTATCCAGCGCATGTTTAATGATGTATTTAATAAATTCTTCTGCCAGGTTCATGTTATCTTCAATGTCATAAAAAGCCATTTCCGGTTCGATCATCCAAAACTCGGCAAGATGTCTTGTGGTATTTGAATTTTCCGCGCGAAACGTTGGCCCGAACGTATAAATATCGCTAAAAGCCATCGCCGCCAGTTCGCCTTCCAGTTGGCCGCTCACGGTAAGGTTGGTGCTTTTTCCAAAAAAATCTTCTTTAAAATCCACACTGCCATCTTCATTTCGCGGTGTGCCGTCAAAAGGCAAGGTCGTTACTCTGAACATTTCCCCCGCACCTTCGGCGTCGCTTGCGCTGATGATGGGCGTATGCAGGTAAACAAACCCTTTTTCATAAAAAAATTTATGGATGGCATAAGCCAAAGCATGCCTCACCCGAAACACAGAGCCGAAAGTGTTGGTTCGGAAACGCAGGTGGGCTTTCTCCCGCAGGTATTCAAGACTGGGGCGGTTTTTTAGCTGCAAAGGATAAGAGCCGTCGCAATCGCCCAGAATTTCCACCGTTTTCGCCTTTAGTTCTACCGCCTGCCCTTTGCCAAGGCTCTCCACCAGGTCGCCGGCCACTTTCAGCGACGCACCGTTGGTGATTCTCTTCATCGTAGCCTCATCCAGCAACCCAAGTTCCACCACCACTTGCAGGTTACTATTGGTGCTGCCGTCGTTGAGCGCAATAAACTGGTTGTTGCGAAAAGTGCGCACCCAGCCCATCACGGTAGCCTCATTTCCGGTTGCGCCGCCCGCCAGCAGTTCTTTTATTCTTACACGTTTACTAAACATTGCAGATCTTTTTATCGTTCAAAATTTTTGGAACGCAAAAATAACCATTCATCTTTCTGAAAAATAAAACAATTATTATAGCCCTAATAGCAAAAAAGAACAGGTTGAATGTAAATTATTAGAGTTTCTAAGCCTTTCAGAAAGGTTTCTAAGCTTCTTAGAAATGTTTCCAGAACGTTTAGAAAGGTTTCTAAGACGTTTAGAAAGGTTTCCAAGCCTCTTAGAAAGGTTTCCAGAACATTTAGAAAGGTTTCTAAAGCCTTTAGAAAGGTTTCTAAGCCGCTTAGAAACCCTTGCCGAAGGTTAGAAAGTCAATTTCATTGAGTAGAAACCTTTTTTATTTTATTAAATATCAATCAGTTGAGTTTTTTCTGCTTTATCCAGGAATAGAAAGAACAAGTGGAGGGCAAAAGTTTTATGGTGGATCAAATGCTTTTTTAAACAATGGCATAATTATTTTAATAATAAAAGAAAAAATTTCTATAAACTTTTTTTAAACCCTGATAAGAAAACTTTTTTTATAAGGAATTTTGTATTTTTGAATTTGTGCAACGCTTCAACAAAATTGTGGCGTTGTATTTTTTTTATGTCTTTAAAATGAAATTTTATGAGTGATGTAATGTATGTTACCAAAGAAAGTTTTGAAAGAATAAGGCAGGAACTGCACCACATGAAGTCAGTTGAAAGGCCTGCTGCATCGCGCGCCATTGCCGAAGCCCGGGAAAAAGGCGACCTGAAAGAGAACGCAGAATACGACGCTGCCAAAGAGGCGCAGGGAATGCTGGAGGCAAAAATTCAATTGCTGGAAAGCCAGATAGCCAGTGCACGTATTATGGAAATGAGGGAAATTGATACGAGCAAAGTATCGATCCTGACGAAGGTGACCATCACGAACGTGGCAACCAAAAAGACCCTTACTTACCAAATAGTTGGCGAGAAGGAAGCGGATCTGAAGGCGGGGAAAATTTCGGTAATATCCCCCATCGGGAAGGCATTGCTGGGCAAGGTGAAAGGAGAAATTGCTGAAGTGAAAGCGCCGACCGGTGTATTAAAATTTAAGGTTGATAATATTAGTATCTGATCCCAATGACCGTTTTTTCTAAAATAATTGCCGGAGAAATATCCAGTTACAAAATAGCAGAGAATGAAAAATTCTTTGCTTTTTTGGATATTTTTCCGCTGGCGAAAGGGCACGTGCTTGTGGTGCCAAAAACAGAAGTTGACAACCTGTTTAACCTGCCCGATGAATATTTAGCAGAGTTACTTTTGTTTGTAAAACCTATCGCCAAGGCGATCGAAAGGGCTTTTCCCTGCAATCGCTGCGGAATGGAAGTAATTGGCCTTGATGTGCCACACGCGCATGTGCACCTGCTGCCGATAAATTCAGCAAATGATCTTAATTTCACAAAAGGCAAACTGAAACTAAGCAGCGAACAGTTGAAGGAAGTGCAGGAGCGGATCCTTAAAGAATTATGACGACTGAAATTGTAGAAAATATAAACTGCTTATTTTTTTCCTTAAAAAAAAGACGGCCTGAAAGAATCGAAAAACTACCGCAAAGCGGAAGCGAGCGGATTTATTTCAGGGTTTATTCTAAAGGCGAAACTTTTATTGCTACCTATAATTTGAACCTAAAGGAAAACGAAACGTTTCTCTATTTTACTGACCATTTTATTTCAAAAGGGCTGCCTGTTCCGGAAATTTTTGCGCTGAATGAAGACAAAAGCATTTACCTGCAACAGGATCTTGGCAATACTTCCCTGCTTGATAAACTGGAACAATTGGGGCATACGGAAGAGGTTTTTGGCTTATTTAAAAAAAGCCTGAAGCAACTGGCGAGGATGCATATATTGGGAGATGAACAACTGAATTATGATCATTGCTTAACGGCAAAAGAATTTGGGCGACAAGCCATTTTCAGCGACCTGCTTTATTTTAAGTATTATTTTCTTGACACACTCAAACTGCCTTATGATAAGCAGGCCATGTTGAATGACTTTGAATTATTGAGCATTTATCTTTCTGAAACATCGCATAAATATTTCATGTTCAGGGATTTTCAAAGCCGTAATATCCTGGTGGACGAACAAAATGAAGTTCATTTTATAGACTACCAGGGAGGAATGGCCGGTGCATTGCAATATGATGTGGCATCTCTGCTGTGGCAGGCAAGAGCGGAACTGAGCGAGGAGTGGAAAAACAGTTTGCTTAACTATTATATGGATCAACTTGATCCACTTTTGAAAGAGCCCGTTGACAAGGAACTTTTTATCAACCAATATAAAGGATATGTGCTGGTACGTTTGCTACAGGTGCTTGGCGCGTATGGATTTCGTGGCCTCTTTGAACGAAAGGCTCATTTTTTATCAAGCATTCCGCTGGCGCTAAAGAACCTGCAAATATTTTTTCAAACAAATTCTCTTTCCATTGCTGCTCCTGAGTTTGAGCGTGTGTTGAAGATCATGCTGCAGGAAGAAATGATCGCTCGTTTTCAATCGCCGCAGGCAAATGAACAAACGAAACTGGTGGTGCAGGTAAATAGCTTTTCTTACAAAAAAAATATACCCGCAGATGAAAGTGGTAATGGAGGTGGATTTGTGTTTGATTGCCGCGGCATATTGAACCCCGGCAGGTTTGAAGCATATAAATACTTATCAGGAAATGATAAACCTGTTATTGATTTTCTTGAGCAGCAAACAAGGATGAATGAGTTTTTAAACAGTGTTTTTGATATTGTTGATATTTCAATTGATGATTATTTGAAAAGAGGGTTTGGACATTTAATGATCAACTTCGGCTGCACCGGAGGACAGCATCGCAGTGTCTATGCTGCCTCACAAGCAGCAAGGCATTTAAGAAATAAATATAAAGTGAAAGTGCAACTGAAACATTTGAATGAGGAAAACTGGGTAAATACAATTGATAATCTATAATGGAAAATGATACTCTATAATTACTCTCCATTATGAAAGCAATGATATTTGCCGCTGGTTTTGGTACGAGGTTGAAACCTTTTACTGATAAGCATCCTAAAGCATTGGCAGTTGTAAACAATAAAACTTTGCTGCAACGGAATGTTGAATACCTGCAAAGCTTTGGAATAAAAGACGTGATCGTTAACGTGCATCATTTTGCAGAACAAATTATTGACGCCATTAAAACAAATAATGGATGGAACAGTAACATCAGCATTTCAGATGAAACAGATGAGATACTTGATACCGGCGGAGGATTGAAACATGCTGGAAGGTACTTATCCAAAGAAGAAAACTTTGTGCTGATGAATGTGGATGTTCTTACCGATTTGGATCTCCATAAAATGATCGCCTTTCACCTAAAGGAAAAACCGCTTGCAACACTTGCTGTTACTGATAGAACTACTTCCCGTTATTTTTTGTTTGATGAAAAAGATGATCTATCCGGATGGAGGAATATAAAGACAGGAGAAGAAAAACCTGGCAATATTTCTAAGGAAAATTTGCTGCCTAAAGCATTCAGCGGCATTCATGTTATTAACTCAAACATATTTTCTTTGATGCACCAGCAGGGGAAATTCTCTATTGTTGATGCTTACCTCGATCTGATGGAAGATAATACTATCAAGAGTTTCGACCATTCCAGATCAAAATTTATTGATGTTGGCAAGCCCGAAAGCCTTTTGAAAGCAGCAGAAATGTTTACATGATCTTTATACTTTCACATAGATCTTTCGCTTATCCAGCAGCCAGGCTATAAACCAATAGGCAATAATAATAATAATAGCGTATAGTAAAGAGCCATTGCGTTCATCTGCTGATATTGGCTTGCAAACATGCTCATAAAACCAGGTGAGCGGGTTAAGATAAAGTGCATTGCCGCTTGCATCCGTCCCATTGCTGATGCGTATCAAACTAAGTATACGCGGAAGAAAACCCGCCAGTACAAAAATGAAAAGGGGATTTTTGCCGAACACGTCAAAGAACTTACTCCATGTGCCGCGTTTATTCTTGAACTCGACCAGGAAGATGAGGACGCAAAGCACCATTATAGCCAAGCCAGTAGTATAAATTACATAGCTGCTCGTCCATGTCTTTTTATTAAAGGGGAAAAGCATATCCCAGCAATAGCCGGCAAACATTAGCACCCCTGCTGCAATAAAGAGATTGCTGAGCATTTCATAATTCTTCCCTTTTTGCTGTATATATTGGCCAACAAAGAAGCCGAATACTACCTGTGTTATGGCGGAAATAGTGCTCATCAATCCCTCGGGGTCAAATGGAACGCCTTCGCCGTGATACATGTGCTGTGTGCCGAGCACAGCCATATCTACATGGGTGCCAAAGTAGCCCTGCAAACTGTAGGGGTCGCCAGGGGTGCCAAGGGTTGCGCATAATACCCAATAGCCCAATAGCAACACCGCGCTAATAAAGAACGCGCCACGCGGCTTAAAGAAATAAATGATCATCGAGGCAAAAAAGTAGCATAGGGCAATACGCTGCAGTACACCCATTATGCGTACGCCTGCCAGCGAGCCGTCAGCAGCTACCCAGGTGAAGCCTTTGAATACTATATGATCACCATCCCATCTTGCAAAGGGGCACCAGTTGAGGAAGAGGCCGATGAAGAATATGAGCAGGGTGCGCCTGATCACCTTTTGCAGAAAGACCTTTGTGCCGGCAGTTTCCAGGCGCGGCATTACAAAGGATAGGGCATTGCCCACGGCAAAGAGGAAGAAGGGGAAGATAAGGTCTGTTGGGGTGCAGCCGTTCCAGGGGGCATGGTCGAGGGGGGTGTAAGGCGGCCCGCCTTGGTTGTTTACCATGATCATAAAGGCCACAGTTGCGCCACGGAATATATCAAGCGAGTAATATCTTTCTTTCATTTGCGATGATTCAATCAATAAAAGTAGGTATTTTAATCTGTTGCAGAACTTAAAGTGGGTTAATTTATTCAATACTTTAATAAAAGTAAAAAGCAATGAAGACTAAAAAAGCTATAAGCATGGGCATGTGGATGAGTGGGAGTGAGTGGACATTACATGGGCATTACCCCGGCTTTAGTATGGGATCACTATGAAATTTGGTTGTAAATGTCTTGTTCTAAAATAGCTATACAGGTTAATTCCATACATTTGAGCGTTAGTTTTTAAAAAGCATTCTTAATGAGCGATCATTTTGTCCATCCTTCTTCTTTTGTAGATGAACCTTGTGAGATCGGTAAAGGAGTTAAGATCTGGCATTTTTCTCATATTATGGTGAACAGTGTTATTGGGGATAACTGCAATATTGGACAAAATGTGGTTATTAGCCCGCATGTGATACTGGGGAAAAATGTAAAAGTGCAGAACAATGTTTCTATTTATGAAGGTGTTGTTTGCGAAGACGATGTTTTTTTGGGGCCTTCGATGGTGTTTACTAATGTGATCAATCCGCGCAGCGCAATAATTCGTAAGAATGAATATAAACAGACAATAGTGCGCAAAGGGGCGAGCATCGGCGCAAATGCTACGATCGTTTGCGGGAATGAGATCGGTACTTATGCTATGATAGGCGCGGGGGCTGTTGTTACAAAAGATGTTTTGCCTTATGCACTTATGGTTGGCAATCCTGCAAAACAAATTGGCTGGATAAGCGAAAATGGCCATCGCCTTTATTTTAATGAAGAGGGAATAGCCGTTTGCCCTGAAACGAAAGAGCAATACAAATGCAGGAATAATATTGTTAAAAAAGTATAATGGAAGAGGAAAAACAAAAGGTTAGGTTCGCCGTGGTGGGATGCGGGCATATTGGCAAAAGGCATATTGCTATGATCAGGCAAAACACTTTTTCTGAGTTGCTTGCAGTAGTGGATCTGCTTGCAGTTGATATGGAAAAGAATGGTTTAGAAGGCGTTGAATATTTCAAAACGCTGAATGATCTGCTGACAAGCGAAACCGGAACTTTGGTTGATGTGGTGAGTATTGCAACACCAAACGGGCTACATGCAGCAATGACATTGAAGTGCCTGGATGCGAAGAAACATGTGGTGCTTGAAAAACCCATGACGCTTTCAAAAGCGGATGCGGAAAGCATTGTATTTAAATCGCTTGATGCGCACCGGCATGTTTTTGTGGTGAAGCAAAACCGTTATTCGCCACCTTCGGCATGGCTTAAAAATGTAGTAAAAGAGGGCATTTTGGGCGATATTTATATGGTGCAGCTTAACTGCTACTGGAATCGTGATGAAAGGTATTATACCCCAGGCAGCTGGCATGGAAGTAAAAAAATGGATGGCGGCACTTTGTTTACGCAGTTCTCTCATTTTATTGATATTATGTTTTGGGTTTTTGGTGATATAAAGAATATTACCGCGCAGATGCATAATTTTAAAAAAATTGACCGCGTAGAATTTGAAGACACCGGCACTGCCAAGTTTGAATTTCTCAACGGAGGTATGGGGAGCCTTAATTTTTCTACGGCGGTTTGGGACAGGAATATGGAAAGCAGTATTACAGTTATTGGCGCGAACGGCAGCCTTAAGATCGGTGGCCAGTATATGAACACAATTGAATATTGCCATATCAGAAACTACGTTCTTCCTGCATTGCCTGAAACGAACACCGGTAATAATTATGGTGCATACCAGGGTTCCGCCGCCAACCATCATCATATTTTTGACAATGTGGTGAATGTTATTCAAAACGGAAGCAGCATAACTGCCAATGTACTTGAGGGGATGAAAGTTGTGGACATCATAGAAAGAATTTATAATGCAGCCGCCGCAGGAGAGTAATTGGCAAAAATAAGGCAGGGGGTTTCTTTAAAATGATAGGTGTTGTCCAGCAGTTTAAAACCATATATTTGCGCACTTTTTGGCAATTTTATTACAGGTGCGGTTGTGAAAAAAAAGCGAACAAATTAGTTATATCAGCCGGATGTTAGCGGTTGATATTTTTTTTGCACTGTGACTGAGGGGGCGAAGCCGTGTAATTTTATGAATATAGAGGATTCTCTATTATTTTTGCCGATAAACTCATTATACTCAAAAAGCTGCTTAAGAAATAGAATTGCCGTATAAGGAAAAGATCTTTTTATCACACTAAATTTATCATGAAAAAAGTTATAATCTTTCTTTTGTTTTTAAGCTGCTCCTTTACGGGGATCGCACAGCAATTGTTTAACCAGGACATCAGTTCAATAAACATTGATAATGTGAGCGATGACGAAATACTTTATTATTACAATAAGCTACAGCAAAATAATATATCTATAGACCAGGCTGCACAAATTGCCGCTGCTAAAGGGATGCCTGCTGACCAGATCCAAAAACTGCGTGACCGTGTTCAAAATCTTTTATTAAATGGAAAAAGCACCAGGGTTACTCCTAAAAATGGCCAGCCAGCTATTTCTGATACAGGATATTTGCCCCGTAAAACATACAGTGACGATAGCCTTCTTTTGCAGGCTGAGAATGTGCAACCACAAATTTTCGGTTCTGAACTGTTTTCTTCGGCTTCATTGTCCTTTCAACCAAATTTAAGAATACCTACCCCGCCAAATTATGTGTTAGGTACAGACGATGAGTTGAAAGTAGATGTTTTTGGATTTTCTGAATCGCATTACCAACTTACTGTAAATACTGAAGGCAATATCTTTATTCCAAATGTAGGCTCAATATTCGTTTCAGGGTTAACAGTGTCGCAGGCCGCTTTAAAAATAAAAAATAAACTGGCTTCTACGATCTATAAAGCCATCAATACAGGCAATACAGAGGTACAGGTTACTTTGGGGGATATAAAAAGCATACAAGTAACTATTATTGGCGAAGCAAAAAAACCAGGTACATATACAGTTTCGTCTTTGTCAACTGTTTTTAACGCATTGTATTTATGCGGAGGGCCGAATGAAAACGGAAGTTACCGAAATGTGGAATTGATCAGGAATAATGAAGTGTTCAAAAAGATCGACTTATATGATTTTTTGCTTCGGGGTAATCAAATAAACAATGTGGGGTTAATGGACGGAGATGTTATTCACATTCCTTATTATAATGTGCGTGCCACGCTGGAAGGAGAAGTAAAGCATCCTGCTATTTATGAATTACTTCCTGAAACAGGCCTGCAGCAATTGCTAGATTATGCAGGAGGCTTTACAGATTCTGCTTATAAATCATCAGTAAAAATAACATCAGTTACAGATAAGGAGAAAAAAATAGAAGACGTACAGAGCAAGGATTTTGCAACTTATCATCCGCAAAGCAGTGATGTGATCGTTGTAGGAAGAGTTTTAAACAGATATTCCAACCGTGTAGATATAGAAGGGGCCGTAATGCGCCCTGGTTATTTTGAACTTACTGACGGACTTACTTTAAAACAGCTTATTGAAAAAGCAGACGGTTTAAAGGAAGATGCATTTACACAACGCGGCCTTATTACAAGGTTAAAAGAAGATCTAACTCCGGAACTGTTGTCTTTTAATATAACGCAGGTGTTAAATGATCCGAAAAGCGACATTGCATTAAAAAAAGAAGATGTAGTACAAATATCTTCTATTTATGACCTGCATGATACCGCCACGATAATTATACAAGGAGAGGTAAGAATGCCAAAAACATACTATTTTAAAGATGGTATGACCTTGAAAGACCTGATCTATGAAGCAGGGGGCTTTACAGAAGCTGCAACAGCTAAAAAAATTGAGATCGCGAGCCGTGTAAAAGAGCGTAGCAAGATGGGGAGTTCTTCAAAAATTGCTGAAATAATTGATGCTGATACTGAAAAAGACCTGGATCTAAATGATAAACAATACCCGCTTCATCCGTATGATGTGGTTATTGTCCGGAACAATCCAGATTATTTTACGCAAAAAACAGTAACAGTGGATGGTGAGGTTTCCTATCCGGGTGCATATGTGATCAGTTCAAACGATGAAAAAATAAGCAGTATTATAAACAGAGCCGGGGGCTTTAAACCTACTGCAGACCCCAGTGCAGCTTCGCTGAGAAGACAAAATCAAATAGACGAAGAAACAAAAATAAGAACTGAGAATATTGAAAAGATCACAAACTTCAGAAGCGATACTTCCTTTGCTGCAAATTCAGATTCTCTTAAAAAAGAAGCGGTTAGACCTTATGATCTGATAGGGATAAATCTTAATGAAATAATGCAAGATTCTTCTATTACCAACAACCTGATCCTAGAAAACGGAGATTTTTTATTTATTCCCAAAAAGAACCAGGCTATAAAAGTTAGAGGTGAGGTGTTATATCCATCCCAGTTCGCTTTCCAGGAAAACAAAAGGATGAAATATTATATAAATGAAGCGGGTGGCTTTGCTAATGATGCGATCCGTCGTAAATCATTTGTGCTTGGAGCCAATGGAAGTGCCCGCAAAGTGAGAGCATTTTTATTTTTTAAAAGTTACCCGAAAATATATTCTGACGATGAAATATATGTGCCAAGGGTTCCTGACAGGACAGATAAAGGATTAAGTACTGCCGAAGTGATAGGCATATCTACAGCATTGGCTTCACTTGCTTCAATTGTTGTTTTGGTAATTAATAATTTAAAATGACCGAAATTTAAAAATGAGTTCCAAAATAGAAGATGCCATTGATCCAATTGCAGCAATCAATAAATTAGAATCCAGGCTTTCTTATTTGCGCAGCAAAAGGAAGATCTTGATAATTGCCTTTATTATTGGAGGAGTATTAGGATGTGTTTATGCTTTTTTAAAAAAACCTTTATATCAAAGCCATCTTACGTTTTCATTAGATGAGGGCAGCTCTACCAGTGGTAGTGGTATTACGGGAATTGCAGCCCAATTTGGAATTTCTGTGCCTGGGACTAACTCCGGTATGTTTTCAGGTGATAATATAATGGAAATTTTACCAAGCAGAAGAATAATTGAAAGTGTACTATTAAGCATAGATAGTTTTGATAATAAGCCTACAACGTTAATTGATCATTACTTGAAAATAAATGGCCTAAATAAAGTAGATGGCAATGCAATGATGTTTTTTCCTTCTTCTCCTTTTAATAGGGATAATCTTAGTTATACGCAGGACAGTATTTTATATGAAACATATTTTGATATTTCAAATGCTGATATAAAGGTTGCCAAGCCGGAAGAAAACCTGAGTATTTTTGAAGTAAAATTTATAAGCCGTGATGAAAAATTTACAAAGGTATTTACAGACAGGCTTGTAAAAGAAACAATAAAATTCTATACTGAATTAAAAACAAAAAAAAATAAGGAAACGCTGGATGTTTTAGAGCAAAGGGTTGCTACACTGCAGGATAGTTTGAATAAAAGCATTTCAAATAAGGCTGTTGTAACAGATGCCAACATCAATCCTGCTTTTGCAGTTCCTCAAACACCAATACAAAAACAAGAGTTTGGCATACAAGTTTATAGTGCAGCTTATGCAGAAATATATAAAAATCTAGAGCTAGAAAGGTATCAATTTTTACACAATATTCCGTTGCTACAGGTAATTGATCAAGCAGATTACCCCATGGAAAAAGTACGCTCCAATAAAATAGTGTTTTTTTTATTGTTTGGTTTGTTATTTGTTTTTATAAGCAGTATTACTCTTCTTGTATTAAAGAGGAAAACTGAAAGACGTTTGAGAAAGCAGCCTGATGGACAATAAATTTTTATTTTCAATTAATGATATTTATGGATCATTGGAATGCATTTTATTTCTGATCATCTTTTTAAAACTTATTCGTAAATATGTTATTGTAAATGAACAGCTATTCAAATTATTTTTTTGGGGATTAATGTTAAGAATTGCCGGTTTATTAATCTCAGCTTTTTTTTATTCGGGATATCAATTTGGTGATACATTTGTTTATTATAGAGTTGCCCAGAATATTTCGTACGCAATATCCCAATGCAAATTTTCCGAATACAGTAAAATCTTTTATCTTGATTATGTAAATCTGCCCTTTAAAATACAATGTATTTTATCCACCAAAGAGATCTGGCTGGAACTTTTTATGTTTCCCAATAATAAAGCAATAGTGCTAATAGCTGGGGTTATTTCTTATTTTACCTTTAATTCTTACCTGGCAATCTCATTCTTTTTCTCTCTTTGGGGCTATATCGGCGTTTGGCTAATATTTTATACTTTTTATAAAAAATATCCCTTCCTTTTAAACTGGCTTTATCTTTTTATAATAGCGTATCCTACTTTGTGGTTTTGGACCACAGGAGTATTGAAAGATCCGATCTGTATTGGAAGTATCGGAATATTATTTTATTTATTTTTTGGAAACATAAAAGGAATTTATAAACGCAGATCCGTCATAATACTTGGGGTAATAGCTGCAGTTTTACTTTTTATTATAAAAGACTATCTTTTTTACATATTCTTTATATCCTTATTATTTTCTTATGGTATATGGTATTTAGGGAGAATAAATTTTTCAAAAAATAAATTTTTTTTATTGGGACTTACCTGTGTGATAGCAATAGGATCGTTTTATTTAATTACTAATATTCAAACTTTGCTGCTTTCATCATTTAGCGAAAACATTATAAGTAAAATATTAAATACAACAAAATATCAACTCTCTGTTGGTAGCGAAGCGGTTTATGATCTGGGGAAAATTAGCATAAGTAATCCTTTAAGCATACTTCAATATTTACTTGGTGCGCTAAACGTTAGCCTGTTTAGGCCTTATTTATGGGAAGTTAAAAAGCCCATAATGGTATTAACCGCCTTAGAAAGTGTACTAACGTTTATTATGATTGCATACTTACTAATAAGCGTCCGTTTTGTTGTGCTTTATAAAGCGTTCAAAAAAGATCGTTTTATCAGCTTCTCATTTTGGTTTGTTGTGTTGTTGGCATTAGCAGCAGGTAGTATTTCTTTTAATTTTGGTGCACTTGCGAGATATAAAATGCCTTTTATACCTTTTTTCTTTGGTATGTTTTTGATTTTAAAGTCAAATAAAAAATCATATTTGAATAGCAGGGCGTTATTTTTTTATACTTGATCGCTAATGATTGTTCATTTTTATTATAATTTAAATCTTATACATAACAGCTTTGATGCTTCTTTATAAAAAAATCATTTCCACTCTTAAAAAGCCATTAGCTAAAAATTTTGTTTATTATTCATTTGGAATAATTGCATCAGGCATATTATCCTTTTTGTTTATTCCGTTGGTTGTTCGCTTATATAGCCCTGAAATATATGGAATGTATAGCATTGGGTTTAGCACACTCAGTATAGTTAGCATGTTTTGTTATGGCTGGGTTGGGTACAGCTATATCAGATTTTACAGTTTGTATTATGACAAGCTTAATGCCATAGCAATTAAATTGCTTTCTTATGCTTTGATAGTAGGTTTTATTCTCTTTTCAATACTTTTTTTCACAGTAACAAAACTTGACCTTACTATATTTTTTTTATTTATACCCACTTTTTTTTTAGCCGGCTATTATTCGCTTTTTCTCCTCGTGTGCCAAGGAAAGCAAAAAGCATCCACTTTTGCATCGAGTGAGTTCTTAAGAACGCTGATAATTGTTGTAATACCTTTACTTTTATTTTATTTTTTCAAAAAAGAGAATTCATTAATAGTACTTTCAGGATCACTTATTTTGTCATATTTAATACCATTGTCGCTTTTCTCGCGTCAAATAATTTATGGGAAAAATACCTCTGCAATAAAAGGTTTATCAAGGGCAGAAGTAGCTAAAATAAAAAAAATAATATTTAATTTCGGGTTGCCCATTACTTTTTTTTTGGCTCTTTCTGCAGCACTTTCTGTAAACGACAGGTTTATTATAGCAAGATTGATGGGTTATAAAAGCGCAGGTAATTATTCGGCCATTTATGACATACTGTATAAAACCTCTATGGCGGTTTGCTCACCTATATTTATGACTACTTACCCTCATATTTCACGGCAATATAATAGCGGGAATAAAAAAGGTGCTTACAGTAGTTTGTGGAAGGCTGTTTTGATGGTAATAGGTATTTTTTTGGCAGGCCTTATTTTTCTTTATTTTGGAATGAATCTCTTACTTAGTATGATATTTAAAAATAATATACCGCCTGGGTTTACGAAAATCTCGTTTATTTTATATGCTGGTGTTTTTTTATGGTGTATCGGACAGCTTGTACATAAACCACTAGAGATGCAACAAAAAACAAAATTCATGGCTATTGGCGTTTTTATTGCCTTTGCTTTTAATTTTTTAAGTAATTATTTTTTACTAAGGCGGTATCATGATCTCCTTATTCCTGCTTATACTACATTGGCAGCGTCTATTCTATATATATTGTTTATAGTTAGTTGTTTATTTTTTTTAGGGAGGAAAGGAGCTGATGCGATATTATTACCAGTGCCTACTGAATGAACAGAAAAAGTGTTTTACAAAATACTTAAAAGCAAGGGAGGTTGTACTGGAATATTTGGATCAGTGAAAAAATTATAAAAAATCTATCCATCTTTTTTTATTCTCTTCTACCAAATTAATTTTTGTGTACAAAAATAAAATTTTCTTGAATTTATGCCGAGGGTAATACAAATTTTAAATAGGTTGGTAATAGGTGGACCTTTGATGACAGTCCTTGAGCTGGCTGAAAATTTACCCAACTTTGAAAGTATTTTAATAACAGGAGGGAAGGACGATGACGAGAAAGAAGCAGATCATTTAATAAAGACCCTGAATATCAAAATTATTAAGGTTGATGAAATGAAACGTTCCATCAACCCTTTGCTTGATTACATTGCATACAATAAAATAAAAAAAATAATTCATGATTATAAACCAGATGTAGTGCATACTCATGCAGCCAAGGCTGGTATGATCGGCAGGATCGCTGCAAAGCATTGTAATGTAAAAGTGGTTGTGCATACATTTCATGGACATGTATTTCACAGTTATTTCGGAAAAACGAAAACCAGGCTAATTATTGAACTGGAAAGAAAGTTAGCAGGCCTCTCTACAGGTATTATTGCAATAAGCGATCAACAAAAAGAAGAAATTGGTAAAGTATATCGGATTTGCAGCGAAGACAAAATAAAAATAATACCGCTCGGGCTTGATATTGACAAATTTTCTATTGCTCAGAAAAAAAAGCGCGAAATATTCAGATTGCAATTTTTAATTGAAGAAGATGAAGTAGCAATTGGTATTATCGGGAGAATCGTACCCATAAAAAATCACGAATTTTTTATAAGGCTCGCGCAAAAAATTTCAAGTATTACTGGCAAAAAACTTCGCTTTTTTATAATTGGCGACGGAGAAGCAAGGCCTGCGATGGAAAAAGTTGTGCAGGAATACAAGCTGGATTATACATATTATCCGCAGGAAAAGAGAAAATCGTACATAACCTGTACTTCCTGGATACTTGACATAGCTGTACCGATGTCAGGTCTTGATATAGTTGTTTTAAATTCGCATAACGAAGGCACCCCTGTATCTTTAATCGAGGCACAGGCTGCAGGAAAACCAGTTGTTTCTTCAGATGTTGGCGGCGTTCGAGATGTTATTACAAATAACAAAACCGGCTATCTTGTTCAACCCGGGAATATGGAACAATTTGTTTCTTATCTTTTAAAGCTTATTGATGACCCTGTATTGAGGAGAAATGCAGGAGAAGAAGGCCGCAAGCTTATGAAGGAAAAGTTCTCAAACCAAACGATGTTGAATGATACGGCAGCTTATTTTTCTATGCTTTTAAAAAATAAAGACAATCACCAATGAAAATTTTAGTGACGGGCAGCGCTGGGTTTATCGGTTTTCATGTTGTGAAAAGACTAATAAGTGACAACCATATAGTGGTTGGCATAGACAGCATTAACGACTATTATGATGCTGAACTTAAATACAGCCGCCTTGCTACAGTAGGTATTTTAAAGGGAAAGATCATTGACAACCAGAAAACAGTGTCTAACTTGTTTGATGCCTATTGTTTTTACCGGACTTTACTTGAGGATAAAGCTGCTTTGAACGAATTGTTTGAAAAGGAATGTTTTGATGTTGTTATTAATCTTGCTGCACAGGCAGGGGTACGCTATAGTTTAATAAACCCTGATGCATATGTGAATAGCAATATTGTTGGATTTGTAAACATTCTTGAATGTTGCCGACATCATCAAGTAAAACACCTGGTATATGCAAGCAGCTCCAGCGTGTATGGTTTGAATGACGAAATACCTTTTGCAACATCTCAAAATGTAGATCACCCTATCTCACTATATGCCGCCAGCAAGAAAAGCAATGAACTGATGGCTCATGTGTATAGCCATTTGTTTCAACTCCCTACTACTGGTCTGCGTTTTTTTACTGCTTATGGACCATGGGGAAGGCCGGATATGGCACTATTTATCTTTACTAAAAACATTATTGAAGGCAAGCCCATACAAATATTTAATTACGGTAATATGCTTCGCGATTTCACTTATATTGATGATATCACTGAGGGAATAACACGAGTAATGCAACATCCGCCAGAACCAAATACAAGTTGGCATTCCGATCGGTCAGATGCATCTTCATCCAGCGCACCTTATAAGGTATATAATATTGGCAACAATGCCCCTGTAAAGCTGCTTGAGTATGTGTACGCAATAGAAAATGCGCTTGGCAAAAAAGCGATAATAGAATTGCTTCCCATTCAACCCGGTGATGTGCCTGCAACTTATGCGGACGTTTCCGACCTGGTAAATGACCTGGGTTACAAACCCAGCACTCCTTTGCAGGAAGGCATTCAAAATTTTATTGACTGGTACAAAGAATATTTTAAGTTATAAATGGTAAAGAATATTTTAATTACCGGCGGGGCAGGCTTTATAGGCTCTCATGTTGTGCGGTTATTTGTAAACAAATATCCAGATCATGCGATCGTTGATCTTGATGCGCTTACTTATGCCGGCAACCTCGAAAACCTAAAGGATATTGAGCATAAGCCAAATTATTTCTTTGAAAAAGCGAACATTCTTGATGTTGAAACCCTGAAAACTATTTTTCAAAAACATGGCATTACGGATGTGATACATCTTGCGGCAGAGTCCCATGTTGACCGCTCCATACTTTCTCCTATGGATTTCATTTACACAAACATTGTAGGCACGGTCAATCTCTTAACCGTGGCAAAAGATCATTGGAAAAATGATCTGCAGCAGCATCGTTTCTATCATATATCTACAGACGAAGTTTACGGAACGCTTGGCAATGATGGCCTTTTTACAGAAAAGACCGCCTATTCTCCCAACTCGCCATACTCTGCCAGCAAAGCATCCTCAGACCATTTTGTGCGCGCTTATGGCGAAACTTACCATTTACCCTTCGTCATCACCAATTGCTCCAACAATTACGGCCCTAATCATTTCCCCGAAAAATTGATCCCTCTTTTTCATCAATAATATCATCCACAAAAAGCCACTCCCTGTTTATGGCAAAGGTGAAAACACAAGGGATTGGCTTTTTGTTATTGATCATGCACGGGCTATCGACACTGTCTTCCACAACGGAAAAAACGGCGAAACCTACAACATTGGCGGCTTTAACGAATGGAAGAATATTGACCTGGTAAAATTGATGTGTAAGTTGATGGATGAAAAATTAGGTAGGAATGAAGGTGAAAGCGAAGCGCTCATTACTTACGTAAAAGACCGCCCCGGCCATGATCTTCGCTATGCAATTGACGCCACAAAGATCAACAAAGAACTTGGATGGAGCCCTTCCGTAACTTTTGAAGAAGGCCTCAGCCAAACAATTGACTGGTATCTTGAAAACACCGAATGGCTGAAACACGTAACCAGCGGCGATTATCAAAACTATTATGAAACGCAATACGGCAGCCGATGAAAATAGAAGCCACTCCGCTAAAAGATTGCTTCATCATACACGACACTGTTTTTAAAGACCCGCGTGGTTATTTCTTCGAAAGCTTTAATGCAAATAAGTTCTTTGAGCATACCGGCCTTTCGCTAAATTTTGTACAGGACAATCAATCCTTGTCTTCCAAAGGAGTGTTGCGCGGGCTGCATTTTCAGCGTGGTGAACATGCGCAGGCAAAACTTGTGAGGGTGCTAAGGGGAAGCGTACTTGATGTGGCTGTGGATATCCGCAAAGATTCGCCCACTTTTGGCCAGCATTTTTCAATTGAATTATCAGAAGATTCCCATACCCAGTTTTTTATTCCCCGGGGCTTTGCACATGGCTTTGTCGTGCTCAGCGAGAGCGCAATATTCTTTTATAAATGCGATAATTACTACAATAAAAGCGCAGAAGGCGGCATCCGTTATAATGACGAAAAGCTTGGCATTGACTGGAAGCTTCCGGAAAGTGAGTTGATCCTTTCTGAAAAAGATCTGAACACTCCTTTCCTCACAGACATTCAACATACTTTATAAACGTCCTCCCGATCAACCATTCAACAAATCAACTGATCAAATAATGAAAGGAATCATTCTCGCAGGCGGCTCAGGCACAAGGCTCTATCCTATTACCAAAGGCATCAGCAAACAACTGATGCCTATTTATGATAAACCGATGATCTATTACCCGCTTTCTGTGCTTATGCTCGCGGGTATAAAAGAAGTACTGATCATTACAACGCCTGAAGATTCCCCGCAGTTTCAGCGGTTGCTTGGCGATGGCACTGCCGTAGGTTGCACATTTTCTTATGCCGTTCAACAGGTGCCGAACGGCCTCGCGCAGGCATTTGTAATTGGCGAAGAATTTATTGGCAGCGATAAGGTTGCCCTTGTTCTCGGCGACAACATTTTCTACGGCTCCGGCTTCAGCAAGCTTGTTCAATCGTTTAATAATATAGACGGCGCGGCCATTTTTGCTTACGAAGTGAGCGACCCCGAGCGCTATGGCGTTGTTGAGTTTGATGAACATTTCAAAGCTATTTCCATTGAAGAAAAACCTGCGCAGCCAAGATCGAACTATGCCGTTCCCGGCTTATATTTCTATGATAACAAAGTAGTGAACATCGCCAAAAACATCGCCCCATCCGCCCGCGGGGAATATGAGATAACTGACGTGAACCGTGTTTATTTAAACCAGGGCAAACTAAGTGTTGGCGTGATGAACCGCGGCGTTGCATGGCTGGACACGGGCACTTTTGAATCTCTAAGCGAAGCTTGCGAATTTGTGCGCGTGATCGAAAAACGCCAGGCGCAAAAGATCGGCTGCATAGAAGAAGTAGCGTACCGCATGGGCTTTATTAATCATGAACAATTAATGGTGCTGGCAAAGCAATATGAAAAAAGCGGCTACGGCATTTACCTGCAAAAATTGAAATAAAGAATAAACTTTAGTTTTTATAAAAGCAAAGCCCTTTCAGTTATTGAAAGGGTTTTTTGTTTTTATGGACTTGATCGATTTCAAAACTATATTTTATAGCTTGCGATACTACAGATACTTAGCAATATGAAGATAATCTATTTTACAACTACTATTTGCCTGTTTTCTTTATTTAGCTGTGGGCAGAACCCAATCGTTTTGAAACATAATACACCAACAAATATTGATACGTTAACAGCTCATGTTGAGTATATCATTTTTGGTATTTATTGTGGAGAATGCGAAGGGCATTGCGCCACTATGTATCAATTCAATTCGAGAGAAGGGTCGAATGCAGATACCTTTAATGAAGATACTACTGATAGTTATTTTAAAAATAACGAAAATGTTCTTTGCCAAACACCAATTGAAGATTGGAAAAAAATAGCCTTAGCACAAAATTTATACAACCAAATTCCTAAACTACTTCTCATTACAAATATTCCAAAACTTGTTTTGGGTTGCCCGGATTGCACTGATGGATGTGGAATTTATTTTGAATTTGAGCAAAAAGCAGATTTAAATAATGAGACAGTTAAAAAAATTTATATAGACACAGATACTACCAAACTTCCAGCATATATAAAACCTTTTACGGCGTTAATAAAACAGACTATACAACAAAGTCAGGCAAAAAATTGACAAATAGGAATCTTATATGACTTGAATTGCTTCGTTCCACCCTTAAATTTATAACTCTTATTTCTAAAAAGGGAGGTTACATGTCTGCGATGGGTGCTTACATGCCTGCGATGGGGTGTTACATGCCTGTTTTGGGAGGTTACATGCTTGTTTTGGGATGTTAAATGGCTGCGATGGGATGTTACATGGGTGTAATGGGATGTTACATGGCTGTTTTGTGATGTTACACTGCTGTTATGTCGTGTTGCAAGGCTGCTATGGCTTCTTACACTGCTGTAATGTCATGTTGCATGGCTGCGATGCTATGTTACATGGCTGCGATGGGATATTACATGGCTAATGGGGTTGTTTTACGCAAAGGGCGCAAAGAATACATGCAAAGGATGCAAAGGGATATTTAATTTTAGAAAGGAGGCAGTGCTTAAAACTTTTTTTTGGTAATAAAATGAGAGTCTTTTAGTTTTAGGGCCTGAAATATAAATCTTACTATTATGAATGATCGCGAAGAAGCTAAAATGAGACGTAATTCCGGATTGCCCGGTTTTTTTTCTGATAACGCCGCCGCTTATGCTGCGGATAATGCGTTTTTGGCCATCGTGAAAAAATTTAATACTGATTACGGCGTGGCGTTGAGTTATGCAGGGAACACGGGGCTGGATAACAGCGGGTTCAGCCAGGAAAAACTGAATGCTAAAAATGCGGCGGGGCTGGTGGCGGCGACTTTGAGCGGGAGGGCGCAGGTGATCTTGGAGAGCCTGGGAATGTTTTCAGTGGCGAACGGGCTGCATGATTCGGAAAGTTATTACACGCACGTGGCTGACCTGGATGCGTCTTCGCGTTTGCAGGCGGTGTACAGTTTATTGAATGCAAACCTTTTGACGATCACGGCGGATTATGTGACTGCAGAAGATTTGACAAACCTTCAAAACCTGACGAATACTTTTATGCAAACGGGCGGATCATCTCAACAGGTTCATGCGCAAAGCCCTGTGCAGACAAAGAAGTTTAAATCGGCTTTGAAGGTAGTGGACGTTGACATTAAAAACATGCTGAAACTGGGAAAGACCTATAAAACTACGAATGTTGATTTTTATAACGGGCTGGTGGCCGGCTGCAAGATGCCTGCTATCATTGACCATATCACCAGCGCTGACATTACGGTGAACGACAGCGTGACGGGCGCGCCGATAGTGGGTGCGAAGGGGAGTTTCAGCAATTCAAAAAACGGGATGGTGAGCGATGCGAATGGTTTTATGCAGGAAGACCACATGCTGGATGGCAACCCGACACTGACGATAACTGCTACGGGATACCCTGTTTATACTTCACTTGTTCATATCGTGCACGGAACGGATAATTCCTTTCATGTGCTGCTGACGAAGGGGTAAAATGTATTGCCCCGCTTATGGCATTTTATCTAAAGTAGTTTTAAGTTCATTCAATATTTCTTGTAATTCTTCCATCGAGAACTACTTCTTCCTCCCCAACAACGAAAGATCACTGTCTTCTTTTACGATCGTGTTGGTTAAAGTGCCTAAGCTGTCTATTTCCATTTCTACGATGTCGTTTTCCTTTAGCCATTGTTCCTCATAGTTGGGGTCGGCGAGTTTTGCTGTGCCGTTCAGTTCCAGGAAACAGCCTGTGCCTACGGTGCCGCTGCCAATGATGTCGCCGGGGTGGAGGTCAGCGCCGTAAGAGCAGCGTTCGATGATCTCGGCAAAGGTCCAGTCCATGTCGCTGAGGTTGCCCTCGCTTACCTGCACGCCGTTTACACGGCAGCGCATTTTCAGGTTCCAGCTTTTGCCGGTATGGTTTTCCTTACAGGGCACTTCCAGGCTTTCGAGTTCGTCCAGCGTTACGAGGCAAGGGCCGAGGATGGTGGCGAAATCTTTGCCTTTGGCGGGGCCGAGGTTGAGCAGCATTTCTTCCATTTGTAAAGTGCGCGCGCTGAGGTCGTTCATGATCATGATGCCGCCGATGTATTCGTCAGCGTCTTCGGGTTTGATGTTGCGGCCGAATTTGGAGATGAGGATGGCGGCTTCCAGTTCAAAGTCGAGCTTGCTGAAATGGTCGGGCATACATTTTATTTCGCCTGCGCCCTGCACGCTGTGGTGGTTGGTGAAATAAAAAACGGGGAACTGATCAAACTCAGGTATCATGGGCAGTTTGCGGTTTCTGCGCGCGGCGGCCACGTGCTGGCGGAAGGCATAACCATCCCTGCAACTGGAGGGCATGGGCACTGGGGAAAGGAGCACCACATCTGCCAGAGGCACACTTTTTTCTTTGCCGATGCGGCCGTCTTTTATGGCGCGGTCGCAAAGGGTTGCTGCGTAAAGGTTCTCTTCCCAATATTGCAAAAACATGCTCATGCCGGAGGGCAGTTCGGGATGCACAAGGTCTGTATCGTATAACAGATCATTCACTAAAATGGCGAGCTGGTCGTGCTCGTCTTTGAGATAAGAAACAAGTTTCATTGTTTAGATTTTAAAGGGCGTAAAGGTAGAGGTTTAGGGGAATTGTTGATTTGTTGTATGAGTTATGTGTTGATCACCATTTTTCTTCTTCATTAATATTTCCGTTGCTGCGAAAGGTTTCGCGCGATCTTATTTTTTGCATCTGCCGTTCGATAATGAGATCGGCGATAGTTTCGCCTGCATCAGCGGCGCCTGCAATTAATGACTTTAATTTATTTTCATCCACATCAACTTTATATAAGAGGAAGATCAATTTTTCAAGATCATAATCAATGAGTTGCTGCAGATATTCAATAAGTGATCGGCGGAATAATTCAAAGGAAACGCCTTGCGTGAGGGAAGTTCCCATTGTTGTGTTAAGCGAAATTTGAAGGTTGGCCGCTTCGTTGTCCATGTTACTTTCCACTTCTCAGAAGTTTTTTGAGAATAACGATCTGCCCTAAATGATACGCAGCATGCTCGGCAACACCATGAATATCCTGGTAGGGGGTGTTATTTTGGCCGGGTAACTTTACAAATAAAAACTCATCAGGCAAGGTTTTGATGAATTCTGTCAACTTTTTTGCAGAAGACATATTCAGTGCTTTTAAGGCCTGCCACTCTTCTTCATTTTTAAGTGGAGGCATGTCGAAACCATTAGCAGAGTTGACAGTGGTTAGACGGCCATTTAAGCGATCGAATAGTATATCATTATAAAAATTAAGATGGTAAACAATGGAAGCGATGTTATTTGGAGATGCTGCAGTAAGAGATATCGCTTCTATAAAAGAGACGTCAGCGAGCACATTTTTCAGGTCGGGATCAGACCAGCTTTCACCTTCAACAATTGCCGTGAGGTCGTTTGCTAAAGCTTCTGTTATTTTCATAATTGTATTTATTAATATTTTTCAATGACACCCAAACCAAACAACGCCAGATCATATTTGACAGGGTCGTTGGCATCGAGTGTTTTTAAATAAGTTGTCAATTCCAGCGCGGCTTGCCAGTCGGTTTGTTTGCGCTGCAAAATGTTCAGCCGCTTTGCAACCCGCGCTACATGCACATCCACCGGGCAAATAAGCTGCGATGGTTTTATTTTATTCCATATACCAAGATCCACACCAGCATTGTCTTTGCGAACCATCCAGCGCAGGAACATGTTGAGCCTTTTGCAGTTTGATCTTTTGGCTGGCGTAGCAATATGTTTTTTAGTTCGTGAAGGAATGTCTGCCAAAGAAAAAAAGTATTGTTGAAAACCAATGAGCGCATTTTCAATGTTTTCATCATCATCGTTCATCCATTTTGAAAATGCATCTTCAAGAGAATGGAAATGATTATAATGATGTTGTAGAAATTCAATAAAATATAACAAGTCGGTTTCGTTAAAAGTTCTATGTTTAAAGCCTAACAAGCGTTTCAGGCTTTTCGGAACAGTGTTCAGGCAGAAATCATAGGGCGAATTATCCATCAATTGCATCAACGCTTTTGATTTATTGATGATGGTTGTACGGTTGCCCCATGCAAAAATGGAAGCGAAGAAAGCTGCTATCTCTATGTCTTGTTTTTTAGAAAAGAGGTGCGGAATGCAAATAGGGTCAGCATTTATAAAAGATGGATGATTGTATAGGGTTACTTTGGAGTCAAGAAATTGTTTGAGATCATTTTGCATTTTATCCAATTGCTTGCTTCAAATCTTCTATCAGATCATCTGCGTCCTCAATACCTACACTTAATCTTATCAAAGAATCACTCAATCCATTTTTCATTCTTTCTTCACGGGGTATGGAGGCATGAGTCATTGTTGCAGGATGATTGATCAAGCTTTCTACGCCGCCAAGGCTTTCTGCCAATGCAAAAAGTTTAGTAGAGATCAATACTTTTTTTGCTGCTTCAATACTTTCATCTTTTAGCTCAAAACTTAACATACCTCCAAAACCACGCATTTGTTTTTTTGCAATTGCATAACCGGGGTGGTCTTCAAAGCCGCACCAATAAACAGTCTTAACGTTTTTATTGCTTCGTAAATAGTGAGCGATCTTTTCCCCGTTCAGGCAATGCCGCTCCATTCTCAAATGCAAGGTCTTAATGCCACGCAATACCAAAAAGCAATCCTGCGGCCCCGGCACTGCACCACAGCTTTTTTGAATAAAATGTAATTGCTCACGCAGTTCTTTATCATTCATAACCAGTGCGCCCTGTATCACATCGCTATGGCCACCGATATATTTTGTGGATGAATGCATGACAATATCAGCGCCAAGGTCAAGCGGGTTTTGAAGATAAGGGGAAGCAAACGTGTTATCCACGCAAAGCAAGGCCCCGCTTGCTTTTGAGATAGAGGCAACGGCTTCTATGTCAGTAATATTCAATAAGGGATTGGTAGGTGTTTCTGTCCAGATCAGTTTTGTTTTGTCACTAATTTTTGTTTTGATGTTTTCAATATTGGTCATGTCAACATAATGAAACTTCAACCCAAACTTCGTAAATACTTTTTCAAATAAACGGTAAGTTCCCCCATACATATCGTTTGCAGCGATCACTTCGTCGCCTGATCGCAGCAGTTTTAAAACAGTGTCTGTTGCAGCCACACCACTACTAAAGACCAAACCATATTTGCCATTTTCAATTTCTGCCATTGCGGTCTCTAATGCAGTTCGGGTAGGGTTTGCAGCGCGTGAGTAATCATATCCTTTATGCACATCAGGTGCAGATTGAACATAGGTTGAGGTTTGGTAAATAGGGGTCATGATCGCACCCGTTGTAGGATCAGGCTCTGCTCCTGCACGTATGAACTTTGTTGCTATTTTCATTAAATAAAGTTTGAAATGTAAAGATGGAGTAATTGTCAGAATATTTTTGCCGCACATAAAAACCTCCAGTCAAAATTATTTTCTTCATGTGCCTCTTTTGCAACTATATCAACTGTTTCAGCGGATTTATTTAATACCTTTTCAGCTATTAATTTTTTCCTGCTTTCCATTATTTGCTCCTGTATGTTTTTACTTTTCATCCATTTCTTCTGCGGCGGCTCATAGCCCGTCTTATCGGTTTGCCAGGTAATTACTTTTGGTAAAATAGCATTCATGCTTTCCCGCAATATCCATTTTGTAAAACCATTTTTAATTTTTAAACAAGGCGGCAGCGAAAAAATAAATTCAACTAATTCATGGTTCAAAAAAGGAAGCCTGACCTCGCGGGAATGGGCCATAGAATTTCTGTCAGCATAGCGCAGCAATTCTTCCAGCCCCGCATTAAAAGTATTGTAATATAAAATATCATCCAGGGTTCTTACAACAGGCTTTTGCAATGTATCTTTATTTTGATACTGGTGTAAAAAATCTTTGTTTATAAAAGCATTTTGATTTTGTTGGTCAATTGCCCGCTTTTGCAATAGCGTTGCTGCTTTCGATGGAAAATAGGCAGCAACATAATTTTTTGCATCCCACTTTGTGAGGAATTTATTTTGCCTCAATAATTCCTTCTCTTTAAAAAAATCATTCTTATTACTTCTGAATAATTGCTGCAAAAACCAATGCGTATATTTTTTATAGCCTGCTAAGATCTCGTCACCCCCCTGCCCATCAAGCAACACAGTAATATTATGTTCCTTAGCCAATTTATACACCATGAATTGCGTAAGAACGCTGCTACTTTGTACAGGCTCTTCCTGGTGATACATTAATTCATCAAAATACTTTGACCAATCATTCTCCGTTGGTTCAGTGGTGAATTGTTTTATTCCAAAAAGGTTTGCAACAATTTTACTTTGCTCAGATTCATCTTTTTCAAATCCGGGGAAAACAGCAGTAAATGCCACATTCTTCCACTGGTTATTTACCTGGTTAATTTTTTTCAAATGATCAATACCAGCAATAATAGAACAACTGTCAACGCCACCGCTTAAGCTTGTTCCAACAGGCACATCGCTCCTTAATCTTTTATGAACTGAAGAAAAAAATAACTGTTGAAATTGCTTTATTGAGTCTGTGGTTGACAGCGTGCTGTTAGCGTTAGGTAATTCATACCATTTCTTCAGCCTCACTTTTCCTTCCACTGGAAATACAGATAAATAATGGCCAGGGGGCAACGATAAAATATTAGTATAAAATGTTTCAGTTTTTTTCAACGGGTTTTGAACATAACCAAGAGAAAGATAATTAAGCATCATCATCCCGTTCAAATGCTTTGGCACTCCCGCTTTCCACAAAGCCTTCATTTCACTCGCGAATAAGAACTGCTCAAATTTGCCCCTTTCTATATATTCAGCGTAATAATACAAAGGCTTTTCACCAAACCTGTCACGCGCAATAAAAAGCTCTTCTTCTTTCTCATCATAGAGAGCAAAAGCAAACATGCCGTCAAAATGATCAAGGCAATCTTTCCCCCATCGATTATAAGCTGCCGGGATAACTTCAGTATCACAATCAGAATTAAAGGAGTAACCCTGTTGTTTTAGTTCCTTTCGAAGTTCTATATAATTATAGATCTCGCCATTAAAAATCAGGATATAATGGAGGTAGTGAAATGGCTGATCGCCATTTTTTGAAAGGTCAATGATCGTCAAACGTCTATGTACAAATCCAAGTGTAGATCCTTCATTGATCCAATAACCTTCGCCATCAGGGCCGCGGTGTTGCAAAGCATCAGCCATTTGCTGCAACCTAAATTGCTGTACAAAGGATGAATGTGGTGAAATAATTCCTGCTATACCGCACATAAAAAATTATTGAGATCTTGCATTACTAAAGAGAGCTATTCAAATTTCAAGCGATAATTAAGTAATGTAATAATCAGCATACTTGCAAAAAAAAGATGTAACGGCTGGGCAAATGCGGGGATATTATTGTATGCCATTATCAGCCCTAGCGCCATTTCTCCAACTACAAGTAATAAAATAAAGATACTGCTTTGCCGAAGTTTATAATAAGTCAGCCCTTTCAAAAACAGGACCAGACAGGAAACAGACACAACAAATGAAAAAGCTGCATGAATATCAAAAAATCTATCAAGCATTTTTATCCAATTTTCACGATGGGAATAATCATACAGTTTAGAAACAATATCCACCTCGCTGCGCACTTTTGTGCCGATAATAATCTGCACGATCAAGAGAATGATCACTAGAGTGGCTATCCATTTTAAATTAGTATTGTTTATTTTTTCTTTGGTATCTATTTTATTTAAAATAATAATCGGTACTGCGGCGATCATTAGGGCAGGCATTAAATGAGCAGTGATCTTTAAAACCTCAAGATTTGAGTCAACAACTGTTTTGCCTATCCATGCTTCAAATGCCGTAAGCAATAGTAAGGAACATGACCACCAGCAAATGCTCCTTTTTGTTTTAAAGAATAGCCTGAAACTCCAAATTACATGAATAAATATCAATGCTCCTAACAGGCCTGTCAAAGCCCGGTTGATATACTCGATCCAGGCATGTAGTGGGTTGTATACGGTATCAATATTCTGTTTGTCAAGATATTTATGATAATTCGGCGGCAACTCTGAAATGCTTGCAGGAGGAATCCATAAACCAAAACAGCGCGGCCAATCTGGGCAGCCCATGCCGCTTTGTGTTGTGCGCACAATGCCTCCTGCAAGAATCACTAAAAAAATCGATACAAGTACTGTTTTAGTGAATAAAATATATAATTTAGGAGCGTTCATTTATAAGGGCGTTCAAGTTATTTTTGCGATGGTTCTTTTCTGATTTTGAAAATACTTGCACACAGGATTTAGACCACAAATTGAGCATTTCGGTTTCCTTGCAACACAAACATATCTGCCATGCAATATAAGCCAGTGATGGGCTTTGTGAACAAGGTTTTCAGGTAAATATTGCAATAGTTGCTTTTCTGCGGAAAGCACCGTTTTGGCATTTATTGTTAAGCCAAGACGAGCAGAAACCCTGAATACGTGTGTATCCACTGCCATGTTAGGCTGTTGATCTATTACTGATGTAATTACATTCGCAGTTTTTCTTCCCACTCCCGGCAGCGTCATTAATTCCTCTACGGTCAAGGGCACTTCCCCATTAAAATTATCTTCCAGCATTTTTGCCATCCCGATCAAATGCTTTGTTTTATTGTTTGGGTAAGAAATGCTTTTAACAATATAGAAGAGGTCATCAAAATCTGCTTGGGACAGAGACAGTGCGTCAGGATATTGTTTAAAAATGACAGGCGTTACCATATTTACGCGCTTATCGGTACACTGTGCAGAAAGAATAACCGAAACAATGAGTTGGTAAGGGCTATCGTAAGTTAACTCTGTTTCAGCTTCAGGCAAATGTTGCTGAAAATACTTGATCACAAAATCGTAACGTTCTTTGCGTGTCATTATATAAATAACACAAAGGAAAGAAGTTTGTTTGTAGTAACGTTAATTAGACGTAACCTCAGAAACAGCATGCGCATATTGTAAAATGGCTTTTACGCTTTGTTTCCTGGGCGAGCGCAAACCCAATCTTGAAAGGTTGTTATAAGCTTCAAAAAAAACGTTTAACTTTTCTTGTAAAGCCCAGTTAGTGGGGAGTTCTTTTTCAAAATCTCTTTTGCGGCTGCCTTTGAGTTCATTGTAAATGTAAAGGATTAAGTCTTCGTTTGTAAAATTTTGCATGGCAAACCTATTTGTTAAAGATATTGCATATCGCAAAACATTGTTTTATGTTGGATACGCTATGCAGGAATACAATTAAAACGAGTCATGTTTCCCTTTATTGCATTTTATTGGAAAAATTATTTACCCGAATCAGGAGGATTTGCCACCATAAATAAATCTTCATTAGGCTTTTTCATATAAAAGTTTTCACGTGCATATTTTTCCATTGCCGCAGGATCGTTTTGAAGGCCTGATAGCTGCTTTTGAGTTTTAGCTATTTCTTCTTCATAAAATTTTTCTTTTGCTTTTAATACATTAAGCTGGTGCTGCCTGTCCATTTGGACGAAAATGTTATTTTGATCAAAAAACAAAAGAAAGAAAGAAAATACAAGCAGCGCAAGCAGGTATTTGTTTTTTAAAACAGAATTGATATGGTGCAGAAGTTTCATTTAATAAATCGTTATTGGAATAGTTGAAGCTACAGCCAATATAGCGCATCACCTACTATTTCTTGAATTTTATTTTACCCTTAGGATAAATGGCAGTGTCTCCAAGCATTTCTTCAATACGGATCAACTGGTTGTATTTGGCAATGCGGTCTGTGCGGCTAGCAGAACCTGTTTTTATCTGCCCGCAGTTGAGCGCAACAGCAAGGTCTGCAATCGTAGTGTCTTCTGTTTCGCCGCTACGGTGGCTCATAATGGTGGTGTAACCATTTGTTTGGGCAAGCTGCACTGCGTTGATGGTTTCTGTGATTGTTCCTATCTGGTTTACTTTGATCAAAATACTGTTCGCAACACTATTGTCAATGCCGCGCTGCAAAATTTTGGTATTGGTTACAAACAGGTCGTCACCTACCAACTGTACTTTATGGCCTATGGCATCAGTTAGTTTCTTCCAGCCATCCCAGTCTTCTTCTGCCATGCCGTCTTCAATAGAAATAATGGGGTAGTTGTTTACCCAGGTTGTCCAATATTCAACCATTTCGTCGCTGGTTAGTATTTTGCCGCTGCTCTTATAGAACTTATAAGCCCCATCTTTATACATTTCACTGCTGGCGGCGTCAAGGGCTATGCCGATCTGTTCGCCCACTTTATAGCCCGCGGCTTCAATAGCCATCAGAACGGTTTCTATAGCTTCTTCATTGCTTTGAATATCGGGAGCAAAACCACCCTCGTCGCCTACATTGGTGCTGTAGCCCTTTTTCTTGAGCACTGTTTTTAGCTGGTGGAATATTTCAACGCCCCAACGCAAGCCTTCGCTAAAAGTATTTGCACCTACAGGGACGATCATGTATTCCTGGTAGTCGATCTTATTGTCTGCGTGCACACCACCGTTGAGGATATTCATCAGGGGCATGGGGAGAACGGTTGCGTTCACTCCACCGAGGTAACGGAACAGGGGAAGGCCTGTTTCCAGGGCGGCGGCTTTGGCAGCGGCCATGGAGACAGCAAGGAGGGCATTGGCGCCGAGCTTGCCTTTATTGTCTGTACCATCGAGTTCAATGAGCTTTTTATCGAGGGCGGCCTGGTCGGTTACATCGAAGCCTATTAGCTGGTCGGCAATGATGTCGTTGACATTTTTAACGGCCTTGAGGACACCTTTTCCGCCATATACTTTCTTATCGCCGTCGCGGAGCTCTACTGCTTCGTGGATGCCTGTGGAGGCGCCGCTTGGTACGGCTGCGCGGCCCATATCACCATCTTCTGTAATTACATCTACTTCTATGGTAGGGTTTCCGCGGCTATCGAGTATTTGCCTTGCATTGATGTCAACTATGTAGCTCATGGTATTATTTGGTTGGGATTTAGACTGCAAAGAAAAGATGTTTGGGTGAAGAAGTAAAATGAAGAAATAAACATTAGGTGAAAGTTAATGGCTGACGGGCTGTAATAATGGCAGCAAGAATACCAAAGGATGGGATAAGGATAGGCATCAGTGGAGTCCAGTGAAGGTGGCAGGAAGGACGCAGGGATGTGGCAGGGCAGAGGAGGGAGGGCGACCTGGGATAAAACAAGTATTTTATTATACAAAAAGTTTATATCAGACCAATGGTTCGGAAATATTGGCAGCGTGGTTTGTGAATTGAAATGGAGCATTTTATTTTATTGTGCCATCAGCCGAATTGAACTGGTTTAACTGCTATTCACTTTTAGAATTGAAGCTAACCGGCCAATTTCCCTTTAGCTGTTTGCTTAAATGCGCTGAATAAGTTTACCGCAAAGGGCACAAAGAAATAACCGCAAAGGGTGCAAAAAGAAAAAACCTAATGCCAATAAGGGGATAGCCTGAGGAATGGATAAGAATTTCTTTAAGAAAAAATTATCATAATTAAAAAGAAAAGCAATTACATATACCTTTGACCGATGGATGTAATAACACACAACCTGCTGCTTGCTGATGATGACATTGATGACTGCATTCTTTTTAAACAGGCGCTCGAGGATCTTGAACTAAGTTCTAATCTTGTTACTGTGAATAACGGGGTAGAGCTGATGACCCTTCTGGCTGCCGATACTGAGAACCTGCCTGACGTTCTTTTTCTTGACCTGAATATGCCACTGAAAACAGGTAACGAATGCCTGGCTGAAATTAAGCGCAATAAAGAGCTGAAAGATCTTCCCGTAGTAGTGTTCTCTACTTCGTTTGACCACCGGGTGGTTAACCTGCTTTATGAAGCCGGGGCACATTATTATGTGCGTAAGCCAAATGAATTCTCAAAACTTAAACACATGATCCATAAGGCGGTTGCTCTTGTTTCAAAAACATATAAAAATCAGCCGGATAAAGAAAGTTTTGTTCTTAGTATGTGACAGCAGTAGTTGTATTCTTTATTTTTGAAGTGGGGTTGCTACTTACTGTGCTTATTTTATCCTAAAAAAATTAGCTAACTATCAACGTTGAAGCATATATCAGGTAATCATAAAAACTAATAACAATTTCCACACTGACAATAATAGAAGAAACTTTTGGTGTATTTTTGAGGGGAATAGTATAGGAATATTACAGCGGTTGGTTTTAGGTAATAATAACAGTCAAGATAGCGTTGTTAAAAAGTTTAGCACAATAGTTAGTAAATGTTCTAAAAAAAGATAGTCTTATAAAACCTTATTAGTTAAGTTTGTAACATCATTCTATAATGTCAGAAACTCCATTAAATCAAATAATAACCGGAGATTGCTTAGATGTAATGAGAAATTCATTGCCTGAGAAATCTATTGACTTAATCGTAACATCTCCGCCATATAATCTCAAGAATTCAACCGGTAACGGGATGAGTCATAATACCAAAACGGGTAAATGGGCAGGCGCCGCATTACAGAACGGTTACGCTAATCATAACGATTCAATGCCGCATGAAAAATATGTTGCATGGCAAAGGGAATGTCTTACCGAAATGATGCGTGTATTAAAGGATGATGGCGCAATATTCTATAATCACAAATGGAGGGTGCAAGGTGGTGTGTTACAAGATAGAAGTGATATTGTTAGCGGCTTTCCTGTAAGGCAAATAATTATTTGGAGAAGAAAGGGAGGTATAAATTTTAACCCCGGGTATTTTTTACCCACCTATGAAGTAATATACTTAATTGCAAAGCCGGAATTTAAACTTGCCCCAAAGGCTAATGCTTTTGGGGATGTATGGGAATTTTTGCAGGAAATGAACAACCCGCATCCTGCGCCTTTTCCTATTGAATTAATTGACAGGATAATAAAGTCAACGACTGCAAAAGTAATTTTAGACCCTTTTATGGGCTCAGGAACTACGGCAATAGCTGCCGTTCTTAATAAGCGAAAATATGTAGGCATAGAAGTATCAGACGAATATTGCGAGATGGCTAAAAAGAGAATTGAATCTTTTAGCAAGAATTACAAAACTCAAATGGCAGAGCAAAAAAAATTGTTTGCTTAAACATTCCTACATTTACCATGTAAGGTAAGTACGTTATTACATGGTTTCAAAAATCCCTCAAACTTCAAAAGGCGCATTTGCTGTTATCCAGGAAATAGTTAGAATGGGCACGGTTGATATGCCGCCCGAATTTAACGGTTCAGGTGCTCCAGGGGATACCTTAGAGTATCTATGCAATGTAGAGCGAAATAATTTTGATGCCCCTGATCTAAAAGACTGGGAGGTAAAATTTCACGGTGGTAATGCACTCCTTACTTTACTACACAAAGACCCGATGCCAACCGGAATAGTAAATAAAATCGTTGATACTTTCGGATGGGAAACAAATAAGGGCCAAATAAGTTTCAGACATACTATTAAAGGTGTATCTCCACGAGGCTTTAAGGTTGTAAATGATGACAAAAGAATAACTGTTATAAATGAAAGAGACCTAAGCATTGCTCCTTATTGGGAGCACAACGTAATACTTAATGCTATTGGGGCAAAACTAAGAAGGCTTATACTTGTTCATGGCAAAGTAAACAGGATCAAGAGACAGGTAATTTATAAAAGCGCAATGGCTTATTGGGACTTAAACCTGTTAGGCATTTGCGATGCAATGCAAGACGGAACTATATATGTAGATTTTGACGCAAGAACAAATGGAGGGCGAGGAACATCAATAAGAAATCACGGTACAAAGTTTAGAATACACATAAACGATATTGGTTCAATTTACGAGAATGAGCAAATGATCATTTAGCAAGGCTGGAGTTTCATTATCGGTACCAATTAATAGAGCTAATAAAAAAAGAAGAAAAGAAGGATGCGGATCTTGATCCTTTCTTTGAAAGAATATTAGCTGACATAATTCTTAGTTTGCTTAGTTAATAAAGAATGATGCATGTGTAGTATTTTGCGGTCTGTACGTATAATTTCTTCCCATTGGAATATTCCTGGGAGTATAAATTATTTATTAATTTGCTATTTATTAGCATTGCTGTCTTTGCTACTTAATTATTAAAAATACTATTATCCTATGGCGGAGCTAAAGAAAAACATTTTTCCTAAAACACCGACGGGCATCAGCGGGCTTGACGAAATAACCCTTGGAGGCTTTCCGAAGGGCAGGCCGATACTTATTTGCGGGAGCGCCGGTTGCGGCAAAACTTTGTTTGCCATGCAGTTTTTGGTGAAGGGCATTACTGAATATAATGAACCGGGGGTGTTCATGAGCTTTGAGGAACCCAGTAAGGACCTATCACAAAATGTGAGATCGCTTGGGTTTGACCTTGAAGAACTAAAAGCTGAAAATAAACTTCGTGTTGACCATGTTCATATTGAACGCTCTGAAATTGAGGAAACGGGGGAATATGACCTGGAAGGAATATTTATACGATTGAACCATGCTATAGATGCCATTGGTGCAAAACGGGTGGTGCTGGACACTATTGAAACATTATTTGGAGGCATGGATAACCAGGCGTTGCTGCGTTCTGAGATACGCAGGCTTTTTCACTGGCTAAAAGAAAAGGGGGTTACCGCGGTTATTACAGGAGAGCGGGGTGAAAACTCTTTAACGAGGCAGGGTTTGGAGGAATATGTTTCTGACTGTGTTATTCTGCTGGACTTTCGTGTGATAGACCAAATTGCGACACGCAGGCTACGGATCGTGAAGTACAGAGGTTCCACTCATGGCACCAATGAATATCCTTTTCTTATTGATGAGAGCGGTATATCTGTGATACCGGTTACTTCTTTGAAACTGGATTATAAATCACCTAGCGAAATAATATCCACAGGGCTTCCTGTACTGGATGAACTATTTTCGGCAGGAGGGATATACAGGGGGAGCAGCACACTAATAACGGGGACAGCAGGGACATCAAAAACAATTCTTGCCGCTCATTTTGCTATGAGCAGCTGCAAAAGAAAAGAACCGGTGCTTTATTTTTCTTTTGAGGAATCGCCTGAACAGTTGGTGAGAAATATGGCTACCATCGGGATGAACCTGCGGCCACAGATAAAAGCAAAGCTGCTGCATATCCATGCATCAAGGCCGTCCCTGCAGGGGTTAGAAATGCACCTGTTAGCAGTGCATAAACTGCTTGAAGAACTTAAGCCAAGAACGGTTATTATTGACCCGATAAGCAGTTTAATTACCATAGGAAGCACAAGCGAGGTGAGGGGAATGCTTGTGAGGCTGATGGACACACTAAAAATACACCAGGTGAATGCTTTGTTCACCTCGCTGACCCATAAAAATCAGAATGAATATAATGATGCTACCGTAGATGCCGTATCCTCACTTGCTGATACATGGATAAATGTGAGGAATGAAGGCAACGATAACGAAAGGGTGCGAAGTTTGCTGGTAGTAAAGGCAAGAGGCATGGGGCATCATAATAATCGACAGGAATTTGTTATTACTGATAAAGGGATAAAATTCTTACATAAAGAAAAATAAGTTTTCTTATTCCGGTTAATTATTAAATGCGCTACAAATGGCCAAAGAATACAAAGAACAAACGTGGGAGTTAAGGTTGTACATAGCAGGGCAGACGCCAAAATCTATTCTTGCAATAAAGAATATAAATAAATATTGCAAAGAGTATTTAGACGGCAAATACTCTATAGAGGTGATCGACCTGCTAAAGACCCCACAACTTGCAGAAGGTGACCAGATATTTGCTATACCGACATTGGTGAGGAAATTTCCGGAGCCTATTAGAAAGATCATAGGAGATCTTTCTAATGAAGAAAAAGTGTTAGTCGGTTTAAACATCCGGGCTTTAAAAGCTGAAAAGTAAGAACGCTATGAAAAAGACAACACCGCAAAAAATAATTCCTGAGAACCAGCTTGTGCTGCAACTGTATGTTTCAGGCATGTCAATGAAATCAATGCAGGCTATTGAAAACATAAAGCGCCTTTGCGAAGAACATGTGAAAGAGCCTATTGAACTGGAGATAATAGATATTTATAAGAACCCGGAAACAGCAGTGGAGCAGCATATTGTTTTTAGCCCGTCCCTTATTAAACGATTGCCATTGCCTGAGAAGATATTGGTTGGTACACTTTCTGACACAGAAAAGGTGATCAGAGCATTAGGCATCAATCCCGAAAAATAACTATGGAGGCAGAAGTATCCGTTGAGCAACTACTATTGCGCATTAAAGAACTTGAAACCCGTTGTGAAGAATCCGAGCAGCTTATCGATGCAATTAAAGCCGGAGAAGTGGATGCTTTTGCGATAAACAATGGTGATTCATCTGAAGTTTATACACTGCAAAGCATTGATCATGCTTACCGTATCCTGATAGAGGAATTTGAAGAAGGAGCGATAAATGTGACCGAAGACGGGCTGATCGTTTATACCAACCCTTATTTTTTTGAGCTGGTGAAACTGCCTTATGACGAGGTTATAGGCAAGCCTATCTTTAACTTCATCGATCCCAAATCACAGGCAAAGTTTGACCGCCTTTTTGAAGCAGCCATTTCAGGGAAAAGCAAGGGGAAGATCAACCTGAAAGTGAAGGACAGTGTTGTTCCTGTTTATATTTCTCTTACATCGTTACAGCCGAAATTAGCGTGTGTTGGTATCATCATAACCGACTTTACGGAAAAGAAAAAAAATGAAAAGATCATCCTGGCCTATCAAAGAGACCTGGAGAATAAGAACCATGAGCTTATACAGGGCAATGCGGAACTTGCTTCTTTTGCATACGTAGCAAGCCATGACCTGCAGGAACCGCTGAGAAAGATCCAAACTTTTGCTTCAATGATAACAGAAACAGAGTTTGGCAATTTATCAGAAAAGGGGAAAGACTATTTTAACAGGATATTCATTTCGGCAAAGCGGATGCAACGGTTGATAGAAGACCTGCTGACTTATTCCCGCACCAACACAGGGGAGCGGAACTATGAAGATACAGACCTGAACCGTATTGTTGAGGAAGTGAAGGAAGACCTGAAAGAAGATATAGAACAAAAAAATGCGACCATTGTAACGGATCTGAAATGCCATGTACATGTTATTCGTTTCCAGTTTCGCCAGCTTTTACATAACCTGATAAGCAACTCACTTAAATTTTCAAGCCCTGAACGCGGGACGTACATCATAATAAAAAGCGAGATGGGTGATAACGCACAGTTTAAGAACGATAAGCTTTCTGATAATGTAACTTATTGCCACATCAGCATTTCAGACAATGGTATCGGCTTTGAACAGGAATACAGCGAGAAAATATTTGAACTGTTCCAACGCCTGCATGGGAGGGCGACGTATAGTGGAACGGGGATCGGGCTTGCCATTGTGAAAAAGATAATAGAGAACCATAATGGGATCATTACTGCAAATGGAGAATTGGGCAAGGGAGCGACATTTGATATTTATATACCGTCGGTTTAAGATCGGTTTGTTGGCCCACGCTTTTGAGAGAGCCCCGTAGTGAACATAAATTGGCCTAATAAATTTGTTTGATGGAAAGTAAAGTTGCTGATAATAATATACAATTTATTTCCGGCGGTGGGGAAATGGGGGCACTTATAAGGGCGAAGGACTGGAGCGAAACGCCAGTTGGCAACCCTGAAGGCTGGCCGCAAAGCCTGCGAACTACACTGAGCATTCTTCTTAACTCAAAATTCCCGATGTTTTTGTGGTGGGGCCCTGAACTCATCTGTTTTTATAATGATGCCTATCGCCCCAGTTTGGGACAAAACGGGAAACACCCAATGATACTGGGTATGAAAGCACAAGAGGCCTGGGCGGAAATATGGGATATTATTAAACCATTGATAGATGGGATATTGGCGGGAGGAGAAGCAACATGGAGCGAGGACCAGTTGATCCCTATTTACCGCAATGGCAGAATGGAGGATGTTTACTGGACCTTTAGTTACAGCCCTGTGAATGATGAATCGGGCAAACCGATGGGGGTTTTTGTGACCTGTACAGAGACCACTGATAAAGTAAACACCCTCAGAAGCCTAGAAGAAAGCAATAAAAGATATATTAGTGATATAACGCAGGCACCAGTGGCCATGTGTATTTTCAGGGGCAAAGATCATGTGGTTGAAATAGCTAACGAACTCATGCTGGCATTGTGGGAGAAACGTGCAGAAGAAGTGATGAACAAGCCCATTTTTGAAGCTTTGCCTGAAGCACGCGGACAAGGCCTGGAAGCATTACTTGACGGCGTTTTCAAAACGGGTGAAAAGTTTGTTGGAAATGAGCGCCCTGTGAAGCTTATGCGGAACGGGAAGCTTGAAAATACCTTTATAAGTTTTGTATATAAAGCTTTAAAAGAACCGGATGGCACTATTTCCGGTGTGGTTGCTATCGCTTTTGAAGTGACGCAGCAGGTTATAGAAAGAAAGCGGCTGGAAGAAAGTGAAGAACGCTTTCGCACGCTGATAAAAGAGGCCCCTTTTGCAACTGCTGTATTTATTGGAAAAGAGTATATTGTTGAACTTGCTAATGAAGAGGCCCTTAATTTATGGGGAAAGGACAGCAGCGTTATTGGTAAGAAAGTGATAGAGGCGATACCTGAATTAAAGGGGCAGCCTTACATGGCAATACTTGACAATGTTTATAACACAGGGGAAACGTATTTTGGAAATGAAAACCTTGCTTACCTGCAAATTGACGGAGTGCTGCAGCCTGTGTATGTGAATTTTATTTATAAGGCGCTACAGAATCTTGACGGGCAGACATGGGGCATATTGACCATGGGGTATAATGTGACCAAGCAAATTCAAGCACGCAAAAGAATTGAAGAAAGCGAACAAAAATTCAGGATGCTTGCTGATTCAATGCCGCAAATGATATGGACAGGAGACAAGAACGGTAATTTGAACTATTATAACCAGTCTGTCTTTGACTATTCAGGGTTGACGCCTGAGGAAGTAAATGAGAAGGGATGGTTGCAAATTGTGCATCCGCAGGACAGGGAAGAAAATGTGAGGCTATGGATGGGGTCAGTTACAACGGGCAGGGACTTTATTTTTGAGCACCGCTTTTTAAGACATGATGGGGAATACCGCTGGCAGTTAAGCCGTGCTATCCCACAAAAAGATGGGGCAGGCAACATACAGATGTGGGTGGGCACCAGCACGGATATACAGGAGCAGAAGATGTTTACGCAGGAGCTGGAGCTGCAGGTGCACGAACGCACCAGGGAGCTGGAACAAAAGAACATAGACCTTGAAAAAATGAATGAAGAGCTGCAATCTTTTGCTTACGTTTCAAGCCATGACCTGCAGGAGCCGCTTAGAAAGATACAAATATTTGCATCGCAACTGCTTGAGAAGGAATATCAAACATTATCAGACAGCGGCAAAGATCATTTCAGGCGGATGCTTAACGCAAGCAAAAGAATGCAGGACCTGATAGAAGACCTGCTTTCTTATTCGCGTACAAATACTAATGAGCGTGTTTTTATAAAGACGGATGTGAGCCAGATCATTGACGACGTGAAAGAGGAATTAAAAGAGGTGTTTGAACAGAAAAATGCAACAATAACAATAGGATCAGGAGGGCATTGTGAAATAAAGATCATCCCTTTCCAGTTCAGGCAATTAATGAATAACCTTATTGTTAATGCGCTTAAGTTTTCCAAGCCTTCGGTGCCCAATCATATTACTATCACATGCGAAACGGTTATTGGAGAAGCACTTCAAATGCCTAAGCTTGATAATGAAAGATACTATTGCCATATCTCTGTTTCAGACCAGGGTATTGGGTTTGAACAACAATATGGCGAACGGATATTTGAAATATTTAAGCGCCTGCACGGGAAAGAAAAATATGAAGGAACAGGCATAGGGCTGGCCATCGTGAAAAAGATCGTGGAGAACCATAATGGTGTGATCACTGCAAAGGGAGAGGAAGGGAAAGGGGCAAGGTTTGATATTTATGTGCCGGTGGAGTAAAGTAACTACATAGCTTTTTATCTGCCAAAGGCTCGGGTTTTATCTTTAACTTTATGCGCTAAAAAGAATGTATGAAAGCGTCTCTGCAAAATGTTGTTTGGAAAGAAGGTGAGTTTTTTGTTGCTCAATGTTTAAATGTTGACGTATCCAGTTTTGGAGAAACAAGGGAAGATGCACTAGCGAACCTTTCTGAAGCTTTGGCACTTTATTTTGAAGATGCTACAGAAGAATTAACCAACATTGAGTTCCCAGAAATAATAACAACAGAGTTGGAACATGCCTAAGCTCTATTCGTCTGATGAGATCTGTAAAATTCTCGAAAAGCATGGGTTCAAATTTATTACACAGCGCGGCAGACATGTAAAATATCGTAAAGAAGGTGAGCCAACATTAACTGTAATTATGCCTGCAGGAAGAAAACAAACGCCTACTGGTACTTTTAATTCTATCCTGCGCCAATCAAATCTTTCCAAAAAAGATTTTGAAAAATGATCTTCAACCGGCATTACCTTCCACAAAATTCTTTGGCATTTATATTGTTTAACAAATAGTTGCCTTTTAGATCAGCACAATATGGATAATGAAGCCAGCGAAGTACGCAGAAATGTTTTTAGCTTTTTAGGGGATTTCTTTTTAGGCATATACCAGCTTTCACTTTTTACGCTTCGTTTTTTTAAGGAGGCGTTCAGGCCACCTTTTGAATGGAAAGAAGTAATTAATCAGTGTTATGAGGTTGGGTGTAAAACACTGCCACTTATCACCCTCACAGGGTTTATAACAGGGATCGTTTTTACAAAACAGTCCAGGCCTTCCCTATCTGAATTTGGCGCCGTTTCCTGGCTGCCTTCGCTGGTTGCCATTGCTATTATCAGGGCGCTGGCACCGCTTGTCACATCGCTGATCATGGCAGGAAAGGTTGGCTCTAATATCGGTGCGGAGCTTGGCTCCATGAAGGTGTCTGAACAGATAGATGCTATGGAGATGACAGCTACCAACCCGTATAAATTTTTGGTCGTTACGCGTGTGCTTGCCTGTACCTTTATGCTTACCTTGCTGGTGCTGTATTCCGCTTTTGTAAGCATGCTTGGCGCTTACCTGAATGTTCATCAAAATGAAGCAACCAGCTTACCGGCGTTCATGCATGCTGCATTTGAGAAGATCTCTTTTCTTGATATTTTTTCTTCCTTTATTAAGTCTGCCTTGTATGGTTTTACTGTGGGGATAATAAGTTGTTACCAGGGATGGAATGCCAGCAAAGGCACGGTGGGAGTGGGTAAGGCCGCTAACCAGGCCGTTGTTCTTTCGATGTTTGTTATTTTTTTAGAGGAAACAGTTGTGGTGCAGTTTGTAAATTCATTTCTCCGCTAAACCTGACAATGGAGAACGAAACAACTATACAAAACACGCAGCAGGAAGTAGTAATATCTATAAGAGGCCTCTATAAGGCGTTTAACGGTGTCGCTGTTTTAAACGGCATAGACCTTGACGTTTATAAGGGCGAGAACCTTGTGGTGCTCGGTAAATCAGGAACAGGCAAATCTGTTTTAATAAAAATAATAGCGGGATTGCTGAAAGCGGATAGTGGAACTGTGAAAGTGCTGGGTCAGGATATGAACGTGATAACAGGAAAAGCATTGCAGGATCTGAGGCTTAAAATTGGATTCTCTTTTCAAAACAGCGCTTTGTACGACAGCATGACCGTTAGAGAAAATCTTGAATTTTCATTAGTGAGGAACAGGAAGAATATGAAACAAAATGAGATAGATGATGCTGTACTCAAAGTGCTGAATGAAGTGAAGCTTGAATCAAGTATTGACAAGCTTCCGGCTGAACTTTCAGGTGGACAAATAAAACGTATAGGTGTTGCACGAACGCTGATACTCCACCCGGAAATAATGCTCTACGATGAGCCAACTGCAGGGCTTGACCCTGTTACATCAGTGGAGATAAACAAACTGATCAATGCTGTGGAAAAAGAATATAAAACAAGCTCTATTATTATAACGCATGACCTTACCTGTGCTAAAACTACAGGCAATAGGGTTGCACTGATGAACGAGGGAAAGGTGGTGAAACAGGGAAGTTTTGAAGAAGTGTTCAATAAAGATAATGAACTGGCAAAAAGCTTTTATGATTACAACTTTATAAACCAATAATGAAAACAAAAGAAGTAAACCACTCGGTTATAGTGGGCATTTTTATAGTGCTCGGACTGGTAATATTTGTGGCAGCCATATTTGTTTTGGGGGGGCAGCAAAAAACATTTGTAAGGTCCTTCACCATGAAGGCGGTTTTTGATGATATCAACGGCCTGCAGGCGGGCAACAATGTATGGCTCTTTGGGGTTAAAGTAGGCATTATAAAAAAAGTTGCTTTTTACGGGCAAAAAAAAGTGGAAGTGACTATGAGCATTGAGAACGAAGCCCAAAGCAGGATACATAAAGATGCTTCTGCGAGGATAAGCACTGATGGATTTATTGGTAATAAAATTATTGTAGTTGATGGAGGAAGCGTGGCTGCACCACAGGTAGAGGATGGTGATTTAATAACTGTGACCGGTATACCCAGTACGGATGAAATGATGGCTACGCTTCAAAAGAACAATAAAAACCTTTTGGAGATAACTGATAATATTAAAGTGGTTAGTAAAAAACTGGCAGACGGGCATGGAACTATCGGGCAATTGCTCAATGACAGCACAATGGCGCTGGATATAAAAGCTGCGATAGCTCATTTTAAAAATGCTTCTGAAAAAAGCGAAGAGGTGATAGCGAACGTGCGTCAATTTTCCGAAGGCCTGAACAAGCCGGGAACGCTGGCTAACGAAGTGGTAACGGACACTACAGTATTCAACCATATACGTGCAACTGTTGCGGGCCTTAACACTGCTGCTGTTAACCTCAATAGCGCATCGCTTAAAATATATGCTGTTACAGATAGTTTGCAGAATGCGAGCGCCGCTTTAAGTGATACAAAAAAGCCTGTAGGTTTGATACTGAATGATGAACAGGTTGCTCAAAACCTGAGAGTGATGATACAGCATCTTGAAAGCAGCAGCAAAGAATTGGATGATGATCTGGAGGCAGTGCAGCATAGCTTTTTGCTGAAAGGCTTTTTCAGGAAGAAGAAAGATCAATAGTTGATCATCCCGCCTTTTTCAATAATTCATTTCACTTGTCCATTTTACCCTTAATTTGTGTAAACCTATTTTAGGGCTGAACAGGATCTTTTTAGCAAAAATAGCCATACACAATGAACCAAAACGGGGAGAATGGTACGTTCGGCATTGGCGCCGCAAAAACGGTACTACCCGTTGTGATAGGCCAAAACAGCTTAAACGAAGATCAGGAAAAGATCTCTCTACCCTGCCAAATCTTTTTATTTCTTTTAGCGAAGAAGAACAATTGTGGGCACTTTTTTCAGGCATTGTAAAAGGCCTGGTGGAAGAGCATGAAAGCAAAAGGGTTCAGATGGCATTTTATTTATCTGTTGCTGGCCTGGACAAATTCACTATTCCAAACAATGCCTATATTTTCGATAAGTTTCAGCGAAATGAACCCGCTGAAGGCAAGCTGCAAACCAAACACCAGTTCATTGCTTCGCTCATGAATAATTTAAATAAACGAAATAATGCTTTTGCCAAATGCAATGCAGAAAATATCGACGACTATAACCATATCATCCGCCAAAATAAAAAATACAGGCCGATGCCTTATATGGTAGTATTTATAGATAATATAATTGACATTGCCGTGTCAAACCGAACTAGAACAGGGTTATACCTTATAAGGCTTTTAATGACCGGAGCCTCCGCCGGAATGTACTTTGTGGCAGCATCAGTAGGGTCCTACAGAAATTTGCTCATGCAGTTGATAAATATCGATCCAGCAATAACACGCCATTTTGAAAGATTTGCACCCGCAAGCCATTTCAAGATCACCAACCCTTTAGGTGCAGAATTAGTGATCAACCCCGACGGCCTTTATTTTTTTAAAGAAAGAAACAAAGCAGAATACCTCATGCTATATCCTATTAAAAAAACCAGCCCTGATCTGGCATGAACATAGGATGATAGAATTTCCCACTTTACAAATAACTCTTGGAACAGCTTAATTGTATTATTTAATATTTTCTATTGCCTATTGTGCCTCTATACAGCATAAGATATCAGCAAGGCATCAGTATATCAACAAACCATCCTTCCTCCCACCCACATTCATAGATACCTTATAGTAGATCCGGCCTAATACCCACATGCCTTCGTTGTTCTTACGTCGATCCTTCGTCTTTTAGCCGTAATTATTGCTTGAAAATATCAACTCACAGATAGGAAAAATAGCAGTTCAGTTAGGGCAATAAAGGTACAAAACTTATTCCAGGTAATAGTCTCTTTTATACCTTTTCTTATTGACCTATTTAGAATATCCTTTATTCTACTATCTTTAAGAACTCATCCTCAGTAATGACCTTTATAGTATTTATTTTCTTGGCTTTCTCCAACTTGCTGCCCGCATCTTCACCAACAACTAAATAATTAAGCTTACTGCTTACCCCGGATACTATTTTGCCCCCAAGGCTTTCAACAATTGCCTCGGCATCATTTCTTTTTAGCTTAGTTAATGTCCCTGTGAATAAAAAGGTTTGTTCCTGCAGGGTGCTTTTTTCTGAAGCTATATTTCTCTTCTCATTATGAAACCGGAGGCCTAGGTCTTTTAGCTGCTCCAGCATTTGTATGTTCTGCTCATTGTGGAAGAAGGTATAAATGCTGTGCGCCACCTTTATGCCTACGTCTTCCATCTGCTGCAACTCCTCTTCTGATTTATTCTGAAAGTCAAAGATATTTTCGACAGCATTAGCCAATGTTTTGGCGGTTGTTTCTCCAACGAAACGAATGCCTAAGCCATAAAGCAACCGATGGATAGGCTGTGTTTTAGAATTAGCTATTGCCAATTGCAGGTTAGTTATTGACTTCTCTTTAAAGCCCTCCAGCGTAACTATCTTTCCAAAGTCAAGCGTGTAAATACCGGGAATATCTTTTAGCAGCCCAAGCTCATAGAATTTACGCACATTAGCCTCGCCAAAGCTGCGTATGTCCAAGGCATCCTTGCTCACAAAATGAATGATCTTTTCCACCACCTGTGCGGGGCATTCAATGTTGATACAGCGCCACACAGCTTCCTCTACTTCCTTTGATAGTGGGCTTTTACAAATGGGGCAATGGGTGGGGAAGCGGATCTGTTGTTCAGTGCCATCCCTTAGTTCAGGTAATGACTTTACGATCTGCGGAATAACATCGCCTGCCCTTTCTATTAATACGCTGTCGCCTATCTTCAGATCTTTTTCTTTGATGTATTCTTCATTGTGGACTGAAATGCTGCTGATATTAGCACCAGCTATCAATACTGGATCGAGTTTTGCCACGGGAGTGACAGCGCCCGTGCGGCCTACCTGGAATTCAATAGCGCGGAGTTTTGTGGTTGCCTGGCGGGCTTTAAATTTGAAGGCGATCGCCCAACGGGGATGGTGGGTGGTCATGCCCATTTTTTCCTGTAGGGCAATTTCATTTACTTTAATGACCATGCCATCAATTTCATAAGGCAGTGTATCGCGCATTTCTTCAAATTCATGGACGTGTTTTATTACTTCATCAATGCCATGCAGCACTCTTTTTTCTTTTTGAGGTGAGCGAAAGCCGCAGTTCCAGAGCATTTCAAGCAGTGAACTATGCGTGGTGAGCGGTGAATGGTGAGTGGTGAGTGTGTAATAACTTACGTTATATAGAAATGCTTCCAGGTTTCTTCTTGATACTTCCTTGGGGTCTTTGATGCGGAGGCTACCGCTGGCTGCGTTGCGGGGATTAGCAAGAGGGGAGGAGCCCTCTTCAACCAGCAGATCATTGTACTTTTTAAATGCAGCTTTTGTCATCATGATCTCCCCGCGTATCTCAATAGTTTGGATGCTGTATTGTGAAAAGGGTGCGGACAAAGGGATGGAACGTATTTGTTTTATGTTGGGAGTGATATCATCCCCTTCTATTCCGTCGCCGCGGGTGGCACCGCGGGTGAGCAGGTCATTCTCATAAATAAGAGAGATGCCTGCGCCGTCAAACTTTGGTTCTACACAATATTCTATGATATCCAATCCTGCTGCTTCTCTTGCTTTACGGTCCCAGTCAAGCAGGTCTTCTGCATTGTAAGAGTTTTCTAAAGAAAGCATTGGCACAAGGTGCTGGACCGTGGGGAAATCTTTGGTGAGGCCTTTGCCAACGCGTTGGGTGGGGGAGTCGGGAGTAATTAGCTTAGGATGTTCCTGTTCTGTTTTTTCTAATTGTTTATAGAGGTGGTCGTATTCAGCATCTGCGATCAATGGGTCGTTCAAAATATAATAACGATATTCATGGAAGCGAAGGATATTTCTGAGTAGGTTGATATCCTGGGGTTGCAAGTTCTCCTGTTTGAGAAAACGGGAGGTTAGGTTTTGCATGTTTTTGGTTTCGGCGGAAGTGTACATAGAATGATTTAAGAGGTATGGGGCAAAATTAAGCTATAAAGCAAGAATTTTGGATAAGGGCAGAATGGCTTTATAAGGGGTTTGGGATAGGTTAAGATGGGCTTTGGGTGGGAGTAAAGTCTCTATAAGGTCTCTATAAGGTCTCTATAAGGTCTCTGTAAGGGTAGGGAAATTACGTTTGGAAATTAGAAAAATGCGGGCTTTGTTGCAATTTAGATAAAAGTTGGTTGGCGGCAAAATATTTGTTGGCGAGAAAGTAAAAAGGAAAAAGGAAAAATGGGAGATGGCGTTGGGTCGCATTTTGGTTGTTGGTTGGTAAAAAGAAGAATTTATTAATTATTGCCTGCACTAAGCGAAATTTGCAGCCAGATAAGCAAGATCATATCCCTATTATGCAAAACTGCCTTATCGAGTTATTAAAATAGCCAATAGAGTGTAAGTATTTAAAAAAATAATAAAAGCATTTAAAATTTTTAATTGAATCTTTGTGATAACTATAACTCTGCCAGAATGAATAATGAACCTGCTGTAGTTGCTGCTACTGCTTTGCGCAAAGTAAACGGGGGAATGATAGGGGATATATATAAACTTGTTCATTCATATCCCCGTGTGCCTATTACTGTTGACTGCGTTATCTTTGGATTTGATGAAAATGAGCTGAAAGTATTGCTGATAAAAAGCGATCTTGAGATATTCAGAGATAAGCTGTCGCTGTTAGGAGATTTTGCGGGTGATAACGAAGAAATGGATGATGCTGCATACCGTGTTTTGAAAGAAAGAACGGGTATGGATGATGTATTTCTTGAGCAGGTGCGTGTATTCAGCAGCCCGCAACGCCACCCCGGAGGGCGTGTAATTACAATAGCTTATTGCTCGCTTCTTAATATTGAGCACCACCAGATAAAAATTGCCGATAATGAACTGCATTGGCATAAAGTGCAGGAGCTGCAGGAAATGGCGTTTGACCACAAGTTAATTATTGATGTGTGCTATAAATGGCTACAGAAAAGAATACAGGAGCACCCGCTTGGTTTTAATTTATTGCCTGAGAAGTTTTCGCTGCGAGAATTGCAGAACCTGTACGAAGCCATTTTGAACATAAAACTTGACCGGAGAAACTTTAGAAAAAAATTCTTTTCGATGGATTTTTTGGAAGACACCGGCGAATATGAGGATGATGTGCCACACCGGCCGGGGCGGCTATACCAGTTCAATTTTCAGAAATATGAGCGTACAAAGCGCAAATGGGTAGGGATCGATTTTTAAAGTGATGAGGGGTGAACGGTGAGTGGTGAGGCTGAAACCATAAAGAGCCAGAAGGCACAAAGAAAAACGAAAGTTGTTTTTAGCAATAAAAGTTTTTTTGTTTCGGTTGATGGGATACCAACCGGTAGTGAGATCTTTTTGCTTTACTGCAATAGTTGGGTTGCTTTCTACGGGATAAATCATTTTGCGTAGCCGTATTAATAATTTTCCTTAATTTCCATGCAGCATTTTCTATTAATTTATTGACTTGTTAAATTTTTTTTGTAGTTGTGTAAATTTTACACATTTTTGCATTTTATTTAAGTATTGTTTGCACGGATGATGAAAAGAACGATTGTTTTAATCGCATGTTTTAGCCAATGAGTTTGCCGGGGTTGATGATCGCATCCATTAGCATTTTCCGTAGATAATATCTTTATTGAATTTTTTGAAATGAATTAATAAATCAAAATAGGCTGTTGAATTGTTTTAAAATTTCTAAACCTTCCATTATGAACTTGAAACGACTGTTTTTACTTCTTACAACGGGACTTTTTTTATTGAGCATGCCAGCTTTGGCCCAAAACAAACTTATTTCCGGAAAGATAACGGATGAAAAAGGCGCGCCAATAGTGGGCGCTTCTGTACTGGTAAAAGGCACAACGCGTGGGACGCAAACCGGCGCTGACGGTAGTTTTAGCATTTCAGTACCACCAACTGCTACGACGCTAGTTGTTAGTTCTGTGAACTATGGCTCAAAACAGGTAGCTATAAGCGAGGGTGTAATAAATGTATCATTACAATCGACTGCGGCTTCTTTGACCGATGTAGTGGTGATCGGATATGGTTCGGTAAAGAGAAAAGACCTGACAGGATCTGTGGCAACTGTTGGTACAAAAGATTTTCAACAAGGAGAAATTACCACACCTGAACAATTAATTGTAGGAAAGGTATCTGGTGTTACTATTACTTCCAACGGGGGCGCACCCGGATCTGGTAGTGTGATAAGGATACGCGGCGGGGCTTCATTGAATGCAAGCAATGACCCATTAATAGTTATAGACGGAGTGGCTTTAGCCAGTGGCCCTAACGGTGGTACAGGTTCAGTATCGGGCGCTGCCAATGTACTTAGCCTTATCAACCCAAATGATATAGAAACGTTTACCATTCTGAAAGATGCTGCTGCCACCGCTATTTATGGTTCACGCGCATCCAACGGTGTTATATTGATCACTACAAAACATGGGAGAAGCAAAAAACCAGTTATCAATTTCAGTACACTATTTAGTGTTGGCACGTTGCCGAAAGAATACCCTGTATTATCGGCCGCCCAGTTCCGCAACTTTGTGGATCAAAACGATCAAAGCACTGATTCAACATACATAAAAATGCTGGGAAATGCTAATACTGACTGGCAAAAGCAGATCTTCCATAATGCGCTTACTACAGATGACAATTTAAGCATCAGCGGAATATGGGGAACAATGCCTTACCGTATCAACGGTGAATATTTGAACCAGGACGGTATTTTACAAACAGATAACCTGCAAAGAACATCTGTTAGCTTAAGTTTAAGCCCACATCTTTTAAATAACAGCTTGAAAATTGATATTAATGTTCATGGGGCTATAACCAATACAAGATTTGCCAACCAGAGTGCGATACAGTCTTCACTCACATTTGATCCAACTCAACCGGTGCATTCCCCCGGAAATAATTTTGGGGGGTATTGGGAATGGCTAACGAGTGATACTACTAGAAATGTACTGGCTAACTTGAACCCTGTAGGATTGCTGCAGGAACAGGTTAATAAAAGCCAGGTTCAGAGAAGCTTTGGGAATATACAATTTGATTACGCGGTTCCAGCAGTTAAAGGACTTCATGCCAACCTGAACCTTGGGTATGATGCGGCAAGCGGTAGTGGCACGGTAAATGTTCCTGCTTATGCTGCACAATCTTATAATAACAGCTCTAATCCTACCTATATTGCTCCAGGTGATAGCGGGAGCCTCTATAGCGGCACCAATAATTATTACCAGCAGAAATATTTTAATAAGTTGGGTGAGTTTTATTTAAGTTATAACAAGGATCTTCCATCCATTAAAAGCAACATTAATGTGGTTGCAGGTACGGGGTATTATGATAATTCCACACAGAACTATAACTATGCAAGTTTTGGCGCTACAAAAGATACCATTCCGGGTACACAGCCTGGATATGCGCTTTCACCTACTGAATACACTATGGAGTCTTATTATGGACGTTTGATATATACTTTTGATAATAAGTATATTTTGTCGGGTTCGTACAGGACTGATGGTTCTTCGCGTTTTGGCCCGAATTACCGCTGGGGGAAATTTCCGGGAGGGGCTTTTACCTGGAAGATAAATCAAGAGAATTTTCTTAAAAATTCCAACACATTGTCAACACTCAATATGCGTTTGAGTTATGGTGAAACCGGCAACCAGGATGGGATAGGCCTTTATAATTATATACCCACTTATTTTCTTAGCCAACCAGGGTCGCTTTATCCTTTTGGCGGCAATTATTATAACCTATATACGCCCAATGCTTATGTTGCCAACCTGAAATGGGAAACAACAGATACATACGACGGAGGTTTTGACTATGGCTTTTTGAAAAACAGAATCAATGGAAGCGTGGATTATTATTATAAGAAAACATTTAATTTATTAGCCAATGTATCTATACCTGCCGGAACGAATTATGCTAACCAGGTAACTACAAATGTTGGCAGTATGAATGACCAAGGGGTTGAGTTTAATATTAATGTGATACCAATACAAACGAAGAATATTGATTGGGAAATGGGTTTTAACGCTGCCTATAATCATTTTGAAATCACGAACCTAACCTTATATCCAAACCCTAAATTTTTGGGAGACAACACGGGCGGAATATCAGGCGGAACAGGTAATACTGTGCAGGTTGACGCGGTTGGATATGCACCTAATGAATTTTACCTATACCAACAGATATATGCGCCTAACGGGAAACCAATTGAAGGATTGTATGTAGATCAGAACAGGGACGGTATTATTAACAGCAATGACCTTATTAAAGAAGAATCCCCTTTTCCTTCCTGGACCTTTGGTTTTAGTAATAATTTGAATTACAAGAAATGGAACTTAAGTTTTGTTTTGCATTCTAATGTAGGCAACTATGTGTACAATAATACGGCATCTAACCTTGCGGTAACAAGAAGCATATTGAATCCTGGCGAATTCCTGGAAAATACCCCATCTTCGGCTTTAACAACAGGATTTGTGAATAATCAATATTTTTCTAATTATTATTTAGAAAATGCATCTTTCCTGCGAATGGATAATATTGGGCTAAGTTATAATTACAAACTATCGAGAACGACGAACGCACATAACTTGCGGATATCAGTCAATTGTCAAAATGTATTTGTCATTACTAAATATACAGGGACGGATCCTGAAATATATAGTGGGATAGATAATAATTTTTATCCCCGGCCAAGAACTTTTTCACTTGGTTTAAACCTTACTTTATAATTTCACGTATTTATTATTACTAAAATAAAAGGTATGAAAAATAGTTTTTTGAAGATAACCGGATCATTTGTTCTGATAGCAACAGTTTTTTCTTCCTGTACAAAGGATCTGAACAGACAGCCATCAAATACTACTACTGTAAGTAATGTTTACAGTACGCCTTTAGGGTATACACAAGCGATCGCAAAGGCGTATGGCGCTTTTGCATTAACCAGCAGCAGTGGCCCAGGGAATTCGGATGTGCAAGGAGTAGACGCGGGCACATCTGATTTTGTGCGTTTATTCTGGAATTCGCAGGAACTGAGCACTGACGAGGCCGTTTGCGCATGGAATGACCCCGGAGTGCCAGACTTTCATAATATGGATTGGGGTTCCAGCAACCTGATACTTTTAGGGCTATATACACGCTCTATATATCAAATAACTGTGTGCAATGATTTTATACGCAATTCGGACCCTTCAGTATTATCCGGTAAGGGATTTGCCGCAGGAGATGTTGCTACTATTGCAAATTATCGTGCCGAGGCGAGGTTTTTAAGGGCATATCAATATTGGGTTTTGATGGATGAATTTGCCAAGCCTCCTTTTATAACAGAAAATGATGTAGTAGGTGCTTTTATACCTCCACAGACAAGCCGTGCAGATCTATACAAATATGTAGTATCTGAGCTACTTTCCTGTGACAGCGCTATGGTAGCGCCGAGGCAAAATCAATATGGGCGTGCTGACCAGGCTGCTGCCTGGGCCTTACTTGCCCGTGTGTATCTTAACGCAGGTGTATATACCGGAACACCTGACTGGACAGATGCTATTACTTATGCAACAAAGGTTATTAATTCAGGCTATTCGCTTGCCCCACATTACAGAAACTTATTCCTGGCTGACAATAATGTAAATAACCCAGAAATGATCCTGCCTATTGAGTATGATGGTATCAATACTCAAAACTATGGGGGGACTACTTTTATTATTAACTCAAGCTGTGGCGGGACCATTCCTGCTGCGTCTTATGGAGTTCCCGGTGGGGGATGGGCCGGTAACAGAGCTACTGTAGCTTTTTCGAGCCTATTCCCGACAATCGATACTACGGTTGATAAAAGGGCACTTTTTTATGGCACTACAAGTGCAATAGATAATATAGGCACATTTGCACAGGGAGTGCAGGTGGGTAAATTTTTAAATATTACGACGACGGGAGCGGCAGGGGATGGTTCAGGAACCTTCGCATCTACCGATTTCCCGTTATTCCGTTTGGCAGAGCAATATCTTATATATGCAGAAGCTACTTTGCAAGGCGGCGGTGGTGGGGATATGGGGCAAGCTCTTACTTATATTAATGAATTAAGAGACCGTGCTTATGGCAGCGCTCCAGGCGGCGCGGGTGAAATTACCGCTTCACAACTGACCTTGCCATTTATACTTGACGAACGCGGCAGGGAATTGTGGTGGGAATGTTTCCGCAGAACTGACCTGATACGTTTTAATGAATTTACGAGCGGTACTTATTTGTGGGACTGGAAAGGAGGGATACAATCAGGTACAGGGGTAGCAGCCTTTTATTCTATTTTCCCTATCCCATCTAATGACATCCAGGCAAACCCCAATCTTATTCAAAACCCAGGGTATTAATATTTAAATACTAAATAAAAAGAGTTGTATGAAAAAAATCTTTTTTAAAACAATAGCAATTGCAGGGTTAACTGCACTGTTATTTTCAGCATGTAAAAAACAAGAGACTGAAATACTTGCAACAGGCGGAACGGCCCCGGTTTTGACCTCAAGCGTTGCACCAACGGATACATTGACGTTGACCCAGCCGGATTCAAGCAACACCGAAGTAGTATTGAACTGGACAAATCCAAATTATCAATTCAGTGACGGTATCAGTTCGCAGAACGTAACTTATTATATAGAATTTGATACGGCGGGAGATAATTTTACGAGTAAAACTATCCCAATCACGAGTGTAAGCAGCATTTTAAATATGTCGTTCACTGTACTACAGCTCAACAATATTCTTATTAACCAGCTTAATGCTACTCCGCTTAGAGCATATACTGTGCAGGTGAGAATAGTGTCTTCTATTACTCCTGTGACATCCGGTTCAGCCCAGGCATTGCCATTAATATCTAATATTGCAAACCTCATTATAGTTCCTTATAAGAGCGTGAAACTATATCCTGCTACATGGGTTCCCGGGGACTACCAAGGATGGTCACCACCTGCAGCACCTACTTTAGCTTATGGAACAACTTATAATCCTACTCTATCTGAAGGCTATATAAATATACCTGCAGGGGGAACATTACAACTTAAATTTACTGGAGAGCCTGACTGGAATAATTCTAAACTTGTTTATGGAGAAGGTGGTAGTGATGTAACAACCGGAACTACCACTACCGGAAAATTAAGTACTTCAGGGGGCAATGTCCAATTACCTGCTGGAGGATATTACAGATTTGATGTTGATACTGCAGGATTGAACTATACCTATGATGTTGTGACGTGGGGTGTGATCGGTACATTTAATGGATGGGCGACAGATGTTCCGATGACTTACGACGTTAACAGGCAACTGTGGTATGCAGTCGTGCCTTTTGATGCGGCTGGAAGTTTTAAGTTCAGGGCAGATGCTGATTGGAGCAACCCATTGCATAATTTTGGACTTGACGCTAGTGGAAATCTATCTTATGGTTCTTCGATCAATGTGCCGGGGCCTGTAAATGCAGGTAATGATTCAGTATTTTTGGATCTTCATGTGCCGGGTAATTACAGTTATAATGTTCAATAAAATAAAAATTTGTTTAATCAGAGTCTATTTCTTTTTAATAAAAAAAGCCATGAAATATAATTTAAAGCCCTTTTTGTCAGGTACGTTATTATTGGTTTTGTTCTTTGCCTGCAAAAAGGAGACTAATCCTTATTTTGCAACCGGGACCACGCCTGCTTTAACGAGTTCAGCTACTTCCGTTAGTATGGTTCAAGCTGATTCAGCGAGTACTGCAGTTACATTTAGCTGGACCAACCCGAACTTTGCAACAGACAGCAACCATGTAAAATATATAGTAGAAATAGACAGCTCAGGCAAAAATTTTGTGAACGAGTATACACAGACTATTTCCGGATCGCGTTCTTTTTCTTTAACTGCTGCGCAATTAAACAGTATTCTGTTGAATAGCTTTGGTTTTTATTATGACAGCACTTATAGTATTGATGTTCGTGTAACTGCTTCTTATACGAATAATAATGACCAACATCTTACTAATGTAGTTACACTATCGGTAACGCCCTACCGGCCTTTACTGCCTTATACTGCTTTATGGGTAGCGGGGGATTATGAAGGTTGGAATCCGGCAAATGCTACACAACTTGCTTATGGTGCTTATTCAAGCCTTCTTAATGCTACTGCTTTTGACGGGTATGTAACTATACCTGCAGGCGGAACAAATAAAATCCTTTTTGCCTCTTCTCCTGATTGGACCCATGGTATTTATTATGACAGTGCAGGAACTGATTTTAATTATACCGCTTACGGATTGGGCGGAGGCGGTGACCTCAGTACCAGTTCCGGCGATACTTTAGCGCTACCTTTTTCAGGGTATTTTGAGATAAATGTTGATACGGTAGGGAATAAATGGTATTATATCCCGATAAGTTCATGGGGCGTTATCGGGTCTTTTGCTGCGAGCGGATGGTCTACAGATATTCCTATGACCTATGATGCAAATACGGGGTTGTGGTCTGCTGTGGTAACATTGGCAGCCGGCGATCAGTTCAAATTCAGAGCTAATGCATCATGGGGAGCACCCAATCCAAATTTAGGGACTCCCGGAAACGGAAATTCCCTGGCATATGGCTCAGGAAATATTAATTCGCCAGGAGCAGGCACTTACACAGTAATACTTGACCTTAGGGTTCCCGGTAATTATGCTTATGATATAAGATAGTAATATTAATTAATTTTATGAAGGTTGCCTCAAAAGGGCAGCCTTTTTTGTTGGCTGCATTTAAAGCATTATTGCTTAACATTGCACTAATCAAAATTGAAGTATGATATTTTCAATGACAGGTTATGGCAGAGCAGAACAAGCAATCGGCGAAAAAACGTTTTTGGTAGAAGTACGCTCACTTAACGGCAAGCAATATGATATAAGGCTGATCATTCCTGCATTGCTGAAACCTTATGAATTTGAAGTGAGAAGCGTACTGAATGAACAGCTTTTGCGGGGGAGTGTGGAATGTATTATTTTGCTTAAACAAAATGGAGAAGCTAAGCCAGTAAATATTAATACTGCACTTGTAAAGGCATATTATGAGCCTGTGAAACAACTTGCAGAAGAATTAAATATCGGAACAGAAAATATTTTAAGCGTTTTATTGAAATTACCTGATGTAGTTACAGCTTCCACGGAAATATTGGATGAGCATGAGTGGAAAAGTTTTGAAAGGATACTAAAAGTTGCTATCGGGCAGTTAAATGCTCATCGGCAGGATGAAGGCCTGTCACTGGAAGCAGATCTTTTGTTGCGTATTAAAAATATTGAGATCTTGCAGGAACGTATTTCTAAGATGGAGGGTAAACGAAAAGAAAAAATACGGGAAGGGCTTACGAAAATACTTGATGAGAATTTGGGAAAGGAAAACTATGACCCTAACAGAATGGAGCAAGAACTGATCTATTATATAGAAAAAATTGATATTAGCGAAGAACAGGTCAGGCTTAAAAATCATTGCGATTATTTTCGCGCTGTGCTTAATGAGAATGAGATAAGCAAGGGCAAAAAATTATCTTTTATTTTACAGGAAATAGGGCGTGAAATAAATACTACGGGATCTAAAGCATATCACTCAGAAGTACAGAAAAATGTTGTGCTAATGAAGGATGAACTGGAAAAGGCGAAAGAACAGGTATTGAATGTGCTTTAATGAATGGCTGATCAATTGAAAAGATCTTACAGATGATAGACCAAGAGCAAAAGCAATCTGTTTTAAATATAATTTTCATTTGGAAGCGTTATAAAAATTCATACTTGAAAAAATATTTTTTATTTTTTTGTTTATTTTTTTTTAGTGCTTCCTGCAACCTCAATGGCCGTATAGGAGTATATGAGCAAATGCTTTATTTTCCAAACCATACCTGGAGTATCAATAACAGACCGTTATTCAAGTTTGTAATTAAAGATACAGCTTCCGCCTATAACATTTATGTGGTGTTAAGACATGCCGAGGATTATGCCTATAATAATATCTGGATAAATCTAACTACAATAGCTCCTGGCGATACTGCAAAAACACAACGGTTAAATTTAAAACTTGGCGATAATAATAAATGGTTTGGCACTGAAATGGATGATATTGTAGACCAACGGATCCTTATTACACAAAATCCTATAAAACTAGTAGGGGGCAATTATGATTTTGTTCTGCAACAAATAATGCGTGAAGAAAATCTGCCTGGAATAATTAATGCCGGCATAAGGGTGGAAAAGCAATAGCGTGCAGAACCATAATCATCCTGTTTTCAGCAATTAAAGATCTCTATTAATTATTGGATAATTGAATTTTTATTTTTTTAAATTCAGAGGGCGTTTTTTTCAGAATCGATTTAAATACCTTATTAAAATAAGTAACATTATTATAACCGCAGGCAAAGCAAACTTCTGCGATAGATTTATCCTGCTGCAAAAAAAGACAAGCTCTTTGGATCCTATATTGGTTTAGAAATTCCGTAAAAGTAATATTCACTGTTTTTTTAAAATAATTGCAAAAAGACGGGATAGAAAGATTGGCAATGGATGCTACCATTTTTATGCTTATTTCCTCCTGATAATTTTTTTCTATATAATTAAAAACATTCTGCAGCCTGATATTGTTTTTTTTCATTGCAGAAGGCATAAGCATATCTGCATTGAGCAATTCATATTCCGAAGAAGTAGCTAAAAATTGTAAGACTGACATTAACTCCAGAAATTTTTCAAAAGGTGTAAGTTTTACGAGTTTTGAAAGTTTTCGTGTAGCTTTTTCTTTTGCTGTGCCTGTAAAATGTATGCCGCATTTTGATTTGTCTAACAAATCATTAATTGCTGCCATTTCAGGAAGGGACAATAGAAAATTGCTAAGTATTTCTTCTTTTATCTGGACCACAATTTCTTCGTGTATCATATCCGCGTTGAGGCCGAATCCTGAATGTGGCAGATTGGAACCTATTAAAACCAGGTCGCCATTTTCATAAGTGCCGAGATGATTTCCTACATGCCTAGTGCCGTGCCCATAAGGAACGCATACAATTTCAAATTCAGGATGATAATGGTATTGCCATGAATACATTGGGGAGCAAACTTTGTGGTGGAGCAGCCTAAATGAACTTCCTTCATCAGGATGAACGATCTCATATTCAATTTTCACTTTATTATTGTTAGTGGAATCAAAACTAATAAAAAAATGTTAATGGAGTATAATAAAAAGCAAATAAAGAATAATTTTTTTAAGAGTAAGAAAGCGAGATTTGCTTTTATTCTTGAGGATGCCAAATCATAAAAAAAAGTTATTAATTGATGCAGCATTTTTTTTAGAATAAATGTCTTTGTGTTTCTAGCTATAATTTTGTAAACTACCTTTGGCAACAGGTATTCTGTTGTTAATAAATTTTAAAACTGCCTGTCAATATGACTACAACCCGACTACTGAGAGTAATGCTCTTATGCCCACTGTTGTTAATTATGCAACTTTCATGGGGTCAAAACAAATCAATTTCCGGTACTGTTACTGATGACAAAGGAAGCCCTGTTGCCGGCGCCTCTGTTTTAGTAAAAGGCGCTAAAACAGGAACCTCTACTGATGGTTCCGGTAATTTTACAATTTCTGTACCGCCATCGGCGCAAACTTTAACGATCACTTATGTAGGATTTACCGATCAGAGTGTTGACATTTCCGGTAAAACCTCGGTAAAAGTTAGTTTGGTTGCCGCCAATCAAAGCTTAAATGAGGTAGTAGTAATTGGTTATGGGACTGCCAGGAAAAAAGATCTGACAGGTGCCGTATCTCTAGTTAGTTCGAAAGACTTTAACCAAGGAAGTATTTCGACTCCTGACCAGCTTGTTCAAAGCAAAGTTGCAGGTGTTTTGGTTACAGTGAACAGCGGTGAGCCGGGAGCGGGTACTACGATCCAAATTCGTGGTAATAGCTCACTTCGCGCATCAAATAATCCGCTTTATGTAATAGACGGGGTACCTTTAGATGGCAGGAATGCTGAACCAGGAGTTAGTGTGACTGGTTTTGGTGTGACGCCTACTTCAAACCCATTACTTTTTATTAATCCCGCTGATATTGCCTCTATAAGCATATTGAAAGATGCATCAGCTGCAGCCATTTATGGTTCAAGGGGTGCTAATGGGGTTGTAGAAATCACAACTAAAAAAGGCGCTTCCGGCGGAATGAAAATAGAAGCAGGTGTGGCATATGGTGTATGGGCAGGGTATATGAAAAAATTTGGCGTGCTGTCTTCTTCCCAATTTGCAAATGCACTTAGCAAATATAAGGTTCCAAATGCAGATAGCCCCTACATAAATGGCGGCCATTCAACAAATGCTTTGGATGCTATAACTAATAAAACTGTTTCACAAGGCTATAATCTTGCTTTAAGCGGTGGTAATGAGAATGGACATTATCGTGCTTCTTTTTTTGCATCTAACCCACAGGGTTTTATAGAAGGAACAGAACTGAATAAATATGTAGGAAGTTTTAGCGGAACAGTGTATTCGTTAAATAAAAAGTTGACCATTGATTTTAATGTGGTGGTTGGTAATGTAGGCCATGATTTTGGAGCAATTGGTAACACCGTAGGTTCTACAGGAGACTTGATGACAGCGGCCCTTCAATGGAACCCTACACAATCTTTTTATAACGCTGATGGAACATATAATCAACCGACAAGTGGTACGGGTAACCCTTTGGCATTAGCAGCTGCAGTAAACGATAAAGCTATAACAAATACCATTTTAGGGAATGTTTCGGCGTCTTATAAAATATTAGACAATTTGGAATATAAATTCCTGTATTCAATCAATCACGGTTCAGGTGTGCGTAATACAAACTATGATGGATGGTTGCAAGGATATGGTGGTATTTCCGGTTTGGGTATCGGAATAATATCTAATGCGCTACTGAATTCACAAACCTTTACGCATACATTATCTTATACTGCGAACCTTACCGAAAAACTTCATTTAAATGCAGTGGCAGGGTATGAATATTGGACAAGCGATTTTTCAAACAGCACTTTTTCTGCTGCAGGTTTTAATACTAACCTAACCCAACAATCAATAATTCCTGTTCAATATACTAGTATATTGCAGGATGGTAATACGCAATTCCTACCAAATACATATGTTGACCCTGTAATCGATCTACAATCATATTTTGGAAGGGTTATTCTTAATTGGGCTGATAAATATCTTCTTACCGGGACAATAAGAGAAGACGGGTCAAGTAAATTTGGAACTAACAATAAATACGGGACTTTCCCATCAGTTGCAGGCCGTTGGGTTGTTAGTAATGAGAATTTCATGAAGAATAGCAAAGTGTTTTCAACTTTGGCTCTAAGAGGCTCTTACGGAATTGTTGGGAACCAGGAATATCCTGCTGGTGCAGCAGAAGAGCAATTTGCATTTTCAGCATATAATACATTCGGACAGGTAAATGTATATAACCCTAACTTACAATGGGAACAGACAGCCTCAACAGATTTTGGATTTGATTACGGGTTATTAAAAGGAAGGATCTATGGTGCTTTTGATTATTATGATAAGAAGACAACCAAGCTTTTGTATCAAAGCCAAGCGATTCAACCTGCTCCTGCTACCAGCACTTGGCAAAACTTAGATGCTACGTTGAGTAATAAAGGATTTGAATTTTCAATTGGTGCGTCTGTGGTACAGCATACTCATTTTAGCTGGGATATCGGATTTAATGTAGCTAATAATAAAAATCTCCTTACAAATTACACAGGTGCGTTGATTCAAACAGGTCAAGTAAATGGGCAGGGCGTTAGCGGTGCATTTGCTGAAGCAATAGCTAATAATCAACCATTAGATGTATATTATTTGAAACCTTTCCAGGGATTTGATGCTAATGGAAATCAAATTGTTGACTCTGCTGGCAAAGGCCCGGTTTTTGCTGGAGATCCTAATCCACATACTTTTTATGGTGTAAGTACAACATTGCGGTATGATAAATTATCTCTTACCATAAACGGTGGTGGTGCAGGAGGATTTTTGGTGTATAACAATACTGCAACAAGTGTGACAGATCTGGCGGGAATCAGTAAAGGTGTTAATGTAGGGACTGCAGCGTATAATTCTGTAGAACAGCCTTCAAGTGCTGTTGAGGCATCAACCAGATTTTTGGAAAGCGGAAATTATTTTAAATTACGGAACGTTAGATTGCAGTATGCAGTTGGAAATGTAGGCAAGAACGCTGTTAAAAATTTAAATGTGTTTGTATCAGGAAATAATTTGTTTGTAATTACCAAATTTACAGGATTTGACCCTGAAGTAAGCATTGATAAAAGTAACGGAGGGTATCCTTCCCAATCTATTGAATATGCTCCTTATCCCACAGGAAGATTCATATCTTTTGGTTTAAACTTTTCTTTGTAATAAATTTAAAATTGATAAATATGAAATCATATAAAAAATTAAAGATCGCTGCTTCTGTGTTGTTTGTTGCAGCATTAGCAGGTTGTACTAAGTTGCATGAAACGTTGCAAAGTACCCTTAATAGTACGCAAACTGCGAACGCAGTAGGTACTGCAGGTGTGCAGTTGTTGTTAAATGCTGCTTATGTAGATCTTGGAACGCCGTTTACAGCGCAGGACCATATTTTTTCTTTGCAAGAAAATGCAACTGATGAAAGTTTAGTTCCTACACGCGGTCCTGACTGGGATGACAATGGGGTATGGCGTGTTGTACACAACCATACCTGGTCGGCAGCTCATGGTCAAGTTCAAAGTGTTTTTGAAAGCCTTAACAAGCTAAATTTTGATGCGACTAACGTTTTAGCTTTTCAGCCATCTGCCAGCCAGGCTGCGCAGGCTTATTTCCTAAGAGATCTGTCATTGTACTTTTTGTTGGATCTGTATAATCAGTTCCCTATCAGAAACCCAGGTGATAATTTATTGAATGCTCCAAAAGTTATGACTGGTGATTCTGCTACTCTTTTTATAATTAATGAATTGACGGCAGCTATTCCCAATTTGCCAACTTCGGGCGCTTCAAGTATTGCTACTCAAAATGCAGGCAATACATTGTTAATGAAGTTATATCTAAACAGGGGAATGTTTGCAAACAGGACATCACCTACTTTTGCTGATGCAGATATGCAGCAGGTAATTTCATTAGGGCAAGCAATTATCAACGGTGGACAATATTCTTATATGTCTAATTATTTTGATAATTTTAATGCTAAAAATAGCGGGTCAACAGAATCAATATTTGCTTATCCCAATGGTTCGGGGAATAATACTAATAATAGTGGTCCTGACGCAAGATGGATGATGACTGAGCATTATAATCAAGAGGCAGCTTATGTGCCTAATGCAGGTTGGAATGGGTTTTCTACTACCAGTGATTTTTATACTAGTTTTGGTGCTGTTACAGCTACCCAAGCAGTGAGTCTTTTTCCTAATGTTGGTGCTATTAATAATCCTGATACAGCAATCGATTCAAGATTAGGTGGTAGATTTTATGCAGGTTGTACTGACGTAAGCGGACAACGTGTTGGCTTTCAAATTGGACAACAATATGATGTAAACGGAGTGGCTTTGATGGATAGAAAAGGAAATCCATTGTCTTTTGACCCAACTATTTCTTCTAATATGATTGAGACAGGGTCTAATTTGGAAGTTACCGGTATAAGGGTCCCAAAATATGTTCCAGATTTTACAAATGGAACACAATACTATGAAGGTCCAAGTGGAAACTGGCTTGAAATTTTTCGCTATCCAGATGTGGTTTTGATGGTGGCAGAAGCAAAAATGCGTGCTGCTAGTCCTGATAATGCTGGAGCTTTAACGCTCGTAAATGCATTGCGTGCTGCACGTGGTGCTGCTCCCATGGCGAGCCTTCCACTTGTAAATCCTAGTAACGTTGATGATCCCACAACGCTATTAGCAGAAAGGGGAAGGGAGCTGTATTGGGAATTAACCCGGAGAACAGATTTGTTGCGTTTCGGTGTATTTAATGTAATATGGCAATATAAACCAACTGATGCCCCGATGTATGATGTATATCCTATTCCAACTGCAGATTTATCTGCTAATCCGAATTTAATACAAAATCCTGGTTATTAGGGCAGAATTTAATTATAAATAAGTTTTTTAAAAAGGGTATTAAAATTAATACCCTTTTATATTTGTAGTATACAGTATGAAATATTTTTTTAAAGCCATCATTTTTTTAAACTTACTTATTTTATTTTCCTGCCAAAATAGATATTCTACGGCATTGCCACTTTTTCAATTAATGGAGAATACAGGCATTAATTTTCAGAATAATGTAGAAGATCAAAAGCTTAATAATAGTTTTGTTTACAGAAATTTTTATAACGGCGGCGGGGTTGCTATTGGTGATATAAATAATGACGGATCTCCTGATATTTTTTTCACCTCCAACATGGGCGATAACAAACTGTATTTGAATGAAGGTAATTTTAAGTTTAAAGATATAACGAAACAAGCGGGTATTTTTCAAGATAATCAATGGAGTACAGGAGTTGTTTTTGTTGATATAAATGGGGATGGATGGCTTGATATTTATGTTTGCAATTCAGGCCACATGAAAGATAGTGGAAGAAAGAACCAGTTATATATAAATAACCAGAATGGTACTTTTACAGAATCTGCTGCTAAATATGGATTAGATTTTAATGCGTATGCTACCCAGGTTTCTTTTTTCGATTATGATGGCGACGGTGATTTGGACTGTTTTGTTATAAATAATAGCCCTATTCCTGTAAATCAGTTAGGGTACGCTAATCGTAGAGACTTACCCGCAGAACAATGGCCAGTAGCTGGTTTTTTGCGGGGCGGTGGTGACCATTTATATAGAAATGATAATGGACATTTTACAGACGTCACTCAAAAAGCGGGTATTCACGGAGGACTTATCAGTTTTGGATTAGGCGTGTCGGTTGCCGATATTAATGGGGATGGATGGCCGGATATATACGTTTCTAATGATTCTTATGAAAGGGACTATTTATATATTAACCAGCGTAATGGCACTTTTAAAGACGAAACAGAAAATTGTTTGGAGCATACAAGTTTTTCTTCTATGGGAGCCGATATTGGCGATATAAACAATGACGGTTATCCCGATATATTTACGACAGATATGTTACCTGCAGATGATTACAGGCTGAAAACTCTTGGTGGATTTGATAATATTGATCTGTACAGAGCAAAAGAAAAAGCAGGCTTTTATCATCAATTTATGAAGAATTGTTTGCAACTAAATGATAAGAACGGAAAATTTATTGATATTGGAAACTATGCAGGTGTATCTGCATCGGACTGGAGCTGGGGGGCGCTTATGTTTGATGCTGATAATGATGGGTTGAATGATATTTATGTTTGTAATGGGGTAAACAGAGATGTTACTAATTTAGATTTTATGGATTTTTTTGCTGATGAAGTGTATCATAAAATGGCACTTACCGGGAAAAAAGAAGATATTGATAAAATATTGGCTAAAATACCCCGTAATCCTCAAGTTAATAAAGCATTTAAAAATAGGGGTAATTTAAAATTTTATGACGCAAGCAATGACTGGGGCTTCACTCAGCCGTCGTTTTCGAATGGTGCAGCTTATGGGGATTTAAATAATGACGGAGCTTTGGATCTTGTTGTCAATAATGAAAATCAGCAAGCATTTATTTATAAAAATAATGCCCGCTTTATTAGCCATAACAACTACATAAGTGTTTTTTTAAAGGGGATAGGTAAAAATACCTTTGCAGTGGGGAGTAAAATAAAAGTCTATATCGGTAACCAGGTTTTAAGCCGCGAAGTAATACCAAGTCGAGGTTTTCAATCATCGGTAGATTATAAACAGGTGATTGGTTTGGGAAAGGCTGCAATTATCGACTCCATGATCATTGACTGGCCAAATCGCACAATATCCAAATATTTGCATCCTGTGATAGATACCCTACATATTTTTCAGCAACCGGAAAATAATAAGGAAATGATGGACACATCTTATCCGTCATTTCATCCTTTGCTTACTATAGTAAAAAGTGATTTTGATAAACATCAGGAAGATGATTACATCGATTTTTATTATGAAAGAAACATACCTGAAATGCTTTCGCGTGAGGGCCCTAAAGCTGCATGGGGTGACGTAAATGGCGATGGTTTGCCCGATGTATATATTGGGGGAACGAGCATACATTCGGGTCAACTATATATTCAAACTCCTGACGGAAAGTTTATAAAAAAGGACGAGAGTGTTTTTCATCAATTTTCAGACTTTGAAGACGAGGCAGTGTTGTTTTTTGATGCAGATGGTGATGGCGATTTAGATCTGGTTATAGGCCCAGGTGGTAATAATAACCCGCCATACAGCAGGCAAATGCAAATGCGGTTGTATAAAAACGATGGTAAAGGAAACTTTACATTAGATGCTGATGCGTTTCCAAATAACGGCATGAATATCGGGGCAATAGCAGCCTATGATTTTAACCATGATGGGAAATTAGATTTATTTGTAGGTGGAAGAAGTGTTCCAAGGGATTATGGAAAAGACCCTTCCAGCTATCTTTTTGTAAATGATGGCAATGGTCATTTTACAGATATTGCCAAAACAAAAAATCCGAATATTGCAACTATTGGAATGGTAACGGGTGCGGTCTGGGCTGATATTACAGGCGACACTGCAAAAGAATTAATTATTGTAGGAGAATGGATGACACCAAGAATTTTTTCGGTTAATGGGAACAATTTTAGTGAAGTTAAAACCAACCTTTCAAATTTATATGGCTGGTGGCAAACAGTGGCAGCAACAGATGTGAATAAAGACGGCAAGCAAGATTTGATCCTTGGAAATATCGGTGAAAATTTTTACTTGGATCCGGATGGAAAAAACCCTGTGAAACTTTGGCTCAACGATTTTGATCAAAATGGAACTATTGATAAAATTTTAACGCGTACTGTTGATGGAGAGGATAAACCTGTTTTTTTAAAACATGAAATGGAAGAGCAGATACCTGCTATAAAAAAGCAAAGCCTTCGCCATGAGCAGTATGCTAAAAAATCTATACAGGATTTATTCCCGCCTGATGTTTTAAAGAAATCCGTTGTAAAACAATTTAATTATCCAAGTTCATGTATTGCGATCAACAATGGCAATGGCAATTTTTCAATCCAAAAAATGCCGCAGATGGTGCAGCTTTCATCTGTAAACGCTATTTTGTGCGCTGATATTAATGAGGATGGTAATCCGGATTTAATTTTAGGGGGGAATCAATTTGGTTATTTGCCCCAATTGGAAAGGCTTGACGGAAGTTTTGGCGATGTGCTTATTAATGACGGGAAAGGCAATTTTCACAGGCTTAATTCCAAGCAATCAGGTTTACTTATAGAAGGTCAAATCAGGGATATTGCTCCTCTTTTTTCAAAACAAAGAAAGTATTTGCTTTTTTTAAGAAATGATGATTATCCAGTTTTATACCGGTTTAATGATCTTTTGCCAAACAAAAAAACCCTTAATTAAATTTTTTATAGAAGTTTAAATAACCGTTGTATGGCTAAGGCATTAAAAAAAACGTCTTCTTTTTTTTACATTACAACTTTCATCCTTCTTTTTTCAAATTGTTCTTCAAAAAAAAACAATCATTCTTTATTCCTGGTACTTGATAATGAAAAAACCGGCTTAAACTTCACAAACAAGCTTGATCCTACAAAAAACTTTAATGTATTTGATTACATGTATTTTTATAACGGGGCTGGGGTAGGAGCAGGCGATTTTAATAATGATGGTAAAATAGATTTGTTTTTTGCAGCTAACCAGGGAGATGATAAAATTTTTTTGAATCAGGGGAACCTGCAGTTTAAAGATGTGACTGCGGAAGCAAGGATTCCCGAAGATGGTGGATGGTCAACTGGAGTTTCTGTGATAGATATTAATAATGACGGTCTGCTTGATATATATATATGCCGTGTTTCCAATATTGGCCCGCTTCATGGAAAAAATGAATTATTAGTGTGTCAGGGCATTGATAAAAATGGTGTGCCATATTACCAAGATCAAGCGCAACAATATGGCTTAGATTTTTCAGGTTTCAGTACACAAGCTATTTTTTTTGACTATGATGGCGATGGTGATTTAGACATGTTTTTGCTAAATCACTCCGTGCATCAAAACGGGACTTTTGGCCCACGCGACCAAATAAGCAAGGTTTTCAACCCCTCTTCGGGTGATCATTTTTTTAGAAATGATGGGAATAATAAATTTACAGATGTTACTGCACAAACTGGCATTCATAGTTCAGTCCTGGGTTATGGGTTAGGTGTGGGAGTATCAGATATCGACCTGGATGGCTCCCCTGATATGTATGTATGTAATGACTTTCACGAAAATGATTATTTATACATCAACCAAAAAAATGGAACTTTCAAAGACGAAGGCACTGACAGGATGATGCACACCAGCGAATATTCAATGGGAGTGGATATAGCAGATGTCAATAATGATGCTTATCCTGAGATCATTACAATGGATATGCAGCCATCAGACCCTTACATTCTCAAGCGTTCGCTTGGCGAAGACCAGTATGATCTGTTTTACGATAAGATAAAATATGGGTATGGCTATCAATATACAAGAAATAATCTGCAGCTAAACAGGCGCAACGGCATGTTCAGTGAAGTTGGTTTATATGCCGGTGTCTATGCAACCGATTGGTCATGGAGCCCTTTGTGGGTTGACTTTGACAATGATGGACTCAAAGATCTATTCATTTCAAACGGCATTCCCAAACGGCTTAATGATATTGATTATGTCAATTATGTTTCTGGCGATGAACTGCAAAATAAAATGCGCAATAATACCCTGGATAAAAACGATTTGGCGCTTACCGATAGATTTCCCCAGATAAAGATCCCCAATAAATTCTTTAAAAATGATGGTAGCCTTGCTTTTTCTGATCAAGAAAATAATATATCTAATGAAAAATCAACTTACTCAAATGGCGCAGTAGCTGCTGATTTTGATAATGACGGAGACCTCGATATTGTTGTTAATAATATTGATGAACCGGCACTCCTGTACGAAAACAAAACACGCGATGATAAAAACCGACATTACCTTGAGTTAAGGCTAAAAGGCTCTGCAAAAAATATAAATGCCGTTGGTGCAAAAGTCATTGTTTATGCCAATGACAGTATCAGGATGTATGAAAAATTTCCTGTGCATGGTTTCATGTCAAGTGCTGAAACACCCGTGCACATTGGATTGTATAGATCAAAAGTAGATTCCATATTATTGGTGTGGCCTGATAATACTTACCAGTACATCAATCATTCTAAAATAGATACTTCCTTATTTATTGCTTACCAGGCAGGCCTTCCAAAATTCAATTACTCAACGCTCACTTCTCATTGGAAAAACCCAACAAAACCAATGGAAGATATTACCACGCAAACAGGGTTAAAATATTTTCACAAGGAAGATGTTTTCCAGGAGTTTGACCGCGAGCCTTTAATACCCCATATGCTCTCTACCGAAGGCCCCGGTCTTGCTGTAGCTGATATTAACCATGATGGATTGGAAGATGTTTTTATAGGTTCTTCAAAGTGGCAAAAAAGCGCAGTGTTTTTGCAGGCGCCTTCAGGAAAATTTGTCAAAACAGATCAGCCGGATATAGATAAAGACAGTACATATGAAGATGTAGATGCTTGCTGGGCCGACGTTAATAATGATGGAAACCTTGACCTTATAGTTGCAAGCGGTGGCAATGAATTTTATGGAGAAGATATTAATTTAACACCGCGGGTTTATCTAAATGATGGTAAAGGCCATTTGTCCAGATTCTCCCAATGCCTTTAATAATTTATTTGTAAATGCTTCCTGCATCGTTCCATGTGATTTTAACGGCGATGGCTATACCGATCTGTTCATTGGCGCCCGTGACGTACCCTGGAATTATGGCGAGGCCCCTAAATCTTATTTATTTCAAAACGATGGCACTGGAAAGTTCATAGATGTAACTGAAAAAAACGCCAAAGGCTTGTCCCATATAGGTTTTGTAACAAGCGCCTTATGGTATGATTTAAACAAGGATGGCAAAAAAGATTTAATTCTCACGCTTGAATGGGGTGGGATAGTAGCCTTTATTGATCATAACGGCAGCTTTGAAAAAAAGGTCTTAACTGACAAGAAAGGGTGGTGGAATTTTGTACTTCCGGTTGATATAAATAACGATGGCAATATAGACTTGATCGCAGGCAATCTCGGCCTTAATAGCAGGCTTAAAGCGTCTGTCGCCGAGCCCGTAAGATTATACTACAACGACTTTGATGACAACGGAAAAAAAGAGCAGGTGCTCACTTACTACCTGCAGGGCAAACAAATTCCCTTCGCTACTAAAGATGAATTGCAAAAACAAATGCCGATAATGAAGAAGAAGTTTTTGTATGGGGGAGATTTTGCAAAAGCAACGCTGGAAGAATTATTCACCAAAGAAAAGCTTCAAAAAGCAGATACCCTCACTGCCAATTATTTTGCCAATTCTATCCTGATCAATAAAGGCGGTCTCAACTTCGATGTGCAGCCGATGCCATGGCAGGCGCAGCTTTCGCCCTATCGCGATGCGGTAGTGGTAGATGCCAACGGTGATGGCCTGCCGGATATTTTATTGGTTGGGAATTATTATGAGAACAATATTGAAATGGGCCGAAACGATGCTGACTTCGGAACAATTTTATTAAACAAGGGCAACAACAAATTCAGCGCAGAAAGTTTAAATGGCCTGGTGATAAAAGGGCAAACGCGCCATATCAAAGCAATTAATATTGACAAAACACCTGCTTATATTCTCGCAAGAAACAATGACAGCGCAATGATAGTAAGATTTAAGAAATGATCTTTATTCAACAGGAAAATACAACTTAGTTATCCATAAGCTTGAATCCGTTTCCACACTTCTGTCCACTATTAATGATTGAAAAGGAATGGCCATGGCAGACCTCTTATAGTCGTCTATATAATATTGCATTTCCTGCGCGGCATGTGCCACCGCTGCGTTTCCCCCCGTAACTTCTGTGGTTAAAAAATTACCCCTCACCATGCTTCTGAAAAAAAAGTCGCCCTGCGATGTCACTTCTTTATTAGTAGGAAGCGCCACCATAGCTTCAAACTTATTATTTCCCAGGTCAGTTACATTCATCATCGGGTCGCCTGTCACCTGCAGCTTTTGTGAGGCGAAAAATTTCTTTAGCTTATCGATCATCCCATAAATATTACTGTCAGCAGGATAGAAAGAAAATGTTCTTTTCGTTGCGATCAAAGAAGTGTCTTTTGTAGATGTTTGAGTGATCGTGATGCCATATATATTTTTGGGCACGTCTAAAACCGGCGAAGGCTTGCAAGAATATCATCCATGTTGTTTTTTATCGCCACGGCCTCCTGGTACTGCATCACCCTTGTAATGGGGTTTTTGCTTGTTGAAAGTTTACATTGCCATTGCACCACTGCTGAATCCATCCCTATGGGGATAACAATTAAAGTGCTCGCAACCGTGTTGCCGTTTCCCCCGATGTTTATTTTAAAACCGTTTATAATAAATTCTGAAACGGCGTAAGAGTCGTTTTTATACACCAGTTTTTTACCCTGCAAATTTTCATTTCCAGGCCACCATTTTTTCCATCCATCAGTATCCGAAAGAATTCTCACTGCGCCGGTGCCGGTGCATTTTACCGCAGATACTGCCAAAACTGTTAGTTCCGAAGGAATAAAAATATAAATGCTTATGATCAGGATAATAAATAGAGCGGCAACTGCTAACAACCATTTTTTCATATTCGGCTGCAAAGTAAATTATAAATAAGAGATTTTATTTTTTTTCGTCATGCTGCGCCAGCCATTCACTAAACTTGTTCAGCTTTTCGATCGGTGCGCTTTTGAGCTTGTCCAGCACATCCTGCGTGTTATGTACAAGCGCGAACAGCGGTTGAGCCTTGTCCACCCCGGCGAATGGTTGCCAGGTTAGTACGTCATTGGGTGTGCAGTGCAGCAGCAGGCAGATCCTTTCAAGATAATGGTATTTAATATAACTGTTCCTGTTGTGCAGTATCCGCTGAGCTATGTCGGAACTAAAACCGTTATCCATCAAATATTTTTGAGGGCTGCTGATCCCCCGCAATCCCATTATGCGCTCTATATCTAAATATATCATGGTAAAAAATACTTTTATTTGGCACAAAATAAAGCAATTTTATGATAATACAATACATTAACCATAAGATGTAATTCATATTGTTAATAGTATAATATACTATTGATACAATATAATTCAACCTATTAATAGCATCATACACTATTGATACAACATAATTCAACCTATTAATAGCATCATACACTATTGATACAGCGTAATTCAACCTATTAATAGCATCATATACTATTAATACAACGTAATTCAAACTGTTAATAGCATCATACACTATTGGTACAATGCAATTCATCCTGTTAATAATATCATATACTATTGGTACAATGTAATTCAAACTGTTAATAGCATCATAGGCTATTGATTTAATATAATTCAAACTGTTAAAAGTACAATATATTATTTAATAAATGCAATATTATCTGTCAATAATACGATCATCAATTGCCTAAAATTGTATATTTAATATGGTTGTAGCCTAAAACACAGTCATTTTAATTCGATCTAAATTTGTATATTTCGCTTATCACTTATTAGTGATTCACCATTAACTTCGCGTATTGAATTAGCTGCCAGTTTAGTTTTATGTATAAACAGTTTTTAATACTTACTAATTTCATTTCTATTTTTCTGCTCTTTTCCTGCAACACAAACAAGCAGGCCCCCGTTCAGGATACGTTGTTCCATCTACTCCCCGCCTCCGAAACCGGCATCGATTTTAAGAATATCGTCACGCCAAATGATGAGATGAATATCTTTACCTACCACAATTTCTACAATGGCGGCGGCGTCGCCATTGGCGATGTAAACAATGATGGCAAACCCGATATTTTTTTTACTTCCAACCAGGGCAAGAACAAATTATACCTTAACAAAGGCAACTGGAAGTTTGAAGATGTTACAGCAAAAGCCGGCATCAAAGCAAACACCAATGGCACACCGGCGTAACCATGGTTGATATAAATGGCGATGGCTGGCTGGATATTTATGTTTGCAACGCGGCATCATGAGCGGCGACGACAGGGCAAATGAATTGTACATCAACCAAAGAGACGGCACATTTAAAGAAGAAGCGCACGCCTATGGTCTGGATGATAACGGCGCATCACACAGGCCGTTTTTTTTGATTATGACCACGACGGCGACCTTGATTGTTTTGTGCTGAACAACAGCCACCGATCTTTTGAAAGCTTTGGCTACAACAGCAATCTGCGCAATATAAGAGACCTGAACAACGGCGACCGGCTGTACCGAAACGATGGTGGAAGGTTTACCAATGTAACTGCAGCAGGCAGGCATTTTGGCAGTGAAATTGGTTTTGGTCTGGGCGTTGCCGTGGGAGATGTTGAACAACGATGGCTGGGATGATATGTATGTATGAAATGATTTTTTTGAGAGAGATTATCTGTACATCAACCAGCACGACGGCACATTTAAGGAAGTGATCAGATAGCGCCATGGGGCATATCAGCAACGGATCAATGGGCTCCGATATGGCGGATATCAATAACGATGGCTAGCTGGATATTTTTACAACGGAAATGTTGCCGGAAAACAGATCAGCGTTTAAAAACCACTATAAAGTTTGATGATTATGATGTACAAAGCGCGAAGAATGTGATCGATTTTCATCACCAGTTTACATGTAATTGTTTGCAGCTAAACAATGGTGATGGCACTTTTAGCGAGATAGCGCAACTTGCAGGAGTGGATGCAACAGGATGGAGCTGGAGCGCACTGAGTTTTGATTTTGATAATGACGGTTGGAAAGATATGTTTGTATGCAACGGCATTTATAAAGACATTACCGACCAGGATTTTCTTGAGTTTGTAAGTGGCGGAGAGGCCAAAAGACAAATGATGAACGGCCAATTGAACCGCCAGCAATTGTTTGAAAAGATACCTTCTGTTCCCATTCCTAATTATGCGTTTGTGAACCAAAAGAACCTGCGGTTTAAAAATCAATCGGCACAATTGGGCTTTGATACGCCCACCTTTAGTAATGGCGCGGCTTACGGGGACCTTGATGGCGATGGTGATATGGACCTTGTTATTAATAATGTAAATGGCGGTGCATTCGTCTATAGGAATATGACTTCAGAAACTTTGCATCATCATTATATAAAAATAAAACTGAATGGCATAGCTCCGAACACATTTGGTTATGGCGCACGTGTTACTGTTTATTCCAATGGCAATAAACAGTTGATCGAGCAGATGCCAAGCCGGGGTTTTCAAAGCAGTGTTGACCAGGTTTTAAACTTTGGTTTGGGAACTTCAAGCAGTGTAGACAGCATTGTCGTGCAATGGCCAAATGGACAAATGCAAGGAATAAAAAACAGCAAGGTTGATACTACTATAATATTAAATGAAGCTGATGCAAAGCAGAAAAGTATTTATGATCAGGATGCCGCAAAGCCTTTATACACCAATGTTACAGCATCTTCTTTCAAAGGTAATATTACACACAAGGAAAATGAGTTTGTAGATTTTGATGAAGAAAAGCTGATACCAAAAATGCTTTCTACTCAAGGGCCTAAAATTGCGGTAGGAGATATTAATGGTGATGGCCTTGAAGATCTTTACTTAGGTAGCGCAATAGGGGATACAGCAAAAATATTCCTGCAGCAACCCGATGGGCACTTCGTTCAAAAAGAGGAAGACGCTTTTATAAAAGATAAATTCTATGAAAATATTGGAGCTGAATTCTTTGATGCAGATGGCGACGGTGATCTTGATCTGATCGTTGCCTCAGGTGGCAATCAGGCTTTGCAGGGGTCACCTTATTTACAAACACGACTATACTTAAATGATGGCAAAGGAAATTTTACGCGCAGCACAAACTTTCCAAACATTGCTGTCAACTCTTCCTGCGTGCGTGTTGGAGATTTTAACGGCGATGGTAAAGAAGATATTTTTATTGGTGCGCGAAGTGTGCCCGGTAGTTACGGGGTTATTCCTGCCAGTGCTTTACTGCAAAACAATGGCAATGGAAGTTTTACCGATGTTACCAAGACTGTTGCGTCCGATTTATTAAAGCTTGGTATGGTTACGGACGCGCAATGGGTGGATATTGATGGAGATGGTAAAAAAGAACTGGTGGTTGTGGGCGACTGGATGCCTATAACAATTTTAAAATTCATTGATGGCAAACTGCAGAAAATAAAAGAGATAGAAAACTCCTCCGGCTGGTGGAATTGCTTAACTGTTGGGGATATTAATGGAGACGGCAAGCCGGATCTGGTGGCAGGCAATTTTGGATTGAATTCAAACATCAAAGCCGACCCCGGTCATCCCGCAAAACTTTATGTTGCAGATTTTGACAATAATGGGCAGACAGATTGCATTCCGGTTTATTATAAGAGCGATGGCAAGGCATACCCTTATTATTTGAAGGCAGAATTGCAATCAGAAATTCCCTCATTAAAGAAAAGCTTTCTGCATTACAAAGACTATGCAGGCAAAACAATGGAAGATATTTTTACCGAAGACCAATTGAAGAAAGCCAATGTTTTAGCTGTTGAACAGGCCCAAACCTGTGTCTTTATAAATGATGGCAAAGGGGGCTTTACTATGCAGCCTCTTCCTGTAATGGCACAGCTTTCACCTGTTTTTGGAGCTATCGTGACCGACTTAGACAATGATGGATCAAAAGACATTTTTCTCGCGGGAAATTTTTATGGATTGAAGCCTCAGACTGGCAGGTTTGACGCGAGTTATGGAACAACATTTATTCAGGATGCACAGCATCATTTTAATTACATAAGCCCATCACAAAGTGGCTTGTTTCTGAGGGGAGAAGCAAGAGATGTGAAGCAGATAAAAACATCAACCGGCGATCATTATATTATTGTGGCTATGAACAACGCACCACTTTATTTATTTAAAAAAGAAAAATAAAGGATCAGCCGGGGGAATTATCTGTGGAGGTAAACTTACTTCTAACAATATCATTCCCTCTAACATCTTAATTTTGCCTTTTCTAAACTTCCGACAAATTAATGCAGACAGATTTTTTAGTGATCGGTTCAGGTATTGCGGGATTAACTTATGCACTCAAGACAGCCAACTATTTTCCTGGTAAAAAGATAACCATCATCACAAAAGCTCAGGCGGATGAAACAAATACCAAATATGCACAAGGAGGCATCGCAGGAGTATGGGACGAAGTAAATGATAGTTTTGAAAAGCATATTGAAGATACCTTAATAGCAGGTGATGGCTTGTGCAACAGGCATGTAGTAGAAATTGTCGTGAAGGAAGGTGTAGAAAGAATAAAAGAGATAATTGAGTATGGGGCTCGGTTTGATAAAGACGAAAGCGGCGATTATTCGCTTGGGCGTGAAGGTGGGCACAGCGAATTTCGCATACTCCACCATAAGGATATAACTGGCGCAGAAATGGAAAGAGCCCTCCTGGAAGAATTAAGGAAGCGCGATAATATTGAACTCATCAACCATTGTTTCGTAGTTGATTTGATCACGCAGCACCATCTGGGCTTCTTGGTCACTAAGGTTACTCCGGATATTACTTGCTTCGGCGTGTATGTGTTGAACCTGCGCACGAACCAAATAGAAAAGATCCTTTCCAATACTACTTTAATTGCCACTGGAGGCTGCGGTCAGGCTTACAGAACAACAACCAATCCTAAGATCGCAACGGGAGACGGCGTTTCGATGGTGTACCGTGCCAAAGGAAGGATCGAGAATATGGAGTTCATACAGTTCCACCCTACTGCGTTTTATGAGCCGGGTGTTTCGCCTTCGTTCCTTATAACAGAAGCGGTGCGCGGCGACGGTGGCATCCTCAGAAACAAAGACGAAGAGGCGTTCATGGAAAAATATGACATAAGAAAAGATCTTGCGCCTCGCGATATTGTGGCCCGCGCTATTGACAGTGAAATGAAACGCACTGGTACGGAGCATGTTTACCTTGACTGCAGGCACATGGATAAGGAAAAGTTCGTTCATCATTTCCCTAACATTTATGAACGTTGCTTGAAAAGTGGTATTGATATAACTTACCAGATGATCCCTGTTGCTCCGGCTGCCCATTATAGTTGCGGAGGCATTAAAACAGATGAGTATGCACGAACTTCTATTTTGAATTTATATGCCTGCGGCGAATGCGCCAGCACAGGACTGCACGGAGCAAATCGCTTAGCCAGCAACAGTTTACTGGAAGCAATGGTGTTTGCACACCGTGCTTTTCTGGATGTTGTAAAAGTCTTTTCAGAAGAAAAGAAAAATCACTTTGTAGAAAACATCAACGGCGTTCCTGACTGGAACGCAAAGGGAACTACTGAACCGAAGGAAATGATATTAATAACGCAGAGTCAGAAGGAATTACAACAGGTAATGAGTGATTATGTAGGCATTGTAAGGAATGACATTCGCCTGCAACGTGCGATGAAGCGTTTGGATCTGTTACATGAGGAAACTGAGCAACTCTATGAAACCACAAAAGTATCCCCCCAGCTTTGTGAGCTTAGGAATATCATTACTGTTGGCTATTTAATTGTAAAAGGCGCACAGTTCCGCAAAGAAAGCCGGGGCTCTGCATTTCAATACAGACCATACACAAAAGAGTGTGCTGTATCAGAATATTATTTTATAGTTTTTATGTACTACATCATATACGGTTTTATATATCTCTTATCCTTGCTTCCATGGAGAATAATGTACATCATCAGCGATGGCATTTATGGTCTTTTATACTACATGATTGGCTATCGACGGGATGTGGTAATGAACAATCTTTTAATTGCCTTCCCGGAAAAGACAGAAGCAGAACGAATAAGGATCGCAAAAACATTCTACCACAACTTTGTGGACACTTTTATTGAAACGCTGAAACTATTTTCTGTTAGTAAAGCAAGCCTGCAAAAGAGGTTTATAAGCACCGATTTTGATGTGTTGGATAAACTGTATGCAAGCGGGCAAAACATACAGATCGTCTGCGGCCACTCTTTTAACTGGGAATTTGTCAATCGCGGCATTGCGCCTCGCACACAATATAAAATACTCGCTGTTTATATCCCATTAAGCAATAAGATCTTTGACAGGATAATGTACGACTTCCGTTCAAAGTTTGGAAGTATAATGATCCCTGCAACGGAATTTAAAACCAACTTTCGTAAATATACCGGTGAATTATATGCGCTGGCGCTTGCTGCAGATCAGGCCCCCGCTGGCCCTGAGAATGCATATTGGACCAACTTTTTTGGCAGGCTCACTCCATTTGTAAGAGGTCCCGAGAAAGGCGCAAATATCAACAATGCCGCTGTGGTATATGCCAACTTTTATAAAGTAAAAAGAGGCTATTACAAGGTAGATTTTAAGTTGTTGACAACTACCCCCAAAGAACTCAAAGAAGGGCTTATAACAAAACTGTTTGTAAACGAAGTAGAGAAGTCAATTCGTGCCAACCCCGGAAATTACTTATGGAGCCACAGAAGATGGAAATGGGAATTTGATGAAGAAAAATTTGGGCGCCTGGTTATATAGGTCAATTCAAAACAGCAACTGTCTTTTCTATTTCGATCTTCTCAGTTTCTTTTAAGCTATTCCAGCCTCCGGTAATATTACGCAGATTATGGATTCCCTGTCGCTTTAATAGAGATGATGCTATTACACTCCTGTAGCCACTTGCGCAATGAATATACAAGTTATCATTATCATTGATTGCAGCCATGCTTGCGGGGTCAGTTAAGTTTTCAAGCGGTAAGTTTATCGCATCTTTCATGTGTTCATTTGCAAATTCGGCTTCTCTTCTTACATCCACAATTACCATGTTTTCATCAAAAGGAATATCCATTACCGCCTCATCAGCATCTACATCAATGATCAGATCAATTTCTTCACCTTTGTTTTGCCACATTTCGAAACCACCTTCAAGATACCCTGCAAAGTTTTCAAAGCCAACGCGCGCAAGGCGTACTACTGTTTCTTTTTCTTTGCCTCTTTCTGTAATAAGTACAAGTTTCTTGTCAAACGGCAAAAGGTTTCCTGCCCATTCTGCAAAACGCCCTTCCAGCCCTATGCTAATGGAGCCAGGTACAAATCCCTGTGTAAAAACTGTAGCGGCTCTTGTGTCCAGTACAACAACATTTTCATCCCGTATCAGGTCTTTAAAGTCATTTAAAGGCAACGGCTGCAACCCTTTTTGCAATATTCCATCAAGGCTCTCATAACCTTCTTTATTTATTTTTGCATTGATAGGAAAATACTGTGGTGGCGCAGCTAATCCTTCTGTTACAGCCTTTATAAAATCTTCTTTTGTTTCTTGTCGCAATGCATAATTCGTTTGCTTTTGTTCCCCTATTGTACTAAATGTAGTCGACCCGAGATTTTTACCGCAACTGCTGCCGGGGCCATGCGCAGGATATACAATAACATCATCAGCAAGCGGGATGATTCTGCTGTTCAGGCTTTCGTACATCATACCGGCCAGGTCCTCTATCGTTAATTCCTCTGATTTCTGTGCAAGGTCCGGCCGCCCCACATCACCCACAAATAAGGTATCGCCGGTAAAAACTGCATGATCCTTACCCTCTTCATTTTTTAATAAATAGCAGGTGCTTTCCAGCGTATGGCCGGGCGTATGTAGTACTTTTATTTTTACTTTACCCAAAGAAAAAACCTCTTCGTCTTTAGCCACATGTACATCAAAACCGGCGTATGTACCAGGGCCATAAATAATAGGAGCATTAGTTGCTTTGCTTAGATCAAGATGCCCGCTTATAAAATCAGCATGAAAATGTGTTTCAAATATATATTTTATCACTGCGTTACGCTTCGCTGCAAGTTCTATGTATTCTTCTATATCGCGCATCGGGTCAACAATAGCGGCTTCCCCTTCACTCTCAACATAATAGGCTGCTTCGCTAAGACAGTTTGTGTATAATTGCTCTATGTACATATAAAAAAGGTTTAGGCAAAGTTATAAAAATATCTTCCTAAACGCTTATGTGGAAGTAGTAACAGGGTATTTTAACCAACCAATTGTTCCACAAGATCGTTCACTTCTTTTACACGTTCATAATTTACACTGTAATAGATAAATTTACCGTTGCGGATTGTGCTTACAATTTTGGAACGTCGCAAAATTGCAAGGTGCTGGGAGGCAACTGATTGCTCCAGTCGCAGCTTCACATAAATATCAGTAACGGTCATTTTTTTATGCTCATCAATAAGATGTACTATCTGCTGCCTTAACTTGTGGTTGAGGGAACGCAAAATTAAAGCTGCCTTCTTCAGATGTACAAAATCAATTTTTACATAATTTTTGCTGCCAGCATCGCCAATGGCGATACTTTGAGGGGAAGAGCTCATATACAATTGTTAGGGGGTTGAAAAATTCAAAACCATTTACAAATATAAGAATATCCCTTACTATGATTAAAAAAAATAATAATTTATTTCGAACCGGGAGTATAAAATTCTTTTAAGTAAAAAGGGGCAGCATAAACGAGGTCAGTAAATTTTTTTACTTTATATGCCTTGGCAGCTAAAAAAGCCAAATGCCCGGCATTATGCATTGACGCAGAAAACGCAGCATGGGCATCTAAACATATTTCCTGGAACTTTTTACTTCCACTTCCGGAAAAAACAACCACCTTTTCTTTTAATACTTCAGCAAATGGATCTGCTTCCAATAACACAGCCGTAGGCGCTTCAACTATTTCAAGCTCTTTGGTATAGATAGCGGTAAAAACTTCCATTCTCCGCGCATCTATCATGGGACAAAACAAATACTTTTCCTCGATCTTCTCATCATCATTTACCTCAAATAACCCCTTGTTTTCAAGATCATTAATTGCTGCATAAGCCATTACTTCCAGTGTATTGATTAAAATAAGTGGCTTGTTCAAAGCATAGCACAACCCTTTAGCAGAAGCCAGCCCAACCCGTAATCCGGTATAACTTCCCGGCCCTTCTGTAACAGCAACAGCATCAATATCATTCATTCGGCAACCGGCTGCTAACAATATTTCTTTAATTGCAACTTGAACAAACGATGCATGATTTTTCTGCTCCGTGCTTTGTTGTAATGCTAATACAATATTATCATCACTCAGGCATACGCTTGCATTTTCTGTTGCAGTATCTATATTTAAGATCAGCGCCATTACTACGTGTTAACCATTTTGGAGAGGTCAAATATTTCTTCCTCTAACTTAGGCGCTATAGCATAACGGCTGCTTGTTTCATTTAACTTTGTCAACAGGAAATAGACTTTCTCCAGGCCGATTTTTTCGCTCCATTCAAACGGGCCAAATGGATAATTAGTTCCCAGTCTCATTGCAACATCTATCTCCGCCTTTGTGCTTACCTCTTCTCCAAAAGCAAAATAAGCCTCATTAATGATCATACTGATGATGCGCGCCGCGATCATTCCCGGTTCATCAGGCGCTGCCTGATACCCCCATCCTAATTTGCTTAAAATGCTCGCCGCACCCTCTTTGTTTGAATCAGCACAGGCAATTTCAATAATATCTCTTTTTAAAAACCCTTTCCATGCATTTATACGCACATAATTAGCTGGCAATACTTTGCAGGTTACAGCTACTGCATTTGCAAAAACAAGTCCGCCCATTTTTAAAATATTCCCCTGCACATTGGTTTCATCAAAGGACAGGTCGAAATACAGATCTGCCTGTGGCCATTCGCTTTCAAACCAACTCAGTTGAATACCCTCCGGAATATTTTTTAAAAGGAACTCATCCCTTTGTTCAGCGTTCGCTTTAATAGCAATATGCATATAAATTAATTTGCAAAAATACACCCTTGTTTAATGGCAAAAATGCGCTTTACATTTGTAAAAAATACTTATGCCAAAGCAGATCATCAGAACGGACAAAGCCCCGGCTCCCATAGGCCCTTACAACCAGGCAGTAATATCGGGGAATTTATTATTCATCAGCGGACAGGTTTGCATTGACCCCTCCACAAATGAAGTAATAACGGGTGATATAAAAACAGAAACGCACCGCGTAATGCAAAACCTCGAAGCCATTCTGAGCGAAGCCAAGCTAACCTTCGAACACATTGTAAAAACAACCATCTTTTTGAGCGATATGAGTTTATTTGCTGAGGTCAACCAAGTTTACGGCTCTTACTTTACTGGCGACTATCCTTCCCGTGAAACAGTTGCTGTTAAAGGGTTACCAAAGAATGTGAATGTGGAAATAAGCATGATTGCAAGTATCGACTTATAACGCTATCTCATGCGTTCCATCCGATATCCCAACCCTGTAAAACTCTGCATCAATTTCCCATTCATTCTTATATGCTGATAGTATTTGCTTAATAACCGCATCAGCATCTTTCTTTTCAATGATATTAATAGTGCAGCCTCCAAAACCCCCGCCCATCATTCTTGCACCAATTATGGAAGTATGCTTTTTCGCTTCTTCAGCCAAGAAGTCAAGTTCCGCACAGCTTACTTCATACAACTTGCTTAATCCCTCATGAGCCTCAAACATCAATGCCCCAAAGGCTTTCAGGTTATTTTCACTTCGCCGTTGTTGGTGTTCTTCACCAACAACCCTTCGCCGTTGTTCGTTTTCTTCACCAACAACTTTTAATAACGCACCCGCCTTTTTTGTCCGTTCAATCTCCTGCGTCACAAACAAACACCTGTCAAACACCTTCCCTTCAAAACTCTTTTTTATAGCAACAACATCTCCCGGTTTCACATCTCTAAACGTTTTCACAGCCGGATAATGTTCTTTTAATATCCTCAGCCCCTCCTCGCTTTCTTTCCTGCGCACATTATATTCGCCCGTTGCCAGCGAGTGGTGCACCTTAGAGTTAATAAGCACTATCTCATATTCATTCAGTTCCAAAGGCAGTGCTTCGTATTCCAAACTGTTGCAGTCAAGCAGCAGCACCTTGTCTTTTTCTCCCATCATGTTGGCAAACTGGTCCATAATGCCGCATTGCACACCAACCATCGTATGCTCTGCCTTTTGCCCAATTAAAGCAATATCAACCCTGCTGATGTGCAGTTCAAACAACTCGTTCAAAGCCTTACCCAGCCCGCATTCCACGGCAGCAGAAGAAGAAAGCCCAGCCCCGACAGGAATATTTCCGCCAAACACGCAGTCAAATCCTTTTAACTCAAAACCTCTTTTTTGCATCACATCCACAACGCCCAGCAAATAGTTCTTCCAGTCCTCCATTCTTTGTATGTCGTCCAGCTTTACCTTCAACCGATCCTTCATATCCGCACTAAAAACATTCATGGTATCAGTATCATTCTTTGCCACAGCAAACCAGATCCCTTTGTCAATTGCAGCAGGCATCACAAAGCCATCATTGTAATCAACATGCTCGCCGATAAGGTTGATTCTCCCCGGAGAAAAGAATACCCGCGGCGTTGTATGAAAACGCGATTGAAACTCCCGTACAATTTCCTCAACTGGATCAGCCATTGCTATATAGTTTTAAAAAACAGTCAATTGGTAAGTTGTTTTAAATTGATATATCTCACCCGGTTTCGCTACTATCAAACCCATACCATTATTAAAAGCATCCGGCGCACTGCTTAAGTTCTCTACAGCAATACTTTCCCTGTCAGAAGGCGTATAGATTTGCAGGTACGGATAGCTTTTATCAGGTATTATTTTTAATTCCAATCCTTCTGCCTCATCCCTCAAAACACAGGCTGAATCAGCATTTTCATTCAATAAAAAGCAATGGTCAAAGCTTGTATCACAAAAACTTTCAGGTGAACCAAACCTGTCAAACGGCAATATCTTCCCTGTTGGCAACAGCCGTGCGTCAAACTCTACTAACTGCTTAGTATTCATTTGAACTTTCAAATTATCAACCTTTTCCCCAAGCTTAAAATACGGATGCCACCCATCACACAAAGGCATGTCAGTGCCACCTCTATTAGTTATTGTTGTTATAACCGACAACACATTTTCTTTTTGTAAAGTATAAGTTACTTCAATATCATACTCAAACGGAAACCCTTCTTCTTTCTTATTGTAATGATAAAGCAATGCAACCATCGCCCCCTCATCATTACTTTCTTTTCTCGTCATTTCAAACATCACA
>CAVYTF010000021.1:0-44478 GCA_963771435.1 uncultured Bacteroidota bacterium | reverse complement strand
TTCGACCAATTACTAATTGGTTTGATTGAGAATGGATTAAAAGACATAAGGGATGACGGTTTTTCAATACCGATAAGGGTTGGATGACAAGTTGTGTTTTTATTCTTTAATGTGTCCGCGCTTTTTAAAGTGCATTGCAATTCATAAAAAAAATTAATCTCCCCTCAATTTATTTGCAAATCATATATCTATAAAATTTGGAGTGTCCGCCCGCGGACGCGATAGGTCTCGCGGGGGGGCATAACAAAAACAATGTTTTTTTTATTTGATTTAGCGTTTGAAACTATTGAAATCATTGAATTTCTTTATAAAAAAATCATACTAAAAATTCCAAAAAATAATTTATAAAATGTTTGTTTATATACAAACTTTGTCGTAACTTGTATGCAAATTAAACGGTGAGGCACACCGAACAAAAACTGAAAATTTTATATGTTAGTAAATGGAAATGGAACTGCCAAAAATGGTAGTTCAGTTAAAACTGAAAAACCTGAAGTAAACACTACCAGCACTTTGGTAGTTAAACAGGAAAAACCAAAAGAACAGGATGAACTCAAACCACTTGAGGACAGAATTTTAAAAGTGCAAATGTTAGGTGACCTTGTAGAACGCAGGGAAAAACTAATTGAAACAAGCAAAAAGCTAAATTCTTTCAAAGTTTCTACAGATGGCAACCGCGACAAACTCGTAATTAATGACAGTAAAGGAAATGAGTTTCTAACTTCCAATACTTTAGCCATTAAAGAAGTAATTGAATTTCTCAAAACTTCTATTCTAAAACAAATCGCTGAAACAGAAGCACAGATTATCCTATAATCTGTAAAGGTGAAGCCCTGCAACCTTGCAGGGCTTTCTTTCATTTCATTAATTCAAAGACATAAAGACAGGACATGACACACAAGCAAGAATGCATTCAGCATTGCAAAGACTATTTGAATCAGCGGCAACTTCAACAATATTTCAATCACCAAGATTTTGAACACATATACAGAAAGTTTGACGGCTTTAACGGCAATGCTTATTTAGTCGGGATGAACGCAGCAGATTTCATAATTGTTAACGCAAAACCAATTAGTAATGACACAGACAATGATTGATAAAAGGAATGCTTTAAAAGAATTAAGCAAAGCGGCTTCTACATTAATGTTAGAAGGTAAAGCAGCTTCAATAAATGACGGTTTAGCGCTCATTTATAATATACAAGGTCACACAGAAATAAAATCTTTTAGGAGTTGGTTTAAAGATGGCTTTGTTGTAAAGAAAGGAGAAAAAGCATTATTGCTTTGGGGCGAACCTTTGAAAGTAGTTAAGCAGGAAAAGCAAAAGGATGATGAAAAAGATGATTACAAATTTTTTCCCTTGGCATTTGTATTTAGTAACCTTCAAGTTAGTAAATTATGAAAGACGCAAACAATGAGTTAGCAGGTTTTACAGGAACAGAAAATTATTACAGGCATCATTTGCAAAATGTTTATTTTACTGATGGCATATTTGCTGCAGCAGAAAAATATGAATGCTTTTGGTTGATTGATTTAATTTTTAGTTGGCAGCTTGATGATAAAGTTAAGGCTCAACCATTTCAGCACTGGGAACTTAAAAGGATAAAGAATTTTAAGTTTGTTGCAATGTGTTCAGATGGGAATGATAATGTAGTTGCTCAACAGTACATTTCTTTTTCGGATTTTACATGTGATATTTTCAAACTTTACTTTGAAAATAATGTGTTGATGTTACCAAGCGAACGTTAGAGATTAGCCGCCCATTGAGGCGGCTACTTTCTTTTTGCTCCACGCCGTTCTACTCTGTTACGCAAAAAGAAAGTAGCAAAGAAAATTATAGGATTGTATTTTTGTTTTATGATTGATCCTCGGGAATTGAGAATAGGTAATTTAATTTATGCTGGCGCTTCCAAAATTATTGTGCGTGTTTTAAACATAACTGAGAACTCAATTAATGCTCAGCATAAACGTGATTTGCAAAACGAAACTTGGACACATACGGGGTTTTTGCCTGAGTGTTCGTATCCTATTGTTTTGGATGAGGAAATTTTAAAAAAATGCGGTTTTAATCTTACAAAAAATATCGATGAAGAACAAGCAGATTTTTTTTATATTAACAAAATAAGTGAATATATTACTCAAAAAAATTTGACCTTTCATTTCCATTATCCTTCCCTTTTTGAATGCCCAATTGAAATCAACTCATTACACCAGTTTCAAAATCTTTATTATGCACTTTATGATGAAGAAGTTAAGCATTTTTTTTAAAGCATCGAGAATTTTATATTATCAGTATCAATAAAATAAGCGCCAAGCTTGCGGTTGTATTGTTCTGTCATTGCGCTTGTGCTATGCCGGTTTTGCATTTGCTGCCACTTTAAATCTATGGTTCCTTTATTGTTTAGCAAATAATCAATATTGCCAGTATGCTTTAACGCATACATATTTTTATTTATCCCTAATCCCTTCACTACATATCTCATCCACATTTTATAAGGCCAACGGCTACCCATTTTTGATTTGCCGGGTACAAAGCCTTGCGAAAAGAGATAACCTGTCTCTTCGGGATGCCTGGAAAGATATTCTAAGAGCATTTCCTTCAATTGAGGTACGAGTTGCACATAAGAACTTTTTCCATTCTTAGTAATACTTTTATTTAGCCTTACAAAATCCTGGTCTATATCTGCATCAATGATTGAAAGCCTTGTAATTTCTACAGGCCTTATCCAAGCATAAAAAATGAAAGCTAAAAAACACAAATAATCAGGATCATTTGTACGAAGGGTTTCAAAAATCAGTTTCATTTCTACAATAGTTAAAGGCTCAAAAACATCTTTTTTGCTTTTGGAAGAAGTTTCATTCTTAATCCTGGCTATTTTTCTAAAGGGATTTTCTTCGGTTAATTTTTTTTCCATTGCTTTCTCCCAAAACATAGCCATATGTGTAAGGGTAGAATTTATTGATTTTTTAGAAAGTTTTTTATCTATCATGTAGACTAGGAACGAATTGCATTTCTCCTTACAGAATTGGCTCAATGCAATTTCCTGCCAGTTTTCTTTTTCAATAAAGGCACTGAACCTGTTGTACATAAGAGCATATGTGTTGTGGGTTAGTTTACTTTTATTTATAGACAATTCTTTAAGAATCATTTGAAATGATGTCAATATCGTAATGGATCCGGTTGTTTTTTTTCTTACTTTGAATGGATTGAAGCCTTCATTAAGTTTTTTGTTGATGAACTTAACAATTTCTTCTCCAAATTGCTTTTTTAACTTGGGGTCTTTGATACGGTTTATATCGAAATACTCCTTAAATCTTTGAAATGAATCTGTTTTGGGGATCTTATAATAATAGAAAACATAAGCATAGGAAGGGCCTATATAAAGCTCAGCAGGCTTGAATTGAGTAAATAACATATTATCAGAGTTTAATTGTTTCTTTTTAAATTCTGCAAATAGTATGTTATCAGCCATTTCTGCACGTCTTTTTGGACGCGCAGAATCAAAAAAAACAAAACCCTTATTAGATAAGGGTTTCGTGGTAGAGCGTACGGGATTCGAACCCGTGATTCCTCCGTGAAAGGGAGGTGTCTTAACCCCTTGACCAACGCTCCGTTTTCTCATTTTTGGGAGTGCAAAAGTAAGCCCCTACGCTCAATGAACCAAAAGTTTTTACATCCTTCCCGTTTGGCATATTTATTTCCATACTATTATCTTTACACGCTTTAAGGCCTCTTCCTTAATTCCTATTGCCGAAGCGGTCAGTTTTATCCTATTCTTTAAGTATGAGTATCATCAGCAGCATCCGGGACAAGGTCAAACATGCATTCGACGGCATCAAAAATGAAAAACTAAAGAATAATTTACTACAGGCTATTCCTTACTGGGTGGCTTCCCTCGTTACAGGTTTGATTGCCGTAGGCTATTCCCGCCTGTTTTCTATAGCGGAAGAAGGCTCAGCATCCATTCTCCAAAAACATGAGTGGCTAATCTTCCTCCTGCTGCCTGCCTGTTTTGTAACTGCCTGGTGGCTGGTGAAAATGTTTGCCCCTTTCTCCGGCGGCAGCGGCATTCCTCAGGTAATGGCGGCAATTGAACTGGCAAACCCTAAAACCAACAGCAAAGTTCATAAGCTCCTCAGCCTGCCGGTTATATTCGTAAAAATGCTCTCCAGCCTCATCATGGCTTTTGGCGGCGCGGTTATAGGAAGGGAGGGGCCAACCATACAGATCGCAGGCTCGGTCTTTCGTAAGGTGAATGAATGGCTACCGCGCTGGTGGCCAAAAATATCCAAACGCAACATGATAATGGCAGGCGCCGCTGCAGGCCTTGCCGCCGCCTTCAACACACCGCTTGGCGGAATGGTTTTCGCCGTCGAAGAGCTCACACGAACCCATATCAGCTATTTTAAATCTGCCTTATTTACCGCGGTCATCATCGCCGGGCTAACGGCACAGGCTTTTCTCGGGCCTTATTTATATCTCGGCTACCCTGACATGGGCAATATGTCCCGATGGATATTTCCTGACGTAATTTTTGTCGCATTACTCGCCGGTTTGGCTGGCAGCGCCATGAGCAAGCTCATGCTGTCCATCATACACTGGAAAAGGTCTTTTAAATTCCCTTGGCAGCACCTGGCTTACCTTGTTGGTGGTGGCCTCCTTATTGCCACAGTTGCTTATTTTATGGATTACAGCATTCTTGGCTCGGGCAAAGACCTGATGCAGCGCGTGCTTTTTACTCCCCATAAATATTCCCCTGCTTATCTTCCTTTGTTTAAAATGGGCGGCTCGGTCATTTCGTTCACAACGGGGGCGGCAGGGGGCGTTTTTGCGCCTGCGCTTAGTTCAGGGGCGGGCATCGGGTCGGTCATTGCCGCATGGTTCCATTCGTCGTCTTCGGATTCTAACCTGCTCATTTTGTGCGGTATGGTGGCGTTTTTAACCGGCGTTACGCGTACGCCTTTCACGGCTGCCATCCTGGTGCTGGAAATGACGGACAGGCACAATGTTATCTTTTACCTAATGCTTGCCGGCATGTTTGCAAGCATTGTTTCTGTGGCGGTTGACAAACATTCTCTCTACGACCATCTTAAAGTGCTGTACCTGCACGACCTGAAAGACGAACCCGTTGTGGCGACTCATGAAGAGGAACCGGCTGATGATGAAATAAAGCCGGAGGAAGAGGAGGAGTAAGGGTGTGCTGTGAGGAGGAAAGTTGGCGCTGTGAGTCGCTTTATTCGTTCTGTGAGTCGCTTTATCCGTTCTGTGAGTCGCTTTATCCGTCCTGTGAGTAGCTTTATCCGTTCTGTGAGTCGCTTTATTCGTTCTGTGAATCGCTTTATTCGCTCTGTGAGACGCTTTATTCGTTCTGTGAGCCGCTTTATTCGCTCTATGAGACGCTTTATTCGTTCTGTGATGCGCTTTATTCGTTCTGTGAGTTGCTTTATTGGTTCTGTGATATGCTTTATTGGTTCTGTGAGTCTATGCAAGGCACAAGTACGCTATACACAAGTCTATACTGCATACTTGCGCCAAAGGGGGGTTGCTTTATTGGTTCTGTGATATGCTTTATTGGTTCTGTGAGTCTATGCAAGGCACAAGTACACTATACACAAGTCTATACTGCATACTTGCGCCAGAGAGGGGGCTTGGAAAGATATAAATAAAAAAAATTACTTGGTCACAATAAACCTGTTGCGCGCGACAACTTGGTTGTTTTGCTCAAGAACAACTACATAATAGCCTGCATGTAATTTACTTGCCATGTTATACAACAAATAATTGTGTTGCCCCACATTCTGTATTCCCAGGTTTTGAGAATAAACCATCCTGCCGGTAAGGTCTATAACCTGCAATGTGGTATTGCCTTCTTTAGCAAGGTTATACACTGCAGTAGCATTGGATGCCCCTGCTATAGGGTTTGGAATAATAGAAAGTGTGCTGCTGTTTAATATATTAGCCTTTGTAAATTCTATAGGCTCGTTTTGCTCAACAGGTGGTACACCGCCAGTTATAGTCACTGTAAAGTCTTGCACATCTCCGTCTGTAATAGTGGCGCATGGATTAGTGCTGGCCGCTTTGCGCTGCAACTGTATCCTCATCCGCGTAGCACCGTTTGGTGCTGTGGTTGGTATTGTAAATGTATAATTCTTGTTCGTGTGGGTTTTAGCTTCGGTTCCCGCTGCTACAGTTTCTCCTGTACCGGTAAATGAACCATCGTGATTGTAATCAATATACACTGTCCAACCTTCTTTAAAAGTAGTGCTTGTAAATGCACGTGTCAGCGTAATTTTGTATGGAGTTCCTGCAGTAAGGTTGGTGTTCACACTTGTAAAGTTACCATAGCCACCATCATTTGTAGTTGTGTGATTGATAGTCCCAAGCTTAACCGTCTCAATGTATTCTGCGGTAGAAGTTCCTGAAGAAGCACAGTAAGTAACTTGTGGAGCAGTAACTGTATCGCTGTACAAAGTAAGCGCCGTAGCTATTGAATTAGTTACTGCAACTGAATAATTGTTTGCATCCGAACCAATTACGGTATAAGTAGAGTCTCCCACCTTGGTAGCCACCAATGTCCCGTCTTCATACCAATTATAAGTATTCTTGCTTAAAGTGCCTCCTGCTGAAACGGAAAGAATGCCGCTTGTATTTGTAATAGTAATATCAGCTTGCGGGTCATATATCAGGGTTGTACGAAAACCCTCAAACTCTTCTACTAACTCTTCCATGCCTGCAAACGTAAATTGGTTTTCATAAAGTTTTACGTCACCTAAACTAGTCGAGTTACCAATAATGGATGGAATGGAGCCGCTTAATTGGTTGTTATTAAGATATAAGAACATCAATTTAACCAGGTTGCTAATAGCAGATGGAATGGAACCAGTTAATTGGTTTTCTTGGAGTTCTAAATCGGTTAAATTAGTCAGGTTACAAATTGAAGATGGAATGGAGTCGCTTAATTGGTTGTTATCGAGGTGTAGACCAGTCAAATTCGTCATATTACCAATTGTTGATGGAATTGAGCCGCTTAATTGGTTATAATCAAAAGCTAAGTAAGTTAAAGAAGCCATGTTACCAATAGTAGCAGGGATTGAACCGCTTAATTGGTTTTCTTGGAGTTCTAAATCGAGTAAATTAGTCAGGTTACCAATTGTAGATGGAATGGAGCCACTTAATTGGTTATAAGTAAGCTGTAAGACCTGTAAATTAGTCATGTTGCCAATCGTAGAAGGTATGGAGCCGCTTAATTGGTTGTTACTAAGAATTAAGTACTGCAAATTAACCAGTCCACCAATAGAAGATGGAATGGAACCGCTTAATTGGGTTCCTTGGAGTTCTAAATCGAGTAAATTAGTCAGGTTACCAATTGTAGATGGAATGGAGCCACTTAATTGGTTAAAATTAAGCTGTAAGTACTGTAAATTAGTCATGTTACCAATCGTAGAAGGTATGGAGCCGCTTAAATGGTTGTTACTAAGATATAAGTACTGCAAATTAACCAGTACACCAATAGAAGATGGAATGGAGCCACTTAATTGGTTAAAAGTAAGAGATAACTCGGTTACCCTGCCGCCTCCAACAGTCACCCCATACCATGTGCTCACCTGGCTTGTTGTCAACCAGTTGGTATTATGTGTCCACACTGCGCCGTTGGTACTATTATATAAATCCACCAATGCCAGAGAGTCCTGCACATTTATCTGTGCGCCGCTTTCAGAAGTTTTACAAATGCCCGCAGCAAGAATTAAGAAGCGTATAATTTTTTTCATAGCTAAACGTATTTTATAATGCTAAGGTACATTTAATAATCGACCAACCAACAAAACTTAACATTCCCATTATATTAAATTAAGAGTAATAAAATCATCACCCAACCACCCACATCTTTTAGTCGGAGCAGGGTCTTCATTGCATAGCTTTGTGGCGGGCATGAGACCCTGCGTTGTAGTAGTAATTATACTGCCTCATTTCGCTAGGTCGGGGCACCTACCAATAAAGAAAAATAACATAGATTTGTAGGGTTATTATTGATCTTTCATTATGAGAAAATTAATATCTCTTTTAGTTTTCACTGCATTAGTTGCCTGCAACGTTTCCAAAAAGATGTCTTTACCACCTACCTTGGGCGATACATCCAATGCACAGTCTTATGGATACCAGCCTATTGACCCTTTGCCTTTTGCAGTGGGGATTGATACAGGGCATGGGCATTTATTGCTGATGGACAACAGTAATAAAGTTTCAAACACAAGGATCATGGCCTCTTTGCCCGATGAAACGATGAGGCTTGCAATAGGGCAGGTTGATATAAGCGGCAATGTGAGCTTTGCCGCTGCCAAAACCGGCTATGCAGGTAGCAGTTACATTGTTATTCTTGACTACATTAAGTTTGATACAAAGTCATTAACTGTTCTCTTAAAGAAAGACTCACTAAACCGTGTGCTTGATTTTGTGCCTACTTATTCTATGTATGATGACCAGGCTACCATTCCACCGGTTCCTGATATGATCTTTCCTGCCTATGTTGGTGTGGGCATCAGGTTCACCGCAACGGTCACAGTGAACGACGGCAAAGTTGATTTAGGCAATCTCTTTGCTTTAGGCATTGCTGCTGAAGATAAAAAAGTTACCGGCACACTGGTGATACAAACCTTAGGAATAAGCGGCAAAGGCATCTCATCTTTAATACCAATGCCAAGCCAGATAAATACTACAACTATAGAAAACGCTATCATGTCTTTGGCATCAATAAAAGCAAAGATCTATGAAGACGATGTTGAAATAAACCCACGTGTTGTCGGTTTTTATAATAATCTTGGCGGCGGACAATTCACTGTTCGTAAATTCATCACAAGTGTTCTTTCCGGTGGGCTTGCGCCGCTTGTTATTAAATAGAAACTTTAGTCCGGGCAGGGCGTTCATTGCATAGCTTTGTGGCGGCCATGAGACAAGATCAGGAAAAGTAAACTGCTATAAAATGAAAGAAAATATTTTGTTACGCATTACATCACTACTTTCAGTATTCTTTATGTCTGTTCACATTACAGGCGATATTATATATGGCTTTGAGAAAGGGGGCGCTTTTGACCTCATCCTATTGCCGGTCCTGGCCAGTTGGTTATATGCGGCGCTTGTTCTTACCGAACGTACATGGGGATACATTATCATCATTGTATGGTCATTATTTGGATCAGCGGTCCCCATCCTTCACATGAAAGGGGTTGGAATTGGAAATGGCATCCCGGGCTCCTTCGTTGGGTTCCTCTTTATCTGGACAACCATCGCACTTGGAGTTACTTCTATCCTCTCCATTATTCTATCGATACGTGGATTATTAAAACCAAAACGGCTCAGTTAAGAGTTGATCGTTCCATTGCCTCGTTTCGACACGAAAAAACGACACTAATAAGAAATAGATGACTAAACAGGCCAGGTTAATAATTCTCATTTTCTGCATTCTAAAATTGACACTTCATTTAATTGCAGACAGCCATTCAGGTTTTCAGGGTGACGAATTGCTGCATATTGAAACAGGAAACCATTTAACCTTTGGCTATATGGAATTTCCGCCAATGATAGGGTTGTTGGCGTTTATTCAAAACTTGTTTCATTCTCATTCTGTTTTTGTTTATCACATCTTTCCGCATATTGCTACACTGCTCATTATTATTTATGTTGGCAAAATTACAGTGGAACTTGGGGGCAAAAGCATTGCGGTATTCATTGCTTTATTTTGTCTTTTGGTTGCGCCCGGATTTGAAGGATCTCAACAACCTTTTGGCCCTGTCGTTTTCAGTCAATTGTTTTGGGTACTTTGTTTTTATCAACTCATAAGATTCATAAAACAAGGGGAAGCAAAATACTTGTGGTATTTGGCCATATGCATCTCTCTGTTTTTTCTGACTAAATATGACGCATTGTTTTTTTGTTTCGGTTTATTGTCATTATTGCTCTTTAGAAAAACAAGGGTTGAATTGGTCAAAGGTAAATACTGGCAATGTTTGATTATTTCATTTTTGATTTTACTGCCGAATATCATTTGGCAATATGTAAATGGTTGGCCTGCATTGCAGATGTTTCGTCGGCTGTATGAAACCCAATTGGATGATACAACACCGTTACATACATTGCTTTATTTATTCTTATCCGTCAATCCGGTTGTTTTCATACGGATTCTTCCCGCTTTGGTTTTTATGTTTGTTGATAAAAACAATAAAAACCTCTACAGGCCGCTTGCCTGTTCAATTCTATTATCTGCACTGTTTCTTGCCTGTTGCAAAGGAAAAGTATATTATTTCTTTCCAATTATTCTTACGATGCTTCCGTTCTGCGGTATATTTTGGGAACGGAAAATAAAGCCGAAAAGAAATTGGTTACTATATTTTTTTTTGGGTATTTTATTGATCAGCTCAGTATTGATTCCTTTCGGAATGCCCGTATATTCTTTTAGTCATTATTTGAATTCGGTTTATAAATATTCCCCAAAAGAAATAAAAAACGGAAAAGAAGTGCTTCCTATGCAGGAATATTATGCAAAGGAAAAATGGAAAGAAACATTAACGCAACTGCAGGTCATTTATGACAGTTTGCCTGTTGATGAAAAGAATAATTGCCTCATTTGGGGGAAGCATTATTCGCAGGCCGGTGCGGTTGAATTGTTTAGAAATGATTACGGGCTTCCGCATGCGGTTTCCTATCACGGAAGCTTTTATGCCTGGGCGCCGACGGGCAAAATGCCCGAAACGGTTATTGCTTTTTGTTATAACGATGCGGGTGATAGTTTTTTTAACCCTTTCTTCGCAGAAGTAATTCCTGTAAGAAAAATTTACAGCAACTATGCAAGCAGTGAAGGCTGGGTTGTGCAAACAATTTACGTTTGCAAAAAACCAAAGCAGAGCTTTGACAAAATGAAGGAATTGTTTAAATTAAGAATATTTGAATAAACAAAGTCTCTACCCCTACCATGCGGTTTGGCATCATGGGACAGAAGTGCTTTTCCTCATCTTTTGTTCATTGCTCATCCACTTCGCCGTTGTTGGTATTCTTCACCAACAACAAAAGGATGTTGTTCTGGAGGCTCTGGAAATGGATGGTGGGTATGAAAATATGATTTGCACTTACGGATAAAGTAGCCCGGTAACTGTTAATCTCCTTTTTCCAGGGAGAATATTTCGCCGTTGTTGGTGTTCTTCACCAACAACAAAAGGATGTTGTTCTGGATGCTCTGGAAATGGATGGTGGGTATGAAAATATGATTTGCACTTACAGATAAAGTAGCCCGGTAACTGTTAATCTCCTTTTTCCAGGGAGAATATTTCTTCAACATTTTTTTTGAAAACCCTTGCTATTTTTAAAGCTAATACTGTAGAAGGAACATATTTATTTGCTTCCATAGCGTTTATGGTCTGGCGGCTTACAGATACTTTATTGGCCAGGTCCTCCTGCGTAAAATTCTTTATAGCACGCTCCACTTTTATATTATTTTTCATCTGGTACCGGTCTTTAATTTTTATATAAAACAAAATTAAACCTCGTAATAAAGATCAGCAGCACTGTGAACATATTATACATCATAACATTTAAAAATGCTGATTCATAGATAAAAATGAAAGCAATGATCAGTAAGATATAATTTACCAGCACTGCCCATAATAGCGATGATAACCGCATATTAGCAATAAACTCGTCCTCATTTTTTTCTTTTGTAAAACCCACTAATAAAGCGCCAATGATAAAAAGCACACCGACGATAGTGTTGGTAAGGTTTTCATCTCCGAATTTAAAAAGTTTGTCACCACTATCCGGAAATATGTTGAAGACCTTTGCATGTAACCATACCGGTGAAAAATTTGTGGTTATTAAAATAATACCGAAAACGAACGCAGGAATAAGAATGAGCCATCCTGCTTTTTTGTACTTGTTAGGTAATAATAATTTGAATTGCATATATTTTAATTTTATACAAATGTATAGTATATACTACATTTAGTAAAGTATTTTTTACATAAAGTATGATTATTATTACAATTTTAACGGGTACATCTTATGCCTCTAATTCCCAGTTTCCCTATCGGTAGGTATTCCCAACTACCGGAATACACGGCCTCGCTTCATGTCCGTATAAGGGGTCGGCGGGAATTTAAAAAGAGATTTGTATGGAATGTTAATGTGTGAATGATGCAACAAACAAAGAGGATTATATAACAAAAAGGTGGGTAACTGGTCTACCTTGCACCTGTTCAGATAAGCACTTAAACAATAGTCTGAATTTAAAAATTAAAATAAAAAAAATGAGCTCAAAACGATTGTTCTTGCCGGCTGTAGCAATGCTATTAGCTGTGCTGATTGGTGGATGCCAAAAAAACATTGGGTCCAATTCTTCTCCTGCTGCTGTGGCAACGCTGCCTTCAGGTGCTGAATTTTCAGATGCTGCTGAAGCAAAGGTAGCAGCGGTTAACCTGGGCACAGCGGGTGATTTTGTGATTCTTTCAGAATCGGGCATCACGGATGTTCCTTCGTCTGCGGTTACGGGAAACATTGGCACGAGCCCGATCACCGGCGCGGCTATTCATTTGACCTGCCCCGAAGTGACGGGAACTATCTACACCGTTAATGCTGCCGGGCCTGCCTGCAGAGTGGTGAATGCGAGTATGCTGACTTCGGCTATTGGGGCTATGGGCACTGCGTACACTGACGCGGCGGGCCGCAGCAACCCTAACTACCTTAATCTTGGGGCTGGAAATATTGGCGGCAAAACGTTGAAACCGGGATTGTATAAATGGACCAGCGCGTTGCTGATACCATCTAATATTACCATCTCGGGTGGGGCTAATGCTGTGTGGATATTCCAGGTTGCAGGAACGCTTTCCATGAGTTCGGGAGTGCACATCATCCTGGCAAACGGCGCCCAGGCGAAGAATATTTTCTGGCAGACATCCGGCGCAGTTACTTTGGGAACAACCACTCAATTTGCAGGAGTGATACTTTCTAAAACGGCTATTAATTTAAAGACTGGCGCATCAGTTAACGGAAGGCTGCTTGCCCAAACAGCCGTAAGCCTGGAAATGAATGCTGTTACACAGCCGTAATTTTTTAGAATGATATTTTATAAACAGGCCGCCGAAGGGTGGCCTCTTTTATTGCAGTTACGAACAAGGAATTAGAATAAGGAATTATGAATTTTCCTCTATCGGCAGTGTTTCATCAGCCGAAACAGTGCAGCTATCTCTCATTTAAATCATCCTTCCTCCCACCCACCTTCATGGATACTTTATCGTAAACTAAACCTTATGCCCGCATACCCTCGTTGCGCTTACGTCAATCCTTCGTTCATCCTTCGTCTTTTTATGCCTATATTATTGGGAGAGATCAACAGCGCAGGTAGCAGAAACTTGCAATTCAATTAGCTCTGTAAAGATACAAACTTATTCAGTTTATACCCTCTATTTATACTGAATATATGTTAACACTAAAGAGTTACGGCTTCGGCCCCATGGTTTTATCGGATTGCTGTTGTAGTTTGTCTTCGTCGGTTTTGCCGTTTTCGTCTTTAATGGGGACGGGCATGGGAAACTGGCCGTCTTCCAGCTTTTGGGTGAATACTTTGCTCACCAACACCCATTTCCCGCCCTGCCAGCGGAAGCCTTCGTAATCACCGTCGGGGATGAGGGTGAATTTTTCTGCGAGGTTATTGTTTTCGCTGATGAGGTGCTCAAAAACGATCATGTCCATATCAGCGTCGTAATTCATTCTTGCTTTTGCGTCCTTTTTATATTCCAGGCAGAAACGGTAATCGGGCTGCGGGGGCTTGATGCTGTCTTCTGCGTAAGAGAAATACTGCCCGCCGAAAACGGGCTTGCCGTCCGGCGCGAAGGTGAGTACTTCCAGCCATTTGCGGGTGGTTTGGAAATCGTTGTCGTCGTAGCCGATGAGGGTGTAATATTTTTTGTTGTTGTAGGTTTTCATGACGATGCCGTAGTAAATGGCGCCGATCCAGTTGAGGTCGGTGCGCACGGAGTCTGTGGGGCGGGGTGTGAAATCGGACTCGTCAATGAGAGGAAAGAGTTTGAGGGAGCCGTCTTTGGTGTTCATTTGAATGGCGCCGTACTGGCGGAAATAGCTTTCGTCTTTCTCGAGTTGCCAGGTGAAAATGCGAAAGGTGGTGTCGGGGGCGTAAATGATGGAAACGGTTTGGAGGGAATCGAAAGGATATTGGAATGACCAGGTTGTTTTTAGCGCGCGGACGAGCAGGGGGGTAAATTTTGAAACAGCATCAAAACGCTGCGGGGCGAAGGTGTCAAAGATCATGTCTTGGCTATAGATCTGCATGGAGTCTTCCAGCGCGTGGAGGTTTTTTAGGCTGCCTTTGCTTAGGTGCTGGGCATGTGAGATGAAAGGAAAAAAGGAAATGGAAAAAATTAAAACTGCGGTTTTTGCTTTCATGTTTGCGAAAATTACTACTTGCTTACGAACTAAAAAGGTGAAAATTGCTTTGGGAGTAAATTTATGGATTTATTAGGCATTTAGCGACTGCGCAAATTGGAGGAGGGAATCGAAACGAAGGTCAATGAGCGGGTGAGGGAAGGGCGTTTCAGGATTAGTGGTGGCGAGGAAACTGGTGTGCATGCCGGCGTTGCGTCCAAACTGCATGTCGCTGAGTTTGTTGCCGACCATGATGCTTTTTGAAAAGTCAATTTGGGGAAAATCCTGTTTGGCTTGCAAGGCCATGCCGGGGTTTGGCTTGCGATTGATGGCATTGTCGTCAAGGTCGGTTGCGAAATAAATTTTATCTATACGTCCGCCGTGTTTTTTTATTTCGGCAAGCATGTGCGCGCTGATGGAATGGAAATCATCTTCCGTCATTAATTGTTTGCCGATTCCTTTTTGGTTGGTGACCAAGAAGATGAGGCCGAAGGTTTCGTGTAATTTTTTTACGGCGAGAAGGGCATCATTATAGAAGAGAAATTCATCTCTGTTTAAAATATAGCCATCTTTTTTTTCGTGGTTGAAGACGCCGTCACGGTCGATGAAGAGGGTCCAGGAAGAGTTGGTTTGCTTTAAATCAAACACTGGACTGGGAGTAAGAAGTTCCTTGCTTGCTCTTTCGTAATCTTCGGGGATACCGATGTCTATGAAGTATTTATCCTCAACTACTCCATACATTTTTCTTTCCTGAAAATATTTTTCGAGGTAATCCTTTTCAAAGGAGAACCTTTCAGGTAAGGATTCATTCAAAAAGGATTGAACATTTAAAGCATAGACACCTCCGTTTATAAGACCTACTTTGTAATTACTTTTTTCTTTAAAACTTTTTATAGAATCATCTTCATTCAATTCTACCACACCATAACGGTCAAAGTTTGTCATTGGTTTTAGGCTCAAAGTGCAGTCTGCGCTATGTTGAACATGAAAAAATGAAAGCGTATTAATGTTTATTTTGAAAAGTGTGTCTCCATTTGTAACAAGAACATTTTTGCCTGAAGCTTTATTGCAAGCAAGCTTTACGCCTCCGCCTGTCCCAAGAGGCTCTTCTTCGATTGATAATTGATAGTTGAAAGTTGATGAAAATGAAGAAAGAAGATCAGTAAAATATTCATGCTTGTAACCCAGAGAAAAGATAAAGCTTTCAATACCCTGTGATTGAAGGTATTCGATTACATATGCGATAAAAGGCCTACCATTAACAGGCGCCATACATTTTGGCAGATCAGGCACTGCACTGCGAAGTCTTGTTCCCAAGCCTCCGGCGAGAATAATGCATTCTTTAATTTGCATCAGGGGAACAGTTTTTCTTCTACTAACTCACAGATGATATGCCCTAAGAGGATATGGCTTTCCTGTATACGTGGTGTATCTTTTGAAGGAACGTTGAATAAGTAATCGCTAATTGTTTTCATTTTGCCGCCGCTCTCTCCTGTAAAACCAATTGTAGTGATCTTCTGTGCCTTTGCAGCATCAAATGCTTTGATAATATTCCCTGAATTACCTGATGTACTTAAACCAATCAATACATCGCCTGAGTTTCCGGTTCCCTCAATAATTCTTGCATAAATAACGTCGTAGCTGTAATCATTCGCAACAGCAGTCAGGTAAGAAGTGTTGCAGTGCAAAGCCTCGGCGGGAAGAGCTTTACGGTCTTTGTAAAATCTGCCTGAAAACTCAGCGGCCAAATGTTGTGCATCTGCAGCGCTGCCTCCATTGCCGCAAAACAGAACCTTGTTCCCTTTTTCAAAAGCAATGGTAATCACTTCTACAGCTTCAGCAATTTTTGTTTGCATTTCTTCATCATGCAGCAATTGTTCTTTAACGGAAATCGATGCTGCAATAATACTTTTTATTTTTTCTTTCATCAGATGGGAGCTTGTTTAATGTGCTGTCCAGGTATTTAAGCCGTGCTTAATAAAGCGGTAAGGTTTTATTTCGCCGCCAAAACTATTTAATGTTTCTATCACTTTATATCGGGAATTGCCAGGACAATAAAAGGTCATAAAACCACCGCCCCCCGCGCCGCTTATCTTTCCGCCCGTTGCACCGCTTTTCTTGGCAGCCTCATATATTTCTTCAATGCTGTCATTTGAAATATTATGCGCCATAATTCTTTTTTGCAAAAAGCCATAATCAAGTATTTCGCCTATTTCATTTAGCTTCCCTTTAAGCAAGGCTTCTTTCATCCTGCGTGCCTGTTCTTTTAACTGGTGCATTGCCTCAATTGACTTTTCATTTTTCTGCTGCACGTTTTTCTGCTGCTCTTTTATGATGGTAGCGCTTTCCCGGCTTGTGGATGTAAAATACAGAACAAGGTTGTTTTCAAGCTCATTCAAATACTCCTGCTTAATACGTAAAGGATTTACTATTACTTTGTCATCCTCATAAAATTCCATATAATTTACGCCACCAAAAGTTGCGGCATATTGGTCTTGCCTGCCCCCCGCAAGTTTCAGGTCGTTCCTTTCGATCTTCAAAAGCGTAATGTGCAATATCATATTCACCAAGAGGAAGTTTCAACATTTCTACAAAGGCACCGATGATGGCAACCACAAGCGTGGAGGAAGTGCCCAGGCCACTACCCGCTGGCGCGTCAACATAAGTGGTTAAACAAAAGCCTTTCGCAGGCACTCCATAGTCTTTTTGAATGCGGTTATATACGCCCTTAAGCAAATCAAGTTTGCTATTAATTGGCAATTCTTTATCCCATTCAAAGCTCTGCTCTTCTTTGCGGTCAAGCGCCTGCACTATAATTTTGTTTTCTTTTAATGGTGCAATGCTTGCCTGTGCGAAATGAGAAATAGTGACATTTAAAATAGCCCCTCCAAATTGGTCGCTATACGGGCTTACATCTGTTCCTCCACCAGCCAAACCAATGCGCAATGGTGCTCTGCTTCTATAGATCATTTAGTTTTTGCTTAAATCTGTTATGGTGTCAACCAATATATTCCAGCTATATTTTTTCTTTTCTTCACGAAGATGAGGCAAAAAATGATCCTCACCCAATTCATACAATTCCAAAATGTGTTTTGCAATATCGGCAGCATTTGGTTCACAAACTAACCCCGCTTTTTTATCAGGAACCAGATCCGGTAAGCCACCTACATTAGTTACCAGCATTGGTTTTTCAAAATGATAGGCCAAAGGTGTGACGCCACTTTGAGTAGCATTCCGATAAGGCTGTATGACAAAATCTGCAGCGCTTAAATAATATTTAACTTCGCTGTCAGGAATAAAATCTGTACGCAAAATAAGGAGTTCTCTTATATCAAGGTTTTCAATTAATACATCATACACTTTTCTATCCTCATAAAATTCCCCAGCAATAAGAAGTTTGGGAACTTGTTGTTTGTTATTTGTAGCTTTTAAAATACTCATTGCTTCTAATAACAGATCCAATCCTTTATATTTTCTAATGAAACCAAAAAAAAGAATTATCGACGCTTCATCATCAATTTTCAATTTCCTTTTTGCTTCTTTTTTATCAACTATCTCCCCGAAATTATCATATAGCGGATGAACAATTTGCTTCGCAGGTTTTTGCGTAAATATTTGTAGAGCCTTCATTACTTTTTCACTCATTGTGATAAATGCATCAACAGGCTTAATGAAATATTTAGTGAATGCCCTATCTCCAAACCTTTTCTCATGAGGCAAAATATTATCTGCAATACAAATAATTTTTGTGTGCTTATTTTTTTTTACAATGCGCAATATTGTTCCTAAACAAGGCCCCATAAAAGGAAGCCAGTAACGCACCACAATAATATCAGGCTTTGTTCTTTTTAATTCATTTCCAACCTTTATCCAGTTAAAAGGATTGACTGAATTAATACAAACTTTTATAGAAATATCTTTAGGCTGCGGTTCTGAAGAATATTGCGTTGTGCCGGGAAAAAGAAAATTAGGGTACTGTAATGAGAAAGTATAGATAGTCGCCTCATCGCCATTTTGTAAAAAAGCCCTTGCCAGCCTTTCATCAAAAGAAGCTAAACCGCCGCGTAAAGGATGGGCAGGGCCGATGATCACAACTTTCTGCATAAGGACAAATATCGGCGTTCTGTTAGAAACCTATTTTCTTATCAATGAAATAAGTATTTCTTTCAGGGGAGCTGCGCGCGATCAATTCAGATACAAAACCTGCAAGGAATAATTGCATACCGATGACCATAGCAGTTAATGCAATATAAAATATTGGCCTGTTAGTAATAGCAAAATTCTGCATGGAAAACTTAGCAACAATTAAATAAATACTGCTCACCAGGCCAATAAAAAAACAAAGCGTTCCAAACAAACCAAAAAAGTGCATCGGCTTTTTGGCAAACCTTCCAACAAAAGTTATGGTCGTCAGGTCAAGAAAGCCGTTAATAAACCTGTCCCATCCGAATTTCGTAATACCATATTTCCTTGGTCTGTGCTCTACTACCTTTTCTCCGATTTTCCTGAACCCTGCCCATTTTGCTAACACTGGAACATACCGATGCATTTCGCCATATACTTCTATACTTTTCACTACCTTTTTCCTATAAGCCTTTAATCCGCAATTAAAATCATGCAACTTTATATTTGATGTCCATCTTGCTGCAGCATTAAATATTTTAGAAGGTAAGTTTTTGGTCAGGGCATTATCATATCTCACTTTTTTCCATCCGCTTACAAGGTCATAACCGCCTTCAATGATCATATTCCTCAAGGCAGGTATTTCATCAGGCGAGTCCTGCATATCAGCATCCATGGTTATTACCACATCCCCTTTTACTGCTTTAAACCCTTCGTTCAGCGCGGCAGACTTACCATAATTTCTTTGAAATCTTATGCCTTTTATGCATTGGTTCCTTGCAGCCATTTCTTCGATCACCTCCCAACTATTATCCGTGCTGCCGTCATCAATTAAAATTATCTCGTAGGATAAGCTATTTTCCTTCACCACACGCACGATCCATTCACATAGTTCTGGCAATGATTCATCTTCATTCAATAAAGGAATAACAATTGATACATCCATTCAATAAAACTAATTTTAAAAGGGGTTATATTGCTTGCTGGTCAAATGGGTTGGTTGGGTTTTTCTTTGCTACTGCAGCACCGATAAGAGAAGCAATAACTCCAATAAATAAATAAATAACCAGGATAGCACCAATTATAAAAGCATAAAAGAACTTACTGGTGATATTAAGCCCCATTTGAATAGTTTCTTCAGATTGCCCCTGTTGTACCATCTTGGCTCTGGCGGCTTCCATTGCTTTTTCCTTTATATCAGGCATAAATAGGACAAATAATACCATAAAGACTATCATTAAGCAAGTAACTACGGCACTCACTTTAAAGCCATGGGCAAAAACATTTCCAAAGGTTACATTATTGTTTAATTGATTTGCATAAACAATACAGGAAGCGAGTACTCCTCCAAACAAAATTATGTTTCCGATCCATCTGGCCCATGAGGCTTGGTCTTGCCCTGTTATGTAAGCAGTGATGCTGATAAGTATTAAAACCAACGATATTAATAATCCTTGTGTGATATGTGTTGTAACCTTTGTTTCCATAAAAATTTGTTTTATTTATTCAAAATTAAGTTTCCCTTATTATAAATGCCAATTACTTTTCCTTTAAGCTCTATATCAAAAAAAGCTGAGTTGGCAGATTTGCTCATATTGTTTTCCTTCGAAAGAACACTGCTTTCTTTAGGGCTGAATAACGTCAGTTCTGCTTTATTCCCTTCTTTAAGTTCTGCACTCGGCAACCCGAATATATTTCTTACATTTTCTGAAAGCATTGATACTATTGTATTTGCGCTTAGATCAGGCAACACAGTCTGCAACACAGCATAAGTGGTCTGTAAACCGATCATCCCATTCTTTGCATATTCAAACTCGCAGGTTTTAGCATCCCAGTTTTGAGGAATATGGTGCGAAGCAATACAATCCACTAACCCTTCTTTTACTGCTTCTCTCAAAGCCATCATATCTTTTCTTGAGCGTAGGGGAGGGGCCACTTTTAAATTAGTGTCATAAGTGGTCAGATCCTCATCACAAAAGAATAAATGATAGGGTGTAACACTGCAACTCACCTGTGATCCTTCCTTCTTTGCATCAACGATCAACTGCAAACCCTTCTCAGTAGAAACACCTGTTATATGCAGTTTACTTTCCGTGTATTTCAACAATTCTATATCCCTCCTTATCATCATCTCCTCTGCAAGCGCAGGAACGCCGGGCAATCCAAGCTGTGTAGATACAATGCCCTCATTCATCAACCCCAGATGTCCAATACTTTTATCAACAGGCACCTGCACCACAACACCGTCACATGCTTTAATATATTGCAGCGCTTTCAGCAGCAGCCCTGCCGATTGCACAGGGTTGGTTCCGTCACTGAAAGCGATTGCCCCGCTGTCTTTCATATCATACATTTCCGCCAGTTCCTTCCCTTCCGCGTTCTTCGTAATAGCCCCAAGCGGGTGGATTGTAACCGGTAAATGTTTTGCTTTTTGAACAATATACTCCACCTGCCCCTTGCTTTGCACTACAGGATTGGTATTGGGCAAAGTAAACACTTGTGTGAATCCCCCCGCAGCAGCAGCATTTGCTCCGCTTTCCAGCGTTTCGGCATATTCCATACCGGGGTCTGAGAATTGCGAAAAGATATCAACCCATCCCGGCGAAACAATACAATTTTCAAATACAATTATTTCGTCAGCATTATCAATACTGTCAGCTATTTTTTCAATAACCCCATCAGTAATTAAAATATCCTTTACAGAACCGTTGTAAGGTGAATTTGTATCAGAGATCTCTACCTGCTTCAGTAAAAGCTTCATGGGAAGGGTGCAAGATTTTGTGCAATATAGGTTGAATTTTATAAAAGCGGCTTACATTTGCCTCCCCGCTTTAAAAACCACCGGTAAATGTTTCGGGTAGTAGCGCAGCCCGGTAGCGCACACGTCTGGGGGGCGTGGGGTCGCAAGTTCAAATCTTGTCTACCCGACTTCTTCAAAAAGCTCTGCATCCTCTAAAGGATTTGGAGCTTTTTTGTGTTATAATCCATCAATTCATTAAACAATTTGTATAGATCATTAAGATCCTTGAGCACAAGCCTACACTGCCTTCCTCACTGACAACGCGTTCAGCCCTTTTGGCCCGCGCTCCACTTCAAAAGTCACCTTATCGTTTTCTTTCACTTCCGTTAGCAAGCCGTTTATATGCACAAAAACACTTTCCTGTGTTTGCTGGTCTTTGATAAACCCAAATCCTTTTGATTCATTAAAAAAAGTAACCACACCTTTCCTCACTACATCCTGCGGCGGCAGGTCTTCCTGCTTTGTTATGCCGATCTGGATGTCCTCCGTTCGCACGATCCTTTTTTTGCGCGGATCGGGCGGTGCATCCACCAGGTTACCGTTCTCATCCACATAAGCCATCATATCTTCCAGCGACTGGCCTTTTTTTGCATTAGCCTTCCGTTCTTCTTTTTTTTCTTTTTTATCCTGCTGTTTTCTCAGCCGGTTTTTTTCTTTTTCCTTCTTGTTAAACGTTTCTTGTGATTTAGCCATAGTTTTTTAATTAATGATTGGTTTTTCCTATCTCATGAAAATAAATAGGGGTGAACACTAATGAAAGATTTACGTGAAGGTATAAAAAAATAAACACGCTTTTAACATTCGGGCATAAAACAAAATTATTTTATTCGTGGGTACCGCTCTCTGTGTCCTTATTTTCGTCATTCAAAATTACCTCTGGAAAATTAATTTTCACCACCAACCAACTTTAACCTAAATTGCAACCAACCTCACATTTTTCTCCTTCCCAACCCCCATTTCCCTACCCTTATAGAGACTTTATAGAGACCTTATAGAGACATTATAGAGACCTTACTCCCAGTGAAACCCCACCTTACTCCCACCTAAAGCCCACTCGAAGCCCACCCAAGGCCATGGCTCCCCTATACCTAGCCTATCAATTCTTCATAAAAATTACCGTCAAACCCATTATTTTGCACCAAATTATCGCCATGAATAGTAATTACTCCTCCTCCGTTGCTGAACGTTTAATGCGTTACGTACAAATAGACACCCAGAGCGACCCTCAAAGCAACACCCAGCCAACCACCGAAAAACAAAAGGATCTGAGCCGCCTCCTAGCCCTTGAATTGCAGCAACTTGGTCTCCCCGATGCCCATCTTGATGAGCACGGCTATGTATACGCCACCATCCCTTCTAACACGGACAAGAAGGTCCCTGTCATCTGCTTCTGCGGCCACGTAGACACCGCCCCCGATTGCAGCGGCACCAATGTCAAGCCGCTCCTCCACAATAATTATAACGGTGAGGACATCATTTTGCCCGATGACCCCACCCAGATCATCTCTCCCTCAAAATATCCTTATTTAAAAGACAAGATAGGGGAGGACATCATCACGGCCTCCGGCAATACGCTCCTCGGCGCAGACGATAAAGCAGGCGTCGCCATCATCATGGATTTTGCCGCTTATCTATTGGAGCACCAAGATATAAAACACGGGGCAATAAAGCTCCTTTTCACGCCCGATGAAGAAGTAGGCAAGGGCACTGCCAAAGTTGACTTACAAAAGCTCGGTGCCAATTACGCCTATACCCTCGACGGTGGCGAACGTGGCACTTTTGAAGACGAGACCTTCAGCGCAGATGGCGTAAAAATCACTGTTTATGGGGTCATTGCCCATCCTGGTTATGCAAAAGGCACTTTGGTCAACGCTTTAAAAATAGCCGGAGAAATACTCGCCGCCCTGCCAACGGATGAGTTCAGCCCCGAAACAACAACAGGCCGCCAGGGCTTTGTGCATCCCGTGCGCATGGAGGGCATCGCCGAAAAAGCCACCATCGATTTCATCGTCCGCGACTTTATCACCGCCAATTTAGAAAAACATGAAGCCCGTTTAAAGGCAATCGCGGAAACCGTTTTGAAGCGCCATCCAAAAGCCTCAATGCAGTTTGAGGTGCAGGAGCAATACCGCAACATGAAAGAGATATTAGTGCAGCATCCTCAGGTCGCCGCCCATGCAGAAGAAGCCTACAAACGCGCAGGCCTCACCGTCGTAAACGAACCCATCCGCGGAGGCACAGACGGCAGCCGCCTCAGTTTCATGGGGCTGCCCACCCCAAACATCTTCACGGGCATGCAAGCCATCCACAGCAAACACGAGTGGGTCAGCGTCAGCGACATGCAAAAAGCCGTCGAAGTATTAATAAACCTCGTGCAGTCATGGGAAGAAAAGGAAGACATTTTATAAATAAACACAAGAGCCCATCCCAACCCCCCTCCATTATCCATTCTCCATTATCCATTCTCCAATTTCAAAAACCATCCTTCAACTGCCCCGTTGGCATATTTGCACTGTAAGAATGACACATTTTGCCTTTCTCTCCACTCTTTTCTCTGTAGAAACCTCCAATACTCATATCGATGCCATAAATACTAATGTCAATGCCGTAAATACTAATGTCGATGCCATAAATACTCATGTCGATGCCGTAAATACTCATGTCGATGCCGTAAATACCCCTGTCGATGCCATAAATACCCGTGTTGATGCCGTAAATACTCATGTCGATGCCATAAATACCCGTGTCGATGCCAAAAATACTCGTGTCAATGCCAAAAACCCTTTTCCTTCCTTTTCCTCAATAAAAACAATAAATGTAATGCTCACTTCATGCTGTTTCCCCTTATCTTGCCACCTTAAAATTAAAAATTATGGAATTTATTAGTTACTGGTGGGTACTTGTTCTCCTGCTAATTGTTTTCAGCGGCTTGGTAACGGTTAACCAGGGATATATTTCTGTCATCACCATGTTTGGCAAATACCAGCGCGTAATGAAACCGGGGTTGAATTTTAAAATTCCTTTGCTGGAGCAGGTATATAAACGCATCAGCATCCAGAACCGGTCTGTAGAGCTGGAGTTCCAGGCCGTGACGCTGGATCAGGCGAATGTTTATTTTAAAGCCATGCTGCTCTATGCTGTTCAAAACGCGGACGAGGAAACCATAAAGAAAGTGGCGTTTAAGTTTATCAATGATAAGGACCTGATGCAGGCGTTAGTGCGAACGATAGAAGGCTCCATCCGCGCCTTTGTGGCTACAAAAAAACAGGCAGAAATACTGGGGCTGAGAAGAGATATTGTAGAATTTGTGAAAGAACAAATAGATATGTCGCTTGAAGCCTGGGGTTATCATCTACAGGATTTGCAGATAAACGACATCACGTTTGACCAGGCAATTATTGACAGCATGAGCCGCGTAGTGGCAAGCAATAACCTGAAAGCTGCTGCGGAAAATGAAGGGCAGGCGTTGCTGATAACCAAAACAAAGGCTGCAGAAGCAGAAGGTAATGCGATAAAGATATCTGCTGAAGCAGAAAAAGAAGCGGCAAGGCTGCGCGGGCAGGGTGTGGCGCTTTTCCGGGAAGAAGTTGCCCGGGGTATGAGCCAGGCGGCAGAACAAATGAAGCAGGCAAACCTGGACACGAATGTGATTTTGTTCAGCATGTGGACAGAGGCGATCAAGAACTTTGCAGAAGTGGGCAAAGGAAATGTGATATTTCTTGACGGAAGCAATGAAGGAATGCAGAAAACCATGCAGCAGATGATGTCTATGCAAAAGCTAGACAGGGACAGAACAGAAGGAAAGTCATAATTAAATTTCGAAGCAAGAATTAAGGGGAAAGAGCTTAACTGCTTTTTCCCTTTTTATTTTTTAGTTACATATACTGCGAATTCGTATGAGCCTAAACTAACAGGGACATCGGTTTCAATGGTGTATTCTTTTTCTGAAAAGATGTTGAGGTAGTTCCCGGGAAGAGAATCTTGAGAAAGGGAGAATTTGAGATCAGAGGCATTTGATAAATTAATAATGACAAGCGCTTTGTCGGTTTCATTTACGAGAAGAAACGCTAATACTTTATCATCGTTGTTTGTTTGCAGGATCGTGGCTTGCGCGCCTTGGTGAAATGCAGAGTTGTTTTTTCTTGTGGTTAATAAGGTTTTGTAAAAATCTTGCAGGGCAGGTGGTTTGTCAGTCCATTCAATTAGATCTTTGTCGAAGAACTTTAGCCGTTTGAAGTTTGGCAATTCCTGGCCGCTGTAAATAAGCGGCATCCCAGGCCAGGTGCAGGCGAATACAGCAAAGGCTTTTGCAGCATCGCCATATTTTTCATACTCTGTTCCGTTCCAACTATTTTCATCATGGTTTGAAGTAAAGAATAGCTTTTGTGCGCCTTGCGGATATTGAGCGTATTTAGACAGCACATCTTTCATTTGTTGCAAAGAAGCGTTGTGCTTTGCAAGATTTCCACTGACGTGCATCCATTCCCACGCATACGTAACATCAAAGACCTGGTGATATTCGGGCACTTCGCATTCAGCAAGCCAGAACAGAGATTTTAGTGCATCACAAGCCGTTCTTGCAGCACGCCAAAAGTCTAGCGGCACGAGATGAGCCATGTCGCAACGGAAGCCATCAATATCACATTCAGTTATCCAAAACTTCATGGCATTGATCATTGCGTTGCGCATTTTGAAGTTTGCAAAATCAAGATCAATTACGTCTACCCAGCCGTTTTTTTCAGTAAAATTTCCCTGGTCGTCTTTCAAATAAAAATCGTTGTGAGTGTGGGTCCATTCATGTCCATAACCTGTATGGTTTGCCACCCAGTCAATGATTAACTTAAACCCAAGGGCATGTGACAGTTTAACCAGCACTTTAAAATCATCCATTGTACCATACTCGGAATTTATTTGCACGTAGCTGCTACAGGCATAATAACTGCCGAGCGTTCCCTGCCGCCTCTCAATGCTGATAGGTGTTATGGGCATGAGCCATAAAATGGAAACACCCATATCTTTCAAGCGGGGAAGATGTTTGGCAAAAGCGCTGAAAGAACCTTCGATTGTATATTGGCGTGTATTTACTTCATAAACATTTGCACCTGTCGCCCAGGTAACGATTGGAAAATTTGTGCTCATATAAAAATAAGGAGCGGCTATTTATGCCGCTCCGAAATAATGTTTAACTGTCTTGTTCTAATATTTATAGGACCTGCAAATAAAAACTCCCGTTTGTGATCGCGGTAGACGGGCTGCCGGTTATTGGAGCTATATTGCCGGAAAATGTTCCTTTAACATATGTTGATGTAATGGCAGTAAAATTTACTTTTACATTAGGTGTTGCAGCATAATAAGTAGCTCCTATAACCGCGCCGGATAATGGATTACCCAATGCAAATATTGCGTTATTAGCCATCGAGGTATCTGTATAAGTTATAGCGGTGCTGAGTGCTGAAGCTGAGGTGATTTGAAAAGCTATTTCTACCGAATCATTTGAGCTTAAAGCTTCCAAGCCCCAAATGGCACCGCTGTCTATAGCAAATGCTTCATTTGAATAAGTCGTTTGCGTTCCCCCGTATGAAAAACTAATCCCATAAGTTGTTAATGTATCTGTTCCTGTTGTATCATTAAAATAAGACGGGCCTAACAATGGTGTGGGGCCGCTTTTGGTACAGGCACCTGCAATGGCAGCAGTTATAAGAAAAATAGAAAAAAGTTTCAGCCAGGGAAATATTTTCTTCATAAAACGGTTGGTTAAGTCGCAATGATAGCCTTTTATTTTTAAAATTACCAATGAAATTGAATTAAATACAAATTAAATTGATAATCCCAAGCAAATTACATTTGCAGCTCAAATATGTTTATGAAATTGAAATGGCTTTTTTACTTTTCTTTTTTTTCTTTTTATATAGCCTCCTGCTCGCCCAACAATGTTACAGTTGACAATAGTTTAAAAAAATATTTTGAAGAAAATAAAGTACACGGTTGTTTTGCCCTCTATGATAACGGTCAAAACCAGTTTACTGTTTATGGTCTTTCACGCTACAGGGATTCTTCTTATTTGCCTGCATCTACTTTTAAGATCGTTAACTCATTAATAGGGCTCGAAAAAGGTGTTATCTCTAATGAAAAGATGGTGATAAAATGGGATGGCATTATAAGAAAATACCCCAATGGCGACACCGCTAAAGAATGGAACCAGGACCTTACTATGCAACAGGCATTTACTGTTTCAGCTATCCCTTATTACCAAGAGGTGGCGCGCAGGATTGGAAAAGATACTATGCAATTATGGCTGGACAGCCTGCATTACGGCACACAAAAAATAAATTCAAAAATTGATACATTCTGGCTGGATAATTCTTTAAAAATATCTCCTGATGAAGAATTGGGTTTAGTAAAGAAATTATATTTCGGGCAATTGCCTTTTCAAAAACGCTCACAACAGATCGTGAAAAAAGTAATGCTGCGGGAGAGCAATGCCAATTATAAACTAAGCTATAAAACAGGGTGGGGCTTTCGGGAAAATGGCGATGCTATCGGATGGCTGGTTGGTTGGATCGAAGAAAACCAGCACCCATATTTTTTTGTATTGAATATAGAAGGCGCACATGACGTTAATATGCTTGAAGCTCGCGCCAACATCATCAAAGGCATCTTAAAGAGTGAAGGTTTCTTTGAAGGAAGGAAATGATAATGACTCTAAATGATAAATATTATCAAAAAAACTTCTCTATTATCATTCTTGTTTCTATCCCTTAGTACATTGCGACTGAATGGTTTCCTTTGAAAATATAGAATACTTGTTCGCTCTGTTTATCATCATTCCGCTGGTAATGATCTTCGCTTTTTTATTGCGCAAGAAAAAGAAAATAAAAAAAGAAATAGGAGATGAGATACTGGTGAATGAATTAATGAAAAACTATTCCCCTTTATTATTCGATCTTAAATTTCTCCTTCTTTTACTGGCGCTTATTATTGGCATTGTTGGGGCGGCAGATCTGCGTAAACCAATTGCCGGCAAAGGCTCTAGCCGTGCGGGTATTGATGTAATAATAGCACTTGACGTAAGCAAAAGCATGTTGAGTACAGATGTGAAACCTTCCCGGCTTGATCTGGCAAAACAATGTGTGAACCTACTTATTGATAGGCTGAATGATAATAACCGCGTGGGGCTGGTGTTGTTTGCCGGGCAGGCCTTTTTGCAGATGCCATTGACCAGTGATGCCGCGGCTTCTAAAATGTACGTCAGTAATGCGTCGCCTGACGCGGTGCCTATCCAGGGTACTGTTATCGCAGACGCGCTCAACCTTTGCGATAATTCTCTCGATACAAAAGAAAAAAAATACAAAGCTGTTGTGCTGATCTCTGACGGGGAGGACCATGACCCAAAATCAGAAGATGCGATTAAGCAATTATATGCGCATGGGGTAATTGTTTATACAATAGGCATTGGCACAACGGAAGGCTCACCTATAATGGAGCCGGGTACTAATACCTATAAAACAGATGCCAATGGCCAAACAGTAATTACCAAACTGAATGAACAGGAATTATCAAATATTGCACAGCAAACAGGCGGTACTTATTTTCATCTTGATAATTCTTTTTCTACTGCCAATGACGTAGCAAATGCACTTGACGGCATGGAGAAAAAAATGATCAGTGGCGCGGGAGACAGGCAGTATGCTTCATTTGCACCATTTTTTATTGCAATGATTATCCTCCTGTTAATTGCTGAAATATTTATTCCCGAGACAAAAAAACTACGTCCTTGAAATTTCTTCTCTCCATATTTTTCTTGCTCGTTATTCATACTGTTTTTGCGCAGCAGGGAAATAATTTTATAAAACAGGGAAACGATGCTTATGCAAAAGGAGATTTTGCTGTTGCATCTGATTATTACAAAAAAGCTCTTGATAAAGGCTCGCAAAATGATACTGCGAAATATAACCTTGGCAATGCTTTTCAAAAACAAAAAAAAGCAGATGATGCGCAAAAGTATTATGATGAAATAATCGCAAATACATCGGATAAAAGCCTTGGGGAAAATTCATACTATAACAAAGGCGTCTCACTTGCAAAAGATAAAAAATTTGCCGAAGCGGCAGATGCATTTAAGCAATCATTACGAATGCTTCCATCAGATGATTCGGCGCGGGAAAACTTGCAGAAAGTATTGAACGAATTAAAAAAACAGCAGCAACAGCAACAAAAAAATAAACCTCAGCAACAACCTCAAAAGCAGCCAAAGCAAAAGCCGCAGCCGCAACCTAAAAATCAATTGACCAAACAGCGTGCAGAGCAACTGCTCAGCAACCTGCGCGAGCAGGAAAAAGAATTGCAAAAGAAACTGCAGCAGCAAAAAACTTCGCCTAACCAACCCGATAAAGATTGGTAATTTTATGCCTCTAAACTATTTTCTATAAATAAAAAAAACCTGCAAGCCTTTCCTGCAGGTTTTAGAATTATACATTATCAATTCTATATTTTCAATTGATCAATAATCTCTTCTCAGCCAGCCCCAGTTGCGGTAAACTGCAGCGGTATTATCTGGATAATTTCCCTTTATTACATTGCGCAGCGCGGTCATTATTTTATTGATCTGTGCCACCTGCGATTTAATGTTTCCCGAGCCGCCGGATACTGTTTCATCTGTATTTGACGCGGCCGCAATACCCAGTATATAATTGGTTTGCATCGTCGTCCAGAAGTCTGTACCATAATCGGGATCGGCGCCAAAACCATCCGCAGCTATTGCAGCAACCATCAATTTCAGCGCGGCCACGCGGTCGTCCCTGTCCCTCGACATTATATAGCTGCTCCCTTTTTTCACTATGCCATACCTCGCAAATTGGGCCTCGGCATTCGCCTTTTTAAATTTAGCAGCGATATTTATTTTCACCTGCGTCACACCTGCGTTTATGCTTTTATCAAGCACGTTCAGGCTCTGTGTTTGTGTGGGCCGGTCGCTGGCTGTGCCTTGCTGGGCCGCAAGCATTTTAAGATAAACAGCCACTATTGCGGCAAACTGCGCTTGCGTTATCCATATCAGCGTTATCAGCGGGTTAAGCGCCCAACTTGCGCTCACATTCGCGCACACTGTGGCAAGGTCATTAAGCGCTCTTGGGTTATAACCTCTTTTAGAAGCTTTTTTTGTTGCGGTTTTGGCAGCAGCAGCGCCTGCATTTGCGGCTGCAGTAGCCTTTGATCTCTTTTTCATGATAGTGTTTTTGATGTTTTAAAATTATATCACAAATTAAACTTTTTTTCAAAAAAACTTTGCGCCCGGGCATTTTTTTGTAAAAAAATATACACCGTACAGTGCGCCCAACACCGTAAAATTGCATTTTAACCTACGTGCAGTGCGCCAACTGTATAAAAATTATAATTCCAAGCTGCGTAAAGTGCGCCAATAGATTTAAAATTATAATTTTATACGAGGGAATGTGCGCCAATAGGTTGGAATGTATTTTTTGATACCATGTACACTGCGCCAATAGGTTGGGATGCAGTTTCTATATCGCCGTATACTGCGCCAATAGAATGTGATACAATTTTTTAGTAGAAATAAAGTATGTAGCAGGGTAGGGAGGATGTTTTTTATTGCTACGAATATAATTTTAGGGCTTCTTCCATTTCATGTTAATGCGGGTATTATAGTTTTTACCTATCTGCTTGCAAATTCTATAACTATTCCGGAAAGATGATCGCTTTTAGTTTTGAGTTTTGGCTTAAATTATTCTATTACAATTAATCCAGCTTCAGCACTGCCAGAAACGCTTCCTGCGGAACTTCTACATTGCCGATCTGCCGCATGCGCTTTTTGCCTTCTTTTTGTTTTTCCAGCAGTTTGCGTTTGCGGCTAATGTCGCCGCCATAACATTTTGCGGTTACATCTTTGCGCATGGCGCTGATGTTTTCGCGGGCAATCACTTTCGCGCCAATGGCAGCCTGTATGGCAATCTGGAATTGCTGCCTCGGCAACAATTCTTTTAATTTTTCGCAAAGCTTTCGGCCAAATTCCTGCGAGCGGCTGCGGTGTATCAATGCGCTTAATGCATCTACTTTTTCACTGTTCAATAAAATATCCATCTTTACAATATCACTTTCGCGGTAGTCAATCGGGGTGTAATCGAATGAAGCATAACCGCGTGTCTGGCTTTTTAATTTATCATAAAAATCAAAAACGATTTCCGTAAGCGGCATTTCAAAAATAAGTTCAACGCGGGTTGGTAGTTAAATAACTCTGATTGATAAGAATGCCGCGTTTGCCCAAACAAAGCGTCATGATATTGCCAATATATTCGGGCAGCGTAATGATCTGCGCTCTTATAAATGGTTCTTCAATCCGTCAATCTTAGTGGTGTCAGGCATTTGTGTGGGGTTATTCACCACAATCTTTTCGCCTCTTGTGGTGTAGTGCATGAAAGCTAACGTTGGGAACTGTGGTGATAACAGTTTGGTTAAACTCACGCTCCAACCGTTCCTGGATAATTTCCATGTGCAGCATGCCAAGAAAACCGCAACGAAAACCAAAACCCAATGCCTGCGAGGTTTCCAGCTCAAATGTAAGCGAAGCATCGTTCAGCTGCAGCTTTTCCATGCAATCGCGCAGCTCTTCAAATTCTTCTGTATCCACAGGAAATATACCGGCAAATACCATCGGCTTTACTTCTTCAAAACCTTGAATCATTTCTCCGGGATTGGCCGCAAGCGTAATGGTATCGCCCACTTTTACTTCTTTGGCATTTTTTATACCGGTAATAATATAGCCCACATCGCCTGCTTTCACTTCTGTTGTCAGGTAGCAAACCCAATTTTAATATGCCAACTTCATCGGCAACATATTCCTGGCCGGTGGCAACAAATTTAATTTTATCTCCTTTTTTTAATGTGCCGTTGAATACGCGGAAATAAGCAATGATGCCGCGAAAACTATTGAAAACACTATCAAATATCAAAGCCTGCAAAGGCGCATCCACATTGCCTTTCGGCGCAGGAATGCGTTTTACAATTGCCTGCAAAATTTCTTCAATACCAATGCCTGCTTTAGCCGCTTGCAAGCAAAATATCATCCTCTTTGCAGCCAATCAATTCTACTAATCTGGTCTTTTACTTCGGCTATCATTGCGCCATCCATATCAATTTTATTGATAACGGGAATGATTTCAAGATCATTCTCGATGGCCAGATATAAATTGGTGATGGTTTGCGCCTGTATGCCCTGTGTGGCATCCACCAGCAACAAAGCGCCTTCGCAGGCAGCCAGCGCGCGGCTTACTTCATAGCTGAAATCCACATGGCCGGGCGTATCAATTAGATTGAAATGTGTAAGCAGTATTCGTTAAGCACATACTGCATCTGTATGGCATGGCTTTTAATGGTGATGCCTTTTTCTCGTTCCAGGTCCATATCATCCAGCACCTGGTTCATCATGTCGCGCTCGCCAATGGTATGCGTGTGTTCCAGCAAACGGTCAGCCAAGTGTACTTTTTCCATGATCTATATGGGCAATGATGCAAAAATTCCTGATATTCTTCATAAGGGGCAAAGATAGCCATATCATAATAATTTTTATAAGGTGAAACGCCCCTTCTTCTTATCGTGGTTTATAAAGCCACTTCAACTATTTATATTGACCCCTAATAATTTTTTATATTCTTCAAAAAACAAATAGCCTACTTTTTCAAAGCTAAAGTTTGTTTTAGAGAAGGCTGCTATCTTCTCTTTTTCAAAAGACCTTTCAGCCCCATTAATAAATGAGATCATTTTATTGCAAAGCATGTCAGGCCTATGCAAGGGGACAATTGCTGCTGTAATATTTTCAACCGTATTTTCTTTAAATATTTCTAGATCGCTCACAATACAAGGCACTCCGCATGCATTCGTTTCGATCAATACACAGCCAAATGTTTCAAACAATGAATATAAAATAAGCGCCTTGGAGATTGCCATTTCTTTTGCAAGTTGCACCTGTGTTGTTTCTTTTTTAAAGATAATAATATCTCCTAATCCATTCTCTGCTATCTGTTTCTTATACCAATTATTAGCAGGCGCATAAACAGCCAATCGAAAATTATATCCTTTCTTTTTTACCATTACACACGCTTCAATAATTTCCCCAAAATTCTTCTGCCCGCTCAATGTAGAAATATGAATAAACTGCGCAACGTTAGTCGCAGCATTACTTTCATCAGGCTTAAAAATAGTTGCATCCACCACATTAGGAATAACTACAACGGACGGTATGTGCTTGTATTTTGAATTTATAGCATTGGCCAGGTATTCAGAAACTGTTGTCAACAACAACGCTTTTTTTAATACTTTTTGCATGCACCATCTTTGAAAAAAAGACAATTCATTCCATTCTTCTTTTGCTTCGTCTAAAAAGCCTACCCAATGTTCCGAAATGATAAGGGGTATTTTTTTCTTTACACTCAACCACCATGCGATCCATGAGTGCCTTACAGTAACATGCAAATGCAGCAAAGAAGGCTTGCTATACATCGCATAAAATCTTTTATATCCTTTTGAAAACAATGTTACTTTAAAAAAGAAGGAGAGTAAAGCCGTTAGCCATTTGCCATTCTTGCCGGGGCCATAATAATAGATCCATGCGCCGCTATCAGTTCCATACTGTCTTTCTTCCATTTCAATCGCTCCAAAAGAAAGCGTTTCATCTTTCACTACAAATATTACCTGGAGTGATGAAAACATTGCAACAGCCTTTGCATGGCGCTCAATAAAATCGCCTGAATAAGGTTCAACCCTTGTGGGGTACCAGCTCGGAATCCAAAGCGTTTTTAGCATGCTTTATCTTTTGAGTCAACAATAAATTGCATGCTGGGCAAATCACTTTTCCGCAAAAAAATAAAATCGCTTACGTGTACACTATATTCCGATTTAAATCTTTTCATCAGGTATACCAGGTAAACAAAATAAGACACACTGCTTATCACTGCCGCCGCAACAATACCGCCCCCTCTTGACAAAAAAGCAATATCTCCAGCTGCCATTACTGCAACTGCAATTGATCCTCCCACTACATTAATTTTCACATTACCCTTCCCACCAAAATAAGCAGCAAGCAAGGCAAGCACAGATAATGCCCATATCCCCGGCAAAATGATCAAAAAAGGAAAATACATATAAGAAAATGTTTGCCCGAAAAGAAAAGGAAAAAGCCATCTGCCTGTCAACGCCGCCACCATCACAATAACTACATAAAACGCAGTAAGCCACCTTGAAATGACCATAATACTCTGTCTCGTAACAGCCCTGTCATGGTCGCCCGCCGTTTGCGGAAACACAGCACTAGCCATAATTTGAGGCAACAGCAGCAATGTCTGCCCTAGCTTGCTCACCTGCACATAATTGCCCATTTGCACTCCATCGCAATAATATTGCACAAACCAATAATCCATCCGGTACACAAAGAAAAAAACGACATTAGCCATCAAAGCCATCATCGCATATCTATAGATATCCTTGCTTTCCCTCCTTGACGGAAGTTTCATTTCCCGCCAGCTATTATTTCTGATCGCAAATGTGGCCGCAAGCACAAAACCCTGGATCAAAAAAAAGAAAAAATATACATTCACTATATGCTTCAGTGCTTGCAAATCATTATTTTTCTGCAATAAAATAAACACTATAAGGCAGCTATTCAACAACACTGTTATCAAATTCGGCAATAAAAAATTGCTCATTGAATAAAATAACGAAGTAGATATATTGGTTACAATAATGCCCGCAATATAAAATACAGCAATATATATGATGTCTTTCTCCCCAAATACCTCCCGCAACGGCAGCCATCCGCTAAACAAATGCAGCGCCACCCAAACAACAGCCACCACCCCCACGCAGCACACCGATCCAAACCACAATAATTTATTAGCGTTAATTTTCCCCGCCGCTCCAAAATAAGTAATGGCCGAGTCAAGGTTAAGGCTTGCAATAAGAACGATCAGGGAAAAAAAATTGCTCAAATAAAACACCCACCCGATCCATTGCGCCTGCAGGTAGCGCGATAAAACAATGTTCAATAGTAAAATGGAAATGAAATGAAACCCCCGCCACAAAAGGCTTTGAGCCAGCAATTGCTTTATGTGCATCAGCTAAAATACAAAACTAATCATCCCTACCTACAGAAAACTTTATCCCCGTCCTATCCCTCCGCATCCTTTCTCATTTGCTTCGTCGTTTTAGAGCTCCCGTCATGGCTCCAGCCCGGCGCGTCAAAAAGATAATGCCACCAATGTCCCGGCGTCCGTGCTTTCCGCAAGTCCTTAAAAATATTTATCCATTCATGAAAAGCCACTAGCACAGGATTATACGTTTTCACATTCTTCGTCAGCCCATATTTCGGCCTGAATTGCTCCTCCTGGAACGTTCCGAACATCCTGTCCCAAACGATCAGCGTCCCTGCATGGTTCTTATCTAAGTACAGCAGATCACTCCCGTGATGCACCCTGTGGTGAGACGGCGTGTTAAACAAAAACTCATACCATTTCGGCATCCGGTCGATTCCCTCAGTGTGGATCCAGAACTGGTACAGCAAACTCACCGACTGCATCGTCATGATCATTCCCGGGTGAAACCCCACCAGCGGCATCCACACCCAAAAAACAAACGCCCCCGTTATGTTCCCCGTCCATGTTTGACGCAACGCAGCCGCCAGGTTATACCTTTCCGAAGAATGATGCACCACATGGCTCGCCCAAAAAAACCGCACACTATGGCTCACCCGGTGAAACCAGTAATAACTAAAGTCATCCGCAAAAAAACACAGCCCCCATGCCCACCACGCATTCCACGGGATCGTAAACGCCCGATATATATAAAGGAAACTAAACACCACCAAGATCACCCCTTTCGTCACGATCCCGATAAATAAATTCCCCAGCCCCAGCGAAATACTCGTCGCAGCATCCTTCACCTCATACAGCTCCCGTCGCATCCTTACCGCATAAATGATCTCCACGATTATCAGCAGCACAAACCCCGGCACCGCATTCACCAAAATATTAGGAAACTGTGGCATAAGTAATAAATATTTCCGTAAAATTACGATCCAACTGCAAACCACAAAGTAACTTGGAGCTGTCATCTATCAACCAGCATCTGCCAACAACGTCCAATATGGTTCAAACAACGTTCAATATGGTTCAAACAACGTCCAATATGGTTCAAACAACGTCCAATATGGTTCAAACAACGTCCAATATGGTTCAAACAACGTCCAATATGGTTCAAACAACGCTCAATATGGTTCAAACAACGTCCAATATGGTTCAAACAACGCTCAATATGATACAAACAACGCCCAATATGATACAAACAACGCCCAATATGGTTCAAACTTCAAGCAAAATGACAGAAACAATGCCATAAAGGCATAATTTTCTATTCTATAATCCCCTCACCGCCAGCGCGATCTTAGAATCAGCAGTGCCATAATACAAAAACCATTTATGATGAAACTGAACCAACCCCTCCAAAAAGCAAACATTATTCACCTGCCCCCTCATCTCATACGGTTTATCAGGCTTCATAAAATAATTATCCAGCCTGTGCACCATTTGTGAAGGGTTATTTTTATCCATCAAAGCTTCCCCCGCCGTGTAAGTTCCTTCTGGCAAAGAGCTATCCCCCATGGAAGGGATATTCCGGCTATTATATATAAGTAATATACCCGAGTCGGTGATCATTGCCGGCGGCCCGCTTTCCACCAGGTCACAATCAAACTTCTTCTCCCTTGTAGGAATAACAATTTTTAGTTTGGGCATATTCAACGCCTGTCCCTTCAAAGTAATAAGCGATTTCTCACCTCCCTCCATCTCAAGGGGCACCCAATGGATCAAATCATCCGAATTAGCACACCAAATGTTCTGGTCTCCCCAATACATCCAATATTTCCCCCCTATTTTTTCCGCCACCACTTTCCCCTCAGAATACTTTGCCACCACCGCCCCGGACTTTGACCACAGGCTTTTATATTTTCCATTATACGCCTCCCCAAAAGCAGAACCATACTTCTTCCAGTGCAGTAGATCAGTAGAACTGGCAACAAAAAGCCTCGCCACCTTGCCGTCATAAGCCGTATAATTCATAAAATAAGTCCCCGCCGGACCCTCCACAACCCTTGGGTCTTCACAACCTCCTGGCCATTCATACTTTTTGAGGGAATCATTACCGGGAAATAGAACAGGTGCATTATTCCTTGTAAAATGAAACCCATCTATACTCCATGCCAACCCTATCCGTGAAGTTCCCATGCTATCCTGCGCCCGGTAAAGCATGAATAAAGTATCATTCCTTACCACCACAGCAGGATTAAAAACATCTTTTTTCTCCCAAAAGACTTTCTTTGAACCAACAGGGTCAATAAAAGAATTATTCCCCGGCCCCATAACGGGATTCATACTGTCAACCTTTGCAAAACCTACTAAAGACCAGCTTTCGGAAGAATCAATAGTGGCTTTCTGATCACTGGTTTTATTTGAATTGCATGAACTCAGCGTAAAAGCAATTGTCCCTATAAATATAAAGTAAATGATACGCATATATTATTTATTAAAGACTTTTACGCTGCCGTCATTATAACCTATTATGAGTTTAGCAGCAATGTTTACAAAAAGCCCATTCTCCACTACACCAACGATGTCATTTATGGCATCATGCAGTGCAGCTACATCATCAATAGCAGGGAAAGCACAGTCAATAATATAATTGCCGTTATCGGTTATGTAGATGTCCTTTTCAGCCATTCTCAAGACAGGTACACAACCAAGGTGGCGAAGTTTTCTCAGCACGGTTTCCCAGCCAAAAACGTCTACTTCCACCGGCAGAGGGAACTTACCTAAACGGTTCACGAGTTTACTTTCATCGGCTACTACGACCATTTGTTTGCTGTTGGTGGCAACGATCTTTTCCCGTAGCAAAGCACCGCCGCCGCCTTTTATCAGGTTAAGGTGCTCATCTGTTTCATCAGCGCCGTCTATGGTGAGGTCAATTAGGTCTATCTTATCGAAGCCTACAATGGGTATGTTGTGGGAGTGCGCCTGCTGCTCAGAGCGTTTTGAGGTGGCGATGGCTTTTATGTTCAGGCCATCTTTGACAAGGGCGCCTATCTTCTCAATCGCCCAGAAGGCTGTACTGCCTGTGCCCAGGCCCACGATCATGCCGTCTGCTATTAGTTCTACGGCTTTTTCTCCTGCAAGTTTCTTTGGATCCATGGCGAAGCATCGTTTAGTATAAAAATAAAGCCCCGCCGGAGCGGGGTTTGAGAGGTCCCGAGCGGATTCGAACCGCTGTAGAAGCTTTTGCAGAGCTTTGCCTAGCCACTCGGCCACAGGACCTAAAGCGACGGCGAAAATAAAGCAAATAAATTAATTATGATATTCAAAACATAATTTGAAATTTGGCAGTTGGTATGTTGGCATTAGTTAGCGGTAATAATGACAGCTTTTGGGAGTGAAGTGGTGTGTGAGTGGGCGTGAGTGGACGTTAGGTGGGCATTGAGTGGGAATTACCATGACATTACTTTGGGATAAGATGGATGCTTTTGGGTGAATTTGGTTCACGTGTTACGGAAAAATTCTGAAATATTGGCAGTGGGGGTCTTTAATTGGCCTAATAAATAATTTATGATAGAAGAAAGTGAGCTGATAATTAATAAGCGAGGGGCAATTTATCATCTTGACCTGTTGCCGGGGGAATTGGCAAATATTGTTATTTTGGTTGGTGACCCGGCACGTGTTGCTAAGGTGAGCAAGCACTTTGATGTGCTGGAATGTGAAGGGCAACACAGGGAGTTTATTACGCATACGGGGTTGATCGGAAATAAAAGATTATCGGTTATTTCGACGGGGATAGGGCCGGATAATATTGATATTGTGATGAACGAACTGGATGCACTGGTGAATATTGACTTTGCGACGCGCACGGTTAAACCACAGTTAAGTTCCCTGCAAATAATGCGTATCGGGACGAGTGGGTCTTTGCAGGGGGATATTGGGGTGGATAGTTTTGTGGCGGGGACGCATGGGCTGGGGCTGGACAACCTGCTGAACTTTTACCGCCATGAACAAAACTTTGAGGAGAACCAACTGCTGCAGCATTTTATTACACATACGCAGCTTAGTGGCGATATTTCCCAGCCTTATATAAGTACGGCATCTCCAGCTTTGCTGAAACATTTTGTAGATGGGTTCCATCATGGGATAACGGTTACATGCCCGGGGTTTTATGGGCCGCAGGGTAGGGTGCTGAGGCTTGGGCTGGCGAACCCGGCGTTGATAAACAGGCTTACGCAGTTCCAGTTTGGGAATAACCGCATCACTAATTTTGAAATGGAGACGAGCGCAATTTATGGACTGGGAAAATTGCTTGGGCACCAGTGCATTAGTTTGAATATGATCATTACAAACCGTATCAACAGGACGTTTAGTAAGGACGCCAATGCTGCGATAGAGTTATTGATAGAGAAGGTGTTGGGAACAGTTTGTAGTTTGTAGTTTGTGTTTATAGTGTCTGAATCACGGATTTAGGGGATTAAGGGATTGCACGGATTTGGGAATGTAAAGTTAACCAACTGGATGAATGGACGACCGCAAAACTGCGACTGAAGAAGTATTTTTATGCTGCTTTGATGTGCGGGGGAATGCCCTAAATAAATGGGGAGAAAAAACCTATTTTAGAACTGGACAATATGCGGAAAAAGCTTGTTGGTGAGCACCATATTGTTGAGTAAAATGTCTTTTTTAGCCAGAATAGGATTAATTTCGAAGCTATAAGTTCTTTGAAGAAGTAAGACAGGAAGGAATTCAAACCTTTTGATTACTATCCCTTCGGTATGCTGGAGCCGACAAGGAAATACAGCACTTCATTAGCCTATCGGTTTGGATATAATGGCAAGGAACAAGATAGCTTGCTTGGGGGTGGAGTGGGGATTGATTATAATTATGGCGCGAGAATTAATGATGTAAGGATTGGTAGGTTTTTAAGTGTTGATCCACTACAAAAGAAATTTGCCTTTTTAACACCCTACCAATTTGCTTCTAATACCCCAATATGGGCAAAAGATTTAGATGGAAGAGAATCTGACTATGTAAATGTAACTATCAATCTGGGGAAAGATGGAAGTATTGAAAGAAGTGATGCTAAAGTCGTTAAAGAAGCGGGATTTCTTAAAACGGCAAGTATACATTGGGTAGGAGGTGGATTGACAATACCTGTACCCGTACTTACTTACACTCCAGAAGGCCCCTTGGGTAGCGGAACATTATATACTGTGGCTTTTTCTTTCCATACCAAACCACCTACACCCGAAGGAGATGCTCTTGAAACTGTACATTTTCAATATTATGTACCTGCCAGTAGTAGCGAAAGTAAACATGGTGGTTTTTATCTTACCTCTGCAAATGGAGGCAATGAAAATCATGGTGGCAAAATATACCCAGGTGAAGATTCACGACCCATAAATATTGATGGGATAATAAACGCCGCAGGGGCATCAGCTGACATGCCGGGTGTTGAAGGATTTCCTGATCTTGTAGATTTGGGAAAAGACTTAAACAATGCAGTCGGTAAATCTAAAGTATTAAATACTTTATTGAAGTTTGCTACAGCAGTAGACAATATTAATAACAGTGTAGATGCAAAAGATAAAGCTGATGAATTGGGTAAAGCTGTTGTAGGTGGTGAAAACAGTGACGAGGGCTTATCTCCCAATGAAACTTACAGCGTTTATCATTCTGGCTTAAATCCTGATGATCCTTTAAATAATGGAATAAAGCCCCAAAAAGGCATCGCCATAATGAATGTTACAACAGATGAAAACGGCAATGTTAAAGATACAATTAAATATCACGATGACAATAGTGGCCAGACTGATACAGTGCCGGTTAAACCCTAAAATAAAATCAAATACCTAATTCTATTATGAAAAATTTAAAAATTTTGGTAGCAATCGTTTTATTATCTTCTTGTTCTGCAAAACAAAACATAAAATACAAGTATACATCTGATGGAAAATTGACAGAAATAATAATTCCCGAAAACTATCAGATTGAAAATTCTAAAAGCATAATATATAAGTTTTACGATAATGGCAATATAAAATCGATTCAAAGGATGAATAAGGATAGCCAACTTACAGATGAAAATTTATGGTTTTATAATAGTGGGCATTTAAGTAAAAAAATTCCTTTTAATAATTACGGTGTTGCAAAAGGTAATGCTTATTTCTTTTATGACTCTACCGGTGCAATAAAAAATCATCGTTTTTATAGAAATGGTAAAGAGGTGCTGCTGGGTGGTGATTATTGGAATGACTCTTTTGGAACACTTAAATCTTCGCTTCATTTTAATGATAGCGGTATAATTTACTATAAAAAGAATTTTGATAAAAATGGTAATTTTATTAATGAAGAAGGTAAAAGGGAATAACATAAACCACCCTAAACATCCCCTTGCAATCTCTTCGAACTTTCTATAACAATGGAAATTTTTAATGCAATTTGAAGTATATTTACGCAGTAATTAATTTGAGAAAAATAGTTCTTTGAATACCCTTCCTTCGGTATGCTGGAACCAGGGCGCATATTTAGCACTACTTCTGCTTACCGATATGGCTTTAATGGAAAGGAACAAGATAGTATTTTAGGAGGGGGAAGGGGTATAGATTATGATTATGGGTTTAGAATTTATGATGCAAGAGCGGTAAGATTTTTAAGTGTTGACCCGCTGACAAATAAATATCCTGAATTAACCCCTTACCAATTCGCAAGCAATAACCCAATATATAATATTGACATTGATGGCAAAGAGGGTGCTCCGTATTTAGGAGGCTTTATAAAGGAGCATTGTTCTGTATGCTATTCAGCTCTTGAAGGAGTTGGAGATGAATTAAAAAATTCATATCATTTTGTTACAAGAGATGCATGGAAAGCTTCAACTTGGAAAAACGCCGGAGAATTTTTAAATGAAACCGCTTTAAGTATGTCAACTGTCAAAATTGCTAATACACCGATGGTTGATGCCGCAACAGATAACTTTATAAATAATGTCATCAAGGGCGATGCCAACACAAGAACTAAATTTGTTGCTCAAACAGCAACAAGTCTTTTACTTGCAAAGGGAGCAGGTGAGGCAGTTGAAGGCTTATCCGCTTTAAACAAAGTTGCTGCCACCAACTATTTGTCAGCAACAGGAGATTTGGCTTCTTTTAAAAATGTGGAAGGATTTTCGTTAAGAATGGGAACTGATGATTACGTTTATCATAATTCGTTAGCTGCAGCACAAAAAACTTTATGGTCAACCCCTACTTCCTATGGTTCTTCAAGCGAGGCTTTTAATGGCTTAGCATTAGATTATGATAGAACAACAAATTTTGCACAAATGAAATTTCCTATAAAAAATTATGGTTTATTTTTAAAAGGTACAGCAGCAGCAAAAAGAACAACTGCGGGAGGTGGTGTGCAATTATTTCAAACTCCTATAAGTCTTAAAACATTATCTACGTTGTCTGCCAAGAAATTTTCATTATAAAACTTAAAATCAGTTATATATTATGAGAGAAAAAGAAAATTATAGATATTTAAATGAAAATGGTTTAGTAGATGTGTTTACGTTATCACCATCAAAGAAATATTACTATAAGATAAAGGATATTAAAGAACTTAATAAATCGGCCTTTGGTTGTAAAATTTCTTTTTTTCTCGCAGAAAATAATAAGCTTGTTTACTATCGAAAAGGTGTATTTTCCCACGAAATCCATTCAAAAGAAGAAATTGATAGAGAGCGAAATAATATGCGAACAGAAGGGTTTCAGCCACAAGTCAAAAAAGCAACCTTAAATTTTGTTATCTGGTCATTAAATGGAGAATTAGCATATTTCATAGAATATCGTAATCACAATGAAATTAAAACTTTAGAAAGTGTAATATTGAGCCCTGGAGAAGAATATTGTTATAGAATAAATGAATTAGTAAACAATTTTGCAATTGTTGATCAATTAAATCTAACTAAGCCCTGTTTTAATGAAGATATAGTATTAACTCAAATACATCTATTAAATATAAAAAAAGAGCCTGTAAAAAAGGATAGTATTAGCATAATTGATAGTTTGTTTGGTAAATCATAATTCCAAAGCAATTTAATAGGTCTCTCTCAGTCGCTTCACGTGCTGTATCGATTTTATCAACACTCTTTATTAAAAGTAAGATTAACTAGCGCCTTAAAGATAAACTGTTTTAAACTTTCTATAATATAAAGATATTTGGATGAATACTTTTCCAAATTATTTTCCAAATTATAATACTATCCGACTGATATATATTGCAAAGGGAAATAGGTCTCCCTCAGTCAGCCATCGTAAAAAAGATACGCCAAACCAGTGCAGCTAAACCAATTGGTTTTTATTGTACGTTACATTAAACACACTAATTTTAAACAGGAACGTGAAAACACTCTTTTTGCTAGCGTGAAAACACGGTAGTAAAAAGAGTGTTTTCACCCTTTTTATTTGGGATTACCTAATTTAATTTTCAGTTCGCAGTTCTGAAATTTTAGTGCAATTTGAAGTATATTTACACGGTAATTAATTTAGAAATAGTTCTTTGAAAATACTATACCTTTGGTATGCTGGAACCGGGGAGGAAATATAATTCGGCTTCTGCTTATCGATATGGCTTTAACGGACAGGAAAAATCGCAAGAAATAGACACATTTGCTAATCTTACTACAGCAAAGTTTTGGGAGTATGATACAAGGACAGGATTGCGCTGGAACATTGATCCTATAGGAAATCCCTATACAAGTCCATATGCTGCTTTTAATAGAAACCCTATTTTGCATAATGATGCTTTGGGCGACGAAGTTTCTTCAACACATACTGATGAAAAAGGAAACGTTGTCGCAATTAAAAATGACGGAGATTTAGGTGTTTATAAGCATAAAGGTGATATGGCTCAAGCATTGCAAGAAATCAATAAGCTTTATAATTACGCAGATAATACTTCAGCATATAATGTAGATAATAATATTGCTGCCGGAGGTCAAAAAGTGGGTGAAACACTAACGCCTTATGGTTTTGCCGCAGATTTTAATATTAATTACTCCTTGAA
>CAVYTF010000020.1:0-29522 GCA_963771435.1 uncultured Bacteroidota bacterium | reverse complement strand
AGACGACAGGGAATTGTAGGTCGAGTGATTTTGGTAAGCGATAATTATTGTCTTGTAATGAGTCTGCTGAACCATAATAGCAAGGTGAGCGCTACCCTAAAATGCAAAAATGGTTCTTACAACGGTATTGTGGACTGGGACGGGAAAGATGCTGCTCCACCCATACTCCTAATGCACAATATCAGCAAAAGTGCCCAAGTGAAAATTTCCGACACAGTTTTAACCAGCACTTTGTCCAGCAGTTTTCCACCTAATTTAATGGTGGGCACCGTAACAGAAATTGATACTGACCCCTCAAGTAATTTTTATATTTTGAAGCTGAAAGCAGCTACCAATTTTTTCACTTTGCAATATGTTTATATCATCAAGGATAATTTGCTTGATGAACAAAAAAAATTAGAAGAAACAAACACCAAAGAATCCGTGAGTAGCCTTCTAAAAAATATTCTCCGTTTTGTGCTCTTCATTTTGGTGCAGGTCTATGTACTTGACAAAGTACCCCCGCTAAACCAGTTTGTCAAACCATATCTTTATTTCCTTTTCATTTTATGGCTACCCTTTAGCACCCCACGTGCTTCTCTTATGGTCATTGCATTGGTGTTCGGCCTTACCATGGATTATTTTGCAGGCACTCCCGGGCTTCATGCCATCCCATGCGTACTTATCGCCTACCTGAGACCTTATGTTCTTGCTATACTTGTACCGCAACAAACAACTGAAATAAGTTATTTTGAACCAAGCATCAGGAGCTTAGGTTTTGCGCCATACAGCATATATATTCTTTTGCTTACTTTTATCCACCATGCCGTATTAGTGTTTATAGAATGGATGGACTTTGGCGATTTTCTTTTCTTTATCACAAAGGTTACGGCTACAACTGGTATTAGTCTATTGTTGATTTTTGTGGCAGAAATGCTTTTTTACAGGAAGGCAAGATACCGCACTAATGTTGCGTAACTACTCCAAATTAAAGACACCTTACTTTATATTTGGCTATTTTAATAGGTAGAAAAATAGCCTTTTACATTTCAACTGCCAAATTCCTGAGTATTCCCATTTCAAGCCCGCGCAGTTCGGCGAGGCCGCGTAACCTGCCGATAGCGGAGTAGCCAGGGTTGGTTTTCTTGTTAAGGTCGTCAAGCATTTGGTGGCTGTGATCGGGGCGCATGGGCAGGCTGGTCTTTCTTTGCTGCATGAGGAGCAGGATCTCTTTTACTACTTCGTACATGTCTACGTCGCCCTGAAGATGGTTATCCTCATAAAAATCGCCAAGTTCGTTGCGTTTTGTACTGCGGAGATGAAGAAAATGTATGCGGGAAGCAAACTGGCGAATCATTGCAGGAAGGTCATTATCTGCCCGCACACCGAAAGAGCCGGTGCAGAAGCAGAGGCCATTGTTTGGGGAAGGAATGGCTTGTGCTAATGCCTCCACGTCAGCAGCTGTGCTTACAACGCGGGGTAAACCGAAAATAGAATAAGGAGGATCGTCAGGGTGGATGGCCATGTTTATGCCTACTTCTTCGGCAATGGGGATTACCTGTTGTAAAAAGTAAATAAGATGGCCGCGAAGGGCTGTTTCGTCAATGCCTGTGTAAGTATCAAGAGCCTGTAGGAACTGCCGTAAGGTAAAGCTTTCCTCGCTACCGGGCAAGCCTGCAATAATGTTTTGCTGGAGCTGTAGCTTCTCAGTCTCGCCCATTCCTTCAAAGCGTTGCTTTGCCCTTTCCAGTTCTTCGGGGGAATAATCGCTGGCTGCATTTGTTCTTTGTAGTAGAAATACATCAAATACAATGAAAGCGGCTTTCTCGAAGCGGAGGGCTTTGGAGCCGTCCGGGAGGGGGTAGGCGAGGTCGGTTCTTGTCCAGTCGAGGACGGGCATGAAGTTGTAGGTGACGGTATGGATGCCGCAAGCGGAAAGATTGCGCAGGGATTGTTTGTAATGGTCAATGTATTGCTGAAAGCTATCTGTTTGGGTTTTGATGGCTTCGTGGACGGGGAGGCTTTCTACTACACTCCAAACCAGGCCGCATTTTTCTATTAGTTCCTTTCGCTTTTTGATGTCTTCTATGGGCCATACCTCACCATTGGGTATGTGGTGGAGGGCGGTGACAACACCGGTGCAGCCTGCCTGTAGTATGTCCTGCAGGCTAACGGGGTCGGTGGGGCCGAACCAACGCATGGTCTGTTGCATGGAGAATAAGTTGGCCATAAGCTGTTTTTTGCTGTTAAGAGGGCAAGGTACAAAGGAAGATAAAGTAAAGTGTTACTGGTAATAAAACCGTGTTTGTGCCGGGGTTGGAATGGCTTTGCCACGGCTTTGGGTGGGCATTAGGTGGACTTAAGGTGGGCTTTGAGTGGGAGTAACATCTCTATAAGGTCTCTATAAAGTCTCTGTAAGGGTAAGGAAATTGGAGTTGGAAATGAATAAAAGAGGAGATTGATGGCAATTTAAGGTAAAGTTGGTTGGCGGCAAAAATTAATTTATACCCGTGTAATTTTTGAACCACGAAGGCAGGAAGGCACGAAGGGAGGCTAAAGTTCTATTGCCTTATGCCGACCTTTTTTAGCATAGGCAGCGGAAGGCAAGAAAAGATTTTATGTTCTTATTTTTGTATGGGCGCTTTTATAGAACAGTGCGGGTATATTCTTATAGACATTTGAAATGGATGGTTACAAAAATATAGGCGAATGGTTTTTGAAAAAGATAGTGCATATTTAAATGTTAGCGATAATTTTAAAGTAATATAAATGGATAAACTAATAGGACAAATAAGAAAGTGTGCTGTATGTTTACCTTATCTTAAAGAAGGCGTTAACCCAATTATTGCTGCAAGTTTAAAAAGTAAAATAATAATAGTAGGGCAATCACCAGGGCGAATTGTTCATCACACAAGTATTCCCTGGGACGATAAAAGCGGTGATAACCTGAGAAATTGGTTAGGTATAGATAAAACAATTTTTTATAATACTGATAAAATTGCTTTAATGCCGATGGGATTTTGTTATCCGGGTAAAGGGAAAACAGGAGATCTACCGCCACGACCTGAATGTGCACCATTGTGGCATAACAAATTATTATCAATGATGGTGAATGCCGAACTTATTTTATTAATTGGGCAATATGCACAGAACTATTATCTAAAAGACAAAGCAAAACACTTTGACAGAAACTGTTTATAACTTCAGATTGTATTTACCGAATTATTTTCCACTACCTCACCCTTCACCAAGGAATTTTATTTGGCAAGCTAAAAATGAATGGTTTACAAAGGAAACATTGCCTGAACTTAAAATGAAAATTAAAAACATTTTATAACGAAACACACATTGGCCATAAGGTAAACTACTGACACATTGGTTACAAAAAGGAGAGCACAAGACATGCCATTGAATATATGTGAGAAGTTTTGCGAAAAAGCAGGATACCGATAAATTAATGTGGGCACTTAAATGTTATAATATTTAAAAAAGCGTAACCATCGTATAAAAAATTACACTCCTCCGAAGATACTGAAGCCGCCGTCGACGCAAATCATGGAGCCGGTTACAAATTGGGAGGCGTCGCTGAGGAGCCAGACCAAGGCGCCTTTTAGTTCATTGGCATTGCCGAAGCGTTTGAAGGGGGTTTGCTTTATTACGAGGGAGCCTCTTTCGGTGAAGCCGCCATCGGGGGTGGTTAAGAGACTGCGGTTCTGCTCGGTGAGGAAGAAACCGGGGGCGAGGGCGTTCATGCGTATTTTGTCGCCGTAACGGTTGGCGAGTTCTACGGCAAACCATTGGGTGTAGCAATCTACGGCGGCCTTGCCCATGTTGTAGCCGAGTACTTTGGTGATGGCCCGTTTGGAGTTCATGGAGGAGATGTTGACGATGCTGCCTTTGCCTGTTTGTGCGATGGCTTCGCCGAAGACCTGGGTGGGGAGGAGTGTGCCCCAGAGGTTGAGGTCCATTACCTTCTTCATGCCGCCTATGTTGAGCTTAAAGATATCCTCATTTGGTTGGAGGACCCCTTCGGGCATGTTGCCGCCTGCGGCGTTTACGAGGCCGTCGAGCCTGCCGTAAGCGTTGATTACTTTATTCTTAGCGGCTGTTAGCTGGGCTTCGTCCATGACATCTGCGACCAAGGGGATGGCGTTGCCGCCGGCGTTGTTTATGGCTGCTGCCCGTTCGTTGGCTACTGCTTCGTTCCTGCCGAGGATGCCCACCGTGCCGCCTGCTTCTGCTATGGCGTTGACAAATGCGTTGCCGAGGATGCCTGTGCCGCCTGTTACCACAATTACTTTATCCTGTAAAGAAAAGATATTGTCCATAAAACAAAATTAAGGGGTGGGTTATATACAATTCAATATAGTTTTGGATAAGGGTAAGGAGGGGCTTTATAGAGCGGATACCGGGATAAATGGAAAATTGGGGTAAGAAAAATTTGGATGTGTACGTGATAATTATAATATTTGTGGCGCTAATTTTTATTAAGACATTCATTTCACAACAAGTAATACATAGTGGCTGATACTTAAAGAAGCCTCTTATTTGTCCAGTGAAGGAGTTTTACTTAAAAAATTTAAATCAATAAAAATAAAACACAACTTATGAAACAATTCTTCTCCTGCTATTTAAAGAGCACAACAGCGCTTGTAATATATTTTTTTATACTGCTGTGTGCAGCCACCAAAACAAATGCACAATGGATTGAACTGGGGGGCGCAAATGGTACCCCTTTTCCTAATGATAACATAGGGGGAAATTACATCAGAACTATTGCCACCGATGCAGCAGGAAATGTATATGCCAACAGCGTTATTAAACAAAACTCTTTATACTACTATTTTGTAGCCAAATGGAACGACACAGCATGGAGCGCGCTGGGTGGTGTAACTTTTAATGGGCTCATAAATAGTATCGCCACTGATAAGAGTGGAAATGTGTATGTTGGGGGAGGGTTAACTGCCGCCAATGACAGTGGCTTTATAGCAAAATGGAACGGAATGGCTTGGAGCGAATTGGGCGGGACACCTTTTAATGGATCTACTCAAAGTATTGCCACTGATATAAGCGGAAATGTATATGCTTCGGTTGCAGCGAATGGCAAGTTCTATGTCGCTAAATGGGATGGCACGGCATGGACCGAATTGGGTGGAACAAATGGTGGTGATTTTAATAATGCCATTATTAGTATTGCTACCGATGCCAGCGGAAACGTGTATGCCGCAGGTGACTTTACCGATGCCAATCATCACGAATATGTAGCCAAATGGAACGGTACGGAATGGAGCGAACTGGGTGGCTTAACCGACCCTATTTTTACGGGAAGCAGCCCCATTAACAGCATTGCCACCGATGCAGGCGGAAATGTGTATGCCGTGGGCTCCTTTTTGGATATTAATGCCGATGGCTATTATGTAGCCAAATGGAATGGCACGGTATGGAGCGAATTGGGTGGTGCACCTTTTGGTTATTACATTAACAGTGTTGCTACGGATGCAAAAGGAAATGTGTATGCAGGAGGCAATTTTGGTGATAATACTGGTAATCGTTTTGTAAATAAATGGAATGGTACAACATGGAGTGAACTGGGAGGAGCTCCTTTTAATTTTGCCATAAATACCATTGCTGTTGCTGCAAGTGGAAACGTATATGCCGGGGGCAATTTTACTGATTCCAATAGCTATTACTATGTAGCTGAATATGCTCAGGGAGACACTTTAATACTGCCAGCTCATCCAAACACTGAAATCGCCAACTACAAATCCACAGATAGTAATGGATGGACAAATTATTATTCAGGTGATACTTTACTGTTATCGTTAAACACGCATGGGCAAAACATTGGTACGCTAGGTGACGGAACTTTTGCAGTTAAGCTGGCAGCCACGGCAGGCGCAGGCAGCAATACCAGTATTCAATTAACCAATCCACTAATAACAAACCCTTCAGGATATTGGGTTATGAACCGCTACTGGCAGGTAACCACTACTACAGAACCGGCGGCAAGTGTAGGCGTTAGGTTTTATTATAATAACCAGGATCTGGCTGATGTGAATGGTTCTTATCCCAACCATGACCTGACGAATCAGCAACTTGTATTTTATAAAGAAATTGGTGGCAATCCCGACCCGACAACCAACCTTGCAAGTGCTACAAAAATCATTAGCATTCTGCCTTCTTCTTATGCAAGCGATACTACATGGACATATCATCAGCTTACCGATTCAACCCAGTATGCCGAGTTTAGTGTGTCGAGCTTCTCAGGCGGTGGTGGCGGGGGTACAGGAAATGACCAGGCCTTACCTGTAAAACTGTTATCATTCATCGCTACCAAACAAGGCACTAAGAACCTGCTCCAATGGACGACAGGGCAGGAAATAAATAGCAATTATTTTGAGGTCGAGAGAAGTAATAATGGGGTTAACTATAAAGCTATCGGTCAGGTTAATGGAGCAGGCAATAGTGAAGTCGCAAAAAATTATTCTTTAGTTGACAGTAAGCCCGTTAATGGCTCTAACTATTATCGTTTAAAGATAATGGATAAGGATGGGAAGTTTATTTATAGCCAAATAAGAAGCATTAATGAAACTGTAAGTTTTGCAGCAAGTATTTATCCTAATCCTGTGCAAACTAATCTCAACATCTCCATAACTGCAACTAAAGATGAGCAGGCAGCTATGGAAGTTATGGATGCTAATGGAAAAGTTTTATTGTCTCAAAATATCAATATTGCACAAGGCACGTCCTTACAGGCGGTAAATGTGTCAAATTTTGCAGGAGGCAATTATTTTATTACCATTAAAACTGATGAAGGCAGCAGGAACATTAAGTTTATTAAAGAGTAAAATATTTTATTTTAAAAGGAAAGGAGCAACTTATAATTGTTCCATTCTCCGCAGGCCTCCCATATCTTGCGCACGTCTCTTGACCTGTGCTTTACGATTACTTGTTATAACTTTAGTTGGAGCAGGGATATTATTAAATTTATTAATTATTCATCTTTATAAAAAAAATTCATGTTGCCGACTCTATTTAAAGCACAAAAGCAGAATTTAAATTTATTATTGATACCTTTTCTAAATAAACCGACTTATAAGAAATGCTTTTTTCTCCTTTTATGTATCGTTTTCTCCTGCTGTGTTTTTTCGCAGACTAATTCTTTAATTGCGCCTAAACTCAACACCAGCGGGCTTGCAAATGAGAAATTTATCAGGAGTATTTTTACAGGTGATTTTGCGACAATTGATTTTGACAGGGATGAACCAGGTTTTTCTCTAATACTTGATGCATATATAGATGCTTATTGGAATAAATGCGGTACCAGTTTGCCTGATGATAAGGTTGAAATAACATACCAGAAATGTGGCCGATGGGTAGAACATACGACAACCGGATATTTTGGTACAACGGTCACAAAAGATTGTCTTGACTGGGATACAATTTATACCAAAGTATATACTTCACCTGCAATGTATGAAGCAAAAACCACCGTTGATGCTTTACAATCTACTGATTATTTTCGGAATATGTTCAGAATAATTAAACAAGATAATCCAACTGAAGTAATTGGAAATTATGTACAGCAAGCAATAATATTGAAACTGGACATGAGCAGTTTTTTTAGCATGAATGACTGTAAAAGCGCTGGTATGAAACGATTTGAACAAAACTTGTATGCTTTTGCTATGAATAAGCTGCCTATTGTTTTGGAGGGAAGCCAAATACCTCGTGCCGATCCCAATGTGTTATTAAAAGATCAGGACTTTAGTAAATTGATCGATGATTTAATATATCATCAATCTAAAACTTGGGTAATTAATAAGTATGTGCCTAAGAGTGTAACTGAAGAAAATATTGTTTTAAAAGACGGTGAAGGGCGGCCAGCTAAAATAACTGCCAATTATGAATATATGTTGGGAAGGCAGGAAATTGATGGTTCAGTTACACTAACTTTTATAGACGGTTTACCAAATTGCTTATATTTTAGTGATAACCCAATAACATGCAGAACTGCCAGCCGTAAAATAGTGCTGAATTATGCAATGGGAAAATATGTAAACATCCTTTATATAATAGATAAAACAGGAACTGACTGGAAAGTAATGTTTGAGAATGCCCAATATATTCAGATTCATACCGGAAATGAAGATTCAGTTAAAGATTTTAATGTTGGTGCTAAATCGTTAGTTATTATTAAGCCGGGACAATGGTTAGAATACAGGACTTTTGATAATAAGTTAGGATTTCCTGAATGGACAATGATAAGTGAAGCAGATCGTAGATCAACTGCAGACAAAATTAAAAGTAATCAACCAGATACTACCGATAATAATATTCAAGCTTACACTATTGATTCAACCAAAAGCGGATACTGGATTGTAAAATTTCACAGGAAATGGCTGATCCGTATTCAACCTAAAGATGGTTTTTATGGTGGTGATAGCCCCCACTTTTCTATTATTCTTAGACCGGGTGAATATGTAGAAAGAGAAAATGCAGATGATTCTTATACATTGCTGAAAGACTTAGACAGAAGGAATGGAGACTATCCATCCTATACAGTTGATAAAACAAAACGTCCCGATTTGTGGACAATTAGATTTAACAGGCCTATGGAAATTCGCATCCAACCTGGAAACAAAATATTTTATACTGTGCAGGCAGGTTCTGGCAAACAATTATTACCGGGTTATTATGTAGAGCAAAAAAATCCAGATGGTTCTTCTACAATATTGAAAGATTTAGACCACAGGTAGATAAAAGTATAATACAGGGTTCTCGAAAATAAAAACTAGCCCCAATAAAAGTATTGCTAATAGGCTGGCTTGACGTAGGCAACTTCAGCAGCATATGCTTTTTAAATTTAGTTCCAGCTGACACAGCGCTGTTGAACATTTGTAGTTATCTTAGGATGCTGGGTTGTGTTCTGCTGCTGACTGATGAGTTGATGCCGAAAGCCCAAGTTAGTTTGTAGTTGGTGGTTTGTAGTTTGTAGAGGAGGGAGGAGAAGGGGATTATAATTTGTAAGCTTATTGATAATTAATAAGGATGGGATGAGAAAGTTTTTGGATGAGGAGTTTTTGTTGGGGAGTGAGACGGCGCGTGAGCTTTATCATGGGTATGCTGAAGGGCTGCCTGTGATAGATTATCACTGCCACCTGCCGCCAAAGGAGATGGCGGAGGACAGGCGGTTTAAAAACCTGACGCAGGTGTGGCTGAACGGTGACCACTATAAATGGCGGGCGATGCGGGCGAATGGTGTGGAGGAGCGGTTTATAACGGGGGATGCGAGCGATGCGGAGAAGTTTGGGAAGTGGGCGGAAACAGTGCCTTATACGCTGCGAAACCCGCTTTATCACTGGACGCACCTGGAACTGCAGCGGTACTTTGGTGTGGAGACAATCCTGAATGGGAATACGGCGAGAGAGGTTTATGATGCATGCAATGCTAAGCTGCAAACGGCGGAGTATTCGGTTAAGCATTTGTTGCGGCGCATGAATGTGAAGCTGGTTTGTACTACGGATGACCCTGTGGACGGGCTGGAGTATCATGCCCAACTGAAGAGGGATGGCTTTGAAATACCTGTGCTGCCTGCGTTTCGGCCGGATGGGGCGATGAATGTTGATGAGCCTGCTGTATTTAACCGGTATTTGGAACGGCTGGAGGAGGCTTGTGCTGCATCAATTGGTTCGTACAGTGAGTTTGTTGATGCACTGAAAAGCCGCCATGATTATTTTGCTGATAATGGTTGTATTGTTTCTGACCATGGGCTTGAGGAGATGTATGCCGAAGAGTATACGGAGGCTGAGGTGAAGGTTATTTTTGAGCGCGTGAGAATAGGGAATATATTGGGTGTTGAGGAAAGGAGGAAGTTTAAATCGGCCATGCTGGTGATGTTTGCTGAATGGGACTGGGAGAAGGGGTGGGTGCAGCAATATCACCTGGGGGCGCTGCGAAATAATAACAGCCGTATGCTGCAAGGGCTTGGGGCGGATACGGGTTGGGATTCGATAGGGGACTTTTCGCAGGCGAGGGCGTTGTCGAAGTTCCTGAACAGGCTTGACAAGGATAATAAATTGACCAAGACGATACTATATAACCTGAACCCTGCGGACAATGAAATGATGGCGACGATGATTGGGAACTTTAATGATGGGTCTGTGGCGGGTAAGATACAATGGGGTTCGGCATGGTGGTTCCTTGACCAGAAGGATGGTATGGTGAAACAGTTGAACACCTTATCCAATATGGGTTTGCTGAGCAGGTTTATCGGGATGCTGACTGACTCGAGGAGTTTTCTGTCTTACCCGCGGCATGAGTATTTCAGAAGGGTGCTGTGTAATTTATTTGGAGAGGAGATAGAAAAAGGTGAGCTGCCGAATGATATAAAATGGGTTGGGAAAGTGATAGAGGATATATGCTTTTATAATGCAAAGAAGTATTTTAACCTGAGCGATATAGAATGAGGAAGGTGCTTTGTTTTGGTGAGTTGTTGCTGCGGATTTCTCCACAATTAAAGGGAGAATGGTTGCATCAACATGCTGTGGATATGCATGTGGGAGGGGCAGAACTGAATGTGGCAAAGGCTTTGGCGCGATGGGGCATGCCTGTAAAGTATTGTACGGCATTGCCGGACAACTATTTAACGAAGGAGATATGTGAGGATTTAAGGGGAAGAATATTGATGTAAGCGGTATATATTTTTCTGGGGAGCGGATTGGTATTTATTATTTGCCACAAGGTTCTGACCTGAAACATGCAGGTGTTATTTATGACAGGGCGCATTCTTCGTTTGCGGAACTGAAGCCGGGGATGATTGACTGGGATGCAGTGCTGGAAGGGGTTTCGTGGTTTCACTTTAGCGCTATAAGCCCTGCGGTAAGTGAGAGCGCTGCAATGGTTTGTAAAGAGGCGTTGGAGGCAGCGGCGAGGAAGAACATTACTGTTTCTGTTGACCTGAATTACCGTTCAAAGTTGTGGAAGTATGGTAAGGAGCCTGTGGAAGTAATGCCTGAACTGGTTGGTTATTGCGATGTGGTGATGGGGAATATATGGGCGGCTAATAGTCTGCTGGGGGTTGCTGTTGATGAAGCTATACATGACAAAGGGAGTAAAGAAGATTATATTGCACATGCAAGAGAGACTGCGATTGCCATTCAAAAGGAGTTTCCGAAATGCAAGGTGGTTGCCAATACGTTCAGGTTTGATAAGGAAGATGGCATCAGTTATTATGCTTCGTTATTTAGTGAAGGGCAAGAGTATGTATCAGAAGAGTTTAATACAAATAAAGTGGTTGATAAGGTTGGTAGCGGGGATTGCTTTATGGCGGGGCTGATATATGGGCTGTATCATAAACATGCGGCGCAGGATGTTATCAACTTTGCGGCGTCTGCGGCTTTTGGGAAGTTGCATGAGATTGGAGATGCGACCAAACAGGATGTTGAAGCAATTAAAGCAAGAATAAGTAATGGATAAGAGAACAGAAATAACTGAGTTGATAACCAAGCAGGGGTTGTTGCCTTTGTACTTTCATGCATCGGAGGAAGTTAGTGTGAATGTGCTGAAAGCCTTGTATGATGCTGGTGTGAGGGTTGTTGAATATACCAACCGAGGAGAGGAAGCGTTGCGGAATTTTAAAAAGCTGAGGCAGGTTTGCGATAATGAATTGAAGGGGATGCTGCTTGCGGTGGGTACGATAAAAGATGGAGGTGCGGCGGATAAGTTTATTAATGCGGGGGCAGATTTTATTATCAGCCCGGGGTTTGCTGAAGATGTTTTTGATGTTGCTTATTCCAATAAGGTGTTGTGGATACCCGGCTGTATGAGTGCGACAGAAATTATTAAAGCAGAACAGTTTGGCATCAAGCTTATCAAGCTGTTTCCTGCGAACATACTTGGGCCGGGTTATGTGAGCGCTATTAAAGATATTTTTCCTGACCTGTTGTTTATGCCGACGGGTGGGGTTTCATTAGAAAAGGAAAACCTGCAGGCATGGTTTGATGCGGGGGTTTGTGCGGTGGGGATGGGGAGTAAATTGATATCGAAGTTGATTGGGGAGAGTGGGGATTATAAAGGGCTAACGAAGGTGGTTGAGGAGGTGTTGGGAGGTATTAGAGGGTTGAGGGGTTGACCTCACCCCTGGCCCCTCTCCAAGGGAGAGGGGGAACGCGAAGAGCATGAGAAGGGGTGCGAGGGTTGGAAAGGATGAACGATTTATTTGTTTAAAAGAAACCAATCTAACGATGAATCCTAAAGGAAATTACAGGTGGGTGATTGTGACGTTGCTTTTTTTTGCTACAACCATTAACTACCTTGACAGGCAAGTGATAGGATTGCTGAAAGATAGCCTGGCAAAGGATTTCAACTGGTCAGAGAAAGATTACAGCAATATTGTGATGGCTTTTTCTGCCGCTTATGCGATAGGAGTGCTGGGGTTTGGAAGGCTAATAGACCGCATCGGGACTAAATTAGGGTATAGTGTTTCCATTGTGGTTTGGAGCTTTGCGGCAATGGCCCATGCTTTTGCAAAAAGTACTTTTGGTTTTGGTGTGGCAAGAATTGCGCTTGGTTTGGGAGAGGCAGGGAATTTTCCTGCGGCTATTAAAACTATTGCGGAATGGTTCCCCAAAAAGGACAGGGCTCTGGCGACGGGAATCTTTAACAGCGGGACTAATATTGCCGCTATAGTGGGGCCTCCGGTGATCGCATGGATATTTGCAGCTTATGGCTGGCAACCGGCTTTTGTATTTACGGGTGCTCTTGGATTTATATGGTTGGTGTTTTGGTTGGTATTTTATGAAGTGCCCGGCAGGCAGAAGCGTTTGGGAAAAGCCGAGTTTGATTATATCCATATTGATACTTCCACTGTAGAAACCCTGAGTAGTAAAACGGATGGCAAGAAAATATATCGTGCAAGAGAGACTTGGGCTTTTGTTGCCGGTAAGTTCCTGACGGACCCTATCTGGTACTTTTATTTGTTCTGGATACCTTCTTATTTTAATTCTACTTACCACCTCAATATAACCAAATCAGCTATTTATGTGTCCACGGTGTATGTGGTTGCAAGTTTTGGAAGTGTGTTGGGTGGCTATTTATCGGGGTGGTTAATTAAGCAGGGGCTGCCTGTTTACAAAGCCAGGAAAAGAGCCATGTTTATGTTTGCTGTGTGCGTTGCCCCAATTATACTGGTGAGATTTACTGACCATATATGGCCTGCTGTTGCGCTGATAAGCCTTGCGGCTGCGGCACACCAAGCATGGAGCGCAACTATTTTCACTACGGTGTCTGATAACTTTCCTAAAACAGCAGTTGGTTCTGTCGTAGGCGCAGGGAATATGGCGGGGTCGGCGGGAGGTATATTGTTCCCGTTGTTTATTGGGATAGTGCTGGACCATTTTAAAGTGCTTGGGATATTGAGCACTGGTTATAATATCATCTTTGCTATATGCGGGAGCGCTTATTTGGTGGCGTGGGTGGTGATGTATGGGTTGATGAGGAGGGGGACAGGGAGCTCGGATGGGCAAGGTGCTGTTTGTAAAATTAGTAACGAATAAGCACATGCCGATAGACCTGTTTAGAATGAAACTTATAAAAAATAGAAGGTGAATCTGTATATAATCTTAGTTATTCTTATCAGTATATCGGCAGCGTTTGCTTATATCAATTACAAATACATTAAAATGCCGTTTGTAATTGGCTTATTCTTTCTTTCAACGGTTGTTTCCCTGATGGTTTACTGCAGCAAATTTTTCTTTGCCCAACCTTATTCTGATCTGAAAGCGATAGTACAGGGAACGAATATCAGCAAATTTATACTGGAGATCATGCTGGGCTTTTTGCTTTTTGCAGGCTCGCTTCATACAAACTGGAGCAACGTTAAAAAAAACCTGAAACAAATTGCCCTGCTCTCAATCGGGGGAGTTATCTTATCGACTATTATTATTGCGGCACTGGTTTATGGCTTATGCAGTTTGCTGAGAATAGAAATGCATTTTATTTACTGCATGCTTTTTGGGGCGTTGATATCGCCTACCGACCCTATCGCTGTTTTGGGGATCCTGACCAAGGCAAATGTCCCAAAAAAAATAGAATCCATAATAGTTGGGGAATCACTGTTCAACGACGGAATCGGTGTGGTAATTTTTATTGCGTTGCTTGAACTTCTCCATTCGGGAAGCACCACGATAAATTTCCTCCATTTTGGAGGGTTGTTCCTACAGGAAGCATTAGGTGGCATTCTCTTTGGGCTTGCTTTTGGGTATATACTTCATAAATTATTAAAATCCATTGACCAGTATGAGACAGAGGTATTGTTAACTATTGCTTTTGTAATGGGTGGATACAGTTTATGTTTATATTTTCATCTTTCCGGAGCGCTGGCTATGGTAGTGATCGGGTTATTGGTGGGCAATTACAAACAGGAACTGGCAATGAGCCATGAGTCCAGAGATTATATTCACACATTCTGGGAATTGGCAGACGTGATATTAAATGCGTTGCTGTTTATTATCATAGGCCTTGTTTTAGTGGTGATAGATTTTAAAGCAAAATACCTTATTCTTTCTGCTGTAAGTGTTTTGATCGTTTTGTTATCAAGAGCTATCGTTGTTTACCTTCCAAAATGGATATTTCCCAAAACAATGTCGCTTAATAAAAAAGACGCGAAGATACTTGTGTGGGGAGGGCTGCGTGGCGGCCTATCTATTGCATTGGTACTTTCCCTGCCGCCAAGCGAACCTCAAAATATTTTGTTATTAGCGACCTACGTATGTGTGCTGTTCAGCATTCTTGTCCAGGGGTTGACGATCGAAAGAGTTGCAAGAGAATGATGTTGTAATTAATCTCAATATAATTCGCAAGAATGCGTAATTTGGTGAAATGCAAATCATATATCTGTTTACATTTGGAGGCAGTGCTAAGACCAGGGATAAGCGGGGGGAATAGTGTGAAAAGAAATATGAACAGGAGTTAGAACAAATATGCTATACAGGGAGAAAGCGTTAGCGGTTATTGTAAGACGCTACCCTTAAAAGAACAAAACCTTAAAGGATCTTAAAATAATGACAAACATTGTTACATTGACTGAAACAGAAAAGGACGATCTAAATGCATTTTTTGAATTTCAGCTTGACAAAGAAGCAAATTATTTAGCAGCGTTCACAGCTAAAGACTCAAATGACAAAACTGCTTACATAGATAAGTACACAAAGTTTTTAACTGACCCGACCATACATATGCGGACACTAAAAGTGAATGAAATAATTGTTGGTAGTATTGCAAAGTTTGAAAGGGAAGGTGACGCTGAAATTACTTATTGGATAGACAGAAAGTTTTGGGGAAAGGGAATTGCCACAACTGCACTTAAAGACTTCTTGGCCATCGAAAACACGAGGCCTATTTTTGGACGTGTTGCGTTTGACAACTATGGCTCACAAAAAGTTTTAGAGAAATGTGGTTTTGTAAAAATCGGTATGGACAAAGGTTTCGCAAATGCCCGGCAAGCAGAAATTGAGGAATATATTTATAAACTTTTGGATCGATGGCAGCATATCTAATGAGCGAAGTGGGGAGGAAAAGTTGATGGTGAAGAAAACCCATTAACGGCGAAAAGAACTAGGATAAGGAGCATAAATCCTTGATAGGCGTTCGAGATTGCAAATCGCGAACAGCGAAGATTTTTATAACTGAAGTATCTTGCTATTACAGTCTTATCCTGTAAAGGCAATGTTCTAATTTAGAGTTATTTTTGAATGAAAGAGTTCTAGTTGAAGGAATTGAATAAGTTACTGCTTTAATATGTCTTCTGTTTTCATCCAGGCTAGAAAATCATCTGCCCAAGTGTCGCTTTCGAAGCCTTGTTTTCTCATGCCGAAGCCGTGGCCGCCTTTAGAGAAGATGTGCAACTCAGCGGAATGCTTTGCATCTATCCATGTTTTGTAGAGGCTGAGGCTGTGCTGTTGTAAGTTGTAAGCGTCATCAGTGGCGGCAGCGATGAACATGGGCGGGGCATCTGCGGGGACATTGGCCTGCATTTCGACGGGGAAGTAGGCGTATATGGGGGCATCAAAATCGGGTTTGTTAGCAGGCGTGTATCCATAGGCAGTGGCTGCTGCTACTGTTCCGCCGGCAGAGAAGCCCATTATGCCAATTTTTGAGGGGGAAATACCGTATTCTGCGGCATGGCTGCGAACATAGGCAATGGCGGCCCTGCCGTCGGCGATAGCCATATTTATAACCTTTAGTTTTTCTGTGTCGGCTGCTTTGTTTGCCCTGTCTTCGTTTTCCTGTTTGTAGGGGTCGGTACCCCTGATATGCATGAGCCTGTATTCCAATAAAAAAGCGGTGATGCCCTGCTTTTGTAACCATCGGCCTACGTCATAGCCTTCCCGATCGATAGTAAGGGAATGAAAGCCGCCGCCGGGGCAAATGATGACTGCTACGCCGTTGGGTGCATGGGTGCTATCGGGTAGATAAACGGTGAGGGTAGGATGCGCCACATTGTATATAGCATTAGAATGGTACATGTTGTCGGCACTTTCTTTTTGTTGCCAGTCCCACCTTTCAGAACCGGGAGCGGCCCCATTGTATAATTGAATGATCTTTTGCTGCGCGTTTGCCCCTGCAGCGAGGAAGAGCATCATTACTGTTAATAGTTTCTTATTCATGATCAGATCATTAGTTTAATTATGCCTAAGTATTGATAATACAAATATAGTTTGAACCTTTATTAGACCGAAACCATTATCTATTACTCCAACGAAGATCAGTTTATTGCGTTTGAAACAATTCTATTGCTATTTTGCTTCTATGAGGCAAAAAGAATTCTGCAATGGGAAAATAGTTACTGTTCTAATATGCCCAGTATTTTCATGCTGACCCCCCTTTGAAAAGATATTGTAACTTGGGGAATGCTTTGCGTATTATTCATGTTCTGCAGAGGGGGTCGGGTAAGGTTAGTTAGAATCACGTCAATGCCAATTCTTTTTTGCCTTGCAATTCTCCCTTAATCCTCTATTTTTGCAGCCACTAAAAAAGGAATACAGCCTTTGGCTCTAAACCTGAAACTTATTTATACATGGCAGGCCAACTAAAAGAAGTACGTAACCGCATAAAGTCGGTTCAGTCCACACAGCAGATAACCAAAGCGATGAAAATGGTGAGCGCGGCGAAACTGCGTCGTGCACAGGAAAGCATTATCCAGATGCGCCCTTACGCCCAAAAGCTTCAGGAAATGCTTAGCAACATTGTCAGCAATATGGAAGGCGGTGCAAGCATGAAGCTCGCTGAAGAAAGGCCTGTGGAAAAAGTGCTGTTGATAGTGATAACCAGCGACCGAGGGTTGGCTGGCGCTTATAACTCCAACATTGTGAAGCTGGCAAAGCAAACCATTGCGGAGAAATATGCCGCGCAAATGAAGAAAGGCAATGTTGCCATCTGGAACATTGGTAAAAAGGGGTATGAAAGTTTAAGCAAGGCAGGATATAAAACAGATGCCGCGTACAAGGATATTTTTCTTCAATTGACGTTTGAAAATGTGCAGGCAGCCGCGCAGGCAGCTATGAAGGCATTTGAAAACCGCGAGTTTGATGCAGTGGAAGTTATATACAGCGAATTTAAAAACGCCGCCACACAGCGTTTTGTAGCGGAACAGTTTTTGCCTATTCCTAAAGTGGCTAAAAAAGCAGGCGCTAAAAAGGCAGACTTTATTTTTGAACCGGACAAAGAACAGTTGCTGGCTGAACTGATGCCGAAGATATTAAACACTCAACTTTATAAAGCAGTGCTTGATGCTAACGCCAGCGAACATGGCGCACGCATGACGGCGATGGATAAAGCCAGCGACAATGCTAATGAGATATTAAAACAGCTAAAAATATCCTACAACCGCGCCAGGCAGGCCGCCATTACCACTGAGCTTACAGAAATTGTAAGTGGCGCAGCGGCATTGAATGGATAAAGGCATTCTACAATTACAATGGAACTCTCTGAAATAATACCTCATATAGAAGCGCTCATTTTTGCCAGCGAAAAACCGCTGACGAACCTGGAAATTGTTGAGTTGATCAACAATGCTTTTGGTTTTATGGAAGAAAGGATCACGCTGGACCAGGTAGAAAGTTGCATAGAAGGTATTGCGGAAAAATACCAAAGCGAATTCTATGCTTTTGAAGTGAAACAAAGCGGCGGCGGCTGGCAGTTTCTCACTAAAAAGGAATTTCACAAAACTATTGTTCAACTAAATGGCGAAAAGTTTCTAAAGCGCCTGTCGAATGCTGCGTTAGAAACACTTGCCATAATCGCCTATAAACAACCAATCACTAAAAGCGAAATAGAAAGCATCCGGGGGTAAACAGCGATTATAGCGTGCAGAAGCTGCTGGAGAAAGAGCTGATAATTATCACCGGGCGAAACGAAAATCTTCCCGGCAAGCCATTGATATATTCAGTTTCTAAGACATTTATGGATTATTTTGGTATTAACAGTACCGCTGACCTTCCTAAAATAAGGGAAGTGTTTGCGGATCAACTTGTAGAGCCTACTATTATAAAGAATGAGCTCCTATTCCAGGAAACTTCCGGTGAAGCAACAGATGAAACACCGCTTGCTGTTGATAGTAACGGCAATTTAATTCCGCAGGATGAACAAGCTGATGAGCCATCCTCAGAAAATAATTCTTAGGAATAGTTTCTTTTCCCCCTATTCTAAAATCATCCAATTACTGCTTCGTATCTTCGTTATATGTCACCGCATTTAACAAACAAACAACTTACAGAGCTTGCCACCAAATTTGGTACGCCTCTATATGTTTATCATGCCGAAAAAATAGAAGCGCAATTCAATGAATTAAAAAAGGATTTTGCAGGATGCAATGCCAAGTTTTTTTATGCCTGCAAGGCGCTCACAAATATCAATATTTTAAAGCTGATGAAGCAGCTCGGGGCAAACCTGGACTGTGTGAGCATCAACGAAGTAAACCTAGGGCTAAAGGCAGGTTTTGAACCGAAACAGATACTATTTACGCCTAACTGTGTTGATTTTGAGGAGCTGGAAGCAGGGAAAAACTTGGGCGTCCATATCAATATCGATAATATTTCTTTTCTGGAGCAATTTGGCAACAGGTATGGAAATACATATCCTGTATGTATACGGCTTAACCCCCACATTATGGCGGGAGGTAATTTTAAGATCTCTACGGGCCATGTTGATAGCAAATTTGGCATTTCCATTCACCAAATACGGCATATTGAGCGCATTGTAAGATCAACAAACCTGCATGTGAACGGTGTACATATGCACACTGGTAGCGAGATAAAAGATGTGAATGTTTTTTTGCAAAGCCTGGAAATACTGTTTGAAATGACGAGCCATTTTCCTGAGCTTGAGTTTATTGACTTGGGTAGCGGCTTTAAAGTGCCTTATTCTGAGGACGATGTGAAAACAGACGTGAAATTATTAGGCGAAAAAGTCGCCGATGCGTTTAAATTATATGAAAAGGAATCAGGGAAAAAGTTAGAAGTTTGGTTTGAACCGGGGAAGTTTTTAGTGAGCGAAGCAGGTTATTTTATTGTAAAAGCAAACGTAATAAAGCAAACGACCGCTACCGTTTTTGTTGGAGTAAATTCAGGGTTTAATCATTTGATACGCCCCATGTTTTATGATGCTTACCACCGCATCAGCAATATAACCAACCCCAAAGGCGCCGAAAGAATTTATACTGTTGTGGGAAACATTTGCGAAACAGATACTTTTGCGTGGGACAGGAAGCTGAATGAAGTGCGTGAAGGGGACTATCTCGTTTTTTATAATGCGGGGGCTTATGGGTTTGAAATGTCTAGTAATTTTAATTCGCGCCTGAAGCCTGCAGAAGTGTTAGTAAAAAACGGTAAATATTTTTTGATAAGAAGGCGCGATGAGTTTGACGACCTGCTGAGAAACCAGGTAGAGGTATTGTAATTAAGATCTCTTTTAGTACAGGATAATTATGATAGAAATACGCAACATAAAAAAATCTTTTGGCGATAAGGTTATACTTGAGGATATCAGCGCTGTGATGGCTGCCGGTAAATGTAATCTCATCATTGGCTCCAGTGGCAGCGGCAAAACTGTCTTGACAAAATGTATGGTTGGTTTATACCAACCTGATAGCGGGGAAATTTTATACGACGGAAAAAACATGCTTACAATGAACTCCCACGAACGCAAACTTCTGCGCCAGCAGATAGGTATGTTGTTCCAGGGAGTTGCATTATTTGATTCTATGACGGTTGAGCAAAACATCATGTTCCCGCTGAATATGTTTTCTTCCATGAGTTACCGGCAAAGAAAAAAAAGAGCAAGTGAAGTGCTCGACAGGGTGAACCTGAAAGATGCTCATAAAAAGCTTCCTGCGGAGATAAGCGGCGGTATGAAAAAGCGTGTTGGCATAGCCCGTTCCCTTGTTTTAAATCCAAAATATTTATTCTGCGATGAACCCAACAGCGGCCTTGATCCACAAACATCTTTGGTTATCGATAAGCTCATTAAAGAAATAACAAATGAGTTTGGAACTACTACCATCGTTGTAACACATGACATGAACAGTGTTATGGAAATAGGCGACCACATTGTTTATATGTACCAGGGGCACAAACAATGGGAAGGAACCAACAAAGAGATCATCTACACCAAAGATGAATTACTGAATAAATTTATTTTTGCGTCAGAATTTTTGCAGGATGCAAAGCAGATGCGCATGATAGAAGATAAGGAAGCAAAAGATAAAGCTGCTGTATGATCCTTCAAGCTTACAAATTTTTAGCCTTTCGTTTATCCCACCAATTTATAATTAAAACAGATAAACTTACCGCTGCAATAGCCGCACTTATTCCGCCGGCAACATCAAAGGGGAAATGCTGCGCTAAATAGATACGTGAATAGCCAACCAGCAAGGCATACATAAGGCCAAGCCAAAGCGACACACTCTTTTTGCTTATTAAACAAACCAACAAATAAAAGGTAAATGCAGTGGCGGTATGCCCTGATGGAAAACTGGCATTGAGCCATGGCTTTATAAAGGATACATGGTGAATGAGCGAGTGATCAGGAATTGCAGTCCACGGGCGGGGCTCCCCCGGGAATATATAATATTTACAAACCTGTGTGAAGATGGTTACGAAGACAAATGATAGGATCATTAATGGCAGCAGGCGTATGCGCTTAAAATAAAATAATAGGATCACTACTAATATCCACATTAATGAGTCTCCGGTATTAGTGAAAACGGCAAAGAAATAATCAGCAATGAGGCCGAGGTTGCAGTTGAGGAGCAGGAAGAAATTATTCTTACCCATAAAAGCAGAAACAGCAAAAAGGATAACGGCAATGGCAAACGAAATGGCAAGGCTTATCTTAAAATTCCTGTAATTAAGGCCTTGCATATTTGCTTTAAAAATTGTTTCAGGCAAAAAAAGGCAATTTTTTCTGTAATATAATATCACATTATTTTTGGCGGATGATGTACCTCACTAAAAGCCCATGGTGGCTTCGGAAATTGTATCCTTCATACAAATGGAATATTATCACTGCGGAAAGGTCTTTATTCCTGACTTTTGATGACGGCCCCAACGAGATCGCTACTCCGTTTGTGCTGGATGAATTAAAAAAGTACCGTGCCAGGGCCACTTTTTTCTGCATTGGCAAAAATGTTGAGAAGTACCCTGAAATATATGCCCGCATCATCGCGGAAGGGCATAGCGTTGGCAACCATACGCAGGATCATTTGGACGGGTGGAAAACAAAGCGGGAAACTTACCTGCAAAATGTGGACGAAGCGGCGAAGCTTATTAATAGCGATCTGTTCCGGCCACCTTATGGGAAGATAACAAGGGGGCAGGCGAAATTGCTTTCGGCAAAAGCGACTCCGTATAAAATTATTATGTGGACCGTGCTGAGTGGCGATTTTGATAAAAACATTTCTCCGGAAAGTTGTTTTAAAAATGTGGTAAGAAATTCCTGGCTCGGATCTATCGTTGTTTTTCACGACAGCGAGAAAGCTTTTGAACGCATGAGTTATGCGCTGCCAAGAGTGCTGAAATATTTTGATAAGGAGGAGTACCGTTTCAGGTCGTTTTAGCTATTTGTGATCAGTGATATTTATTCTTTCTTCACAAAAATCATATTCGTTTGGGTCGTTGCTGCTGACGATGATGAGGCGGTTGGTGCAGTAGGTTTTTATAAGATGATTGTATAGCGCAAAGCCGCTATCGTCGAGGTTGGTGCATGGCTCGTCGAGCAGGAGAACAGGCACATCAGCAAAGATGGCCTGGACAAGTTTGAGCCTTTGTTTCATGCCGCTGCTAAAAAGGCGGATCTGCTTTTGGGCTGAATCTTTTAAACCAAGAATTTCTAGTATGGCTGCGATGGTGACGGTGGCGAGCATGGGTTTGAACTTGAAATGAAATTTCAAAAATTCTTCTGCGGTCATTTCTTCGACGAGTTCGAGGTAAGGGGCGGCGAGGGCGATGTGTTTGTAAACTGAATCTGCATCTACGGGTTTATCATCCCCCAAAAACCAAAGGCATTTGCCTTGGCTTAATTGCATGTTGCCGCTAAGCACCTGCAGGAGCGTGCTTTTGCCGCTGCCATTGGGGCCGGTGATGGCGTAGCATTTATTCTCCAAAAAGTGATAATGCAAATTTTTGAAAATGGTTTCGCGGTTGAAGCGTTTGGAAGCGTTTTGGAGAAGGATGTGCATGTGGGGGCAAATGTAAATGGATAATTGATAATGGAAAATTGATAATGGATAGTTAGAGTTGGATGTTGAGGATGGATATTTTGCCGCGGAGGACGAGGAAGACGATGGTTTTGGGTGGGTGACCGGGGGCGGAGAAGGTGATCTGGTAGTTGCGGGGGTGCATTTTGATGAGGCGGTAATTGCCGGAAAGATCTGTGAGGGTGAACTTTTTGGTGCCGACGATCTCAATGCGGGCATTGGGGAGGGGCTGACCAGTGGAGGCATCGGTGATGAGGCCTTCGAAGCCGGTGTGGTGGGAGACGGGATTTTTCCAGGCGCAAAGGAGGCGGCAATTGTTGGCGAAAGTGGCGTTGATGGTGGTGAAGGCGGGAAGGAGGAGCCTGAACTGTTTTATGTTTTTGTTGAGCAGTTTGATGGTGGCGTTGATGTTTTGATTGGCGACGGTGCTGATGCTTTTGGTGAGGCGCGCCTGGCCGATGCTGTTGTTGTAGGTGGTGGCGCTGGTGATGAGGTCGGCGAGCATTTGCTGAGTTATTTGATAGGGGAGGAAATTTGGATCGGCGAAAAGGGGCTGGATGTTTTTGGAGAGGTTGAGGGCGAAGGGGAGGATGGAGGAATCTTTGAGGCTTATGATGGTAGTTTTGGTGTGGTTGATCTTGGCGGCAAGATCTGCGTTGGCGTATTTGAGGGCGTAGGCGGTTGTGGTTTTGCAAATGTCGCCGCCGGCTTGGGCGATGGTGTTTTTTAAAGCGGTTTTGGTGGTGGTGATGCCGTTTTGGAAGGAGGTTTTTTGTGGTGCGAGGGTTTGGAACTGGCTGAAATTAGCGAGGAATAACTGGACCTCAGCGGCGAAGGGCGGGTAAAGGGGATAGATGGGGGCTTGTTCGCTGAAAAAGCTGGTTAGTTTTTGGCAGCGGGTGTATGAGAGGGATTGCATTTCGGTGAACATAGTGTGAAATGGGTTTGATTTATGCAAAAATAGGATGAAAAGTGAAAATGATGAACTGAAAAGTAAAAAATATAAACTGAAAAGTTAAAATTATAAGTTTAAAAGCTAAAATGATAAAATAAAAACTAATAATTATAAACTTAAAAGTAAAAATTGAATAATTAAAAGTAAAAATTATGACATGAAAAGTTGAAAATATGAACTGAAAAGTATTTGGAATAGTTGTGGATTTAAAAATAACTGTAATGGATGAGGGGGAAATAAAGATGAACCATGAAGACACGAAAGCACGAAGGGACAGGAAGGCGTGTAGCTGCAAAGATACGAGGGCAGGAAGAGGCAGGAAGATATTGGATGAATAATAAATGATGTCGGGTTAGTAATAAATGTTTAGAAAAGTGCAGATAGGGAGGGTGTTGGACGGTGGTTTAGCCGGAAGGAAAGATGAGATGCTGGTTGACCGAGGACAGCCCAAAAGAAAAGATGACAGATCGTTGACAGATGACCGGGAGTTTAGAATTTGTTTTTCCACATCATGCTTTCGACGGGTTTGTTTATTTGACCAGAATATTTGGCGTCTTTTTTTTGGTTGTAGCTGACTTCGATGGGGCCGAGGACGGGGAAGTAGATGAGCTGGCCGATGGGCATGCCGGCATAAATGCGGACGGGTTGTTTGACGGAGATCTCGAGGGTCCAGTTGCCGCAGAAGCCGACGTCGCCTTTGCCGGCGGTGGCGTGGATGTCAATGCCAAGGCGGCCGGTGGAGGACTTGCCTTCCAGGAAGGGAACGTGGGCGTGGGTTTCGGTGTATTCGAGGGTGACGCCGAGGTAGAAGATGTGTGGGTAGAGGATGAAGCCTTCGGGGGGATCTCGAAGTGTTCGATCTGGTTGTGTTTCTTGGCGTCGAGGATGTGCTCGCGGTAGGTGGCGAGCCAGGGGCCGAGGTGGACGTCGTAGCTGTTGCTGCCGAGGTTATCGCGGTGGTAGGGGGCGATCTTGATGGTGCCTTTAGCTATTTCGGCGAGGATGGTGGTATCGGAGAGGATCATGTTATTAATTGATAATTGACAGTTGATAATTGATAATTCTGCAAATAAAAGGCAATCTATTGTGCAAAAATCGTAAATCTGCAATCTAAAATAATCAATTCTACATTGCCTTTGTTTTATCAACATAGTATCAACGAAAACACGCGGCTGGCGGTGTGGAAAATTGAGGAGGGGGAAGATTTTTTTAAGGGGGTGCCGCTGCAAAGGGAGATAAAGCATCCGCAGAAACGGCTGCAACACCTGGCTGCGCGATATTTGCTGAGTGTGTTGTTTGAGGATTTTCCTTATGAAGAGATACTGATCGCGGACACGAGGAAACCATTTTTGCAGAATGAGGCGTATCATTTTTCTTTGTCGCACAGCGGGGATCTTGCGGCGGCGATCGCGAGCAGGACGGAAAGGGTGGGGATAGATGTGGAGATTCCGGCGGAGAAAATAGAGAATATTGCAACGAAGTTTTTGAATGAGGGGGAGTTATTAGCAGTTAGTGATCAGCTATCAGCTATGAGCAGCCAGCAACTACTGACAGTGCTATGGTGTGCGAAGGAGGCGGTGTTTAAGTGGTGGAGTTTTGGAGAGGTTGATTTTAAAGAGCATATTTTGCTGGAGCCGTTTAGTTTGAAGGAGGCGGGGAGAATTGCGGCGAAATTTAAAAAAGATGATAAAAATATTTCTGTAGAAGTGGATTATAAATTGTTTGCAGAATTTTGCGTGGCGTGGGTTGCGGAAGTGATTTAAAAGTATAACTTAATTAGAACCAATTATAAGCAGAGTCAAGTATAACTTATGAGAAAGACGATATTATTGTTTTTAGTTTTTATTGTTGGGAGATCATTGGGACAAAGCAATTGTGACAGCCTGTTTGCTGTGGGTGACAAGCTTTACCTGGAGGGAAAATACAAGGATGCAGTTGCAGCCTTTAATAGAATCATTGACCAAGATTGTAAAGACCTGCCGAGGGCATACAACGGCAGAGGAACTGTTTATAATAGCCTTCAACAATATGACAGTGCGCTGAAAGATTTTGAAAGCGCGTTGAAAATTGATTCGAATAACTCGACGGCGATGGCGAATGAAGCAATAACTTATTCTGACTTGAAAAAGTACCCGGAGGCTATTGAATTGCTGACAAAGGCTATAAAAATATCGCCTAAATACTACTTATTTTTTCGGATGAGAGGTGAAGCAGAGGAAGGCAATGAACAGAATGATATGGCAATTGTTGATTATGAGAACAGCATGAACATGAATAAGGAGGATATTGATTCTTATCGTGAACTGGCGAAACTGTATCAAAAGGAAAAAGACTATAGCGACGCTGAAGATGTCTTGAATAAACTTCTGATGCACCATCCGAACGAGCCGAGGCTGGTGATATTCAGGGCGACATTTTACAGGCAAACCGAGCAATATGACAAAGCGATCAGCGACTATGCAACAGTTTGCGGAATTGACAGCACAGACCCTGCAACCCTTTACAGTTATGGTTATTGCTATGAAATGAAGGGGGAACCTGAACAGGCGATTGAACTTTATTCAAAGTCAATTCTGCACAAGGGAGGAGAGTATGCTTACTGGGGGAGGGGTTTTTTATATAAACAGCTAGGGCAGTTTGCTTTGGCAATAGATGACATGCAAAACTATTTGAAACTTAAGCCAAATGATGCCCATGCTTACCTCATCATCGGCAACAGTTATTCAGGGCTTGGCGATAAAGTAAAAGCGACTGAAGCATATAACAAAGGGCTAACCCTTAACCCTCAATATAATATCAAAGCGTTGCTGGAAACAGGGCTTAAAAATTTGAAAGAATAAATTGGTGTGGATATTTGGGAAATAAATTTAGTTGATTTTTAAGGTGATTATTCCAAAAGGGTTGTATTTTAGTTCTTTATTGATATTGAAAAAGATATTTTAAACAATTTAAAATCTAAACATGAAAAAAAGAGTTACGATCATTGTATGTTCATTGTTCGTTTTGTGTGCTTCAAAAACAATTGCACAATCAGAAAAACAACCGTACTATTTTAATTTTGGCGTAGAAGGCGGTGTACCCACTGGTGTAACGAGCAACGCGTATAGCGTGAGTTTGGGAGGAACTTTGCGTTTTGGCATTCATGCAGGTCCAGGTTCGTTTACATTTACTACTGGAGCTATCGGCTATTTCCCTAAGACAACAGATAATGATGCCAAAGCAGGGATAGAAATACCCTTCAGGGTTGGCTATAAATACCTTGTAGTGCCTCATTTCTTTGTAATGGGAGAGCTAGGGTATGCTGATTTTATTTCTTATTATGATGATGCTGAAGGTAACAGGCATAGTGTTAGTACGGGATCATTTATCGGAGGTATTTCTGCCGGATTTCAAATCCATAAGTTTGAAATAGGGCCGAGATATGGTGTTAACTTTAACAATGGCGGCGGTGGCGACCTGGCATTGCGGGTGGGGTGGAATTTTTAGTTTTTGGTTGTTGTTCTGGGATTATAATAAGGCTCTTAAACTTGCCCTGCCAATATTTACTGTTTGGCTGCCGGGGGATTTTCTGCCTTCGTATTCAAAAGTTAATTCGAGGTTGTTGATAAGGCGTTTGGTAAAGTTTATATTCCAGACATAGTTCTTGCCGGGCTGCAAGCCGTTGAGCATAACATAGCTTACCGTGGTGTTGTCTTCCCCGTTATAATTGATGTTGTTGAAGCTTAGTTTGGCAGTAATGCTGGTGTTTTGCACAGCATTGTAATCTGTTTCAATATTAAGAGAATTACTCACCGCCGTTGAGCCACCGTATTGAGGTTCATTTATTTTTTGCAGAAAATTGTAGCTGGTAATTACGCGGAATTTACTGCTTTGTAAATAGGTCACCTGCGGCTGTATTGAATACGTATTGAGCGAATAATTCTGAGTGCCAAAAGCGGGAGTATAAGAACTGTTCTTACCCAATTGTTGAATAAGTTCAACCGTATAAGTGCGCTGAATGTTGAAACGCCCCCTGAGCGTCCATATATCCGACTGCTGTGTTTGCAAACCATAGGTAAGAAGAGATTTGTCATAATTCCCAACCTCACTTATATCTGCTCCCCACGTACTGCTGGCGCGGTTAAAGGATAGCGTATTACTCATTTTATAATTGAGGTCAATGATGGAAGTGTCCTGTATGTTTCCTTTGAAAGGATCGAACAAAGGGTCGGGCTGTGCCTGCACTTTTTTGCCCGCCTGCAAAGAGGACTGGAGTATAAAACGAGTAAGGATATTTTTTAGTTTTTTGTTTTTAAACCGGTCACTAATAGCCTTAGGGTTCATGATGAAACTGTAATTAAACTGGTTGTACTGGTCCTTTACATATTCATCCGTGGGAGTATAAACCCGGATATAAGTGGCCTGGTCAGGAAAGAGTGCAACCACAAATTCATTCAATTGCTGCACCCCGTCTCCATTATAATCTATCCAGGTATATTGCCCCTGCCCAGCCGGTACCTGAACATAAGTGAAATTCCTTTTCTGCTCCTGCCCTGCGCCAATTTCATACAAAGCATTTCCAATCACAAAGCCATTTAAAATATTGGTAACGTATTCAGCACGGGCAAGCAAACTATTGTCCGGCCGTTGGGTAGTGATTAAAGTATCATTTACATATAGCTGCCGGTAAGTAAGATTAATCCTGAACTGTCTGTGTGTATTTTTTAAAAGCTCCGTTTGAAAATTATAGTTATTGCTATGGTCTGCCTGTTGCAGGTTTTTTCCAAAAGGCAACTGGTCGCTACGCGTGTAAAAACTAAACGACCAATGGTCCGGTTTTGCCTGGTTCGATTTGATATAAGCCGTAATTGTTTCAAACGCAAAACTTAACGCTGATACCGTATCTGCCGCAATATTCCTTATTTCATTATGTTCTACCGCGTAAGTTACACCCACAGTATAATGATGTAGAGAGAGAATCCAGCACTTTACTCAGGTTAATAATGGGTCGCAGGTAATAACCTTTATCGCCGGGCATGGCGATGGTTGTAAGATTAAAAACATCGTTCAGGTGCAGCGTGCCAAAGCTTGCAGTATTCTGGATAACATTGCGGTAGCCCATATAGCCATCGCTCCGCAAATAGCTGTTAAAAAGGTATTCCACACTGTTGTTCTTGTCATCTGCTAAAGACAGGCTGAACGAAGGCAACGATTCATTTACTGGTGTTGTGTTGGTTAGGTCCAAACCCCAGTCCCGCAAAAATTCAACCGAGTGTATTCTTTCCACAGGCTGAAAATTCGCGTCCTCATATTCATAACCGGCATTTACATCAAACATGAATTTCTTAGCCGCGGTTTGCCAATAATCTTTATGGTCAATTCCAAATTTCCCAGCATACCCCACATCATTTTCCTTGCCTATTGTTGAGAAAGTATTTGCGTCATAATTACTCGCCGCCCCTTCCGCTTTAATGGTTGTGTTTTTGTCCAAAAAATAAGTGCCGCCAAGCGTAAACACCTGGTGTTTTTTTGGCGTCACTAAAAAAGTAGCAGCCTCATAAGTCCCCTGCGGCACACCATTCACCGGCGCCACCCATTGATAAACATTCCCATTCGCCAAATTATAAGAAGGAACATAATTCCCCTTGTTTACCCCCACACTCACAAACTGCAGGTCATATTTTGCGTTGTCCGGGTTAGTCGAATAAACGTAAATAGAGTCATGTACGCCGCTATAAACCGTATCTATCTTTTTATAAAAAATGCCCGTTGTAGAAAAAGAATCCATCGGCGCCACCGGGTAAAACGCATTTTGCACACTATCCCCCAGGTTCGCTAAAAACTGCATTTGGCCCG
>CAVYTF010000019.1:0-39139 GCA_963771435.1 uncultured Bacteroidota bacterium | reverse complement strand
ACTAGCTTCATTATGGCTTTGAGGAATTGATAGATCAATAGGAAGATCTTTAGAAAACTCCAGTCCAATTGAAGTGTCAATTCCAAGCATTTTTGTTTTATATTCTTTAAGCTTTTGTAACAATTCATTGCCTTTAGTACCTGGATCACTCATAACTCGTGTAGCTGCTTCAAGGTTATCTTCCTTGTAACCTGTATCCTTTGGAGGGTTATATCCGGCAGCTACTTTTATATCTTTCTGTAAAGAGGCAAGATATAAAATCATATTATCGGATAAATCTCTTGCCTCACTTGCTTTTGCAAACCAAATCCTTGCTTTTGCAGCGCTTGCGGAATCTTTTAATTTTTGCTGAAATGAACTAAAGATCTGGCCATTCTTTTGATCAATAGTAGTATTCGCATTTTGCAAACTGTGATCAACTGTTTTAAAGGCATTAAGTATTTCTGATGATACATTTAGCGCCAGCAATGCTGTTAGCACGAGGTACATTATGTTAATCATCTTTTGCCGCGGCTCTTTGGGTAGTGCCATGTTATATTTTCAATTTAAATATTGTGAGTTAGTTTTTCAAGCCTTATTTATAGGCAATTTTTTAATTTTCCTATAAATAATTATTTTGCCAGAAAATATTATTTGCCAGACATTGCAGTAAGCATATTGCCATAAACCTGGTTTAGCTTGCTGAGATTAGTGGATAAAGCGGAAATCTGTTCTTTCGCATGTTTTGCATCACCCGCACTGTCAACCATTACAGAAGAAACTTCAGCAAGCTTACCATAAAATTGATTAAGAGCCTTCAGGTGGTTATTGCTTTCCTGTAACTCCAATTCATAAATAGTATTTAAGGAAGAAAGATTCTTTGTAAGCACCTGCACCTGTTCATGAAACATTTTATTGCTTTCTGAAGCGGCGTTAAATGATGACATGGAATTTGCAGCATTGGTGAAAGCATCTTTTACAAGGGTCAAAGCTCCAGTAGCTTCTTTTGTTTTTTGAGTGTAATTACCAGTTGCTGCAACAACATCACTAATATCAGTCATATTGGAAACTGTGCCATTAAGTTTTTTAAAGTTGTCGCTTAAACCTAAAAGGTTTGTCGGTGTGATATCAGCTTCATTGAGCATTTTTTCCATTGCTTTTAATGCCGGATTACCGGTTTCTTGCTGAGCCGCTGCCGTTCCTTTAGGCAAATGCACCTCCATATCATCAAGAGCAGGGTATATAATATATAAAACTCCATAGCCCAAGAAAATAAGAGCTTCTACTGTTAATCCCACTCTTAGCATTATGTCTGCATATTCAGTATGAAGAATTTTTTGAAGCGCCCCATAAATTACTACTGCTGCGCCTATTGATACGCCAACATCGAACCATTTACTTACTTTAGGAGGAATTGCTGCTGCCATTTTTTACTTTTTAAATTATAAATTGATTGGGTTAAAAAAAACTTTTATTATTTTTAATTATTAACATATAATGTATGTAAAAGGAACAATTTAATCTTTACTCTTAGTGGCCCCTTAATTGCGAAGGCAAATCAATTATACACCTAAAACCTATATAAGATTTAGCTGAATCCTGGTACTCATATTGGCGGGTTCCGCAACGGAGAAAATAGCCTACATCCTTCCAGCTACCACCGCGAACCACTTTCCTTTTCATGCGGGGAGGGTCAGTTTCTAAAGCATTATAGCGTATGTCAGGGTTCATATCATGTTGAAAGTTATAAGCACCTTCATAAAAGTAAGAAGAGGTCCACTCGGATACGTTGCCGGCCATATTATACAAACCAAAATCATTAGGCCAATATGCATCTACCCTTACAGTATAAAAACCACCGTCTTCTGCATAATTACCACGGCCTGGTTTAAAGTTGGCAAGCAAACAGCCTTTTTTGTTTCTTAAATAATAATTGCCCCATGGAAACATAGATTGTGTACGGCCACCACGTGCTGCATATTCCCATTCGGCCTCGGTTGGAAGGCGGAAATTGCTTTCTGCCGCAAACTTGTGACTCAAAAGAAAAGCATTAAGGATATGTGTGCGCCATTCGCAAAAAGCAGTTGCTTGTTTCCAATTAACGCCGACAACAGGATAATTGCCAAATGAAGGGTGTGCGTAATAACGCCTTGTCATTGGTTCATTGTAGGAATAAGAAAAATCTCTCATCCATACCAATGTATCTGGATACACAGGTTGATTATACCTATAGATAAAGTCTTTTCTCGGGCGGCCTTTATTTTCAAATTTTGCGGCAGCTTTTAAATCAAATCCCTGCACATTATAAACAAGTTTGTCTGGGTCTATATCCATTTTATTATAGAGCCTGTTATCAGGAGCAAGTACTAAAGAACTTAATTTTTCTAAGGTTGATTTATCGCCATATTTAATTACATATGCTTTCTTCCAGTCTACAGCAGTATCACCATCAGCACTTGTTTTAATATAGCCTAATTGAACAGCCGCTAAAGAATCTCTTACCCAATTCACAAACTGACGATAGTCATTATTAGAAATTTCTGTTGCGTCCATCCAAAAGCCTGCGATAGAGTATTGCTTATTGCGTGATGTAAAATTATAATTAATATCCTCGTCACTCGGACCCATGTGAAAAGTTCCAGGTGGAACATATACCATACCTGGAGGCCTTGCCATACTTTGCTTTGCCGAAGGCGCCACTCCATGCAATTGACCATCATTTGGAGGGCCTGCCAGTTTTTCCTTTTGAAGAAGTACAACCGGCTATAACAAATATTAAAATAGCCAGTATAAAAGATATTTGTGATGTGTGTCTAAAACGCATATTTTGCATATAGTAATTGACGAAACGCAAATGTAAGGATTTAATTTTCCCCAGTAATTATTTTATACCAAATAAATAATATTAAAAAATGACTAACAAAATTATTCGAATGTATTTCAAAAGAACGAAAACATAATAGCCATATTGTATTTGATTTAAAATTATTGACAACTTCATTTTATTTTAATCTATAACATTGACCCTAATAACTCTTTCACTGTACTTATGGGACTCAGGCAATGATAGTCTTGACATACAAAAATAAATGTATCATTTTCGTAATCGCTCTTATTTTTTAGTAATGGAAATTTTTCATTGCCACTTAAGGATGTCTGCATGATTTTATTAGGCAAAAAATAAAAATTCATTTCCTTTAATACCTCGATCGCATTGCTGCCAATGACTGCGATCTCTTTCATGCCGTTGCTTATATTCTGGAATAAACACGCCCACACAGCAAAGGAATATGGATATTGCAGCATATCTTTCCCAATCGATTGCAGCATTTGCTCAGCACGTTCGCGCCATCCTGCATTTTCAAAAATAACGGATAAGTAAAATAAATTAGAAGACATGGTTGCATTCCCTGAAGGAGTAGCGCCATCGTAGACTTCTTTTTTATGAAGTAAAATATCCTGTTGCGAACTCTTCGTGAAGGAGAAGAATGGAGAAGCATTATCCCGAAAATTTTCTATTACATATTCCAGAAGGACTTTGGCTTTCCACAAATAATTATCATTGCCCGTTATTTCCTGGAGATTAATATACGCTTCAATTAAAAAAGCCTGGTCGTCTAAAAAAGCAGGATATTTTGCTATGTTGTTCTTCCAGGTATGGAACCATTGATCGGCCACATTGCAATTCTCTTCTAAAAAAATTATGTTTTTTTTTGCGAGCAGCAGATAATCCTCTTCCTGCAAAGCTGCATAACTCTTGCAACAGGCGGTAACCATCAAAGCATTCCAGCTAAGTAAAATTTTATCATCGGTCAAAGGGCGGATGCGTTTTTCTCTTTCAGCGAGCAGGATCCGTTTTGCAGTTATGATTTTATCCTTCAGAAAAACTTCTTCTATGTTTAACTCAGCCGCTATATCTTTTAAAGGCCTTAGTAACCGCAGGATATTTATATGTTCCCAATTGCCACTTTCTGTAACATCATACACTTTGCAAAAGAGTGCGGCATCATTCCCCAAAATATTTTCTATTTCCTCTTTTTCCCAAGTATAAAATTTTCCTTCCACGCCTTCGCTATCGGCATCAATGGCGCTGTAAAAAACATTCTCAGCCGATAGCATTTCTCTCTTGATAAAGCCCATTGTTTCGCGGATGGCTTGAGCATAATTTTCATTATGGGTTATTTGATATGCTTCACTAAGAGCGGTTATGATAAGTGCATTATCGTAAAGCATTTTTTCAAAGTGCGGCGCAAGCCACTCTTTATCGGTACTGTATCGCGCAAAACCTCCGCCAAGATGGTCATAAATTCCTCCCTCTATCATTTTATCCAAACTAAGGAGCGCCTGTTTTAAAGAAGGTTCGTGCTTTGTGAAATAATAATGCCTCATTAAATAACGGATGCAAAATGTTTGCGGAAATTTTGGCGCGTTGCCAAAGCCACCCCAAACAATATCGGCATTTTGCAACATATTTTTTGCAATAACATCAGCATTTTCTTTGGTGAACAATGAATTGTTCTCATTGCCAAACTGCAAATTATTTGCTTTAATCAGATGTGCCGTAAGCGTTTCCGCCTGCAATCCTATTTCATCCCTTCTCTGCATCCATGCCTCATGGATCGATCGCAAAACCTGTGTCCAACTTGCCCTGCCGTAAGCTGTCTTCGGAGGAAAATACGTTCCCCCAAAAAAAGGTTTTCCATCGGGTGTGAGAAAAACATTCAACGGCCAGCCGCCGCCGCCGGTCATCGCCTGCACGGCGTCCATATATATATGGTCCAGGTCGGGGCGCTCTTCGCGGTCCACTTTTATGTTTATGAAAAAATCGTTCATTAGGACGGCAGTTGCTTCGTCTTCAAAACTTTCCCTTTCCATCACGTGGCACCAATGGCAGGCCGAATAACCTATGCTTACCAAAATAGGTTTGTCGTTTTCTACGGCTTTTTGCAAAGCGAGGCTGCCCCAGGGGTGCCAGTCCACCGGGTTGTGGGCGTGTTGCAAAAGGTAAACGCTTGTTTCGTTGATGAGGTGGTTAGTATGCATTGGCGAACAGTTTCTATCTTTCGCAAAATGACTGCATTTTTCTCTTTAAAGGTCTATTTTATAAAAAAAAGATTAGGGGGAAATCAATTTGATGGCCTCAAAACCCTTTTTGAGGTATCGGAAACGATTTTACTAGTATCGAGATGGTTTCCATAACGGTAAGGTCTGATCAAGCAACCCTTTCCTATTCACTAAAGGGATAAAATCAATGCTCCTCCTAAAAATATCATATCCAAAATTAAGGCTGACTAATAACGGTTACCTTTTTGTCAGCTCCAGTATGGGGCTGCTCGTTAAAGTGATTAATGATCAAAAATGCTCTTGCATTACCAATTTCAGCAGCTAATTCTTCTCTTGTTTTCTCCCGTATTTTTTTTACCGACTTAAACTTTTTCAGCAACATACTTGATGTTTCTTTTCCAATGCCTTTAATGTTCTCCAATTCGTTAACAAAGACTCCCTTCGATCTTTTATTACGGTGAAAAGTTATACCAAAACGATGCACCTCATCACGTATCCGGCGTATAAGTTTAAGCCCCTCACTATTCCAGTCCAGTCTTATTGATTCATTGTCTCCAGGAAAAAATAGTTCTTCTTCATTTTTTGCGAGGCCAACAACCGTCATTCTGCCTACAAGATTTAATGCCTCAATACTTTCCATTGCAGCACTCAACTGGCCTTTTCCTCCATCAATAATCACCAATTTAGGCAGGCTTTGCCCTTCCTCAACCAATCTTTTATATCTCCTGAAAACAACTTCTTTCATGGTGGCAAAGTCGTTGATCCCCTCCACGGTCTTTACATTAAAATGCCGGTAATCCTTTTTACTCGGCACACCATCTTTAAAACAAACCATTGCCGAAACAGGAAAGCTGCCCTGGAAATTAGAGTTATCAAAACATTCGATATGAATTGGCAATTCGTGAAGTTGCAAAGCATCTTTTAGTTCAACCAAAACTTTCTTTCGCTCCCCCCCGCTCTTGCCTTCAATATGCAGCATTTTTGCTTTTTTTAATTCCTCCATAAAATGGTTTACATTTTTTTGCGACAGTTCCAGCAGTTTCTTCTTATCCCCCCCTTTTGGTATAGTAACCACTATATTTTCTTCGACAACCTCTACTTCGAAAGGAACAACAATTTCATTTCCAAGGCTGTTAAAAGTTTCCCTTATGTTCAGTATCGCAAAACTCAATACATCCTTATCGCTCTCTTCGATCTTCACTTCCAGCTCGACAGTATGCGTTTGCACAATTGTACCATTTTGTACCATTAAATAATTCACATAAGCCCTTCCCTCCTCTCTAAAAATTGAAAAAACATCTATGTTACTGATGTGTTTGCTCACGATCACAGAACGCGCCTGGTAGTTTTCAAGATGATCAAGTTTCTTTCTTATCATTTCCGCCTTTTCAAACTGCATCTCTCCCGCAAACCCAGCCATCTGTTGTTTATACCGGTTGATCACAGGCGACAAATTCCCTTTTAGCATTTGCCTTATCTGCAGTAGTCCTTCCGCATAATCTTCCGCAGATTGAAACGCCTGGCACGGCCCCTTGCAATTGCCCAAATGATATTCAAGACAAACTTTAAATTTCTTCTTTTGAATATTTTGCGCCGTCAGTGGCAGCTTGCAGGTGCGCAGCGGTATATATTGCCTTATAAAACTTATCAGTTCCCTTACTCTCCCTGCTGAAGTAAACGGCCCCAGGTATTCCGAACCGTCGTGGATCTTCTTCCGCGTCAAAAAGATCCGCGGAAAAGGCTCTTTTTTAATAACTATAAAAGGATAGCTTTTATCATCCTTCAAATTGATATTATAGCGCGGCTGAAACTGCTTTATCAAAGCATTTTCCAGCAAAAAAGCATCCTGTTCCGACCCAACTATTGTAAATTCAATATGGTGGATCCTCTGAACAAGTTCATGCGTCTTATAATTCGTAAACGTCTTGTTGAAATAAGAGCTGACCCTTTTGCGAATGCTCTTCGCCTTGCCCACATACAACATTTCATTGGCGGCATCATAATATTTATAAATGCCTGGCTGCAGCGGTATCGTATGAGAGATCTGTTGAAATTCTAAGGCCGTCATGTTCAAAAACTTATCAGTAAATTATTCGCGCTCATCCCAAACAACCCTGTTTTCTTCCGTTACCTCCTGCCCGTTTGCATAATAGATCAGGCGGTTAATATAAAAATTCCTCCCCGGCTTCCAGCCCAGTTTTGCAGCAACGCTACTGTCCCCTCCCCTTTCAAAAGTCGACATAAATATCCGTTTCACATGCTGGTCATCCTCCGCCAGCAGCAGGTCAATGCTCCGAATATACAGCCCGCTGTCCTGCGTCGAGTAGTTAAGCGTCAGACTCTCCGTAGAAGCATCGTCAAACGCACTTTCCTTATACTTTTTTTTGATCGAGCTATCAGAAATATCCACAGCAACAAACATCCTCGCCATCGAATCAAATTCCCTTTTGCTTATCGGCATCGAATCTTTTTTGCCATTCCGCACCCGGATGCGGTAAATAAAATAAGGCGTGCTGTCAACCGTTTCGATTTCCTTTTTCAAAAGATCCGCAGTTGGATAAAACACAATACTATCAGCTGCTTTCACCCCACTGGCGATTTGTTCAGCGGCAGGTTTTTGTCTGCAAGCCATTCCAATGCAGCTGATCAACGCAAACGTAAAAGCAACTCCCGTCTTCATCCTGCAAAAATATCTTTTATTAATGCTGCAACATTTAATACATTCAAAAAAATGTAAAGGCTGCCTTCAGTCAAGCACCATCTGTCATATTCTCTTTGGGGGCTGTCATCTCTCAACCAACATCTGTCATCTTTTGTTCGCGCTGTCCGTTTCAAATCCGGTACAAAGCCCACCACAAAATCTTCACCGGGCTCCCCCCTCCCATCCCGCAGCCCTTCAGTAAAAGTAACTTTATTCAGCACTCAAACCTCAACGTCCCTTACAATATGCAACAGCAAAACTCATCGGCTACCCTTACAAATCATTAATAAATCCCTTTACATCATTTGAGGTTAATCCCCGAATAATACAAAGAACACCTGTATAATACAAATAATACTCAATATGAGCCAAACAACATCCAATATGATGCAAACAATATCCTGCATGATCCAAACAACACCCCATATGATTCAAACAACACCGCAATATGATTCAAACAATATCCAGTATGATCCAAACAACACACAATATGATTCAAACAACATCCAATATGATACAAACAATACGCAAAAAGGCACAGTGATCCACAATTCTTGTAGTTTTAAATAAAAATAAAAAAGAATAAATTTAGGGAGGATTATTTAATAGCCTTTGTTACACCCACCTTAAAGCCATAATCGATCAGGAATTCTTTAATTGGGTATTGGCTGGAGAAACTTGGCAATTGCTGATAGCGCAATTCGGGTCCCGCTTGCAGGGTATAATCACCCATTTTATAAGCAATATAGGATTCAACGCTCGTATTAATATTCCATTGGCGTAGCAATGAAGAACCGTTCACATAATTTTTAAGATCAGTAGTAATAAGGAAAGAATGCCTGTTAAAAGTATAAGTAGGCTGAACAAAGCCTGCCACCCCAATTGAGAATCTATCGAAAGTAGCGACCTTCCAGTCAATGCCTATTGGTATAGATACCTCATAATATCGATTGTTCAAAGTGGTTTGGTAGCTGTTTGAAGAAGCGTCATTGTTTCTTGAAACAAGATTTATTGTGTCCGGCGAATTGTTGGAAAGGAAACCAATTGCCTCAGTTTGTGCTGGATGATTATATGCAGTGATATTATACTGCCTCATGTTATACTGAAGTCCTGTTTTGAAAGTAAGCTGATCCGTTATCTTATATCCCAGTGCAAAACCTGCTTCAATTCCTATTGCGGGCGAATTATGCACTGTTGGAGGATTATTAGTGATAACAGGTCCCGGAGTTTGCGGAATAAAAGATGATGCAGGATGGCCGGTAGCAGCATCGGTCAATCTCCTGTAACTTACCGAAGGCGTAGTATAGAACTGAATTGAAAGTTTTGAACCCTTTGCGTTTTGCTTGTAATAATTGTTGTTTGAAGATGGGCGCCTGTTCAGGAAATTTAAAGTGATATACTTGCGCGCATAGGAAGAAGTATATCGGGTATTCATATTAAAAGAAGATTGCATCAACAAGCCATTTTGTTTTTTAGGCATTGGCACTGTGCTCATGAAAGAAAATACATTGTCCGGTATAATGGCATCATTAATATAGGAATTAATTTCCTGAACATCAACAACTGGTTTTTCTTCCACTTCTTTTAAAGAAACATGGTCTGCAACAACAGGTGATATTTTTGGTTTAGGCGAATTGGCTTGTGCAATAGCTTGACTGCTCGTAGAGGCAAAAGTTGAAACAGCATCATTTGTTAGTGGTGAATTAGGATCTGGCAAAACAACCGCTGCGTCATTATTATTAATATTGATCCCGGAGCTTTTTCCCATTGCAGTAATGGTTTGCTCAGTAATATTTTCAGCAGAAAAATGTTGATGCAAGATCTCCGTTGCGGTATTCCTTTGTTTTTCTGTAGCAGTAATGTTTAAAGAGATGATGGGGTGGTATTGTGCTTTGGCTAAATGATTATTTGGTTTTGTTAAGATTGTACCTGCTGTAATCGCAGCAATAATAAAAATACTAATTACAGACAGTCCTGGCCACGAGCGTTGCCCATGCAAGGTCGTCTGTATATTTCTCCAGATAAGATCTGAAGGGTACATGCGCTGGCCTCTTACCTTTTGTTTCAGGTATTCATTAAAATCTTCATTATCGTAGAAAGGAGCGCTCATAGCATCATTTCTAAAATCAGTTAGTGTGTTTTGTTGCTTAATACAGTATTCCAACCATTCGGCATCTGTTGTTTTTCCAGTATCCCCTTTTTCAGAAGCAGCGCCTCCAACATATTTTTCGACCGCGTATATTGGCTCCTGCTTGTGCTTTCTTCTATGTCAAGTATCTCTCCGATTTCTTTGTGTGAGTAACCTTCAATAGCGTAAAGGTTTAAAACAGTTCTATAACCAACCGGCAATAACCGGATGCATTCTACCACCTGTTTCGCCTGCATCAAAAACGGAAGTGTTTCTTCCTTGATGTGGAGGTAAGCTGCGTCGTTCAAATCAGTATTATCACTAAATTTTTTATACTTTTTTAAAAAATTAATACAGGTATGTACGATAATACGCCTTATCCATCCTTCAAATACTCCGGCATTTTTAAAAGTGTGTATTTGGGTAAATATTTTAATGAATCCCTCCTGCAGCATATCTTCCGCATCCTCGCGGCTTTGCGCATAACGGTAACATACTGCAAGCATTTTAGGGCTATACCTGTTATATAGCTCTCTTTGTGCTGATGGATCCTTATGCAAGCAGCCTGATATGAGAACTTCGTCTGTCATTGTGTATCTAAATTACCCATAAAAATAGACAATTTTTGTTTTACAATGCTGCTTTGAAAGAATTTTTTTATAACATTTCTTTTAATTTTGTCTCTCATACCAATTGTTTTGGTCAAAATAGGTATTGTATATAGTAGTTATTAACTTAAAAGTTCTCGGTAAAACCGCACAAGTTTCTTCTCTTCGCTTTCCCAATTTAATTGCCTTCTTGCTGCAACACAGTTAGCCCGCAGGTTCTCATACAAAACATCATTCCTAATTAATTCATTCAACGCCGCCGCTATAGTTTCCTCTTTCGTATCATCTATCATTAGCGCAATATTATATTTATCATTGATGGCTTTATATTCAGGATAATTTACACAAACCTGCGGCACGCAAGCCATTATATGATCAAAGAAACGGTTACTCAAAGAATAATATTGGTTCAACCCCGTCCTTTCAAACAGCATTACTCCAACACGCGCAGAAGGTGTAAGTAGTTTCAATTCCACCGGTGCAACAAAGCCCTTCAACTCGACTTTATTTTCGACTTTATTTTCCGCAATAAGCTCCCTCACCTGTTCAAAAAAATTCCCCTTACCGCATATTATTAGCTTGGCATCTACACTTTTCATTGCCGGAATAAGTGTTTCAAAACTCCTCCCTTCATTCACAGCCCCCTGGTAAATAATAAAAGATGATTCTTGAGTTTTTACTTTTTCATTTTTACTTTTTACTTCCTCACTTAGCACCGGCAAATTCCTCACAACTCCATAACCCACACCATACCTGCGTTTCAGCTCATCTACAATAAATTGATTTACTGTATAACCATGCTTAAACTTGGGCACAGCAAACCATTCTATAGCCAACCATATCTTATGAACTGAAGGTCTTGTTACTATTTCTTTTTGTTCAGTAAATAGTTCATGTGCATCATACACACGCTTTTTATTCTTTAAAACAGAAACAAAATAACAGGGCAGGATCGTGTCCAGATCAATAGCACAAACAACATCCATTTTTATAAGCAGCAAATACCAAAACAAACGCACATTATATTCTGCATAAAACAAAAGGCCTTTATTAAACAGGCAGGAAATTCTTTTTTGCAGAAATAATTGCTTTATAAGGGGAGCAGAAGTCTTCAACTTTCTCCCAACTAATAACACCTCAAACCCATTAGCGGCAAGCGATGTACAAATACGCTGCATTCGCTGGTCATATGTAAGGTCATTGGTAACAGTAAAAATAATACGCTTCAATAAGTTTGTTTTCTGAGTGAGGATTAAGCGTGCCTCTTTCTTCTATATTTTATCTGCACTTCCGCCACACCTGAGTTCAGTATATCTATCTCTTTCGCAGCAGCCGCGCTAAGATCAATAATTCTTTCTTTGTTATGCGGCCCCCTATCGTTCACACGAACAGTCACTGTTTTACCGTTGCTCAGGTTCTTTACTTTCACAATCGTATTAAAAGGAATAGTTCTGTGCGCAGCAGTCAGGTCGTTTGTATTAAATATCTCTCCATTTGCAGTACGCTTCCCGTTGTAGCCATCATGAACGCCATAATAAGAAGCTTTACCCGTTTCAGTAACATATTTTCCGCAGGAACAAAATAAAATTGAGCATAATGAAAATAAAAAAGTAGTAAATACCGGGATTCTCATGATAGTTAAGGTTTAAAAGTAATTATATCTTTAATGGGTTCATTATACGAAGCTCTTCAATACCTTTAAAATCATCCTCATTATTTGTGGCTAGATCAAAATCATAATGCAGGGCTGTAGCAGCAATGATAGCATCGCCTAAAGAAATATTTTTCGACATCCTCAACTTTATTGCACCATCCACGATGTCTCTTGTCAAATCAGCAATTGTTGCAGTTTCAATAATAGTGCGTAAGCTTTCTAAGTCTTTCCCGGGTTATTTTATAATAACCCAAAGTTTCAATTATGGATATCGTACAAATAATGGCAGGCGCCTCGGAAATAAAAGTCCTTAAATATTCATTTTGAGGATATGAAGCATAGATAATTATATTAGAGTCAATTACTCTCATTCACGATCAATTATCTTCCTGTCTTTTCTTTGCTCTCTTTGCCAATCACTCGGTTCACCAAAACTTTGCAGCCCCCCGTTTTTTGCAACTCTTTCGAGCGCCTCTGCTAATTTTTTTCCACTGTCATCCCCTCCCCTCTCAGCAATATTTTTTTTGACCCTAAAAGAAATTCCATTTTGCTTTGCCAGCAATTCCAGTTGTTCAATGGCATCTGCATTTTCTATTTCTATTGTATACGTCATCTCTTTTATTTGTTTACAAGGTAGCACTTTTTCAAACAAAAGGCATCCGAACCACCTTTGCCTTCACCAGGCTATTACGGATTTCAATAAACAGTTCGCCATCTATTGCTGCGTGTTCGGTCTTTACATAACCCATCCCTATTGCCTTCCCAAGTGAGGGGCTCTGTGTTCCGCTTGTCACTTTACCGATTGTGTTCCCTTCGCTGTCTTTGATCAAATGATCATGCCTCGGTATGCCGCGTTCCACCATTTCAAACCCTACCAACTTTCTTTTCACCCCCTCCCTTTTCTGCTCGGTCAATATATCCTTCGCAGTAAAATCAGTCTCCTTATTCAGCTTTGTTATCCATCCCAGCCCTGCTTCCAGTGGGCTTGTGCTGTCGTCAATATCATTACCGTACAGGCAGTACCCCATCTCCAGCCTTAGCGTATCCCTCGCCCCCAGACCGATCGGCTTTAATCCCTGTGGCTTGCCGGTCTCAAAAATAGCATTCCATATTTTCTCAGCGTCATCTCCTTTATGCTCAAAATAGATCTCAACGCCGCCAGCGCCCGTATAACCTGTCGCGCTGATCAGCACATTATCCACCCCGGCAAACTTTCCTTTCACGAACGTATAGTATTTCAGGTTCATGATATCCGTTTCCACCAGCGGCTGCAGCGTATCTGCAGGCATTAGGTCCCTGTATCGCAAGCAGGCAGGTCTTGTCGCTGATGTTGTGCATGTCCGCCCCTTCTGTGTTGTGCGCAGCGATCCATGCCCAATCTTTTTCTATATTTCCTGCGTTGACAACTAACATGTACGCCTTATTTTCTTCCAGGCAATATACTATCAGGTCGTCAACGATGCCCCCGCTGTGGTTCGTAAGGCAACTATATTGCGCCTTTCCTGCCGATAGTTTTCCCGCATCGTTGGTGGTCACACGTTGGATCAGATCCAGCGCCGCAGCCCCCTTTATCACAAATTCCCCCATGTGGCTTACGTCAAAGATGCCTGCGTTACTACGCACTGCCGCATGTTCACCGTTAATGCCCGAATAGCTTATCGGCATATTATACCCTGCAAACTCCGCCATCTTTGCTCCTAGAGCAATATGTTTCTGTGTGAAAGCCGTTTCTTTCATATCAACAATTAACAGTTTAAAACTAACTTTATTCTCAACCACGCAAAAATAACTTCATAAACTCCTCAAAATACTAAACAGCAAGGTTTATTTTGTGCGGGCACTATGCTGCAACTATGCAGTATTGAAACAAAATAACTATATACTCCATCAGCTACCAGGTAGCCATTTGGTCCCTACCTGATAGCAATAAAACCCATATAAAAGTGGTGTGACAAAAGGGCGGGACACTGTGTATTTTTAGTAATTGAAATGATATTATTACCTTGGGCCAATAAAACGGTCACCATTAAAATGTATCATGTGCTCAGGAAAATCCACAACCCAAACTTCTGTTTCCCATGCTATGCTTGTAGAGTGCTTTTTGAATTCAGCAAAGTCAGGAAATGCAGAAACATACACTTTGCCTGCTTTGCAGCCTTTTAGCAATTCTTCGAGTTCAACAATCCGTTTTGGAGAAACCGGCCCATGAGAAGTAACTGCTTCAATTAGGTAAAGCCAATTTTTCTTCCTGTCAAACAAAATTACATCTGGTAATTTACTATGTTCTGTAATAGGGATGCCTATCTCATTAAGAATTTTTTTATCAACATATAAGTCTTTGTTAGCGGTATCTCCCAAATAGAGCACTTCGCTACCATTTGCAAAACGGGCAGCAAAATCCTGAACAATTGCCGCTTGTACAACATTATGCTTTCCTGCTGAAAGTTTAAGGGTTTTACCGTTACTTAGTTTTACCGGGATCAAGATTTGATCTCTCTCTTTTAAATATCGTTTTGAAAGTTCGCCCACTTCTGATTTAAATCTTTCACTACACTCTTTCCATGCTTTGGTTTTAAAGGTTTTGATCGCTTCTAATGCTTCTATGGTAATTGCATAATGAGCATTTGGGCTATTGACAGGAAGTTTTGGATCATCAGGGTTATAATCAGCAATACGCGCTTGTACAAATTGGTGTAATACTTGCCGGCGGAAAGTTTCTCTTGTATTTGGTGCATACTCTTTTTTATACACATCTTTACAAAATGCCATAATACCTTTGGATACCTTCAAACTTTTCCTTGTTGCTTTACTCCATCTGCCAACAGCTTTAATGTCGCAAAGTGCTAATAATGTGTATGCAGAAATTTCATTTTGCTGAGCCGCAGGTAATCCCAGTTGTTTAAGGATTTCTTTCGCATCATCAATTTTGCTCATAAGCGAATATATGTTTTAAAGCAAAGTAATTATTTACTATTTCATCTACTTTCGACTGTGAAAAATCATTCTGCAAAATAAATTGGTTCCCGATTTGTTTTATATCTTCCAACGGCGGCATAGGCATTTCCCTTAATTCCGTTGCGCTTACATTAATGTTGCCATTAAAAGTTCTGAAATAAGTATCAAAAAGATTGCTGTTTAATAAAGCAGAAAGACCCAATATTTCGTTTCTGTCAAGGTGCCCTTTAGGACGATATATATAATTAAGATGATTTTCCACTCCAATGTATTCGCTCTGCAAAATATCTATGAAATAGGGAGTTGCAACTAACCTGCTTTTATCATCCTTTGCACTAAAGCGGCGAAGAAAAACATAATTTTTATTGGGAAGTAAAAGTGATTTAGTTTCTTCGCAGAGCTGAATGTATTGTGGTTTACTTCTTTTGGCTACAGGCCACTCGAATTGCATCTTGGCAGTATTTATAAGTTGATATAAAGGAACTAAAAAAACTTTTCCATTTTGGTAATGTTCATGCAAATACTGTGTGGCCCTGAAAGAAACAACAGGCCCTGTTGAAATTTGAATACCGTATTGATGTAAACTGCCTGCCCATGATTTAAATAGCTTAATTACTTTATCGTCCGTTTCATTTGCGGGTAGATGTATTATTTTTTCTTTTGACCTTAAATTAATAAGTTCATCAGTTTTATATATCTTCTCTGTATAATTTTCAATATCATTTATTCCGTTAGAGTGTGTTACCATTATAGAAGGGAGGCGCTCATTTAGCTTTTGTTTCTTCCCTTTTAAAATTAGTGTTTCCTGCAAAACACTGTCCCTGTCAAAAGTTTCGGTTCTTGAACCGAACAAATGAATATGTTGAATTTCTATTTCCTGAAAGAAGGCTTCACGAAAAGCTCTGAAATAATTACCGGAAGCAAAACTTCTGGGGGTAATAAATATTAACTCGCCACCTTCTTTTAGGAGTTTAGTTGCCACCATCATAAAGATTGAATAAATGTTTGGTTGGCCCCAAACGATAGACTTGGCTACTGTTGCCCGTTTATCTTCTTTTTGTATTTTGAAATAGGGAGGATTTGAAGTTACAATATCGTAAATGGCATTTTTAGGTTCTGAAAAAAGGGTTGCACCCACTTGAAAGCAATCTTTGTTTTCAAGCACAAAATCGTTTGCTATCACTGTGGCTTTAAACTTAATTTTATATTTTTTTAGCCATTTTTCTAAATAACTAAGCGTTGCCTTTGTGTATGGTAAAATGTCTTTGTCAATTTCATATACTACAAGTTCAATTTCGTTTAAGCTATCATTCTGTTTGGCAAGTGTTTCAATTAGTGAACTTGAAAGAATAGCAGTGCCGCAACCAGGGTCAAGTATTTTCAGTTTATCTTTTGTTTGTTTGGCAAGCCTCGCCATGAAATGAGCAATTTGTGTTGGGGTAAAGAATTGCCCATTGTTCTTCTTATGCTGTGCAGTAACGGTTTTAGCATACGCCTGCCCTACTCTGTCAGCGAAATGGCTTGGCAACTCACTACCGTGTGGCTTTATATTTATTTCTACGGGCATACCAACAAATTTAGTAAACCGCTGCCGATTATTTTAAATTTTATATTTAACGTGTTTAAAGGAGTGTGAAAATATTCCCAACCATTTATCGTTCTTTAAGTTATGTAAAAGAAATATATTTAAATCCCTTTATAGCTTTCTCATCCAAAAGGATTATCACAAAATAGTTGCTGCAACCATGTCAGATAAAAAACAACAGCAGCTATACCTAGGCACAGCAACAAAACAGCAACATGGTCCCTACATGGTAGCTACCAAAACAAGTGAAAAAGTGTATGACAAAAGAGCGGTTTTCGAATTGAAAACCTTTCTTAGGGGGCGAGAAGTTACATTTATAATAATCGTTTTCTTTGCAATAATGATAAAAATTACAGCTATAGAAAGTATTGACCCTTATTTTTTAATATGCCGCTTCAGCAACAACACTGTCAAGAAATTAGATGTTTACCCCCTTATCCAAAACCATAAAAGACTGGAGGGTATAGAAAAGTTGCTTGACGTTGAAACTTTTAAGAAAGCGAGGATCGGCGAGATGGGTGAAATAGTTTGGGACAAAATAATAAAAACAACCTACCACGGCGAGGAATTAATTTGGGATTATGATATATCCCCCGAGTTTGCTTTCGAACATGCTATATAAAACAACTAAAAAACGCAGCGTAAATACGCCACGTTTATCCCATTTTTCACTTTAAAAACAATATTATTAAAACGTCATACTCTCTTCAAATATTTTGTTGCCATTAATTCCTATGCCCATAACTCAACACCCTTGATAACTTCCATTGCCCGTCTTTCTTCTGCCACACCATGGCGAACTGGAAAGTGCCGCAGTCGTCCTTGCCGTTCTCTTTATGGCAAAAAGTGTGGGAGCCTATTTCCATAGCGCCAAAGTTGGGCACGGGATACACTTGCAGGCTGCCCGGCACCAGCGTTCTTGTGATGCCATTATTTTTATCAAAGGTTTCTTTAAAGGAACTCATGTTTTGCTCATAGTTGGTAAGGCCCCCCTTGTCATGGTAGAATTCAAGGTCGTTGGTGAAAAGGGTTTTTATCTTCCCGAGGTCATGCCTGTTATAAGCATCAAACAGAATACTATCCATCTGTGCAATGGTATCGTACAAAGCATCATGCAATGGCTTGGCAAAGGTGGTGATAGCAACGTCAAATTCTTTCGTCATTTTCCAGTCGCCGCCTTGCTTACTCCACGTGCGTGTAAACCTTGACACTTCAACCAGCGTAGCGTTGCCGCCGTTGTCCAAAGCATAAAAATGCTGTATGCCTGTTTGCACCACTTCGTTGCCGCTGATGGGGTAAAGGCGCAGCGTCCCGGCTTCTATTTCCCTGCGCATTTTTTGCTTAGGCGCATCTTTATTTTCATTACAAAAATTCTTCTGGATGCTTTCTATAAAAGCTTTCCTGTCCTGCGTTACATCAGGAACGTCCTGCCCCTTGTCCTGGTAAAATTCATAACCATCTGCAAGCGTTGATTCAATAACCCCCATGTCGCAGGTGTTGAAAACAGCGTTGAACATCAGGCTGTCTTTTGCAGCAAGCTTTACATATAGTTCATTCGTTGATGCAGCACCCGCCTGCGTTTGCGAGTTTGCACATATAGTTGATGCAAAAATGGCAGCAACAACCATAAATAGTTTTATTGAAAATAGGTCCGCTTTCATTGTCGTTATTTTTATTTATTTTTTGGTAAGAATATTTTTAATACCCTCGCACATGCTTTTTATCCTGTTATAAGATTCGATCGAGTTTTCATCTTTGTTTAGTTCAATATCCATCCTGCCCGGCGAAGACTTTACATGAAACTTCGTTCTGTCCTTCAATTCCGTATAAACATTCAAGTAGTCATGAGTGGAGCTGAAAAGGCCATTAGGCGCCATGCTTTCGTTGATGTAGTCCTGCACCCTGCCTGTTTCTCCTTTTGGGTAGGATGCTTTAAACTCATAATGCTCATTTGTATCATTTACATGAATAGAAATGTCTTTATCATTATAAAAACAGGAGAAAGATCCTATCATAAAAAGGCAAAGGATGGCCGTACAAAAAATGTTTTTCATATAGTTATTTATTTATTATTGCTTTAGTAATATCGTTCTCAACATCGCCAACCCTTTGCTGGCTTATGTTATCGTTGACTATAATGATATAGCCGAGTTTTTTAACGGGATAAAAAAGACACAGTGTATTAAAGCCGAGTTTTGTATTCCCGTCGTGATAAATATACCTGGTGCCGTTTTCTGTATCCATCATCCAGCCCAACCCTATCCCAAAAGCATCCGGCTTTCCCCATGTTAACTGGTGTGTCAGCTTTACGGCTTTGTCTTTTTCTGAAAGGTTGGCTTCAAGATATTTCAGCATATCGTTCACAGTCGAATTCATGGATGGGCCGCCTGTAAAGCCTGTAAAATTCAGGTAAGGCTGTGGATGGTTGTTGTTATCGTAGCCTTGGGCTGCCCGTTTAAGATCAGTCGTTGAAAGGATAGTTTTAGTATCGTTCATTCCCAAATGCGTTTGCAGGTAATGCGTTACAATTTGCTCGTAAGGCTCATGGTATATACGTTCCAGCAAAAGCTCCAGCAGCAGCACTGCGTTTCCATTGTATTGATAATTGGCGCCTGGCAAAGTATCAGGTGATATATGATGAAGGTCTGCCAGCAGGCTATCCTCTTTGTATGCATTATAGAATTTGACCTGTTCAACCATCGGCAGTTTTTTAAGGCTGTCATTTATGGACGAATAATTATGAAATGCTTTTGGCAAGCCTGACGTATGGTTGGCAAGGTTTACAAAGCATATGGGATGGTTATTGTATTGAAGATTGGGATAATTGCCCGGAAGATATTTTCTTATATCGTCGTTGAGGCTGACCTTCTTTTCAACCACAGCTTCGGCAAGCATAGTTGCCACAAATGTTTTAGCAACAGAGCCTAAGTTGTAAAAGTTGTTGGCCGAGGGAAGCTTGCCACTTCCTTTTTTTATTTCGCCGTAATTGTAAACATATTTTTTGCCGTCTTTATAAATACCGATGGAAAGGCCGTTTGCATTGCTATCCTGCATGTATTTCAGCGCTGCCTTATCAACCGCTGAATCAATATAATTCTGAAGCTTGTTATCGCTTTGCGCGTGGGCAAAGCCGCAGTACAACAGGGCAATGACAATTATCAGCCATGTTTTTTTATTGCTTGTATGTTTCATAGCATTATAATTTGTTCTTTAAAATAAGGACCCACCCCGCAAGCAGGGCAGGATCCTTTTCTTCCGAACTTAAACCGAGTTTATAGAGTGAACTTTCCCATTAATATTGTAGATACATTGAAGGCCATTTCATTACTGCCTTTATCCGCAACCCTCATGGCCACTGGCTTTCCTGGTTTTGCAGGCGCTGCCGGTGGCATAGGTTTCACAGGTTGATAATGATACCTTGTGCTGTCTTTGGATTTTTGCAATTCCTGGTCTATTTCTTCCAGTTGTTTTTGCTTTTCTTCACGCGCTTTTTCCAGTTGGTCCCTGCTTTTTTGATATTGCTGCAGCACGTTTGTAGTGTCGCTGTTATTGTCTTCGTCCTGGTCATTTTCAACGTGTTCATCTTTTCCGTCGGTACGTTGCAGGCCGGTTTTTGTCATAATATATTCTACACCTCTGTCCCAGCCATAGCCTCCGCTGTTGTCGTAATCCCTGTCCCAGTCGTCATCATTCATTTCCCATCCAAAGTCCATGTGCTCATTATATTCCCCTACATTATCGTCCACCTGTATTCTTTTACCAACTGGCACGGCGACGGTGATATATATTTTTTGATTACGGAACTTTTCTGTCGCGGTAATGGCGATACCCTTATCCAGCAGCAACAAAGAATCCTCCTGCACAATGTTGAAGTTCATTTTGGAAACAAGGTCTTCCGCCTGCTGCCTTGACCGTCCATCGGATACTTTAAGGGTGGTTACTTTAAAGCTGTCGCTTGATGATTTAATGATGCGTACCTGTATATTTCTTGCATATACCGTATCCCCGTCAATGTTCGCAAAGGGTTCCAAATGCAGCCAGGTGTTGTTTCCGAAATATTTAAAATAAGGCGCGCCTTTCACCTCCAGTTTATTGATGGTGGGGCTGGTAAGATGCACTGTCTCTTCCGTAGGATAATTGTGGTACTTAAAATCCTTGCTTAAAGAATAGAGTAACATAAAAAAACAGAACATTCCTACAAGCCAGAGAGCTGAAAAGCCCCAGCGCATAACGTTGCTGTTGCTCCTTATTTTAGCGATACGGCGTATGATCCATACAATAATGCCCACCACAGGTATCCAGATAAATAGTATCAGCACACCCCATGCATAAGCATTTTCCCGTCCTTCGTCCAGTACAAAATGCCTCAAAGGAAGTAAGCCGGTGCCGGCAACACCTAGGCCAAAGAGGGTACAAACAATAGCGAAGATGATGACCCCCACTATAAAGTAGACGACTATTTTTACAAATAACGCAATAACATTCCCTAGGCTACTTCTGCTCCTTTGCTGCGCAAAGTCAGAAAACTCTTTGGCTCTTTTTGGAAAAGTGTCGTGAATATCCTTCGCCATTTTAGGTATGCGTTCCTGGAAACCCTTTATATCTTCAGTAATGGTGTTTTTAATGGAGTTCAGGTCTACCTTTTCACCCTTCATTTCCAGCTTTTCAGATGTTGTTTGCGCCTCTGGCAATACCAGCCATAATATAATATATAGTAATGTGGCGCCTGGGCTGAAAGAAAGGTCTACAAAATGAGGGAAATTAAACGCTCCCCAATGGCTCCAGTGAAATATAATGCTTATAAAAGGGATTAAAAAGAGCGCCCGTGGTATCCACACATTCACACCGAAATAATAAGCAAGCCCGCGGCATACCCCTGCTATGATCTTATCGTCCGGATCGCGCAGCAAACGCCTCTTTGGCGAGCCGATTATTTTGGTTGAAGTACTTGGCACTGCCACCCACAAAACAAGATAGGTGATAAATCCAAACCCAAAGCCAAGGGCAAAGATGATGAACAATACCCTGATGATGAGCGGGTCTATACCAAAATAATTACCCAAACCGCTGCACACACCCGCTACTATTTTACCGTTCTCGTCCCTGAATAACCTTTTAGAACTACCGTTGGTAAAAGTTTCGCTTTGCGCGCTCTGCTGTTGGCTACTTTGGTTTTCAAACTGGCTTTTCACCTTGGTTTCTTCGCCTTCCAGGTCTTCCGGCCTGCCAATGCTGGCAATTACGGCGTTCACATCATCGTCCGTTATACACGTACTGCCTTTTTTAAGCGTTTCGCCAAAAAGCTCGGCTATACGGCCTTCTATATCGTTAATGATCTCGTCCCTCCCCTCTTCGTTTGCAAAGAAGTTGCGGAGGCTTTCTACATATTGCTTTAAAATATCATAAGCAGTTTCCTCTATCGGGATCACTCTGCCCTGGAAATTTATGTTGATGACCTTTTTCATGATTTAATAATATTTATTGGTTTAAGTTGGTATTTTGTTCCTGCCCGTTCGTGGGCTGTGTAAGAGCATGAACTGCGTCAGCCAGTTCTTTCCATGTGCGTTCGAGTTCATCATAGAATTCGAGGCCCTGCGGCGTCATGCTGAAATATTTTCTGGGCGGCCCTGAAACACTTTCTACCCATCGGTAGCTCAGCAGCCCTGCATTTTTTAGCCTTGTAAGCAGCGGGTAAAGCGTGCCTTCCAGGATGTTCAGGTTTGCAATTTTCATTCTTTCAGCAATATCACTGGGGTAAACTTCCCCCTGCTGAATGATCGAAAGAATGCAAAACTCCAAAACTCCCTTGCGCATCTGGCTTTGTGTGTTTTGAATGTCCATGATCCTTTTGTTTAATTATTATTTAATAAGTTTTTTTAAGCTGCTGTGTTTTTAGAAAGCATACATGATACCTCTTCTCTGTGCGCGGCCTTTTTTCATCCGCTGTATGTTCCAGAGGTCTGCGGCGGTAAAGCCGCCTTTCAAAATGTTTGCGCCAACGCTTGTTGCGATAGTTTCTTTTACCTGTTCAGTAAGTTTGTTTATTTCCTGGCTATTTAATGTTTCCAGGAAATTTGTTGTTTGCATTTTCATAAAATATTTATTTAGTTTTTTAGAATGATTTTTTACTTTGATACCACAAAGGTAATAGGAATTATAATACTATGCAATGCAAAGTACCATATTTATTTTAGTAGTTTAGAGAGTCAGCTACTGTAATTATTATAAATAATTGAAAAACAATCAGTTGATACTTACTCACAAAATAAGCCCTTTACATGAACGGTAAAATGCAGTGATGGAAGACATCGATATACTTGATGCGCAACCGTTTTTTTAAATTTTGCACTCTTTAGATAATGTAATTTTGCAAAAATCATAATTATGAATGCAGAAGAATTTAAAAAAATGGCAGTTGAGGCTTCAAAAAAAGAGTATGAAGAAATCATGAAAGAAATGAAAAAGGCTGCTGAAAGCGGTTCTTTCTCATGTGAATTTGAAACTTTAACCGATGGGGCTATTTACCAATTAAGAGAAGCTGGATACACAGTAAATAAAAACCAGCGGACTGTTAAAAGTCCATTTGGAATCGTAACTAATCAAGGAAGTTATTTTAGAGTAAGTTTGAAAGAGTAAAAGAAGTATAATATACATAGTTAGCGTTAGCTAAATTTTGGGTAAGAAAAACTGGCAGTTTAAAGCATTCCAAAAAATAAGCAAATGCTCACGCTACGGCGTAGGCTTTGGTCTATTTGGAGTGCGGGTATGCCAGTACCTTCTTACCATTAGCTAAATGTCCCACGCTTATTTTTTATAACAACGTATCGGGATATTGCGACAGCTTTATAAAAATGAAAAATGGTTATTCTTGGAAAGAAGGATTTAGAAACCTTTTAATAGTATTAGCCGTGTTGGTAGTTATTGGGCTTATTGGAGGTTTAAAATATTACTTTTCACCGCAGGCATTAACCTCGGACAAGGATGATAAGATAGAAGAATGGTATCATGATAGATTTGATAATAATGGCATTGATACATTATATGCCCATGACAGTATTTATGTAAGTCATGTTGTATTAGATACCGTTTATAAGCGTAAGTAGATTAGATAAGAATTATTAAGGGCAAGTGTTTTCTTCAGTGTAAACTAACTCGCTGCTGTGGCAATGAATTTCTTCATAAAAATTATATACAACAACACGAAAAATGTACCTAAGTTCTTCTTTGGCGACTTTATCAAGTAAATCGAGAATATCCGAAATTTCATCATAACAATTTTCTATTTCATGTTCAGCTTTCACATTTAAAACATATTTGCCAGACCTATACAAGCCACCGAAATCAGCATCAGTCAGCCAAACTCTGCTATATCTTTTGCGTTCTTTATTTGTATCACAAAAAACTTTATTAAGATTTTCTATAAGAATTTTTCTATCCATGATTTAATTACTTTAATTGAAGTTATAAAAGCGCGCACTTCAGCCTCTGTTTTTCCTATAATATATCTTGAACTTTCTTGCCATTCACATACATACGACCAATGCTTTTTAAATTCTACATTTTCTGTCTCTTCTGATAGTTGTGAATAAAGTCCAGAGAGTATCAAAAGTTGTTGCAAATTGTGTACCTTATATGTATCTTCATGCCTTAATTTTTTTAATGGGCTTCCATCATCAAAAAAATTCTCAATTGCTAATGTCTTACAAACTTTCGCTTTAAATAATAATTCGATTACATAACCACCTAAATAAAATGCTGCATCAAATCTTCCATTTTTAAAAAGACACTCAACATCATCCAACTTAGATTGAGAAAGTTCTTGTATATCCTTACTACACTTCAAAAAATAAATGCTTTAAACTTGCAATTCCCCCTTATTTTCCTTATGCAAAGTTAGAAATATTGATGAAATGAATTATTATAAAAAGAGAAAAAATTCTACACTAATTATCTACCAAAACCATTTTCTTTTAGGTTTGACTCACCACTCACTGCTCACAACTCACCACTTATACTGAAGTTATACTGAACTTATACTGTAGTTATACTGAACTTATACTGCTTTAGTTTCATACCAAAGCTATGGCAAAGCCGTTCCAAAGCCATACAAAAGGCATGGCATAGCCAATACACAGTTAGTAAATAACTATTCTCGTTTCGGGTAATATTCAGCGCATAATAGTATTATTGGCTGCTGTCATACCCTTAGATCACTTCATTATCTTAATAGAAGATCAGGAGCGTATGTAGCTCTCTAGTTGCTCAATGGTTGCCTGTTGGTTCACAAGCTCGGCCTTAATAACATCATTCACTGAAATAATGCCGCAGATATTGTCATTCTCAAACACAGGCAGGTAGCGTATATTGTTCTCGCTCATTAAGTGCATACAAACCTCAATAGAGTTCTCAGGGGTTATGCGTGGCAGCCCGATAGACATAATGTCAGCAACCACTGTATCCGAGGAAGATTTGTGCTTCAATATCACTTTGCGTGCATAATCCCGCTCTGTTAAAATGCCCAGGTAAGTATTGCCCTCCATTATTAACAGGGAGCCAATATTTTTATCTGCCATTAACTGCAGTGCCTCAAATACAGTAGTATCAGGCTTTACAACAATGATCACATTACTTTTCCTTGATAAAATGTCAGATACTTTTTTCATTTAGCGAAGTTTTGCGAAAAGTTAATGATACTTTTTTAAAAGAATGTAATTCAATACAACTTTTTTTTATTCACCTTTTTTCAGTAAGGATATTTTATTACCTTTGCCGCCGCAATAAAAAGATGTAAAAACAAAGATGTCATTTAAAAAAAATTGAGATGCCTTATTTAACGACTGAACAAAAATCAACTATTTTCAAAACTTACGGCGGCAACGCAGTAAACACAGGCTCTATTGAGGGCCAAATTACGCTGGTAACGGAACGCATTGCAAACATTTCCAAACACCTTCAGGCAAACAAAAAAGACTTTTCTACTCACCGCGGTTTAATGCAGCTTGTTGGGCAACGTAAACGCTTGCTTAGCTATCTGCAAAAACACAATTTGGAAGGTTACCGTGCACTGATTGAAAAATTAGGCTTAAGGAAATAATTTTAAATTATTGGGCTGTTTTCAACTATGCATCAACATTAAGTTGAATTATCCGCGTTTGCCTTTATCTATTGCTCAAACAATTTATTAATCCTAATGTGCTATTTAGCTTATGCTTAATGCACTTTATTCTTCAAATTGAAATATATTCATTATGTTATCTCAACCGATAAGCGCTACATTTACCTTGCCAAACGGCGCTGAAGTGATCATCGAAACAGGAAAATTAGCCCGTCAGGCAGATGGAGCAGTAACTGTGCGCCAAGGCAATTGTATTATACTGGCAACAGTTGTTGCAACCCATGAACCAAAAGAGGGGCAAAGTTTTTTTCCTTTAAGTGTAGATTACCAGGAGAAATTTGCTTCCGCGGGACGCATACCCGGCTCTTTTTTTAAACGTGAAGCAAGGCTTAATGATTATGAAATACTAACCAGCCGCCTCGTTGACCGCGCACTGCGGCCTTTGTTCCCCGAAGATTATTTTTGTGAGGTACAGGTTTTAATTACCCTTGTTTCAAGTGATGAAGAAGTGATGCCCGATGCAATGGCTTGCCTTGCAGCGTCTGCCGCGCTTGCTGTTTCTGATATACCGGTTAAAGAAATAATTTCTGAAGTGCGTATTGGACGTGTTAATGGAGAAATGGTCGTTAACCCCACCCGCAGCGAACTAGCAAAAAGCGATATGGAATTCATCATTGCTGCAACAGAAAAGAACTTGATGATGGTAGAAGGTGAGTCAAAAGAATGCAGTGAAGAAGACCTTGTAAAAGCTCTGCAACTTGCTCATGATGCCATCAGAATACAGATAAAAGCACAGGAGCAATTGAGAAGTTTGAAGGGTATTACTGCAAAAAGAGAATATACTAAGCCTGAGCAGAATGAAGAACTGAAAGCTAAGGTAGTGGCGTTTGCAGGCGATAAGATTTACGCAATATCCAAAGCGGGTACTGCAAAAACTGAAAGAAGCGGAGGTTTTCAAACCTTAAGAGATGAACTGATAGCAAGCCTTGGCGAAGAAGCAGATGACAAAACAAAAAAGCTTGCTAAAAAATACTACGAAGACCTGCAATGGGAAGTTGTGCGTAATATGATACTTGACGACCGCATACGCCTTGATGGCAGAAAACTTGATGTCGTACGCCCTCTTGCAATGGAGGTTGACCCCTTACCAACACCGCACGGTTCTGCACTTTTTACACGGGGAGAAACACAGTCTTTAACTACTGTTACATTTGGCACTCCACTGGATGAACTACTGGTTGAAAGTGCAGCAAAATCATACGATTCTAAATTCTTCTTACACTATAATTTCCCTCCATTCAGTACCGGTGAAGTAAAGATGATGCGGGGCCAAAGCCGCCGCGAAGTTGGCCATGGTAACCTTGCCATGCGCAGCCTTAAACAAATGATGCCAGGTGGTGATTATGCCTATACCGTGAGGGTAGTAAGCGATATATTAGAATCAAATGGTTCATCTTCAATGGCAACAGTGTGTGCAGGTTCCCTTGCATTGATGGATGCAGGCGTTCCTATTCCTAAACATGTAAGTGGTGTGGCAATGGGTTTAATCACCCGTGAAGATGGCAAATATGCTATCCTCACCGATATTCTTGGTGATGAAGACCACTTAGGCGATATGGATTTTAAGGTTACCGGTACCCGCGATGGCATTTGTGGCGTACAGATGGATATTAAAGTTGATGGCCTAAGCATGGAAGTAATGCGTGAAGCGCTGGAACAAGCCCGCAAAGGCAGGCTGCATATTTTAGACGCTATGTACGAGTGCCTTCCTGCACATCGCGATGATGTAAAGCCACATGCGCCGCGTGTTATAAAGCTCATCATTGACAAAGAATTCATTGGTGCCGTGATAGGGCCGGGCGGAAAAGTGATACAGGAAATACAGAAAGAAACTGGCACTACCATCAATATAGAAGAAGTGGGTGCGTTTGGAGAAGTAAGTATATTTTCATCTAACAAAGAATCCGTAGAAAGAGCCCTGGCATGGGTAAAAGGCATTGTAATGGTTCCACAAATCGGCGATGTTTATGAAGCTACCGTAAAAAGCATTAAAGAGTTTGGCGCTTTTGTAGAATTCTTACCTAAAAAAGAAGGTTTGCTGCATATAAGCGAAATAAGCTGGAAACGCCTGGAAACTATGGATGGTATCTTTAACGAAGGAGATAAAGTAAAAGTGAAATTGCTAGGCATAGATCCCGCACCGGCAAATTTAAACTAAGCCGCAAAGCCCTGATGCCCAAACCTGAATTCGCACCACGTGAAGGCGGCAGAAACGAAGGCCCGCGACAAGATAACAGATAATAAACAACTTTATAAGAAGAAAAAGGCTGCTATGAATGCAGCCTTTTTCTTTAGCCTTAAGCAAGACATCAAAGTGGATCGAGTGGGAGCCTAGTGAAGGTGGCAGGAAGGACGCAGGGATGTGGCAGGAAGGTGAAAGGGAGCTGTACCAGTGAAAAGTAGAATTTTTTTGTACAGAGGAGGAAAAAATGAAAAGACCGGCAATAATTTTATGAATTATTCCCGTGTTGCGAAGCTTACCAGAAAAAATATATTTCCAATAAGGGATAATAAGTTTCTCATCAAGAACAGGTTAGTTTAAAATGGTACTTGAGGCATTGGACCGCTAATTAATTTTTTATTAAATATTTTTTTTATGTTAATTTAGAAAATGCTTACAACTACCTTAGTTCGTTAAAAAACTTGTTCAAATTAACAAAATCTTTATACTAACTTTACACGTTAGTTAGAACAAACTGCATAAGCTAATGGCAGTTAACCGCGAATTAAGATGATGAATGATGGCGAGTAAGGTAAAATAAACGTATTATAATATAGAATAGACCATCTGTTATATTGAAAAGGATATTTTTTATAGAGGCAATTTTTACCCGGTTAATGTTTTAAGGCTATAGTGCAGCGTTAAAAATAAATTTTTGTCTTTTATTTTATTTAACTTGTATACCTGCGTACCATGAAAAGAAAATGTACTCCTTTATTTTTAAGTAAGAAATTATCTGTATTAACTTTTTTTGCTATTGGGCTATGCTTACTGAGTATTAGCTCTTATGGGCAAATGGTGGTTACGAATCCTACTAGTCCATGGACAGTGCCAGGAGGCGTTACATCTATTACTGTGTATTGCTGGGGCGCTGGCGGTGGCGGTGGTGGTGCCAAAGGAAGTGCGACTAATAATGGCAGCGGTGGTGGTGGTGGCGGTGGTGGCGCAATTTCGACAGAAGTGCTTACAGTTGCACCTGGCCAAACTTATAATATTACATATGGCACAGGAGGAACCGGAGGAGCAGGTAATAATAGTGGCGTTACTGGCGGTACAACTACATTTACCGGGGTTGGTGGAACCTGCACTGCCATTGGTGGTACAGGAGGTACCGGTGCGGTTATAAATATGGGAGCAGCAGGCGGGGCAGGCGGCGCCTCAGGTACAGGTATTTTATGGGCAGGTGGAACAGGTGCTTCAGGAGGAGCAAATTTGACAACAGGGGAATTCGGAGGAGGAGGAGGAGGCGGTGCTGGCAGTGGCAGTGTAGGAGCGAATGGCGTAGCGGGAACGTACGTTATAGGAGGAGGAAGTAATGGTGGTGCTGGAGGAAGCGGAACATACCTTGGGGGGAATGGTGCTAAAGGAACTTTTACTACAGGAAATCTTAATGGCGTAACGGGAACCGCTCCGGGTGGCGGTGGCTCCGGAGGGGCGGCGTTGGCTACAAATGCAACCGGTGGCACAGGTGGCGCGGGGCAAGTAGTAATTGTTTATGCAACCAACCCAACAATCACCAGCTTTACGCCAAACCCTATTTGTACAGGAGCGACGTTGACTGTAACAGGAACTAATTTTGTATCAGGGGGTACCATTACTTTTACAGGCGCTTCAGCAATAGCTTACACTTATGTAAGCTCTACATCTATTACAGCAGTTGTACCTGCTTCTGCAACTACAGGGACTTTTTCTTTAACTACTGCAGGCGGTACAGGAGTGAGCCCTTCTTCTTTAACTGTAAATATGTCACCGGCAGTGCCAACCTTTACGAATACGGGCACTACTCCTGTATGCCCAGGAACGGCGGAGAGCTATGCTATTACTGACCTGGGGCTTGTTTATACCTGGATGGTAACGGGTACGGGATGGGCGCCCACAACGGGCTCAACCGCCAGCTTTAACAGCACCGCAGGAACAGCTAACGGAACTATTTCTGTTACCGGCTACGATGGCACCTGTAACAGTGCGGCAGCTACCACGACAACCATAGTGACACAACCGCCTACGCAGCCAACATCCATCACCCCTGCTACAGCAGTATGCGCAGGCAGCACACAAACTTATATGGCCAATGGCGCTACGGGGGCATCTTATTATACATGGACAGTGCCCGCTGGATGGACTATTACCAGCACCCCTCCTTATACTAATGTTATTACTGTAATAGTGGGAACGGCCACAGGTACTATTACGGCGACCCCTTATAATACATGTAATGTTGCCGGTACTGCACAAACGCTGGTAAACCCAACGGTAAACCCGGTGACCGTTATTACCACACAGCCATCAAGCCCTGCTGCCTTTTGTGCAGGAGGCAATACCTCTTTTATGGTTGCCGCTACAGGAACTGCACTGATGTACCAATGGTATGTAAGTACCAACGGTGGCGTTTCTTATGGCGTTGTAACGAATGGCGGCGTATATGCAGGGGCACTTACTGCAACACTGGCGCTTACAGGAGTGCCTGCCACATACAATGGTTACCTGTATGAATGTATAGTGACGGGAACTTGCGGCGCTGTTACCAGCAGTGCTGGCACTTTATCAGTGAATGCTTTGCCTGCTACGCCCACCTTTGCATCGCAACCTACGCCGCCTGTTTGCGCTAATACAGCGGGACAGGTGTATAGCGTAAATAACCTGGGGCTTACTTATACATGGACAGTAACGGGCGCCGGATGGGGTATTAACAGTGGACAGAGCACCCCGTCTATCTCTGCTACTTCGGGCACAGTTACAGGTACTATTTCTGTTACCGGCAACAATGGCACCTGCCCCAGTTTGCCTCTTACCACCACTACAACCATCGTGGCTACCCCAACACAGCCAACCTCTATAACCCCGGCTACGGCTGTATGTGCAGGCAGCACGCAGAATTATACTGCTAACGGCGCTACGGGGGCATCTTATTATACATGGACAGTGCCTGCGGGATGGACTATTACCAGCACCCCTCCTTATACTAATGTTATTACTGTTATTGTCGGGACTACAACGGGAACTATCACGGCTACGCCTTATAATACATGCAACAATGCAGGCCCTGCACAAACGCTGGTAAACCCAACGGTAAACCCGGTGACCGTTATTACCACACAGCCATCAAGCCCTGCTGCCTTTTGTGCAGGAGGCAATGCCTCTTTTATGGTTGCCGCTACAGGAACTGCACTGATGTACCAATGGTATGTGAGTACCAACGGTGGCGTTTCTTATGGCGTTGTAACGAATGGCGGCGTATATGCAGGGGCACTTACTGCAACACTGGCGCTTACAGGAGTGCCTGCCACATACAATGGTTACCTGTATGAATGTATAGTGACGGGAACTTGCGGCGCTGTTACCAGCAGTGCTGGCACTTTATCAGTGAATGCTTTGCCTGCTACGCCCACCTTTGCATCGCAACCTACGCCGCCTGTTTGCGCTAATACAGCGGGACAGGTGTATAGCGTAAATAATCTTGGACTTACTTATACATGGACAGTAACGGGCGCCGGATGGGGTATTAACAGTGGACAGAGCACCCCGTCTATCTCTGCTACTTCGGGCACAGTTACAGGTACTATTTCTGTTACCGGCAGTAACGGAACCTGCACCAGTTCAGCCCTTACCACCACTACTACCATACTGGCTGCACCTGCACAGCCCTCTGCTATTTCACCGGCTACTGCTGTTTGTGCCAGCAGCATACAAAATTATACTGTTACCAATGTTGCAGGCGTAACTTATACATGGGCATTCCCTGCGGGATGGACAATCAACAGCGGGCAGGGCTCCAATACTGTTAATGTAACTGTGGGTGCTGTTACAGGTACTATTACTGTTACCCCTTCCAATAGTTGCGGGAATGCAGGCACTGCAAGAACATTGGTGAACCCGGTGGTAAACCCAGCGACAGTTATCACCACACAGCCTTCAAGCCCTGCCGCCTTTTGCGTTGGAGCTAATGCTTCTTTTATGGTAGCTGCTACGGGAACAGCCCTTATGTACCAATGGTATGTGAGCACCAATGGCGGCGTTTCTTATGGCGTTGTAACCAATGGCGGCGTATATGGAGGGGCACTTACTGCAACACTAACGCTTACCGCTCCGCCTGTAACGTACAATGGTTACCTGTATGAATGTATAGTGACGGGAACCTGCGGCGCTGTTACAAGCAGTGCAGCTATTTTAACAGTGAACGCATTGCCTGCAACACCAACGTTTGCATCGCAGCCAACCCCGCCTGTATGCGCTAATACAGCAGGGCAGGTATATACCGTAAACAATGTTGGACTTACTTATACATGGACGGTAACCGGCGCCGGATGGGGTATTAACAGTGGACAGAGCACTCCGTCTATCTCAGCTACTTCGGGCACAGTTACAGGCACTATTTCTGTTACCGGCAGTAACGGAACCTGCACCAGTTCAGCCCTTACCACCACTACTACCATACTGGCTGCACCTGCACAGCCCTCTGCTATTTCACCGGCTACTGCTGTTTGTGCCAGCAGCATACAAAATTATACTGTTACCAATGTTGCAGGCGTAACTTATACATGGGCATTCCCTGCGGGATGGACAATCAACAGCGGGCAGGGCTCCAATACTGTTAATGTAACTGTGGGTGCTGTTACCGGTACTATTACTGTTACCCCTTCCAATAGTTGCGGGAATGCAGGCACTGCAAGAACATTGGTGAACCCTACCGTAAATGCTTCCACCCTAACGATCAGCACCCCTATACCTGCTACCGGTTTTATTATGGCGGGCAATACCAATGTAACAGTGTTTGGCTTTACGCTGACACCTAATGCATGTGTGACCAATTATGCTTTAACAGGAGCCAGTATTACAACAGCAGGGACTGCCATCACAACTGACCTGAGCAATTTCCAGCTTGTATATGATCAAAACAATGACGGCATTTATGATGGCACTGATATGATCGTAAGCAGCGCTCCGCTTAGTTTAGCAAATCCATTAAACTTTATTGTAGCCGGACAAACCGGGTTGACAGGAACCAGGAACTATATTGTTATTGCTAATGTGGCTACAGGGGCAGTACCTGGACGTACTTTTAGCGGCAGCCTTACTAATAGCGGCCTTACCGTAACAGGAGCAGCAGCAGCAGGAACTGCGACAGGGAATACTCAAACAATCGAGGGCGCAGTGACTATAGCTGCTGTGCAACCTGCAGCGGCAACCTTAACACAGGTAAGCACCAGCAACCCGATAGCAGGCTATTCAATTACTGTAAACAGTGGCTTCTCTTATACGCCAAGCAGCTTTGCCTTTACTACTGCGGGAACCTATACCAGTGGCACAGACTTTACCAACTTTACGTTGTGGCAAAGCACGAGCAGCCCTTTTAGTACAGGAACTGCGACCAAGGTTCAGACAGGCGTTGCAGTACCTGCCACGGGGGGTACAGTAACTTTCAGTACGGCAACAGGGGCCACATTTACCGCACTTCCATTATCAAGCGTTACCTATTTCTATATTACTGCCGATGTTCCTGCAACCGGCATTAACGGGGACTTTATCAATATCGCAACGGATGTACTGACCAATTTTGTATTTACTTCGACAGCTATTGTACGAAACGGTACCAATCCTACTACTGTTGGCAATGCGCAGACCATTATTGGGCCACTCGTAACTATTACTACGCAGGCAATACCGGCAGCGGGAAGCCTATCGCAGGCAACCACTTCCAATGCTATCGCATCGTATCTTATGACGGTAGCTAATTTTCCTATTACACCAACAAGCTTTACGTTTACCACCGGAGGTGGATACACTGCGGCAGATATCACACCTAATTTAGAATTGTATGAAAATTCAACTAACAGCCTCTTAGGAGCGACGTTAATAGAATCTTTACCTGCGCCTGCATCAGGGGGTAATGTTACATTCAATACCGGGTTTACTTCTTTGGCCATCGGCAATGTTTACTTTATCGTTGCCGCTGATGTTGGCCCCTGTGCTGCAAACGGGGATAAGATTTTTATTGCAGCGGGCACGGCCAATTTTGGCAACTTTAGCTTTACTGCAGCCGGAGGCGACTATGTTAAGAAAACAGGCCCTGTAAACCCTGCCGCAGCGGGCAATACGCAAACAATTGTTGCGCCTGTAGTTACTATTACACCAGCACATCCTGCAGCGGGGGCTTTAACGCAGGGTACGACAGGTAATGTTATTGCCTCTTACTTTATGACTGCAAGTAATGTGACTGTAACACCCAGCAGCTTTACATTTAAAACAGGTGGCGTTTATACCCCTACTACTGACTTTACTAATTTTACACTATGGGTAAACAGTTATAATAATATAGGGGGGGCGACCGCAATAGGAAGTATAGCTGTTGACCCTGCGAGTGGCGGTACTATCAGTTTTACAAGCTTTCCGGCAGCGGCAACAATAGCATCAGGCACCAGCAGTTATTTTTTAGTAACTGCAGATGTGCCACTGAGTGGCATAAACGGTGATTATGTAAATATTGCGGCAGATGCGGTTACTAATTTTACATTCACAAGCTCTTCGGGAGGATGCGTTGCAACCTCACCATCTGCCGGGAATATAGCTGCATCAAACAATCAAACTATTACAGGGCCTAGTGTAGCCATTTCCACGGCGCAACCTGCTGCAGGCAATATTGCTGTAGCAAGCACGGGCAATATAATTGCTGTTTATCAGCTTGATGTTACGAATGCAGTATCTGTAACGCCAACCAATCTTACGCTGACAACAACCGGAGGATATATAGCAACTGACTTTACAGATTTTAAAGTGTATGAAAATAGTGCTGTTACCTTATCAGGTGCATCATATGTTGGAATGGCAGCATCACCAGCTTCAGGAGGTACTATCACCTTTAACTCAGGCTTTACAGCTGTACCAAGCGGGGTTACCACTTATCTTATTATTGTAGCCGATGTAGCCGCAGGAGCAACACTTGGAGATAATGTAAAGTTTACTACTACAGCTTTATCTAACTTTAGTTTTGTAAGTTCAACAGGTGGCGGTGTACAGGAAACAGGAACAGATCCAGCGGCTGCAAGTAAACTTCAAACGATAGTTGGGCCTAATGTAGCAATATCTGCGGTACATCCTCTTGCCGGAAGCATGCTTGTGGGAAGTATCAATAACCTGCTTGCTGCTTATAAAATTACTGTTACAGGCGCTTCTATAGCACCGACCAGCCTTACAGTGACGACCAATGGTACTTATCTTGGCGCTTCTGATATAACTTATTTCTACCTTTATCAAAATACTTCAAATAATCTTGCAGGCGCCACATTGGTTGGAATGATCGCTGCAACGGGCGGAGCTTCGGGGCAAACCCTTACTTTTAATTCAGGATTTATAACTATTACAGCGGGAACCACTTCCTATCTCTTATTATCCGCTGATATATCGGGTGGCGCTACTCCGGGTGATTATATATATATCAACAGCACTACTGCGACGGGTAATTTTACATTTTCAAGCTCGGCAACAGTTACAGGAGGAACACTTGCCGCCAGTAATAATCAAACTATAATAGCGAAACTTGATGTGTACTGGAGCGGTACCAATAATTGGGATAATTCTACGATCGACTGGGGGAATACCGGAGGGCCTTATAATACGAGCCTATGGATCGTTGATGGTAATGCCCACCTGGAAGGTACAGCAGGAAGAATGACCATAAATGCCCCTGTGGTTGCGAAAACGATATCTGACCCGGCCGTGAACGGGTATACTATTGATGCCGGAGCGGCTGCTAATACCATTACGCTTACTACCCCCGCAAGCATCACTATAGGAACGGGTATTACATATGCCGGCGATAATAATAACAGAGCCATTTTTGCAGGAATAAACGGGTTAACCAAACTTGGCGCGGGAGAATTACAAATAGAATCTCCATTTGTATCAGGGTTTACAGGAGATATCCAGGATAATGCAGGAACTTTGACGTTTGGTTCGAAAATAGAGGGTTCGGCTAAAACCCCTTATACTTATCTGCCAAATGCTAATTCAATTTATCTGAATAATGCCAATTTAACTTTGGCAGCCGATTATGGCGGGGATGCATCTTTGCAAAATCTCACTTCTGTTGTTGCCATAGGTACTAACACGATCAGCCTGTACCAGAACAATGCGGGAGGGAATAATTTCTTCTTTGGCAACTGGATGGACATTCAACCAACAACAGGAACAGGTTCTTTTGGCGCAACGGGCACTCCTCTGCAAGCGAGCGGGCAGTTAACTGTTGATAATGCCGGCTTCTACGATAATGGAACGGGCTATGGTGTATCAGGTGTTTGGGGAGGAAGTGCTAAATACCAAAATTCTATGTGCTTTGGAAACACTACTTTAACAGGCAATACTACTTTTATTGGATACTGTAACCAAGCCCGCTTAGCAACCGGAGGAGGAACAATGATAAATATAAATTTAGGGGGATATGGAAATTACCTGGTAGGTATAGGTAATGCTGGAGGCGGGGCATCTGTTGGTGGTATTTCGGATAATGGATATACAACTACCTTTTACGGAGGTGGTGGATCAGTGTATGATGGCGCAGAATTGCTTTTTAATTCTTCAAGCAGCACTATGACAGGTAATTGGGTGATCGGTAAAAGTGACGGTACGCAAGCAGGATGGGTGGTAACCAATACTACCACCTGCCTTACGCGAGGAACTGTGACAGTAAATAATTACAGCAAGCTTTGCCCTCAGCTTGTAAGCACTGCAAATCAAAATGTTACTTATGCCCCTACAACGATCTATTTAACAGGCTTAGGGCCCGCTTACCAGGATTATCCTTCAGCCCTTGACCTTTATAATTTCTCTGTTGGTGCGGGTATAACTACCTTACCTTCTAATATTGTTTTGAATCCTGTTGATGCTACGCACAGGCTTGCGTCAATTGGTTCAATGGTGCCGGGGATCGGTTTATCGCCAACCGTCTTCCAATTAACAGGAGTATTAAGCGGTACCGGCGGGTTAGAAAAAGTGGGGCCCGGTGTATTACAACTAAATGCACAAAATATTTCAGGCTTTGTAAATAGTTACCAGGACAGTACAAGGATACGACAAGGTACCCTGACCATCAATTATGGATCTAATTTAGGCACGGGGCCGCTTGTGATGTATGAACTTGCAGCTTCCCCTACTATTTTGAATTTAAATAATACAAGCCAAACCATTGCATCCTTAAGTTCTTACTGGACAAAACACAACCGGCAATTATAGCCAGACAGTGAATATTAACGGTTGCACATTAACTGATAACCAATCTACAAATACTACTTTTGGAAATGGAACGGGCGTCAATTTAACAGGGCTTATTGCGGGGACTGGCACCTTTATAAAATCGGGAACGGGAACATTGACACTAACGGGGCAAAATACTTATACCGGTTTAACCCAGGTTGCAGGTGGAACATTGACTTTAAGCCATACCGGTGGTACAACCTTACCTACTACAAATACAGTAGATATAATCGGGGGCACATTATCGGTAACTACAACACAGACACTGAAGAACGTTACTCTTTCAACAGGTACTCTAAATGTTGCATCAGGTGTTACCCTTACCATTACGGGAACCTTTACACTAGTGAACGGCACAATCACAGGTGGAGGTACTATTGCTTACACAAATGGTACACTTATTTATGCAGGCAGCATTGCGCAAACTGTCAACAGCGGAAACAATCCTGTTGAATGGCCTGCTGCAAGTGGCCCTAACAATGTTAAATTTGATAACTATACTTATACCGGTTACACTACCGGCGGTGTAAAGCTTATAGCAGGCAAGACCTTTACTACCGGAGTATACCGCAACTGTAAACGGCTGGCTTGATTTTCGTGGGGGAATACTATTACAGGAACAGGTGGTGTTTTCACCTTGAATGGCCTTACCTCCTATTCATATACAGGGAATGTTACAGAGCCGTCGCCGCGCGCCTTCTGGCCCGCGCCGAAACTCCCGTGCTGAGTATTCTTGGCTCAGGGGTGCAGGCTCGCAGTCATTTGGAAGCATTGCCGCTGGTCCGTCACTTTGAGGAGATTCGCTGCTGGAGTCCCACTCGACCGAACCTGGATCGCTTCGTCGGGGAAGCGCCGGTCCCTGTCATTCCTTGCGACACAGCCGAGCAAGCGGCGCGGGCGCCGACGTCATCGTGCTCGTAACCGCGTCAGCGGAGCCAGTGCTGCGCGACGAATGGATCAAGCCAGGAGCGTGTGTTATCTCCGTCGGCGTGTGCCGCCGATACCAGCGAGAAATGGATCCGGCCCTGGTAACGCGCGCCCGGCTGTTCGTCGATTCAAGAGCCGCCGCGTTGCAGGAGTCGGGAGATATTGTCATGGGCATCGCCGAAGGACGGTTTACAGCAGATCACATTCAAGCGGAGGTAGGACAACTAGCTGTAAATCCGGCGCTCGGCCGCCGTGACGAGACAGAAATCACACTGTTTAAGTCGTTGGGTCTCGCGGTCGAAGATGTTGCTGCCGCGCATTTGGCTTATACTCGCGCGTCGGCTGCCGGACGGGGAATGCCTCTTGCGTAACTTCGATTGCGCGGTGCTGGGAGCCGGTGTCTTCGGCGCGTGGATCGCGTACCGGCTTGTCCAGGCAGGCCGGACAGTTACGCTGGTCGATCCTCTGGGAGCCGGCAACTCGCGATCGAGTTCCGGCGGCGAGTCGCGCATCATCCGCTCCAGTTATGGGCCCGATGAAATATATACGCGCTGGGCCATGCGTTCCTTGTCCGCGTGGAAACAGGTCTTCGACGATGTAAAGCAGCCGCGCCTGTTTCCAGCGCACCGGCGTCCGTGGACTGCTCCGCAAGACGACCCCCGCGTCGCCAGCAACCTGAAAGCCCTGACCAACAGCGGCGTTCCTTTCGAACCGTTGGACCACGCGCTGGTCAAGCAGCGCTGGCCTCAAATCCAGTTCACTGCGCCCGTCGCCGGAATCTTCGAGCCGGAAGGCGGCGTCGTGTTGGCCCGTCGCGCGGTACAAGCCGTGGTAGCGCAGGCCATCCGCCGCGGTGTCGAGTTCAGCATGTCTACCGATCAGGTTCACGCGGACCA
>CAVYTF010000018.1:0-187215 GCA_963771435.1 uncultured Bacteroidota bacterium | reverse complement strand
TCACACGCATATCTTTCACAACGCTTTGCCCCAGCCAGGAAGTGATGAACGTAAAGCTGAACCGTATGAATGTCTCAACAAACAAAAACAGTATCTGGAAGATGGTAACATTGAGGATAAACTGCCCGATATTCTTAACATCCATCATCGCCAAGATCGGCTTCACCCATTTCGGAACATCCAAAACGACGAGGGGATTTGTAACCCTGTTAACCGTTAACTGTATCAAATAAGGCCTCACCGGCGCAAAGAACGCCAGCACGACAGCCATGATAATGCTCAGATAAAATTGTTTGCGGTAAGGTTTTACATAAAAGAAAACACGGCGCAGCAACGAAAGATCAGCTCCCTTTTTTTTACTTTCTTCACTCATAATAACGGCGCAAAGGTAAATAAAGAATGATGAGGGAAAAAGTGAAGGTAAATAAGCGCTTTTAGTTCAATTCTTCAAAAATTCTATTCCATACGGTTCAGGTCACGTTCCATATGGATCGCTCCCGTTCCATACGGATCAGCTCCCATTCCGTATGGTTCAGCTCCCGTGCCGTATGATTCGGCTCCCGTTCCATATGATTCAGCTCCCATTCCGTATGGATCAGCTTCCATTCCATAAGATTCAGCTTCCGTTCCATATGGATCAGCTCCCGTTCCATATAGTTCAGCTTCTTTTTCTATAGGATCAAGACTTATCCCTTAACTCTGTTGTAAGATCCCTCACGGAGCTTAATTTTGCCCTTCCACCTTCTATCGGTCATAACATAAACGCCGTTTAAACAAGCCAGTATGGAAATAGGAATTGATAGTTTTGCAGCAGCAATAGTTAGTAGTGGTTCAGATACTGCCATTAATAGTATGGATTCTATTGCTCAACTCCTTGAGCGCATCGAACATGCAGACAATGCAGGCATTGATGTTTTTGGTATTGGGGAACACCATCGTAAAGAGTTCCTTGATTCGGCGCCAACCATGATCCTGGCAGCCGCTGCTGCACGTACCAAACGCATTCGCCTCACAAGCGCGGTCACTGTGCTAAGCGCCGCCGACCCTGTAAGGGTGTTTCAAAACTTTGCTACCCTCGATCTTATCTCAAAAGGCAGGGCAGAAATGGTTGTAGGGCGCGGCTCATTTATAGAGGCTTTCCCGCTGTTTGGGCTCAACCTTGAAGACTATGATGAGCTCTTTTCTGAAAAGTTAAGTCTGCTGCTGAATATAAGGGAGAACGAATCTGTTAGCTGGTCAGGCAGGTTTCGCCCTGCATTAAAAAACCAGGCTATCTATCCAAGGCCATTCCAGGAGCCATTGCCTGTTTGGCTGGGCGTTGGAGGCACACCTGAGTCGTTTATCCGCGCTGGTACTTTAGGATTGCCTTTAATGGTTGCCATTATTGGGGGAGAAACACACCGTTTCCGTCCCTTGGTTGACCTTTACCGGCAGGCAGGAAAAGAGGCAGGACATGCCCCTGAAAAACTAAAAGTAGGTCTGCACTCTCTTGGCTATGTGGCAAACACTACAGAAGAAGCGATCGCAGATTTCTATCCCGGCTATGCTGAAAGCTTTACCAAGATCGGGAAAGAGCGCGGTTGGCCACCGGTTACAAGGGGGCACTTTGATGCACAGGCAGGCCCACGGGGTGCCTTGATCGTTGGAGGCCCTAAAGATGTGGCTGAGAAAATACTAAGGCACAGCAATTCATTGGGGGGCATTTCAAGGATAACTTTTCAGATGGATAGTGCGGGGCTTACACATGCTAAGCTTATGAAGGCTATTGAATTGCTTGGAAAAGAGGTCGCCCCTTTGGTGAATAAACAGGCAACATTATAAACCCTGTACTACTTTGTCTTTGGGATATTTAACCGTATAACTGATACTCACCTTCTTTGTTTCGTTGGGAAGAATGTGCAGGCTCCATTCCACAGCGCCCGTATCATTGTTAATGGTTGCTCCCTCAGCAAGGTTGTCCGACACTTCAATATCCTTATCTGTACTCACTGGGAACTGGTCTTTAACCACAATGTCAATGGCTTCAGCACGGGTATTGCGTACGCTGATATTGTAACCAATTTGCTTACGGGTATTACTGCCAAGAAATTTCACAGAGCTAAAGTCTTTATTCTGTTCCCGCTTGATGATTATTTTCTTATCCCTCCCAAAAGAAATGGTCAGCGTGTCTGTAGTGTTTTTTGTATCAAGATAGCCATTGCCAACAAAGGCCCCGTCATAAAAAACATTGGTTTGAGCAGGTAGCAGGTTCAAATCTTCCCACTTAGTAATGCGCGCTTCTAAGAATGCGTCTTCATCTAATTTAGGCACGCTTACATACCTGTAATCAGCAGGCACTTTATAATCTTTTACAGGCACCAAATGTGTTTGCCCGTCTGAAGGAATACTGTAGTTTAAATCAATATTGTAAATGGTGCTGATGCCGGAGTTGTCAACGGTAACATATTCACTGATTGTAGGTACTTTGGCATTGTCTGTTCTTCCCAGTTCTCCATTATTATTACTTTTTTTAGTCCCATATCCCATAACCACAACCTCATTTAATGATTGTGGTTGTCTAAAACTCAAGTACAATGGGTCTAAAGTTGGTTCCTGTGCTCCCTCTGAAGGGTTGCCTGTCGATAGTGTCAGCTTAACATTATCCCACCTGATGCCGCAGTTCTGAAAAACACTCGCCTTAAAAACAATAGCAACCTGGTTATTGGCCTTGTCAGTGTGTACATCGTATGAAGGTGTCCAGCCTGCATTGGGCACGACGTATTGTATGGCAACATCAGTAGTCGTTGCCTGCGGCGTGTAAAACTTAACCACCAACTGCCCGCCGGGTGTAAATTGTTTCTGCTGTTCTTCCTTCAATTGTTCCTCCAGCTTTTTGTTCTTCTCGTCAAGGGTAGTGAGCACATTTTGAAGCGCTGCTTTTTCATTCAGCAATTCATTCATCTTCACACTCACATATTCCATCATCTTTTGCAGGTCAACAACACTTACACCTGTATTTGCGCCACCGATCTTACCGTTTTCTTTTATCAGGTTTACTTCATCGTCCAGTACAGTACTCTTTACTTTTACTGCCTGCATTTGTTTTTGCAAAACATCTATACTGTCTTTAATAGCTTTTGCAGCGGGAGACAGGTTATCATCCTGCAGGTAATCATTCTTTATTTCTGCCGATTCAACCACCACATCGTTTGTGGTGCTCACCTGTAACGTTGGCTTTTGAATATTACCTGCCACATTAGTAAACACCACTTCTGTCTCTCCCTGCGGCAGGTTCAGCTTAGCGGAACTGCTTAACTCTGCCGCCGATAAATAAACAGTCGCGCTTTCCAGCACCAGTTTTTGTTTTTGCTGGGCAAAAGATGTAATAGATACCAGCAGGGCAACGGCAAAGAATGCTTGTTTAATAAACATAATTAATGATTGACAGTTTACTTATCACATATAAGATGCAAAATAGTTTGTTTTGCATAAACCAATAAATGTAAAAGTTGATGGTCGTAAGAAGGCTTATCTTATTCCTGTAGTTCCAGCCTTATTTGGTTTTGCTTTTAAAACTCCAGGTGAAATAAAACTCTGCCACAGTTTCGCCCTTTTCATTTTTGCCAACTGACTTGCAACTGATTGTTTTACCCTCACCGCCTGCCATTGCTTCTTGCACAGTGCTGTTTATGGCATCGCCATCTTCACAGGTAAACAGAATTTTTCCAGTAGCTTTCTTATAAAAATAACTTTCTGACTTCACCACCAGCATACTAACTGCCGGCTTGCATTTATAAATGGCCGCCATGCAAAGTATGCCCGTACTAACCTCCGCTGCCATGGACAGGATAGCAAAATAAATGGAACGAAAAGGGTTTTTATTGAACCATTTCTGTTTGATGGAAATAATGGCCTGCTGTTCATCCAGTGCCTCCACCTTCAATCCTGCAAAAAAAGCGGCAGGCAGGCGGCTAAGCATAAACCACCTGAACTTTACAGGATTGGTGATCTGTTTCTTGTATTCACTGAAATAGTTGTTCAGAAAAATGGCTTATTTCTTAATGTATTGCTTCGGGTCAAGCGCAGTGGGCGCCCAATCTTTCAAAAACTCCAGCACCTTTTCTTTATTGTAGCCCTTTCCCTCCTCCAAATATTCAGAATTTTGCGTGTTCAGCCGGTTGCCGCTCCCGTCCAGGATAATAAACACCGGGAAACCGAACCGCTGCGGGTAACCATATTTGGCAAACACTCCCTCATTCATGTTTTCTTTACTGTAATTGAGGTGATAAAACACATAATTCGCCATTAGCATTGAATCGAGCTGCGGGTCTGTCGTAACAAACTTGTTGAACCGAAGGCACCAGCTACACCAGTTGCCGCCTGCCTGTATCAATACAAACTTATTCTCCTTTTTTGCCTGCCGGACTGCCGCCGCGATCTCCTTTACAGCATCCGCTTTCGGGTTATAAATGTTTGTTGTGTCATTGAAGTCCGCTTTTGCAAGAGAAAAGATGCAGCTTGCCACGGCGATAAGTAATAATTTCATTTTTCTATTCATAATGCAAAGTAAAGCTCAAAACTACCAATCAAAATGCCTTATATAGGTTAAAAACTTCGTTATGCCTGTTCTGCTTTTATGTCTCTTCCTCATGCAAATTCACTACTCACCATTCACTACTCACCATTCACTACCTCATCAATACCACTGTACCTTTTTGTTTCAACGGTGTATCACCACTGAGTGTGATTGACAATTCCCACACGTATGTGCCGCTTTCTGCAGGCATGCTATTGACTGTACCATCCCAACCCCCACCAGGGGCTTCGCTTTCAAAAACCTTCTGTCCCCAACGGTTATAAATTACAAACTCGTACTGTACAGCAAGCCCGTAAACCACAGGCCTGAAAACATCATTCCTGCCATCGCCATTAGGGGTAAAGGCCGACGGCACGTATACAAACTCTTTACATACAGAATCCTGTACGGTTGTAGTGTCTGTTCCGGTGCATTCATTATTATCGGTTACTGTCAACCAGTATTTCCCCGCATCTGCAACAGTAACAGTGCGTGCATTACCACCCGTGCTCCACAAATAAGCCGCATACGCATTACTTGAACTAAGAGTAAGAGAATTATACGAACATTTAGAAACCTCTGCAGGCAAAAAACCTGTTGGCGGGGTGGCAACCATACTCACAACAGTAGTATCGCTCCCCGGGGCAACCATTCAGGTCTTTTACGGTAACCCAATACCTTCCTGTTGCAGTAATACTGGTTGTCTCACTATCACCGCCCGTGCTCCATAAATAACTTTGATATCCCGTTCCTGCGTCAATTGTTCTTGGTTCTCCTGTGCAAAGCACAATATCCTGGTCAAGTGTTACTGTAGGCGGTGCATAATTACTGATATTGAACGTATCAAAAGCATTACACCCAATACTGTCAGTAGCTTTCACGGTATAAACGCCCGCTCCCACTAAAATAGAAACAGTTTTTGCTCCCGTATTCCAAAGAATATCTGAAAATGAAGCTCCATTACCCAAACCAATTAACGCAGATGAATCCATACAAACCGAACCATTAATGCTTCCCTTGTCAACATTGTCAATTTCTAGCATCACAGTAATTCTTATACTGTCGCAACCCAGCACATTCCTTATCGTGTCTTGATAGATCCCTGCTGCACTCACCGTTTTTCCTGAAGGCAACACATATTCACCCCCGGGGCATATCTCTGCATTAATGGCACTTATTTTTGCAGTAACGACAGTTAAATTAAGCATGGTATATATGCTATCGCAGCCACCCGAGCTTTTTAAAGTATCATTGTAAATGCCTGTGGTAGTTACAACTTTCCCCGAGGGCAGTGTATAACCCTGCCCATCGCAGATGGTCGCCTGCTGCGCAATTTGCACCGGCTCAATAACCAAATATATGACCTTAATAATATTAGAAAATACCGAGCAGGAACTATTGCCAATATTCCCCTGCTGCGCTATCTCCACACGGTAATAATATACACCCGGTGCAAGTACCGGCGGATTATAAGCGCCTGCAGTTGCACCGGCTATATTTGTCCAGTTCAGCGTATCGGTGCTTTCCTGCCATTGAAATGCTATATTAACGTAACAGTTCCCCGCATACGCTGTAGTAAAACTAAGGTTCTGGTTTGTTGCGGTGCATAAGTTTATAGTGGTAGTGTTCCCAACCTCTGTACCAACCAGCACCTGTGCACCCGCAGGCCGGAACTGTATATCATCTAAAGCCAGGTCGTTGCCATCTCCGCCGGGAGCATTGTTGTGCATCCTTAACACAACAGTGTTGATGCCTGTGGTGGTGGTAAAGAAAAAACCATATTGTTGCCAGGTCGGTGTATTTATGATCGGTATATCCCCCGAGCTATAAGTCTGTAGCACAGTACCCCCCGGTGTTTCAATGGTGAAAGTAACATTCGGTAATATGCCATGAGTGGAGTCCATGTTTAATATCCATGCAGAGAACTGGTAGGTAGTTCCGTCGCAAAGCCCGCTAACCGTTTGCACAAAAAAGTCGCTTGGTTGTTCAGAAGCGTTTATCAGCATAAAATAACCATTCGGGTCTCCCGTATGGTCGCGCACGGTATGCCAGTTAGGGCTATAGCAGTCCGAAGTAAAATTGGCGATGGTGTATAGCCCGTCGTTTGGGCAGGTACCATCAAGATAAGTTAAATTAGTGATATTCGTTGCAAGGGCAGGCCCGGGGTTATCAATACCTGCTCCAAAAGTTTCGTTTATGATCGGCGCACCAACACTACCCGTGCACTGCTGCGCAAAACAGGCATTAACGTAAACCAATGCACTTAAAACCAGTACTACCCTGCATAAACGATAAGTGGATATACGCTGATTCATCTTATTAGTAAACAAATTTGCCTTATTAGTTTGCATCTCTTGTAGCTTCTGAAAAACCCCTTGGCAAGATAGTACAGGTATATTTAGAGTGTGCAATTAACACGTTTATACAGTTGTTGACTTTTCGCCACTTTCGCCGCTGTTGGTATTCTTTACCAACAGCTTTGTTTCCCCCCTCACTGGCTCAATATGCAGCATAGCCCTTGTCAGCGTACTTGGGCCTTGTAGGGGTCCTCAGGAATATCCCCTTTCCCTCACTGGCTCAAGTATGCAGCATAGCCCTTGTCCAGCGTACTTGGGCCTTGTAGGGCTCCTCAGGAATATCCTCTTTCGCCGGTGTTGGTATTCTTTACCAACAGCTTTGTGTCCTTTGTGTGCATTCCTTTGTGCCCTTTGTGGTTAATTCCCCGTCACTGGCTCAAGTATGCAGCATAGCCCTTGTCCAGCGTACTTGGGCCTTGTAGGGCTCCTCAGGAATATCCTCTTTCGCCGCTGTTGGTATTCTTTACCAACAGCTTTGTGTCCTTTGTGTGCATTCCTTTGTGCCCTTTGTGGTTAATTCTTTTTACACCCTTTGCGGTTAATTCCTCAACCCCCTCACTGGCTCAAGTATGCAGCATAGCCCTTGTCCAGCGTACTTGGGCCTTGTAGGGCTCCTCAGGAATATCCTCTTTCGCCGCTGTTGGTATTCTTTACCAACAGCTTTGTGTCCCCTCACTGGCTCAAGTATGCAGCATAGCCCTTGTCCAGCGTACTTGGGCCTTGTAGGGCTCTTCAGGAATATCCTCTTTCGCCGCTGTTGGTATTCTTTACCAACAGCTTTGTGTCCTTTGTGTGCATTCCTTTTACACCCTTTGTGGTTAATTCCTCAAACTCCGCCACGAGCCCCCTCACTGGCTCAAGTATGCAGCATAGCCCTTGTCCAGCGTACTTGGGCCTTGTAGGGCTCCTCAGGAATATCCCCTTTCGCCGCTGTTGGTATTCTTTACCAACAGCTTTGTGTCCTTTGTGTGCATTCCTTTGTGCCCTTTGTGGTTAATTCCTTTTACACCCTTTGCGGTTAATTCCTTAACTCCGCCACGTGCCCTTTTATTTTCAATTCACAGTTATCGCAAAACCACACGATGCCCCTCCTATCGGTGCAGGCCCCACAATTGCAGGCACTAATTGAAACGTCCCCTGTTGCGTAGGCTTGCCGCTGCCAAGCAGGCTTACGGTCTGCTCACCCGTGCTCGTAAAAGCGCCGGTATAAGAAAACACCATACCCCCCACTTCCGGCGTAGCGATAGTAAAATTCCCAACAACGGAAACGTAAACATGTATGCTCACACTGTTAGATGAGGAGAGTTCCGTATTCACATTATAGCTTCCCGATACCGCATAAATACATTCATCCCCACTTCCCGTAGAGCCTGATTCAAGCACATAAGTAGCTAATGGTGGAGGATTAACAACCCCAACTGAAAAACTACAGTTTGTACTGTCGCCCGATACGGTAAACATCAGGTTCAGTGGTGTATTGGGTATGCCTGTCGCCTCCAGCGTCACCTGCACAGTACCCGTAGTATTAAAAGTCCCTGATGCAGCAAAACTAAAACCGTCAAGCGTATCTGTCGTAATAGAATAAACCCCCGGCGAAGCAACATCAACATTAACAACAACAGCATTAGCAAGCGTAAATGCCTGCCCCGCCACATAAGAGCCCGTTACTGCTGAATTGCTGCAACTGTTAGGCTCGCCCGACAAGGTATAGTTGGCATATACCACATGCCCCTGCGTCACATCTACCGTAAACGAACATGCCGAGTCTGAAACAGGCATAAAACTAAAGCTACCCCCCGCAGCAAGCGTTCCCGCACCTTTTAATGTAACCACCTGCTCTCCCGTATCAGCAAAATTACCCGACCCCGAGAACTGTATGCCATCCGCCGTATTGGTCGTTATTTGGTACGTGCCTGCCCTCGTAACATCCACACCCAATACCACCGAATCTCCCATCCCTAAAGTGGAGTCTATAAAGTAATTCCCTGACAGGTTACTGTTCGTGCAGGAGCCTCCTGCCCCGTTAAATGTATATATCGCAGGCAAGCCACCTTCGTAGCTGTATGCCTTTTTACACGTACTAAAAACAAGGGCACTACCAACCAAAAACAGGCAGGCGATCAGGCAGGAGAAAAACTTTTTCACGCGTAAAGATATTTATACTTTTTTAAAGCTAATAATTGTACACGAATTCCATGGCAGGAATTTTAGAAACTATGGGAAGAGTGGGGATTAACGGTGATGCTAAACCTTTACAAACTATTGGCTTACTTTTGTTATGGCTTCTTATTTTAACTACCAAACATGAAACAATCTATAGTAGCACTTCTCATTCTTATTTGCTTTCATGGACTTTCTCAACAACCAGTTTTTGTATGTGATGGTAGTGGTGGTCTTTACTCTTTAGATTTAAACAATTGTACTTCTCGTCTCGTTGGCAAAACTCAGCAAATATTTATTGATATTGCTTTTACTCCTGACGGAAGATTTTGGGGAGTTAATGGTGATGCTTTATATGAGATTGATACTACAAATTCATCTACTACTTTCATAGGATTTGGTGGAGGCGGAGGGACATATAGCGCATCTTTAGTTGCGCTGGATGATTCTATATTATTAGGTGAATACAATGATACTCTTTATGGAATAAGTGTTTCCACTGCACAAAACTATAAAATTGGTATTATTGGATATGAAGCATATGGTGACTTGACTTGGTTGGACAATAATCTCTATATGAATGCGACAAATGGTCAACTTATTAAAATTATCCTTAATGATACTTACAATGAAATTCTCAGTTCAACACCTGTAAATAATATTAATAATCCATTACCAGCGATGTATGGACTCGCAACTGTTTCTTTGAATGGTAAAGACAGTATTATTGGTTTCGGAGGTCCTGATAATATAGATAGAATATCTCAGACAGATGGAACATATCAACAAATTTGTGAATCAATAAATCCAATAGGTAGTTTTGGCGCTGCCTCTCTATCATTTCCAACCATTTTCCCTATCCATCTCCTCAACTTCTCCGCCACCCCTCTCAACAAAACCGTAAACCTCCAATGGCAAACGGCAACTGAAATAAACAGCAACTATTTCCTAATAGAAAGAAGCACGGACGGCACAAACTTCACCACCATCGGCAAACAACCCGCCGCAGGCAACACAGCACCACAAAAACCTATTCTTTTACGGATGATCTGTCATTTGTCAACTCCCATCTGTCAACTCTCTACTACCTCAAAGAACTCGACCTCAACGGCAACGCAACCTTTTCAAACATTCTTTTGGTAAAAATGCAGCAACCATCCGCACTAACCATCCTTCAAAACCCGGTACAAAACAACCTGCAGGTACAAATAAACAGCGGCTCACCAACAACAAGCACCCTCCTCCTCTACGACTTTTCAGGCAGAAGGCTAAAAACCCTCTCCGCCCCTAACGGACTTCCAAACCATAGACGTCTCCTCCCTTCCCGCTGGGGCATATATTCTACAACTAATAACCACCAACGGCCAACTCTTCAACCAGCGTTTTGTAAAAGCGGAGTGAGGGAACCTTTGCAGCATCCGTATTAGTCACTATTTTCTGTAATAAATTAAGAATACTAACAACGCCATAGATAAAATTATATACGCTATCAAATAAATATTTCCTTTTTTTATCAGTGCGTCATCGTATGACATCGTTTGAAGGTCTGATTCCCTTAAGAATACAAGAAATAGAATTATTCCAGGCGATAATAATAGGGCGAAATTTATAATATCAGCCAATTTATTAGGCGACAAAAAATAAGAAAAAATTGTGCTATTATTTATGAACAGGAGCAGTTGAATTAAATGCAAGAACAGTAATATTACTAATGACATAATAGTATGTCCATACTTGCCGTAATAATCAATATGTTTTGAATAATATCTATAAAATAAGTATGCAGTAAATTTTATCGTTTTCATTTATAGTTTATTTATAACCACAGTTAAAATCGCTTACAAACTTAGCCTATAACATAGCAATTCCTCCTTATATGCTTATAAATAACTACATTGAACATTCAACAACGGCCAACTCTTTAAGCAGCGTTTTCTAAAAGGAGAGTGAGGTAAAACCACCTTTTTGTCACCCTCTTTTTCTCTGTTTACCTAAGGTTTTTGTAACTACCAGGTAGCTAACAGTTTGTTCTTTATTTCCAGCCCTCAGGCATTTATTATTGTTTTAAAAAACAACAACTATTTTTTCTTGAATTAATATATTTTACGTACTTTTAATTTTTATCCTCTTTTTCCACAAAAGCCCCGCCTCTTTTTCAAATTCACCTCAACAAATTACCCCCTTATAGAAACCTTATAGAGACTTTATAGAGACTTTATAGAGACCTTATAGAGACCCTACTCCCACCCAAAGCCCACTCAATGCCCATCCAAACTCATGTTAAACCCCCTTCTTGGCCCGCAGCCAACTCCTTCTCAAGACATAAAGAACAGCTTATCATTCCTTCTAAACTTCATTAATTGGTTATAAGATTATCTTGTTAAAGTTTTGTTTTTACCCCCTGATACCCTTCCTTTGGCATAGTTTTCTTAACAGCAACCAGAGAAAATGCAAAGGCAGACCACAATCCTTTAAAATAACACGCTTTAAACACAAACAGCGCCGCATTATAAAAATGTCTTTCATTAATTAAAAAAAACAATATGAGATCAGTTACAAAAGCAATTATTTTCTCACTCGCTCTTTTTTGCAGTGTGAGATCGTATTCACAAATAGACGTAGGAGTATCATTTGACGTAGTAATTCCCCCTCCTGAATTACCCGTATATGAGCAGCCCGCCTGCCCCTATGATGGTTATTTATGGTCCCCTGGCTATTGGGCTTATGGCGATGATGGTTATTATTGGGTTCCCGGAGTATGGATTGCGCCACCAACAGTAGGTTATTTATGGACACCCGGTTATTGGGGTTTTAATAATGGTCGTTATGGCTGGTATCACGGTTATTGGGGGCCTAATGTAGGTTTCTATGGCGGTGTTAATTATGGCTTTGGTTATGGAGGCATAGGCTTTGGCGGTGGTATGTGGCAGGGAGGTCATTTCCGCTATAACACAGCAGTAGTAAACGTAAATACTACAGTAATACACAATACTTATGTCGACAGGACGGTTATTAATAATACTGTTATAAATAATACCCATGTTAGCTATAATGGTGGCGGAGGGATTCATGCAGAACCCACAGCGCAAGAGCGCGTGGCTATGAATGAACATCATGTGGCAGCTACTTCATTGCAGGTTTCGCATGAACACACTGCTGCTCAGGACAAAAACCTGCACTATACGGTTAACCATGGCAAGCCTGCCTACGCCGCAATGAATACCGTTAAAGGTACGCATTATAGCGCGGAAGGTAAGCCTGTTACAGTAGCTGCTGAACATGCTGCCCCGGCGGTTCATACAACGGCACATCCTGCAACTACGGTGCATCCGACAGTAAATCATACAACACAGGAACATGCTGTAACAACACATCCTGCTACTACGGTGCACCCAACGGTTCATCATACAACAACGCCTGAACATACTCAAACAACTCATCCTGCAACAACAACTCATCCTTCTGTGCAGCATACGTCACCGCCAGCGCATACTACACCAGTTCATGCAGCGGCTCCAGCACATAGTGCGCCGAAGCCTCCTGCAACCCAGGCGCATACAGCCCCTTCCAAGCCGACAGTGACAACACATCCAGCACCTGCACAGGCACAGCATCCTGAAAATAATGAAAAGCCAAAACCACCACGTAGGTAGAACTCAATAGCACAATTATTATCCATTATATCGCTTCCTGATCTTATACCGGTTTCGATTTACTTCGAAACCGGTATTTTATTTGGGGAAGGGGCGCTTTAACAATGTTGCAGCTCCGCCAGATTTGCAAGCAAGGCAGACGTGGCGCTGGAATGGCTTTACCATGGCTTTGGCATGACTTTGATATGGAGCTATATCAGTATAAGTTCAGTATAACTACAGTATAAGTTCAGTATAAGTACGGTATAAGTGGGTTAAAAATGGGGCAAACCAAGGCGGAATTAAGCTAAAAGTTATATTTTGATGCAGAAAAAAACTTAGTTGTAACTGAGGAGTGGAGATAAGCAGCGGCGACAATGTTTATCCTATCGCCCATAATTCGTTACCGGCAGGAACTTATATCGTGCAGTATAAAGGCACGATGCCGAACATGCAGGGGGCAATAAAAATGGTTGTTGAGGAATAGTTGGCTTAAGAACAAAGCCCTTTTTATTTCTTTTTCTTAGCTGCTTTGGCGCGCTTGTTAAAGTCAAGCGCCAATGCGATCCAGTGGTTAAAGTCTTTGGCGGCTTCTATCGTATCCTCTTTAACGTAAACATAGCCACGGTAAGCCCTGCCTCTCATTTCAACCGTGCGGCAGCCTCTTTTGGCAACAGACGCCTCATGGAGTTCGGGGTCTATGCGGCACATTATTTCGTCATCGCCCACACTGATGCACATTTTTCCATCAACCATGAAAGTTATTCCGCGAAACATTCTTTTTTCTTCTATATCAGGAACATCCTTCAGCGCTTCCCTTACTCTTTGGGTGAGCTTTTCATTATAAGCCATTCAAATTGTTTTATATTATTTTTAGTTAGCGTTTATCCTTCCCACAGGTTAGCTGGCATTTGTTTAATAAACAATCCCATTATTGTTCCTGCAATGATAGATCAAAATCAGCGGGGTAAATAAACTTTCATGCTATAAACCAAAAATCAAACCGTTTTAAATTATAGAGGGGCAGCGGTAAGCAATTTCAGCATTCAAAATGGAGCAGGAGCAAGAAGAAAATGTATTATCCATATCGTTTCCAGGGAGTTTGTGGCCTGGACCAGACTATTTCTATTAAGTGCTAAGTTCTACAAGTTTAAAGGTATAGTTTATTTACCCGTATTAGTTTGCTTGGTTTTAAAAAGTATTACCTTACCGCTTTAATAGTTCCATAAAGAATCAGCCTTTACATTAATAAACAATTACTTTTATATAACCCCCAAAAAATATGGAAATGATAGTTTTTTTTGTAATACCTCTTATTCTTATCGTTGCCGGCGGTGCTTCTTATTTTATTGCTGCAAGGTTACACCGTTCGTTGGTGAAATCGGAAAATAAAAATGCGCTGCTTTTTACCATTTTGACCGCTATGGGCTGCTTTCTTTTAATAACAGTAGGTATATATATTATTTTACTAATGAGTTTTCCTTTTGAAAGATAGGCTTTGCGTTATTTTCCTTTTTGGTGTTATTGAGATGAGCCATTCGGCAAATAATAAATTGGGCACAAAACCCATCCATGCATCAATCATATACAAGGGCAGGGGGTCAATATGTACAAATGCGAAAATGATTATCTTCCATGTTCTAAGCATTACGGCAGACAGGGTGAGAGCATAACTTCTTATCATAAATTGTTTATGCGCGATAACATTTCTGTTCTTTATTGCTGTTATGGCTTTATAAGTAAACCAAAACCAAAGGCAATCTAAAATGACAAATGCGGTTTTGGTTGGCAGGAGCCCGTTGGCATAGACTGCCATTATCATTGCTGCGGGAAAGTTTATAAACAAAACATCATACACATATATCCTGCCCATTAAACGGTGGATATTTCTATGCTTTCGAAGTATATAACCTGAGAATTGGGTGAAGCCTGCGAGCAATGCAAAAATGATGGAGAATACATGCGTGTAAAAAGCTATTTTCCAGGGTAGGATGTGTATATAATCCTGTTTGAAACGGAGGAAGCCAACATTATCCTGCATGGGGTAATAGCGAACAATGCCTCTTAACATTAAAAAAGTGGCTATGCAAAGCAGCATGTAGATGCTTACATTTTTTAATATATATTTTACCGGTTCCAGGCTTTATGCTATTACAAAGTTTATGAGTATGACAACGCATTTAAAAGACCGTTGTTGCCGGGAATACCAATATTTTAACTCTTATCCCCTTCCAATTGCTCAATGGTTTTCTTGGCTGCGGCGAGCCTGATGGCTTTGTTCTTTTCAACTAATATTGCTGTTGACCATTTTTCCAGGCGATGGTGCAATGGGACGAGTAATGCGCCGATGCAAACTAAAACGAGTAACATGAGGATGGTGGAATGGTTTGTAATTCTTTCCACAAAGGGATGTATCAATAAATTGAGGAACTCAAAAACAATTAATAAGGCCAATACTCCCAAATATTCGATGACCTTTGTATTTGCTATTACGGTTCGGCTGAATAATAAAAAGACCAGTATAAATGATACAATGCCGAGGGCTATCAATGCAAACTGGATGTTTTGTTTGCGCTGTTGCTGCTGTGCTGCATTTTTTGCATCCTCATCAATGACGCGTAACCGCTCATTGAAAGCTAATGCATCTATTTTGTTGATGTTATCCTGGTTGAAAACGGTATCGCTTAAGGCTAATTCCATCCGTGCATAATAATAGGCGCTGTCAGGGTGGTGGAGGGTATCATAGACCTGTCTTAAAAAACCGGCTGCTGCATATTTCATGTCGTTGTTGGTTATTTGGGAACCGAGCTTAAATAATTTACGTGACTCTTCTGCAGCCTGCGGTATTTTACTGTTGTGGAGCAGGAAGTTTATGTAGCTTTTCTTTACTGAAAACAGCACATCGTAATAATGGCTTGAATCAGCAAGGATGTTTGCTTTTTGATAATAAATTTCAGCAAGCTGCTTATCCCCTAACTGGTCATATACTCCCCCAAACTGGCTTTGCGCCATTGCTTCAAACAGAATATTTTTTTGCCGAAGGTTCGCTTCATTTAAGGCCTGTACAAAATGTAGTGCTGAATCGGGTCGTTCCTTCAAGAGAAAATAGGTTGCCATGAACATCTGGTACTGCTTTGCCATGAAATCATGCATTGGCGATGAGGTATCGGGCAAATTAGCTCCGCCTTTGCGAATGTATTTTATGGCATCGGAGGGGTTATACAAATTTAAGTATGCCAGAGCAATATCAAAATATAAAGAACTGAGCCTGCGCTTGTCTTTTGCTTTTTCTGCCAGCGGAATGCCTTTAAAAAAGTATGCCAACGCTGTGGTATTATCGCCTTTGTTTGAGCGGAAATAATTACCTATCCAGTTGTAGCTGATGGCGAGGAGTGAGTCGTTGTTCAACTGTTCTGCGATCTGGTGCAGGCGAATGCAGGTGAGAGAGTCAAAATTGCTGCTACCGTGGAAAACATCTTCACCAATTTTTACAAGCAGGCTGAACTGTTCTGTTGGGTCAGTTGTTTGTGCTAAAACAGTTTTTAGACTGTCCACGTAAGGGTTTTGCGCATGGCTGCTGAAGGCTATGGAGAAGAGCAATAGGGCAATTAAGAGTTTTTTCATGCTGGGTCTGATCTGTTATTTCACCAACAAATATAATTGTTTCATAGGGGATCGGGAGAGCGAAAGCACGAGTTAATTGGGCATTGACAGGCTGTAAGGTGGGAAACTTTGCTTGCTTTATCTTCTACAGGGGTTAACCAGCCTTTTGACAATGCTTTTTCATGAAGTATTTCCCAGCGCTTTGAAGGATAATAAAACAAACTAAAAAGTCACAGGAATTTCTGAAGGGTAAGCGCATTATTTATGGCATGGCCAAAATAATCGTTGTTGAAGAAAGCCCAAATGGTATGTTTTTCTTTATGCCATTTCTTAAAAAGACCTGCAAAATACATAAGCGTTTCATCTGTGTAAGAGGATGCATAAAGTTCTTTCGGGCCATGAAACCGTACGTAAATGTTTTTAGCCGTTACATGCTCAGCGTAAGGGAAGCCCTTGCCTGATTGAGAAATAACAAATGCTATTTCATAGTTTGACATTAAAGAAAGGCTGTCTTGCTGCAGCCAGGTATCATGCCTTACTTCCATGGCGAACTCATAACCCTTGTATTGTTTTAATGCCTTATAAAAATGCTCTGTAAGATCATGATCAAACTTTAGAGAGGGTGGTAGTTGTATTAAAACGGGCCCCATTTTCTTTTTCATTGGTTCAAATACATCAAAGAACTTTTCAAGCGTTTCTTCCGGTTCGTGCAACTTCTTTAGATGAGTGATAAAACGGCTCATTTTTACACAGAAAAGAAAATCATCCGGTGTTACAGCCGCCCATTTTTCAGTAGTTTGTTTTTTGGGTAAATGATAAAAGCTCATATTGAGCTCTGTGTTATTAAACGTTTTTGCATAATAAGGAAGCCAATCTGTTGTCTTTAATTCATTAGGGTAGAACAAGCCTTTCCAGTCCTTATAGCTCCATCCGGATGTGCCGATATGAATGTTTTTATCCATGAGAGAATCTTAGGAAAGACTTCTATATTCATACCATTGTTTACTTTTTCTAAATAAGTTAAATATTTAGCGCCGGAAGTAAATTCTTGTATAATAATATACTCAATAAGACATTAAACCACTGCCATAGGGCTATGACCCATCTTTATATTTTAAAATGGCATAATATTTATTTATTGAAAGGCATCCAGAAGACCGGGGTTTTTGATAGCCTATGGATAAACACCAACCCTGTTGTTAATTCAACGGGGTTTTTTGTATAAAATATTGTTTCAGATCTTCTTATTAATCTTGAGAATCCTGGTAAAAGGTGTTGGAAGCCATTCTGAAGGCATCGGAAGTCACTCCTTTGGGAATGAAAGAATGCTCTGTATCCTATTGTGTTATTAATAATAAACAAAAATGTAAAATGCCGTGCCTGAGATGGAATTTTATGTATGTTTGACCAAAGGCTTTGAGAATGGGGTTATTTACTTACATGAGCGTTGCAGGAAAAGTTTATAAGGAAATTAAAACACAAAGACGGTTCAATAAAAGCTTCCTGACGCCTTACCTGGATGAATTAGAGGCAAAATATGGGGGTGTATTTAAGCCTGAACAGCGGGGTAAGATCCTTAAGTATTACGGGTTATTCATCACTTCTTTTTTGTGCAGCAGTTATAAAAGACTGCATGGAAAGAAGCTAAGTGCTGATGAAAGAAAACGAGCTTCATTGTTCGGGATATTGACCCCCGTGGGGGATGATCTGTTTGATATTGATAAGCTTGATAGTGACCATATAAGGGAAATAACTTTTTACCCGGAGACTTATGAGGCTACTACGTTTTTATCGAAAGTGGCGAAGGAGATACAGACCTACGAACTGGCAAACGTACCTTTTAAGGCGGCTTATTTACTGGCGTCTAAAAATGTTTTGGATATACAGATCGAGACCATTAAACAAACAAAAAGGACTATTTCAAGAGAGGAAATGGAACGCATCACTTATACTAAAGGAGCGGTAAGTGTGATCATTTATCATCAGTGCTTAGACGAAATTGCGGATGAACAAATGCTGGATGTTTTGTTTATGGTTGGTAGCCTGTACCAGCTTGGGAATGATATTTTTGACCTGTATAAGGATGTGCGGGACAATATTTATACGCTGATAAACACCTGCGAAGACTATGTTATATTTAAGAAAGGGTTTATGGAAAGGGTTCGTTTGCAGAATCAGAAGATAATGGCATTGCCTTATGCCGAAAAAGACAAAAAGGAGTTTTGCATTGTGATGAATACTATTAATGCGAGAAGCGTTGTTGCACTTGACCAATTCATTAAGCTGCAAAAGAAAACGGGCCATGCGATCGACTGGTGGAAACTGGATCGCAAAGACATGATAGTGGATATGGAGAAACCGTTAAATCTTTTAAGCTGGATGCGTTACATTAAAAAATTGCCGAACCTTGTGGTGTAATGAGCAGTCAGCCATGAGCTTTGAGCTATGAGCTAAGAGATTTAATAATATTAAAGAAGAGAACATTTTACTTAAAGAAATAAATGCGAATCGGGAGGGCACATAGCTGGAGAAAGACACTGGCGCAGTATATATTGCTGGCTTTGCCTACGGCAGCGCTTGCATTTTATTTATTGTGGGATGTGAACCGCTTTTATGCGATCCTACAAAATGACTGGCTTAAGCAGGGGCTTTATTTTGCTGCGGGAATCACTATTTCCACCTTTTTTTATGGTTACCGTTTCCGATTCGTTACTACTGCTGCTCTCCTGTTTTTGATCTACTATATCATCTATAAAAGTATTGATAGCATTGCTATTGGTGAGTTTGATGCATTTTTTGTGACTGTACAGTTCCTGATCTTTGCTATTCTATTTTCAATTGGATGGATAGCCGGGTTAGGTTTTTCAAGGTCAAGGTATTTTACTGTTTTCTGGAGTGTGTTCCTATTAGCGGTTCAAATTGTGATTGTAAGCAAAACTGCAACTATTACTGCTAATGGGTTGATAGCGTCGTTTGCGCCTGTGCTGGCTTATGCATTTTATATTATTTATACGGCAGAGCTTATCAGGAACATGAATGAGGATGAAAAAGTGTTTGCCTGGTTCCTGCTGAAACGGTTGCTGGGCTTTGGTTTAGTATTGCTTGTTTTGTTGCTATGCATATTTAGTATTTTCCAAAAAGACTTTAAAGGGATCGAAAAAGAATGGGGCGGTTCGCAGCAGGCTAACTATGATAAGAATAAGGGCAACAGCGACAACATGACCAAGCAAAACAGGGATGGTTCTATTAGCAATAAAGACCAAATGCAGCTAACTGGTTCGTTGAGCAAAGACAAACGGCTGGCTTTTGTGGCAAAGCTGGATAACTTTTTCCCTGATGGCAAGACGCCCAACCCGCTCTATTTTACTGCGGAGTATTATACAAAATTTGACACTACTACACAGGCATTTGAAATAGACAGTGCAATGCCATCAAATGATCTGTTTAAACCCGACCCATCAAAAATTCCTTTATACTTTGCAAAAATAGACTCAACAGTCATAAAAAATACGCATGCAGTTCTCGGCAGGAAAGTGGTGGATGCAGAAGTGTATAAAACCTTATTGTCTCCAAGTGAATTTATTGCTCCCTCCACAGCATTTTATTGTCAGCCTATATCTGTTGACAAAGAATATAAGGATGTGTATAAAAGTGCATATCATGCAAAAATGTGGGTAAGCGTTTTGAACAGCGCTTACTTTGTTTATAATCCTGCGGGGAATAAACAATTGGAGGCTTTCCAGGAACAACGCTTTAACGTATTGCGAACGATAACGGGATATGCCGGTATTGATAAAAAGTTCATGGACTATTATACGTACATGCCTAAAGACGAAGAGTACCAGAAAATAACTGATCTCGCCAAACAAATTACAGCGAATGCTAAAACACCGATAGATAAAATGATCGCTATACGCAATTACTTTTTAAGCAAGGATGAGTTTGGGCAGCCGTTGTTCAAATATTCAGATAACCCCGGTATACCCGGATTGCCCAGTGCTAATAAGCTTACTTATTTTCTGCTTGAAAACAGGAAGGGGTATTGCGCCTATTTTGCAGGTGCTACTTTGTTCATGTTGCGTTCGCTGGGTATTCCTTCAAGAGTTTCAGCGGGCTTTTTAACAGTTGACAGAAGCAGTAAAAACCCCGGATGGTATTGGTTTTATGAAGACCAGGCCCATGCATGGACACAGGTCTATTTTCCAGGTTACGGATGGATAGATCTCGATACAACAGTTCCTGATGTAAATACACAACAGGCATCGCAACCCGACCAAACGCCGCCAATGGATATGCAACAGGCTTATTTGGTTGCTGATGGAAATGTCACTGATGTTGATACTATTAAAAAGCGTGTGGAAATGGATGTGAGCAGTTTGTTATATCATGACAAAGATTATAAAACAACAACTCAGCAGCACATAACGGTTGATGCTTCTGTGGCTTCTGTTTCTGATGATACAGGAACGGTAAGTTTGAGTGCCATTCAAAAAGGGATGCATATTACTGCTGCATCGTTTGCAGATACATTAAAGAATATCAATGCAAACGATAATGACAGCATGGCTTCTATCTTTAAAAAGATACCGAACCCTGTGCCTGTAGATGAGATAAAGATCATTTCTGCTGAAGAAACCAAGAAGCAACAAAAAAAAGAATCTGAGCAGATAGCTTCAAATATTGACTGGATAAGTATTTTACGTTATTCGCTTTATATCATTGCTGCATTGGTAATGCTTGCTTTTTTGATGCCACTACTCATTTGGCAATATTTAAATTCAAAAGCAAAACAATCAACCGCGGATAAATCATCAGCCTACAATAAATATTCGGCAGCAACTTATTACTTAAACCAATTAGGCTATAGCCGCTCCCTTGTTGGCCCGCAGGAGTTCGCTTTGCAGATAGACCAACAGTTCAAAACAGACCTTAGTTCATTCAACATTATTTATCAAAAAGTAAAATATAGCCCTGTATCATTAAGTAAAGAAGAAAAACAAATTGTTGATGAATTTTACAAGCCATTTATAAGACAGATAAAACAGCAGGTTCCTTTAAAAATAAGGTTCAGCAGGTTCTTAAACATTTATAACACCATACACTTTTTCTCAAAACCTAAAATCATTTAAATGGAGCAACAGATCGAAATTAAACAGGCATTAGGCAATATTCAAAAGCTCGTAACAAATATTGAAACGGTTATCCGTGGCAAGCAAATGCAAATAAAATTTATACTTACTGCTTTGCTGGCAAAGGGCCATATCCTGATGGAAGACAATCCCGGTACAGGAAAAACGGTAATGGCAAAGACGCTGGCACAAAGCATTTCAGGGCATGGCGACCATAGCGGTGTTAATTTTAAGCGTATACAGTTCACGCCTGACCTTTTGCCAATGGACTTGATCGGCTCTCATATTTTTGATGATGTGCAAAAAGAATTCATCTTTAAGAAAGGGCCATTGTTCTGCAATGTATTACTGGCGGATGAAATAAACCGAGCTTCTCCAAAAGTGCAGTCTGCATTGCTTGAATGTATGGCAGAAAATCAGATAACCATGGGTGAAACAACTTATCCTTTAGAACAATTGTTTTTTACCATTGCTACTCAAAATCCGATTGAGATGGAAGGGACCTATCCTTTACCTGCGGCTCAGCTCGACAGATTTTTTATAAAGATCATTTTCGGCTATGTTGATGAAGAAACGGAACTGAACATTTACAAAGACTATCTCGGCATACAAAATAACCTGCAAAATATTCAGCAGGTATTGAGTATGGAAGAAATTTTATTCCTCCAAAACGAAACGGAAAAAGTATTTATTCATCCTGAGATCGTTGCCGGTGTGCGCAATATTGTTTGGGACACACGCAAACATGCTGACATAGTTCTTGGCGCCTCAACACGCAGCGGTATCATATTCTTAAAATGCCTCAAAGCCTTTGCCCTTGTGAATGGCAGAACTTTTGTTACAGAAGACGAGCTGCAGCAAATAACAAAAGCCGTCTTAGACCATCGCCTGATCTACCGCAATAAGGAAGCAAAACAAAAAGCACTTTCCGCCATTCTTGATAAAGAATTGGATAGGTTGAGTAAATTAAAAATTAAGAATTGAGTAAGTTAAAGAACGAATATTTTCTTTTAAACTCCAAAGCCTTAGTGAACCTTTGTGCCTTTGTGCCTTTGTGGCTCTTCTTTTTTACTTTTACTTCTTCCTCGGCTCAAAGTTTCACCGCGCAAAATAAATCACAGGCACGATACGAGATAGATGCCAAAAGGATCGGCGTTAACCCTTACGACAAAGACGCCCTTCCCCGAAGCCGCGAATTTATTCGGCTTGACAGCACTTATTATGTTGGCTGGCTTTATGAAGGCTTTTATAAATACAACCGCAGCCAGGATTTTCTGGGCTATAAAGATGCTATTCCTTCATTGCAAAAAGCCTTTGACCTCTTTGATAAAGATTATGGCAGCAATATGCGCAACCTGCTGGATCCCATGACCGCACAACAAAACTTTCAACGCCTCCGGGACCTCTTTATGATATTTGCCGCACTTGACGAATGTTATGAAAACATAGAAGAGCCTGATGAGGCAATGGCTTTATTTGACAAAATCGGTAACTATCATTTTCAGAGAGACTTTTTCAGCCTTTATTACCATCGTGCATGGCTTTGCCATCGCAGCCGTTTTTTCACCTCAGCAAAGTATTCTTTCCTTGGCAACTCCATTGCAGAAAATGAAAAGCTAGCTTTTAACTGGTGCTATAAAGGTTTTGCCTTCATTCAAAAAAACAAAGCTGCTAACGATGCTTTGTTCGGCCCAATGGAAAGCGAGCAGGATAAAATCCCTTTGTATCATCGATCTTGCCCTGCTGTATTGCTACAATAAAAATTATGACAGCAGCGAGTTTTATTATGAAAAGCTAAAAGAAGACGGCGGCATTTCCTGGAACAATTATGGCGAAATGCAGGACGAGATAGGCAACTTTGCAAACGCTCTCAATTATCACATGCGTGACAAAGACGCTGGGCAGGCAAATATGCTTCGCGAACCTTATTATTATATTCCTGAACTGTACGTTTATGCGGGCAGAACAAAAGAAGCAATCGACATGGCACAGGGCATCATCGGGCAAAGTGGCTCCACGCCAGGCTTTGGCTGGTATAACATTGCGCTGGCACGTGCTTATTTATATGACGGTCAACTCGACAGTTGCGAATTCTGTTTAAATAAAGCCGCCAATTTTAAAGAGCTTCATATCGGTACAACATTAACCCAGGGGCAGTACGATTTCTCCATTAATTTAATGAGGGTAGAACTCTTAGATAAAAAAATTGAACAGGTGAAATTTCAAAACAAAGGTTGGTGGTATTCGCCCACAAACCTTTATAACATCGCTTCTTACAAGTTGGAAAAAACTATGGATGAATATGTTGTGGTGAACGAACTAGCCTTCAACCCTGAAAGAGACAGGCTTGTGTATGACCTTTTCTGTGCTGAATCAACCACCACTTTCGACGAGGCCTGGTACCTCCTCAAAGATTTCAGCCCTGTTTTCTTCGAAAAGAAATATGAAGACTATCAACACACCGACAAGCGCGAAAACATACAGCGCTATTTTAAATTGTTTGCCGCAAAATTCAAGTGGGAGAATGGCGATAAACGCGATGCCCAAAAAGATTTTGAAGGAATCGAAAGAAATACTTTACTTGATACTGCAATGGAAAAATTATTCCTTGCAAGATTATACGAAGGCCTTGTAAACTCTTACGATGCTTCAGGTGACAATTATCAATTGAACGCTTCGCGAAATTCTTTTTTTGACGAATACCCCCAACTTGTTCCTTTTTCGGGGATCAAAATAAAAATGAAGCTCAACATTTCAGGTTTGGATGATGCTGTTGTTAAAGACGTGGTCAGCGGCATAAAAAGCTGTAACATCCAGTTCGTCAACGATGCAGATAACAACACAGTTCTTGCCAGCATAGATTTTGAAAAGCGAAGCAGCAAATATGAGGCAACCATCAGCGTGAAAAGCGCTTCCGGCAGGCAGGTTGTCAACAATGGGAAAATGATCTTTTCAAATGCTTCCGATGCAGGTGCCGAGCTTGCCCTGCGCCTATTTGGCAAAGGTGGCGCCATGGTTTTCGATCCTCCGCCACCAATCAAATAAAGCCTTTTATCTCCTGCTTTAATTAGCAAAAAATTCCCATAATAAAACAGCATCAGCAAAAGACCGATCAACACAACTCCTATATTTGCCCAAAATTTTTTGTAGATGAAAGGCAAGCACATCGCCCTCCTGATAGCATTGATCATCCTCGCAGACCAGTCTTTAAAATTCTATATTAAAACCCATTACTATTTATACGAAGAGCATACCGTCTTCGGCCATTGGTTCCGCCTCCATTTTGTAGAAAATGTAGGTATGGCCTGGGGTTGGGAGTTTGGCGGCAATTTCGGAAAGATCATACTCACCCTCTTCCGCCTCATCGCCGTCATTTTCGGCACCTTCTACCTTCGCCATCTCGTCCGCAAAAAATACCATTGGGGTTTTCTTTGCTGCGCTGCGTTCATCTATGCCGGCGCCCTTGGCAACCTGCTCGACAGTATGTTTTATGGACTCATCTTCAACGACAGCGACCCCTACATGCAAAACGTCGCCCACTTGGTCCCCTTTGGCAATGGCTACGCCAATTTCCTCCACGGCAAAGTCGTCGACATGCTCTATTTCCCCCTCATAGATACCCATTACCCCACCTGGTTCCCCATCGTCGGCGGTCAGCAATTCGCCTTCTTCGAGCCCGTTTTCAACCTCGCCGATTCCTCCATATCGATCGGCGTCATCGCCCTCCTCATCTTCCAGCGCAGTTTTTTTCCAAAACATCACCCACAAATTAAAACCTTCCCTGTAGACACAAATGCTCCCGTAAAAGACCAAACCCAAGTCTCATAACTCGATTCGCAATCTCCAATTGCCAATCCTAAAATCAGACATCCCCAAATCAGACATTTCTTAGGGGCTCTCATCCTCCGTCTTCCCTCAACTTTCGTTCCGGCTGTCCGTTCCACGTCCGGTACAAGGCTATACACAAAACCTTCACTGGGCTTTCCACTACCATCCGGCAGCCCTTCAGCAGTAGTAACTCTATTCAGCACCTAAACTCAGTCAACCTCAATTTCAAACCAAAGTTCAACCACTCTTCTCCGTTTGATCCATCCTCGCACTCATAATTTATAATTCATCCACCATCTTCGTGCCTCTTTGTGCCTTCGTGTCTTTGTAGTTCATCCCTTAACAAACACGAGCATCAATAAAGTAAATACGAGCATCAATAAAGTAAATACGAGCAGTGATAAAGTAAATACGAGTAGCGATAAAGTAAATACGAGTAGCAATAAAATAAACACGAACAGCAATAAAACAAACACTAGCAATGATAAAGCAACCACTAGTAGTAATAAAGCAAACACGAGTAATAATAAAACAAACACGAGCAGTAATAAAGCAAACACGAGTAGTAATAAAGCAAACACGAGTAGTAATAAAGCAAACACGAGCAGTCTTAAAACCTACATAAGCAGTCTTAAAACCTACATGAGCAACCTACACAAGTAATCTTCAACAATTGCTCCTCATCTTTTATAAAAGATCTTCACTTGCCCTCGCTTTTTAAATTGGCGATGCTTACGTTTAGCTCAAAGCCAATTAAAAGCACATAGGAATTGACAAATGTGAGCAGCATCAGGATGAGCAGGGTGCCAATGGGGCCGTAGAATTTATTGTAAGTGGAGAAATTTTGCGCCCAGCCTGAGAAAAGCCAAGTGGTGAGCAAAATGAGCACAGTGGCGAAAATGGTTCCGGGCGATAAAAGCCTACCGCGGTTCCGGACGGACGGTGCGTATTTGTAAATGAAGGCGATGGAATAAAGGAACAGCAAAATGATGATGACCCAGCGCAGGTTTTGTATCAAATGACGGGTTTGCAGACGTGTGATGTGCATGGACTGCATGAGCGATTTGAACAGCATGCCCTGCCCGAGCGAGATCAAAAGGCTGCCGAGGATCAATAACACAAGCAGCAGCGTGAGTTGAAGGGCGCGCCAGCGTTTGTGCAAAAAATTTGAGTGGTGTTTGATGGCAATGGAGCGGTCAAAGTTCCTGATGAGGCCCATCATGGCGTTGGAAGAATAAAACAACGTTAGCACAAAGCTGATGGAAAGCAGGCCTCTTTTTGGTTTATGAAAAAAATCATCTAAAAAGTTGTTCATTAAAGTTTGGGTTGCCTTGTTTGGTGTAAGGTCGCTCACCACTTTGATGAGTTCATTAAAAATGAGTTTTGAAATGGGCAAATAGGGTATAAGCGTGCAGAGAAACAAGGTAACGGCGGGGATGGCCATTAGAAAATTGAATGAAATGGCTGCTGCGCGAACGTTCAGGCCTTCTTTGTCTATTTGTTTTATGAAGCGATGGCACACATCGTAAAGCGGTAACCCCTGGAAACCAGGGAAACTGTTCTTTTTGCTTTTTTCACGGATGAAAGCAATGGGTTTTGAACTAATAAATATGCGTTCGGCTTTTGTCAAAGCGGTATTTTGGTGGGTGAAAATAACAAACCCTGTCTTGTAAAAGAACAGGGTTTATAAGTTTATAAAAAAATTTTGTTTATTTGGGTTTATTGGTGCCTGGCATTTGAGTTGTATTTGGAGGGGTAGTCTGACTTGGCGCAGGGGCAGATGTGTTGATGTGTTGTAAAGTATTGTCTTTGACAGTTGTTCCTTTAAAAAACAAAGTGGAAATGATGCAGAGGCCACCCACAATGGCCGCGAATATCCAGGTACCTTTTTCCAATACATCATTTGTTTGTTTTACACCCATTAACTGGTTATTAAAACCGCCGAAAGTGCCGGATAAACCACCGCCTTTTGGGTTTTGTATCAATACAACTAATCCCAGAAGGATACAGGCAATCGTAATCAGGATCAAGAATAAAACTGGCATTTTATAAACCTTTTAAATTTTCAATTTGGGTTGCAAAGTAAGCGGATTTGCGGGGATTCAAAAAACTTAATTTTATATAAAGCTGTATGGCTTGGTCAATTTTGCCTTGTTTTATCAATACTTCGGCCATTGCTTCTGTTGCCACTTCTTTCAGCTCGTTGGAGAAAGCTGCATTATTCTTCACTTTGTGTTCCATCTCAGGGTCTGTTCCAAGGTCTGCGGGCAAAGGATTAATGCTTTTCATTTGTTTTAGCCAATCCGTAAACCGCCGCACTTTTATGGCTAATTTATCCTGTGTTTCCTGGCTAAGTTTTATGCCCTGAGAAGCGAAATAATCAATGGTATGGTATGGTTCAGTTTCAAAAGGTAGTTTGGCAGTTTCAGCCACCGGTTTTTTAAATTCCTCGACTTGTTCTCTCAGTACGTCGGCAAGTTTTTGTACAGGCTCCATATCTGAAAAAGGCTCGCCCCTATCATCAGCAGGAAGCTCATCGTCATCAACTTCCATATTTTCCACAGTGGTTTCGGTTGCTTGTTCTGGTATTATTACCTCAGTAACTACTATTTCTGCTTCTGCGAGGATAGCTGCTCTTTTTACTTCTGTTAGTGTTACTTCCTCAACTGGTACTTCATTTTCAACAGTGGTTTCTGTTATTTCTTCCGGCAACATTACTTCAACGGTATCTTCTGCAACTTTATCTTCCCGCAATTGCTCCTTTTCGGTAGGAATTTCTGCTATTGGTTCCTGAACTGTTATTTCAGTAATGTCTGTCTCATCTTCTATGGCAACTTCTATTTCCTCTTGCAAAAATATTTCGGTAATTGATTCAGGCGCCTCTGCTTCTATTTCTGTTTTATATATAATATCTTCCTGTAACAATTGGTACTGCAGCCATAATGGATTGGTAAAATATACTGCTGTTTTTTGTGCCTGAGTCAAAAAGCCCTCACTTTTTTCCTGCTTTAATTTCTTTGCAAGCAGGAATTGACCCACGGGAAAATATGGATATTGATGAACAATCTCTTCCAACTCTTCAACTGAAACTTCCTGCAGATTTTGTGAAGAAAGCAGCGGAGTAACTCTGTTTTGATCGATCATAAAATGAAATTACAACTCCTTTACCAATTAGAGAAAAGACGGTTGAAAAGGTCTTCTGTAAGATTCTTAATTATATCTGGCAAAAGTGTTGGCTCTGCCTGCGTGAGAGTCAATTGGGCATTAAAAGGAAAGTCGCGGCTCACGTCAAAATCCTGGCTTTTATTATGTACGGCATCCATTAAAGTAAGATGAACACTAACTGTAAGGTTGGTCTGCGTTGTCTGCGAATTGGAGATGCCCGCGGTTGAAACCGAATAGCCGGTGATGGCTCCACTGATAACATAATCGGCATTATCACCGCTGATGCGGGTTAGGCGCGTTTCGTTAGAAATTTTTTGCTGTAGCGCATCTGTAAGCTGTGAGGCAAGTTGCGGATTTACATACCGTGCCTTATTTTCAAGAAAGTTTATTTTAACGGTCTTGATGTCTGGCGGGATGGTGACATTGTGAAACGTATATACTTTGCAGGATGAGCCGGATAAACACAAAGTAAAAAGTAGAAAGTAAAAAATATTGCGCAGGCTCATCTTGCTTTTGTTATTCATATTTACATATCAGAGGTCATCAATATCATATTCCTTTAGCTTGCGGTAAAGCGTCCTTTCACTTATTCCCAAATCAAGCGCGGCATCCTTTCTTTTGCTCTTGTGTTTTTTTAGCGCTTTGATGATGAGCTCTTTTTCTTTATCCACAATGTTCAGAGATTCTTCTACTTCTTCATGGTGGTGAATTTCATTTTCATGCCCCAAAAGAACTGCCTGGTTGTTTGAAGGAACGGCATTATGCGATTGTACAGCCGGTGATACCATCAAGTCAGTGTTTGATAATTCGCTATTTGCATTATAATCATTCATCAAGGAATCCCTTGCATGAAGGGCTGCATTGCCAGCCAAAGATGGATTTTGTAATATCTCCAAAAACATTTTCTTCAGTTCGGTCACATCCTTCTTCATATCAAAAAAAAGCTTGTATAATAATTCGCGTTCATTTGCAAATTCTCCTTGAATTGCATTCGAAGCCAGCATCGGCAGGCGATTCATATTATTCTCCGGCAAGAATTTTCTTATCTCAGCCGCCGTAACAACAGGCTCTTTGCTCAGCACAGAAATTTGTTCTGCAAGGTTTTTTAATTCGCGCACATTTCCCGGGAAAGGATAGTTAATTAACAGGTTTTTGGATTCTTCATCCAGTTGAACGGGCATTGTTTTGTAACGTTCTGCAAAATCAACCACAAATTTTCTAAACAATAAAGGAATATCTTCTTTCCTGTCTTTCAATGCGGGTACACGAATAGGCACGGTGCTTAAGCGATAATACAAGTCCTTACGGAATTTGCCGTTTTGTGTGGACTCGAGCAGGTCTTTGTTGGTAGCTGCAATAACGCGCACGTCCGTCTTCAGCACTTTTGATGAACCAACGCGGATATATTCTCCTGCTTCCAGTACGCGCAGTAAACGCGCCTGTGTACCGAGTGGCAATTCGCCAATCTCGTCTAGAAAAATAGTGCCGCCGCTTACGGTTTCAAAATAACCTTTGCGGGTATCGGCAGCGCCGGTAAAAGACCCTTTTTCATGTCCGAATAATTCCGAGTCAATTGTCCCTTCGGGAATAGCGCCGCAGTTCACCGCGATAAACGGATTGTGTTTTCGCCGGAGTAAGTGCATGAATGATTTGCGAAAAAGCTTCCTTGCCCACACCGCTTTCGCCAATGATCAGCACCGTCAGGTCAGTACCGCCACCTGCACTGCCATGTTGAGCGCATGATTGAGTGCGGGCGAATTGCCGATAATACCAAACCTGTTTTTTATTGATTGAATTTCTGCCATGTTTCTGGCTTTCCCAACAAGGGGGTTTTAAAATGAATTGCTCTGTTTTTATGCAACAATGCTGCCGATCAAGGTTCCCTGCGTGCATTCGTTTATTTTAACCCAAACATAATCGCCCGGTTTATAACCAAAATTCGCTTTTGGAAAAACCACCACTTTGTTTTGCGATGTTGCGACCTTCCAGTCAAGCGTGCTTCTGCGGAACTTTCGCTTTCGACCAGCACTTTGTAGTTTTTGCCAATATCTTTTGTTACTTTCATCGAAAGCTTGTTTTGCAAATCAACCACCGCCTGCAGGCGGCGCTTTTTTATCTGCTTCCGGAATATCATCATCGTATATTTTTTTGCAGCCAGTGTGCCGGGCCGCTCACTATAAAAATACATATAGCTGTAGTCGTATTTGCACGTCTTCCATAATGCACTCAATGTGTCCTGGTGGTCTGCTTCAGTTTCGGTGCAAAATCCGGTAATAATGTCGGCCCTGATACCGCAGCCGGGAATTATTTCCTTTATCTCATCCACTTTTCCGAGGTACCATTCGCGGGTGTAAGTGCGGTTCATGAGCTGCAAAATGCGCGAACTGCCGCTTTGGATCGGCAGGTGAATATAATTGCAGATGTTCTCGTATTTGGCGATGGTGTGCAGCACTTCGTCCGTGATATCTTTGGGTGGCTAGTGCTGAAACGCACCCGCAGGAGCGGCGAAACGAGCGCCACCATTTCCAGCAGCTTTGCAAATGTGATGACTGTGTCGCTGCTTTCATCCATCCAATGATAACTGTCCACATTCTGGCCCGAGCAGCGTTACTTCGCGATAACCCTTGCCGAACAAATCCTGCGCTTCGGCCACAATGGATTGCGCATCGCGGCTGCGTTCGCGGCCGCGGGTAAAAGGCACCACGCAAAAACTGCACATGTTATTGCAACCGCGCATGATGGTAATAAACGCGGTAACGCCATTGCTGTTCAGGCGCACGGGCGAAATTCGGCATAGGTTTCCTCGCGGCTCAGCAGCACGTTCACGGCTTTCTGGCCGCCTTCCGCTTCTTCCATCAGCGCGGGCAGGCGTGCGGTAGGCATCAGGCCCCACCACCATGTCCACCAGCCGTTCTTCCTCCAGTAATTTCGACTTCAGTCGCTCGGCCATGCAGCCAAGCACGCCCACCAGGGCGCCCGGTTCTTGCGCTTCTTTACGCTGCCTAAATTGTTGAGGCGATGGCGGACGACGCTGCTCAGCTTTTTCGCGGATGGAGCAGGTATTCATCAGTATCAGGTCGGCATCTTCGCAATCTCACCGCGCCAAAACCTTCGCGTTGAGGATGGACGGCCACCATTTCGCTATCGCAAAGTTCATCGCGCAGCCATAACTCTCAATGTAAAAAGTTTTGTGGCAAACGCGCCCGTCTTTCCCGCGGGGTGCAAAAGCTTCGCCCTGCCGTTTTTCATCCTGCAATATGGTTGGCGCTGCCATCATGTCTATTTAACAAATCAAGTTTGGGCAGCAAAAATAATTAAATAAACGGACTAATGTTTTGTTTGATTTTGTTTGGCAGGCAATTAGCCAGCAATAATGGCAGGGATGTTATTGAAATATAGGAGTGATGAGTATAAGTGGGAGTGAGTGGGCTTTGGGTGGGCTTTGGGTGGGCATTACGTGGGAACCTGGTGGAAATTGCTATGAAAGAAGATTTGCTTTATCTTCTACTGTCTTGTACTGAAAAAACTTTACAGTTTTAGGGTTGTTACTGGATAGGCTTTACATGCGTTGCAATATTACTGAATAAGCTTTACACTGTAATTTATTTAACCGTAAAAAAGAGGCGCAGCTTGCTTTTTGATGAAGCTGCCGCGCCTCTTTTAAACTGCTGTCTCATTGTCATTGTATGTTTTATACTTTTTATTGTTCTTCCATATTTTTATTAATGTTTGAGTTGTGTTATGTGCTTTTTGGGGTGTAAGGTTGCTGATGCTCATGTGTGGCCTGAGGCAGTTGTAGGCATCTATTGCTTTGCAGACGGCTGTTAGGGCTGCTGCATAGTTTTTAAACACCTGGTTGAGGCCCAGCTGGTGTTTTAAGATGCCGTTCACCCTTTCTGCGATAGCATTATCATAGGGGCTTCCTGTTTGTGTCATGCTGATGCCGATATGGTTGTTTTGAAGCAGGGTTACATAGGGTTCGCAGCAGTATTGTATGCCTCTGTCTGAATGATGCAGCAGCTTTCTTTTTTCTTTTGGTTGAACCTGTAATGATGCGATCGCCTTATTGAGGGCTATTATACAGCCTTGTGTTTTTAGGTGCTGGCTTACATGATAGCCTATGATCTTTCTGGACCAGGCATCGGTGATGAGTGACAGGTATACAAAGCCGTTTTCTGTGCGCAGGTAGGTAATATCGCTTACCCAGAGCTGTTCTATGGCTGTGAGTGTAACATTTGCTGAGAGATCGGGCCATTTGTGATAGGGATGGTTGGAGTTGGTGGTTACAGCATAGTGTTTTTTGCGCTTGATAAGCAGATCGTGGCTTCGTAAAAGTTCATAAAAGCTATCTCTGCCAATAGATATGTTGTGTAGCTGCAATTCTTGCTTAAGCATGACATGCAACTTTGATGCGCCTATGCCTTTTATGTGTTGCCTGATGCTTTTGACCTTATCTATAATAAATGCCTCGTGTAACTGGCCATCGCTGCTGCGCCGGGCGATGTCATAGTATGCCTGCCTTGTTTTACCAAACAGCCCGCAGAGCTGTGCTAACCCTGCTGAAGGATAGTACTGCTTCATTTGTTTGACTGTTTGGTACCAGGCTTTTTTAGGATATCTACTCCCAGCTCCTTCTGTGCGTTTTGGATGAGCATTTCCAGGGCGGCTATCTTAAGATGGGCTTCTTTTAGCTCTTCAGATAACTGCTTTTCTGTTTCGTGGACGGCTGTATTGATTGGCTTATCCTGCGAGATAGGTACAGGGCCTGTATCCTGGCGCTTATACCACCTGACAAACCACTTGGCCACGTCTCTGCCCGGCAGGCCATACTTTTTGGCTAAGGCCCCATAGCCGAGGTTGGTGGTTAAATACTCTCTTGCTACAGCTGCCTTTAAGCTGTTGTCATAAATGGGCGGGTTGCCCTGTTTGTTTGTGTTCATATATTAAAAATCAATTGTACACACTTAATACCTAAATGTGTAAAGTGATTCCAGGAAGAGACAGCTGAAAAAACTTTTTGAGGGGCGTAAATGAAACAGCATTCGGAAATATTGGCAGTTTTGTGATAATTGGTGAGGGGCAATGAAGTTGCCTGTTGCGTTTTGCAGGGGATACTGTGGTTTGAATGCTGATTAGTGGACAGGGAGGTATGAGAGGGCGACGCAGGGGACTATGAATAGAGATTCTGCTGCTGGTCTCCAAAAGAATTATATCTCTTACTTAATAGGTTACAGATGGTGGATGACAGATGTTAGAAAAACACCTATTGATGTTGTTTAGTTGTTTTGGAAGGCGAGAAATTTTGAGGCGAGCCAACTTTCTTTTATAGGAATCAGCCATTTATTGAGAAACTCTTTTTTTGAGGCGGCGAGGTTGTTGAAGTATAAAGTATCGGGGGTGATGAAGTTATTTTCGACGGCGTATTTTACCTGCGGCAGGGGCAGCATTTGTATTTTTTCTTTTATTACAAAGGCGAGCAATTGCCTGTCGAACATGTTTACTTTGAGGCGTTGCTCTATTTCTTTGATGAGGCGAACGGAGCTGTCTGTGCTGCAGCCGCTGACGCCTGTTGCGGTTTCGTCTGCCATGATGATGATGAACTGGCCGAACAGTAAATTGGCGAAACCTTTTACGGGTGTGCCATGGCTGTGCCAATTTTCTACAAAATCGTTCAGGAGCGGCTCTATCTCTAACGCTTCGCTAATACTTAGCAAACGGTTGCTTTGATAGATCCACACACGGGAGTTATCATTGAAGTGTTCGGGGATGTGTTGCTGATAAGATAAGTTCATGTCAATTATAAAGTAAAAATTAAAAAGTAAAAATAGAGATCAATTCATACTTGCGGCAATGAGTTCTGCAACATCCATGACGAGGACATCATTTTCTTTTTCCTTATTTTTTACGCCATCGGTGAGCATAGTGTTGCAAAATGGGCATGCTGACGCAATGATATCGGGCTGCAAATTTAAAGCTTCTTCTGTGCGCTCGATGTTTATCCTTTTATTGCCGGGTTCATCTTCTTTGAACATTTGTGCCCCGCCTGCGCCGCAGCACAGGCCTTTGCTACGACAACGTTTCATTTCAACCAGTTCTGCATCGAGTATTTCTAAAACCTTGCGCGGGGCTTCGTAAATATTGTTCGCCCTGCCGAGGTAGCAACTGTCATGGTAAGTAATTTTTTTGCCTTTAAAACTGCCCCCTTCCTTGAGCTTTATTTTTCCTTCATCAATGAGTTGCTGGAGAAATGTGGTGTGGTGGATAACCTCATAATTGCCGCCCAGTTCAGGGTATTCGTTTTTAAAGATGTTGAAGCAGTGCGGGCAAATGGTTACTATTTTTTTGATGTTGTAATTGTTGAGTACCTGGATATTATTATAGGCCATCATCTGGAATAAAAACTCATTTCCAGCGCGCCTTGCAGGGTCGCCGGTGCAGCCTTCTTCCTTGCCGAGGATGGCGAACTTCACCCCGACTTTATTAAGTATTAAAGCAAAGGCTTTTGTTATTTTCTGCGCCCGTTGGTCAAAACTGCCTGCACACCCCACCCAAAACAATATCTCGGGAGATCCATTGTTCATCGTCATTTCAGCCATTGTGGGTATTTGCATGTTTTTAAACCTTTTTCCAAAAGTAATGCAAAATGACAAGGTGATGGATTGTAGTTGTTTCAATGACGAGAAATGAATTAAAATCATTATTCTTGTCTGAATTATTATTTTAAAGCGGAATGAAAAAGATTTACCTGCCTGGAATAAATGGTTTGAGAGGAATTGCCGCCATGCTTGTGGTGCTGAACCATGTGACAAAGGGATTGTACAGGTTTCAAATTGTAATACCGCGCTGGATGGACCTTTTATTTGACAGGCACCAGGCAATTGATGCAGTTAATATCTTCTTTGTTATCAGCGGCTTTTTGATCACTTATTTGTTGCTGAAGGAAAAGGAAGCGTACGGTAGTATTTCTATAAAAAAGTTTTATCAAAGAAGGATGCTTCGTATATGGCCTGTTTATTTTTTGTACCTTATCGTTGCCGGTTTTATTTCTTTAGTAATGCACGACAATTTCATACAGCATTATTTTCTTTATTATATTTTTTTTGGAGGGAATATTCCCGGGCTACTGACTACTGCGCCATTTTATTTTGTGCATTACTGGAGCCTGGGCGTTGAAGAACAATTTTATCTTTTCTGGCCGTTTGCATTTAAATATCTAAAGAAGAAAATTCTATGGCTTTCTATTTTGCTACTTATAATTCTATCGATGCCAATATTTACGGGAAACAATATTGTGAACAAGGCAGCGCATGTATTTTTTTGGTGCGCCGGTGAATTTCAAGGTATCATGATCGGCAGTTTAGCAGCGCTTGTTTATTTTAAAAGACAAAAATATTTTTCATTTTGCTTTAATAAAGCTTGCCAGCTAATTGCTTTGTCTATGATACTGCTGCTTTTTACTGATACAATAAACGTATTCTATTTTCATGATGCATTGATGGGTTTCCTGGCTGTAATAATTGTCATTGCTCTCATTGAAAACAAGAGCTATTTTCTTAAAACTGAAAATAAAGTATTGAATTATTTAGGCAAGATATCATACGGGCTATATGTCTGGCACCCAATTATGATGTGGGTGTTTCTTCGGGTGTTTAAAGAAAAGGTGCTGGTGCCTAAAGAATATTTGATATGGATCATTTGTATTGCTACGCCACCGCTTTCAATATTACTTGCGGATATTTCTTACAGGTTTTATGAAGTAAAGTTTTTGAGAATGAAGAAGAAGTATATGCTGGTGCTATCATCAAATACGCCCGAAACAACCGGAGGCTTTTAAGCCATTTCCTTTGCCCATTTGTCTCTTTCATCAGGTGAAAACTTCCAGGGGGCAAAATTGTTTTCTATGTTGCTGAACATGCCGTTCCATTCCTGCGGGGCATTGCTTTCTTCCATGACCAAATAGCGGCGAAGCTGGGTAATAATTTCAAGCGGAGAAATGCTTACGGGGCATTCTTCCACGCAAGCATTGCAGGTGGTGCAGGCACGCAGTTCTTCAGGCAAGATATAATCGTGCAGCAAGGTTTTTCCATCATCCTGAAATGTTTTGTTTGCGTCTATATTTTTACCAACTGCCTCTAACCGGTCGCGTGTTTTCATCATTATTAAACGAGGGCTTAAAGCTTTGCCGGTAATGTTTGCAGGGCAGGCGGCAGTGCATCTGCCACACTCTGTGCAGGCATAAGCATCCATGAGGTTTTTCCAGCTTAGATCAAAGACATCTTTTGCTCCGAACTTTTTATGTTCTTCTTCAGGACCGTTAGTGGGTGCGGTTTCGGGCTGCATGGCATATAATACTTCCTTTTGTATCTCCGGCATGTTCTTCATTTTGCCTTCGGGTTCAAGCCGTGCGTAATAAGCGTTGGGAAAGGCAAGAATGATGTGCAAATGTTTTGAATAAGGCAGGTAATTAAGAAAGATGAATATGCCTGTGATGTGAAGCCACCAGCAGGTGAGTGTAATGTTTTCTAAAGTGGCGGCGCTATAGCCCTTGAATATAGGATGCAGCCTTGACGAAAAGAAAAAGTGTTGAGAAGATTCAGTTGCATTCATGGTTAAAAACAGGGTCATTAAAATAATTTCTGCAATAAGAATATAATTGGCGTCGCTTCTTGGCCAGCCGTCCAGGTCTTTGCTGATAAAGCGTTTAAGCTTTAGTATGTTTCTTCTTGCAAGGAAAATGATACAGGCTGCCAGTATAAGGACTGCGAGAAATTCAAAGCCATTTATCAGCCATGAATAAAGGAAGCCAAGCGGCTGAGAAAATAAGCGGTGGGTGCCGAATATACCGTCCAGGAATATTTCCAACACTTCCAGATTGATGATAATAAACCCAGCATAGATCATGAAGTGCAGCAAAGCCACAAGCGGGTTCCTGAACATTTTCTTTTGCCCGAAAGCTAACAGCAGCAGGTTTTTCCAGCGTTTGGGTTTGTTGTCTGAAAAGTCTTCATCGCGCCCAAGCAAAATATTTCTTCTAATCTCTTTTACCTTTCTACTGAATAAAATAACGGCAATGGCTGCAAGAGCAATAAAAGCGATTTGTGCGATCATGGTGGTAAGATAAGGACTTAATAGATAATGAGCAAAGTTTCTATTATTTTAAAAGAAAGAACATAGCGAACGAGACCTTGCGTTAAGTGGGAGTGAGTCGGCATTGAGTGGACATTAGGTGGGAACCTGGTGGGAATTAGTAGGACGTTGGGAAGTGGTAAAAATAGAAAAATAAATATTTATCTATAGTTTTGATGGGATGAATTAAGGAAGAGGGTTAAAGCTTTTTAATGGAGTATGAGGTGAAATATGAAAAAGGAAATTTTGTTCTGCTGTAGGCATAAACTACCGGAAGGATTGTGCGAGGGGCATAATAAATGGCAATGTAACGCCTGATCCTACACACAAGGCTTGGCGATGAGACCATGCAGCGAAAGAAAAGCTGAATACTATGTTTTTGAAAGCAAAAATAACACACTGATAATAAGAACCTAAATAAACGTAGTGGGATTTGATGCGCATTATATTAAAATATGCGTATATTTGGCTTATGAAAACCAGATTAAACCTTACAATTGATGGTAACTTGCTGGATAATATAAAAGCTTACGCTTCCAGTGAAAAAACCAGCGTTTCTGAACTGGTGGAAAATTATTTTAAAACAATTGCAAAGCCGACGAGGAGGAAAAACATTATAAGCCTTGTTGAAAAACTGGAGAAACCAAATATAGACGCTAAGGCCGACCTTAAAGAATTGTTTTACGAGGAACAATCAAAGAAGTATGGCCTCTAAAGTATTTATTGATGCCAACATACTGCTTGACCTCAGTCTTAAACGAGAGAAATATGATGTAGCAAAAGAGATCATTGAATTGGCTGTTAATGATAAGATCAAAGCGTTTATTACTCCTTCTATTGTTCATATAGTTGGTTATTGGTTAACTAAGACTTACGGGAATGCAAAGGCTAAGGAATTGCTGTTGACGTTGCTGGCAGATGTTTCTGTTATTGATATAAGCCACGAAATAGTATTAAATGCCCTGCACTCTGCCATAAAGAATACAGAAGATGCTTTGCAATATTATACAGCCCTGCACCATAAAGTTGACTATTTTATAACACAGGACAAGCAGTTACAAAAACAGTCTATTGCTTCGTTGCCTGTTTATGCTCCAGAAGAGTTTTTGAAAGGTTGTTTATAAGTCTGGTGGGAGTTAGTATTGAGGCCTGCACGAGATCGGGGAGGTTTACGCCTGAGGGGTAGACAAATCAGAGATTTGCCTACATTGTGACGTAGTCAAGGAGACTACGCCAAGCATGGGGAAATATGATGTAGCAAAAGAGATCATTGAATTGGCTGTTAATGATAAGATCAAAGCGTTTATTACTCCTTCTATTGTTCATATAGTTGGTTATTGGTTAACTAAGACTTACGGGAATGCAAAGGCTAAGGAATTGCTTTTGACGTTGCTGGCGGATGTTTCTGTTATTGATATAAACCATGAAATAGTATTAAATGCCCTGCACTCTACCATAAAGGATATAGAACATACTTTGCAATATTATACAGCCCTGCACCATAAAATTGACTACTTTATTACACAGGATAAGCAGCTACAAAAACAGTCTATTGCTTCGTTGCCTGTTTATGCTCCAGAAGAGTTTTTGAAAATTATTTATAAGTAAAAAGCCAAGAGGGCTAAATATTGCATGTTTAGAAAGACTTATATAACACACATTATTCTATTATTTATTCTGTTAGGAGAAACCAGATAGTGTTTTTAGGCTGAAACATTTTGCGACGAAATTACTGTTATGGACGATAACTGCCAGAAGGCTTGCATAACGACTGGAAAATTGCAAGAACGATTTGTAATAAGAGAAATTTACGTTAGCCTTTATAAATGATTTCATTATGCCAAGCAACAAATCTGGTTTCAGGATTATCTTTTATTCTGTTTGGTAAGTTATAAATTTCGCTTCCATGAAATTTGTAATACTCTTTCCCATTTTGATATTCTTCTTTAATTCGTTTACTTACTTCAACTTTTAAATCTTGTGTTATTGTTATATAACCTGCATCAAATAGTTTATGCAAGTCTGATCGAAGCAATAAAGAATTTGAAATAAAATGGGGGCCAGAGTCTGCATAAGGCTTAATATGTGCAGCTTCTAAAACTGGCAACGTTTTTTCACCAGAAATAGCACATTTTCGATTGTATGCGTCGGTTACTAATATTCTGAAAGCCCCTTGTCCCAATCTTACTTTAGTTAATACTGAATTACCATACATAGGAGATTCTGTATCTTCCAGTATTAATTGATTTTTAGCTTCATCCTGCACATGATATAAATATTTTTGAAGCAAACGGTTAACTTTTATCCAAAGCTCATTACCAATAAAAGTATCTGTTGTATAAGACTTGCCCTGAACTGTATTATTCTTCCAATCTTCAGGAACAGATATCCAATCTTCTCTTTTAAAAAAGATAGGATTAGTAAGAACAATACATCCTATTGTTGGATTTAAACTAGTTTTATCCTTTTTATATTGGGAAATCATATTTTGGAGTTCATTAAACGATGAACAACCGTTCCCATTTCCGAAAGCATCCCAAGCAACAGAAATAGGTAAAAATGTGTGACTTGAAAAAAAACCGATGCCACCTATCGCATTAATAGGGCTTTTTAGCTTAAAAAGAAAAGGTGCTCCAGATGGAATTACTTTAAAAATTGTATTCCCACCTGGCTGCCAAAAATTTACATCTTCCCGATTTTTGAATGCTAAGAAATCGTACCACTTATTGTCAGTTACTCCTAAATAGAACTTTATTGGGTATGACATATCTTTTCAAAACTAATGATTCGGATTGATAAGGGAATGGTAATGAGATTAAAAACTTGTAAGCTCTCAATATTCATTTTTAGTAAGATTCTCTTAAAAATATTTTAGAGTGAGTGCTGGTTTTGGTACTTCTAAGGTCCAAAAGGGATTTTTGGAAAAACAAAAACCCGGTTTCATCATCCCATGCGGGAGAGAGGATTTACCGGGTATCGCATTGCAAATATACGGCTTTAATTACATTTGCAGCAACTCTTTTAAAGGTAATTGATGGATATTTATGATCTGGAGAAACTGCTTTCGGCGAAAAGGCTTGGCACTTACTACAACCTATTCCCAACAGATAAAGCAAAAGCTATTGAATATTACCGGCTTAATAGCCAGATCGCAGAATCGTTTTACCCGTTACTTTCCAACCTGGAAATAACGCTTAGGAATTCGATACACAATTCGTTTGCAATACATTATAAGACGGCAGACTGGTTTTCCCGGTTGAACCAACCTGAATTAATTGACCAAATCAACATTGCCAAGAGAAAAATAATAGCAGCACAAAATTACATGACAGCAGATAAAGTTGTAGCAGAGCTTACTTTTGGCTTCTGGACGGCTCTTTTTAATAAGCAGTTTGCAAAGGAACTTTGGAAACCTTTAATGTATGCTTTCCCATTGCTGGACAAGCATAACAAAAGCAGGGATAAAATTTCTTATAAGTTGAATCATGTTAGAAAATTCAGAAACCGTATTTTTCATTATGAACCAATTTGTAATGATCTGGTTGCATTGGCAACAAACCATAATAACATCCTGGAAATACTCAACTGGATCAATTCAGGCATTGTAAGTTGGACAAAACAAATTGACCGTTTTGATAATCTCTTTAAAGAAGCAAGCTTAATGCGTTCATCTACTTAATGGTTTAAGGAAAGTCCGAAAAAAGAAGATTTAGATTTCTTGCTAAACGCATCTATAATGGTTTGTAATATCTTCTATTTCATTTATTTATATAAAATTCTTGCAGAATTGAGGTTGTAAATTCCTTTTTTCATTTACCAAACCCTATCTTTGCCGCAAATTTATAAAGGGTATGTGGCTCAGGCGTATGAAACTCTTACTGGTTACGGCTTTCAGCCTTTTTCTGCTGTGTTTTACCGTTGATGGTTTTGCACAGGATAGCGCTGCTAAAAAGCCTACCATGAATGCTGGTGATATTTTGATGGAGCATGTGCTGGATGCGCATGAGTTTCATATTATTACCATCGGCAAGCACAAATTGGCTATCCCGCTCCCTGTTATATTATATTCGCCCGGAAGAGGGCTTTCTGTGTTTATGTCTTACAAATTCCATCACGGGGCCACGGCTTATGATGGTTACCGCATGATCGATGACCGGTATGTTGACAAATTGACCGAACAGGGTGTTGATGTGAAAAAGAACCTATTGAGCGCAGGTAAAATTATTCCTGTGACGGCAGATGACAATTGGGATACTGCTGCGAAGGTGTACGACTTTTCTATTACAAGGAATGTGACGCAACTGCTGCTGTCGGTAGTCTTATTGCTTTGGGTGATGCTTTCTATTGCTGGCAAGTATAAAAAAGGCATTGGCGTGAAAACTGCGCCTACGGGTTTTCAAAACGCAGTGGAGCCTGTTATTACGTTCATCAGGGATGAGGTGGGGAAACCGATGCTTGGGGACAAATGGGAAAAATACATGCCTTACCTGCTTACGGTTTTCTTTTTTATACTGATCAATAACCTAATAGGGCTTATACCGGGGACGGCGAATGTGACAGGGAATATTGCGTTCACTGCTGTGCTTGGGGTAATTGCGTTCGTGGTTATTATTTTCAGCAGTAACAGGCATTACTGGGGGCATATTTTTAACCCGCCGGGTGTGCCGGGATGGGTGAAAGTTATTTTGGTGCCGGTTGAGATATTGGGCGTATTCACCAAGCCTTTTGCGCTTATTATACGTTTGTTTGCAAACATGATCGCAGGGCACATGATGCTTACCTGCCTTGTGCTGCTGATCTTTATTTTCGGGCAACTGAATGTTGTTGCAGGTTATGCGTTCTCGCCTGTTTCCATTGCGTTTTCTGTATTTGTTTATTTTATAGAAATATTGGTTGCTTTTTTACAAGCGTTTATCTTTACCATGCTTACTGCTGTTTTTATAAGCCAGGCTTTTGAGGGTTCACACGATGAACATGCAGGGGAAGGTTACCACGACTCAGTAATAGTATAAGTTTTTTTATAATCAAAAACCCAGTTTTTATGTCATTAGTGAATGTATTATTAGACGCAGCAGGAAATTCTTATGGTTTTGCAGCTATAGGTGCTGGTTTGGCTGCCATTGGGGCAGGAATCGGTATCGGACAGGTTGGTAAAGGAGCAGTGGAAAGCATTGCCCGCCAGCCGGAAGCTTTGAACGATATCCGTTCAAACATGATCCTGGCCGCAGCCCTTATTGAAGGGGTTGCCCTGTTTGCTGTGATTGCCGCGCTTATTGTTATATTCAAATAAGCGGCTTTCCTGAAAAATCATTGCTGCACCTGAGCACAGGGCGAGGGTGCAGCAATAAATTTGAAAAATTATTAGCTCATAGTTAATTTGTTTTTATGGATCTGATGAACCCGGCTTTTGGTTTGATACTGTGGACATTGCTTGCTTTTATCATCGTGTTTTTTATATTGAAGAAGTTTGCATGGAAGCCTATCCTGTCTTCTCTGAAAGAAAGGGAAAACGGTATCAATGATGCTATTGCTTCTGCTGAAAAGATAAAGGCAGAGATGGCGCAGTTGAAAAGTGAGAATGAAAATGTGCTTGCAAAAGCACGTGAAGAGAGGGCAGTGATGGTGAGAGAAGCGAAAGAGACCTCTGATAAAATGATCAATGAGGCGAAGGATAAGGCGAAGTCAGAATATGAACGCATTGTTTCTGAAGCACAGCAGGCCATACAGCAACAAAAGAATGCAGCATTGACAGATGTTAAGAACCAAGTAGGGAAATTGGTGATCGAGGTAGCGGAAAAAGTGTTGCGTAAGGAATTATCTGACAAAGGCGCACAGGAAAGTTATATAAAACAACTTGCGGACGGAGTGAAATTGAATTAATCTGAAAAGAAATGCCTAATCCACGTTTAGCAGCACGATACGCAAAAAGCCTTATTGACCTTGCAATTGAAAGGGATCAGTTGGAAGCAATTTATAATGACATGCAGTATTTGCAGGCAGTTTGCAAAGCCAGCAAAGAGTTTGTGAATTTGTTGCGCAGCCCAATTATCAAAGCTGATAAGAAAAATGCAGTGATAGGCGCTGTTACAAACGACAAAGTGAGTGAAATAACAACTGCATTTACTAAACTGCTTGTTGCAAAAGGACGTGAAAGCGATCTGCCTGAGATTGTGAATGAAGTTGTTAGTCAGTACAATGCTATAAAAGGAATACACAAAGTGAAGTTGACAACGGCTATTGCTATAGGTGATGAATTGAGGAATGATATAATCAGTAAAGTGAAAACTGAGGCAGGGCTGGAAAATATAGAAATGGAAACCAAGGCGAATGAAAGCCTGATAGGAGGATTTGTTCTGGAATTTAATAATAATCTTGTGGATGCAAGCGTAGCAAGGGACCTGCGGGATATTAAAAAGCAGTTTGACGAGAATGTATATGTGCATCATATTAGGTAATACCCCTAACCCCTAAAGGGGAACTGGGATGGAATATGTTTTTAGTACGATAAATAAATGATGAATTCCTAACTTACTTAGAGTTGGGGCTAAACTTTAAACTTTAAAATATGGTTGAGATAAAGCCAGATGAAATTTCGGCGATACTTAGGCAACAGCTTAGCAATTTTAATGCTGCGGCTGATTTGGAAGAAGTAGGAACAGTGCTACAAGTAGGCGATGGCATTGCCCGTGTTTATGGATTAAACAACGTAAGCAGCGGGGAGTTGGTGGAGTTTGAAAACGGCACAAAGGCAATCGCCCTGAACCTTGAAGAAGATAATGTGGGTGTAGTGTTGATGGGGGAAAGTGGCGACATAAAGGAAGGATACTACAGTAAAGCGTACACGCCAGATCGCTTCTATAAAAGTGGGCGAAGGTTTGGTTGGACGTGTAATTAACACACTGGGCAACCCCATTGACGGCAAGGGACCGATAGCAGGAGAGTTATATGAAATGCCACTTGAGCGTAAAGCTCCTGGGGTTATTTACCGCGAGCCGGTGAAAGAACCGTTGCAGACGGGTATCAAAGCAATTGATGCGATGATACCTATTGGCCGTGGCCAGCGCGAACTTGTGATCGGTGACAGGCAGACAGGCAAAACAGCTATCTGCATTGATACTATCATTAACCAGAAAGAATTTTATGATGCAGGGAAACCAGTGTATTGTATTTATGTTGCAATAGGACAAAAGGCATCGACCATTGCAGGTGTGATGAAAACATTGCAGGATTATGGCGCATTGGCTTTCACAACTATTGTTGCAGCATCTGCAAGCGACCCTGCACCGCTACAGTTCTATGCACCGTTTGCAGGAGCGGCAATTGGAGAGTTTTTCCGTGATACCGGAAGGCCTGCTTTGATCATTTATGATGATCTGAGCAAACAGGCTGTTGCTTATCGTGAAGTATCATTGTTGCTCCGCCGCCCGCCGGGACGTGAAGCATATCCCGGTGATGTGTTTTATTTACATAGCCGTTTGCTGGAACGCGCTGCCAAGATCATTACCAACGATGATGTAGCCAAAAACATGAATGACCTTCCTGAGTCTATCAGGCATTTGGTAAAAGGCGGAGGAAGTTTAACAGCATTGCCTATTATTGAAACACAGGCTGGTGATGTTTCAGCCTATATTCCTACAAATGTTATCTCTATTACCGACGGACAGATATTTTTGGAAGGCAACCTGTTCAACTCAGGTATCCGACCGGCTATTAATGTAGGTATATCTGTAAGCCGTGTGGGTGGGAATGCACAGATAAAGTCAATGAAGAAAGTAGCAGGTACGCTCAAACTTGACCAGGCTTTATACCGTGAAATGGAAGCGTTCTCTAAATTTGGCGGTGACCTTGATGCTGCTACTAAATTAGTTATTGACAAGGGTGCGCGCAACGTTGAAATATTAAAGCAGTTGCAGTATTCCCCTATGTCGGTTGAAAAGCAGGTTGCTATTATTTATCTAGGTACGCAAGGTTTGATACGTGAAGTAGCGGTTAAAAATGTAAAGGCTTTTGAAGAACATTTCCTGCTGGAAATGCAGAACCAATATCCTGATGTACTTGCAGAGTTTAAGAAAGGTAGTTTACCTGAAGATGGCATCAAGAAAATGGTTGAATTGGCAAAAGGGTTGATACCACAATACAAATAGATACTCATAACTATTAAAAAAAGGGTACTCAATTTTGAGTGCCCTTTTTTATTTTAAATGGTTAGGGGGATCATGCACAGGCATCTCATTCATAAAGAACCCTGTTTTCCACCCTTCGCTACCCCTTCCTCCGTCATTCCTCCTTGCCGCCTTATTTAGAGCCTCACTTATCCACACTGCGCTTTTTGAATCAAAGAGAGTCTTAGCTTTATTGCCCTAAAACAAAAACTATAAACTATGGCTAAACCATTGGGCAACGAAATGAGTGCGGCAAGGCTGCAGGCTTTCCAAAATCTCGGCATCGACACACAGCACCGTGCGATACTTTGCCTTGACGGCGGCGGCATGAGGGGTATACTAACCATTCAACTCCTGAAAAAGCTGGAGGAAGTTGCAGGCATCCCCTGTTATGAACTGTTTGACATGGTGGCAGGCACTTCCACTGGCGGCATCATCACGGGGTTAATTTGTACAGGGCATACTGCTGTTGATATTGAGAAGAAGTATGAAACCCTCGTGACCGAAGTGTTTGACAAACGGCTTTTGGGAAACCGGTATGTAAATCCCCCTGCCTTTACAAAAGAAAAATACCGTAGCCTGCTGAAAGGCATTGTTGATGATGCAACGCTGGCAAATGCTTGTGCGGCAAACAATATTGATGTGATGATCACTTCGCACGACATGGCCGGGGACGAAGAGACCTTTTTCTCGTGTTTTAAACAAAGCGACGGAAGTTACTATGGCACCTATAAAGATGTGCTGCTGCGCGCAGCAATGGAGGCAACCATGAGCGCGCCCACTTATTTCTACCCGCTGGAAAGGTTTGTGGACGGTGGTACCACTACCTATAATAATCCATCTCTGGCTGCTTTTATGGAGGCCGTGTCGTACAGCACGCCTGATAAGGATGAGAGTTTCTTCTGCTTATAAAATTTCTCAGATCGCCTTGTTTAGTTTTGGTACGGGCATTTCGAGGCAATTCATTAAACCTACTCAAACCATTAACCCGCATGGCCTTGATATTGTTTTCTGGTTAAACTGGCTGATGACCGCCATGGGGCAGGATGCCAGCGCCATGCAGGTAGATGCATTACGCTCGCCCATGATAAGGGATGTTATTGACTTCAGGCGTTTCCAGATATCTATTGACCCGGCATCTATCCATAAAATACCTAACACGGGTGTGCTGGACGAACATAAATATCACACCAAATGGCTGCACGACCTGGGGGAAGATGTTTTGGGAAATATTGATATGGCGGATACAACAAAGTTTGACCTGATGCAGGTTATAGGCCAGCAGATGGCCGAATTTATTATGGAAAGCGGCAATGGATTTAAAAAAGACCTTGCAGAGAATAACAGTGATATATTAGTGACAGCCTTTGGGGATATTGCACGTATAAAAAAACAATTAAGCTCCGCCAAATGGCTGGATGGTTTTAAAGCTTAAAGTAGTACTTTGCCAAAAAATAAATATAATGATAGCACAAACTTCTTTGCCCCAGGTCGAATTTGAATTTGGCAACACGCATAAAATGCTGGAACGTGTTCCAGAAGAGTTTTTCTCATGGAAGCCCCATGAAAAATCGATGACCGTGCTGCGGCTTGCCACGCATATTGCCACGCTGCCTGAATGGCTGACGATGACCGTTAACACAACTGAACTTGACTTCTCAAAAAACCCTTATGCTCCGCCAAAGTTTGAAACAGCGGAGCAGATAGTGGCAGCGTTTGATAAAAATGCAAAGGAAGCAACAGAAGCAATGAAAGGCGCATCAGATGAAAACCTGCTGGAACCGTGGACATTAAGGAACGGGGAGCATGTTATTTTTACGATGCCGCGTATTGGTGTTATACGAGGAATGGTTATAAGCCACATGATCCATCACCGCGCACAGCTTGGTGTTTTTCTTCGTTTGCTTAATGTGCCTATCCCGGGGATGTACGGGCCGAGCGCAGATGAGATGAACTAAATGATTTGAATTAATATAAAAGAGAGCATCAAATAGATTGATGCTCTCTTTTATTAATGGAATAACTTATAGCTTTTCATAAAGGGCACGGAGTTTCTCACTTGTCATTATTCTTTCCCAGTCTTTTCCTAAAGCGTTTTCCCAGAGGGGTTTCATGCCAAGGGCGACGTTTATCATGGTTTCAAATTGTTCATCAGTGAGGCCCTTGCAAATGCCCTGCGGAATATCAATGTTATTTTTGGCTACCATTCTTTTAAATTCGGCGGCACCTTTAGGGTAATATTCATCTAAATGATTCATGACGATGCAATTGCCGATGCCGTGTTTTGTGCCTAATAAATAACCCAAACCATAACTTACTGCATGAGCAACGCCGACCTGGCTATAAGCAATGCTCATTCCGCCGGCGTAGGAAGCCATCATTAATTTGTTATCGCTTTCTTCATCCCAAATATCTTTTTGGAGGAAAATTTCCTGGCAAAGCTGGAGGGCTTTTTCGCCATAGCTTTTGCTGAATTCGTTTAAAAAAGTTCCCTGCAGGCTTTCGATGCAATGGATGTAGCAGTCCATTCCGGTGTAAAAGCGTTGGTTTGCAGGGGCGTTGGCGGTTAATTCGGGGTCGATAATTATTTGGTCGAAGGGGGTAAAATCGGAGTTCATGCCAAGCTTGCGGGTTGGGCCGGTGAGGACACAGGTGCGGCTGACTTCAGCGCCGGTTCCGCTGAGGGTAGGGATGCCTGCTTTGTAAACGCCGGGGTTTTTTACCAAGTCCCACCCCTGGTAATCGGCCGAGGAATCCGGGTTTGTCATCATGAGGGAAACGGCTTTGGCGAGGTCCATGACGCTGCCGCCGCCAATGCCGATGATGCCGCTGATGGTGCCAAATTCTTCTTTGAGGGAGGCGGCAAGTTTATCAACCTGCGTTGTTTTTGGTTCGTGAGTGACATCGGCAAAGATGATCTTGTCATTTTCACGGACGGGGATTCGGCTGGCCAAAGGTTTATTTTCAAAAAAATGGTCTATTAAAAAGATGATAGGGGCAGCGCCTTTGCGTTGAGGGGTTAAAATCTCGTCTAATTGGTTGAAACTTCCGCGGCCGTACACGACGTAGCTTACCATTTTGAAATTGCGAAACTGAGGCATGTGGAATTTTTTTGCAAAAATAAGTTAAGGGGATAATTTATAGGCATATCAAATAATTCTATTATTATTTTACCTGTATGAGGCGTTTTTTAGGGGCTTTATTTAGAATCATGCTGTTTTTGATTGTTAAATAGTCGTTTTTGATTGTTAAATACTTGATTTACTTTATTAAATGATTGTTTTTGATTATTAAATATCCGTTTTTAAATATTAAATATTTGATTTTGATTATTAAATACTTGATTTTGATTATTAAATAGTCGTTTTAGCTTATTAAATAGCTGTTTTTAATTGTTAAATATATGTTTTTGAATATTAAATACTTGTTTTTGAGTACTAAATTAAATTTAAGCTATTGGATAACGGCGATTTCTTTGACCACCTGTTGTATTAAATTGCTTTCGAAGCCTTTTTGGAGGAGGTAACGGGTTGTTTTTGCCTGCCTGTTGGGGAGTGATTCCCTTTTTAAGAGTTTCCATTTTTGCGAAGCGAGTTTTTGTATGGTTGCTTTGTATTTTTTTTCATCAATTTCTTCTAAACCGAGGTTTATATTATATAGGCTTACTTTTCTTTGCCTGAGCTCATACCTGATCTTTATTTTGCCCCAATTTTTTAATGAAAATTTTCCTCTTGCAAACTGACGGGCGAAGCGTTCTTCGTTCAACAAATCTTCTTCTATCAATTTCGCGATAAATTCTTCGACCATATCTTTCCTTAAACCCAAACTATAGAGCTTTTCTTTTACCTCGGAGTGACTCCTTTCCTGGTAACGGCAGTAGTGTTTTATTTTTTGCTCAGGAGAATTCATTGCTGATTTGATGATGTCTGATTTGATGATTGGGGATTGAGGAGAATTTTACCACAAGTAATTCACATTTTTGGAGGATAAAACTGCAAATAAAATTGCGTGTTGCCAAACTTAACATTTTGCAGTAGGTTTGTTGCATCGCAAAAAATCATTCACGATCATGAAATTTATAGTATCCTCTGCTTCATTACTAAAGCACCTGCAGCAAATAAGCGGCGTTATTAACGCGAACACAGTATTGCCGATACTGGAAGATTTTTTATTTGAAATAACTGATAAGAAATTAAACATTGTGGCGACGGACCTGGAAACGGTGATGAAGGTGCAGATGGACGTGGAAAGCAAGGCGGACGGGAGGGTGTGTATGCCTGCGAAAATTTTGATGGACTCGCTGAAGAATATTTCTGAGCAGCCGCTGACATTTAGTATTGACAAGAATTTTGGGATCGAGATAACGAGCAGTAACGGGAAGTATAAAGTGATGGGGGAAAACCCGGATAATTTTCCGAAAGAGCCGGTGGCTGACGTGACGAACAGTTTTGAGATGACGAGCGGCGACCTGCTTGACGCGGTAACGAAGACGCTGTTTGCGGTGAGCACGGATGACCTGAGGCCGGCGATGACCGGGTGTTTTTTGAGCTGGCGAAGGACTCGGCGCAGTTTGTGGCGACGGATGCGCACAGGCTGGTGCGGCTGAAGAAAATGAATGTGAAATGCCCAAAGGTGGATAGTTTTATTGTGCCGAAAAAGCCGCTGAACCTTTTGAAAAGCGCGCTGCCGGCGAATGAAGATGAACTGACGATAAGCTATAATAGTAATCACTTATTTGTGAAGCATGGGGCAACACAGCTTATTTGCCGATTGATCGATGCGCGTTTCCCTGACTATAAAGTGGTGATACCGACGGATAACCCGTATAAATTAGTGGTGAATAAAATGGATTTTCAGAACGCGTTGCGGCGACTGAGCGTGTTTAGCAATAAGAGCACGAACCAAGTGGCGTTATCCATAAGCGGAAGCGAGCTGCAACTAACTGCGCAGGATGTTGATTTTAGTTTTGAAGGGAAGGAAACGATGGGTTGCCAATATGATGGGGAAGACCTGCAAATTGCTTTTAACGCTAAGTTTTTGATTGAGATGCTGAGCGCGGCAGAGGGCGATGAGGTGAAGATAGAATTGTCAACACCAACGAAGGCGGGGATCTTGAAGCCGATGGAACAGAATGAAGGGGAAGAATTGCTGATGCTGGTGATGCCGCTGATGCTGAATAATTAATTTATATTACTACAATATTTTTCTACAGCCGCGATGGCTTTGTTTAAACGGTCTTCATAGTTGCCGCTTATTTCCACCCAAGGGGTGTTTTGGTTTATGAGAATGTCTTTATAGATGTTATAGAGTTCCTTGCGGGGGGCTTCATCGGGATACTCACGGAGTTCGTCTTTTATCCAGGGCAGGTCAATATTGCAGAAGAGATAGAGGTCGTATTTTCTTTGCGCAATCTCATTTAAGATGTATTGATGGCATTGGTTGAAAACGAATTCGCACCAAACTTTCATGACGTAGAGGTCGGTGTCAATGAATAAAAGTTGATGGTTGGTGGTTGTTGGTTGATGGTTGGTTGATCCTTTCGAGGGAGAGTTGGCCTTTGGCGATGGTGAGCAGATCTTCATAAGCATAATTAATTCCGTTTTTTAAAAGATATTCTCTTGCAAACTCAGGGCACCAGCGGGTTTTGTAATGCTCTGCAAGTTGTATACAGAGGGTGCTTTTGCCTGTGCTTTCTGGCCCGATGACGACTATTTTTTTTATATTGCTCATTTAAGTTTTACTTTTTTCATCCATGAAACTAATCCCATAAAAGCGAGGATGAGAAAAACAATGTACTGAACGCTTGTGAAGGCGTAGTGTTTTACAAAATAAAGGGGGATAGATACAATGTTTGTGGCAATCCACCAATACCAGCTTTCTATTTTTTTCTTTGCCATGAGCCACATGCCGGTATAGGCTGTGGCGCTTGCAAACGCGTCTGCCCAGGGGATGGTGTTTGATTCAAACGCGGTTTTCAAAAAGGAGAGAGCGAAGAAAATGGCCACATAAAATGCTGCGAAAAAGAGCAATTGAAAGATCCATTCTTTCCTAGTGCTGTAAGTTATGTGCAAGACTGTTTGTTTTTTGTTGTCTTTTTTTGCCCATAAAAACCATCCGTATATGCTCATGATGGTGTAATAAAGATTAACGCTTGCTTCGCCAAAGAGGCTTCCTTTGATGCTGATATAAATATAAATGATGGTGTTTATTAACCCCACGGGATAGACGAGGATATTTTCTTTTCTTGAAAACCAAACGCTTGCAATGCCGGCAATGACGCCAATGTATTCAAGCAAGGTGGTTTGCTGCAATTCGCTGACGAATTGGTTGTAAACTTCGTGCATGGCATGAAGATACGCTGCGAGGGTATTCAAGCTAAAAAAATTAACTTGTTGTTCATTTTGAAAAACAAAAGAATGTTTCAGATAATATCTACTTTAGAGCTCTAATTTATTCATTTTAAAAAAAATTTTATGACAACACAAGAAGTCGCAAACCAATTGGTGGAACTTTGCCGCCAAGGAAAAATTGAAGAAGCACAAAAAGAATTATTTGCCGAAGATGCCGAAAGCATTGAGCCTAACGAATCAATGGGCGCTAAAGAAGTAAAAGGCCTTAACGGCATTCTTGAAAAAAGCAAAACGTTTAATTCTATGCTGGAAGAGTTTCATGGCTCTACCATCTCCGACCCGGTTGTTGCAGGCAAGTATTTCTCTATTGCCTAGAGCCTGGATGCCAAAATGAAAGGAATGGAAAGGAGCATGATGGAAGAAATTTGTGTGTATAAAGTGGAGGACGGCAAAATAGTTTCTGAGCAATTTTTCTTTTAAAATGTTTGAAATTAAAACGCCCTGAACTTCAGGGCGTTTTTTTTATTTATTCACTCAAAAAACAAAATTACTCCGCTTCTGCAACTACTTCCTTAACTTCAGGGATCATCCGTTTCATCATCCCTTCAATGCCGGCTTTCAAAGTTATTATGGAAGATGGGCAACCACTACAGCTTCCCTGCAACATTAAATTTACTGTGCCGGAATTATAACTTTTAAATTGTATTGCGCCACCGTCCATTTCTACGGCTGGTTTTACATAATTATCAAGCAATTCTTTTACACGTTTTACAACATCATCATCGTCTGCAGCAACAACATTACTGGATCCCTGTTTTACTTTTGCTACTTCTTCTTCATTAATTATTATGCCGCCACCTTCAAGGTAATCTTTCAAAAATTGCTTTATTGCAGGTATCACATCCTGCCAGTCCTCCGTATCAGCGGTCTTTGTGATCGTAATAAAGTTGCTTGCAATAAAAACACTTTTTATAAACGGAAAACCAAACAATTCTTTTGCAAGTGGTGATGGGGCGGATGTTGTTTCATCAGGGAAATCAATGCTTTTGCCTGGATACAATAATTTGTTTGCGACAAATTTCATTGTTTCGGGATTGGGTGTCATTTCGGTATAAATGCTTATTACCGGGTTGCCTGTTTTTATCATACTAACAATTTATTCAAATGCAAAAATAGAAAATGCAATGGAACAATTATTCCATAGGACGCCTGTATGTATTTGTTTTTCGTTTATCGAAAAGTGGCTTTATTCGATTGCCCTGTTTAAAAATTTAATTAAGGGAAGCAAAGCATTGAAAGCAGAAAGTATTTTTTTTGTTGCACCGGTTCCAGTTAAGTCCGCATCGGCTATAGGTTTAGTGGCAATCCAGCATTTTAGTTTTATATATTCAATTGCGGGATTCATTTTATCATACCCTTTTGGTTCGCGGTTTAAGGTGGCTTCTTCATTTTTATTTAGGTCGCCATATGTATTTACAAAACTTTTGCTTTTGATGATCTTCTTAAAATCTTCCCAGTTGTAATCAATTTCCTGTCTTATTTTTTTTAAGTGTTCCGTTTCTGGCATCCATAAACCGCCTCCTGCAAAACTCTTCCCCGGCTCGCAATGAAAATAATACCCGGCAAAAAAGCTCTTCTTTCCGCCGCGATTGATGCTTGCTCCAAAATTAGTTTTATAAGGCGATTTGTCTTTACTGAAACGCACATCACGATTGATGCGGAACATGCAGTCTTTTGCAGTGAGCGTAGCAATATCCTCATCTTTTTTGCTTAACCCTGCAATTAGTTCATTCACGGTTTCGCCAAAATTTTCCTTAGCTGATTCATATTGCTTTCTGTTGGACTCAAACCAGTCTTTGTTATTATTTTCTTTTAACTCGCCAATAAATTTTAATGTAGTGTTTTGAAGCATCTTAATTTTCATTTTGAGTGAGCGAACTAAAAATTTCTTCCAAACTATTGCCTTCAGTTTGCAGAGAGATGACATTCAAATTTTGCTCTAAAGCTAATTGTAGTAATTGTTTCCTGGTTTCAGAAGTGTTGGCAGAAATAAGTTTCCAGGTATGATCGGTTTCCTTTAAAATGTCCCTTGCACTTGTTACCTGTTGCAATTTTGAAGCATCGATAGCCTCTCGGAAAGTAATTTTTACAATATTGTTTTTGTTGTTTTGCTTTAAGTTTCCTATTGTATCATCAGCAACGATCCTTCCTTTATTAATAATAATAACACGGTCGCAAATTGCCTGAACCTCCTGCAAAATATGCGACGAAAACAAAACTGTTTTGCTTTTACCCTGTTCTTTTATTATGTTCCTTATTTCAACGATCTGGTTTGGATCAAGACCGTTTGTAGGTTCATCTAAAATTAGTACTTCAGGGTCATGCACAAGCGATACAGCAAGCCCAACACGTTGTTTATAACCCTTGGATAATTGACCTATTTTTTTATGCTGCTCAATTTGCAATCCGGTCAATTCTATAACATTTTCAATTTTTTGTTTTGGGTTTTCTGTCTTATGCACGTTTGCTACAAATCCAAGATATTCTTTTACGTACATTTCATAATACAATGGATTGGATTCAGGCAGATACCCTATTTTCTTTTTTACTTCAATTGGATATTTTGTTACATCAAGGTCACAAATCTTAGCATTGCCTGCGTCAGGTAAAAGATAGCCTGTAATAATTTTCATAGTTGTGCTTTTACCTGCGCCGTTTGGCCCAAGGAAGCCAGTTATTTCTCCTTTTCTAATAGCAAAAGAAATATCATTTACCGCTTTCTGTTCCCCATATATTTTTAGTAATTGCGAAACTTCAATAGACATTTTATAAAATTGCTGGATAAAAATACTTAAAGATAGGATCTCATTAAACCAACCAATAATACTATTAATAAAGATATAACCATACCGATGGTAATAAGATTCAATATCCGCATCCGGGATGAAATATCCTTTGATTCTGCCATCGCGCGCGTTACATGATCATACCATTTAAAAAGGACGACGAAAATATCGATCATACCATGTATCCTGCCCTCAACTGCAATGGAAAAAATAATTTTTATAGCTATAAATCCAATGAAAATTATCCAGTAAAGCGTAGTGTACCTTTCTATTAAATGCAGGATCATGTTTTTCCTCTATAAAATGCGAAATTGCGCAAATTTTTTTTTACCTTTTAAATTTTTATGGGCGCGCCAAATATAGACTGTTGCGCCGAAAACGCAAATACAAAACTAGTTTGTAAATTTATCGCTCAAAATTAAATACATAATATGCCGTTTGATCATCAGCTAAAATCAGAAAAACAATACCGCGAAGCGTATGAAGAAAGTATAAAAAGCCCTGAAATATTTTGGAGCAAAATAGCAAAAAGTTTTTCCTGGAAAAAAAAATGGGATAAAGTATTAGAATGGAATTTTACCGAACTCAAAACAGAATGGTTCAAAGGCGCAAAGCTGAACATCACTGAAAACTGCTTAGACAGGCACCTGGAAAAAAATGCCGATACTCCAGCCATTATTTGGGAACCGAATGATCCTAAAGAAAAACATCACATAATCACTTACCGAGAACTCTATCTTAAAATTTGCCTGTTTGCCAATGTTCTTAAAAATAATGGAGTTAAAAAAGGCGGCAGGGTTTGCATTTATATGGGAATGATACCTGAACTGGCTGTTGCCGTGCTTGCTTGTGCAAGGATAGGCGCCATTCATTCCGTGGTGTTTGGTGGTTTCAGTGCGCAAAGCATTGCAGACAGGCTTGACGATGCTAAAACCGAATATATCATTACCTGCGATGGCGCTTTTCGCGGAGCAAAAGATATTCCTCTAAAAAATGTGATAGACGATGCGCTTGTAGGAAACAAAACAATAAAATGCGTCATCGTTTACAGAAGGACGCATTCTCCGGTAAGCATGATAAAAGGCCGCGATCTATGGTGGGATGAGGAAATAAAAAAAATAGAAGCAAAAGGCTTGCAAGATTGCCCGGCAGAAGAGATGGATGCCGAAGATCCGTTGTTCATTTTATACACTTCCGGCTCCACAGGTAAACCTAAGGGTGTGGTGCATAGCAGCGCCGGCTACATGGTCTATACTAATTATACTTTCATAAATGTATTTCAGTACCAGCCGGGTGATATTTTCTTTTGCACTGCTGATATTGGCTGGATCACCGGGCACAGCTATATTGTTTATGGCCCTCTGAGTGCAGGCGCTACTTCATTGATGTTTGAAGGAATCCCCACCTGGCCGGATGCAGGAAGGCTTTGGGATATTATTGATAAGCACAAAGTAAACATCCTCTACACTGCGCCCACCGCTATACGAAGCCTTATGGCTTTTGGTTTAGAGCCATTAAAAGATAAAGATCTGTCTTCTCTGAAAGTGTTGGGAACTGTGGGCGAGCCTATTAACGAAGAGGCCTGGCATTGGTATGATGAAAACATTGGCAAAAGAAATTGCCCCATTGTGGATACTTGGTGGCAGACAGAAACGGGTGGCATTTTAATTTCAAATTTGGCTGGCATTACTCCTGCAAAACCCTCCTGGGCTACGCTGCCGCTGCCGGGAATTGAACCCGTGCTTGTTGATGAGAATGGTAAAGAAATAATTGCACAGGGGGATGAAACCATCAGTGGCAACCTATGCATAAAAGCGCCATGGCCATCTATTATCAGGACGACTTACGGCGACCATGAGCGGTGTAAAAAGAATTATTTCAGCAATTACCCGGGTTTATATTTTACCGGCGATGGGGCTATGAAAGATAAAGACGGCAATTACCGCATTACCGGCAGGGTGGATGATGTGCTTAACGTGAGCGGCCACCGCATTGGGACTGCCGAAGTGGAAAACGCCATCAATATGCACGAGGGGGTGGTGGAAAGCGCGGTGGTTGGTTACCCGCACGACATAAAAGGGCAGGGTATTTATGCTTATATTATTTATAACGGCTCAAAAGAGGATGAATCATTAACAAAAAGAGATATTCTGCAAACTGTTACGCGCGTTATCGGGGCGATCGCCAAACCTGATAAGATCCAGTTTGTAACCGGCCTGCCAAAGACAAGGAGCGGGAAAATAATGCGCAGGATACTGAGGAAAATTGCTGAAGGCGAAACAGAAAACCTGGGCGACACTACTACTCTTTTGGATCCATCGGTGGTGGATGAGATAAAAAAGGCGAAAATATAATTGGCTGTGCTTTGATCGGTTGCCTATAAGGTTATGGGAGGCTTTTCTGCATCGCCCAAAATCATCTCTTATTATGATAAAGGTGTTTCTTATTAACATAAAGCTATCTCTTTGCATCTCATAAGCGTCTCTTATAACCCCAAATTCTTCTGTGCACATCAGGCAGGTGTCTCTTATAGCCCCAAATTCTTCTGCGTACATTAGGCAGGCGTCTCTTATAACCCCAAATTCTTCTGCGTACATTAGGCAGGCGTCTCTTATAACCCCAAATTCTTCTGCGTACATCAGGCAGGTGTCTCTTATAGCCCCAAATTCTTCTGCGTACACCAGGCAGGCGTCTCTTATTACCCCAAATTCTTCTGCGTACATTAGGCAGGCGTCTCTTATAACCCCAAATTCTTCTGCGTACACCAGGCAGGTGTCTCTTATAACCCCAAATTCTTCTGCGTACATCAGGCAGGCGTCTTTTATAACCCCAAATTCTTCTGCGTACACCAGGCAGGTGTCTCTTATAACCCCAAAATCTTCTTTGGGCATGATGGAGGTGTCTTTTATAACCTCAAAATCTTCTGCGTACACCAGGCAGGCGTCTCTTATAACCCCAAATTCTTCTGCGTACATCAGGCAGGCGTCTCTTATAACCCCAAATTCTTCTGTGCACATCAGGCAGGTGTCTCTTATAGCCCCAAATTCTTCTGCGTACATCAGGCAGGCGTCTCTTATAACCCCAAATTCTTCTGTGCACATCAGGCAGGTGTCTCTTATAGCCCCAAATTCTTCTTTGGGCATGATGGAGGTGTCTTTTATAACCCCAAAATCTTCTCTGAGCATCATTTAGGCGTCTCTTACTGCCATGTAGTCAGCTCTTTGCATCATTTAGTTGTCTCTTACTGCCATGTAGTCTGCTCTGCACGTCATGCAAGCATCTCTTAGTGCCTTGCAGCTATCTCTGAGCATCATGCAGGCATCTCTTATGACCATGCAGCTATCTCTGCATATCTTTTACGTGTCTCCGCAGTTAAAAAACGATTTTGAGAGAGCGAATAAATATTTTTTAAGTTTGTTTTATATAATTACTTTCGTTTTTAAATAGAATAACCATGACAAGGCCTCAACTAAATACGCTGGCGATGCTGAATGCGACGATCAAATATCTGAACGACAACTCACTTGTGTGGGGCGGGAACTCGGTAGTGAGCGCAGGAGTTAAAGCTTTTACTACTTCAAAAGGAAATATTGATGCGGCGGCCACTGTGCAGCAGGCAAATGGCACAACGGGGGTGACCGACCAGAAAAATATTGATTATGAAACGATGCTTGACCTGGCTTATAAGCTGGGCGTGAGGGTGTATAACTATGCGAGCGGAGTGGGCAATATTATCATGCGGGATGCGGTTCACTATTCAAGAAGCGCGCTGGAAGAGCTTGGGGAAGAGGCTGCTTTGCTGGTTTGCAATAATATTGTGACACAGGCGAATGCTGCGCTGGCGACGCTGCCTGCACCAAACCCTGATTATAAAATTACAACGACGGGCGTGGGTGCGGCGCAGGATGCGATCGACCTGGTGACGCCGGAAATACCTGCTATAAAGGAGGTTCGGGGGGTGCGCAGCGCGAGCACGGCTTGGTTTAAACCTTATTTTGCTGACACGCATACAAAGCTGGAACTGCTGGATAAACTGATAGAAGGGATGGCGGACGATGATGACGATGCGGAAAATAGTTTTGTTGCGGGCTATGAACAGGTGCGCAAAACGGATAACCTGCGGGCGCGGGGAAAGGATAAAGTGGCACCTGCACCACCGCCGGTGAAGGTGGGATAAAAAATGTATAGAACTAAGCCACTCTCAAGTGGCTTTTTTATTATTATGAGTGTTTACGCAGAATTTCTTCCTGCATTAATTAGGCCGAAAGAGCAGCGCATGACGAGCTTTTCATAGGCGTCTTTGAAAGGGCTGGCCTGCCCCTCCCCTGCGCTGCGGAGTTTTGTTATGCTGTATTGCTGAATGGCCGCGAGGGGCAGCACAATGCGTTCGCGCATTTGGACGGAAAGGCTTTCGACGGGGTAAGTTTCCATTAATTCTGTATGGCCGGCAAGTTGCAGCACCATTTGCTTTGTTAGTTTATATTCTTCAAAAATCATCTTCCATATTCCCCCAAACTTTTTGTGTGTTGACAGGAAGGAGGTGAGCGGGAAAAAGCTTTTCTTCATGGCCATTTCGCAATTGTCCATTAGGGTTTTGAAGAATAAAGAATGCTGATATAATTCTTGCAGCTCTTTCCATTTGCCAGCATCTTTTAGTTTATTTAAGGCACTCCCGACACCATAATAACCGGGAACATTTTGTTTTAACTGGCTCCATGCGCCCACAAAAGGAATGGCGCGCAGGTCGTTGAAAGTGAGTTTGCCTGCGCCGCGCTTTGCAGGCCGGCTGCCGATATTTGTTTCGGCGTAATATTTTAAAGCGCTTGCTTCGGTGAGATATTCTAAAAAGCAGGGATGCTTTTTTAAAGCCGAATAAGCAATAAAACTTTCCCGGGACAATTGATCTATTAATGTTTCTTCTGCCTGAGTCAGCCCTGTTTTTCTTGCAGCAAAAAGTTCGTTTGAGATGCCTGCGTTAATGAGTTGCTCAATGTTGAACTGTGCAGAGTCGATGGTGCCAAAATTTGAACTTACTGTTTGCCCCTGCACAGTTAATTGTATCTCTTTACTGGAAATGTTATTGCCCATAGAGGCGTAAAACTTATGCGTTTTGCCACCACCCCTTGCGGGCGGCCCACCACGGCCATCAAAAAACACGACATTAATGCCATGCTCTTTTGAAACTCTTGTAAGCGATTCTTTTGCTTTATAAATGCCCCAGTTGGCGGTTAAATAGCCGCCGTCTTTTGTGCCGTCAGAAAAGCCGAGCATAATGGTTTGGGTATTGCTGCGCAGGTGGAGGTGAGTGTGGTATGTATTGTCAGCATAAAGGGTTTGCATTACTGAGGCGGCGTTTTGCAGGTCGTCGATTGTTTCAAAAAGGGGGACAATATCTATTTGCAGGGTTTCTTTTTCCCATCCTGCCAATAAAAATATGGCATATACTTCCATTACATTAATTGCGCTGGTGGTGTGGCTGATGATGTACCGGTTGCAGCCTTCTTCCCCATTCTGTAATTGTATTTTTTTAACTGCGGCGGCCACTTCAATTATGTCGGTGTACAATTCATTTTCAAAAAGAGATGCGTCAATTGCTGTGTTGATATTTGCAAGGGCTGACATCTTTTTTTTGTAATCAAGCTGGGCATAGTTTGCAGGAAGTATTTTGGTTTTAGAGACAACTTCCAGTATTAGTTTTTCATGCACGGAACTATCCTGCCGTATATCCAATGTGGCGAAATACAAACCGAATATTTCTACCTTGTTGATGAAGTTCTCCAGCAGGTTAAGGAATAAACTGTTGTGCTGGCTGATGAGTATTTCCCGCATGTCAGTGAGCGTTTGGAGCATCTCATCTTTGAGCAGGGTGGTTTTGCAGCCGGCAACAAAAAGGCAGTCATATAGTTTTATTTCAAGCGCTTCCAGCATGCTTTCCACACCTTTAAAAGTGAGCCTGCGTTTGAGTTTGCGGACATCCCTATAGTAACATCCCAAAATGCCACGGCGAAGAGCCTCTGCTACTTTTAGGGTAGTACCTGTTTTTACAAATGGGTTGCCATCCCTGTCGCCGCCAGGCCAAAAGCCCATTCGTATAACAGGGTTTTTGCCAGTGCCGGAGAAAATATTGCTCTTTATAAAAGATAAGATGCGGCCTGAGGCAGGATAAAATATATTTTCGAGATACCATAACAGGCTTACCGCCTCGTCATAAGGAGTTGGTTTTTGTTTTTTCAGGAAAGATGTTCTGCCCAGCTGCTGCAGGTACTGATTTATCAACCCCGGGTTTTCTTCTGCCAGCGCTTCGGAGAGGTCATGGATGATGCCCAGGACCTCTCCGGTATAGAATTGAGTAGGGTGGGCGGTGAGCACGATACGAACGGAAAAGTCTTTGAGGGTTGTTGCAAGTTGGTCTTCATTGCGCAGTTGCTCTATTTCAGACTGTAACTGTTTTAATGTGCCGGGGCCATTCATGTCGTTTACTTCGCTGAAAGCAGCATCTTCCAGTGCATCGAACAATACGACCTGCCTTTCTGTGTACTGCACAAACCTGAACAGCAGGTCAATGCTTTCTTTTTCTTCTTTTATGGAAGTATATTGTTTGATAAAGGAATCTATTATGTCTATAGGGCTGAGGTTTTTGGAGAATCCTTCTTCGCAGTGGATGAGGAACAGGGATAGCAGCACGCCCGTTTTTTCAATGCGGTGGAAGGGCAGGGAGGTAAATAAACTATTATATAACTGAAAACGAATGCCTACCATGGTTTTGAATTGCTGCAGAGAGTTATTAGCATAGAGAATCCATACGATATTAATTAAATTGGTTTGATGGCAGCAATCATTATCTGAAAGGATGAAATTAAATAAAAAGGCTAAATAAGTAGGGAATGTTTTTGAAGTATTGGCCGATCCAGTTGTTCAAGGGGTGAAAATGAGGGGGAGAGGGCGTTGCTATGGATTAAGTATAGCTTTGAGTGGGCTTTAGGTGGACATTGAGTGGGCTTTGAGTGGGAGTAAGGTCTCTATAAAGTCTCTATAAGGTCTCTATATTGTCTCTATAAGGGTGATTCTTTGAGGATAAAATGAGAAAAAGATATATAGTTTGTGCTTTAAAAAAGGGGCATCAGAGAAAAACTGAAAATTACTGAGAATTTGTTTTATAAAAAAATATAAGCTTGTTGACAACCATTATTTATTAAAGAGTTCCTCTATCTTTTCATAACGATAATCAAATATGTGTTTTAGTTGTTTTTTGATGAAGAGGTTGTTTGCAATTGTTCCTATTGGGCCGAAGGGGGGTTTGTAATGTACTATATCGGTCATTTCTACTCCTCCGTTGACTTGTTTTAAAAAATGCTGGTGGTGCCAAAATTTATAGGGGCCAAAGCGCTGCTCATCAATAAAATAATCGTTTTCTCTGACGTGGGTTATTTCGGTTACCCAATATAGCTTAATGTTCAGCAGCGGGGAAATATGGTACTGGATAAGCTGCCCTGCGTACACTTTTTCTAAGGGGTTTGCCTGGTTGAGTATGCTAAAGCCGATGTTTGGTGGTGTTATCGCAGCGAGGTTTTTTGGGGAACTGATAAAAGACCAAATGGTCTTGATGTCGCTTTTTATGACCTGGCGCCTGATGAGTTGTTGCAGCATATTGCGGTTCGTGTTGCGACAAAGCTCGTTCAATTATATTTAGTTGAATGGTTGACCGGTTAGACTCAATTGGCTCTAAAGCGCAGAAAGCAAAAAAATCATTTCGATGGGTGGGACACCCACCGATAGGAAAGCTCGTTCAATTATATTTAGTTGAATGGTTGATCGGTTAGGCTCAATTGCCACCGATAGGAAATTTCGATGGGTGGGGACACCCATCGATAGGAAAATTTCGATGGGTGTCCCACCCTTCGATAGGAAAATGGTTAATGGTTGAATTAACTGCGATGCCCTTCCTATGCGAACGCTATGTTATGAGATATTGCGAAGAAGAAAATTTGTTTCATAGTAATAAAGCGCTTAGTATTGTTAAGGCATTGCAAAAAAGCAATGTTTCTCTTATCCTGTATTCCCCATTATAAAAAATATTAAATATGAAAAAAAACATCTTCTTTACAGCGGTGTTTCTAATTATGATACAGGCTGCACATGCACAAAGCTGGAGCCTGGCAGGCAATGCAGCTGTTAGCGGTAATGTTTTGGGCACTACCAATGCTTTTCCATTAAACTTTATTCTTGACGGCAGGAAAGGGGGTATTGTTGAGGGTACTTATACAGGCAGCCATTATAATACGGGTATCGGGTTCCTATGCCTGCAAAACGCTTCAGGCAGTAACCCACCGATAGAAAATACCGCACTTGGATATGCTGCATTAGGGGGAATTAGCCTTACGGGTTCGTTTAATGTTGCGAACGGAGCTACAACATTGCAATACAACACGACAGGGCAATACAATACCGGGATCGGGCGCCAAACGCTTAATTATAACACGACGGGCAGTTATAACCTTGCAAATGGCGGTCAGTCCCTTTATACGAATGTGACCGGCAGCAACAATACTGCTGTTGGGTACGGTACGCTGTATAGCAGCACGGTGAGCAATCTTACGGCAGTGGGGTATGAGGCGCTGTATTCAAATACAACAGGTACAGGGAATGTGGCTACCGGTTATCAATCTCTTTATTTTAATACTACAGGCTATCAAAATACTGCAAACGGGAACAAGGCCCTTTATAGCAACACAACGGGGAGTTATAATGCAGCTACCGGTTACCAGACCCTTTATTTCAATACCACGGGGAGTTATAATGCAGCTACCGCTTATCAATCGCTGTATTCCAACACCACGGGAAATGATAACACTGCAGATGGGTATAGCGCCCTTTATTATAACACCACGGGGAGTTACAATACCGGAAACGGATATTTTGCGCTTTTGTCTAATACCACGGGTAATTATAACACTGCAAATGGACACCTGGCTCTTGTTAACAACACTACAGGAAACGAAAACACTGCCAACGGGGAGTCTGCCCTCGCATACAACACTACGGGAAGTAATAACACAGCAAACGGGAACGAGGCCCTATATTACAACACCACAGGAACTCAAAATACTGCAAATGGGGTGTCTTCCCTGGGCACGAACACCACGGGAGGTTACAATACCGCAACAGGGGCCTACTCTCTTGGTTACAATAGCACGGGGAATTATAACACAGCAAACGGGAACGAGGCCCTTTATGATAATACTACAGGGAACTCAAATACTGCCAATGGAAATGGGGCTCTCCAGTTCAACACCACGGGAGGCTACAATACTGCCCATGGAGAGGGCGCCCTTGAATTCAACACCAGGGGGATTTATAACACTGCAAATGGCGGTAGCGCGCTTAATTACAACACTTCTGGCAGTAATAACACCGGCGATGGGTATAATGCTAATGTAAATGATACCAGTTATACTGATGCCGGCGCTTTTGGCTACGATGCACTTGCCACAGCAAGTTACCAGGTACGCATTGGGGATAATCAGATCACCAGTATCGGCGGTTATGCAAACTGGACCAATATAAGTGATGGCAGAGTGAAGAAGAATATACTACAAAATGTGCCGGGATTGACATTTATTAACCAATTGCAACCAGTTACTTATAATCTTAACCTTGATGCTGCGGACAAGATAGTAGAACCGCCTGTTCATAAAGATGCTAAAGGCAATACCATACAGCCAACACAGGAACAATTGGCTGCGCGCAGTGCTAAAGAGCAAATTGTTTATACAGGCTTTATAGCACAGGATGTGGAGAAAGCAGCGCAAAAAGTAAGCTATAACTTTAGTGGTGTTGATGCTGCAAAGAACAGTAAGGATCTGTATGGTTTGAGGTATGCTGAGTTTGTGGTGCCGCTGGTGAAGGCAGTGCAGGAGTTATCTGCTATAAATGAGGTGAAAGATGCAAAGATCGATACCCTTCAACAGCAGTTAAATGATCTTAAGAGCACTGTTGCACAGATGCAATCGGCAATGAGCCAGTGCTGCAATAGTTTTTCTTCAGGAATGCAGTCAGCAGTCAGCAATATCTCTGACCAACCAAAGCTTGACCAGAATGTGCCTAATCCTTTTAACGGGAGTTCGTATATCAGTTATTATATTCCACAAGGGTTTCATAGTGCACAGTTGATGGTGGTGGATATTTCGGGGCATACATTGAAGACGTTTGCGCTTGCTAACAGCGGATACGGGAAGCAGGTTATCAGCGGAAGCGAGATGGCGGCAGGAATGTACCAGTATTCTTTGCTTATTGATGGGAAGCTGATAGATACGAAGAAGATGGTGAAGGCAAATTGAGAAGTTATAATTGAAAATTGAGAATTGAAAGCCATTCTGAAAGGATGGCTTTTTTTATTTCGTTAATAAAAATCCCCTACCTTGTTCAAAAATTAAAAGCCATGAGAAAAATTGTATTCTTCGCAGCACTGCTATTAATAGCAATGCAGACTGTGCATGCACAGAGCTGGAGCCTGACAGGTAATGCGGCTGTTAGCGGTAATGTGTTAGGGACGACCAACGCCTTTCCATTAAACTTTGTTCTTGACGGAAGGAAGGGAGGTATTGTAGAGGGTACTTATACGGGCAGCCATTATAATACGGGCATCGGGTACCTGTGCCTGCAAAACGCTTCAGGCAGTAACCCACCGATAGAAAATACTGCACTTGGATATGCTGCATTAGGGGGAGTTAGCCTTACAGGTTCGTTTAACGTTGCGAACGGAGCTACAACATTGCAATACAACACGACCGGGCAATACAATACCGGGATCGGGCGCCAAACGCTTAATTATAACACGACCGGTAGTTATAACCTTGCAAATGGCGGGCAGTCCCTTTATACGAATGTGACCGGAAGCAACAATACTGCTGTTGGGTATGGTACGCTCTTTAACAGCACGGTGAGCAATCTTACGGCGGTAGGGTATGAATCGTTGTATTCGAATACGACTGGTACGGGTAATGTGGCTACAGGTTATCAATCCCTTTATTTGAATACAACTGGAGGGGATAACACTGCAAATGGTTATTTAGCCCTATATGCCAACACTACCGGAAGCAGTAATACTGCAAATGGGGTATCTGCGCTTTATTTCAACACTACGGGAAGCAGCAATACTGCAAATGGGGTATCCGCCCTTTTGCATAATACCACGGGAAGCAATAATACTGGCAATGGGATGCAGGCGCTTGCTTTCAACACCACGGGGAATTACAATACCGCAAACGGTTATCAATCTCTTTATACAAATGCGTCAGGGAATGATAACGCTGCCAATGGAGCGTATGCCCTTGCTGCGAACACCACGGGGAGTTACAACACTGCAAATGGGTATGATGCCCTTTCTGCCAACACCACGGGAGGCAATAACGCTGCCAATGGAGCCTATGCCCTTTCTGTCAACACTACGGGGAGCTTCAACACTGCAAATGGATATAAAGCTCTTTTTACTAATACGACGGGAAACAACAACACTGCAACCGGGATGCAAGCCCTTTATCTTAATACGACAGGGAATAATAATACCGCAAATGGAATATATGCCCTATATTTCAACACTACGGGAACTGCCAATACTGCAAGCGGGTATGCTGCCCTTTACTATAATAACACGGGGGGTCAAAACACTGCAAATGGTTATGAAGCCCTTTATTTCAACACTACGGGGTTTCAAAATACTGCAAATGGCTATAAAGCCCTTTACTACGATACTACGGGGGAGAACAATACTGCCAATGGGTATGAAGCCCTTTATTATAACACTACGGGGGAGTATAATACTGCCAATGGAGCTGATGCCCTTTATTATAACACTACGGGGAGTAATAACACTGCGAATGGACAACAATCCCTTCAGGATAATACTATAGGAGCTTATAATACTGCAAATGGTGTTCTCACACTCTATGCAAATACTATTGGTGGGCATAATACTGCCGATGGTTATAACGCCCTATCTGCCAATACCACAGGAAGTGATAATACTGCCAATGGTAATAGCGCCCTATCTTTCAACACTACGGGTTATCAGAATGCTGCAAACGGGGAATTAGCCCTTGCTCAAAACACTACGGGGTATTATAACACTGCAAATGGACTTGAAGCCCTTTATTCAAACATTGCAGGGAATAGTCTAACAGCGGTGGGTTTTGAGGCTGACGTAAATGCAGGTGGATTTGTTGATGCAAGCGCCTTTGGCTACCAAGCATATCTTACAGCAAGTTACTCTACAGTAATTGGGGATGAAGACCAGACCAGTATTGGCGGTTATGTAGGTTGGAGCAATATAAGTGATGGCAGGGTAAAGAAAAATATACAACAAAATGTACCGGGGCTTGCATTCATTAACCAATTGCAACCAGTTACTTATAATCTTAACCTTGATGCTGCGGACAAGATAGTGCAGCCTCATGTTCATAAAGATGCTAAAGGAAATGTTATACAGCCAACACAGGAACAATTAGCTGCGCGTACTGCAAAAGAGCAAATTGTTTATACCGGGTTTATAGCGCAGGATGTAGAGAAAGCAGCAAAGGGTATGAATTACAATTTTAGCGGCGTTGATGCTGCAAAGAATAGTAAGGATCTGTATGGTTTGCGGTATGCTGAGTTTGTGGTGCCGCTGGTGAAGGCAGTGCAGGAGTTGAGTGTGAAGAATGATTCGCTGAAACAAACTAATACAGCTTTGAATACCAGGGTTGATACACAACAAGAACAGCTTGATGCACAACAGCAACAATTAAACGATCTAAAAAATACTATTTCCCAAATGCAATCGGCTATGAGCCAGTGTTGTAATAGTTTCTCTTCGGCTATGCAGGCGCCGGTTAGCGATAAACAGGTTACGGCTATTACAGACCAGCCCAGACTTGACCAGAATGTGCCGAACCCTTTTAACGGGAGTTCGTATATCAGCTATTATATTCCACAAGGGTTTCATAATGCACAGTTGATGGTTGTGGATATTTCGGGGCATACATTGAAGACGTTTGCGCTTGCTAACAGCGGATACGGGAAGCAGGTTATAAGCGGGAGCGAGATGGCGGCAGGAATGTACCAGTATTCTTTGCTTATTGATGGGAGGCTGATCGATACGAAGAAGATGGTGAAGGCAAATTGAGAAGTTATAATTGAAAATTGAGAATTGAGAATTAAAAGCCATTCTGAAAGGGTGGCTTTTTTTATTTCGTTAATAAAAATCCCCTACCTTGTTCAAAAATTAAAAGCCATGAGAAAAATTGTATTCTTCGCAGCACTGCTATTAATAGCAATGCAGACTGTTTATGCACAAAGCTGGAGCCTGGCAGGCAATGCAGCTGTTAGCGGTAATGTGTTAGGGACGACCAACGCATTTCCATTAAACTTTGTTCTTGACGGCAGAAAGGGAGGTATTGTAGAGGGTACTTATACGGGCAGCCATTATAATACGGGCATCGGGTACCTGTGCCTGCAAAACGCTTCAGGCAGTAACCCACCGATAGAAAATACTGCACTTGGATATGCTGCATTAGGGGGAGTTAGCCTTACGGGTTCGTTTAACGTTGCGAACGGAGCTACAACATTGCAATACAACACGACCGGGCAATATAATACAGGGATCGGGCGCCAAACGCTTAATTATAACACAACGGGCAGTTATAACCTTGCAAATGGCGGTCAGTCCCTTTATACGAATGTGACCGGAAGCAACAATACTGCTGTTGGGTATGGTACGCTCTTTAACAGCACGGTGAGCAATCTTACGGCAGTGGGGTATGAATCTTTGTACTCAAATACAACGGGGGCCGGCAATGTAGCTACCGGTTATCAATCCCTTTATTTGAATACAACAGGGGGGGACAATACTGCAAATGGTTATGCAGCGCTTACTTCCAACACTACGGGAATTGAAAACACGGCGAATGGATATACAGCGCTTTATTTCAACACCACAGGAAGCAGTAACACTGCAAATGGGGGAGCTGCCCTTTTGCATAATACCACAGGGAGCAACAATACCGCCAATGGGATGCAGGCGCTTGCTTCCAACACCACGGGGAGTTACAACACTGCAAACGGTTATCAGTCTCTTTATGTAAATGCGTCAGGGAAAAATAACGCAGCCAATGGGGCATACGCACTTGCTGCGAACACTACCGGGAATTACAACACTGCCAATGGATATGCAGCCCTTACTGCCAACACCACAGGAATTGAAAACACTGCAAACGGTTATCAATCTCTTTATTCAAATGTGTCGGGGTATGATAATGCTGCATATGGAGCGTATGCCCTTTTTGCTAACACCAGTGGAAGTTACAACACTGCGACTGGAGTTAATGCCCTTTATTCCAATACTACGGGGTTTCAAAACACTGCAAATGGCTATAAAGCCCTTTACTACGACACTACCGGGGAAGACAACACTGCCAATGGTTATGAAGCCCTTTATTATAACACTAAGGGGGAGTATAATACTGCCAATGGAGCTGAAGCCCTTTATTATAACACTACAGGGAGTAATAACACTGCAAATGGACAACAATCCCTTCAGTATAACACTACGGGGTTTAATAACATTGCAAACGGTTATTACGCTCTTTATGCTAACACTACAGGTTATCAGAATACTGCAAATGGTTGTAGCGCCCTTAGCTCCAATACTACGAGTTATCAGAATACTGCAACCGGGAACTATGCCCTTTTATCCAACACTACAGGAAGTGGTAACACGGCCAATGGAGCTAGTGCCCTGGAAAACAATTATACAGGAGTCAATCTCACGGCGGATGGTCTTGGCGCTGACGTAAATGCAGATGGGTTTACTGATGCAAGCTCCTTTGGCTCAGGCGCAATAATTACTGCAACCAACCAGGTACGGATAGGTGATGGCGAACAGACCAGTATTGGTGGCTATGCAAACTGGACCAATATAAGCGATGGCAGGGTGAAGAAAAATATACAGCAAAATGTGCCAGGGTTGGCTTTCATTAACCAATTGCAGCCAATAACTTACAACCTTGACCTTGATGCTGCTGATAGAATAATACAGCCGCCTGTTCATAAAGATAAGGACGGGAAGGTCATACAACCTACACAGCAGAAATTAGCTGCGCGCAGTGCAAAAGAGCAAATTGTTTACACAGGATTTATAGCGCAGGATGTAGAAAAGGTTGCAAAAGAAATGAACTATAACTTTAGTGGCGTTGATGCTGCTAAGAACAGCAAAGACTTGTATGGTTTGCGGTATGCTGAGTTTGTGATGCCGCTGGTGAAGGCAGTACAAGAGTTGAGCGCTACGAATACCGATAAACAACAACAGATAGACTCGTTGAAGAACATTATGCAACCATTGCAAAGCACAGTTACAGCGCTACAACAACAGTTAGATAATGTAAATGCAAAAATCAGTCAAATAGAATCAGCGATGAGCCAGTGCTGTAATAGCTTTTCTTCGTCTATGCAGGCGCCGGGAAGTGATAAGCAGGTAACTGCAATTACTGACCAGCCGAGGCTTGACCAGAATGTGCCTAACCCGTTTAACGGGAGTTCGTATGTCAGCTATTATATTCCGCAGGGTTCTCACAATGCAGCTCTTATTGTTACTGATATTTCAGGGCATACATTAAAAACATATCCTCTTGCTAACATCGGGTATGGAAGGCAAATTATCAGCGGCACTGAAATGGCAGCGGGTATGTACCAGTATTCTTTGCTGATAGACGGGAAGTTGATCGATACGAAGAAGATGGTGAAGGCAAATTGAGAAGTTATAATTGAAAATTGAGAATTGAGAATTGAAAGCCATTCTGAAAGGAGTGGCTTTTTTTATTTCGTTAATAAAAATCCCTTACCTTGTTTTAAAATTAAAAGCCATGAAAAAAATTGTATTCTTCGGAGCCTTGTTATTAGTAATAACACAGGCTGTATTTGCACAGAGCTGGAGCCTGGCAGGTAATGCAGCTGTTAGCGGAAATGTTTTGGGCACTACAAATGCATTTCCATTAAATTTTGTTCTTGACGGCAGGAAGGGAGGTATTGTTGAGGGTACTTATACGGGCAGCCATTATAATACGGGCATTGGATACCTATGCCTGCAAAACGCTTCAGGCAGTAATCCGCCAATCGAAAATACCGCACTTGGATATGCTGCATTAGGGGGAGTTAGCCTTACGGGTTCGTTTAACGTTGCGAACGGGGCTACAACATTGCAATACAACACGACGGGGCAATACAATACCGGGATCGGGCGCCAAACGCTAAATTATAACACGACGGGCAGTTATAACCTTGCAAATGGCGGCCAATCGCTTTATACGAATGTAAGCGGCAGCAACAATACTGCTGTTGGGTATGGTACGCTCTTTAACAGCACTGTGAGCAATCTTACGGCGGTAGGGTATGAGGCGCTGTATTCCAATACAACGGGTGCAGGTAATCAAGCAACAGGTTATTCTGCACTATATTCAAACACCACCGGAAGCCAAAATACGGCCAATGGATATAATGCACTTCATTCAAACACTACCGGAGGCCAGAATACGGCTGATGGTTATCAATCATTATATTTAAATATAACTGGAGCGTACAATGTGGCTATAGGTTACCAGTCTCTTTATTCAAACACAATCGGAGTTTATAACAGCGCCAATGGTTACCAGGCGCTTTATTCAAACACTGCGGGAAACTATAATATTGCCACTGGATACCAGGCGCTTTATTCAAACACTACCGGAAGTGAAAATACTGCAAATGGTTATCAAGGTCTTTATTACAATACAACAGGAGATGATAATACTGCTACTGGCTTTGGTGCCCTTTATGAAAACTCTACAGGAATTGATAATACGGCAAATGGGGAGTCTGCGCTATTTTTCAACACTACAGGAAATTATAATACAGCAAATGGGGAATCTGCGCTATTTGTTAATACAACAGGAAGTTATAATACGGCAAATGGAGAAGATGCCCTTATAAACAACAATACGGGAAGTTACAATACTGCAAACGGGGGAGAAGCTCTTTATTATAACACCACGGGGAATAATAACACTGCAAATGGACTTGCAGCGCTATATAACAACACTACCGGTAGCTATAATACTGCAAACGGAGAAGATGCCCTTTCCTATAATACCACAGGAATGTACAATAGTGCTGATGGCAGTGGGTCTCTCGACGAAAACACTACGGGAAATACTAATACTGCAAGCGGATTCAATTCATTATACAACAATACCACGGGTTATAGTAATGTGGCGATCGGAGTACAAACTTTATTTAATAGCCTTACAATCAGCAACCAGGTTGCCGTTGGTGATTCCGCTTTGTATAGTAATAATTCAGGAATAGCAAATACAGCTATTGGCAGTAAAACTCTTTATTTAAATACGTCAGGTGCCGATAATACTGTGGACGGTTACCAAGCGATGATCAGTAACACTACGGGGGGAAATAATACGGCTATTGGAGCAAATGCTCTTTCCACCAACACAACAGGAAACTATAATACCGGTATTGGATTCCGTGCTTACCCAACTACTGCCACATTAACTAATTGGACCGGGCTTGGGTATGATGTTGGTTCGAGTGCAAGTTCAAGTAATATGGTGGAGATCGGCGATGGAAGTGTTACCGTTATCAGAGGGGAGGTAAACTTCAGCACCTACAGCGACCGACGGATAAAGAATAATATTCAACAGAATGTGCCGGGGCTTGCTTTTATTAACCTGCTGAGGCCGGTGACCTATAAGCTTGATATACACAAAGAAGATCAAATGATGTATGCAGGTAAAACAGTCAACGGGAAGAATGCTGACGTAGATTTTCCGGGTAAATATGACCTTGAAAAAAAGCAGATGACGGGCTTTCTTGCCCAGGATGTAGAAAATGCAGCAGAAAAGATCAACTACGATTTCAGCGGTGTGGTAAAGCCACAGAATGAGCAGGATCTGTATAGCCTGCGTTACAGTGAATTTGTAGTGCCGCTGGTAAAAGCAGTGCAGGAATTATCCGTAGAGAACGATTCTTTGAAAAATATTGTGGAACCATTGCAAAACACTGTTACTGCATTGCAGCAACAAATGAGTGATCTAAAAAACACCATTACACAGATGCAGTCAGCCATGAGCCAATGCTGCAATAGCTTTACATCAAACATGCAACGAACAATAAGCAGCCAGCAAATGACAACTATTACAGACCAACCAAGGCTTGACCAGAATGTACCTAACCCATTTAACGGCAGTTCTTATATAAGCTACTATATTCCACAGGATTTTCATAATGCAGCGCTTATGATAACAGATATTTCAGGGCATACATTAAAAACGTTTACGCTTGCCAATAGCGGGTATGGGAAACAGGTTATCAGCGGGGGTGAAATGGCTGCGGGTATGTATCAATATAGTTTATTGATTGACGGGAAGCTGATCGATACGAAGAAGATGGTGCTGGCGAGGTAAACCTACCCCCACCCTTTCTGCAAAAAAGAAAGGACTCGGAGAAGAGGGGATGCTTACTACTTTCCTAATCACATTGACCTTGTCTGGTTGTTAGTGGCAAAATGAGGGTTACCACATTAGGTTGTAATGCGTTTGGTATGGCTTTGCTTTTTTACATCATTGATCTATTCTTTTAGTTCAGTTTAACATTTAACAGTTAGCGAATAAGGACTATTATTCAAGTTGTTGGTTCGTGTAGGTTATGTTACCAGGTAGTACTGCCGAATGGAATGAGTTGCAGACCTGGAGGCGGGTTTAAGTGATGCTGAATAATGTTCTGTTGCTAAAGGCTGCCGGATGGCAGGAGTAAGACCGATGAAGGTTTTGTTGAAGGCAATGTGCCACATTTGGAACGGAAGCTGATAGATGCTTATTAACAGATGACAGCTCCAAATTAGTTTGTGGTTGATCATTATCTGTTGATGGTGTTTTATCTTCGCGCTATGTTTGTTAATGATGATCTTCAGCAGAGGTGGTGGCGGTTGGAGGCAGGGTTGTTGGAACGGTTTGGGAAGAAACCTGACATGGAGGCTGTTTTGTTTTTAATTGGCCTGCAGGAAACGGGTTTTATACAAGAGAAAATTACCAAAGAACAGAAACAGGACCTAATGCATGTGGCAATATGCACCGTTTTGAGCCCGAGCGGTTATTATGAGCTACGCGAAAAAGACGCGGAGGGCTGGCCTCATTTTGAGCAACTTAAGGAACTGCCTGCATTGCCACTTATAGAACAGGAAAACTTTTTGAAAGATCATATTTTGCTTTACTTCGGGGAACAAGGATTTTAAATTATTATTGCAAAATGAAAAGACTGATCATTGCTGCTGCTTGCGTTTGCCTGGCATTATGTGCAGGCGCACAAACAAAAACTGTTGGAAAACCTATTGCCGCTAAAAAAACTGTTGCCGCTAAAACGCCGTTGGTGGAAATTATGACCAGCTATGGGAATATAGTGATAAAGCTATATGACTCAACCCCGCTGCACAGGGATAATTTTATTAAGCTGGTGAAAGAGAAGTTTTATGATAGCCTTTTGTTCCACCGTGTGATAGACGGATTTATGATACAGGGAGGCGACCCTACGAGCAAGAACGCGCCATTGGATTCTGTGCAATTGGGCAATGGGGAAATTCCCGGCGGGGAGAAGATACCCGCTGAATTTAAGCCTTTTTTGTTTCACAAAAGAGGCGCGTTGGCGATGGCGAGGGACGATAATCCTGAAAAAGCGAGCAGTAACTGCCAGTTTTATATTGTGCAAGGAAAACAGTTTACTGATATACAGCTAAATGGTGTGGAATGCCAGGCAAGACAATCGAACCCTTCATTTACTTATACTGATGCACAACGAAAAGCTTATAAAACAATTGGGGGGGCGCCGTTCCTTGACCAGAATTATACGGTATTTGGGGAAGTGATAAAAGGGATGGACGTGGTTGATAAAATTGCAAAGCTGCCGAGAGACAGCCATGACAGGCCCTTGGGAAACGTAATGATGAAGATGAGGGTGTGGGAGGGTCAATGGTGAGGAGTGAGGGTCAATTGAGAATGGAGAATTGAGAATGGAGAGATGTTAGGAGTGAACGGTGAGGAGGTGCGTGGTGAGTTGTGAATGTTTTAGGAGCCTTTTCTTATTATTTCATACATATATTTGTAGCATAAAAAAGAAATTATGAATCTTCCGAACGAGCTTAAGTACACAAAAGACCATGAATGGGTGAAGCTTACAGAAGGGGATATTGCATTGGTGGGCATTACGGATTTTGCACAGGGTGAACTTGGGGATATTGTATATATAGATGTTACAACAGTTGGCAAAAGCCTGAATGTTGCAGAGGTTTTTGGCACTGTGGAGGCTGTGAAAACCGTTAGCGACCTGTTTATGCCGGTGGCGGGGACGGTTTTAGAAATAAACGCCATATTGGAAAATAAGCCGGAACTTGTAAATACTGATGCCTATGGCGAGGGGTGGATGGTGAAAATAAAACTAAATGACCCTGCGGATATTGAGGCCTTGCTTAGTGCAGCAGATTATGAGAAACTTGTAGGTTGATCTCCCTTAAACGCGTTGCTATTTTGCCTGAGATAATAAAACTCTCTGAATCTGAACTAATAGTTTTGCTGAAACAAAAGCAGCAAAGCGCGTTTGGCTATTTGTACGATAATTATTCAGGCTCGTTATACACTGTTATATTATCTATCGTTCCTGATAAAGATATGGCTGATGATGTGTTGCAGGAAGTATTTGTAAAAATTTGGAGGCAGATGGAAAGCTATGACAGTACTAAGGGGAAATTATTTACGTGGATGATGAATATTGCCAGAAATTCGTCAATTGATCTATTACGCAGTAAAAATTATCAGCAAAGCCAGAAAAACCGAGAGTTAACGGAAGCCGTATATGAAGCAGGAGAAAGCACAAATATAAATATTGATAAAATAGGATTAAGAAAAATTGTCAACCTGCTGAAAGAAGAATATAAAGTTTTAATAGAGCTTTCTTATTTTGAGGGCTACACACAGGAAGAAGTTTCAAACATGCTTAATATTCCTTTAGGAACAGTAAAAACGAGACTGCGTGCGGCTCTTATTAAATTACGTGAAATAGTGAAATAAAAAAGTGGATACAAAAGCATACATAGAAAGCGGGATCATAGAAAGCTACGTGCTGGGCTTGAGCAGTGTTGAAGAAGCTGCTGAAGTAGAGTTGCTTTGTAACCAATATGCTGAAATAAAAAAGGCAGTAGATGATTTTGCTGAATCGCTGGAAAGAACTGCTTTTGAAAATGCTGTAACGCCTCCTGCTGAAATTAAGGGGAAATTAATGATGGCTCTAGAAGATGAGTTTGAAGAGGAAAAAAACGCGATTGTTGTTCCTATGCCTTCAAATGAAAATTATGCTTCAGCTTCTATAAAAAGATGGCAGTTTATTGCAGCAGCGGCTATTGTTTTATTTATAGTTAGTGCGGGCATGAATTATTATTATTATACCAATTATACCACCACTAATGATAAGTATGACGCATTGCTGTTAGAGAAAAATACTTTGCAGGCAAGCAATGATCTTTTTCAGACAAAGGCAAACGAGTTGAGCCAGAGTATGCTAATGATGTCTGACACCCTGATGAAAGTAGTGAAAATGAAAGGGTTAAAAAGCCCTGAGGATCTTGCTACCATTTACTGGGATACAAAAACAAAGGATGTATACCTACTTCAAAACAGTTTGCCACAAGCGGCAAACGATAAACAATACCAGCTTTGGGCAATTGTTAATGGCAAACCGATTGACGCAGGAGTTATTGACAACTGCACCGGCTTATGCAAAATGAAAAATATACCTTCTGCACAAGCATTTGCTATTACGCTGGAAAAGAAAGGAGGTAGCCCTACACCCACACTTACTGCCATGTATGTAATGGGTGGTGTGTAGAATAATTTCATCAAAAAAGTTTGCCATTTCTTGTTGGAGAAATGGCTTTTTAGTTTATTTGCAAATAGCGTGTAAATCACTGTTTATATATTTGATTCAAAACTTTGCTTCTAACAATATTGTTTATCTGTTTATTTCGTATTTTCACTTTTAAATTAATCAAAATGAAAACAAATTTTAACCTCTTATTTGTCGCTGTTTTTTTGGTCTTAGCTTCAACACCTTCCTTTTCACAATTCTATTTGGGAGTTAAAGGGGGGCTAAGCATTCCCAACCTAAGCTCGGGCACAAGCAATCCTGTAAGTAGTGGGTATTCTTCCCGCGAGGCGCCTTATTTTGGAGTGGTAGCAGAGAAGAAATGTTCGCATCTTATCTCGTTGCATGTAGAATTGAATTATGCATCCCAGGGAGGCAAAAAGGATGGAGTTCAGGCAATACCGGGAAGTAATTTTGCTCAGTATTTTGAAGCTGTTGGGGAGCCTGTACCTGATTATCTTTACGCCACCTATAACAGTGTAGCCAAATTAAATTACCTGGAACTGCCTGTGATAGTCGATTTTAATTTTCCTTTAAATAAAACGTGGTCATTTTTTGTGGGAGCAGGTCCCTATGCAGGTTATCTCTTAAATGCAAAGCAAGTAACGAGCGGTTCAAGCCCATTGTATGCAGACGCTGCAGAAATGGAGCAATTGCCTTTACCTGAACCGACCAATTTTGATACGACAGTAGATATAACAAGCCAGATACATAAATTTAATGTGGGGGTACAAGGAGGCTTGGGCCTAGCATTAGCGACGAAAACAGGTAAATTCGAGTTAACAGCAGGGGGTAATTATGGTTTCCTGAATATACAAAAATATTCTGAAGACGGCAAAAACAATACAGGTGCAGCGACCGTTACACTTAGCTACCTAGTAAAGTTGTAATTAATTTATTAGCTTAACTTTTTTTTAGTAAACCTTCTTTCTAATTTTACGTTTAATAGTAAGTATGCAGCTTGAAGTGAATATCTTGTTAGTCTTGGAACATTAACCTTTTTAAAAAAATCTTTGGCATTTAGTTTGTAATTCTAATTACACACTGAATATTAAAAATAGTCAATTTTCTCATAAGCAGTTAGTTTTGGTTAACGGCCCCTGTTTCTACAGGGGCCTTTCTTTTTAAGCATCGGTCCATATACCAACACTTTTATTGGCATATAAATCAATATATCTTTACTAATGCTATCCCGGAACCCTTGAAATATATTTTTCTATTTCTTTGATCTGCTCAAGCACCTGTTTGGTAGTAGGTTTACAGGCTTTTGCCTTGCGAAAAAAATCTTTTGCAGCGCGAAATTCCCTCTTGTTCATGAATATCTGGCACATGCTCAGGTAGGCGACCGCCTCACTTTCTTTATCAGCAATGCCGGCGCGGATAGCTGCACGAATGTAGCTTTCCCCGTTTTTAAAATCCCCCTTTTGCAAAGCCATCATGCCCAGCTGTAGTTTGTTAGCGCCTTCCGCCTCAGGCATTGCAGCTCCAAGAGCGGAGCTTTTTTTCAAGTGCTTCTCTGCGGTATCATAATCCTGGTTCATCATTGCCATATTCCCTTTCAGCGTATAGTAAGTGGAGCGAATGGGCTTATACAACAGGCTAGGAAACCATATAGAGTCAAGTATTTTCTGTACTTCTTCCACATTTCCCTGTTCCATTGGCTCCTGCACCAAACGCAACGGCCCAATAAAAAAATGACTGAATAAACCAATTAATGCGATAAAATATAAAACGAAGGATGGCCAAAAACCAGAAGTAATATTTACAAGAATGGCCAGTGCAAGTGAAAACAGGCTAAGCCAAAAGCGATATTTAATAATGATACTGTAAAACTTCATAATTGTTTTTTGAGAGGCGCAAAGATAAGCGGGGATCGTTGCGATAGTTAGGTCAAAGCCTTAAAACTTATCGTTGTTCACTTCAATCCAATAGCCGTCCGGATCCTGGAAATAGATCTGCTCTATTTTGTCGGGGCGTAGTTGAGGTGTTTTGCTATCTTGTTTCCAGTTGCCATAGGAGACATGCATTGCATCCAAACGCTTCATGAAATCAGGAAGGGAAGAAACGCTGAAAGCAAGATGAATATTAATATCGTGGGGTGAAACAGCAGCAGCACCGGATACTACGTGAAGCTCTGCGTGAGGCCCTATTTTAAACCATGTATGCCTGCCATCATGAAAAGGCTCAGGAATAGTGTCAAGCTCCATTACTTTGTTGTAGAAAGCAGTGCTTTTGCCAAGGTCTACAACATAAACAGTAGTATGGTTGAAGTGGATCTGTTGTGCGTATGAACGATGAAAAATACAGGTGAAGATCGATACAATAATGATCACGGATAACTTCTTTCTCATGGCATATATAATTTAAAAGGCAATAAAGTTAAGGCTATAAATGCGAAACTATTATTTTTGCAACGCTTTTACGGCAACCGGTCCCGTAGTTCAATGGATAGAATAGGAGTTTCCTAAACTTTAGATATGAGTTCGATTCTCGTCGGGACCACTACAGAATAAGGCAGATGATCTTTTGCCTGCTAACCAATGACCGATCTTTATTAAGCAATATATTTTTATAATTAAACCACTTATTCCGCCGGTTTGGCGTGGTTAGTTTTGATTCTGATACCAAACATTCTTAAAACCGTGAAAAAATAATATGAAACGTTAGAAATAATCGGTAAAGAGGGGGAGCAAAAGCAGGATGGAAGAAAAAAAAAGGTGTAGTTTCGTTTAATGAAAAACCTTGAACGAAGAACGATATTTCTTGCTGATGACGACCTTGACGATCGCCTTTTATTCCAGGACGCACTGAAGGAAGTAAATGATGATGTAACGCTGACCATGGCCAACGATGGCATTCAATTAATGGATAAGCTGAAAGGAAGCATGCCCCCGCCTGATGTTATTTTCTTAGACCTTAACATGCCCCTCAAAAATGGTTTCGAGTGCCTGGAAGAAATAAAGCGAACAAAAAAGTTTAAAAATATTCCGATCGTTATTTTTTCTACTTCGGCGCAGCAGGAAACGGTGAACAAAACTTATGAACAGGGGGCAACCTACTATGTTTCAAAACCGGGGTCGTTCGCTAAACTTAAAAAAGTGATCCTGGAAATTTTGGCAATGGAATGGGGGAAAATAAACTTTCAGCCGCCTAAGGAAAAATTCCTCCTTATCTTTTGATAAGGCCAATATAAATTGACCTTTATCTTTCTAATCCTTGCGCAAATCCTTCATACTTTAATATTAATCCTTCATACTTTAATATTAAACCTTCATACTTTAATATTGATCCTTCATACTTTAATATTAAACCTTCATACTTTAATATTAAACCTTCATACTTTAATATTAAACCTTCATACTTTAATATTAAACCTTCATACTTTAATATTAAACCTTCATACTTTAATATTGATCCTTCATACTTTAATATTAAACCTTCATACTTTAATATTAAACCTTCATACTTTCACGATCATCCTTCAATCATTCACGATAACCCTTCAAACATTCACGATCATCCTTAAAACATTCACGATCATCCTTCAAACATTCACGATCATCCTTCAAACATGATCGATCATCTTTCGTAGTTACACGATCATTTTTCAGGCTTTTATATGAGATCAAGCCATTTTGTATTATGCTTTTTGAAACAAAATAGTAAAAGTAGTCCCTTTTCCCGCTTTGGAATCTACTTCCACCAAGGCTTTATGGGACTGCAGGATGTTTAGGGTGGAGGCAAGGCCAAGGCCCATGCCGTTTCTCTTTGAGGTGAAATAAGGTTCAAAAAGGTGCGTCAGGTTTTCTTCGCTTATGCCGATACCGTTATCGCTTAGTAATACTTTATGCTGAAGTGCATCTGATTCAATGCTAATAGCTAAAATTCCTGTGTCCGGCTCCATGGCTTCTATTGCGTTGATGATGATATTTAAAAATGCGATCTTGAGTTTGGAAATGTCACCCATTATATATGCCACGTCGTTGCCGTAATGCGTTTGCAGGTGGATCCGGTTCAGCGTTATCCTGTCCATAGCAGTCGTGACGCTCTGCTGCAGCACGTTTTGCAAAGAGGTTTTTTCCAGCATCGTGTCTATGGGGCGGCTGGTATTGAGCAGCTCGGTAATTAAAGAGGAGATGCGGTTGCTGTTGCGTGTTATTATTTCCAAAAATACTTCGCTGTTTTCGTCTTTTATTTCTGCATTTAACTGTTCCAGGGCAAGATTGATGTTGTTCAGCGGGTTGCGCACCTCGTGGGCAAGGGTTTGCACAAAGCGCCCGGCAGCTTTTAGCTTTTCGGCCTGCAGCGTGGCGCGTTCTGCTTTTTTAAGATGGGTGATGTCGTGAATGATGCCCTGCATGAATACCTCTCTGCCCGGATCTGCTTGCCGCGTGATGGTCAATATGCCAATATTGTCCTTGTCTTTGGTTAAAAACTCCACTTCTATATCGTCAACCTCCCCTTTTTCTGCCAAAGACCGCTCAATTAATGCATGATCCTCCTCATCTGCAAGCATATCATACAAGCTTGTTTGCAGCAGTTCGTCTTTGCTTGACTGAAGCAGCCTGCATGTAGCCTCGTTCACATCTTTGAACACAAGGTTTTCATCAGTTATAAAAACAGCGTCCTTCGACCTTTCAAAAATATTGCGAAACTTTTGTTCATTGGCCTTTAGCGCCAGCAGGAACCGGTGCCTTTCAAGGGCGTAACGGATGCACCGTTCAAGTTTTTCAGTGTTCAGTTCAGTTTTTACCAGGTAATCTACCGCCCCTGCCTGCATTGTTTTAATATCAATTTCCTTGCTCCCCTTGCCGGTAAGAAGTATAAAGGGTTCGTTGCAATTGTTCTTTACAGCGTCAGAGATCAGGTCAAGGCCGGTTTTTGGGCCGAGGCGATAATCAACAAAGTAAATATGATGAGCAGCTTTACAAATAAGATGAAGGGCCTCCTTATATTCCGAACACCACTCGACTATAAATTTATGCCCTTGGTCAATGTTTTTAATGTATTCGCTGGTGATAAAAAAGTCTTCCTCATCATCATCAATGATAAGGATGCGAACAGGATTTAGCGAGGTTTCATTCATTTTGAGCAATTAATGTTAACGTACAAAGAAAGTACCGGGCCATGTTCACATCTCTTTCAACTCCTGGTACTGGCTCATTTTATTGTAGAGGGTTTTTCGGTCTATTTGCAGGATCTTTGCGGCCTTGCTCTTGTTATAATTGGCCTGTTTAAGCGCTTTAAGAATAAGTTCATATTCCGCATCAATGCTCACCTCTTTTAATGTGGTATTATCAGGAGTTGAGGTCTTTTTTGGGGTAATATCCTCCTGTTTCTGGGCAACTGGAGCGCTCGCATTGGAGGAGTTAGGCTCTGAAAACTGAAGCTTGCTGTAATTAGATATCTCGAACGGAAGAGCGCTGGCTTCCACACTGCCTGATTCGGTAAGAAGCGCCGCTTTTTTGATCACATTTTTAAGTTCCCGAAGGTTTCCATACCAAATATAGTTCTTAAATATCATCTCTACCTCCGGCGCAAAGCCTGCAATGTTTTTTCCTAACTCCTCGTTGGCAAGCCTTAAAAAATGACCCGCAAAGGTCATTATATCATCCTTGCGCTGGCGCAAAGGGGGCATGTCGATATTAAACTCATTAAACCGGTGATAAAGATCTTCCCTGAACTTACCGTTGCGCGCGGCGTCCCAGAGCTTTTCATTGCTTGCAATAAGGATGCGAACATCAAGTTCTATGTCTTTCAGGCCGCCGATCCTGCGCATCTTCCTTTCCTGAACCACACGCAACAAGGAAACCTGTATCTCATAAGAGAGATTAGCCACTTCGTCAAGAAAAACAGTACCCCCGTTGGCAAGCTCAAAGCTTCCTATTTTCTGGTTGATGGCTCCTGTAAAAGAACCCTTTTCATGGCCAAAAAACTCACTGGCTGCCAGCTCTTTTGAGAGGGCCCCGCAATCAATTGCCACAAACGGCTTATTGCTGCGTTTGCTGCGCTTATGAACTTCCTGTGCAATGGCCTCTTTGCCGCTGCCGCTTTCGCCATAAATGATGACACTATAATTAGTTGGCGCAACAAGATCAACCTGCGTCATGATCTTTTTGAAAGATTCAGAATCCCCAAAAATATAAGAGCCTGAATAGGTAATATTGCCAGCCTCATTTTTTTTGGTTTTGAGAGTATGATTGTTGAGTGCCTTATTTTCAACTGCAACTTTAGGAGGTTCTGCCAACGCTTGTTGTATAGTTATTAAGATCTCATCGGGCAAAAGAGGTTTGGTCACATAATCGAAGGCCCCCAACTTTATAGCATTTACAGAAGTTTTAATATCGCTATACCCTGTAATAATTATAAAAGGGATGGAAGGGTCTGTAGCCCTTACTTTAGTGAGCAGGGCAATTCCATCCATATCTTCCAAACGAAAATCACTGATTATTAAATCAGGTTTTTCAGATCCTATATGATCCAGGGCCTTTTTGCCGCCATACATTTCAGTTACTGAATAACCTTTACGGGTTAAAAAACGGTTCAATAAAAGACACATATCCCGGTCATCATCAACAACAAGTATTTTCTTCATCCTTTCGATTTTTATTTAAGATTCTTTTTATTGGAAAATGAAACATGAATGCATTAGTGGTAGACGTAAAAGGCAAAAAAGATACCGAAGGGATTTTTTAAATCAAAAAATCAACTATTATTAACCATTACGCGATTCCTACTTTTTTTGGACAGCAATTTAGGATAAATATATAGAAGTGTAGAAAAACAACCCCAACCAATTAAGAAATGGTCAAAGAATAGCTGATAAGAATAGTCCATGAATAGGACTTAATCAAAAAAATAATCTATCATAAGCTTTTTCCTACGCGCAAATTGGGTTCCCAAAAATCTTTTGCATTCGTTGTGTTCTTGAGTCTTTACCGAAAATTTGGGGTATTAGGGCTGAAAAAACTTGATAAACCAACGCTGGTTTAAAAATAATTTGTATTATTACAATCTAAAAATTGCATTATGCCTGAAAATAATCCTGAACTACAAGAAACAAATTCGCGCCGGCACTTTATTAGAAATGCGGCGATAAGTTCTGTTGGCTTTTATATTATCCCGCGACATGTGTTGGGCAGGGGTTTTACGGCGCCGAGTGATAAACTGGTTATCGCATCCATCGGCGCGGGGGGAAAGGGCGGGGACGATATCAAACATTTTTTTAACAGCGGGAAGGCGAATTTTGCTGCTATCTGCGATGTGGATGACCGGCAGGTGGTGAAAACGCAGCAGCTGCTGGGGAAGGTGAAATATTATAAGGATTTCAGGGAGATGCTGGATAAGGAGGGCAAGTCAATTGATGCGGTTTCTGTGGGGACGCCTGACCATACGCACGCGGTGGCGGCGATGGCGGCGATGCAGCTTGGGAAGCATGTGTATGTGCAAAAACCGCTGACGCATGATATTTATGAGGCGCGGATGCTGACGCAGGCGGCACACCGCTATAAAGTGGTGACGCAAATGGGCAACCAGGGGGCGAGCGGCGACGGGGTGCGCCAACTGATAGACTGGTATAGGGCGGGGGTGATTGGGGAAGTGCATACGGTATATTGCTTTACTGACAGGCCTGTGTGGCCGCAGGGTGTTGAGCGGCCGGTGGTGCAAGCTGCGATACCACCGGAACTTGATTATGACCTGTGGCTGGGCACTGCACCGAAGAAAAATTATTTTGACGGGCTTCTACCGTTTAACTGGCGCGGCTGGTGGGACTATGGTACGGGAGCGCTTGGGGACATGGCCTGCCACCTGATGGCAGAGCCTTTCCAGGTGCTGGAACTGTGTTACCCTAAGAGTGCGGAATGTAGTGTGGCGACGCATTATGACTCGCCATGGCATAAGGCTTACGACCCTGAAAGCGGGCCTACCTCGTCGCATATTATTTTGACCTTTAAAGGAAAGAAGGCAGGACACTCGGATATAAAACTGCATTGGATGGATGGGGGTATCCAGCCGGGGAGACCGGAGGAACTATTGCCTGATGAAAAAATGGGTGATGGCGGCAACGGGGTGATCTTTGAAGGTACAAAAGGCAAAATGATGTGCTCTACTTATGGCTTAAACCCACAACTGCTGCCGACTGCAAAGACGGCTGTTACTAAGGTGCCGCAGACTATTGAGCGCGTCCCCGGAGAGATGGACGGGCACTATACTTCCTGGATAGAGGCATCAATGGCGGGTTACGGCAGCAGCAAAGCAAATGCGCTGAGCTCGCGCTTTGATGTGGCAGGGCCGTTGACAGAAAGTGTACTGATGGGCAACCTTGCCATCCGCAGCTATGATATAAGAAAATTGAAACCAACTACAGGTGATTCGACAAGAGGTGGAAGAAGGGATGCGTATGATTACCCCGGGAGATATATTGAACTGTTGTGGGATGGGGATAATATGAAGATCACCAATTTTGATGATGCGAACCAGTTTGTAAAGCGCACTTACCGCGATGGGTGGAGTTTAGGAGTTTGAGAATGAACGTATAAAAGAGGAAGCCTTCACATTGTGTGAAGGCTTCCTCTTTTAATTATAAATTATTAATTATAAATTCTTACCAAATTTTTACTCTTTCACTCTCGGGCTTGTACATTTTATCGCCGGGCTGCACATTGAATGCAGTGTAGAATGCGTCACAGTTTGAAAGCGGGCCGTTCACGCGATAAATTGGCGGTGAGTGTGGATCCTGATTCATTTGTGACCGAATGCTTTCATCCGTTTGTTTGGTTCTCCATGCTTGTGCGAAGGAAATAAAGAAACGCTGGTCCGGCGTGAAGCCATCGATTTTTGTAGTATCCTGGCCTTCTTTGGTCATTTTGAAGGCATCATATGCAATGTTGATACCGCCAAGGTCTGCGCTGTTTTCTCCTGTGGTCAATGCGCCGTTGATGTGCATTGTGTCCAGCATGGTATAGCCGTTAAACTGGTTAATTATCTTTTTAGTACGCTGAACGAATTGCAGGCTGTCGTTATGGCTCCACCAATTCTTTAGGTTACCTTCTTTATCATATTGGCTACCCTGGTCGTCAAAGCCGTGTGTCATTTCATGGCCTATCACCATGCCAATGCCGCCGTAGTTGATAGCATCATCTGCGTTGGGGTCGAAGAAAGGAAACTGCAGAATGCCAGCAGGGAAAACTATTTCATTAAAAGAAGGATTGTAATAAGCGTTGATGGTTGGAGGTGTCATGCCCCATTCTGTTTTGTCAACAGGTTTACCGAGTTTGCTTAACTGATACTGGTAATCATTTTTATTGCAGGAGACGATGTTGTCGAAATAAGAGTTTTTATCGATTGTAACTTTGCTGTAATCTCTCCATTTGTCGGTGTAGCCTATCTTTTTAATGAAGCCGTGCAATTTGTCAATTGCCACCTTTTTAGTGCTGTCGCTCATCCAGTCCACTTTGTTTATCCTTGCTTCAAAAGCTTTTTGCAGGTTATTCACAAGGTCAAGCATTCTCTTTTTTGCATCATCAGTAAAATATCTTTTCACATATAATTCACCAAGTGCGTCGCCAAGGCTGGCATCCGTTGCATGGTACATTCTTTCCCAACGGGGTCTCATTTCCTTTTGTCCGCTCAGGAGTTTCTGATAATCGAAACGAGCTTTTACGAAGGCACTGCTTAAGGCTGGTGCCGCGTCATCCGTTACATGAAATTCATAATAGGCTTTCCATGTATCGATGGGTGTTGTCTTCAGCAATGTGTTTAATTTCGTGTAATAAGCAGGTTGGCCCACATTTACCGAATCAGCCTTCATGCCCATTTCGTTCAAAAGTGCAGGCCAGGCAATATTTGGTTCTTTTTTGTCCATATCGGCAACAGCCATTTTATTGTAATTGCTCTGCGGGTCACGAAGCTCAACATTGGTGCGGTGGCTTTTTGCTATCTCCGTTTCAAGTGCATATACAACAGCAACTTTTTTGGCTGCTGTTACAGAATCATCGCCAAGCATCATAAATGTTTTTTTCATGTAAGCCTTGTAAGCGTTCTGTATGCCCACGGTTGCAGGGTCTGTCCTGAAATAATAATCCCTGTCAGGCAAACCAAGCCCTGCTTGCCCTGTATTCAGAATGTTCATATTGCTGTTCTTCTGGTCGGAACCTATACCAGAGGCAACAATATATTGGTAACCGGTAGTTTGCATCTGCCCTTCAAATGCTAAAACGCTTTTTGCGTCCGTAAATGCCGCGATCTGTTGCAAACGAGGTTTTATTGGATCATAACCAAGTTTTTCGATAGCGGCCGAGTCCATTGCGGATGCATAGAAATCGCCAACCTTCTGTGCAATGCTGCCTTTTTCAAAGCCCCCTTTCGCAACGCTGTCAAGAATGCTGTGCACATGGCCTTTGGTCACGTTATACACATCAAGGAACGAGCCTACGCCGCTTTCCGTTGGCGGGATCAAGGCATTTTTTATCCATTTCCCGTTCACATACATGAAGAAATCATCGCCGGGTTTCACAGAGGAATCCATGTTGGCGGTAGTAATAAATTTTTGTTCAGAGTTGTCCGAGCTACCCGTTTTGCAGGAGTATATTCCCGCAAAGGACAGCAAGACAGACAATGCAAGCAGTTTTTGTTTCATTATATATTTTTAAGTGGTGAAAGTAAAAAAATTTTACAGACTTGTAAAGTTTTTTTGATGAACGTTTTATTGTTATAGAAAAGCTATACCAGATCAATTTCAAAATTAACCAAATCAACAAACTCTTTCAAGCGGTCATCAATATCCGCCTTGTTTATTTCCTTCAGGCGCTCCGTTCCAAATTTTTCCACGCAAAAGCTGGCCATCGCAGAACCGATAATAATCCCCGTTTTCATGTTCTCAAAACTAATGTCCTTTGTCTTTGCCAAATGCCCTATAAACCCTCCCGCAAATGTATCTCCCGCCCCAGTCGGGTCAAACACTTCTTCCAGCGGCAAGGCCGGTGCAAAGAACACATTGTTTTCATGAAACAATAAAGCGCCATGCTCCCCTTTTTTGATGATGAGGTATTTAGGCCCCATCGTCAATATTTTATTGGCAGCTTTTACAATTGAAAACTCGCCTGTCAGTTGCCTCGCCTCGCTGTCGTTCACGAGCAGCACATCGATCATTGTCAGCACATCTTTCAAATCGTCCAAGGCTACTTCCATCCAAAAATTCATTGTGTCCAGAACAATCAGTTTTGGCCTTGTTTTCAGTTGCTGTATCACGCTCCTTTGAATCGCAGGCACAAGGTTTCCAAGCATCAAAAACTCAGCACCCTGGTATGATTCGGGAATAATTGGGTTAAAATCTGCCAACACGTTCAAATCGGTCACAAGCGTATCCCGTGTGTTCATATCCAAATGATACTTGCCACTCCAGAAAAAAGACTTTTTATCCCGCACAATTTCTACTCCTTCCAGCTCCACCCCACGGCTTTTTAAATTATCCAGTTCTTCCTGAGGGAAATCATATCCCACAATAGAAACCTGCTGCACAGGCTTCACAAAATTACTGGCAGCATAAGCCACATAGGTGGCCGAGCCGCCCACAATTTTATCTGACTTTCCAAAAGGCGTTTCAATAGCATCAAAAGCCATTGAGCCAACAACTAATAAAGACATAATTTTTTTAGGCGCAAACCTATTGCATTTAAGGGCAAAAAAAAAGCCTTTTCTGTTTGAGAAAAGGCTTGTGCGGAAGAGGAGATTCGAACTCCCATGCCTCGCGGCGCTACCACCTCAAAGTAGTGCGTCTACCAGTTTCGCCACCTCCGCATTTACCGGGTTGCAAATGTAAGCGATTGAATTTATTATTAAAAACAGCACAGTTAAATTTGCTTTCCCTTGTAAAGAACTAATGTAATTTCGCAACCGAAAAACTTCAGATGAACAAGAAATTGCTTTGGTACTCTATTTTTTTTATCGTGCTTACCGCCTCTTTTCTTGCCTTTGTTTTTGCAGGTACAGATAACTGGAAGACAAAACTCCCCGTACTGAGCACCGTTCAGCCTTTCTCATTTACTACACAGGATGGCAAGCCGTTCACGGAGAAAGATATGCTCGGCAAAGTCTGCGTGATCAATTATTTTTTTACTACCTGCAAGGGCATTTGCCCGCGCATGAACAACAACATGAAAAAGATATATGAAGCTTTTAAAGATGAGCCCGACCTCATCATCGTTTCCCACACCTCTGATTCCGGGAACAGACTCCGCTCCTGTTTTAAAACATTATGCCAACTTATTAAAAGTAAATACCGACAAATGGGTTTTCCTTACGGGAAGAAAAGATAGCCTTTACAAAGCTGCACGAAACAGCTATTTACTTGATGATCCAAAAAACGCTGTTGTAAATATCAATGACCAGTTTTTACACACGCAATTCTTTGCATTGGTGGATAAAAAAGGGCAGGTACGCGGACAGGTTTATGATGGGTTGAAAAAAAATGAACTATCAAAACTGCAGGATGATATAAAAGAATTGCTCAAAGAAAAAGCCGAATAAAACTATTCACTTCCGTACATAATAAGTTTCTACTTTTGAACCAGAAACCTTGTTATATGACAGATTATCGCGAAGCACCTATTGAACTCAGTAAAGACGAGTTTAAAAAGATCGGCCACCAGTTGGTAGATTCAATTGCTGACTTTATAAGCAGTATTAAAGAAAGGCCGGTCACACCCGGCGAATCCCCCGAGCAGTTGCAAACCATTCTTGGCAATGCATCATTGCCTGAGAACAGCACGCCTGCGGAAGAATTATTTGCCAAAGCGACAAGCCTGTTGTTTGATCATTCTCTTTTTAACGGCCATCCGAAATTCTTTGGTTACATCACTTCTTCTCCTGCGCCCATTGGTGCATTGGCAGACCTGTTAGCTTCGGCTGTTAACCCCAATGTAGGCGCTAATATTTTAAGCCCTATGGCTACCGAAATTGAAAAACAAACCGTGAAATGGCTTGCAGAATTTATCGGCGTGCCCACTTCTTATGGAGGCATATTGGTTAGTGGCGGCAACATGGCAAACTTTACCGCTTTCCTTGCGGCAAGAACGGTAAAAGCGCCTAAAACAATAAAGGAACATGGCATATCAAATGACTCCCAGAAACTACTTGTTTATTGCCCTAAAACCACGCATACCTGGATAGAAAAAGCCGTTGTTTTGTTCGGCCTTGGCACAAGATCCATCCGCTGGATAGCGACCGATGCCCGCAACAGGATGGACAATGATGCACTGGAACAAACTATAAAAGAAGATATACAAAATGGCTGCAAACCATTGATGGTTATCGGCAATGCAGGCGATGTAAGTACCGGTGCTGTTGATGATCTTAAAGCCATTGCTGCCATTTGCAAAACTTATAATCTCTGGTTTCATGTGGATGGTGCTTATGGCATACCTGCCGCTGTTATCCCGGAACTTAAGCCGCTTTTTGCCGGGATTGAAGCTGCGGATTCCATTGCGGTTGATCCGCACAAATGGCTCTACAGCCCGCTGGAAGCCGGATGCACTCTTGTGAAAGACCCCAACCATTTGATGGAGGCCTACAGTTCCCATGCGGTGTATTATAACTTCAATACCGACGGACCTGCCACGGTGAATTATTATGAATACGGCTTTCAGAATTCACGCGGCTTCAGGGCACTGAAGGTTTGGATGATGCTGCAGCAGGTAGGCAGGCTTGGTTATGAAAAAATGATCGTGGACGATATTGCGCTTTCAAAGCTCTTGTTTCAACTGGCGGGTGCGCATCCTGAACTGGAGGCCATTACCCAAAACCTCAGCATCGCCACGTTCAGGTATGTGCCCGAAAATAACGGCGGCCAAAACAATGAAGCCTATTTAAACAAATTGAACGAGGCCCTGCTGAACGCCTTGCAGCATGGGGGCGAAGTATTTTTATCCAACGCTGTGGTAAATGAAAAATATTGCCTGCGCTGCTGCATCGTAAACTTCCGCACCGCAAAAAAAGACATAGAAGAAGTGATTCAAATAGTGGTTAAAGCAGGAAGGAAGATGCATTTAAACCTACAGGAGGCTGCCCAATAAATTTATAAGAATGATGTTTGGAAGGAAAAATACAATCTAATTATTGGTGTCTTTTCGGTAGAAAGATTTTATTCTTTTTATCAGCCAAATAATTAATATTACAACTAAGTTTAAAAAAATACTTGGCCATATAAGTATATTATAAAAAAAAGCAGGGCCGTTTAGTAAATCATCTTTAAAATTTTGAACAATAATTATTGTGAGATATAAAAAGAGAATTTCAAATAACGATATAAATAAAAGCCTTACTCGCAAATTCCATTTTCTATAAAATAAAAATGAATATGGAATTAAAAACCATAAAATAAAGAGAATAGATAAAATGGATTTCATTCTTTGTTTCATTTTTTATTTGTCCTCTTCCCCCCAACCAATAAATTTATAAGAATGCTGTTGGGAAGGAAGGGAAGAGCGGCGGAAATTAACTTTTTCTGATGTCTTCAATTTCCCGTTTAATGAAAACGGAACACGCTTGCGAAACATCCGAATATTCTATTGTTTTAAAATCTTCTTTAGGAGGAAAATGACCAACGATATAGTTTCCATTCAGGCTCTCTTTAAAATACCAACCATAAGTAACCCGCTTATCTTCTGACCAACTGAGCCATTGAGTAATACACTCTAAATCTTGTTTAAGCATTTCAAAAATATCAACCTCACTAATTTGATTATACAATTCAAAATATCCCGTCTTTTTAAGCAAAGAATAAAATGAAATATTGCCTTCAGAATAAAACCGGGCAGGAATAGAGATTATTTCCTTAATTATATTAGACTTTTCCATAGAATTTATAAGAATTTTATTGGGGGGAAATGGTCTTATTATTCCCACGGAAATTTTTCAAGTAATCGCATTTGAGGCGGTCCACCTGCTTGCATTTCAGGAAAGGGATATTCTTTTATCCATTTTTCGCCGGTTTCTAAATCTGAATAATAGGTTGTCCAATTTTCTAAATCTACTTTAATTTTTTTTAAAGTTTTTTCCTTTTCATACATTTCTTTACCTCCATCTATAATCTTCATAAGTATTTATTTTCTTCCCCCAAATATACCCCACAAAAAAAGCCGCCAGCCTTTTCAGCCAACAGCCAACCAATAAATTTATAAGAATGCTGTTTTCTATTGTATCCTTTTAGATAAATCAATAGTATCAGTATAGGTTTTTATTTCTTTTGTATCTTTCAATCTCCCCGTAAATTTTGCTATTACATAAAAACGACTGATAGATTTTGTATTCTTAAAATAATTGATAGATTTTAAATATTTTAACCTGACATATTCACCAGATGGATTGCTTATAGGTATACTTTTAAATTCTCTTCCACTGTCTGAAATTTGAAATTCAATGTTGTCATATGGAAAAGTAGTAATTAAATATTGAATAAACAATGAGTCATGGTAACTATCTGCATTAATAGTTTTATACACAATCGGATTTCCTTCTACACTGATAATTTCATGGCTAACTGAATCAAATGTTTCTATGTATGAAGCACGAGCAGAATCTATCATAAAGCAATAGCTTGACAAGTATGAGTTTTCATAAAATGAAAACCGATTTCCAAATTCTTTTCCTTTTACAGAATCAATTAAACACTTCAAATTTCCATCTTGATATAAATCAATACTTGATACTGTCGAGACATTTTGATACATCATAGTTTTAGCATTCAAATACTCTTTATTGTGTGTAATGCAATTACTCATTACTAAAAGTGCAAATAATAATAAATATCGTTTCATAATTTCTTTCTTTCCCCACCAAATATACCCCACAAAAAAAGCTGCCAGCCTTTTCAGCCAGCAGCTTTCAAAAATATCTTTTCAAAACTTACAGCACTTTTATCAGCACCGGCTGAGTAACCGCACCCATGCCCGCTGTGTTAAAAGCCACGATGCTTAAATAAAAAGTTTGGCTGGCAGGCAGGTTATAAAAATCAACTTTGCGGTGCGTGTCTGCTATCATCGCTATCACCGTGGGGTTTGCAGACAACAAAAATTGGTTGTTCACAAACACAGGCACAGCGGCAGTGGTGGAAACAATATAAAGGAACCCGGCAACATGCATCATTGAAAATAATTCTACATGAAAACTGCCCAATGCGGCATTCACCTTTAATACTTTAATTGTTGCTGCCAAAGGGTTTGTAACATCAGGAATTTCAGTATCAGTTGGCTCAAAACCTCCCAGCCTTATAGTGGCTTCGGTGCCTTGTGCCACTGTATCCACGAATAATGCCGCACTGCCGTATATAACTTCCCAGGCGTTTTCGCTGTCGTGCATGGCAGCCACAAGGCCATGGTCGCCACCCGCCGCCAACTGTGCCTTAGATATCAGGTCGTCGTTTGCCGCTTGCAGGTCAGCAGGCTGCACAGTGGGGTTTGCAAATACTTTTGAGTTGTTGCCTATGCCGTTATAAACGCCGGGGCCAAACAGGGTTTTGGCAGCAATGGGCAGGTCTTTAAAAGCTAAAGAGCAGTGAGACGGCCTTATCATTTTTTTAAATTTTGGGGGGTTATTTAATGAAAACAAAAATAAAAAACTTTTTAAATTTAAACAATATGCAGGTGGATTTTTTTAGAAAAAATTTCTCCCAAAGGGGCAAAAAGGCAGTTTTGCAGCTCCCGGGGCAGACTTTGTAGCTTTTCACCCAAACTTTATAAAGTCTTTCCCTTTCTTTATAAAGAAAAAGATTTTCTTTATAAGATTTCCCGTTTTCTTTACAAAGTTTGCCTCTGACTTTGCAGCTTTTCCCGAAAACTTTACAAGGTTTTTCGTTTTCTTTACAAGAAAAATCTTTTTCTTTATAAAGTTTGTCCCTGACTTTGCAGCTTTTGAGGCAAACTTTACAAACTTTGAGTGAAACTTTACAAAGTCGGGGGTTTTGGAAGGGAAGAGCGGCGGAAAGGGGGATTTGTAATTAAGGAACAAATAAACATTACACAGTGAAAATTTTTTTATTACCCATTATTATTCTTTCCATTATTTCAAAACCGTTTAATGGGTTTGGACAAAGCAAGGGATTGATTGATTCGATAAAGAAGATGATTGGACCAAAATGGGCTATAAATGAATTTGATACTATAAAAACTACAGATGGAGTTTATTTTGCGGTTTTAGGCTACGATTCAATTAGATATAAGGAACATGAAGTGAAATTATTCATATTTAGTACTACGGGAAGAGACTTAACAATCATTGATTCATCTCCAGATTTTCATTTGGGTAGGTTTGGCAATATGTATGTTAAAGACGATGTTCTCACAATTAATGAAGGAGGTAATTTTTGTAGCAGATTTTATGAATATAATTACAAAATAAACCCACCTACAAAAAAGACTATACTTGTTTCTTTGGATTATAGCTGCGAATGTGAACAGGAACCTGATAGTGTGCATTCAGTAAGTCTTTACCAATATTATGATGTTTTAAAGCAGACGTTGACGATTTCATCATATTTATTGATTCATGCTGTAGATGACCTGGGTGATTTCAAAGAAGCAAAACAAAAAACAAAGATTATTGACCGAAAGATGATAGGGTTGGTGACATCATTAAAAAGCTTAGATGATTCTTATGATCTTACTAAAGTTTTTATTGATGAAAGTTCTAAAGAAGATAGTATACTTTACAATAAAATGACAAGTTATTCACTCAAATAAAAGATCCTTGCTGTTCTAGATTTGCAATCTCACCCAATAAATTTATAAGAATGCTGTTGGGAAGGAAGGGAAGAGCGGCGGAAAGGGGTAGCTCTTTTGGTGGAAGGAGATTGGGTTAAGATTTGAAGGTGCTAAAACAATAAAATTCAAATAAATTGGAATTTATAGAATTTATTAAAGCGGTATTAGATCGTCCAGCGATGTTTTGTGTCAATAATGTTGAAGATCTTAGTCTTTTTCTTACTGGTTATAATTATGGTTCAGCAAATGAAGAAACGAATAATATTTTATCTGACTTTAGAGATTTCGTCAATAAACATTTTGAATCGAAAGATGATGTCAATTGGCCAAGATTAATTCGCTTTTATTCTGCAAGTGATCATCATTCTCTTGAAGTGTTCCGTAAATTATTTTTTAATTTTATTGAAACTAAAGAATAAGAACCACACAAAGTTTCATCTTTTTTAATCCAATAAATTTATAAGAATGCTGTTGGGAAGGAAGGGAAGAGCGGCGGAAAGTTCCATCTTTTTTAAACAAGGCATGATCCTTGTTTTTATTAAGCATGAAAATTCTTAACCTGTAATTTGAATGCTTCCATACTTATATCTAAACATCTCTTGCTTGTTGGTTTTGCTGTTTTGTTTTGCCTGCACACATCAGCCCAAAAAATTGATACTGCCACCACGCACAAAAGCAGGCTGAACAACATTTTCGCGTTTGCCCTAAATGCAGTTTCAAGGCACCCCGGCGATTCCGCGGTCATCAAAACAAAAGGCCAAGCCCCCTTTCTGCCTTACGAGGGTAAAATTATAAGGCATATTACTTTTAAAGAGTTCGGTTTTGACCAGTCCTTTACCGATACAGCAAAAAGAAGTAATTATTTCGGCACCAAACTGCTGAATAAACTGCACACCAAAACAAAAGAATGGGTAGTGCGCGACAACCTGTTCCTGGAAGAAAACACTCCTTTGGATGCTTATAAAGTAGCCGACAACGAAACTTATTACCGCTCCCTGGAGTTTATACAGGACGCAAGGATATTGGTGACGCCCATCCCCGGCAACCCCGATTCTGTTGACCTTGTCATTGTTACCAAAGACCTCTTTAGCCTCACGGGTTCAGTAGCTAGTTTTGCACCCGGCAACTACCAGGTCTCGGTCGGCGATGCCAACATCTTGGGCATGGGACAAAAAGTCGTGGTGAGCAGCGCGCTTCAAAACAACCGCTCGCCAGATATGGGCTATTCATTTCTATACACTAAAACCAGCATAAGGCACAGTTTTATAAATCTTGCCGCAGGTTATTCCACCATTTCGCCTGACCTCTATAATGGCATGACAGATGAACATGACCTGTTGTTCTCCCTGCAAATGCCCCTTGTGTCGCCTTACGCCCATTATGCCGGTGCGCTCACCATCGGCAAAAACCAAACCTTTAACAGCTATATGGAGGCGCCTATTTCCTTTTACAATTATGGTTATAACATTCAGGATGCATGGCTTGGCTACAACCTCGATGTTGTAAAATACAAGCTCAACAAGTCTTTTAAAGACAAACATTTTGTGGCACTGCGTTATTTTAAAAACAGTTTTTTTGAATCGCCCGAGCAAACGCAGGGCACTTATAATTTCCGCTACGATGATAAACAGGCAGTGCTGGGGCAGGTCACTTTCTTCCGGCAAGAATTTTACAAGACCAACTACATATATGGATTCGGAACTACAGAAGATGTTCCCATCGGTTATAATGTATCGGTAACCACCGGTTGGTACAGGCAGTTAAATTTAAACAGGTCTTATGCAGGCATAAATGCCAACCGATATTTTGTAACCAAAGGAGGTAGCTTCACCCAGTACTTCCTGAGAATGGGCGGCTTTTTAAATGCCGGCCAACTGCAGGATGCCACCCTCCTAGCCGGTGTAGGGTTTTTCAGTAAGCTTTTTGAATATGGCAACATGAAATTGAGGGAATATATAAATTTCAGCTATTCCGGATTATACAACCGCATAGGCCTCGACCCTTTGTATATTAATAATAATTATGGCCTGCGGAATTTCAATTCAGACTCTGCGACCGGCAATAACAGGATAAGCCTCTACGCAGAAACATTCTCCTTTTTACGCTACAAATTATTAGGTTTCAAATTCGCCCCCTTTGCTTTTGGGAACGCAAGTTTACTGACCCATGAAAACGGCACACCGGGTTCTTCCGGTCTCTACGGCGCCATTGGCGGCGGAGTGCGCACCCGCAATGAAAATTTCGTTTTTGGAACCATAGAACTGCGCCTTATTTATTTCCCACGATATGTACAGGGTAATAATTCCTTCCAGGTAACCCTTTCCACTGATCTCATTTTCAGGTACAACAGCAATTATGTAAGCGCGCCCGATATAGTGCAATCCAACACAAACAGTAACAATGGCATTTATTGATAGGCGAGCGAAGATCTCTTTGTTGCTCAAAAGGCTTTTACCAATAAGAAAACTGCCACGTAAACGTATATTCAGAGGCCTTATCAATTATCTCTAAAGGCATTTGGTTTGCATTCAGGGTATTGGGGAAACTGGTATTGTTGGAGCCGTTAGTATAACCTGCCATCATATTCGCGTTAAAATAAGTATCGCAGCCGCCGATCCCGAAACCTTCAAAATCGTTCAGGAACAAAAAATCGCCCAGGTCAAGAAGTGCTAATTGCTTGAAAAGAGCAGCATGGGGTTGGCTGTTATAAGTGAAAGTAACATCTGAGGTCAGTGTGTTAAGCGAGTCGTATGTTTTTGCTTCAGTGATATTACCATTTGTCACGGTGTAGTTTGATGTCTGGTACAACACAGGCTTGGTGCCCTTGCTAAAATCGCTGAACCATCTTTTTTGTGAGACATTATTGCCTGTATAGGTGTAATAATAATTGTCAATTTCGCCAAAGAAATTAATGTCTATTTCCTTCAACCGCATTGCGGGATCATAGCTATAGGTTGCGCTCAAGCCCCCATTGAGGTCTGAAACGCTTTGCAATAGGTCGCCATTGTAGAATACGTTAAGAGCATCAGTAAAAGCAAATGACCCTGCAAAAATGCTGTCGTATATCCTCGAAATATTATTTCCGTTATAGATGATCTTAAAAACAGTATCTGTTGCTGGATCAGTGCCCTGTTGTATACGGGTCAACTGCAAGCCTGTGCCACCAACATAAACGACAGGCGGTGTGTCGTCTTTCCAGCAGGATGAAAAGCATACCATTAAAATGGCACAGGAAATAAATAAAAAACAACCTCTCATGACATGCGGCTTTAGTTTTCGCGCCATAAAAGTAGGATTAATTTCACTCAATGGCCGTCTTTATCAGTGTTTTTTTATTAGCGATCCTTCTTCTTTCACATTGTTACCACCCATCTTTTCCCATCCGGCATTTCCATTTCCCATATTCTTTCAATGTCTTCGAGGGCAACTTTAACCGTTTCAACTTTTAATTTATTTTCGGCAGCCAGTTGAAACATTTCAGGGATCATTTCAGTAAACAGTTTCTGCAACTCGTCTTTTGTCCAGCTACCTATGCCGGAACCTCGCAACTGAAGGTCAGAACTTCTTAAAATTTCTGATGATAATTGAATGTTGTCACCCGTCATACCACCAATTGAGATAAATCTTGTTTTATGCGTAAAAGAGCCGTGCCCTTTTAATGCAGCAAGGATCATTTCTGCGGTGTGCCCCCACAGGTAATCAATAATAATGTCAATGGGCGTGCTGTTATGTATCTCTTTTATTTTGGCAATGAATTTTTCATCATCCTGTTTCACGGAAACTATTTCGTTTGCCCCCAATGCTAATAGTAATTGTAATGATCGTTCATTCCTGCCGGTAACAATTACTTTCCCTGCACCATAATATTTGGCTACCTGGACGGCCACTTTACCGGTAAACCCGGTAGCACCATTTATTAAAACCGTTTCCTCGGTTTGCATACCCGCTTTGAAACGAAGCGCTAATGCAGAACCAGCAAGTGCGTTTGGCAACGCTGCCGCAGTAGCATCATCAATGCCATCAGGTAACTTTACCATCCTGTTTTTATCGATGGTTGCTTTTTCTGCCATCATGCCGCTGACGCCTAAAGCAAAAACCCTTGTGCCATCTTCAAGCAGGCCAACACCATCACCGCCAATTACTGTAGCGCTTTGTTTATCCATATCAGCAGAATAATGCTTGCCGCTTGCCCTTGCTTTGTCAAGATGTTTGATCGCCACAGCTTTCACGGTGATCAAAAGCTCATCCTCATTTTGAACTACAGGTTCAGGAAAATTGTCTGTGTATTGTGGCATTTCGCCCCTGTGATAAACTACTGCTGCTTTCATTTTTCTTTGTTTTATTAAGCAAAATTATGAAGCCTGGGCATGACAGGGAGGAAATTTGTCAATTAAACGACTGCCTGAATTCCAAAGGGGAAAGGTTGGTTTTTATTTTGAATAGTTTGCTGAATGACTGCGGATGTTCAAAACCCAATTCGTAAGCAATTTCACTAACGGAAAGATCAGTTGTTGATAGCTTTTCCTTTGCCTTTTCAATCAGTTTGTCGTGTATGTGATGCTGGGTGCTTTGGCCTGTCAGTACTTTCAATAAGCTGCTTAAATAAATGGGTGATACATTTAAGGTTTCGGCAATGTATTGAACAGTGGGCAAGCCTTTTTTAACCAGGTCATCGTTGAAATAGTCTGTTAATATATCTTCCAAACGGTCAAGTATCTGGTGGTTAGTTATTTTGCGGGTTATGAACTGGCGGTGATAAAATCGTTCGGAATAATTGAGCAATACTTCCAGTTGTGCAATAATGATGTCCTGGCTGAATTTATCAATGTTTGTATGGTATTCCTGCTGCATATTCTGCATGATGTTTATGATCATTGTTTCTTCTTTGTCTGAAAGAAACAATGCCTCATGCACCGAATAACTGAAATATTCGTATTTCTTTATGGCTTTAGCCAAAGGCGTATTCCAAAAAAAATCAGGATGGACGAGTAACATCCATCCCGAATGTTTTATTGTTTCATTGTTATTGGTCTCGATTCCAAAAACCTGGCCCGGAGACATAAAAAACATAATGCCTTCATCAAAATCATATTGCTGCTGCCCATATTTCATCTTGGCGCTGAAATTCTTTTTAAGCGAGATGGAATAAAAATCAAATATCAAACTTAGCGGCTTGTTCGCAGGCAACCTTTTAATGGCTTCAAAATCTATCACGGTGATCAATGGGTGCTCAGGTTTTGGAAGCCCCATCGCCTGGTGGTATTCGCTTATTGTTTTTATCCGGTATGGTTGAGTGCTTGCCATGTTACAATGATACTTATTTTTGTTACACTGTTTAAAGCGCCCTATCTACTTTTTTAGATTTTAGAATAAACTCCCGCTTCCAGATCAGCAAGAAGGGTTGGATGTGATGGATGCCAACCGAGGTTTTCCTGGGTTATTTTACTTGATGCCGGGCAGTCTATGGCAGCGAAACGGGCAAACCAGCCAAAATGCTCTGCTGCTTTTTCGGGAGCAATAGATATTACGGGGATATCGAGCATTTTGCCAATAGCCTCCGCAACAGTTTTTAGCGGGATCTCCCCTTCGGCAACAGCATGAAACCTTGTTCCTTTAGTGGCGTTCTCCAATGCAAGCCTGTACAGGTGCGCTGCGTCAAGCCTGTGCACGCCATTCCAGCGGTTTTGCCCCTCGCCTGTATAGGCTGAGATGCCTTTTTCACGGGCGGTCCTGATCAATATAGGCACAAACCCGTGATGGTCGCCTTCGCCGTGAACGGAAGGTGAAAGACGGATCACCGAAACGCGAACGCCAAGAGCAGCCGCAGCATCTGCTGCCTCTTCTGATTTCCGGGGATGAGGGCCGGGAGGAACCATCATATTTTCTGCTGCTAATTGACCTGGCCTCACAAACGCAGTACCTGACGTAACGATAAACGGACGATCGGAGCCTGAAAGCACCTCGCCAATAGCCTCAATAGCCAGCTTGTCTATTTCACAAACCTCCGCAAACCTGGTAAAGTCATGGATGAACCCTGCATGAATTACGCCATCCGAAGCTGCCGCTCCGCTGCGCAGGCTGTCCAGATCCTGAAGATCACCTTTGTGAACCTCAGCGCCTGCTGCTAAAAGCTTTGCAGCGTTTTCTTCCGAACGGGCAAGCCCCAGCACCTGGTAGCCTGCGCCTAACAATTCCTGCACAATGGCAGTTCCAATGAAGCCAGTGGCTCCTGTAACAAATACTTTCATAATTTGATTTTTACATTTAGTGTATGTTATTCTGTGTTCTTTCTTTCAATATTCTTTGGATATGCAAAGGTGGCTTGTAACAAATGAACACGTGTAGCCGAATTTAGTTTTGTTGTAGCCTGAATTTAGTTTTGCTGGTTGTATTTTTGACCTTCATCTCATAAGATCTCCTGTTATGAAACACAGTTTCCTGTTTATAGCCATATTAATTGCAACAACTTCTATAGCGCATGGGCAAGCGTCGCAGCCATTGACTCTTGGCAACCATACCGCGGTTTATAATAATGACGGAATGCTTTTGCCATGGACTTCGTGGAAGAATGCCATTGATAAAGAAATGGCCTGGTACTTAAACAGCCCCATTACACACGGCTATCCAAATTTTGTATGGATGACATTTATGAATGGAAATTATCAGCCCGATCCTGCGCGTAAAGATTTTATTCCTGCTATGCAAAACGCCATGGGCATCATCTCCTATTTGGAATATTATGATTATGAAGGCCGTAAAAACGATAAAGTGCTGGCCTTTGCAAAGTATATGGGCGATTACCTGGTAAAGGAAAGCAATACGCCCAATGTAGGCCGTTACCCGGGTTTTACAAGGTCTACAGGCGTTGCCGAAAGATTTCCGCAGGCAGCAGATTGCGGAACACAAGGCGACAGGCCTTTTGAAATTCAACCTGACAAAGGCGCCATTGCCGGATATGCTTTGGCATTGTTATATAAAGAAACAAAAGATAAAAAATATTTGGATCAGGCAGTGCACAATGCAAAATTGCTTACCGGCAATATGATAAAAGGTGATTCCGCAAAGTCGCCATGGCCTTTTCGTGCAGATTATAGAAGCGGCGAAGGGCGCGGCAATGTTTCGGGAGACATGGTGTATATCCTCCGTTTGTTTGATGAGCTTCATGATATGGGTCACAATGAATACGACAGTGCGCGCGATCAGTTATGGAAATGGATAGTCAATTACCAGCTTCCGGATTTAAAGAAAGACGGGATATTATGGCAGAATTTTTTTGAAGACCATGATGAACCCGATGACCGTACCGCATGGGCGCCGCTAAATCTTGCCCGCTATCTTTTGGAGAAAAAAGAAAAGTTGGATACTGCCTGGCAACAGCATTGCCATGACCTAATAGAATTTGTAAATAAAAACTTTACAGGCGTCAGGTATGGAGTTGCCATTTGCGGAGAGCAGGATCATGATAAAGAACCCTGGGGCGGCATCTTGTCAACATACGGAGCTGTGCTTACTATGTACACCGCAGCAACAGGCTCAACCGAATACAAAAGCATTGCCCGGCAGGCGCTCAATTTTGTGACTTATGCCTTAAATAATGATGGCTGCCCTTGTGAGCAGGCATCTTACCCCTGCAGGGGCGGCTGGCAGGAAGATGCCCATACCGATAAGATCCATAATTTCATTGATGCTATGAGAGCTATGCCTGAATGGGGCAAATAATTTTCTCATTGACCCCTAGCCCCTATCGGTCTGGTGTCCCCACCGACCGAAACCCTCACTTTAGTTGGGCGATCTTCCTATCGGTCGTGTGTCCCCACCGACCGAAACCTTCGCAGCTATTTCCATATCGGTCAGGTGTCCCCACCGACCGAAATCCTCGCTCCAACGTAATAAAAATTTGGAATGTAAACTAATAGAATAAATCTTTGTAAAATGACCACTATGGCTTCATACTATTTCAATGACTGACAAACCAATTCCAGCAAAAATTCTTCTCTCCCTAAAAAATAATAAAACCACAGGTGAAGATTTTATTGGATTATCACAAACACTTTATAGCCAAAATCTGGTTTATTCTGAACCAAGGGAACTTAGAAGAAATAAAAATGTTTTAGAATTGGTAGTAATTTTTCAGGATACGAAGTCTTTCAAAAACTGGACAAAGAACAGTCAAATTAAAGAATATTGGACCGAAAAGTTTAATGACCTTCTCAGTGGTATGCCACAAACTATAAAGGAGAAAGATGTTATCATTGAAGTGGATAATGTAACAAATTGCAACTGTAGCAAATCTGACTTTTATATTTTACAAGGACGTTCTTTACGATTTACAGACGAGTTGACTTGTAATAATTGTTTAGGGCAAGTTCCATATTCTAAAATACCATTTACTATAGAAATTGAAGACTGGCAAAGCCATCATCAAAGAGTCTATCTTAACTGGTTAGAAAGTGGATTATTTGAAAAGCAAGCATACAAAGAATTGACTAACTATAAAAAGGGAAAATTAAATTTAAAAGGTGAAAAAATCAGGCAACAACTTGCAGACTATTTTAAAATTCCTGTGTATATAATTTACTTTGTAGAAGAGCCGGACGATAATCAACGTTGTATAATTTGTGGGCAACAGGGAATAAAATCAGGACTTAAAAAGCCAAATAGAATTTGTAAGACATGTAATACAATTTTTGGTTTCCCACTCGCGGCAAATATGCAGCCCACCCTTAGCGTATAGCGTACTTGTGCGTTACGCTCCCCCCTTTTTTCACCTATCGGTGGGTGTCCCACCCACCGAAATAACATATCCCCACAAATCCCTAAAATCCCTCATAAACTCCTCTTTTCCGCGCCTTCCGCGATTTCCGCGTGCTTCCTTTTTCCTTTCCGCCGTTGTTGGTGTTCTTCACCAACAACATTCACCATCCCTAAAAAAACTTTAAGCCACTTTTAAACCCTCCCAATTCACTATCAATTCCCCAAATTCCTAATTTTATTTCCTCAAATAACAGCTCAACACACAATAACAAACAAAACACTTCAAATATGAAACTAACATCGTCTCATATTTCCCTTTCATCTGTCAACAAGTCATTTCCGCCTTCCAACATTTGGCTTCCGCCTGCTCACATTGAGCTTTCGTCTGCCTACATGTCATTTTCGCCGGTTACAACAACCTACTTGACACTAATAGATAGTAGAGAGATAAAAGGGGCGAATAGAAAATATAATGTGGTGGAATTTATTTAAGAACAGGAAAACCAATGATGTTCCAAAGCAAAAGCAATTATCTCCCACACAACTAAAGCAATTGCGCCAAAAGCCACCCATTGAGTCCAATTCATCAGTTCGGATGTCCGATTTGCCAAATTCTCCGTCCACGTTACAAGATTCTCCTCGTTTTTTTCCGTTCTTTCATACCGGGAAGCAAGATTAGTTTCTTTTGTTTTATTACTATTGTATTGCCCTTCATAGCCGCCATCTATTAAGAATAAGCGACCCTGAAAGTTTGTTCTTACATACATATTATTTCCCGCTTCTCTATTATGTATATAAATTTTAAAATTTGCTTGACCTTCTAAAAAATCAATGTAACCATCCTTATGTAGTTTGTTTAAAATCATTTTTAAATAATGCTCGTCATCTACGGGCAATATGGAATTTTCACTCAATAATACTCTTACTACATCAGCATAATCCCTTTCATCTTTGGAATGACTAAGAACAAAGTCTAAATGTTTGAGGGGTGTAATATCTTCCATTTGATTGTTTTAATACAACCAAATTACTATTTCTTTTTGATTTGCTTAACAGGTTGCGCTAATACTTTCATAGCATCTTCAAAAGAGGCATTAATCTTTAACGTAGTATCGTATTTATTTGCTTTGGGCTTTGGCTTTACCTTTATCTTCTTTGCCATTCTTTACTAATTTATTGTAGGTTAATCTACCTTCTATTTTACCCAAAGCTAAAGTAAATCTATCAGCATCTTTAATAGTACGTGTATTGTAACGGTATGTAAATTCATCACAATAGCGTGAAAGGTGTTTAGGTGGTATTTGGTGGTATATACCTATTATCATTCTTTTAAATAGTCCAAAAGCACCTTCAACCGTATTAGTGTGAAAATCGCCCCTTGCAAACTCTTTTATAGAGTGATTAACAGTATAGTGATAATGTTCGTTATTAATGTTATGGTAATAGCTGGCAGTATCGGTAACTATACGGCTTGCAAAGTCTAAATGTTCTCTAACAAACGTTTCAACTTCATGTGGTTGCTTTTCTATTACTTTCATAATCATTGTAGAACCTCTTTCAACTATTGCCACTACACCTGTCTTATCTTTTAATGGGCTTCTACCTCTTTTCTTTCCAGCCTCTTTCCTTACTTTGTTGCTCTTATTAGAAAGTGATCCGCCAACCCATGTTTCATCAGCTTCAACTATATTCTTTGCGCCTAACATAACAGGGCTTTTCATCCTTAATACTTCTCTAATCCTGTGAAGCATAAACCATGTAGTTTTTTGGCTTAATCCCAAATCACGGGCTAACTGGTAACTACTAATACCTTTCTTATGTGCCGTAGATACATAGACAGCATGAAACCATTTATTAAGGGGTATTTTACTATTCTCAAATATAGTCCCCACTGTTACGCTAAATTTAAGCAAACAAGCCTTATTAGAGCATTTAAAACGCTTACCGTTCTCTACTACATAAACCTTTTCACAATTACAGTAAGGACAGCTTATAACACCGTTCCAGCGTTCTTTAATCAAATACTCACGGCAAGCCTTTTCATCTTGCAATTTGCTAATCATTTCATGTAAGTTCTTAAACATAATAGTTAATTTTACATTGTTTCAATACAATCACTTAAACAAAAAAATATGAATGAAGGACAAAAATTACCCTTTGATATTAAGATTGAGTTAGTAACAAATACTATAAGAAAATTAAAGGTTAAGATTTTAGATAATAGAAATTTGATTATTGATAATGCAGATTCGTTATTTAATAAAGTATATTTCTTGCGTCCTACATATACAGATGGAGATAAGAAAAGCCGTGTTATAATAGAAGTGATATTATACGTTTGGAGCGCACGAATTGACGAGGCTATTATAGAGTTATATTCAGAAGTCATCATGCAATCAGCCGCTAAAATTGATGAAGAGAAAGACTTATGGAATTTGCTATATTTCTTTGTTGAAACCATAGATAAATACATAATAGAAAATAATGTAGTAGATATTAAAGGCAATCTTTTAAAGATGCCTCATTTTGTTCATTCAAAGTATCAGTTTGCGGGATTGATTGCGTAGTAAATTCAATTAGTTTTCCTTCTTTCCTTGCCGCTTCTATCATTATCTCATATCCTTCGCGTGATTTTTTCATAGTTTCCTTATCAACTATTTCAACCGAAACCCTTTCATCTTCATTAGTTAGTGTCAACTTAGTTGTTAGTGCCTTTTCGCCTGCTCACATCGGGTTCTCGCCTACTCACATTGAGCTTCCGCCTGCTCACATCAGGCTTACGCACTCACTAAATTTTCCTAATAATATTAAAATAATAACCACCAAAAACTCAATAAAATGGACATCACAGTAAGGCCACTCTATCGTTCCTCCCAGGAAGCCCTCTACACCATCGCCGAAATAGGCTGGGATTCCTGCCTCGAAAACATCTCCGACTTCTCCGCCACAAAACCCAAATACACTCCCGCCTTCATACAGGCCGCACAAGACGCCATCACAGACGCACAAAACCTCGGCACCAGCAAAGCCCGCTATGCCCCCACCCGCGTCGCCTACACACCCATCCAGCCACTCGCCGATGCCTGCCTGGACCTCTTCCACCTCCTCGACATATACATAGACGACAGTTTCCCCGACAACATCCCGGCCATGCACGCCGCCGCCGGTGGAGGCTTCTACGCCAAAGCAGCCCACAACAACTGGCTCAGCCTCCGCGACCTCAACAGCGCCGCCCTCCAGTTCATCACCAACAACACCGCCGCCCTCACCACCCTCCCAGACGGCATCACCCCCAACATGCCCATCACCTTCCCAAAACAATACAGCACTGCAGTTGACGCCTTCAACCTCCAGTTCGTCACCTATGTTCATGACGACCAGTCCGACCCCGGCCTCACCGCCGCAAAGATCAAAGCCAATAACGCCGTTTACGCCAGCCTCACCTCCATGTTCAAAGACGGCGCCGCCATCTACCGCCGCAACCCGGCAATGAAAACCCTCTTCACCTTCGACGACATCCTCGCCCACATCGTCGGCCCGGGCACCACCGGCGTCCGCTTCCAGGCCGTCGATTCCGTCTCCCTCCTCCCCATCCCCGGCGTCATCATCACAGCCCAACCCGGCGCCACTACCGCCACCACCGGCACAGACGGCATCATCGAAGTTCCCCTCTCCGAAAATGCTTATGCCCTATCCTTCGTTGTCCCCACAGGCTATGCCCCCGTTCCAAATCAAACCATCAAAACAAACACCGGCATCATGCACCGCAAAAAACTCATCCTCACCAAAATGTAAAACCTCAAAGCTCAAAGCTCATTCCTCAAAACAACTTCCCCTGTCCCCCCGGCACCCTAAAATTACTCGTGTCCAGCGACCATTCCTCCGCGTTCATGCCATACAGCTTGCCATACTTTTTATATTGCTGCGCAACCATCTTCGCAATATTGCCTTCCCCGCGCATCCTAACGCCCCAGCGCGTGTCGTTCACCTTGCCGTCATGGCTTTGTTCTATCAGGTGCCAAACCTTATCCGCCCTGTCAGGAAAATTCTTATACAACCAGTCGTGGAATAAAAACTTTATCGCCCCGTTCAGCCGAATAAAAGTATAAGCAGTGAACGTAGCCCCATTATCCCGCGCCGCCTTCATGATGCGCTGCATTTCATGTTCGTTCAGCCCCGGTATCATCGGTCCCATCATAATGCCCATGCGTATCCCCGCATTGCTCAACTCCTCGATCACTTTCAGTTTCTGTTTAGCCGTCGTCGTGCGCGGTTCCATCACCCTTCTCAGGTCCTCATTAAACGAAGTGATAGAAACCATGGCAGACACCAGGTGCTTCTTTGCCATCTCCTGCAAAATGTCTTTGTCTTTAATGATCCACGAGTTTTTTGTCAGTATGCCAACCGGCTGGTTAAACTCATTGCACACTTCCAGCAGCCCCCGCGTCAGGCGGTATTTCTGTTCCGCCGGTTGATAACAGTCTGTATTCCCGCTCAGCATGATGGGCATACATTCCCACTTGGGATGCATCAGTTGTTTGCGCAGCAACGCAGGCGCATTTTTCTTCACGATTATCTTTTGCTCAAAGTCAAGTCCAGCGCTGTACCCCCAATATTCATGCACGTTTCGGGCGTAGCAGTAAATGCAGCCATGCTCACAGCCAGCATAGGCGTTCATGCTGTAGCTCATACCCACGTCGGGGCTTTCCACTTTGTTCACAATTGTTTTCGATTCCTGCTCCAGGTAAACGGTCGCCAGGTTTTGTTCTTCCCAATCATCAATGCCTTCAATATGTTCCCGCGTTCTTTCATTGATGATGAACTTGTTTTTGGTATTATACTGAGCTCCTCGTCCGCGCAGGTACTGCGTTTCATCAGGTTGTTCCGCAGGCGCAGGTTTTGCATTTGGGTTATGTTCTGTGTTTTTCATTATTTTTTACTTTTACTTTTTTACTTTTTACTTTTCATTTTCGCCGTTATAAAAAGCCTTTGCTCAAAAATGTGAATAGCACAGGTAACAACACCCCATACACTATAGTCAGTAAACTCGTTGAGTTGAATGTCCCGGTATTTACCGTTCTCCGCCTGAAGTGCATAATGGTTAAACGACTGCAGTAACCTGCGCACGACAAGCTCGCCATTAATGGCAGCAACTATTATTTTTCCATTTGCAGCTTTTATACTTCGGTCAACAATAAGCACATCGCCGCTGTTGATACCTGCGCCTGTCATCGCATCGCCGTTCATCCGAAAGAAAAACGTGGCAGGCTTGTTTAAAATAAGCTGCTCGTTAAGGTCTATGCCGCGCTCTGCATAATCATCGGCAGCGGCCGCAAAGCCATTAGCATTTGCAGTTTTCACATCCTGCTGCGTGAATTGTTTGGAGCCGCCATAAGCGGCGTTGTACATTATTTCATTTTCCATATAAATATATTTTTATATTACCAATTAATTTAGCAATTTTACACTAAATATTTTATCTAAAAAAATTATTTTATGGCAAACCAAATTATATCTAAAGAATTTGCATCCCAGGCAGAACTTAGAGAAATTAACCATTTCCTACCCGCAGAATACCTGCTGGTACTTAAGCCTCACGAAGAATTGTGGAACACTATTAAGGCCATCAAGGAGAAATTTGCAACAACCTACAATTGTGAAACAGCACGAATAGGCCTGCCGCATATCACACTTATTGCTTTTAAGCAGATGCAATCGGTAGAATCCCGTATTGTGCCAATGCTGCGGAATATTGCAACAACTCTATCACCGTTTAAAATAGAACTTAAAAATTTCGGGAGTTTTCCATCGCACACTATCTATATAAATATTACCAGCAAAGTGCAGATTGTTGATGCGGTCAAAGCATTGAGAGCGCCGCAAAAATTTATGAAGCTTGACAAGGATAATAAACCCCATTTTATAACAGAACCACATCTTACCATTGCACGTAAGTTGCTGCCATGGCAGTATGAAAAAGCATGGTTGGAATATGAGCATACGTCTTTCCATGGCAGGTTTATAGCCGACCATGCAATACTGCTGAAAAGAAAAGCAGGGGAAGGATATAAGACCTTTAAAGAATTCAAGTTTGAGAGTATCAGGCCGTTTTCAGAACAAGGCAAATTGTTTTAGCTAAAATCTTTTTACTATGAAAGCTGTAGTTGATTGCAATAGCTTCTATTGTTCCTGCGAAAGGGTTTTTCACCCGGAATTAAAGCGAAAGCCCGTTGTTGTTTTAAGCAATAACGATGGCTGTATTATCAGCCGCAGCGACGAAGCAAAACGCCTGGGTGTTGGCATGGCCGCCCCTTATTTTAAAAGTAAAGACATCATTGAGAAAAACGGCATCGCCACTTTTTCATCCAATTATCATTTATATGGCGACCTGAGCTGGCGGGTGATGGAAACGCTCCGCATGATAATGGGTAAAGAAAATGTAGAGGTATATTCTGTTGACGAGGCTTTTCTTGACATGGATGAAGTACCGTTTGATGAACTGTACAAAACAGCCATGCTCATCCGCGAAACAGTAGAGCAGTGGACGGGTGTGGAAGTATCTGTGGGCGTTGCCCCAACAAAAACACTGAGCAAAGTAGCGAACCATCTTGCCAAGAAAGACAAAGACAAAACGAAATGTGTAACCGTGCTGGAAACAGCAGAAAAAATAAGCGACACGCTTTGCTGCACACCTGTAAAAGAAATATGGGGTGTAGGTTTCCAATATGCTGAAAAGCTGAAATTATTTGGCATTTATGATGCGTACCAGCTTAGCAAAATGCCTGAAGAATGGGCAGCCAAAAACCTTGGCGGCGTTGTCGGTCACCGTTTGGTAAAAGAACTAAAGGGCGAGCCTGCCATTGGCCTGGGCGAAGAACTGGTAGAAAAAAAGATGATCGCCACCACGCGCATGTTTGGTAACCCTGTGCGCGAATTGCGCGATATTAAAGAGGCCGTTGCAACCTATATTTCTCGAGCCGCAGAAAAGCTGCGCCGCCAGTACGGCGCAGCTACAGTGGTAAGTGTTTTTATTGTCCCGAAAGAAGAAAGAAAGCCCGGCGAACGTTTCAGCCATGGGCCAACCGTAAGCACTTACACCGTTTTGTCCAATGCCACTTCCGCCACCAACGAACTTATTAAACCCGCAATGCGGATGGCAGAAGAACTTTTTGAAAAAGGGAAGCTGTATAAAAAAGCGGGGGTAATGCTCAGTGGCATTGTTCCCGACAAAACCCTCCAGGGAAATTTATTTGTACCTCCTCCGCAAAATAACAACCGCATGTTGATGAATATAATTGATAACATCAATTTCAGCATGCGGGATGATGCACTGAAGTTTGTATCATCGGGAACCGAGCGTGATTGGAAAATGAGGCAGGAAATGCGCAGTAAAAGATACACCACGAGGTGGGATGAATTGAAAATAGTGCGATAAAAGAATGTTTAGAAAACCATGAAGAAATCAACATAATTTTTAAGCCAAGAGATATGTCATTACAATAATTCCAGTAACCATAATATTCTTTAACCATGGTATTCAATAGTATTTCTTACAAAAAGTTTCCCAAAAAAATTTATCTTCTTAGATTTTCTAACATGTCTTTAGTGAGTTTTTGGAGGGGGTATTCCGCTTTCCAGCCCCAATCATTGTAGGCAATGCTGTCGTCAATGCTTTGTGGCCAACTATCAGCAATAGCCTGGCGGTAATCGGGCTTATAAGTAATATTAAAAGAAGGAATATGATTTTTTATTTCAGCAGCAATCTCTTTGGGGGAGAAACTTAATCCGGCAATATTATAGGAAGTGCGCACTGATATTTTATCGGCAGGTGCTTCCATCAATTCAAGTGTAGCTCGGATGGCGTCGGGCATATACATCATAGGGAGATAAGTATTTTCGTTTAAAAAACATTCATAGCTCTTTTGTTCAATGGCGTCGTGAAAGATCTCGATAGCATAGTCTGTAGTGCCACCGCCGGGAGCAGATTTATAGCTGATAAGGCCGGGGTAGCGCAAGCTACGGACATCAACACCAAATCTGTGATAAAAGTAATTGCACCAAAATTCCCCTGCATATTTGCTGATACCGTACACAGTTATGGGCTCTATTACTGTTTGCTGAGGGCAGTTTTGTTTGGGCGATGTGGGGCCAAACACTGCAATGCTGCTGGGCCAATAGACTTTTTTCAAATGCTCTTCACGAGCAATATCCAGCACGTTGAGCAGTCCCTGCATGTTCAGGTTCCAGGCCAGGTTCGGATTCTTTTCACCAGTGGCAGAAAGAATAGCTGCCAACAAATATACCTGTGTAACATTTTGCCGGATGACCTGTACGTGGAGCATTTCCTTATTCATGACATCGAGGGAAACATAAGGGCCTGTTCCTTTAAGGAGGTCATTTTCTTCCCGCAGATCCGAAGCTACAACATTGACGTTGCCATATATTTTTCTTAATTCGAGCGTAAGCTCAACACCTATCTGGCCGCTGGCGCCGATGACTAAAATTTTATCTTTATGCATAGTAACCGTTGAATATTATGAAGCAAAGAAAAGGAAACTTTGGTGTAAGTTCGCACCAAAACAGCGCAGAAGGCATTTATGATACCACCTTATTTAAAATCGCTTTTTGAACATCGGTCATACAACGACAAAAACTTTTTCCTGATAGCCGGTCCATGCGTTGTGGAAAATGAAGCATTGCTTTTAGAAGTAGCTGACAGGGTTTCAACTATTTGCAAAAGGCTGGAAATACCGTATATATTTAAAGCATCGTACCGGAAGGCGAACCGTACAAGCGCTAATTCATTTACCGGCATCGGCGACGAAACAGCCCTTGAACTTGTGAGGAAGACAGGGGAGCAATTTCATATTCCAACGACATCAGATATTCACGCGCATGATGAAGCTGCACCTGCTGCTAAGTATGTGGATATTTTGCAAATACCCGCTTTCCTGTGCAGGCAAACTGACCTGCTGGTTGCTGCCGCGCAAACCAATAAGATAGTGAACATTAAAAAAGGGCAGTTTCTGAACGGGGAGTCGATGAAGTTTGCCGTGGATAAAATAAAGAAAGCAGGGAATGACAGGATAATACTTACAGAAAGGGGAACAACTTTTGGCTACCAGGACCTTGTTGTTGATTATAGAAATATCCCCATTATGCAAAGCCTGGGAGTGCCTGTAGTAATGGATTGCACGCATTCATTGCAACAGCCAAATCAGACTTCAGGCGTTACAGGGGGCAATCCTCAAATGATCAGCACTATTGCCAAAGCGGCAATCGCTGTGGGAGCGGATGGCCTCTTTATTGAAACACATCCTAACCCTAAAGAGGCGCTAAGCGATGGGGCAAATATGCTGAAGCTTGACCTGCTGGAAGGGTTGTTGGAGGAGCTAATAAGATTAAGGAAAGCGGTGGTTAGTCAGTAGTGAGTAGTCAGAAAAAAAGACTACAAATATTTTAGTGGATTGCGTTTTGCGAAAAAGATATACTTTTTTATGTTCAGCCAGAAAGCCATGATCATATATATAATAAGGGGTGAGCCCATGGTAAGAAAAGAAATATATATAAACCACATTCTTATGCGGGAAGAAGCGATGCCCAGCCTTTCGCCGAGTGCGCTGCATACTCCAAAAGCTTTCCATTCGATCAGGTGACGCAACTTATTCATGGGCGCAATTTAAAAAATAGTTTTTAAATAATAAAGCAAAGCATTTTTTAAAGCCTTTGTTTTAACGTAAATTCGCGGCGATTTAATATTACCTTAATAATGACGATTGTTTTAAATTCTGCAAAATAAAAAATTATGATATGGCCTTCGACATTGAAATGATCAAAAACCTTTACGAAGCAATGCCCGCAAAAATCGATGCAGCACGTAAAGCACTTGGCAGGCAACTTACGCTATCAGAAAAGATCTTGTTTTCACATTTACATTCTGCCCAACCGCTGGAGAATTTCGGTAGAGGCAAAAACTATGTTGATTTTGCCCCGGATCGTGTGGCAATGCAGGATGCTACCGCCCAAATGGCCCTTCTTCAGTTCATGCAGGCACAGCGCCCAAAAGTAGCGGTACCTTCCACAGTGCATTGTGACCATTTGATACAGGCAAAAGTGGGTGCTTCTGCGGATCTGCATACAGCTCTTGATGTAAATAAAGAAGTCTATAATTTCCTTTCTTCTGTTTCAAATAAATATGGTATCGGCTTTTGGAAACCAGGTGCAGGCATTATTCACCAGGTTGTTTTAGAGAATTATGCTTTTCCTGGTGGGATGATGATCGGAACAGACTCGCACACGCCAAATGCAGGCGGGCTGGGCATGATAGCAATTGGTGTTGGTGGTGCTGATGCATGCGATGTAATGGCAGGCCTTCCATGGGAGCTGAAATGGCCTAAGCTGATCGGCGTGAAACTGAAAGGTAAAATGAGCGGGTGGACAAGTGCAAAAGATATTATTCTTTGGGTGGCTGGGCAGCTGACAGTGAAGGGCGGCACAGGCGCTATTGTAGAATATTTTGGAGATGGCGCTGATAACCTGAGCGCTACCGGAAAAGGAACTATCTGTAACATGGGTGCTGAAATAGGTGCTACCTGCAGCCTTTTTGCTTATGACGAAAAGATGAGCGATTACTTGAAAGCCACTGAGCGTGCAGATGTGGCTGCATTGGCAGATGGCATGCGAGAACATTTGCGTCCTGATGCTGATGTATATGAAAATCCTAAAGAATATTATGATGAATTATTAGAGCTCGATCTGGCAGAGCTGGAGCCTTATGTAAATGGCCCTTTCACGCCTGATCTGGCATGGCCTATCAGCAAGTTTGCTGATGCTGTTAGGGCAAATAACTGGCCGCAAAAATTAGAAGTGGCGCTTATTGGTTCCTGCACGAACTCTTCGTATGAAGATATTTCGCGGTCGGCTTCGGTGGCGAAACAGGCTGTAGATAACGGTTTTGCGGCGAAATCAGAGTTTACGGTTACACCCGGCAGCGAACAGGTGCGTTTCACCATTGAGCGCGACGGGCTGCTTGATACATTTGAAAAGATCGGCGGCGTAGTGCTTGCCAATGCCTGCGGGCCCTGCATAGGGCAATGGGCGCGGCATATTGACGACCCTAACAGGAAGAACTCTATCATCACTTCCTTCAACAGGAATTTTGCCAAGAGAAATGACGGGCTTTCGTCCACACATGCTTTTGTTGCATCGCCTGAGATCGTTACTGCGTTTGCACTTGCAGGCGATCTGACCTTTAATCCATTGACAGATAAAATAACAAAAGAGAACGGCGAAGAGATATTGTTGGATGAACCAACAGGCTTTGAACTGCCTCCCAAAGGCTTTGCTGTTGATGATCCCGGTTTCCAGGCACCGGCAGAAGATGGCAGCGGCATTGAGGTGAACGTTTCTCCTGATTCGCAACGCCTGCAATTGCTTGCTCCTTTTGCAGCATGGGAAGGCACTGATATTAAAGGTTTGAAATTATTAATTAAAGCAAAAGGTAAGTGTACCACTGACCATATCTCCATGGCTGGGCCATGGTTGAAATTCCGCGGGCATTTGGATAATATATCTAACAACATGCTTATTGGTGCAGTGAATTATTTTAATGAAAAAACAGATAGCGTAAAGAACGAACTGACCGGCGAATATGGCCCTGTACCTGCCACACAGCGTGCATATAAAGCAGCAGGCATAGGAAGCGTAGTAGTAGGCGATGAGAATTATGGCGAAGGAAGTTCCCGCGAACATGCCGCTATGGAGCCACGGTTTCTTGGCGTGCGTGCTATACTGGTAAAATCATTTGCACGCATACACGAGACCAACCTGAAAAAGCAGGGTATGCTGGCGCTAACGTTTGCCAACAAGGAAGATTACGATAAGATACAGGAAGACGATACGCTTGATATTGACGGCCTCACAGGCTTCGCCCCCGGCAGGCCGCTTACGGTGATACTGCACCACAAAGACGGCACATTAGATTCCATATTTGTGAACCATACTTACAATGAACAGCAGATAGAATGGTTTAAAGCAGGCGGTGCGTTGAATATTATCAGGAGGAATTTCAAGGGGTAGTTCAAATATTTTTTTAAAGAGATTAGCATCAGCCATTGCTGTTACTTCAAGGCTCTTTTATTTACTCATAGCTTTTAAATGCTTTTTAGCTTTTTTATTGCCAAACTTAACTGCTTTTTCAAAATAATACTTTGCCCAACGATTTGATAATTTAACCCCATCACCATTTTTATAACAAAGCCCTAAGTTGGAAAGAGCTTTAGAGTCATTTTTATTTGCAGCTTTCTTATACCAATAAACAGCTTGTTCATTGTTTTTTATTACTCCATATCCATTGAAATAACAATAACCCAAATCTCTTTGTGCTTCCGTGTCGCCTTGTTTTGCTGATAAAGTAAACCAGTGAACAGCTTTTTTATGATTCTGCTTAACTAGTTCACCCCTACTATAAAAGAAGCCCACATTAAACTGGCTTTCCATGTGTCCTTGATCAGCGGCTTTTAGATACCATTTATAAGCTTCCTTAATATTTTTTTTAACGCCTAAGCCATGGTCATAACAAGTGCCAAGATAAAATTGTGCTCTTTTATGTCCGCTATTAGCTGCCGAGAACCATAATGCAAATATGTTATGCCAATCTTTTCTTTTAGACTTGGATTCAAATGCAAGATGATAGCCAAAAAGAAACATCCTTTTTTGCTCCACTTGGCTAATCTGTTTTATCACTGTAGAAGTTTTTATTGGAATTTTCTATGCTCTCCCCCTACCCCAACACCACATCCACCACCAGCTCCACCCCATCCGTTATCACCACCGTTTTTGTAACTACTATTTTGCCTTTGGTAAAGGTTATCTGCCAGGTGCCGATGGGCATGGGGTGGCTGATGTAGTCGCCGTTTTTGTCGCTGTGCGCGTCGTAGAGGTTGGCGCCTACTATGTGAATGATCAGCGTTTGCCACGGGATGCCCGGCGCTGTCGGTTATTGCGCCTTTTATTTTGCCCGTCAGGTCGGTGGTGTGGGCCACGTCCAGTTCCAGCAACTCCTGGTTCATGTACAGGATCACATTATCAGGCAGGTTGCGGTTCAGGTTGGCGAAGGTTAGCAGGTTGTTGAACATCTGGTCGTCCCAGGCTTCTTCAGTGGTTTTCACGGTGCCGATGTCTGCGCTCACCAGCCCAAAGGAGCCCACCTGCAGGCCGCGCGCTTTTTGATAGCTCAACAAAAGCGCCGGGTAATCCGTTGCGGCTTTGGTATCCACCACGTCGAGGTTGTTGGTTACGGCGGTTATCATTTGCTGTATCTTTTGCTCCACGTTGTCAATATGCACATCGCGCGTGAACGCCTGCACGCCCTGCGGAAAAAACTGCAGGTAAAGCGGGTCCTTGTCCGTTTCGTTAGAAATAAAAAAGGCGTTCAGCTTGCTGTTGCGCTTCATAAAATTGCTCACCACTATGTTGGTTGACCTTGTTTGCGAGTCGCGGATGGCATTCTGCGTGGCCAGGTTGGTGATGGCGCCAAAAAAAGCGGTTTGCACGGCAACCGTAGCCGTCATGATATCGTCAAACTGGCCGCCTGTGTTTTGAGTGGCGATACGCTGAATGGTGTCTTCGCCAAAGAGCTTTTTGCGGTCGCGGGAGATCCTCGCAATTGAAAAAGGATTGGTAAAGAAAATAATCAAATCTCTCATAAGTAATTGTTTTTTAATTATTAATATAGAAATAAGTACATCAATTTTATATTTAAAATCTTTACACGTTCGTGTAATACGGCATTGCAGTGTGCAGGATGGTATTACACGTTCGTGCAATAGGGCATTGCAGTGTGCAAGATGGTATTACACGTTCGTGTAATAGGGCATTGCAGTGTGCAAGATGGTATTACACGTTCGTGTAATAGGGCATTGCAGTATGCAGGATGGTATTACACGTTCGTGTAATAGGGCATTGCAGCCTGCAAGATGGTATTACACGTTCGTGTAATAAGGCACTGCACTGTTTTTTCAATATTTAAAAGAACTTTTTATTGTTTGGTTGCAAATGAAAAGCAGGTAATCCTCTAATCCTTTGCTATTTACGCACAAGGTAAATTGATTTTTGGAAATAAAAAAGAGATCAGGGGGGAATTTTTTTTCAGTCATTTCCCCACATTTCCAAATATTATTTCAACAATTCCCCCTAATAAGAAAGCCGCTTCATTTCTGAAACGGCCTCCTGTTCTAAACAATATTTATTTAAATATCAATCAATGCCTTCCACCACCTGAACGTCCACCGCCGCCGCCACCTGAAGAACGGGCACCTCCCCCACCCGAAGGTGCAGGATGATAACCACCACCTGATGGTGCAGAACGGTAACCGCCGCTTGGCGCAGTCCTTGCTGACTGAAAATTTTGTGTGCGCGCCTGGCCTCTTGCCTGCTGTTGCTGCTGCTGGCTAAGGTTGCGGGTTACGCCGTTGGTGTTGTTTACTGACCTCCAGCTATTGTTCTGGCGCTGCTGCCATTGCCCCTGGTTGTTGCGGTAAACATTTCCACTACGGTCAGTGTACATGCTGCTGCCAGCTGTCCTGGTTTGCCCTGCTCTTGTTTGGCCTTCCCTCACCGGCGGAATAGCACCACGGCTCAATCCGGCGGAAACGATCCTGTTGTTGGAATTAGTAACAACATCCCTGCGCAAACCGTAAATATTATTATTAATAACCGTTCTGTTGATGTTTATATTGTTTATCCGGGTACCTCCATAAAGCCCTCCGCGAGCATAACCGCCAACGAAACCGCCTCTACCTAAAAGGCCGCCCCTGTAACCTCCACAATAAAATGGCGGGCGATATATACGTGGGCCCCACCATCCGCCTCCCCAGCCGCGCCAAATGCCCAGGCCAAAGCCATAGTTGAAGCCGAAGAAACCATAGTTATATCCAAAGCCCCAGCCCCACCATGGGTTGTAATTTATGCCGAAACCCCATGTATAAGGGCCCGGATAAAAATAGTTTCCATACCATGGGGCATAATAAAAGCCGGTACCGTAAACAACAGTAGGCCCATAAATATAGGAGTTGAGATAGCCGGGGGTATAACCCATATACACCCAATCAGGATCAGAGTCATACACGTACACATATTTCAGGTTATAATCAGGATTGGTTGGTGGTATATCATCCACTTCTTCCGGCCTGTCTGTACTTACTGACCATGGCCCATCGGGGTCATTAGACACGAACCATACGCCTTTGTCAACCACATAATATTTTCCCTGGTAGCTGATAACAGAGCTTGAAGAGTTTATGGCATACTGCAAATCAGTGCCCGGAATGTTTTTGAATTGTGGTTCACCATCGTATGTAACAGAAGTTGAGGCAGTATGCCTGTCCACCTTTGCTGTTTGAGGAATTTGTGCATCCATCACAGCTTCACGGGCTGCTTGAGTGCCTGCCACACTTGCTAATACATTGTCTTTGGGCGAACCTTCCGGTATCTTGGCAAAGTCTGAAGGCAACGAGGTAGAAGCAGTGTATTGCCATGGGCCATCCAGTTGATCTGACTTGTACCATCTGCCTGAAATAAGCACATAATATAGTTGGCCACCCTGGTCAAAGAAAATGTCATTGGCAGAGTTGCTTGCATATTGCAGGTTTGTTCCGTCAATAGCAGTGAACTGAGGTGTGCCGTTGGTTTGTATTAATTCTGCGGGTTTAGTGCTTACAATAATATCTGAGATGGTCGCCTGCTGGGTGCTTGCAGCAGAATCGCTGTAACCCGGCTCTGAACTGTTAGCAGTATTTACAGCAGCGGCTATTTTTTGGAAATTGCCCGGCACATTATTTACAAAATTGTAAGGCCCCATAACATTTGCCGCAGTGTACCATTGCTTGTTGCCGTATAAATAAAAATTGCCGTCACTGCTTTTCACAAGTGTATAGGGCGTGTTCACAACTACATCCACACCCCAATCATCATTTTTTTTAAATTTAGGAGCACCGTCAATGATGACGAGTATAGACGGGTTTTGAGAATAAATTATTTTAGGAGGTTGATTATCCAAATTAGTGGATAATTTCTTTTCTTCTACATCCTGGTTAAGCGATGTAAGCAATTCATCCAGCGGAATATTAGTTTCAACCTGTGGCAATTGAGTCTCCAATGTTGTTTTCAAAAAATTGGTTTCATCATCACCGAGGGCATCAGCAAATTTAAGGTTTGGAACATGAACCGACTGAACACTTACAACCCTGTTGTCACGGTCAGTTGATACAGTTGCCACAGACCAGAAAGTACCAAACACCGGGTCTGTTTTGCCACTTTCAAGCAGGGAAATTGCAGAACGGGATTTTAATGTATTTCCTGAGAAAGATTCGGGTTGAGGATGGTACACCTTAAGTACTGAACCATCAGTAGCAGTTATTACTTTAGGCCATTCATCCTGTGCCCATCCCTGGGACAGAAAAAATGTAAAAAGTAAGAATAAAATTAAACGAAGAGATTTCATGATTATATATTTTGAGTGTTTGACGGATGAAGAAACAAAAGGTTTGTTTTGAATATTTTTTTATAATAATTATCACAAAATTGTACCAAATAATCCGACCCTAATGTTAAAACGAATTATTTTTTGCTGATCAAAGCCTTCAGGAAATACAAAAGACAATCCTTGAAGATTGTCTTTTGGTGGAGCTGGCGGGAGTCGAACCCGCGTCCAAACATCATTGCCACAAGCTTTCTACATGCTTATTTCATTATTATTTGTCGGCGCCCAACCGGAACTGAACAAACCAATTGCACGCGTAGCTGGATGGTCTTTTACTGCAATCACAGCCTTCTGCAACAGCAACCTGTTTTGTTTTAAGTCGGCGGCGGGGCATGGTAACAGGCGAACCTGCCTTGCGGCCCTAATGACTACTAAATCACTGATTAGGCAGCCATGGCATACGTAGTATTGCCATTTGAATTTTGAGTATTCAGATTAAAGTGCTAATTATCCAACGCACTGCATGCTTACACGTACAAAGATGCTGTCAAAACCAGTACAGCCCCGTTTTTAAATTACTTCTTAAATATCCTCCAGAAATCTAATCCTAGCGCATAAGCCATCAAGCCGAGCAACAAAACCATGCCAACGATCTGCGCATATTCCATAAACTTATCACTTGGCTTTTTACCTGTAATTATTTCATAGAGACAAAAAAGTGCATGGCCGCCATCAAGTGCCGGGATAGGCAAAATATTCATAAACGCAAGAATGATGGAAAAGAAAGCAGTAAGCCCCCAGAATGCTTGCCAATCCCAAATGCCTGGGAACGCATTGCCAATGCTTACAATTCCGCCCAAGGATTCCGTCGTCTTAACTTTCCCGCTGAATATCAGCCTTAATTGCAACCAGTAAGAGCGCAATGTTTCACCGCTTTTCTTGACACCCGCTGGAAAAGATCGTAAAAAGCTATAATTGATTTCTTTAACGTCAAATATCTTCTTTAAGCCAACATTGGCAATGCCGATAAACCCATTTTCAGGCACTTTTACAGTTAAAGGAATGGTATCGTTACCCCTTACTACTGTTAAGTTCAGCTGTTTGCCAATGTTTTTTTGCACAGCATTTCTAAAGTCATCAAAAAATAGGGTGCTGTCCCCATTTGCAGTAATTATCTTGTCACCCTTTTGTATATGTGCTTTAAACGCAGCAGATGTATCTGTCAGAACACTATCTATGCGCACAAATGGAACCCTCAGATCAATAAAGCCAATATCCTTATAATGCACCAGCTTACCTGCAAAATCAGAAGGGATATTAATATTCATTTCCTCTCCATTCCTGTCGATCCTAATAGTTTTCGCATTGCTTAAAATTACTTTTAGAGGTATTTGCTTAAAACGGTCAACATATTTTCCATCTAAAGTCAATATTTTATCTCCATCCTTTAGTCCGATACTCTGCGCCAGTGAATCTGCAACTATACCATAAGTCATTTTATTTGTTGGCACATACTCCTCACCCCAGTGCCACAGCATCATAGCATAAATAACAAAGCTGAGTAGTATATTCATAATTACTCCTGCCACCATAATGATCAGCCGCTGCCACGCAGGTTTGCTGCGGAACTCGTATGGTTTGGGTGGTTGCTTCAGTTGGTCTTTGTCCATGCTTTCATCGATCATGCCGGCGATTTTCACATAGCCGCCAAAAGGTATCCAGCCAATACCATAAATGGTTTCGCCTACTTTTTTCTTGAACAGGCTAAAGCCTGCATCAAAGAATAAATAAAATTTTTCTACCCGGCATTTAAACCACCGTGCAGTGGCATAATGCCCCAGTTCATGCAGCGTTACCAGTATAGAAAACGCCAAAATAAACTGTAAGGTCTTTACACCAACACTCATCCAATCTATCGCTAAAAATGTCATATATGCCCTAACCCCGGAGGGATTTTTTTATGAGAATAATTAAATAAAATGCTCGAAAACAAGGCTGCAATAATACCACATTCAGCGTTAACGATCTGCGAATATGACGATCCTCTCAATTAAAATTGCGCCAGCGAGGCAGCGAAGTTACGCGTCTCAGCATCACTGTCAAAGTACTCCTGCAAAGTGGGGTTTTTAATAAAAGTTATTTTAGCCATGCTACGCTCTACCACCTCAGTTATGTCAAGAAAGCCAATACGGTTCCGAAGGAAGGCAAATACAGCTATTTCATTGGCAGCGTTGAGTATACATGGCAGGTTACCTCCGCTATGCAGCGCTTCTGTAGCAAGGGTAAGGTTACGGAAAGTTCGCATATCAGGCTCTTCAAAAGTGAGCGAATTAGGGTTTTTAAAATCGTATCTGGGGATAGTGCTGCTGATTCTGTTCGGAAAGGCAAGCGCATATTGAATAGGCAGCTTCATATCAGGCATCCCCATTTGAGCTTTAATGCTTCCGTCTTCAAACTGTACCATGCTGTGAATGATACTTTGGGGATGAATAACTATTTGTATTTGTTCAGGCTCAAGGTTAAAAAGCCATTTGGCCTCTATCATTTCAAGCCCCTTATTCATTAGTGTAGCTGAGTCAATGGTTATTTTTGCACCCATTGTCCAGTTGGGGTGTTGCAAGGCGTGCTCTCGCTTAACATTAACCAAGAAATTAGGCTTCTTACCGCGAAAAGGGCCACCGCTTGCCGTAAGTATTATTTTTTCGATCCTGCTTCTCCCTTCGCCGATAAGGCATTGAAAAATAGCCGAATGTTCACTGTCAACAGGAATAACCGATACTTTCTTTTCAAACGCTTTTTGCATTACTATGTCTCCTGCAACAACTAAAGTTTCTTTATTAGCGAGCGCAACCGGCTTTCCACTTTCAATAGCGCACAAGGTAGGTTTCAATCCTGCATAGCCTACTATAGCTGCAAGCATCAGGTCATAGCAATCCAATGCAGCTACTTCATCCAGCGCTCTTTCACCGGTAAAGACTTTAACATTGGTAGAAGAAAGTGCCTCTTTTACTTTCAGGTATTTTTTTTCATCAACAATTACAACAATATTTGGATGAAATATAAGTGCTTGTTTTATAAGCAAGTCTTCATTGGAATGGGCTGTTAATATTTCAGCAGAAAATTTACCGGCATGTGTAGCGATCACTTCCAGTGCCTGCCTTCCAACTGATCCGGTAGAACCAAATATGGCAATTCGTTTAATATCGGTCATCAACTTAATATCATTATTAAAACTGTAAAGATAAAGGAATATTAAACCGATGAATGGGAATGGTGGGTTTAAGCCACATACGCTTTCATCCCATCTGCAATTTTCCTGTCATTGCTCAACCTCGGCAATTTATTTTGGCCACCAAGCTTCCCGATTGATCTCATATATTCTATAAACCCATTTCTTTTCACCATAGTGATTTTCAGTTGCTCCAAAATATTCCCGCTGATCAGGTCATCATAATACACATTTTTGCTGCGCAGATTATCATCTATTTTCTTCGCAAAGACCCCCAGATCGTCTGGTTGATTTTCAAACTCTATAAACCATTCGTGATAACTTTTCCCCTGACTTTTTGAAATATTTGGCGCCACGGTAAACTCTGCCATCTTTATATTTTCTTCATTAGCGGCTTTCATCAAAGCATATTCAACTTCTTCGCCGATCACATGTTCGCCAAATGCAGATATGAAATGTTTTGTTCTTCCGGTTACAACTAACCGGTAGGGATCAGTGCTCACAAATTTTACAGTATCCCCTATATCATACGCCCACAAGCCTGCATTACTGCTAACCACCAGCGCATAATTTTCTCCGACCTTTACATCGCGCAAACCCAATCGTATTGGGTTCTCATTAAAAATATCTTCTGCAGGAACAAACTCAAAAAATATCCCGCTGCAGGTGTTTAACAGCAGTCCCTCTGCCTTCTGCGAATCCTGGAAGGCAAAAAAACCCTCACTGGCAGGAAACAGCTCTATGCAATCAATTTTCTTCCCGATGCTTTCATACAGCTTGGTTTTATAAGGCTCAAAGTTCACGCCCCCTTGCACCATCACGCTGAAATTAGGAAACAGCTCTCCTATCTTTTTCCCGCTTTTCTCCTGCAACCTGTCAAAATACATCTGCATCCATGGCGGAATACCGCTTATCAGCGTCATGTTTTCATTAATGGTCTCTTCAACAATCTTATCCAGCTTGGTCTCCCAGTCCTCAATGCAATTGGTTTCAAAAGACGGCAATTGATTGCCGCGCAAATACTTTGGCACATGATGATTCACAATACCACTCAACCTCCCTGTAGGGATATCGCCAATCCTTTCAAGTTCAGGCGAACCGCTCAAAAAAATAAGCTTGCCGTTTGCAAATGCTGTATTGCCGGTTTCAGCCATATAGCAAAGCAGTGCGTCCCGCGCGGTGTCAATATGATTCTTTATAGAATCTTTAGTGATGGGAATATACTTTACCCCGCTGGTAGTGCCACTCGTTTTCGCCAGGTAGATCGGTTTCCCCTTCCACAAAACATTCTGTTTCCCTTGTTTTATTTCTTCAATGAACGGTTTAAAAGCCTCATAATCTCGTATGGGAACCTGCTTTTTAAAATCTTCGTAGGAGTTAATTTTTTCAAACCCATGTTCTTTGCCAAATTCAGTTTTTGCAGCCCACCGTACTATGTCTTTCAGTATCTTTTCCTGGTCTTCAACAGCCGTCTCTTTGCCTTTATTTATTTTACCGGAAATATAATTGGCAAACGGTTTAGCTAAAAAAGATTTCAATTTCATTTGGCAATATTTTCTTTCGGGGATACAAAAGTAACATTCGGTTTGCAGCTCAAATGCTAAGCTTCACTAAAATATTTATACCTCGACCCATAATCTTTCTTTTAAGAATTGATAGAATTGCGCTTGGTAAATAAGATTGTGTTATTTTCACACTTCTAAAGCTGCATAGGACTTAAAGGTTCTGTTGAAAAACTAAGTAATTAATGAAAGCGATAATCCCCGTTGCTGGCGCAGGTGCCAAGTTGCGCCCGCATACATATACACAGCCTAAAGCCCTGATCCCCATTGCAGGTAAAACAATTCTCAGTTTTATTGTTGACCAATTGCATGAGGCAGGCATCAACGAATTTATTTTTATTGTAGGCTATCTCGGCGAAAAGATACAGGACTACGTAAAACAGACCTACCCTGATCTGATATGCCATTTTGTTTACCAGAATGAGCGGCAGGGCACAGGCCACGCCATCGAACTTACCCACAATATTGTAGGCAACGATGAAGTATTTGTTACCCTTGGCGATACTATCTGTGAGTTCGATGTAAAGGAAGTTCTCAACAGCCCTTACAGCATGTTGGGTGTAAAAAAAGTAGATGACCCCCGCAATTTTGGCGTTGCCGAAATTGATGACGATAAATTTATTGACCGCGTGGTAGAGAAGCCCTCCATCCCCAAAAGCAATATGGCGCTCGTGGGCCTGTACAAAATAAAAGAAACCGCTATTCTCTTCGAATGCCTCCAATATATTTTTGTAGAGAACATAAAGACCTTTGGCGAGTATAATTTAACCGACGCACTCGACTGCATGATAAAACGCGGTGCAAAATTCCAGTCCTTTAGAGTAAAGAATTGGTTCGATTGCGGCAAAAAAGAAACCCTCCTCGAAAGCAACGCCACCCTCTTAAAAAAGTTTGGGGGCAAAATACATGAAAGCGTAGTTCTGGAAAACTCAATCATTGTTCCACCTGTAAGCATTGGCCCGGGTTGCACGCTAAAAAACTCGCTCATCGGGCCACACGTAGCCATTGGTGCCAACACGAACATACAATTCTCCATTGTGCGCGACAGTATCATCGGATCCTACACTACTCTCTATGAAGTGGTGCTCGACAACTCCCTCATTGGCAGCGACGCCTCCGTAAAAGGCCTTAGCCGCAGCCTGAATATCGGCGATAATACCGAGATAGATTTTGGATAAGCCGTGATAGCACCAATATCCGGCGGGAAAATTTCCTGTTTCTCTGTTTTTTCACGGAAGGGTCGCCAGGATATTCATAAATAAACTTCTCATAACCCAAAAATTTATCGGCCAAAAGCTTTTTTCCGCCGGTTTTTATGGTACATTAGCCCAATGAACGCTTCTTTTTCATCCCCCAAAAAACTTTTTGCATGAGCCGCACCATTTATCCAAAGCATTTCGCACAAAAAGTGACCCTTTTTTCCAATATTAAAAGCAAAAATGACGCTGATGGCGCCTCAAGCGTGCTCATTCAGTTTCTTATCGCGCAGCAAATTGACCTTTCTGCCGACGCTACGGCGGTTTCTGCCGCGCAAATGCACGAAACCAACCATCTTTCGCTGAGCAAGGAGAGCGGCAACTTTACGCAGTTGTGCAATTTGCAGTTTGCGCCCGTGTTTCAGCACTGCAAAGGGTTTGCACAGTTCCTGAAAGCGTTTTATACGCCCAATTTCAAGGCGCTTGGCAACTGGGGGATCGCCATTACGGACGGCGGCAAGGTGGTTTACCCGAAAAAAATGGAAGATCGCATCGCGCTGTTCAACAATATACAAACGCAGCACAACAGTTACCCCGCCGGAACGAGCCCGCTGGCCCCTTATCTTGCTCAAAACCACATTGACCTGGCCGTTGACGCGGGAAATGCGGCCGCAGCGCAGAATTTTCACGGCGAATACCTGAGCACGGAGAAAACTGCGGAGAACGAAACGCAGCAACGCGACATTTTGTTCGCGCCTGTGATCAGGCACGTGCGTACGATAGGCAGTTTTTTGAAAAAATTGTTCGGCGAAAACTCCAAAGCGCTTGGCGACTGGGGTTTTGTGGTGGACACGAGCCCGCGCAAGCCCAGGTTGCAAAAAAGTACGGTGAAAACAGGGGCAAAAAAGGTGTGTAAATCAGTAATTGTGGGCGGCCGGTTCACGAATGTGGGCATGAGCGACCTGTATCTTTCCCCAGGGAAAAAGGTTTTGCCCGATCCCGTGATAGTTCATCCCGGGGAGCAGATAATAATAGCCAAAGGGTTCAGCACAATGACCGTTGTGAACGCGTCTTTGCTGGTTGTGGGGAAATTTACAGTGGAAAGAAGCAAATAAATGGGGAAATTATGAGAAAATATGGGGAAGAATAAAAAGAATATGGGGAAATAATTTAAGAATATGGGGAAGATATTAAAAAATATGGGGAAATTAAACAAAAATATGGGGAATATATTTTAATAAATGGGGAATATATTTAGAAATATGGGGAAGATTACAAAATAAACGGGGAAATTAAACAAAAATATGGGGAAGATATTTTGATAAATGGGGAAGATTTTTAGAAATATGGGGAAGATTTTAAAATAAACGGGGAAATTAAAGAAAAATATGGGGAAGATATTTTGATAAATGGGGAAGATATTAAAGAATATGGGGAAAATAAAATATGATCCGGGGAAATAATTAGAAAAAATGGGTAAGAATTGGAAGGATACGGGAGGAATAAAACGGCCTATGAGCAATAGCCCGAAAAAAAGAGGAAAAATTTGGGGTTATATAATATAATATGCAACAAAAAAGGCCGTATTGAACTTTACAGCCTTAGTTTTTGAGGTATTATTGGTGGGCAACGCGCGCAATTTCGGCGCAATCTTTCACAAGTTGAGGCAACGGCTCCGTTAAACCATTTCAAAACTTTCTGCGGCGGTCTCAACCAGCTTTCCATTGGTCGGCACCAGCAAAGTTCCCTGCAAATATTTTTCGTTATGCTGGCTTTCGTCCAGCCCCATGGCCTCTTCCTTTTCGGTAACGCGCAGGGGGAGGATGAAATTGATGAATTTAAAGATGAGGAACGACACGGTGAAGCTATAAGCCACCGCAATGGCCATGGCTTTGATCTGGATGAAGAAGAAAGTGGGGTTGCCGTACAACAAACCGTCGCTGCCCTGGGGGTTTACCGTTTTTGTGGCGAAAATTCCGGTCATTATCATGCCAACCATGCCTCCAATTCCGTGGCAGGGGAACACATCGAGCGTATCGTCGAGGCGCGATTTGGATTTATAGTACACAGCGGTGTTGGAAATGATCGCCGCGACCACGCCGATGAATATACTTTGCGGGATGGCGACATAACCGGCCGCCGGCGTGATGGCAACGAGGCCAACAACGGCGCCAACGCAGAAACCAAGGACCGAAGGTTTTTTGCCTTTGAGCGCATCGAAGAACATCCAGGACAAACCGGCGGCGGCAGCGGCTGTATTGGTGGTGGCAAAGGCCGAAACGGCGAGGGAATTGGCCGCACCGGCGGAACCCGCGTTGAAACCGAACCATCCAAACCACAGAAGGCCTGTGCCGATGAGCACATAAGGGATGTTTGCCGGCGGAATTTCGGTATGAGCGATATGAACTTTGCGCCTTTTGAGCACCATGGCGCCAGCAAGGGCCGCGCAGCCGGCAGAAATGTGAACAACCGTGCCTCCGGCGAAATCAAGGGCGCCCATTTTGGCCAAAAAACCCTGCGGATGCCACGACCAATGCGCCAACGGGGCATAAACGAGGAGGCTGAAGAGCACGCTGAAGAGCACATAGGACGTAAACTTGATGCGCTCCGCCACAGCGCCCACCACAAGGCCCGGAGTGATGACGGCGAACATCAACTGGAAGAGCGCAAAGAGCGTAAGGGGGATGGTTGGCGCTAAACTCCAGGGCGCGCCGGAAGCAACATTCTTGAAAAAGAAGTGAGTGGCGGGGTTCCCGATAAATCCATGGAAGATCCTCCCCAAAACAGAGGCTATAACCCACCACAACCCAGACAACGCTCACCACTCCGGCCGCGATAAGGCTCTTTATCATGGTAGAAAGCACATTTTTCCTGTGAACCATGCCCCCATAGAAGAAGGCAAGGCCCGGCGTCATGAGGAAAACGAACGCGGTGGCGACGAGCATCCACGCAATGTCGGCACCATTGTATTTTCCCTGGTCATTAAACAGCGAAAAAGAGGGAATAAAGATGCTCGTAACGGCAACGAGGGCGAGAATGAGAAAAGGGGCGGTTTTAGAGATGCTTACTTTGGTCATAATTATATCATGATTTATTTAATACTTGCTAAACATGATAAAATTAAACCCATTTTTATAAACAGTAAGAAAATAAATGAACTTTTTATCAACAATTAAGGAAAAATAAGACAAAGAAGAGAATATTTTTTAAAAATTATTAGAAAAATCAAGGCTTGCGGAATGTTTTCATCTTTATTTTCAGGCGGGAAAGGAAGCAGCGTTTGCAGTGAGTTGTTGTTCAGGCATTGTAAATGGCCGGTTTCAATATCATTGATCAAAATTGAATATTTTAGCTCTGCGTTTCTAATGCAGGAACTAATGTATTTAAACTTTTGCAGCTTTCCGTTTTAACTGCCACTGAATGAAAAAGTAAGCAATTACACAACCGGCACCGTCGGCTACCATATCCCAGACATCAAAATCACGGTCGGTGGTGAAATATTTCTGGACGTATTCCATAGCGATGCCGTAAAGCGTTGCAAGAATGGCTATAACCAAATAAATAACTGCAAAGCGGGGAAAAGTTTTTTTTAATGGGAAGGATGTTAAGAAAACCAAACCTCCAAAGAGGCCTGCATGTACTAATTTATCAAAGTTAAGCTCGTCTAAAACCGGTATCTCCGGAAACCTGGAGGCATGCATTGTAAGGAGTATATAAATCATTACAGACCAAAGAGCAGCGGGGAGAAAAAGAAGGGGTTTTATTTTCAAGTAGTTTTTTGGCAAATGTATATAACAAAAAAAGGACTGCAACTGCAGCCCTTTTCCATTTTAAAAATAAACCCACTTAAGGAAGTTATAATTGTCTTTCAATTACATTTTAGACATAGACATTTTTGGCATCAATACCGCATCAATTACGTGTATCACGCCGTTCTTTTGATACACATCTTTGATGGTTACTTTGGCTGTGCCGCCGTTCTCGTCTGTGATCATAAGGTTTTTACCTTTCATCCAGAACTTTAACATTCCACCCTGTACCGTTTTTGCAGAGTAGCTGCCGCCACCGCTTTTTATTGACTCCATCAACATTTTGCTGTCGATGCTTCCTGCAACAACATGATAGGTTAACACTGCTGTCAACTGTGATTTGTTTTCAGGTTTCAACAGGTTGTCTACTGCGCCTGCAGGCAATTTTGCAAATGCTTCATTGGTTGGAGCAAATACAGTGAAAGGACCGTCGCCTTCTAAAGTTTCTACTAAACCTGCTGCTTTTACGGCTGCAACAAGCGTAGTATGGTCTTTAGAATTAACCGCGTTCTCAATGATGTTTTTGGTTGGATACATCGCCGCGCCGCCAACCATTACGGTTTTATCTGATGACATTTGAGCCATAGATGTTGCTGTAAATAATACCATTGCTGCAACTATTGTGCTTAATGGTTTGAAGAATTGTTTCATAAAAAATTTGTTTGTTTTTAAAAATTAATATTGCAATTACTTACGGTTTCCCGTTAAGAATAGTTTTGTAAGAAGGAAAATAATTGCCGTGACAGCTAATCCAGGCTTTGGTTGGCGGCAGCAGCAAGCTGCAATAAACGGTTGTATTGTGCGGGATCGAGGTCGTTATAAAAATAATAAACAGGGTCAACAGGGATGCCGTTTCTATGCACTTCGTAGTGGCAATGCGGGCCTGTGCTTTTGCCTGAGCTGCCTACCCAGCCTATGACCTCACCACGCATTACGACCTGCCCGGGGCGTACTTTTATTTTATACATATGACCGTAGAGCGTCTGGTAGCCGTAGCCGTGGTCAATGACCACATGGTTGCCATAACCGCTTACATTAGCGTTGGCTTCTTTAATTATACCATTAGCAGTGGCATAAATAGGGGTTCCGATGGGTGCAGCAAAATCAAGGCCTGCATGAAATTTACCTACTTTATATACAGGGTCGATCCTATAACCAAAACCCGATGCGATGCGTGTGAGGTCTTTGTTGCTGACAGGTTGTATTGCAGGGATGGCAGCTAGTAATTTTTCTTTATTCTTCACCATATCGTCAATATCATTGTACGGATCTTTCCTGATAGGCTACACGCATTGCCAGCATATTTAGTTGCTTCGTCATGTTTTTTACCAGGCCTTCGCTACTCATGCTTTGCACCATTTTCACTTCTTTACTTTTCGCCATTTGCTGGAGGCGTATGCTGTCGGGCACGGGTGAGGATTCGAAAATAGTGCGGTATACATTATTGTCACGGTTCTCAAGCTCAGCCATTTGTTGCTGGAGTTGCTGAAGCTGTTGTTGCAGCACTTTGTAATCGTTACGCATATCAGCGTTCTGCTGTTGAAGCATTTTTTCGTTCGTGGAAGGAAAATATTTGTATGCAACCAATAAAAACAAAAAACCTGCGACAATGACACCTGCTATAAAACCGAATAACCGCAGCAGGTTCACACGAAGAGGTGTCTCCAGCTTTTCGTAGCGAAGTGTATGTGTATTATAGTAATATTTTATTTTTTTCATCGCAACCGGGAACTTTAAACTTAAAACTCTTATTTACTTTTTACTTTTGGCTTTTAAGGAAGTAGCCAAAGGTATTTGTATCATTATAAATATTGTTTTAAAATTTTTTCCTGATATGTCAACAAGTGCAGAAATACGACAGCAGTTTCTAGATTTCTTTAAGTCAAAAGGGCATCATATTGTTCCTTCGGCACCGATTGTTATAAAAAACGACCCTAGCTTATTGTTCACCAATGCAGGGATGAACCAGTTTAAAGATTATTTTCTTGGCAATAGAAAGCCGGACTACCTGCGCGTTGCTGATACGCAAAAGTGTTTGCGGGTGAGCGGCAAGCATAACGACCTGGAAGAAGTGGGCGTGGATACCTATCACCACACCATGTTTGAGATGCTGGGCAACTGGAGCTTTGGCGACTATTTTAAAAAAGAAGCCATTGCCTGGAGTTGGGAACTGCTGACCGAAGTATATAAACTCGATAAAGACCGACTATATGTAACCATTTTTGAAGGGGATGAAAAAGAAGGCCTGCCAAAGGATCAGGAAGCTTTTAATGAGTGGAAAAAAGTGATCGCAGAGGACAGGATATTGTTGGGAAAGAAGAAAGATAACTTTTGGGAAATGGGCGATACCGGCCCTTGCGGGCCCTGCACAGAAATACATGTGGACTGCAGGAGTGATGAAGAGAAGAAATTGGTTGATGGAAAAACGCTTGTAAATAATGACCACCCGCAGGTGATAGAAATATGGAATAATGTGTTCATGCAGTTTAACCGCTTAAAAGACGGAACGCTGGAACCATTGCCTGCAAAGCATGTGGATACAGGGATGGGCTTTGAACGTTTGGTGCGTGTGCTGCAAAACAAGCAAAGTAATTATGATACTGATGTATTTACGGGAACAATCGAGGCGATAGAAAAGATCAGCGGTAAGAAATATGATTTTAGCGATAACAAACAAGCGGTTGCATTCCGTGTGATAGCAGATCATATCCGTGCAATAGCTTTTGCCATTGCAGACGGACAGTTGCCTTCAAACACTGGGGCTGGCTATGTGATAAGAAGAATTTTAAGAAGGGCTGTACGGTATTATTATTCTTATCTTGATCATAAACAACCGTTGTTGTTTCAGTTGATGCCTTTGCTTGCGAAGCAATTTGAGCATGTTTTTCCTGAGTTGAATGTGCAGTTGGATTTTGTTACAAGAGTGGTAAAGGAAGAGGAGGAGGGGTTTTTGAGGACATTGGGAAAAGGGTTAATATTAATTGACTCATTAATCAGATTGAATAATGATAAAGATTATGTAGTTGAACAAGATGGTGAATTACAAGATCGCTTGATTACTATAAAAAATATCGGTATTGAACGTGATGGTAAGAAAAAGTTGAGTGGGAAGGCAGCTTTTGATTTATATGATACTTATGGCTTTCCTTTTGACTTAACAAAGCTTATTGTAAATGAGAACGATTTAGACGTTGATGAAGAAGTTTTCAATGCAGAAATGCAACAACAAAAATCACGCTCGCGTGCAGCAACAGCAATAGATACAGAAGATTGGGTAGCATTAATTGACCAGCCCTATTCAGAGTTTGTTGGCTACGATTCGCTTGAAATAAAAACGAAGATCATTAAGTACAGGAAAGTAAAAAGCAAGGGTAAGGAAGCTTACCAGTTTGTTTTGCAGGCAACACCTTTTTATGCTGAAAGCGGGGGACAGGTTGGCGATACAGGGGAATTGATAATGGATAATGAAGAGCTGATAATTACTGATACCAAAAAAGAAAATAACCTCGTTATTCACTTCGCCGAGAGCCTCCCTGCAGAATTAAATGGTGAAGTATTTGCCAAAGTTAACAGGACAAACAGGAAGCAAACAGAGATACATCACAGCGCTACACATCTGCTGCATGCTGCGCTACGTAAGGTTTTAGGTACACATGTGGCGCAAAAAGGAAGCTTGGTGAATGCAGAGCATCTACGTTTTGACTTCTCCCATTTTACAAAGGTTACTGATGAAGAAATTGCTAAAGTGGAGGCTATAGTAAATAAGAAGATCAGAGAAAATATCCCTGTTGTAATAAAAGAACTGCCAAAGGAAGAAGCGCTGAAACTGGGCGCTATGGCTTTGTTTGGCGAAAAGTACGGCGATATTGTGCGCGTGGTGATCATTGATCCAACTTATTCTGTAGAGCTTTGCGGCGGCACGCATGTTGGCGCAACAGGCGAACTGGGGTTCTTTAAAATAAAACATGAAAGTGCTGTAGCAGCAGGCGTTCGCAGGATCGAAGCGGTGAGTGGCATTTCGGCAGAAGAGTTGATCAACAATGAATTTAATACAGTCCGTACGCTTCGCGGAGCGCTAAAAAACCCCAAAGACATTGGGAAGGCAATCGATAATTTATTAAGCGAGAATACAGAACTAAAAAAGCACATTGAACATCTTGAAGCGCGGCAGTTGGTGATCCTCAGGAATGAATTGTTACAGAAAGACGAGATCATAAACCAGGTAAATTTTATTGGGGCTATGGTTGAGGTAAGCAATGCGGAAGCGCTGAAAAAATTATGTTTTGATCTCAAGAACCATCTTCGGGATCTTGTTGTAGTGCTTTGTGCAAATATTGACGGGAAGCCGTTTGTAGCTGTTACTGTTGCTGACAATGTTGTTGCTGCAAAGAACCTGGACGCTTCAAAAATCATTAAAGAACATATTGCTCCTTTGATAAAAGGCGGTGGTGGTGGGCAGAAGACATTGGCAACTGCGGGTGGAACAGATGCTGGCAACTTGAAGCAGGTAATTGAAAAAGTAAAATCGCTTTTATGATTCAGCTACAAAATCGATGAATGATATTTTCTATTCAAAACGCTTAGTTTTCCGTGAGTTTACTACCGCTGACGCTTCACTTTTATTTGGATTAAATAATGATGAAGAAGTAAGAAAGTATGTTCATGAACCCATACCTACAGTGGATTCCATAAAACATTCTTTACACGAAGTAATTCTTCCTCAATACAAATTATATAATTACGGACGATGGGCCTTATATATAAAAGAGAACAATGAATTTATCGGCTGGTGCGGGTTAAAATATATCATTGAACAAAAAGAAATTGACCTGAGTTACCGCTTAATGAAAAAGTATTGGGGGAAAGGATATGCAACAGAAGCGGCCAAAAGTACTATCAGCTATGGCTTTCAACAACTTCATTTGCCTATTATTATAGCCCGTGCATATATAGAAAATTTAGGTTCGCTAAAAGTGATAGAAAAATGCGGAATGAAATTTTTATATGAAGGGATCTACCAAGGGCAGCCGGTAAAAACTTATCAAATAACTGCTGCTGATCTCTTTGTCCAATAAACTACAATCATCATTTTATCTACATCTAATTTAACATTTCCGAAACTATTCGTATTTAAAAATCTTCCTTAGTTTTGAACTACTAAATTTTTCGTACAAATAAAACAAATTAAAAATGAATACAAAGATCAAACTCGCAGCAGCCTTGCTGGCGCTGGGTTTTACGGCCTTTACGGCAAACGCACAATATGAAGACGAGCCAAACGTGCAGAAGGATGAAAACATCGTCATCCACAAAAAAGCCGGTTCGAATGAAAAACTTACCATCGTTGTTGACGGCGATAAGGTAATCGTGAACGGCAAGCCTATTTCCGAATTTAAGGATGACAATATTGAAATTATCCCTGACGACGGAATGCCGCACATTGAAATGGACATGCAGCAAATGCCGCCATTGCCGCCCGGCGGGATGCAGATGTTAAGAGAAGACATGAGGCCCGTTAACAAAGCGCTTCTTGGCGTGATGTCTGAAAGGGCCGATAATGGCGTTACTATCACTGATGTAACAAAAGGGAGTGCAGCAGAAAAAGCCGGCCTGCAAAAGGACGACATAATTACTAAAGTGGGAGATGAAACGATCCACAATCCCGACGACCTGTATAAAGCTGTTGGCACTTACAATCCGGAGGATAAAGTGAGCATTTCCTACCTCAGGAACGGCGGCCTGAATAACACCCTTGCAGTGCTCGACAAAAATAAAGACCAGGATCTTGGCATGAAAAGGAGTTACAATTATAATTACCTTACGCCGCCCATGCGCAATTTCCATTACAACTACAACTGGAATAATAATAAACCTCACATGGGCATTGAAGTGCAAGACACTGAAGATGGTAATGGAGTAAAAATAACCGATGTAAATGATGATGAGGCGGCTGCCGCAAAAGCCGGGTTAAAAGAAAACGATATTATTACTACTATTAACAGCACCGCGGTAAAATCTGTTGCTGATCTGAAAAATGTTTTGAAAGATGCAAAAGGCGGCGATAGCTTTACTATCGTTTATCAGCGCGATGGCAAAACACAAACCGCACAAGTAAAATTTCCTAAAGAATTAAAGAGCGCAGACCTGTAAAGTTCTTAAAGTTTATAAAGTTTCTTGAAGGGAGCCGCTGTATTTACAGCGGTTTTTTTGTTGCTTGCAGCATTCAGTTTAAATTAATATGAACAAGCTTTGCTTATTTTCGCAGCTTATAGCGGCTTTATGCAGTTTAGCTTTAGTTACGATAAAAAGAAAGTGATACAGGCTTTGCGTTACCATTTTATTTCACGCAGTGAGATAAAATGGTTGATCATTTTGGTGAATGTGTTTGCCATTGTGGCCGCCGGGCTTTATTATTTTAAGAAAATAAGCCCGCAACCTTTTTTACTTAGTTCTTTTTTATGGCTTATGCTGATGGTGTCATTCTGGTTCATATTGCCGGGAACCATCTACAGAAAGGCACAAACCTTTAAAGAAAGCTTTACTATCTTTTTTTATGAGAAACATGTTCGCCTGCAAAATGAAAGAGGCTTTGTAGATTGGGACTGGAGCAGCTTCAGTAATTATTTTGAAAGCCCTAATTTTTTTCATCTCTATTTTACCTCAAAATCTTTCTTTCTTATTCCAAAAGACAACCTGGATGATAATACTTTGTTCGCAGTAAGGGATCTGCTAAAAAATAAGATCGTTAAATAATCACTGCCTTTTGGAGCATTTTTTCCATTTCAAAATGAGGGATGTTTACTTCAATAAATTCTTCACCTACTATTTTATATCCTGATCTTTCATAGAACCCAAGAGCCGTGTCGCGCGCATGCATCATCATTTTGCTATAACCCCTGTCGCGCGCAATGTTCTCTGCAAACTCTAAAAGCACACGCCCGATGCCCTTCCCTTGCAACGCATGGGACACTGCCATTTGCCTTAATTGGATGGTGTGTTTATCAATTGGCACCAACATGCAACAGGCTTCCAGCTTATCATCTTCAAAGCAGCCGATGAGGATATTATCTTTTTCATCAGACAGGTCCTCTCCGTCAAAGCTAAGACCAAGGGGTTTGCGCAGTATTGTATTGCGCAGCTCGAGCATTTCTTTATACTGTTTGGTTCCGTAGTCTAAAATTTTAAGCGGCATCGAAATGGTTGTTTATTTTATATCGTGAATGATTTTTTTAAAAATAATATATTCTTTTGGTATCTACAGCATCATGCAGAAAAATATAATTAAAAAAACAAAAAAGATATATCTCATTGCGGATTGACTAAAAATTATATTTTTGCAGCCTAATAAAAACTCAAAAAAATGTCAGACATCGAAACAAGAGTAAAGAAAATTATAGTAGATAAATTAGGCGTGGACGAAGCTGAAGTAACTAATGAAGCTTCTTTTACAAACGACCTCGGCGCCGATTCATTGGACACTGTAGAGTTGATCATGGAATTTGAAAAAGAATTCAACATCTCCATTCCTGACGAACAGGCCGAAACCATCACAACTGTTGGTCAGGCTGTTACCTACCTGGAAGAACACGTTAAATAACGCAGCTTCGTTATTTTATATCCGATCCGCCTTTGCGGGAACATTTGTTACCGTTAAGGCGGATTTATAACATTTAAACAGGCTTGTTTTATGCAGTTAAAAAGAGTAGTTGTAACCGGCATTGGAGCCATTACCCCCCTGGGAAATAACCTTCCTGATTTTTGGAAAGGGTTGGTGGATGGTGTTTCGGGGGCGGATTATATTACTTTGTTTGATGCATCAAAATTTAAAACAAGGTTTGCCTGTGAAGTTAAAGGCTTTGAACCCACGCAATTCCTCGAACGAAAAGAAGCCCGCAAAATAGACCGCTTTACCCAGTTTGCTTTAGTAGCAAGCGATGAAGCAATGCGGGACGCAGGATTAAACAAGGAAAACGTTAACCCCGACCGGGTAGGTGTTGTGTTTGCCAGCGGCATCGGCGGCATATTTACTTTCCAGAGTGAGGTGATGGATTTTGCAAGAGGGGATGGTACTCCACGTTTCAATCCCTTCTTTATTCCTAAAATGATATTGGACATTGCCGCAGGCCAAATATCCATGCGCCACAACCTGCGCGGGCCAAATTTTGCTGTGGTGAGCGCATGCGCGAGCAGCACGAACGGCATAATGGAAGCTTTTAATTTACTGCGCTTAGGGAAAGCTGATATCATTGTTACAGGTGGCAGCGAAGCTGTTATAACCGAAGCAGGTGTGGGCGGCTTTAACGCTATGAAAGCCATGAGCGAAAACAATGATAACCCAAAAATAGCATCAAGGCCGTATGATAAAGACCGCGATGGCTTTGTAATGGGCGAAGCGGCTGGGGTATTGATATTGGAAGAACTGGAACACGCACTTGCAAGAGGAGCAAAAATATATTGTGAAATAGCAGGCGGCGGAGCAAGCGCCGATGCTTTCCATATCACAGCGTCTCATCCGGAAGGTATGGGCGCAAGGCTTGCAATGCTTGCGGCATTGGAAGATGCTGAAATGAAACCGGAAGATATTGATCATATTAATACACATGGCACTTCTACGCCGGTGGGCGATGTACCTGAAGTGAAAGCCATCATGACTGTTTTTGGCGAACATGCTTATAAACTGAACATCAGCGCCACAAAATCTATGACGGGGCACTGTCTTGGTGCGGCCGGCGTTATCGAAGCTATCTCCTGCATCATGAGCACGGTGGATGATATTATACCACCCACGATCAATCATTTTACTGATGACCCCGAACTTGACCCAAGGCTTAATTTTACTTTTAACAAAGCCCAGCGCCGCCCTGTTAGAGCTGCGTTGAGCAATACTTTTGGCTTTGGCGGCCATAATGCCTGCGTTATTGTGAAAAAATATGCTTAACCTGTGTCTAATCTCCTTAAAAAAATTCTTAGCAAAAAAGCGCCTTCAGCTTCTTTTGAAAAGCAATTGAAAAACCTGCTCGGCATCAAACCGGGCAACTCCTCACTTTACCGCATTGCTCTAAGCCACCGCTCTGTTAAAGAAAGCGCCGATGAAAACAATGAGCGCCTTGAATACCTTGGCGATGCATTGATCAGCGCCATTATTGCCGATTATTTGTTTAAACGTTACCCTTATAAAGGCGAGGGTTTTCTTACCGAGATGCGCAGCAAAATGGTGAACCGCACGAAGCTGAATGATATTGCCGTGAAAATGGGGCTTAAGAAGATCACGTTTTACAACAAAATGGACAATGCCCTGAAAGGGAGCCAAATATTTGGCAACACATTGGAAGCCCTTGTTGGCGCTGTGTATCTTGATAAAGGCTATGTAAAAACAAAAAAATGGGTGCTGAATAGTATAATTGTGCCTTATCTTTTTGTGGATGACCTGGAGCAGATAGATATTAACCTGAAAAACCGGCTGATAGGCTGGGCAAGCAAGAACGGCAAAACTTTGGATTTGAGATGATCGATGAAAAATTGGAGAACGGCAGGCGGGTTTTTACCATGGCCGTGGTGCTGGACGGAGAGCGAATTGCACAGGGCAAAGCTTTTAATAAAAAAGACGCCAGCCAGATAGCGGCGCAGCTTGCGGTAGAAAAATTGGCTATTTGAAGCATTTTTACTGCAGTGCCCTATTGTAAAAACTTACAGTACCATCCCGCACACTGCAATGCCCTATTGTAAAAACTTACAGTGCCACCCCGCACACTGCATTGTCCTATTGCATAAACTTACAGTACCATACTGCACACTGCAATGCCCTATTGTAAAAACTTACAATGCCACCCCGCACACTGCAGTGCCATATTGTAAAAACTTACAGTACCATCCTGCACACTGCAGTGCCCTATTGTAAAAACTTACAGTACCATACTGCACACTGCATCGCCATACTTCCAAAACTGGAAGTACCATATTGCACACTGCATTGCCATACTTCCAAAACTGGAAGTACCATATTGCACACTGCAGTGCCTTTAGTCATAAACGTGAGTAACCATAATGCACACTGCAGTGCCTTTAGTCATAAACGTGAGTAACCATAATGCACACTGGAGTGCCCTTAGTCATAAACGTGAGTAACCATAACTAACACTGTATTAATCTGTTGCATAAATAGGAGAAAATTAAGATCTTTAACAGTCCTCTCTTTCAATTTATAAGAGGATGGCAGAAATAATTGGTTGCTGGCGGATGGCTAATTGCTGATAGCTGACCCCTGAAAGCTTACATTTGCAAGAGATGATCTCGCCCCAAACGATACAGCAGATAACCAGCCGCATTGATATTATTGATGTGGTGGGGGAGTTTGTGCGCCTGAAAAAAAGGGGTGCGAACTACCTGGGGCTCTGCCCGTTTCATGGGGAGAAATCGCCGTCGTTTACGGTGTCGCCGTCGAAGGAAATTTATAAATGCTTTGGGTGCGGGAAGAGCGGGAACACGATCACGTTTTTGATGGAGCATGAAAAATACAGCTACACGGAGGCGATGAAATGGCTGGCGGTGCGCTATAACGTGGAGGTGGAGGAGACGCAGGTGAGCGACGAAACGCGGCAACTGCAACAGGTGGCGGAGAGCCTGCATATTATTAACGCGTTTGCACAAAAGTTTTTTGCTGCGCAACTGAAGACGGAGGAAGGACAGGCGATAGCGGCGAGCTACCTGCGGGAAAGGGGTTTCAGGGAGCATGTGATCGAACGGTTTCAACTGGGGTATAACCCTGAGGGGCGGGATAGCTTTACGAAGGCAGCGCTGGCGAACCAGTTTAGCCAGGAACTGTTGCTGCGCACGGGTTTGGTGGCGAACAGGAATGAGCAGTTGGTGGATAATTACAGGGGGAGGATTATTTTCCCAATACATAATAATACGGGAAAGATCATTGGTTTTGGGGCGAGGGTGATAGGCAAGGCGGATAAGGCGCCGAAGTATATCAACACGCCGGAGAACGAGATATATGTAAAAAGCAAGATACTGTATGGGTCTTATTTTGCGAGGCAGGCGATCGATAAGGCGAATGAATGTTTGCTGGTGGAGGGTTATACAGATGTGATATCGCTGCACCAGGCGGGCATTGAGAACGTGGTGGCAAGCGGGGGGACGTCGCTGACGGCTGACCAGTTGCGGCTTGTAAAGAAATACACGAACAACCTTACGATCATTTATGATGGTGATGCAGCGGGAATAAAAGCTGCGCTGCGCGGGCTGGACATGGCGTTAGAAGAAGGGCTGAATGTGAAGTTGGTGCTGATTCCTGGCAATGAAGACCCGGACAGCTATGTGAATAAAATTGGAGCGACTGCGTTTACAGATTTTATTGCGAAGGAAAAGAGAGACTTCATATTGTTCCAGTTGGAAGTGATGATGAAAGAGGTGGGGAATGATGTGAGCAAGAAGAGTGAAGTGGTGAACCAGATAGCAGAAACGCTGAGCAAAATAAACAAGGCAGAGGATTTTACCAAGCAACAGGAATATACGAGACAATGCGCGTCGTTGCTGAAGATAGATGAAGGAGGGTTGCTGAACCTTGTCAATAAATACAAGCAGGAAAAGGTAAGGAAAGATGAGAAACGATTGCCTTATGAAGAAGCACAAACCGGCAACGAGCAAGAGAAAAAGGGGACTGAAGAAACAGCATTTCTTATAAACCAAGATGAGGCACAGGAAAGAAGTGTGCTGCGTGTGTTGCTTGAATATGGGTTGAATGAATGGGACGGAGACAGGAAAATTGCTGATTATATTTTTGAAGAACTGGAACAATATGACTTTGAAAGCCCGGAACTGATCAAGCTTTATGAGTTGTACAAAAGCCAGTACACACAAGGGTTTGAGCCTACTGCTAAAACGTTGTTATATCATGAAAATATAAACATCAGGACGTTGGTGGTGAATATTACGATGTTCCCGTACGAGCTAAGCCGTCGTTGGGATGAGGTGTTGCAAATCGTTAATAATACGGCCAATGATACCAGCAAGCAGGATGTTTTGATGAGCCTTAATTATTTTAAGCTGAGGAAAATCAAGAAGATGTTCGATCAGAACCAGCAAGACATTGAACGAGCCAAAACGTTTGAAGAGCAGATGCGTTTAATTGAACTGCATAAACATTTAAAAGATATAGAAGTGCAGTTGACAAAAGAACTGGGAACGGTAATACTTAAGTAATGGAGAATTGATAATGGACAATGGATAATAACTAAAAGTTGTCCAGTTTTCAATTTTGCATTATCAATTCTCCATTCAATTACAATTCTTTGTATTTTTTTTGATACGCAACGAGCCATGAGATCACTTCGCTGTAAGTATCCATACCGTTTGGTTGGTTGTTCGCCTTGAGGTAACTGTCATACAATGAGGTCATGTAGCGGTCTACAGGGTTTCTGTAGGATATTAAAAACTTACGGTAAGCACGTTCATCTATTTTTATCAAGGTATCCAATGCTTTATAATTTGCTCTTGCGGCAGCGCTGTCACGAAAAAACAAAGCGCTGTTTGCATAATTGAAGAGATCAAAATAAATGGAATAATGAAAAAGGGGGTTAGTTGATGCTTTGCCTGCGAGATAACCGACAAAATTGGCTTCGTCTTCAGTGCCGTAACCTATCTGGTGCGATACCTCATGCGTGGTGGTGTAAGGAATAATAAATGGCGGAATGGTAACGTCTACCTGTGATTCACCGGTGAAAGGGTCATAATATCCCTGGAAGCCCAAATAATTAGCGAAGTTGCCATAGAGCGTGGCTTTTATACATGGCTGAGGATAAGCAAGAAACGGATATTGTTGCTGGACATTTTTATACGCTTTGATGGCTTCTGCGAATACTTCTTGCTGAGAAGGATATTTAAAGGCAGAATCGCCCATAGCCCTTCTTGCCGTATTTACTCTTTCAAGCAAGGAATCTGTAAGGGTTTTTAATTCTATTGTAGAATATTGTGCAGGCTGTATCTGCAGTTGATGAGCGATGCCGAGGCGCTCATAATTTATTCCCCATAAAAGATTAAAAATAATATACACCCATAGAAAAAACCTGACCACTTTCAGCAGGCTGTACAAAAAGAACCTTGCGGTAGCTTGTTTACGTAAAATAATGCGGATGAAGGTTATAAATTTTATTATAAAAAATAAGGCAAGTACTGAATATAAAACATCCCCTACACTAAACGGTACCCATCGGGTAATGGCACGTAAAAAGGTTGATATATAAACATATATCCCGGTAGAATAATAACCTTCAACCCATCGGCTGAAGGTGGAAATTATTTTAATGGCCACTGATACTAAAACTAAAATCCCTATGCTAATGGCAAGCTTTTTAAGATCATACTTTTTCTTTTTCCTTTTCTTTTCCTTCATTACTGCAAACATACAGAGCATAGCTCACAGATAAAAAAGATGAAAGGGGCATTTTTCTGAATGTCAAGTACTTCTTTCATTATGAACTTTTACAGTTGTAATTTACTTTGTTCATAAACTCTTTTCCTGTACCTTTGCCAACCCTAAAAAGTGGGGTTATGAGCAACCGTAGGGCATTTGAGATAGCATTTGTGGGTTTAAAGCCCGGTATTCACATGTTTGAATATGAAGTTGATGATAAGTTTTTTACAGCATACGGTGAGCAGGATTTCAGCAACTGCAATGCAAAAGTGAAACTGGCTTTGGATAAGAGATCCGGCTTCATGTTGTTGAAATTTGATGTGGAAGGAAAGACGGATGTTGCCTGCGATAGATGCGGCAACAAACTGATATTGAATTTGTGGGACGAATTTAACATCGTTGTAAAAATAGTGTATGAGCCCGAGGTGATGAACGAACAGGAAGAAGACCCCGACGTTTATTACATCAGCAAAGGTGAAAGCCACTTGCATGTTGCGGACTGGATATATGAGTTTATCAACCTGAGCATACCTTTACAAAAGAGTTGCAATGAAGATGAAATGGGAGGTCCGCTTTGCAATAAAGAAGTACTGGAAAAGCTGAAACAGATGGCAGACGATGCACATAAGGACGATAACAATTCGTTGTGGAAAGGATTAGAAAAATTTAATGGGTTGGAAAATTAACAACTTAAAACAAAGAACAAAGTAAACAAGTATAAACTTTAATTTATGCCAAATCCTAAACGCAGACATTCTCAGCAGCGCAGCGCTAAGAGAAGAACGCATTACGTAGCGGAAGAAGTAACGCTGAGCAAAGACCCAACTACTGGCGAAACACACGTGCGCCACCGTGCACATGTAAGCGAAGGAAAATTGTATTATAAAGGAAAAGTAGTGGCAGAAAAAGCCCCTCTGAAAGCATAGCTTAACCTTTTTCTTACAAAAATACCTTAGCTTGCCGGGCATGAATATCGGATTAGACATGATGGGCGGCGACTATGCACCGCTAGAAGCTGTGAAAGGTTTGCAGCTCTATTTGGAATCCGGCTCAGGCACGGTAACTGTTTTTTGTATAGGCCGAGAAACCGAGGTGCAGCCTTTATTACAGCAGTTGAATGTTGCACAGGAACGCGTAAAATTTATCCAGTCGGAAGAAGTCATCAGCTACCACGAACATCCTACCAAAGCGCTGAAAGAAAAACCACGATCCTCTATCAGTATTGGCTTTCAATTATTATCTTCAGGAGAAATAGATGCATTTATCAGTGCCGGAAACACTGGCGCTATGCTTGTTGGCACCATGTTTACTATAAAAGCTGTTGAAGGTATTTTACGTCCCACAATTGCCACTATCATTCCAAAACTCAACGGCGGCTCAGGCTTATTGCTTGATGTTGGTTTAAATACTGATTGCAAGCCCGAACACCTTAACCAGTTCGCGGCTCTTGGTAGTTTATACGCCAAAAATATACTGAACATTGCTGAACCGCGCGTTTGCCTCCTCAATGTTGGGGAAGAAGAAGGCAAAGGAAACATCCTCGCCCAGGCAGCTTATCCCCTGCTTAAAGAAAACGCCCACATTAATTTTATTGGAAATATTGAAGGAAGGGAATTAGTACACGATAAATATGACGTGATTGTTTGCGACGGTTTCATAGGCAATGTTGTTTTGAAAATGGCAGAATCTATCTACGATATTGCTGCTGCACGTAACCTAGAAAATGACGAATATTTCTACCGTTTTCATTATGAGAACTATGGCGGCACTCCTGTTCTCGGAGTAGCAAAACCAGTGATCATAGGCCATGGCATCAGCAATGCCAAAGCCTTTAAAAACATGATAGTTGTTGCGGAAAAAATGGTTGCAGGCAATTTCTGCAATGCTATAAAAGGCAGGTTTTAAACTATCTTATTTTCATGTCAAACACTTTTCTCTCTTCTAAGAATCCTTCAAGCACATCCCCTGCCACACATTCTCCCACTCCAGCCGGCGTGCCGGTAAAAATAAGGTCTCCAATGTTCAGCGAGAAGTATTTAGAGATGTTATTGATGATGATGTTATAAGGAAAGATCATTGCCGAACTGTCCCCCATTTGCACCATTTCATCATTCTTTTTCAGCGAAAAATGCACAGGCTGCCTGAAAGTATTATTATCAGTATTCACCCAGTCACCAATCAATGCAGAATTATCCCATGACTTCGCTTTTTCCCATGGCAGTCCCTTATCCTTTAAATCATTTTGCAAATCTCTCGCTGTAAAATCAATACCCACAGTGATAGCATTGAAATACTGGTTCGCAAACCGCTCAGGAATATAACGCCCGTTTTTACAAACCCTCAAAACAAGCTCTGCTTCATAATGCAGATCATTTGTAAACTCTGGGTAATAAAAAGGCGAAGTATAATGTATCATAGCATTTTGAGGCTTCATAAAAATAATAGGCTCTTCAGGAACATTGCTGTTCATCTCCTTCGCATGCGCTTGATAATTACGCCCTACACAAAAAATTTTCATATGCTTATTTTTAATTTCTTTCTGCAAAATTAAATCACCTGAAGCTGTTGCCCGTTAAACGATATTTAAATTATTCACCAGGTTCATCGTCCTTTCTAACCCAATCATTCCAAAATTCTCTATCGCCTCCACACATTTATCGATTTTCCTGTTCACCAGTCCCCCCTCCTCCGCAGTCCATTTTCCCAACACAAATTCCACCTGCCTCCCTTTCGCAAAATTATTTCCTATGCCAAACCGCAGCTTCGCATATTTGTCCGTCCCCAGCGCTTCCTCAATATCCGCCAGTCCGTTATGCCCACCGCTGCTCCCAAACCCCCGAAGTCTCAGTTTACTGAGCGGTATCGCCAGGTCGTCTACCACTGTCAGCGTATTTTCCAGCCCCACCCTCTCCTTATCCATCCAATATTTAAACGCCATCCCGCTCAGGTTCATAAATGTCGTCGGTTTAATACACACAAGCACCTTCCCCTTGCACTTCACCTCCGCCACCTCCGCCAGCCGCTTCGTCTTAAACATCCCGCCATGCTTCCCCGCAAAAGCCTCCACCACGTCAAAACCAATATTATGGCGCGTATGCACATATTCACTCCCCGGGTTCCCCAGCCCCACAATTAAATATTTGCTCATCTCTCAACTTATTTGGCTAATCAACTACTAACTAATCAACCAATCAACAATTCAACCAATCGTCAATGTGCAATCAAAAATCTGCAATCCTTTTTGAAGCTATCACCATCCCCTCTCTTCAGCTTCAGTCTGGGCTGTCCGTTCCAAGTCCGGCACAAGGCCCTCCACAAAATCTTCACCAAGCTTTCCACTCCCATTCCCTGAACCCTTCAGCAGTATGATCTCTGCACAACATCCTAAACCACAACTGGTCCTCCAATTCGACAACTAAACTCCTTTATCCATAACCGCTCCTTCCACAACAAACCTCAAAATCTTCTTGTTTTCTTGCCTGCACCGATTTTCGCAACTTTTACGTTTCTTGCCTTCTTCTTTGGAGAATGGTTGGGGATGAGGTCTTTAGATTTCTTTTTAATCCAACCCTATTTCTTACCCATCCATTACCATTTTTACTCATCCATTATCATTTCTTAAAAATCCACTACTCTTTTTAACCACAATCCCATCGTTCTCCCTCGTATTTTTACAAGTACAGGTAAATTAAGGTGAGGTTTCTATAACAAAAGCCCCACAACAGCAGGGCTTTTGCATTTTATTTTAAAACATCTTACTTTTTCTTCGCATCCTTAGCAGGTGCAGCAGCCTTTGCAGCAGGGGCAGGCGCTTTACCAGCAGCAGCCGGCGCTGCAGCTTTTGCCGCCGGAGCAGCAGTTTTAGGTGCAGTGGCCTCTTCCTGTTTCAATTGACGTGTCAGCACGACAGAAACAATGGGTATGCGCGGCGAGTTCATTATTTCATAATGCTCTTCTTTAACATCTTCCACGCGAATATTACCATTCAGTTCCAGGTTAGTAATATCCACTACAATATTTTCTTTCAAATATTTAGGTAGCGTTTTCACTTTCAGTGCTTTTATTTTCGTCACTAATTTACCCCCTGCTTTAACACCTACTGATATGCCTGTAAATTTTATAGGAAGTGTCGCAACCACTTTGCGGTCTTCCCTCAGTTCAAGCAGGTCAACATGGTCGAGCGCATCGCTTACCCTGTCAAACTGCAGGTCTTTCAAAATACACGTGTATGTTTTTCCTTCAACATTAACGTTCGCCAACTGAAATTCACCGGTATACACCAAAGGTTTAAAAGCTTTGGCAGAGGCATAAAAATTTATTTCCTCAGCACCCCCGTAAATTACACCCGGCACGTTTTCCTGAGAGCGAACCTGGCGGGTGGCTTTTTTGCCAATTTCGGTCCTCAAGTGGCCTTCGATTGTAATTGTTTTCATTGTTTATATATTGTTTTTAATTTAAACGCTCCAATTCTTAATTTCCCTCACTTGCCCTTTTCTGCCTTCAACTGCGAATGAATGAACAAGCTGGTAATGCTTTTGTTCTCGTATGCATTTCTTATTGCTATAGCAAAAAGATCAGCAACAGAAAGCACTTTTATCTTTTTGCTCTCTCTCTTCAATGGAATTGTATCGCAAACCACTAATTCCTCCAGCAGGCTATTCTCAATATTTGCGTATGCATTCCCGCTTAAAACCGGATGTGTACACAGCGCCCGCACACTTCTCGCTCCTTTTTCTTTCAGCAGGCCCGCAGCCTTTGCCAGTGTCCCTCCCGTGTCGCATATATCATCTATCAATACACTTCCCTGTTATCCACATCCCCTATCAGCACCATGCTGTTTATCTCGTTTGCCCGCTTCCTGTGCTTGTCGCAGATCACCATTTCAGCACTAAAATAATTCGCTATTTCCCTCACCCTGTTCGTACTTCCCACGTCGGGGGCGGCAAAGGTAAGGTTTTCAAGTTTTAATTGCTCTATGTAAGGAATAAAAATAGCCGAACTGTCCAAATGGTCAACCGGTATATCAAAAAATGCCTGTATTTGCGGCGCATGCAGGTCCATGGTTATTACACGGTTGGCACCTGCAGCTTCCAGCAATGTGGCCACCAATTTAGAGCCGATGGCCACCCGCGGTTTATCCTTCCTGTCCTGTCGCGCATAGCCATAATAAGGAATTACTGCAATTATTTTATAAGCGCTGGCCCGCTTTGGCGGCATCGATCATCAGCAGCAATTCCATCAGGTTATCAGTGGGCGCAAAAGTGCCTTGCACCAGAAAAACATAATCGCCGCGTATGCTTTCTAGAAACACAGGCTGAAACTCGCCATCGCTGAATTTCTGAATATTTACTTTTCCCAATGGCGCACCAAAACATTGCGCTATTTTAGAGGCCAAAGTTCCTGCGATCCGTTTCCCGAAAATATTTTTACAGATGGATTCATAAAGCAATAATATTGGAGGCGAAGATATATATTACACAAGGAAATCTTATTTTGGTGTTTCAATAATTTATCAACATGGCAAACAGCACGATCAAACAATGGGCGGAAGATGATCGTCCGCGTGAAAAAATGATGCTGAAAGGCGCCAACGCATTAAGCAATGCCGAATTGGTTGCTATACTCATCAACAACGGCACAAAAGATCAAAGCGCTGTAGATGTGGCCAAATCTTTGCTGCAGGCCGCAGGCAACGATTTACAGCGCCTCGGCAAAATGTCAATAAAAGAGATCCGCAACCTTTCAGTAAAAGGCATCGGCAATGCAAAAGCCATCAGCATTGCAGCAGCCCTCGAACTCGGCGCTCGAAGGGATGCTTCTGAAAAAAAGAAAGAGGTCATTGTCCACAGCAAAGACGTGGCAGAATTCTTAAAAGCCAAACTCCAGTACGAAAAACGGGAAGTGTTTGTAGTACTTTTTTTAAACAACGCCAACAAAATAAACCACTATGAAATAATCAGCGAAGGCGGCATTACAGGCACAGTCGTTGACCCCCGCATTATCTTAAGAAAATCATTAGAACACAATGCCGTTAACATCATTCTTTGCCACAACCATCCCAGCGGAAGTACAAAGCCCAGTTCCGCCGATGAGATGCTCACTCAAAAAATAAAAGAAGCAGCTAAACTCTTTGATATAAAAGTCCTTGACCATATTATAGTCAGTGACGAAGGCTACTACAGTTTCTCTGATTCAGGGATCTTATAAATGTAAATTGCACCTTTTTTACAAACTACAAACTACGCCTGCGCAGTTGGTCCTCCAAAATTAAGTGGTATTTCAATTTGTTCCAGGTCTTGTATTTTACCATTAGTAGTTTCATACCGCTCCACATTTTCTTGCATTGCCCTCATAAAACGCTTGGCATGCATCGGGGTAAAAATAATTCTTGATTTCACCTTGCTTTTTGGCATTCCTGGCATCACATTTACGAAATCAACAATAAATTCAGCGTGGCTATGCGTAATAATAGCAAGGTTAGCATAAGAACCTTCTGCTACTTCCTCGCTTATTTCAATATTGAGAGGATTATTTGGCGGTGGTATTTGCTCGGGCATTATTTTTTTATAAAGATATTACTTAGTAATTATTTAGCCATAATTTTATTGCTTGGTCATGGTTTCGTTTACAACACGAAGATTACCCTGCATGTCTTGATAACGTGAAGCAAAGTGAAATACCCCTGCCGCCGCATCATAAGTTGCAGTGTCCATCACAAACGAACCTGGCAAAACACCATTTGTACCAAGAATAATACTATTAGGGGCCACGCTTATTAAAGTATCAGCAGTAGGATCAACTGTAACCAAGTACTGCCAGCCTTCCGCTCCGAGGTCTGCATAATCCACCGCAGATACTTCAGGTTCTATTGCTGCAAAGAATTTAACGCCGGGGGATTGAATAATATCTAAAATTGAACCTGTTGTCGAGTCTCCAATATATTCTGTTTTTGTTCCCCTGATACTATATCCGGTGGAATCAGATAAAAAGTTACCGTTTACATGAAAATAAATAGTATTGATTGTATCAGTTATAGCAAGGCCTTGTGCATCAGTAATGGTTACAGGAAGCATGTAACTTATTTGTGGATTAATTCTATAATGATAAAAACTAACAGAAAAAAGAACAGAGATACTTCCTGATTTTATCACAGCAGATTGCATTGAGAGAGAATAACATGAATCAGGCAAAGAGTCATAAAGAAGGGTAGCTCCCGAATTATTGTAAGCAACTCTTGCCGCATCATTTATACCTATACTCACAGTTAGGTTTTCTTTTATCGTAGAAGGGTATAACACCACGCTGAAATCTACAACAGTAGTATCTCCGTTATAACTTATAGCAGCTTCATTAAAGTTAGATAGCCCGCCATCTGCAAACCCAACACTTGAGCCTGTATTATCTAGGATATTCTTTTTGCAGGATACCATCAAACATAAAAAACATAAAAAACTAAAAACCGCTGGTTTTCTCATAACTTATTTCGCTTGGCAGCAAAAATATTTAAGCGCTCTTACCATTGCAAATAATACTTTGCTTAAGGCCGAATTAAACTGTTAAAGTTTAATTCATTTTAAAACATAAATATATTTTCACAATTAGAATAAACATATTTTGTTTTAATTAGCTACCTTTATGAAAATAATTATTTATGAGAACCATTGCACTCTTTACAGGTTTACTTTTAATAAGCCTGGCAACATTTTCCCAGGTAGAATCAGCCCAAATTGGGGCAGAGTTCAAGGAAGTTGCAAAAAGCACAGGCCTTAACGGAATACAAAGCTACAGCAGTGGTGAAGTAAAAGGTTCCCAGTTCTTTTATCCAAGTTGGGCACACGGTACTGTTACTACTATTCACAATGAGGTCATCGGTAAAGACTATTCTTTTCTTTATGACAAAGTAAGGCAGCAGCTTTTTATTAAATGGAAAGATTCTTCAGCCATTTTACTCGCAGAAAAAGACCAAACAAAAGGCTTTACATTGAACACAGATAAAGTGCATAGCTTCATGTCAGCATCTGTTTATGACCCTTCTGACAAGGTTAATTTTTTTGAGGTCCTTGCAGGCAACAACCAAGGCTACTCCTTACTAAAGCTCACAAAAGCAAAGTTTGTAAAAGCAGATCAAACTGACATCATTAAAATGAAAGACGGTGATAATTATGATGAATTTATAGATGAGATAACCTATTATATTTCAAATAAAAGCGGTATTCCACAACCTATAACCTTTAAAGCAAAAAGCATTGAAAAGGCTTTTCCCGCATTGAAACAAAAGGTGGAGGATTATTATAACCAAAACGATAACGCCACAAGTGATAGTTTTTTGATTGGCCTTGTACAGTCATTGAACAATTAAATAAGATAAGGAAGTTTACAAAAGTTACTTGTAGGAGATTCATTAACAGGTTTTTTATCGCATCTCTCTCAAAAGCATTAGGTAATATCTTTTTACTCTATTGCTATTATAGAAATGTTTCATTTAAACAATTATAGGTCATAGATTCTTCGCTTTAATTTTAATACATTCTTTACGTGAGGTTATTTACACCAAACGTCATCCTTTCTTATCCCAAACTTATAGTATTTAGTATGCCTATTTTTAATAACCAGGAAAGCCTTATAAACTATAAGCCCGCCTAGGGGGTAGGGGAGGCAAATACAGATCAACTACAATCAACTCCGCCAACTGCTCAACTAATACCTTTTTATTACTGCCCTCACTAATAGCAAAACCATTTTCCTACGGCTACGTAAAGAAAACCGCATTTTTTCTGCACAGTTTCCTTCAAATAAAAAAGCCAAACGTTATCATTAAACAAAAAAAGCAGTTGAATAAATTTCAACTGCTTTTTTAGCTTATTAAATATTATTTTCTTCTCCCTATTGCTTCACATAAAGATCAACTATAGCCCTAGATGCTCCGGCAGAGTTCACATACGTAAAATAGATTTCAAAGACCGCATTCGGTAGAGTAGTATTCGTTTGATTTGTAAATACAGCAGCGCTGATTGATGTTAGGCCCGTAGGAGGTTCCAAAGTAACATTAAAATTATTATACCCACCGCCAGGTGCATCCATAAAATCAATAACATCTGTTTCTCCTGTACCTTCGCTGCCTACTTGCACTTCTGTTGAACTGTTAGGGTCAAATGTAACTGGGCCAACGTCAGTTTGGTAATAAAGTGCTCCGTCAGGACCGCTGGAAGTGTCAGATGCATTCCATCTTGACCAGTATTCTTCATAGGTACCTGCATAAGGATTACCTATTACATGGTAATATATTTCACCATAGTTCCCGCTGATAGTAGCGCCATTAGCTCCACCGGTAATTTTTATCGGTAGCATATAACTAATGGTCGGGTTTATCTTGTCAGGAAAAATCACAAATGGAACGGCTGAGGAGTAGGTTTGCCCTGCGCTTACTGTTACTGATGTAGTGCTGTAAGAATATAAACTGTCCGGCATAACCTGGAATGCGGCTGCTCCGGTCAGTCCGTTTGCAGCATTATAAGCAGCAACAGCAGCTGTATCAATAGAAAGGGTAACTACTTCATCGGTAGGTGCTACATTTACAGCAGCATAATCTACCCTGAAAATGGTGGTATCCGTAATATCTGTATTCGGGTACACAAGCGACTGGTTTCCAAACTGAGCCAAGCCACCTTCAACAATTGACAATGTAGGCTGGAGTCCGCTAAAATTTGTTTCTGTCGGCGTGTAGTTTTTAATACAGGAACTCAAAAACAGGGCTCCGGCAGTAAATAACACCAACATAAGCGGCTTATTAAAACTATTATTTCTTTTCATTATTCTCATTTTTTTTAATTAAAAATTTAACAGTGTGATTTTTAGTTTTATTGGTTCCAGAAAACTGGGGTAGTATGTCCGTTAATTGTTCCCTCAGCATCCACATTTGTTGTATTAGTATTATATTCACTTACTGGATAAAGTATCCTTATCGGGATAGTAGGTGGATTATCAATATCTGGTGATACAGAAAGCGCAGCAGTGGAAATATCTGCGGGCAAATGTAACCTCCTCCAGTCACTCCATGCTTCAAAAGGGGTCACTTCATCCATTGCCACCCATTTTTGCCTGATAATACAAGCTAACTGCTGTGCAGGTGTAGTACAATAAGAATAGTTTGTCATAACATTTTCTTGAGAAGTATAATTTGCCGCATCATTCGCTGCATTAGGATCTCCTAAAAAATTAAAATCAGCAAGAACACCCGCATTACAAAGATCACTTGCATCGCTAAACCCTGACCAGCCACGGTATGCAGCTTCAGCCTGTAAAAAATAGCTTTCTGCAGCAGTCATAAGATAAGCTGGCTGGCTAACAGATTGTAATATTCCTGGCCCAACAGAAGAAGCTCCGTTGCCGCCTAAATTTGCTCCGCCGGCACCTAATACATTACCAACGTAATCAGCACTCACGTAACTACCGTTCAAAGTATTTGCAAGTGTAATGCCCGGAAGGAATCCCGTACCGCCGGGTGAGTATAAGAATTTTAGCCTAACAGTATCATCATTGGTCTGCAACCATGAAATAGCATATTCATTAGCTCTGTAATAATCTGCATTTCCTCCTGTAGTTTGCTGGCCGGTAGTCGTTACGAAAAATCCCCAAACTGGATTTTGTTGACCAGGATTATTAGAATATCCGGGCGTATTGCTTCCGGGGTTTACTCCTGCATCGGAAGTTAAAAAGCCTTGTCCGTTTGCAGCAATATTAGCAAGCTCCCCGCTAAGATTGATTGGTCCGCCAGGAGCCTGGGTTTGCCTCATCAATATTCTCATTTGAAGCGTATTGGCAAATGCTATCCAAGATGCATTAACACCTCCAAACATTATATCGCTTGAAGGAGATCCTTCGCCTTGCGCGCTCGTCAAACTCATTAAGGCAACAGCCGAATCTATTTGGGATTCAATTGCTCCATATACAAATGCCGCACTATCGTACTTTGGCTGTATGATATTTGTTCCTTGAAATGCTTGTGTATAAGGGACATTATTAAACATATCCACTAATTGTTGAAACAGGTAAGCCTTCATTATCTTAGCGGCTCCTTCATAAAACGGCTTATTTTCTGCTTTAGCGGTTTGCTCTATATAATTATAGTCATTCAAATTGTGGTAATATCCCTGCCAGGTACCATCTCCAAACCCTGTGCTTTCATAATAAGAAGCAGGGTCAGTGTTATTGACTGCATAGCTTCCGCTGGATGCCCAGTATCCCATCCAGCACTGGATAAAAGGCATGATCCCTGAAACCACTTGCGTACTTGCCGTTGTAGCTAACGCAGCAGGCAAAACTAATTCAGGAGTAGTATTCGTTGCCGAATTCGGGTTATTATTTATATTAAGATAATCCTTTGAGCAACTTGCCAGCCCGATCAGTATTGCTGCTAAAATGATACTAGTTATTTTCTTTTTCATTATTTTACTTTATTTTAATGACTGATAGAAGTTGGAAGGTTTAAAAGGTTACTGATAAATTTACGCCAACAAATTTCGTTGGTGGCAATTGGTTAATATCAGTATTACCTGATGCATTACCATTCGTATTGCTGAATTCAGGGTCAGACCAAACATTGCCCTTTGCTTTGAAAGTAACAAGATTTCTGCCAGTTACCCCTAAATTTAAAGCATTAACAATTTTTAAATGATTGATCCACCTCTTTGGAAATGCATAAGATAAAGAAAGTTCTCTCAATTTCCAGAAATCAGCGCTGTTTACATAATTGCTGCCCGCCTGGTTCCAAAGTTGTGCAAAAAACAGGTTCCCGTTACTCGTGGTAATATTTGTATTGGCTATTGATTTGCCATTAGCATCAACCGTAACAGAGTTAGGAACTACAAAAGGTTGGCGTCCGCTTTCTGCTGAATAATAAGAAACACCTGTAAAGTCAAGCGCACCGCCGATACCATTATATATAACAGCTCCAAACCTTCCATCTGCTACTGCATTCAATGTAAAGCCTTTATAGCTTAAAGTTGTAGTAAAGCCTATTTTAGTAGGAGGTATGCTGGTACCAAAAAAATGCGGATTCTGGTCAAGTGTAGGGTTTCCTGTGTTCGGATTTACTATGATATGACCCTGTGCATCACGCATCCAGTCGCTGGTCTGTACTTGTGCATAAGGCAGGCCAACTGCGGCAACACTTGCAAAGTCATTAAAATTCGAATTAGCATCTTGATTAGTGTAATTAGGAAGTGTCACATAAGGCAATCCATATCCAATAGATTGTACTGTATTCTTATTATAAGAATAATTAGCGCCTAGATCCCATCTGAAACCGCTTTTGGTATTAACAACAGGGCTGAAATGCAAATCCAGTTCAATCCCCTTATTATTCATCACCCCTGAGTTAACAAAAGCCGATGTATAGCCTGTTGTGGAAGAAAGGGATATAGGAATAGTTTGGTTCTTCGTATCAGTATTATAAACAGCAGCAGAAAAATTGATCCTGCTTTTAAGAAATCCTAGGTCAAGGCCCAATTCAGTATTAGTGCTTATTTCAGGCAAAATATTAGGATTTGCAAAAGTTGAGCTCAATGTATAACCTGCTACAGTTGGAAAAGGAAAACCTGGGCCATTACCAAAAGTATTTTGTAAAGAATAAGCCCCAATACTCACCTGTGCTGTTTGGCTGTAGGATGCGCGTAATTTACCATAGCTGATCACGTTGCTCTTTTTAAGAGCAGGGATGCCATCGGTAAAAACAAACGCTCCATCCACTGAAGGATATAGATAAGACCTGTTGGCAGGTGCAAGCAATGATGTCCAGTCATTTCTCAATGACCCATGCACAAATAGCATATTTTTATATCCAACTGTCAGGTCACCAAAAACGCCAACTGTGCGGGTTTCCACTTCAGTTTCACCTACAGTAGGTTGCCCCAAACGGTTGCTGATATTGTAGAAATCAGGGATTACCAATGTACTGGAAGATAGTTGAAGATATCTGTCACTATTTTGAATAACCTGGGAACCGGCTATCAGTCTGACATCAAAATCGTTAAATGTTTTATGCACAGAAGCAAGGAAGTCATTTTCTAACCTTTGGTTAAAGCTGGTCCCGTCTCCTTCACTTGGAGGATAATACTTAACACTGGAAGGTATATAACCTGCAGTCCCGTAAGCTGGGTCATTAATAGCCCAAGGTGCAAAAGTATAACCTGCTCCTGTAAATTTATTACTGTAATCATCGCGTGCTATACTTGCCTTATTTTGAAGTATTAACCAGCTGGTCGGCTTAAGCGTCAATGAAAGGTTGCCTAAAAGATCAGATTGTTTTTCATCAAGTCGTGTTTCATCTATCTGCCACCATGGGTTACCATAGTATGCGTTAAAATAACCATCGGGTGAAGCAAATGGGTTGGTTTGCCAATCCTTGTAATCTCTTAAATTTACATCAGCAGGTTGGTTAATGATTTGCCAGTAAACTGCCCTGTTCTGAAAATAAGATCCGCCTCCTGGATAACCGCCAAATGCACCCGTAGTTCCCCAGTCAAAAGGAACACCCGCACCAGCTGTAGTATTATTATGGGTAAGTGTATAACCAATATTATAATCTGCCCTGAATATACCGCTTTCTCTTGAACCGTTTATACGCAATGCATCTCTTCTGCTTACGTCGTTAGGTATAATACCCGCTACATTTACATCTTGGAAAGACACATAAAATTTGCTTTTGTCATCTCCTGCAGAATAAGATACTTCATTCTGCGTAGTTAATCCTACATTAAAAAATCCTGTTTTAGCGTTTGGCTTTGCTGAATAAGTAATAGAATCTTGTTTTTGATAAGAAGTACCGTCTGGGTTAAATATAGTAATAGGCAAACCTAAAGGAACCTGCTGCCCGTTGAAACGTGGTCCGTAATTCTGGTTTTCAAATGCAACATAAGGCACGTAAGGGTTTTCAGCAAATAAAACAGTGCCTTCAAATCCGATTGGTTCACCTCCGTATTGTCCAAAATCATTTTGAAATTTAGGCGTGTAAGCAATAGACTCCCATGTCGCAGTGCTGCTTAACTTAATTTGCGATTTGCCCGCTTTTCCTTTTTTTAGTAGTTACTATTATAACCCCGTTCGAAGCTGCAGAACCATAAAGCGCTGAGGCAGAACCACCTTTTAGCACTGTTACATTATCCACATCATCAGGGTTAATGGTAGCCAAATAAGTAATAGGTACTTGGATATCATCTACAACAAGCAATGGTTCATTATTCCCCAATATAGAACGGTCTCCTCTTAAAACTATCCTAAGGTCTGGTTTAACACCATTATTAGTAAGATCGACCTGCAAACCCGAAACCTTAGCGGCCAAACCTGAACCCACATTGGTTACTTTAGCTTCGGTCAGTTCGTCTGTACCAACTTTTGTGGTTGCATACCCCAAAGACCTTTGTTGTCTTTGCACACCAAGGGCCGTTGTCACAACAACATTAGTAAGATCGCCGTTCCTTTTTATTGAAACAGTCAGGGTATTTAATGCCCCCACAGTTTCTTGGTTGTTTGTAAATCCAGCAGAACTTGCTACTATTACGTCACCCGTTTTTGCTTTCAACGTAAATGCGCCGTTTGCATCAGCAGAAGTAGCTTCTTTTGAATTCTCAACTCTAACAGTTGCAAAAGGAACAACGTCCCCTTTTTCATCTGTCACTCGGCCGGTAATTGTGCGAACCTGAGCCATCGCCATTGATGTTCCCAGCACTATCGCAAACATTAGCAGAACAATTTTTCTCATGTGAATTTAGTTTTTTTTATGAATGTTTGGCTACAAATATATAGGTTTCTTAAAACCACTTAACAAAATTTTAAATTTGCTGTTAATAAAATATGAATTAACAATATGACAAACGTCCGTTAGCAAATGCTGCATATCTGGCAAAAATAATTAGGCAAAATTCTTACAATATTATTATTAATATGATTATTAGTTAATTACGCTTTAACAATTTAATGCGCCCATTCCCTTTTAAATTTAGTGGATATCCCTTTTTTAAATTAATTTTCTCTTTCAGTCTTTGATTTTATCCTTTTTATGCCTCTTTGTGCTTTAATTTTCATCCTTTATCACTCACATTCACCATTTATCATTTTCATCACCACACTCATCATTCACCACTCACTATTCATATTCATAATTCATTAATTATCTTCGCACCATGACACTACTTGATGGAAAACTTGCCTCTCATGCCATAAAAGAACAACTAAAGCAACAAATTAATGAATTACTTTCTGTAAATAAGCGTGCGCCACACCTTGCCGCAGTATTAATTGGCAGCAACGGTGCCAGCGAAACCTATGTAGCCAGTAAAGTAAAGAACTGTAACGAGATAGGCTTTTCTTCTTCCCTCATCCGTTTTGAAGAAACCACCAGCGAAGCAATTATCCTGAACCAGATACAGGAACTGAACAATGACCCTTTAATAGACGGCATCCTCGTCCAGCTTCCCCTGCCCAAACATATCAGCGAACAAAAAATAATTGAGGCCATCCATCCTTCCAAAGACGTAGATGGTTTCCATCCCGTAAGCGTAGGCAAATTAGTACAGGGCATCGAAACCTTCATTTCCGCTACCCCCTATGGCATCATGCTCCTGTTGGAACACTATAATATAGATACAAAAGGCAAACATGCAGTGGTCCTCGGCCGCAGCAACATCGTCGGCCGCCCCATAAGCATACTTTTAAGCAGCAACCGAAAATACGGCAACTGCACAGTTACTGTCTGCCACTCACACACCCAAAATATAGAAGAGATTTGTTCACAGGCAGATATTTTAATAGCCGCCCTCGGCAAGCCCGGCTTTGTAAAAGCAAATATGGTCAAAGAAGGGGCTGTAATAATAGATGTAGGCATCACCCGTGTTGCCGACCCTACTGCAAAGAACGGCTACCGCATAAAAGGCGATGTGGCTTTTGACGAGGTCGCCCCAAAAACCTCTTTCATCACCCCCGTCCCCGGCGGTGTCGGTCTCATGACCATCGCTGCCCTCCTCAAAAACACCATGCAGGCCTATAAAAATAAACTATAACTATCCGCGGATCAAGTTCCCCCTTTTGCTGATATTCCTTTGTGCTCCTTTGTGCCATGGTGTCTTCGTGGTTCAATGTCCCTACTCACCACTCACCATTCACTACTCACCATTCACCATTCACTACTCACTCCCTCAACCCTCACCTAACTTTCCTCTCCCCTTTTAAAGTAGCAGCCAACTGAAGGGCATTATATGCATTCACGATCCCGCCCGTAACAGATAATGTGGAAAAAGGCACTTTAGTATCGCTTCCTGGCCTAAACACCATTATAGATGGATATTTTGACACAGAGTTCTCGATCACATATTTCACCTGCTCCGCCGTCAGCTTCGGGTAATATTCCAGTATCAAAGCCGCTATCCCCGCCACAACAGGCGAAGCCATACTGGTGCCACTGTAAGAATCATATTTATTACCCGGAACGGTCGAATAAACATCCTGCCCCGGCGCAAAAACATCCACCCTCACCTGCCCGTAATTAGAAAAATCCGCAGCAAGCAAACTATCCGGGCCACCCGCACTTGCCCCAACAGTAATTACATTCGGCGCCACTTTGCCGTTTAAATACACAGGCGTAGGAAAACTCCCGCTCGTATCAAGGTCTTCGCCATCATTACCAGCCGCTTTAACGATCAGCACATCCTTTTTAGCCGCATATTCAAACGCATCATCCACCCATTTTTTACCCGGCGAATACGGCTTGCCAAAACTCATGTTGATCACTTCAGCGCCATTGTCAACAGCGTAACGTATCGCAAGTGCAATATCTTTATCCCTTTCATCTCCGTCCGGCACCGCCCGCACAGGCATAATAAGCACATTATCGGTAATACCATCCATGCCGATACCGTTATTACGGATCGCAGCAATGATTCCCGATACATGCGTTCCATGGCTGGGCACACCCGCATCTACATTGTTATTGCCATAATGCGTATCCTTTATGTCAAAGGGGTCATCACCAACCACCGCCCTTCGGTTAGCGTTCGGGTCTGTCCCGTACGATGCCAGTGTAGTTTCCGAGCTCTTCAATGCATCGCTTGCATCGCCTTGTAATGATTCTAAAGAAATAGTTCCAGGAATATGCCGCGAAGTATATAAATGTATCACTGCTTCACCAACCTCATCTGCTTTCTTATTACTTGAATCAGCAGCTATCGCCGTTTTAATATCAGTTATGTAGATAGTATCCTTATGCAACAATGGTTCCCATGCGCTGTCCGCACTTTTAATTATCCCTTCGAACGATATAATGCGTTTCGCTCTTCCCGCAGTGGTGGTCGAATCCTTTACATGGCTTTTTTGCAGTTTAAGCCAGTAATGGTAATCATCCATCTTATCCTTCGCCACCTGCGAACTGTCCTGAACGCCGCCATATATACCGCGCATCCGGTAATACTCACGGTAAGCCTCATAGCTTTCTTGAGTGATGTTCCCGTTCTTCCCGCCTATAAAGTTCCATCCATGAATATCGTCCGCAAAACCGTTATGGTCATCATCCACGCCATTGCCAACAATTTCCTTTTTATTTGTCCACACATGCCCTTGCAGGTCTTCATGCGCCGTATCCAGCCCTGCGTCAATTACTGCCACGATCACCTGCTGGCTTTGTTTGCCTTTCAGCAGTTCGTCATAAGCTTTGTTAACGCTTGTGCCATAAACACTGTCCTTCGCCAGGTCCATCAACTGCCAGTTCTTCTGCGAATATTTATTATTCATTTGTGCAGAAGAACAAATAGGAGAAATAACCGCAGCAAAAACTACTACCAGGATTGCCGCTACATGCTTTTTAATAAAAGAAGGGATCATAAATTATTATTAAAATGGAAGATTAAAACTACTCTGCAAACATACTTAATTCTTCAATTATTCCTCCATTTCCTTTTCTGCTTTTTCAATAGCCTCAACTAATTCTTCGCCGTTGTTGGTGTTCTTTTTCGCCGTTGTTGGTGTTCTTCCACCAACAACTATTTTCCCCCCACTGGCGCAAGTATGCAGCCCAGCCTGCGTATAGCGTACTTGTGCCTCGTAAGCTCCCTCTTTCATACCCCACCTTTTTTCGCCGTTGTTGGTGTTCTTCACCAACAACTATTTTCACCAACAACTATTTCGCCGTTGTTGGTGTTCTTCACCAACAACTATTTTCCCCCCCACTGGCGCAAGTATGCAGCCCAGCCTGCGTATAGCGTACTTGTGCCTCGTAAGCTCACTCTTTCATACCCCACCTTTTTTCGCCGTTGTTGTGTTCTTCACCAACAACTATTTTCACCAACAACTATTTTTTTTATTACCCCCCCACTGGCGCAAGTATGCAGCCCAGCCTGCGTATAGCGTACTTGTGCCTCGTAAGCTCACTCTTTCATACCCCACCTTTTTTCGCCGTTGTTGGTGTTCTCTCACCAACAACTATTTTCACCAACAACTATTTTTTTATTACTCCTTTATAAACCTCAACGCCGTCTCCCCATCTCCACCAACCACTCTCAAATAATACTCCCCGCTACTCAATGCCGCCACATGAACACTTCACTGTTCAAGATTTGCGATTTCGAACTCCTATCCCTCTCACTACCGGGTATTCGCCAGAAAATGCCGTGTATTCATTATTTTATTTCGTTTTAATGATCTGCTCTGCTATCAGTATCGCTTTATAGGCATTCACAATTCCGCCTGTTCTGCTCAAACTGCTGAATGCAACTTTTTCATCTGTTCCGGGCTTTGTCACCAAGGTATTCATAGGCGTTACAGACTTTTCAATACAATATTTCACTTGCCTGTAGTCAAGTGTTGGATAATAGCTCCAGATCAACGCTGCAATTCCTGCAACAACAGGACTCGCCATGCTGGTCCCATTATCCATTTCATACTTATTACCGGGAATAGTAGAATAAATATGGAAGCCAGGCGCAAAAATATCCACGGTTGTCTTGCCATAATTTGAAAAGTAGGCAACAAGAAAACTGTCAGCTCTGCTGGCGCCAACATTTATAAAGTTATCTGCTTTCTCTCCATTGCTCTTAAAATAGCCATTAGGGTAAAAAGCAATTGTATCTGTATTATTAGCATCGTTGCCTGCCGCATGAATTAATAACACGCCTTTTTTCGCAGCATATCTCACCGCTTCATCCACCCATTCTTTTCCCGGTGAAAAAGGTTTGCCAAAACTCATATTGATGATCTTTGCACCATTATCAACCGCATAACGAATGGCCAGCGCAACATCTTTATCTCTCTCATCTCCGTCGCAGGATGCTCTTATCGGCATGATGATCACATTATCAGCGATCCCATCCATCCCGATACCATTGCCTCTTATAGCCGCGATGATACCCGATACAAGCGTGCCATGCAACTGGTATCCGGCAGATACATCATTATTGCCATAATGCTTATTATTGATATTTTCAGGGTCATTGCCAATGATATCCCTACTTTGCGCATTAGGGTCAATGCTTAAAGCATGTATCCTTTCCTTTGCCTTTTCCAGCGTTTGATTATCCTCGGCAAATAGAGATTCAAAAGAAAGGCTATGCGGAATATTGTAATGCTGATAATCACCAAGCACCTGCCTGCGTATCTGTGCACCCACAGAGTCGGATGGCCTCATATTCTCAATATCTGAATAGTATAAAGTGTCTTTTGCGACGGATCTTCTGAGCACACTATCCTGGTAATTATCAGATTTGACCCAATTTGTAAATTCCTCCACCCTCTTGCTGTTAAGAATTGAATCTTTCTTACGAAAATTCTTTACCTGCACCCAATAATTATACTCCTTCAGGTGCATCGCTGTTGCACTTCCTGGGTCTTTGACAGAACTATATATTGGTTGAAGCCTGAAATACTCCCTGTCACATTCAAGGCTTTCTGTAAGTATATTCCTCCCGTCCTTTCGCCGTTGTTGGTGTTCTTCACCAACAACTATTTTCCCCCACTGGCGCAAGTATGCAGCCCAGCCTGCGTATAGCGTACTTGTGCCTCGTAAGCTCACTCTTTCATACCCCACCTTTTTTCGCCGTTGTTGGTGTTCTTCACCAACAACTATTTTCAACAACAACTATTTTTTTACTTTCGCCGTTGTTGTGTTCTTCACCAACAACTATTTTCACCAACAACTATTTTTTTATTACTCCTTTATTTTCCCCCCACTGGCGCAAGTATGCAGCCCAGCCTGCGTATAGCGTACTTGTGCCTCGTAAGCTCCCTCTTTCATACCCCACCTTTTTTCGCCGTTGTTGGTGTTCTTCACCAACAACTATTTTCAACAACAACTATTTTTTTATTACTCCTTTATAAACCTCAACGCCGTCTCCCCATCTCCACCAACCACTCTCAAATAATACCCCCCGCTACTCAATGCCGCCACATTAACCCCCTGCATCGAAGCCCCCGTAGCAACCACCTTCCCCAATTGCCTCCTGCTGCTGCCCCTGCTGCTCCTGTGCTGTTAAAGCTCGCACTTACAAAGTAGCTATGATCTAACTCCCGAATATTATTTTTTTGGTTTCATGCCGTGCTGGTTGAATTGATCACCGAAAAATTTTGCTCTGAGCGGGTCTTCATTATATATCCCATATAGTAAAGGCCAGCCTTCCCTCATTTCTCTCATCATGTCAACAGCTTTAACTCCTCCATCAACAACCGATCATACCCCTTATACCGTACTTATACTGAACTTATACTGATGTTATACTGTAGTTATACTGTACTTATACTGATATAACTCCATGCCACATCCATGGTAAAGCCATTGCAATGCCCTCCCAACCCTATAAACACCCCCATTTATCTACATATCCCAGCCAGCCCGCAACCCTTACCTTTGCCCCATGGCAACATCCCAAACCACTCTCCCCGTTATGGAATCCTTTTACACCCTCCAGGGCGAAGGCTTCCACCAGGGCAGGGCAGCCTACTTCATCCGCCTTGCCGGCTGCGATGTAGGCTGCTTCTGGTGCGATGTAAAAGACAGTTGGGATGCCTCCAAACATCCTCAGCTCACAATTGAAACTATTGTGCAGCAGGCGGCCACATCCACACCATCAAACAACAACAACCATACAAGGCTTGCAGTCATCACCGGCGGCGAGCCTTTAATGCACAACCTTGATGACTTGACTGCCGAACTACACCACGCAGGCTTTCAAACAAACATTGAAACATCAGGCGCCCACCCACTTAGCGGCATGTGGGACTGGATATGCCTATCCCCAAAAAAGTTCAAAGCTCCCCTCCCTGAGTAACTTCTCCCACGCCAACGAATTAAAAGTGGTCATCTATAACAGGTCCGATTTTAAATGGGCAGAAGAATATGCAGCAAAAGTATCTCCCTCCTGCAAACTATATCTCCAGCCGGAGTGGGATAAAAGCAATGAAATAACCCCCTCTATTATCGAATACATCAAGCAAAACCCCAAGTGGGAATTGAGCCTCCAAATACACAAGTACATCAACGTACCCTAACCATATAGATCTGGTGATATGTTTATCTTTGCACTATGAAGATTTTCTTAGCCCAGCAGAATTATCACATCGGCAATTTTGAAAGCAACAGGAAGAAGATCATTGAAGCAATAAACATTGCTAAGGCGGCAAAGGGGGACCTGATCGTGTTCAGTGAACAATCCATCTGCGGCTATCCTGCCAGGGATTTCCTTGAGTTTAATGACTTCATAAATAAATGCTACGAGTCTATTGACCTGATAAAGCGACATACAGATACCATTGGCGTTCTTGTAGGTGCTCCTGCACGGAACAACATCGCTGAAGGAAAAGATCTCTTTAACGCCGCCTTCTTTTTATATGAGAAAGAAATAAAGGCAGAGATACACAAAACCTGCTTGCCCACCTATGATGTATTTGACGAATACCGCTACTTTGAACCCTCGTATGACTGGAATGTGATCGAGTTCAAGGGTAAGAGGCTTGCCGTGACTATTTGTGAAGACCTATGGAATATAGGCGATAATTTATTATACCGCATTTGCCCAATGGATAAACTGATGGAGCAAAACCCTGATATAATGATCAATCTCAGTGCCTCCCCTTTTGATTATATGCATGACGAAAGCAGGAAAAATATTGTGCGCCTGAATGTGTTGAAATATAAACTGCCAATGATCTACTGCAACGCAGTGGGCAGCCAGACAGAGATCGTGTTTGACGGCGCTTCCCTTGCCTTTGATAAAGATGCAAACCTTTGCAGGCAATTGCCAATGTTTAAAGAAGCAGTGGAAAGTATAATATTGAATGATGACGGAACTATTGAAGGAACACATATCCAAAAGAAGGAAGAAATAATTAGCACCAATATCCCATCTGTCTTTCAGCCAGAGATGAATATTGCCCAAATCCATGATGCACTGGTCATGGGCATCAAAGATTATTTCTCTAAAATGAATTTCAGCAAGGCTATTCTTGGCTCTTCAGGCGGCATTGATAGTGCAGTCGTACTTGCTTTGGCATGTGAAGCTTTAAGTAAAGAGAATGTCAGAGCTGTGCTAATGCCTTCCCCCTATTCTACTTCTCATTCTGTAGAAGATGCAAAAAGATTGAGCACGACGCTTGGCAATCCCTATGACATTATCTCCATAACTGAAATATATGGATCCTTTTTTCTACCCTTGAACCGTATTTTAATGGCCTGCCTTTTTCGCTCGCGGAAGAAAATTTACAAAGCCGCACCCGCGGTAATTTGTTGATGTCTTTGGCAAATAAGTTTGGTTATATTTTACTCAACACTTCCAACAAAAGCGAGCTGGCAACAGGCTATGGAACTTTATATGGCGACATGGCCGGCGGCCTTGGTGTGCTGGGCGATTGCTATAAAATGCAGGTGTTTGAGCTTGCTAAATATATAAATAGAGATGCGGAGATGATCCCTCATAATATCATCCATAAATCCCCAAGCGCGGAGCTTGCGCCCTGATCAAAAAGACAGCGACAGCCTTCCTGATTATGCCATACTGGATGCCATCCTTTATCAATATATTGAAATGAGGCAGGGCCCTTTAGAAATAAAAGCGCTCGGTTTTGATGCTGCCCTTGTTGACAGGATATTAAAAATGGTGAACACAAATGAGTATAAACGAAATCAATTCTGCCCCATCATTCGTGTTTCACCAAAAGCTTTCGGGGTGGGGAGAAGAGTGCCGATCGTTGGAAAATATTTGAGTTAAGCAATATTCTCAATAATGCCTGCAATGCCCTGCCCGCCACCAACACAAGCTGTTACCATTCCATATTTTTTGTTCAGGCGTTTCATATCGCCCAAGAATCTGTATTGTTAGTTTGGCACCAGTGCAGCCAAGCGGATGGCCAAATGCTATTGCCCCGCCGTTAATATTTACAATATCAGGATTTAACCCCAACTCTCTTATCACCGCCAAACTTTGCGAAGCAAATGCTTCATTTAATTCTACCAATTCAATATCCCCCAAGCTCATATTTGCTTGCCTCAACACTTTTGGAACAGCCGCCACAGGGCCGATGCCCATTATGCGCGGATGAACGCCCGCACTTGCACAATTCACCAACCTGCCAATGGGTTTAAATCCCAATTCGTTCACCATTTTTTCGCCCATAACGATCACAAACGCAGCACCGTCGCTGGTTTGCGAACTGTTGCCTGCCGTAACGCTCCCCCCGTTTGCAAAAGCAGGTTTTAGTTTTGCAAGCGCTTCAACCGTGGTGTCAGCACGAACGCCTTCATCCGTATCAACCGTGTAATTCTTTGTTTTCCTTTTTCCTTTTTCATCCACATAGACCTGCTCCACATTAATAGGCAAAATGCCCGGTTTAAAATGACCGTTCTCAATAGCCGCCAATGCTTTCTGATGGCTTTTTAACGCAAACGCATCCTGGTCTTCACGGTTCACTTTAAATTCCTTCGCCACCGCTTCGGCCGTTAGGCCCATGCTTAAATAATAATCGGGTTCATCTTTCGCAATGCTGTAGGCAGGCACTGTTTTCCAGCCCGCGGTAGGCACAAGGCTCATGCTTTCCGTTCCGCCGGCGATGATACATTCGGCCATGCCTGTGCGGATCTTTGCCGTTGCCGTAGCTATACTTTCCAGGCCGCTGGCGCAATAGCGGTTGATCGTAATGCCCGCCACTTCAATGCCCAAAGCGCGCGCGGCAATGATCCTTCCAAACTGGAGGCCCTGTTCGGCTTCGGGCACTGCGTTTCCGACAATTACATCGTCCACACGCTTTGCTTCAAGTTGGGGCACTGTCGCCATCAAGCCTTTGATAACTTCCACAGCTAAATCGTCCGGGCGATAAAACCGAAAGCCGCCTTTCTTGCTTTTGGCGACGGCCGTTCGGAAACCTGCTACTATATATGCTTCCTGCATGGGGAGAATTTATTTTGAGCAGTAAAATTAAGAAAAATGAGCACTTGATCCTGCCATGCTTTCGCGATAGCAAATTAAAAGGCAGCCCATGACAGTCATAAGTAATTAATTTTAAGTAAAATAAGGCGTTATTCTTTCTAAATTTTGGAAAGGGGTAAATAAGTTTAGGAACCCCGTTCCAAATTTTGGAATGGCATAAATAAGTTTGGGAACCCTGTTCCAAATTTCGGAACGGCATAAATAAGTTTAGGAACCCTGTTCCAAATTTTGGAATGGCATAAATAAGTTTGGGAACCCCGTTCCAAATTTTGGAATGGCCTAAATAAGTTTGGGAACCCCGTTCCAAATTTTGGAATGAGGCAGAAAATTTAAATGGCAAGATCATTCTTAGATAATTCGTGTTCCCTGTTTTTCGCTATAAGATCTATCAACAGTTTAAACCAGATCACAATTGGCATGACGGCTTTTATATTATATGGGATAAAAAAATGGTCCCTAACGAAGTGCGGGAACAAATCGCCGGAAGAAAGGGAGGTAAAGATGAGGGCGAGGATGAGGAGAATTAAATTGAAGGTATTTTTTTGCTGTGAAAAATACCAAATGGCGATGCCGCTGATGGCGAGGATAAACGTGGGCGATTCTGCTTTGTGATTAAAAATGACGCACCAAATGAGGATGGAAGCGAGGATAAGGATCCTGAAAGAATAGCTGCCGAATTGTTTGATGCAAAGGAGCAACGGCAGGCAGAATAAAACGATGCCTGCGGCTACAATTGGCAAAGAATAAGACGAAACGCCAAACCAACTTTCGGCGATGCCCTGAACGGAGAGCGATAGCGCGCCTGAATTATCGTTTTGCAAAAGATGGAGCCAACTGCTGTATAAGGGGTCGAGTTGATTGAAATTTATCGCAAACAATGGAAGGGCGCCGACGAAAACGATCCAGAAAATGGTGTACCCGGCAAGTTTTATTTTGTTGGGATAAAACAGGTAAAGCGAAAAAGCCACGACGCCAAAAAGTTTTATGTAGATCGATAAAACGATGCAAAGCGCTGCCCAAAAATATTTTGACCGCTCGAGCAGCACGAAAGACAGGATGAAAAACCCCGCGATCAACGAATTGCTTTGTGCGTTTTGCAGCGAACCGAGCATTTCAATGGCGCAAAAAAGCAGGATGAGGCATTTTTTTGTGTCGGAAAGCTTGGGCAATAATTTTATGGCATAAAAAAGAAAGATGGCGTTTAATAAATTCCAGATCAGCAAACCGATAAAATTTGGCAACCATGCCAATGCTCCAAACAGGAATGCGAACGAAGGGCTGTATTTATAAAGATCCCATTGTTCGGAGGGATAAAGTGCATAGAGGTCTTGATGGTTTATTAAATGAAAAAAGGACTGTTTGAAAATGATGTAATTATTATAGCCAGTATATAATTTTCCATTTTGCACGAAGGCACTTAATGGATGAAAATAAATTTGACAGGTGGCAATGATCGCCAAAAACAGGTACGCTATGAAAACGAGGCTCAGTTTATATTTCTGGAAGAAGCGCATGGGATTAAAAATTTATCAGCAGGATATTTTGATTATTTTATTTTCGCAACGCACAAAGTAGAAAATTAATTTCTATACCAATTAAATGTATAAACTGCTCCGTTCCATTCTTTTTGCTTTTCCGCCCGAAGATGTGCATTATTTTTCAATGAACATGCTGCGTGTGGGTTGCAAAATTGGTTTTATAGATCAATGCATAAGATCTTCTTTTCAGTTTGATGCTGCTGCTTTGCAAAGAAATGTATTTGGTTTATCTTTTAAAAACCCTGTTGGCCTTGGGGCGGGTTTTGATAAAAATGCCTTGGACTTAAATGAACTGGAAGCGTTGGGTTTTGGTTTTATAGAAATAGGAACTGTGACGCCATTACCACAGGCAGGCAATGAAAAGCCAAGATTGTTCCGCCTACCAAAAGACAAGGCTTTAATAAACCGTATGGGTTTTAATAATGATGGAGTTGAGGTCGTGAAAGAAAGGCTTGCAAAATGGAACTACAAACCACAAACTACAGACAACAAACTTATCATCGGCGGCAATATTGGCAAAAATAAAATTACGCCAAACGAAGAAGCATGGAAAGATTATGAAATTTGCTTTAAAGAACTTTTTGATGTGGTTGATTATTTTGTAGTGAATGTAAGTTCACCCAATACGCCCGGCCTGCGGGAACTACAGGAGAAAGATGCATTGAAGAAAATTCTAACACAGCTCCAAAACATAAACTATGGAAATACAAAACCAAAACCATTGCTCCTAAAAATTTCACCTGACTTAACAAACCAACAACTGGATGATATTATTGAACTCTCTTTAGAAACAAAACTGGATGGTCTCGTTGCAACCAACACAACTATTGAACGAACCAAACTACAAACCACAAACCACAAACTACAAACCATTGGCGCAGGTGGCCTGAGCGGAAAGCCTTTGCAGCAAAGAAGTACAGAGGTGGTTAAATACATCGTGCAGCAAACCAACAAACAAATTCCGATCATTGCAAGCGGAGGTATTTTTAACGGTGCTGACGCAAAAGAAAAACTAAAAGCAGGCGCTGCGTTGGTGCAGGTGTGGACAGGTTTTATTTATGAAGGGCCTGGAATTGTAAAGAATATCTGCAAACATCTGATCAAATAACAACGCTATATTTTCTTCGCCTGCTTATAATTATTCTTTAAAAGCCATTGCAGCACTTTATCTCTTTGGTCGCCCTGGATAATTATTTCATTGTGTTTAACGCTGCCGCCGGTGCCGCAAAAGTTCTTTAGCTTTTTGCCTAATTCTTCGGCGTCATTTTCTGTTCCGGTAAAGCCTGTTATCAGGGTTACTGCTTTTCCTGCACGCTGTTTTGTATCTAATCTTATCTTTAGTTTTTGCTGCGCTGACTGCAAGGTTTCTTGGGAAGGTTCTGCTGCTTCCTCAAATTTAAAGTTGGGATCAGTGCTGTAGACAAAGCCTCTTTTATCATCTATTTTTTTAGCCATAAACACTCATTATGCAGTTATCACTGCTTTCAGACTCATGTCAAGGCTTTGCGCTTGGTGGATCAGGCCTCCAACACTAACAAAATCAACCCCCGTTGCCGCATAGCTTTCTATATTACTCAAATTAATCCCGCCGCTAGCCTCTGTTTCAAACGCACCGTTTATTATTGCCACAGCTGTAGCCACTTGTTTAGGTGCAAAATTATCAAGCATTACCCGAAAAACTTTCCCTTTCCCTATTGTGCAAACTTTTTTCACGTCTTCCAAACTTCTTGTTTCTACTTCTATCTTTAAATCTAAATGGCCTACTTGCACATATTCAAAAGCCTTATTAATGGCAGTTTCTAATCCTCCTGCATAATCAATATGGTTATCTTTCAGCATCAGCATATCATACAATCCAAACCGATGATTAACGCCCCCTCCAATGCGAACCGCTTCTTTTTCAAGCAAACGGAAATTAGGCGTTGTTTTCCTTGTGTCTAATATTTTTGTATGATATTTTTTTATTTTTTCAACATATTGCCGCGTCAAAGTAGCAATGCCGCTCATACGCTGCATACAATTAAGCACGAGCCTTTCACATTTTAAAATAGTGTGGGTATAAGCTTCCGTTTCAAAAGCAATTTCTCCAACCTTCATAGGATCGCCATCATTTTTGTAAGCGTTAAAAACAGCCCCCGGTTCAACAAAACGAAAGATCTTTTCAGCAACGCCCACCCCTGCTAAAACACCTTCCTGTTTTATCTTTAAAACAGCTTTTCCTTTTGTATGTTCCGGGATACAGCTTAAAGTAGAATGATCGCCCCCGCCTACGTCTTCCTGAAGCGATTCTTTAATAAGATGTTGTAACGATTCTTCAAACATAACCATAGAGGCAAAACTATACTAAATAACAGATTTTTCTACATTGAATTTGCTCTTTTTAACTGCTTCAGGCAACAATAAAAAAGCCACCCAAATATGGATGGCCTTTTTGTTGTATTTACCTTTTCCTTATCGCTTTTGTCGGCGGGTAGGCCAAAAATTACCTGCTTTTTGCTTGGCAGAAGTGCCTTCAGATCCTCCGTAATGCGTCATAGCACATCTGAAACCAATTGTACTGCTGCTTTGGTCTTCTTCCAGGAAACGGCGCGCCCCTGGACTTAACCAATATGGCATATCATCCCAGCTACCACCCTTCACTACCCTTGATTTATCACTTATTAAGGTGGTAACTCCATAACCATAATAATTTTCACTGGTAGAGTCACCATCTAAAAAGTTGATAGCATAAGACCTTTGATAATTTCTCCTGTCATGCAGTTCTGAATCTGTTTCAGGGGTCATTTTTATTCTTCCCAAACTGTCACGCAAACTACCTTCACCGCCTTTAGTATCTACCTTTTCAAATACGTTACCACGATAAGGGTTTAAATCATTTTCGTCCTGGTCTGTCATTGGCCTGTACACATCAGCCACCCATTCGCTAACGTTGCCGCTCATGTTGTATAACCCAAAGCCATTAGGGAAAAACGAGGTCACTTCTGCTGGAATTGCAGAATTGTCATTCAGCCCCCCTGCTACCCCCATGTAGTCTCCATTACCGCGCTTAAAGTTTGCGAGAAAAGCTCCCTGCCATGCCCCGTGGCGTGTAGCTCGCAGGTTGTCAAAACCATCATTTTTCCAGGAATATATCTGTTTGTTTGTAACCAGTTCTTCTCCCCTTTTCTTTTTGCCTTGTTTAGATGAAGGATTTTGGTTTATTTCACCCAGAGCAGCATATTCCCATTCTGCTTCAGTAGGCAATCTGTAGTCAGGTAATAAAATACCATCGTTAAATTCCACTTTTGTTCTCGGGCGTCCTTGTGCATCGAGCAACGGGTTCTTTTTTGGCTTACCTGGAATACCTTCATATTCCCCCATCAGGTAAGACTTTGTATTAAAATTATCTTGGCCACCGCCGTTAAGTTCCTGCTTCAAAACATTTGGGTTCTGGTAGCCTTTTGTGATCAATTCCAATTCATTTACCCTATCTGTTCTCCAAACGCAAAAATCATGTGCTTGCTTCCAGGTCACACCCACCACAGGATAGTAATTATAAGCAGGATGGCGGAAATAATATTCTACATAAGGCTCATTATATGCCAATTCAGTACGCCACACTAATGTATCTGGCTTTGCGCCTTGCACTACTTTTTCATATTGTGGGTCTGAAAAAACATTCTCCAGCCAATGAATATACTCACGGTAGTGTACATTAGCAACCTCCGTTTTATCTATAAAGAATGAGTTCACTGTTACCCTGCGGGGTATATTATTCCAGTCGCCCATTACATCTTCTTCGGTTGCGCCCATAGTAAAAGTGCCACCTTGCACAAACACCAGTCCCGGTCCAGTCTTTATATCTGATGGTTTGGTTACATAGTACCCCCCCTGCTTTTTGTCATTATAATTCCAACCTGTAACACTGGATTTCTGTGGTTTGGGTTTGCAGGAACAAATTGTTGCCAACACTGCAAACAACAAAATAAAATTTCTAGATCCCTTTAACATCTATACAGCTTTTGTTTATTTTGAAACGGTAAGTTTAGTAAAATATTGCATTTTTCCTTACAAACGGCGAAGATAATTTATAATTTTTAAAATAATAAACACTTTAGCTCGTTTATTATTTTTTAATAAAATTCGGAACTGTTAAAAATAATTCGGATGAAAAAAGATTCATTTTACAACAAAAAATATTCATATTTGCACCCGCATGGCCAATTCCTCTATATTATTTAACCACCGAACTTAGTTTTATTGATTATACCTGTACTTAAAATTTAAATTACGGCTTATTTTGAAAACGATTTTGATCAGCCATAATATTATTATCAGTAAAAACTAACTTTAATGAATGTAACAAAATTGAAAGTAGCGATTTTATTTCTCCCCCTTTTTTTTATTTCTGTTTTAGCGCAGTCGCAAGCTGCCACTTATGTAGTTCCTAATGTAGTAACCACGGCGGTTCCTTTTTTACGCATTTCGCCTGATGCCCGAAGCGGTGCCATGGGCGAAGCGGGCATAGGCCTCAGTCCTGATGCAAATTCAGGTTTTTGGGATTTGGGAAAGTCCTTTTGCAACAACTACCGATGCCGTGGGTTTAACATATACGCCATGGTTGCAGGCCATCGCATCAGGTGTTTACCTCGTCACCTTGGCTGGTTACCACAAAATAGATGATGAACAGGCTATTTCAGGCTCCATCCGTTATTTTAATTTGGGAGATATCCAGTTCACAGATTACAATGGCCAAAACCTCCAGCTCTATCGTCCAAGGGAATATGCGGTTGATTTCGGTTATTCCCGCAAAGTGTCAGACAAGATTGGCTTAGGAGTAGCCTTACGCTATATTAATTCAAGCCTTGCCAACGGCTCCGTTAACAGTACGGTTTATAAAGCCGGGCAAACAGTCGCTGCAGATGTTTCGTTATTTCACAATGGTTTAAATGATGAAGGGCAGGGTTTCACATACGGCATAGCTCTTTCAAATCTGGGGGGCAAAATAGGATATACTGACAATGCACAGTCAAAAGATTTCATTCCCGCAAACCTCGGCATTGGCGGCGCTTATACAGCAATATTGGACGAGGATAATAAAATGACCTTTGACGTGGACATAAATAAGTTGCTCGTTCCTGCACTGCCAACAGCCTCAAACACTGGCAATGCCACATACGATGATAGCATTAATATGGAAAACCTCATAAACTACCATACCCAGAGCGTTTTTGGAAGTTGGGGCCAATCATTAAGCAATAGCGCCTATACCTTTTCAGGCGGAATGGAATATACCTACAACGGCCAGTTTATGGCGCGCGCTGGATATTTTTGGGAAGGCAAGAACCAGGGCGATAGGAGATACTTTACATTAGGCATAGGGTTAAAATATACCGTGTTCAATTTTAATTTTTCTTATATTGTTCCTTCTGGAAACGGTGTCACACTTAATCCTCTTTCAAATACTTTACGGTTCAGTATTCTATTCAACCTTGAAGGTTCAGGCGGCAGCGATAATACCACATCTCAATAAAGTCATTTTGTTCTGCGGTCATCATCACCTGTCATCTGTCAACTAACATCTGTCAACTAACATCTGTCATCTAACATCTGTCATCTATTAAAATGAACCTCCGTATCGGTTTTGGCATAGACTTCCACCAGTTACTAGAAGGCAGGGATTTTTGGCTAGGCGGTATCCAAATTTCTTATGATAAAGGTGCCCTCGGCCACAGCGACGCAGATGTTTTGCTTCATGCTATTTGCGATGCCATGCTTGGTGCAGCCTGTCTTGGAGACATTGGCTCCCACTTCCCTGATACTTCACTGGACTTTAAAGATATTGACAGCAAGATTGTTCTTAGCAAGAACAGCAGAATTAATAAGATCAGAAGGATATGAACTCGTCAACATTGATTCCTCCATCTGCCTCGAAGCACCAAAAATAAACCCTTTCATTCCAGCTATGCAGCAAACCATTGCTACCATTTTACAAACCAGTACAAAAAACATTTCCATCAAAGCCACTACCACCGAAAAAATGGGCTTCGTCGGCCGCGGTGAAGGAATAATAGCCTACGCCACGGTCTTACTGAAATAATGTCCCGTGGTATGCGCTCCATAAATGTTCTTCAAAGTACTCAGTTCTCACCCCTTTGCCGCCTGGCTGATCAACCAAATATTTAGAACAACGTACAGCACCAATATTACCTGCGCGGCAACCATATCAAACCTATTTGCCTGTTTTAATTTATCTTTTTTTACAAGGCTTAAAGAATATGCAGTAGCAGAAATGATGGCTAAAATGGAGAACAGCGTAATGCCATGCAGGCTGTCAACAAGCGTAAAAGTAGTGGTTTCGGGCAGTGAAGCATCCACCACATACTTATTACCTATTACAGCAAACAAAGCTCCAACGCTCAATCCAAAACGGGAATCGATGCTATCCACATGTATATAAAAACATACATAAGCAATAAAAAATGCTATATACATGCCTACAAACAGCTTCCAGAAAAGCCCTGATACATCCCGGTGATTTAAAACCGCCACCCACATTCTGCTGTATTCTGAATGTGGCTTCCTGGCGGTCGGGTCTCCAAATGCAGTTTCATAAAGCTTTTTATTAATAGTGACATTGCAGCTATCTATATTCCACCCTCTGAGCGTAAAACGGGGGTCATAATGCTTGCCAAGCGTATCCGGTATAAAAACCAGGCTGTGAGAATCAAACTGTGAGTTTTCAAGAAATAAGTTTAGTTTTTGATGGTCAAAAGGGAAGTCATTTATTCTCCATGAATCCTGCATCACGCACTGTAGTTTCATCAGTAGGTATATTTCATTGGTTGAACTGTCAATGGTAACAAACGACCTGGTAGTAGATTTTGATAGCGGTACTTCCAGGTTCTGTAAAAAATCAAGATCCTTGTTCTTATATTTTAGCCAAAGCCAGAAATCAGACACTATATTCTTTATCCTTGAAATCAATGTCATGTATGCTGGTAATATAAATGCCAGCTTTTACAGTGTCAGGAACAGCTTTTTGCGCATTAGCCCCGGAACTAAAGCATAGACAAATACAACATGCACAGATTAAGCAAATAAGTTTTAGAGGTTTCATTAGAGGGTTTTTAAAATTATTATAGATTCCTTGGTATTCATTTACCATCTTTCCAGTACTTTTTTCCTTTCAGCGCTTTTTCATATTCTTCTTTGCTCAGTATATTTTCTTCAAGTACCATATCTGTTTTGCAATAGTTTTTAAAAAAGTCATCAAGTGCCTCTTTTGTTTTCATAACTTCTTCTGTAATGAATTTAATGTCAATATTAATGCAAACCGCCGCTATCAAACCATAATTCCTGCGGAATACTGGTATCGTAGTACATTTGAATTTGCGGGCCCCTATATTCAGTTCATAATTAAGTTTATCCTCATTAAGGGCCTTTCTTTTTTTCAGGTCAAGCACAAGTGCTGTAGTTCCCATCCCCACTTTCCTTCCCGTCACTTCACCGCTTTCTATTTCTGCTATGGAACGGGAAGGGTTCATAAGATTATGGAGAAGGATCTCTATGCCCATATGCTTGAATGTTTGGCCGATCAACCGCACAATACGCTTATAATTTTCAAGAAACTCGTTATTATCATCAACGATCTTATCCCCCTGGTAAACCCTGAAAAGCTTTTCATATTGTTTCAGCTCAGTTGATTCCAGCAGGTTGCGCACATTGTTTTGTTCGCCAATAAATATCAACTGCCTTGCAGCTATATGATCTTTATTCTTTAAAAAATAATGAACAGCAAGGCGAAAATCATTTAGTATGAACTGGGGAAAATTATCCTTGTCTGCCTCAAAAGGATAAAAATTATATTCCTCCAGGTTTTTGCCACGCTCCCTCAGCTTTTCGCGGTATTTGCCAATAAGATAGCCACCTGCGAACAGCAACAGAGAAACGATCACTTCTGAAAGAACAGGAACCATTATTGATTCATCAACGTCTGCTAATAGCATAAACAATATCTTTTAAGTTAATTAACATGAACCTTGTACTATAAAAAGTCTGTCAATACCCTGCTAATTACAAAGTAAATTACAAAACAAATGCTTTCTGTTTCTATAAAAGAAATTATAATACAAAGATCAAATACAGATCAATAATAAATTTTACTTTTACACCATATAATAAACCATTCGCTATGAAAAAAAATGTACTTTTTCTCCCTGCCATTTTGATAATGTCTGTTTTAACGGCCACAGCAAACGCCCAAACTTTAAAGCTCGTCCCAAACCCTGATGATGGCGTAGGCTACTTTGGTGCCCCTATTCCATACAATAATAAACTGTATTTTACCTATAGGGATAGTGCAGGGGGTGAAGAATTGGCCTACTACAATGGCAATTCTATTATACCCGTCCCAGACACCATTAGCGGAACCTTATTTGTTGCTGCACTAATAGTGTACAACAATGATTTATATCTCGAAATTTATAACCGCACAGCAGGTGTTTATCAATTAGGAATTTATGATGGTACTGCTATAACTCTTATACCTAACCCAGACGCAACTAACCCTGAGTTTAACTTTTTATGTATCTATGATAATAAACTCTGCCTTCAGTACAATTCACAAATGGCTACGTATGATGGCAGTTCCTGGACAATTTTTGATCCGCCCGTTACAGGCGGCTTCACTTACCAGGGTGGCCTCACAGAATATAAAAACAAGCTATACATGGGCTTTGAAACCAATGCCGCCCCTGAAACCCGTGAAATGATGTCTTTCAATGATACGGTTTTGGCCATTATACCCAACCCCGATGGCGCCACAGCATTCAACCCTTTTGGAGGCGGTTACCAGGGATTACCCATTATTTACAACAACTATTTATACACAAAATATGTTGACAGTGCTGGCTTTACCGAACTCAACCAATTTGACGGTACAAAAGAAACATTAATATCTAATCCGGATACAGGCCCGGGATACGGATATGGCTCAGGAGGTTCGCCAATAGTATATAATAACAAGCTTTATATTCAATACCTCAACACTAATTATACTACTCAATTGGCACAATATGACGGAACAGCACTAACATTGGTATCAAATCCTGATACCGGGGCGCGGTATGGTGGCTACCAGGGCGCGCCAATAGTTTATAACAATAACCTGTACTTTCAATACCAGGACGCAGCAAGTGTTTACAGGTTGGCAAAGTATGATGGCACTTCAGTTACGCTTATTCCTAACCCTGATGCAAGCCCTTACGGATGGGCTAATTATACAAGCACCGGTGCAGCCATTACCCCTCCAATAGTAGCGCCCGATTTGAATGGCCAACAAGAGCTTTTTATACAATATGAAAATGCTAAAACCAACAACCAGTTGGCTCAATATAATGATACCGCATTAACATTGATTACAAATCCCGATACTGCTGTAAATGGCGGGTCTGGCTATGTCGGTTCACCAGTTATCTATAATGACAGCCTTTTTATTGAATATACCAGTGCCGCCAGCCACGATTACCTGGCTTATTTAGCTCCTTCAGCCAGCTTCCCTGTCACACTGCTCAATTTCACAGCACAGCAACAGGGCAACAACAACCTCTTGCAATGGCAAACCACTTCAGAGATCAATAGCAGTTATTTCAACATACAGCGCAGCACCGATGGCAAAAACTTTATTGATTTAGGAAAGATGAGCGCCATGGGCAATACATCCACAAAACACGCTTACAACTATACCGATCTCAATGCTGATAAACTGGGCTTCCAGTTACTCTATTACAGGCTGCAAATGGTAGACAAGGATGGCAAATACACTTACAGTTCCATAGCCCCAATAAAATTGAGCTCCCCAATTGCTTTGTCTCTCTATCCTGATCCCGCAATTACACAGGCCACACTTGTATTTAATGAATTAACCGCAAACAATTATACGGTAAAGGTTTCAGACTTGCAGGGAAGAACAGTATCACAGTTAAACGGCACTTCAATAGCCGGAGTAAACAACCTCTCTCTGGATGTCCATAGCTATCCCGCAGGCACATACATCATCACCATCACAGATCAGGAACATGGCACACAAAGTTTAAAATTGAACAAACTATAAACCTTAGGTATTAGACTTTATACTGCCTCATAGAGGCTAAATAGTAATAGAATAATTTAAACGGCGCAATAAAGCTCCATAGGAGCGATATATTAATAGCTCAATATTAATATACTTATGCTATTATTATGTCCCCAACAACAACCATCTAACTCCGCATCATTCTTTTACAAACTGTTTGGTCTCTATTCCGTTCTTTGTTTTCACAAGCAGCATATAGTTGCCCGGCGCAAGGGAAGACACATCAAGCTGCGTGGTATTGGTTCCCCCAAAGGTCGAAACCTGTTTTTGAAGAATAGATTGTCCTGTGGAATTGATCACCTGCACTATCGCATTTGCCTCCGCCGTTGAAAAGCTCACCGTCATGGATGAATGTGCCGGGTTGGGAACTAAGCTCAAAACATTATTCATTTTCTCCTGCACGGGGTTCAATGCCAATGTCGTTGTTGTGGTGAAGTTTGCAAGAGCAGTATAACCGCTGGCGGTTACAGGGCTTTCAACACAAACGGTTCTTACTTTCCATTGGTAAGTCGTTCCCGCAACTAATCCGGTTAGGTTATAAGTAGTATCGCTGGTGATAATTGTTTTAAACCCAGACGTTCCGTTTTTACGGTATACAAGTGTATATTCTGCTGCGCAGGAAACCGAAGACCAGTTAACAGTTGCTGATGTTGAGGCAATAGCCGTCGGGCTTTTTGCACTAGGTGCGCCGCATTTTGCATAAGTCACTGTTTTCACTGCAGACATAGAAGACTGCCCGTTCGCAGTTACCGTCACGTAATAGGAACCTGCCGTATCAATGGTTATACTTTGTGTGGTATCTCCTGTGCTCCAGTGATTACCTGTTTTTGCAGAAGAAGTTAGTTTAACAGAACTCCCTGGGCAGAGATTTTTCACAGTCGTTGGAACTGTTTTTATAGTTGGCACAGGAGGCGGAGGAGGCGCTGGCGTTACAGTAAAGCTGGCAGTATAATTTGTAGGATTATTATTGTTATTATCATACACATATTCACCGCATGGGTTTTCTCCATCCACAGAAGAAGTGCCTGAAACCCGGTAATAAACTTCGAGTGTATAAGTTCCTGGCGCAAACGTCGACAATCCATAAGTGCCCCCGGTAGTTTGCCATTTCTCATCTCCAACGCTGCATGGGCCACCGGTAGGGAACGCTCCATTGCTGCAACTGTCAAAATAACTGAGCGGGATAGATGTAAAAGAAGGGCTCGCAGGGCGGTTTCCCTCTGGATAAACAGCAAAGTATAAGTTCACTCCACAAACGCCAACAGCTTCTCCCTCAGATTCACTGCGGTTAAACCAGGTTTTCACTTCACCACCCGCCATGGTCAGGTTACCAGCCCTCTCAATATAGGAACCAAGAAAACTATTGAAATTATTAGTGCTGATAGCATTAACGCCGGAAGTTGGTGCCGTACTGTAAAACGCGCTCGAAGCGCTGTCTTTCAAATATACAGCGCTTGCAAAATAACCAAACGTTTGCGCCTGCAACTGGCATATACAAAAAAAGAAAGCCATTAAGAATAAAGCTTTTTTCATATTATAGAAATATTAAAGGCTGCAAAAGTGCTTCTAAATGACCAAACTGTGCAGGGGCGCAGTTTTTTATAGCGGAATTTAATAATTATATAAATCCAATTGTAATTTTTCTATTATGATTTTAATTTTAGCGTACCTTCAACTCACCATTCACCATTCACCATTCTCCATTCTCCATAACTCACTCCTTTTTATAAGGGTACCTTCTCCCCTTAGGCATATTATTGACGATCATTGCCACCAAAAAAAGTATCAGCACTCCGCTTAATACAGGCGAAAGAATATAATAATACCCTGATCCTGTCACCTGTTTTGAACCAGCCACTGCGATCAAAGCTGTCCCCCCTCCCGGGGGATGCATGGTTTTGGTCATCTGCATAGCAACTATAGAAAGAGAAACAGCCAAAGCAGAAGAAAGCCAAAGTTCATGCGGCAAAAGCAACTGAATGCTTACGCCAATAAACGCACTGACCAAATGGCCCCCGATCAGGTTTCTCGGTTGAGCAAAAGGGCTGTAAGGCGCACCATAAATTAAAACAGCAGACGCCCCAAATGAGCCGATCAAAAAAACATTATCATTCGCACCAAATGTTGTAGTTTGTATAAGCCCAATTAAACCTATCCCCACAAAAGCCCCTATAAATGCCCATAAATGATCAACGGGTTTTATCATTGTTTCCTTGGAAACAACATTCTTAACAGATCGATATATACTTTTAATTCCCATCAAATTTCAAGACTGTACTTTGGAGAAATGGTATAAGATTGGGTTAATGAACTTTACATTCTGACGCCAGTACAAATATATACCCAATACAAGCAAGATTACTAAATTCATAACTGCCCCCTCGTTCTTCAAGGTGTCCGTCCGCGCAGGGTCTTCATTGCATAGCCTGTGTAAAGCATGAGACCCTGCGTTTTAAGCTTGTTTTTTAGCGTCCATTTCCTTAGACTAATGCATTACTAAGGTAAGTGACCCGTCATTCTTTGCATCTGAGTTCTTCAAGGTGTTAGTGCAGCGTACCTTAAAGCAGTGAAAAAATAATTCTTCAGAATTATAGTCATTGCCCTTTACAAACACAACCCATGCAATAACACATTTTAATTTTTTATTTTTTCCTTTTTACTTTGCCTCAAACAAATATTTTGTCACCAACAAACTTTATCCTAAATTGCCAACGATTTCCTCTTTTCATCCTTTCCAACTCCCATTTTCCTACCCTTATAGAGACCTTATAGAGACTTTATAGAGACCTTATAGAGACCCTACTCCCAGTCAAAGCCCACCTTACTCCCACCCAAAGCCCACTTAATGCCCACTCAAAGCCAAGCCAAAGGCATGGCAACCCTATCCTTGTATGCCTAAGTTCCCGCTACTTTTCCCACTCTCATAGCTTCCTCCCATTAATGCAGTATATAAACCACATATAACAATTGCCTCATTTCTACCTAATTTTGCCCCCATAACTATCACACAAATGGACCTCGCATCACTATATTCCCGCGCCCTAAACTTTGACTCTCTCTCAGTAGAAGAAGGCGTTTTTCTCTTCCACAATGCCCCACTTACAGAATTAATGTACGTAGCTGACGAGTTACGAAAGAAACAGGTACCTCATGGCAAGGTTACCTGGCAGATAGACCGTAATGTAAATACCACCAACGTCTGCATCGCCAACTGCAAGTTCTGCAACTTCTACCGCATTCCCGGCGATCCTGAGGCCTATATTACAGGCATGGACACCTACCGCCGCAAGATTGAAGAAACACTCCGTTTCGGCGGCGATCAGCTTCTCCTGCAGGGCGGCCACCATCCCGAACTGGGTTTAGACTTCTATGTAAAAACATTCCGCCAGATAAAAGAAGAATTCCCAACCATAAAGCTGCATACCCTCGGCCCGCCCGAAGTCGCTCATATCACCAAATTAGAAAAGTCAACGCATCGTGAAGTACTCATCGCTTTAAAAGAAGCAGGCATGGATTCCCTCCCCGGCGCAGGGGCAGAGATATTAGTGGATCGGGTGCGCAGGCTCATAAGCAAAGGCAAATGTGGCGCAGATGAATGGCTCGCCATCATGCGCGAAGCCCATAAACTAAACATCACCACCAGCGCCACCATGATGTTCGGCCATGTTGAAACCATTGAAGAACGCTTCATTCACCTTGTCCGCCTCCGCGAAGTGCAGGCACTCAAACCGGTATCAGCCAAAGGCTTCCTTGCCTTCATCCCCTGGACCTTCCAGGATGTAGATACACTACTTACCCGCATCCGCGGAGTACATAACCTCACCACTGCCGAAGAATATATTCGCATGATTGCCCTCAGCCGTATCATGCTCCCAAATATCAAAAACATACAGGCAAGCTGGCTAACCGTAGGCAAACAAACAGCTCAGATTTGCCTTAATGCAGGCGCCAACGACTTTGGCAGTATAATGATTGAAGAAAATGTGGTAAGTGCGGCAGGCGCGCCTCATCGCTTTACTTATAAAACAATACAAGCTGCAATAAAAGAAGCCGGCTTTGAGCCACAACTTCGCAACCAGCAATACGAGTGGCGCAAAGTTCCCAAAACAATAGTCGAGCAGGTTATTAATTATTAAGGAAGGATTTGGGTAAAATTATCCCCGATAAGCACATTCATCTTTACTTTTTCTCTCATCATTTCCCTTGCTGCTTCAGCGATTCCTGCGGCATCATAAGCGCATTCTCTTTGCAGTTCTTTCAGTGTGCCGTGTTCCACTATGCTGTCCGGTATGCCTAGTATTTTTATCTCAGCATTGTAATGATGTTGCGCCATAAATTCAACTACTGCGCTGCCAAAACCACCAACCACTGTCCCGTCTTCCACCGTTATGATCTTTTGGTATTTCGTAAAGGCTTCATGTAGCAGGTTAGCGTCCAGCGGCTTTGCAAAACGCATGTCATAATGCCCCGGATTAATACCTTCCGTCTTTAATTCACGTATGGCAGCAGTAGCAAAATTCCCCGGGTGTCCAAAAGAAAGGATCGCAATATCATCTCCGTCTTTTAATTTTCTTCCCTTGCCGATCGTTATTTCTTCAAAAGGTTTTCTCCATTCCGGCATTACCCCTTCGCCGCGCGGATAGCGTATTACAAAAGGAAGCTTGGTAGAATCAAGTTGTGAGGTGTACATCAGGTTGCGCAATTCCAGCTCGTTCATCGGCGCTGAAATGATCATATTGGGAATACATCGGAAGTATGCAATATCATAAGCGCCATGATGGGTAGGGCCATCTTCTCCGACCAGTCCTGCACGGTCTAAACAAAACACAACAGGCAGTTTTTGGATCGCCACATCATGCACCACCTGGTCATAAGCCCGCTGCATGAACGATGAATAAATATTGCAGAACACCTTCATCCCCTGCGTCGCAAGCCCCGCGCTCAGTGTAACAGCGTGTTGCTCGCAAATGCCCACATCAAACGCACGGTCAGGCATTTTATCCATCATGAATTTCAATGAAGAACCGCTTGGCATAGCAGGCGTCATGCCCATGATCTTATCATTCTTCTCCGCAAGCTCTATAATAGTATGCCCAAACACATCCTGGTATTTTGGCGGCTGCGGCAGATCATATTTTTTCTTTACAATTTCTCCGGTTATTTTATCAAACAGCCCCGGCGCGTGCCACTTCGTTTGATCTATCTTCTGCTAGCGAATATCCTTTGCCCTTGATTGTAACAATATGCAATAGTTTAGGGCCGGGTATTTTTTTCAAATCCTTAAGGGTATCAACCAGTTTGGTAATATTATGCCCGTCAATCGGCCCGAAATAACGGAACTTGAATGCTTCAAAAAGATTACTGCTCTTGCTCACAAGCCCTTTCATGCTTGCCTCAAACTTGCTTGCCATTTCCCGTGTAAAATTCTTGCCAACCGGCAATTTGCCCATCACTTTCCAAACATCATCACGCACTTTATTATAAGTAGGGGAAGTAGTAATATCAGTCAGGTATTCTTTTAGCGCGCCAACATTCGGATCAATGCTCATACAGTTATCATTCAGTATCACCAGCATGTCCGCATCAGTCACTCCCGCATGGTTCAGCGCTTCAAAAGCAAGCCCGCCGTCATTGCCCCATCGCCAATGATAGCCACAGACTTCCTGTTTTCCTTTTTATATTTTGCAGCCATCGCCATGCCAAGAGCTGCAGAAACAGATGTGGAAGAATGCCCAACGCCAAAAGTATCATATTCGCTTTCGCTCCGTTTTGGGAAACCGCTAAGCCCTTTATATTTCCTGTTAGTGATAAAATTATCCCTCCGCCCCGTTAATATTTTATGACCGTATGCCTGGTGCCCAACATCCCATACAAGCTGGTCATAAGGTGTATTATAAACATAATGCAGCGCCACTGTAAGCTCCACCACGCCCAAACTTGCTCCAAAATGGCCGCCATGCACACTTACCACATCAATAATATATTGCCGCAGTTCATCACAAAGTTGGTTCAACTGCGTTCGCGTCAGTTTCTTCACATCTTCAGGGGACTGGATATTGCGTAATAAAACGCCTGGATTTATTTGCATTTGAAAATATTAGGAAATACAAAAATAATGATTTTCTTCTGCCTTGCTTCTCCAATATCGCCTTAGATTTCCGCCATTCATCCACATTATATTTATTTAACACGCATCTGCTTTATTTATATTTCTTTTAAGAATAGGACAAAACCCCGTTGCGCCTGCTTTTCAGAGCGGGTAAATATTCTCTTGGCAAATGAACTTACCGTTTATCCAATTATCTACGAAATATTTCTTATTAGTCACAATTCTGTGGTAATAGTCTGCCGCTGACTCTACATTTGAACAAACAAAAAAATTAAAAAATCATGAAACACAACATTTTTTCAAGTATATTTTTCTGCAGGCAGGAAATATACCATTGTAGCATTACTACTACTTACTACAGCTATGAGTGCATTTGCTTCTGGCCCGGAAGAAATTGATCAAAAGGTGACAAGCCATTTTTCTGATGTATTTAAAAATGCAACCGGTATAACGTGGTTGGTAACCGATCTTTATACAGAAGCGTCTTTCGAATGGATGAACCAAAAAATGGAAGCTTTTTATGATAACAATGGAGACTATTTTGGCGTAAGCAGGGAAATAAGCGCCGGATCACTTCCGGCCGAAGCTTTAAAAACGATCAACAAAAAATATGATGGCAATGTAGTAACACAGGCAATTGAATTTGATGATGCCCAAAATAAACCTAATTATTATGTATTGCTTAAAAACCCAAGATCATCCATCATCCTCAAAGTTTCAGCTGAAGGAGAAATAAGTATTTTCAGCAAAACAATAAACCACTGAATAATAAAAGCCAATTCATCAAGGCCCCTCTTGGGGCTTTTTTTATGAACTGTTTTATATTCATATTTCGCGCACTCCTTTTTGCCTCTACGTGCCTGTTACCGCGGCGCTTCTCAAGCCCATCCCCGTCAACTCTACCTCACTTTATTTACTTTCTTCGTCACCCAAAACATTCTTCGCATCTCTTTCCTGCCTGCTACTAAAACAGCTTAGCTTAAAGGCGTCTAAAAATAAAATTACTTAAGATCTTTGGAATTGAACACAGGATTTTCGTAGTTCAAACAAAAAAAGGCCACCCTTTTCAGGATGGCCTTCATTATCAATTGTCAATTATAGATTATCAATTACTCTAGTTCCCCTTCACCAGCTTAACCGTATGCACCTCATTGCCCTGCCTTATCTGCAATATATACATACCGCTTGTAAAGCCTGACCCGAACTCATACAGGTTAGCTACTCCTCCCCTGCCTTCATACACTTTCACTCCCTGCATATTGGTCACCGTCAGCTCCACCTCTTCCCTGCTGCTGCTCTCCATCTGCAAATGGAATGCTCCCTGTGCAGGGTTCGGCATCACATGCGCTGCAAACATTGATGATGCTGATTGTACCTTCTGCTCTCCTCCGCCTTCAACAAGCCCCATACAGCTCATCGATGTAACTGTTACCGCCGCAGGTGTATATGTACAGCTCAGGTTATCCTTTACTGTTATCGTATGCACTCCTGCAGGTACGCTGAAATAACGTTCGCTGCTCGGAACAAACACAGAACTGTCAAGGTTGTAGGAATAAGGTGCCTCTCCGCCTGACGGGATCGTATAGATCGTCGTCGTGCCGCCTGGGCATACCGTCAGCGTTCCCTGGATCGCGGATGAGCTCAGTGCGCTTAACTTCACTACCGCTGTTGGTGCTGCACAACCATTCTGGTCTTTTACAGCTACTGTATAGTTGCCGTATGACAGGTTGCTGAACGTTGAACCTGACTGGTAGCTGCTGCCCCCGTTGTCGCTGTAGCTGTATCCTCCATAGCCACCTGATGCTGTTATTACTATCCCTGCATTACCTGTACATCCCTGTCCGCCCTGTACTGTACCAAAGCTTACAGGTGCTGATGGCTGCGTTATTGTTGCAGGCACCGTCG